>NZ_AUUA01000003.1 GCF_000439085.1 Leminorella grimontii ATCC 33999 = DSM 5078 | reverse complement strand
CGAAGGATCACTATGAGGCGGCAGGCGTTGACGGCAGCCGAGTGAAGGTAAGCGATGACACCGACGGCAACCTGATGACCCGATTGGGCGTGCGGGCCTACATGAAGGGGCACAGCGCTATCGATGAGGGCAAAGACCGCGAGTTCCAGCCGTTTATCGAAGCTAACTGGATCCACAATACGCAGAACTACGGCGTAAAAATGGCGGGTGTGAAGAATGAGATGAGCGGCACGAAGAACATCGGCGAAGTAAAAATCGGCGTCGAAGGCCAGCTCTCCAAGCGCCTGAACCTGTGGGGCAACGCGGCCCAGCAAGTGGGGGATAAGGGATACAGCGATACGTCCGCAATGGTGGGCGTGAAGTATAGCTTCTGACGTTTGTTACGTTGCTCAACAGGCCGGCGAATGCCGGCCTGTTCTTTTTCATTCGTTCGTTATCCCGTTGCAGAGGAATACAACGCTGCATGATGCGTAACCGTCGCCAGTAAAATGAGGTAGAGAAAAACCAGCGCCAGCCGGTAAAGCCGAGCGCGGGGTGTTTTCGCCGTTTTCCAAACGTAGAGCACCGCGATTGCCGACGCCAATAAGACAAATATCATAAACAGGTTCATTGAGACCGCCCTGAAATAGGTTTGATGCCCCTACCTACGACATTCCGCCGCGGGTAAGGGCAGACAGTGGCTATAGCCATTCGTTGAAACGGCGGATATAAAAACGCTTCATCATCTGGGCGACGAAGCAGTAGCTGACGAGCGTCGCCGCCAGCCAAGGGAAATATTCCCAAGGCAGGGGCTGTAGCCCAACGTAGGCGCCCAGCGGTGAGAACGGAATATAGATGCCCAGCGCCATAACGAGCCCGGTCGTCAGCAGCACCGGTAGCGCGGCGGTGCTTTGAATAAAGGGGACCTTTTGAGTACGCAGCATGTGTACAACCAGCGTCTGCGACAGCAGCCCTTCGATGAACCAGCCGGACTGAAACAGCGCCTGATGCTCCGGTGAATTGGCGGCGAACACAAACCACATCAGCGCGTAGGTGGTGATGTCAAAGATGGACGATGTCGGTCCGATCCACAGCATAAAGCGGCCGATGTTTTTGGCGTCCCACTTGCGCGGCTTACGCAGGAACTCTTTGTCCATTTTGTCCCACGGCAGGGAAAGCTGGGAGATATCGTACATCAGGTTCTGAATCAAAAGATGGATAGCCAACATCGGTAAAAACGGAATAAACGCGCTGGCGACCAATACCGAAAAGACGTTGCCGAAGTTGGAGCTGGCGGTCATGTTCAGGTACTTGATAATGTTGCCGAAGGTCTCGCGGCCTTTGATGACGCCTTCTTCCAACACCATCAGGTTCTTCTCCAGCAGGATAATGTCGGCGGATTCTTTGGCGATGTCGGTGCCCGTGTCGACGGAAATTCCCACGTCGGCGTCGCGCAGCGCGGGCGCGTCGTTAATGCCATCGCCGAGGAAGCCGACGGTGTGGCCGTTTGCCTGCAGCATTTGCAGTACGCGAGATTTTTGCAGCGGCGTCACTTTGCAAAACGTCGTTCGCTGCTCTACTTCGTGAGCCAACGTCGCGTCATCCATTTTTTCAATATCGACGCCGAGCAGCGGTTCGCCGGGTTCCAGGCCCACGTCGCGGCAAATTTTGCCAGTGACGATCGGGTTATCGCCGGTCAGCACTTTTATCGTAACGCCGTTCTCCTGCAGGGCGGCGATAGCCTCGCGAGCGCTCTCTTTTGGCGGATCGAGGAAGGTTAAGATCCCCTGGATCGTCAAGTCCCTTTCTTCTTTTTCACTCAGGGGCAGCGCCAGCGCTTGCGCGTCCAGGGGGCGGGTCGCCAGCACCAGCACTCGAAAGCCCTCTTCGTTATAGCGCTGGGTTAACGCCAGCAGGGCGGCGCGCTTTTTTGCATCAAGCGGCCGCGTTTCCTGCCCTTCATGAACGTGAGTAGCGATAGACAGCATCTCTTCCACCGCGCCTTTACAGATGAGCAGCGGCTGGCGTTTTTCGTCCTGAACGACGATAGACAGGCGGCGGCGGATGAAGTCAAAGGGCAGTTCGTCCACTTTGCTGAAACGCTTGAGGGCGTCAACGTCCGCCTTTCCTTTAGCAAAATGCAGAACGGCGCGGTCCATCAGGTTCTTCATTCCGCTTTGATGAAAGCTGTTAAGCCAGGCGAGGTGCAGAACCTCTTCATCCCGTTGGCCGTGGGCATTGAGATGGTGTTCCAGAATGATGCGATCCTGCGTCAGCGTACCGGTTTTGTCGGTGCACAGCACGTCCATCGCGCCGAAGTTTTGGATGGCGTTAAGCCTTTTTACCACCACCTTACGGCGCGACATAGCGATGGCGCCCTTCGCCAGATTGGAGCTGACGATCATCGGCAGCATTTCCGGCGTCAGGCCGACGGCTACGGCCAGAGCGAACAGCGCGGCTTCCGCCCAGTCGCCTTTAGTAAAGCCGTTGATCAAAAGAACGACGGGCACCATGACCAGCATAAAGCGAATCAGCAGCCAGCTGACGCTGTTAACGCCTCGGTCAAATGCCGTTTGCGCGCGGCTGCCGACAATTGACTTCGCCAGCGAACCGAAGTAGGTGCGATCGCCGGTAGCGACCACGACGGCGGTTGCCGTGCCGCTGGTGACGTTAGTGCCCATCAGGCAAACGTTGGATAGCTCCAGTACGCCGCGCTCTCCGCCGTGTACCGCATCGCTTGATTTTTGGCTGACGTTGCCTAACGCGTCGTATTTCTCAATCGGAATCGATTCGCCGGTCAGTATCGCCTGGCTGATGAACAGATCGCGGGAATTCAGCAGCTTTACGTCCGCCGGCACCATGTCGCCGGCGGAAAGAGTAATGATATCCCCCGGCACCAGATCGTGAATAGAAACCTCCTGCATCGCTGGCTTGGCGCCGGCGTTAGCCCGGCGAAGCACCGTTGCGGTGGTGTGCACCATGGACTTTAGCGCTTCGGAAGCCCTGTTGGTGCGGTACTCCTGCCAGAAACGCAGCAGCCCGCTGAGGCTGACCATGATGAGAATGATGCTGACGCCGGTAACGTCAGTCTCTTCTCCCGCCTGCAGAGGCAGCCAGTAGTCGGTGAAGAAGCTGATGGCTGCCAGCGCCAGCAGCACGTAGATAAAAGGATTGTTAAACGCGCTGACGAGCTGCACCAGCGCGTGGGGCGCCTTTTCATGGGCAACGTGGTTGGGGCCGAATGCCGCCAGCCTCTCGTTGGCGTCTTCCTGCGTAAGCCCGATGCGGTTGCAGTTCAGATTGGCCAAGGTCTGATCTTGGCCGTAGGCCGCTTCCCGCTCAATGGCGAATGGAGCGGTGGATTTAGCGCGACGTAGCGTCTTTTTGAAACAGGTCATAACGTTGTTCTCACGTTTTTAGGCGCAGGCCATCCCCTGCCGAGCGGGAGCGGCATGCGCAGAGAAAATTAACGGCGTATTAGACGCGGGCCTGGCGGGTAATAGTTAACGCTTGGCCTGCGTCAGAGAGTTGTTAGTCCCGGGGGGGGCGTCCATAGGGCCTCCTTATCACCCTTTAGGTGAAGTTATGATGATTGTGGGCCTATACGGGCAGTTCTGACGTCACCCGCCAGTGGACGGCGCTGACGCTTTTTTCCAGACTGATGCGGCAAACGATGTTTTCAATGTGTTTTTGCGCCGCGGGCGACGCGCCGATCTCCGCGAAGACCTCCAGTCGTCCGGGCGTTGCGATATCCGCGCTGCGCAGAGACTGTAGCCGCATGGTCATGCCGTTTAGCGACTGAAGGATAAGCGTGCGCACCAGAATTTCGTCCTGCTCCGCGCAGGTCACCTGAATGCGGTAGTGCTGTTCCAGATCTACCGCCTGCTGCGGCGGCTGTAGGTTGATGCGCTGCGCCGCTTCGCGCAGCAGAATGTTGGCGCACAGGATAACCATCGTCGCCAGCGCGGCGTTCCAGTATTGGCCTAGCCCGCACAGCACGCCGATGGCGGCAGAACACCACAGCGTGGCGGCGGTGTTAAGGCCGCGCACGTTAAGCCCTTCGCGCATAATGACGCCCGCGCCGAGAAAGCCGATGCCGGAAACGATCTGCGCCGCGATGCGCCCGGCGCTGGTGGGTTCCGCGGTCATTGAGCTGAGGATAAACGCCGCCGCGCCGGTGGCGACCAGCGCGTTGGTGCGCAGGCCGGCCATCCGCTGACGCCATTGACGCTCAGCGCCGATAATGGCGCCAAGAAGCATCGCTAACAGCAAATTTAAAATAAAAGGAGTCATAGCCATGATCTTCCCCTTTTTTAATAATGAAAGGTTGAATCATGTGCTAAATAAGCACATAAGATTTTCCGCCGAAAATAAGTCAGCGTAAGCGAAGTTTATGCGCCAGGAGGAAATAGGTTGTGAGTATAAAACAGCATAATAATATCCGAATCAATCAGGCTCCGGGCAATAATAGCCAGGGGCGGTAACGTTATATTCGGGTATGCACTGCCGGATGAATCAAGGAAGGAGTGCTGCCCGCCGGGTTCGGCAAGCAGACAGATCGAGAAAGGATTGTTCAGCTTACCGCATCAAATTTTTTACAACTGTAAGTGTCCAATTCATTCTCCTGAAATTAATTTTCGAGCGGGATCTTAAAGAGATTTAATTATGAAGTAAAGAAAAAAGGTTAATTAATTTATTCTTTAATATGTGTTGATGAATGAGTGATTATTAACTGAATAATTATTAATGGATCTGAAGTAAATGCGTCGTTGAGTGAACAAACAGGCCTCTTTCGATTGAGGATGCATAGCGATCGTTGGACCATTCAATTTTGCTCTTTGAGATGAATCAGGAAAGAAAAAGTGGCGTGATATCAATCGAAATCCACAGGGACATGATTCTGGTTATCCTTACAGTATAAATAGTGGGTATAATGACTCCCTTGTAACAGTAACAAATCAGGTACAGCGATGAAATTTAATACCGTATCCGATAGCGAAATCATCTCTGAGCTCTGCCGGCGAATCAAAGAGACGCGCATTGCCATGCGGTTATCCCAAATAGAGCTGGCTGAACGCGCGCAGGTAGGGATCGCCACCATAAAGCGCGTAGAAATGGGAGAGTCCGTAACGCTCAGTACGCTGATTGGCATTTTGCGTGGCCTCGATCGCCTGCATCAGTTAGAAGGGATTTTGTTTGATTCAGAAGTGCGCGCGTTTAACGCTCAGATAAGCCCTGAGGCGGAAAAAGCGCCGGTGCGCATCCGTAAAAAAGCGGGTGACGACGATGACGCGGTGAAAGGTACCGCTCCGCAGGAAGAAACGCCCCATACTCTGCAGGGTAACAGCAGTTGGTATACTCAGGCCGCGAAAAGTAACGTCGTCTGGCCCTGGTTTAAGCCAGACGACAAAAAGTAAACGCCGAAAGGGGGCAATGCTCAGGTGTCTTTTTACAGACGATGGCGTTTAAAAAAACTGCTTGCCCGCACGGATGCGGGCGGATAAAACTTCAATAACTTCAACTCTTGCAGGGCGATCAGGACTCACACAGGGCGACTTTGATAGCCAATCCGCCGCGCGAGGTTTCGCGATACTTCGCGTTCATGTCCTTACCCGTCTCATACATGGTCTCAATAACCTTATCGAGAGATACGCGCGGCTCGCTGGTGCGCAGTATCGCCATGCTGGCGGAGTTGATGGCTTTCACTGATGCGATGGCGTTACGCTCAATGCAGGGCACCTGAACCTGGCCGGCGACCGGGTCGCAGGTTAGGCCGAGGTTGTGCTCCATGCCGATTTCCGCCGCGTTGCAGACCTTCTCAGGGCTGCCGCCGCGCAGTTCCGCCAGGCCTGCGGACGCCATAGAGCAGGCTACGCCTATCTCACCCTGACAGCCGACTTCCGCCCCGGAGATTGAGGCGTTCATCTTAAACAGCAGGCCGATAGCGCCCGCCGCCAGGAAATAGCGGGTGTAGGCTTCCGGCGTGACCGGCTGGATGAAGTGATCGTAATAGGCCAGCACGGCAGGGATAATCCCGCAGGCGCCGTTGGTCGGTGCGGTGACGACGCGGCCACCGGCTGCGTTTTCTTCACTGACAGCCATAGCGAACATGTTGACCCAGTCCATCGCTGTCATCGGATCTGTCGACAGGCGGTCGTGGGTGTGCAGAATACGGTGCAGCGCGGACGCGCGGCGCGGCACCTTCAGCGGGCCGGGCAGAACGCCTTCGGTATTCATGCCGCGGTGAATGGCGCTTTTCATGGTGTCCCACACCTGCGCCATATAGCGCTCCACTTCCTCTCGGCCATGCATCGCGACTTCGTTTTTCATCATCACGGCGGACAGCGACAGGCAGTTGTCATTGCAGTGACGAAGCAGGTTTTTCGCCGAATAGAACGGGTAGGGGACTTCGACTTCGCTAGCAGATTGCTTGCCGAAGTTTTCTTCGTCTACCACGAAGCCGCCGCCGGTTGAGTAGTAGGTTTTGCTCAGCAGAAGAATGTTTTTGTCATACGCGCTGAACGTCAGCCCATTCTCGTGCAGCGGCAGCGCGTTGTCTGCAAAGTTCAGCCTAAGCCCAACGTGACGCTCGGTACCGTCTGAACAGCGAATCGGCATCGTCCCCGTCTCGTCAACCTTTTGAATAAAGGCGGGGATGGCGTCGACGTCTACGGTATCCGGTTTGTTGCCGGCCAGACCCATGATGACGGCAATATCCGT
This sequence comes from Leminorella grimontii ATCC 33999 = DSM 5078, assembly GCF_000439085.1. Taxonomy (GTDB): domain Bacteria; phylum Pseudomonadota; class Gammaproteobacteria; order Enterobacterales; family Enterobacteriaceae; genus Leminorella; species Leminorella grimontii. Next base: position 474,789 of record NZ_AUUA01000003.1, on the reverse strand, counting down.
ATGGTGCCCTTTTCCCGTCAGCGACAAAGAGCCATAGATGTCGACAACGATGTTGGTGGTCAGAGTGTCCAACTGCTTACCGATAAGCTCTTCAATGAAGCGCTTGCCGGCCACCATCGGGCCGACGGTGTGCGAACTGGACGGGCCTATACCGATTTTAAATATTTCAAATACGCTGATCATGGTATCTCCTTACAGCATCACGTTGGACGAGGGTTAACCCAGCAGGCTATAGATGATGGCGGTCATAGAGATAAGACCCATCAGTACCACGAACACGTTGCTGATATGGCCGCTGTACTTGCGCATAGCGGGAACCTTGTGGATGGCGTACATCGGCATCAGGAACAGCAGCATGGCGATAATCGGGCCGCCCAGCGTTTCGATCATGCCCAGGATGCTCGGGTTCAGCGTTGCGACTACCCAGGTGGTGACCAGCATGAACAGCGCGGTAATGCGGTTCAGCTTGTTGATTTCGATGCTCTTGCCTTTGCTGCGCAGTGACTTGATAACCATGCCGTTGAAGCCTTCACGCGCGCCCAGATAGTGGCCCAGAAACGACTTGGTGATGGCAACGAACGCGATGACCGGCGCAATATAGGCGATAACCGGCGTTTGGAAGTGGTTAGCCAGATAAGACAGAATAGAGATGTTTTGTGCTTTCGCTTCGGCCAGAGCGGCGGGCGACAGGCTCAGCACGCAGCTGAAGACGAAGAACATCACCGTCAGCACCATCATGACGTGGCTGCGAGCCAGGATCTGCGAGCATTTCTTCTCGGCGTTCTTCTGGCCGTACTCTTCGCGCTTGGCGACCGCAAAGGCGGAGATGATTGGCGAGTGGTTGAAGGAGAACACCATCACCGGAATAGCCAGCCATAGCGTCATGATAAGGCCGTTGCCGGTTGCAGACGCGGTAGAAGACACGTCCAGCGTTTGGAAAATAGCGCCTGACCAGTTTGGAATTAAGTACAGCGCCAGCAGCATCAGAACGGCGACGAACGGGAATACCAGGATGCTCATTGCCTTAACGATAATTTGCTCGCCGAAGCGTACGATAGTCATTAATCCCAGAATAAGGATCAGAGACAAAATAGCGCGCGGCGGAGACGGCAGGTGTAATTGGTGAACAATAAAGCTGTCTACCGTATTGGTAATTGCCACGCTATAAACCAACAGGATGGGATAAATAGCGAAGAAGTAGAGCAGAGTAATTAATTTACCCGCACCGGTACCAAAATGTTCTTCAACCACTTCGGTAATATCTTCACCGGGATTTTTACCGGAAAGAACGAAACGACAAAGGCCTCTGTGAGAGAAATAGGTCATCGGAAAGGCGATAATGGCCATGATGATTAGAGGGATCAGGCCGCCGATGCCGGCGTTGATAGGCAGGAAGAGCACGCCTGCGCCGATGGCCGTGCCGTAAAGGCCGAGCATCCACATGGTGTCGGTCTTTCGCCAGCCCTGGGCTTGAGTCGAAGCGATCGCGCCCGCGTCTGCTGTGGTTTGAATACTGTTCATAGCTACCCCAAGGAATTGGATTTCAGATAAAGGACAAAAATAGTTACACGATATTCATTATTAATATCGGAAAAAAACTGCAATTTATTAAAAATAATGCGTTGGTTTGCCGCGGGAGGCACTTTATCAAAATCGAAAGATGTAATGAGGCGTACCGATCACAAAAATCATTTTGGCTAAAAAGTTTTAAGGAATCAAAATTGATATTTTATTTTCCATGCGTGGTTGGGGCTCGGATTTGATACTTTTTAAAAGCGAATTTTAGGCGGGATTAATATTTAAAGAATCAAAATTGATATTTTAATTTAAATTATTAATAAGGTCTCAAAGGTGATGCTTTAAATATATTGCGTTTGTCTTATCGATTATAGAGCCGATAAAGAAAGAAGTCCAAATAGTTCGCACGATATATTTTAGCTTGCAATGCCTTTTTCTCTATACCTTTAATAGCAAACGTATCTTGACGCCTTTGACTGCTTCCAGTATCTTCCCCTCTAGCAAAGGGGAGTAACTTCCACGCTGGTTAATCGTCAATACGATGCATGAATGCATCCGGTTACCAGGCAACCTTCGGTTGTAAGTGAGACCTTGCCGGAAGGCGAGGTGCGCTTATAATTAGCTAAAAGAGCGGCCACGTTTTCTGACGTAGCCGTTTTTTTATGTCTGAAGGTCAGCTTTTCGCATTGGCGGAAAGCGGGAGGAACTCTAATGCACTCTGTAGGTACGCCGCTGCTGTGGGGCGGTTTCATCATCATCGTCGTCGTTATGCTTTTAATTGACCTGTTTGGGCAGGGCAAGAAAAAGTGCGGCGGCATGTCGTTTAAGCAGGCGGCCGCCTGGTCGCTAGTCTGGGTTAGCCTTTCGCTGCTCTTTGCGCTGGGGCTTTGGTGGTACCTGAAGGGAACCGCCGGGCCAGAAGTCGCCAACGCGCAGGCGCTGGCGTTTATCACTGGCTATTTAATTGAAAAAGCGCTGGCGGTCGATAACGTCTTTGTCTGGCTGATGTTGTTTAGCTATTTCGCCATACCCGTGTCTATGCAGCGCCGAGTGCTGGTTTACGGAGTATTGGGCGCTATCGTCCTGCGGACAATCATGATTTTTGCTGGCAGCTGGCTTATCTCCGAGTTTAGCTGGATCCTCTATCTGTTCGGCGCCTTCCTGCTGTTTACCGGCGTGAAAATGATGGCGTTTTCCAAGGAAGGAGACGAGGGCGATCTTGGCAACCGGCCGCTGATAGGATGGGTTCGTGGGCGGATGCGCATGACGGACTCGCTGGAAGGGGAACGTTTCTTTGTCCGTCGCAATGGGCTTTTGTACGCAACGCCGCTGTTCTTGGTGCTGGTTCTGGTTGAGATTAGCGACGTTATTTTCGCCGTTGACAGCATTCCGGCGATCTTCGCCGTAACGACCGATCCCTTTATTGTATTAACGTCCAACCTGTTTGCCATTTTGGGCCTCAGGGCCATGTACTTCCTGCTGGTTAACGTGGCGGAGCGTTTCTCTATGCTGAAGTACGGGCTGGCGGTCATACTGATTTTTATCGGCGTGAAGATGCTGATTGTTGACTTCTACCATATCCCTATCGCTTTCTCTCTGGGTACGGTAGGGGCAATTCTGCTGGCTACTCTGGCGATTAACGTCTGGGTCAACCGACGTAACGATCGGCGCAAGGCCCGTTCAGAAGACGCATAAAAAAATCGCCGCATGGAAATTCATCCGTGCGGCGATTAAATAAAGGCATTGGGATATATGCTTTTAATCAGGATTCCTGGCGGTAGGCCTGACGGATCTGCTGAACGACCTTTTTAAACGTTTCAACTTCCGCTTCGTTCTCATGCGCGGCCATCAGCCTTTCCATCTTCAGGATGACTTTGCCCGCGTCCGCCTGGCCCATAGTGATCAGCATCAGCGTCATCAGGGCCTTCAGCGCGGAGATTTCCTGCGCCATTTCTTCAATTTTTTCCGCCGTTGGAAATTCAATGTTATTCATAACTTACCCGTATCTTCATGAATGGTGGTGTAAACAATGGGCACTATGGTAGCAAAGTATTTGTTCTCGCGTGAGTCTCTACCGCTGGAAAAGGGCGAAAAATAGGGTAATAATATAAAGAATCATTCTCATTATCGTGTGGTGTTATTCAATGTCATCGGCTCTTAAGGCGCTAAAGAAGCTGCATAAAAAGGCGTTAAAGCAGGATAGAAAGGCTGGAGATCGCGCTTTACGGGCGCTTTCTCACGGTACTTTGCCTCCTGTTATGCCAATAAGACAAAGCGAAGCGCTTAAGGAAGATTCCGTCTGGGGAGAGGTTTCTCAGCAGGTGGTCGGCGCCATGCTTGGAGAAGTCGCTAAGCCGTTAAAGCCGCTGCTGGAGTGGTTTGACTACCATGAACCTTCCTGGCCTTCAGCGAAAGAGAAAATACCTTCGGCGAGAGGAGCGATGCGGCCGATGCCAAAAGGAGCTCAGTCCCCGTCGATATTACGCCTGCCGCTTAAATCTCCTCCCTGTAAGCGCTGCCCTGCACGCAGCGGCGGCATTTGTCAGTGCGCGGCCAAACGCTTTGGTTAGGCCACTGCGTTTTGTCCAGACCGTTATATAAAGAAACGCCCCGCAGGCCGTAGAGCCTGCAGGGCGCATAGAATAACGAAGACGTCGCTTATCTGGCCATCGCGGCTACGGTGCTTAGCAGCGAGCCGCCCAGCGTGCGCTTAAGCGTGGTGACTGCAATTCCCTTAATCAGCGTTTTGGCTCCCAGCCGCAGTGCGTGATGAACAAAGTCGCGCTGCTCGCTTTCTTCCATCCAGCCGTTGCTTTCCAGCGTTTCCAGCAGTGCAGAAGCGCTGACAACCTTGCTGTCGAATTGAATAGCAACGGAACCGGCATAGCGGCGGTGCTGAATGTCCTTAATGCCCGGAATTTGGTTCAGCTGCTTGATAAGCGCTTCAACGCGAGCAGGATGGTGCTGAATAAAGTCAGAACGTACGCGGATGCGGTTGGGGGTTTGATGGACGTAAGGGTTGCTCATGGTGACCACCTAAACAGTAAAGTTAACGATAATAATTTACATTAAGATTTATGTTCTGTCTATATCCCAAGGCATAGGAAATATGAGAGATTCGCAACATATTGAAAGCGTAGGAAATCGCATTCTCAGTACGGGATAAAAATATTCCGGATTTGTGGCCGTTCAGGGCATTTTCATATTTTCAATCGCCGGCTGGCGTCATATGATAGTTGCAACGTTTTTTTAACGACCTATACCCGTCATACTTCAAGTTGCCTGTACGTTGGCTGCGCTCGCTCACCCCAGTCACGTACTTATGTACGCTCCTGGGGATTCTCTCCCTTGCCGCCTTCATACAACTCGAATTATTTAGGGTATAAACGAGATTTAGGAAAAAGAATGAGTTCGGATAGCCTTATGGCGCTTCGCCGCTATGTGACGATTGCGCACCATATCCCCGGCCGCATTAGGCTGCGTTTTAACAACACGCTGATTGCGTCGCTGGGAAAGAGCAAGCTTTCCGCGCTGGACGACTACTGTGGCCCGGGGCATAGTCTTCATAGCTATAGCCTGAATACGGCGACCGGTAGTCTATTATTAGAGTATGACGCTAAGCGCCTGTCTCCTAAGCTGATTGCACAACTGTTCGGCGATGATGACGAACAGGCCGAGTTGGCGTTAACCGAACTGTTACCAATTATCTCGCCGTCAGCGGCTAAAGACTGAGGAACTGAATAATGGGAAAAGATAAAAAAAGCAGCGATTGGGAAAACGCATCCGGTCAGGATATGCCTCCATACGGACCTTACGGCTATCCCTACTATCCGCCTTACCCTCCCTATCCCCCACAGCAAACCATGCAGCCGCCGGCCTGGCCCCCCTATCCACCAATGTGGCACCCGATGTGCGGTCAGCCGCCGATGGGCTACGGCATGCCGCCTGCGCCTCAGCAGTTTCAGCAGCCGGGCGTGCCTCCTCAGGGCTTTGACTGGGGTTCACAGGCTCAGGGCATGGTGGAAGGGCTGATGGGCGAACAGGCCAGCCTGTTTAAGAAAATTGTCAGTACGATTGGCGTTGATGATAAAGAGTTTTGGAAGGGCGCCATGATAGGCGCGGCGGCGGCGCTGATCTTGGGTAATGAGAGCGTGCGCAACACGCTGCTGCAAACCTTCGCCAACGCGGGCGATTTGCTGAAAACCGGCGGCGGAAAGGTTAAAGAAGCGGCCGGCTCTGCGGCAGAAAGCGTTAAAGAGAGCGCAAAGGCCGGCGGCGAAATTTTCCGCGATACCGTTACCGCGGGCAAAGAGGGCTTTCAGGAGTCGGTAGCGCGCCACCGCCAGGCCGACGACAAGGAGGCTGACGATGAGTAATAACAGCGATCGCCTTAATCCCGCCAGCCGGGCGTTGATTGCAGGCGCTTTAGTCGGCGCGGCGGCCTCCGGCGTTGAGCAGTGGCGGCGCTATAAGAACGGAGAAAATACCCTTGAGCAGGCGACGGGTAAGGTACTGAAGGACGCCACCAAGGCGGGGCTTATCAGCGGCGCCGCCATGACGGTAGCGAACGCCACGGCAGGTCGCCCGGTATTAACGCTTTTGACCGTACTCAGCGCCGGCGCAGCCGGTTTATACCTTATGGATGCCGTAAATAAGAGAGGCGCAGATGAAACAGCCGAATAATCCTTACTACTATTATCCGCCGTATCCCTATTCGCCTTACTCCCAGGGCTATGCTCCTGGCGCACCGCAGGGCCAACAAACGCCGTATCGCGCCGACAATGGCCGCGCGCATTTAATTACCGGCATCGTTGCCGGCGCGGCTATCGCCTATCTGCTGTCTAACAGTAAGGTGCAGGAGAGCATCGGCGCGACGGCTAACAGGGCCTGGGGCGCGGTGCGCGGCGAGGTTGAGGAGCTAAAAGAGCGGCTGGCCGACGTTCAGGCCGAGCTTGACTACTATCGCGAGAATGCGCAGGACGGCGAGTAGCGCCCGCAATGACGCATTTATCCCAAATTACGCCGGTTCACTCTTTGCCCGGCCGCCTGCGCGTGCGAATTCCTCTTTTGTTGGAACATGAAGAGTATGCCGGCTGGCTGAAAACGCAGCTTCTGGCCTTCAGCGGGGTTAGAGGAGTTCGCCTTCGCCCTGCGGCGGCGTCCGCCGTGCTGACCTACGATCCGCAAAAGACCGATGAAGCGGCGCTGCTCGCGCAGTTAAACCGCCTGGACTGGTCTCTGGCGCAGGAAAAGGAGTATGAGTCCGAGTACTGCGGCGGTGATAACCTGTTGAATATCGCAGGTCTGGCGGCTACGCAATTTCTTCCCAAACGCTGGGCCGCAGTGCCTGCGCTGGCGCTGATGGCGCCGACCATAGCCGAAGGGATCGAATCGCTTTGCCGACGCGAGCTGAACGTTGAGGTATTGGACGCGCTGGCGTTAAGCCTGTCCATCGTTCGCGGCGACTACCGCACGGCCATGCTGACCCAGAGCCTGCTGACGCTTGGCGAGTACTTTGAGCAGGAAACCAGCCGCCATTCGGACGAGCTGCTGTCCGAACTGATGCAGCCGCAGCATCACGCCGTTTGGGTTGAGCGCGGCGACGCGCGCGAAGAGATAGCCGCCGACGATCTTAAAAACGGCGACGTTATGCTGCTGGGACCGGGGGATAACATTCCGGCCGACGGTCGCGTTATCCGCGGCGTTGGCCTGATTAATCAGGCGTCGATGACCGGCGAAAGCGTGCCGGTGCGCAGAGAAAGCGGTGCATGGGTTTTTGCCGGCACTCAGGTGCAGGACGGCAACGTCGCGGTTCGAGCCGAACGCGTAGGGGACGACTCTTCTACCGCCAGCATCCGGCGCTTTATCACCGAATCGCTGGGCCAGCGCAGCGAGACGCAGCAGGTGACTCAGCGAATGGCCGACCGCCGGGTGGCGATCACCCTCGGCGCAGGCGCGGGCGTGTTTGCGCTAACCCGCGACTGGCAGCGCCTGGCGTCCGTATTTCTGGTTGACTACTCATGCGCGCTGAAGCTCAGCACGCCGATAGCCTTCAAGTCAGTGATGTATAAAGCCGCTACCTCTGGGCTGCTGCTCAAGGGTGGCAGAGCGATAGAGCAGCTTGCCGATATCGATACGGTAGTGTTCGATAAGACCGGAACGCTCACCCACGGCGACATGCTGGTGACGGACGTCGTGAGCTTTGCGCCGGAAACAACCTGGGCCCGCCGCCTGTTGGCCATTGCCGCGTCGGTGGAAGAACACAGCAATCACCCGCTGGCGCGCGCCGTCGTCAACGCCGCCGCCCAGCACGAACTCCCCCATATTAACCACGGGGAAGTAGAGTACGTTATCGCCCACGGCCTGATTTCGGAGCTGGAAGGCAACCAGATGGTCATCGGCAGCCGCCACTTCCTGCGGGAACACTATCAGATAGACTTTGGGCCGTTCCAAAAGCAGATTGAGGAGCTGGAGGAAAAAGGCCGCCACCTCCTGTTTATCAGCCTGAACGAGCAGCTGGTCGGCATGATAGGGCTACAGGACAACGTTCGCGACGAAGCGGCCGAAGTTATCTCTCATCTTCGAGAGCTGGGTATCCGGCAGGTTGTTCTGTTAACCGGCGATAAACAGGAGAAGGCTGAACAGCTGGCTGATTCGCTGGGTATTGACTGCTATTTCGCCGAAGCAACGCCGGAAAGCAAGGTCGAGGTGGTGCAGACTCTTCAGGAACAGGGATGCCGCGTGCTGTTCATCGGCGACGGCGTAAACGACGCCCCGGCGTTGACTCAGGCCGATATCGGCATGGCGATGAACCAAAGTACGGAACTCGCTCAACAGGCGGCGGATGCGGTGCTGATGCGAGATTCCCTGCACGGCGTGGCCACGGCCAGAGAGCTGTCCGTACAGGCGATGCGTTTGGTGAACAGCAACATCAAGGTTACTGAATGGGTAAACAGCGGCATTATGCTGGCGGCGGCGATGGGAAAACTTTCTCCAACGCTGAGCGCGCTGCTGCATAACGGGACGACGATCGGCGTTCTGCTGCGCTCGCTGTCTGCCCGCAGGTAGCCACCGAGTAAATAAGCGTAAACGGCGGTGATTTTTTATCCAGCCCTGATATCTTTCGGACAAATACAACATGGAATTAGGGATATCTGTTATGAAACGTATTTTTTCAGGAAGGGGCCGGATCCTGTTGGCCGTCGTGTTGGGCGCGCTGGTGCTTTCAGGCTGTTCAACTCGCTCTATTTCGCAGTCCGGCGGGCGCGGCGGTAACGCCTTTTACTCCGGCGAGCTTAAGGACAGCGACGTTCTGGGGGCCGCGCCTAAAAGCAAAGCTATCAGCGATGATGACATCCAGAAGGCCTTGAGCAGCGCGCGGCAGGATTTCCGCCTGCCCAAAAGCTCTTCCATTTTGCTTATTCAGTCCGGCGCAATGACGCCCGACGTTGAAATGCAACAGGCGCTGGCGCAGCACTATTCCGTCGCGCTTTACTCCGGCATCCCTCCCGACAGCGGCTATCGCTACGGCCAAACGACAGACAACGCGGCTTCGGTTGACTACCCCAGGCTGCTACGCCTGACGGCGGCCAACGGCGGTCAGGATAAGATCTTGGTGTACTGGGGCCAGCTGGAGAGCGGCTCTGAAAACGAGGCTACCAAGGTGGTTTCCTGGGTGCCGTTTGTCGGCGGCGTTTTACCGGATGAAACGCAGCATATGCGCATCGTTCTGCGCATCGCGCTTATCGATGTCGCCAGCGGGCGCTGGACAACCTTCACCCCGCCGGTATTCGAGAACAGCAGCCTCAGCGGCCGCTATAACCGCGACTCAAAAGACGCCAAGCAAATTATGGAGCTGAAGTCTCAAGCCTATCAGGCCGCCGCTGAAGAAATTTATAAACGGTTTACGCAGTGATGCCTATTGATGAAAAACTTGCTTCATTCTGATTACGAGCGATTTTTAATCGAGTTGTGTAGGAAAAATAGGTGAAATGATAATAATTTCACGCTTGGTTACACTTTGTCGGTCAATGTAGCGTTTTGGCAGTGGCTGGAATTTGGCGCTTGAACTAGATTTTAGATCCCAGAGGTATTTATTGGTGAATATCCGGCGGCGACGTCGGAACCATTTACTGGATTACACCGACCTACGCGGATGCGTAGGTTTTTTTTTACCTGAGCTGGGCGCCGGTTTTTTGTTCGGTTAACCGTAAGGTAATGAACGGCGTAATAATTCACTTGTCTTATCGGTGAAAGGGATGTATCAACGCATACTGCGCTGTGATAGGGAGATAGTCATGATTTATAAGGTTCTTCGGTTTATTGCTCGAACGTGCTTTCGCGTACGCGTGACGGGCGATCTTAACGGTTTCAATCATCAGCGCCTGCTGATAACCCCCAACCACCTTTCTTTTATCGACGGCGTCCTGCTGGGGCTGTTTTTGCCGGTAAAGCCGGTGTTTGCTATTTACACCAGCATGACCGACCGCTGGTTTCTGCGAATGATGGAACCGCTGGTGGACTTTGTGCCGCTGGATCCAACCAAGCCGATGGCGATTAAAACGCTGGTTCGCCAGATTGAGCACGGCAGGCCGATCGTGATTTTCCCCGAAGGCCGCATCACGGTGACCGGCTCGCTGATGAAGATTTACGACGGCGCGGCCTTTGTGGCGGCGAAGTCGCAGGCGACGATTATCCCTATCTGGATAGACGGCCTGGAGCTGAGCTTCTTTAGCCGCCTGAAGGGCATTTTTAAGCGGCGCCTGTTTCCACAGGTCAACATTCATATTTTACCTGCGACGACGATCCCGATGCCGGAAGGCGGACGAGCCGCCGAGCGCCGCAGGCTGGCCGGCGAGCGGATGCATCAAATCATGATGGACGCCCGCATGGCGACCCGCAGTCCGAGAACGCTGTATGAAGCGCTGGTTGAAGCAACCTGCCGCTACGGCGGCAGCAAGCCCTGCATTACCGATATCGGCCTGAAAGAGGACTCCTATCGCACGCTTTTGAAAAAGTCGCTGGGCGTTAGCCGCATTATTTCTCGTTTAACCGCGCCGGGAGAAACGGTCGGCCTGCTTTTACCCAACGCGACGATTACCGCTGCGACCATTTTCGGCACCTCACTGTGCGGCCGCGTACCCGCCATGCTGAACTATACCGCCGGCGTTAACGGGCTGGAGAGCGCGCTTAAGGGCGCGCAGATAAAAACCATCGTGGCGTCGCGCCAGTTTTTGGAAAAAGCCAATCTGACGCACCTTGCAGAACAGGTAAAGGGCGCGACCTGGTATTTTCTCGAAGACCTGAAGGACACGGTGACCCGTGATGACAAGCTTTGGGTGTTAAAGCACCTGCTGATGCCGCGCTGCGCAATGGCGCCGCAAAAGCCGGACGACGCGGCCATCATTCTGTTTACGTCTGGTTCGGAGGGCAATCCGAAGGGCGTAGTGCACACCCATAGCAGCCTGCTGGCTAACGTGGAGCAGATCCGCACCGTAGCCGACTTCTCGCCGCAGGACAAATTTATGTCGGCGCTGCCCCTGTTCCACGCCTTCGGCCTGACTGCGGGGCTGCTGGCGCCGATTGTTACCGGCAGCCGCATTTTCCTTTACCCAAGCCCGCTGCACTATCGCATCGTGCCGGAAGTGATCTACGATCAGAACTGCAACGTGATGTTCGGCACGCCGACGTTTCTCAACAACTATGCGCGCTTTGCCCATCCGTACGACTTCGCTCGCCTGCGCTACGTAGTGGCCGGGGCGGAGAAGCTTTCGAGCGCTACGCGCGAGCTGTGGCAGGAGAAGTTCGGCATTCGCATTCTGGAAGGCTACGGCGTGACCGAATGCGCGCCGGTACTGGCGATTAACGTTCCGATGGCGTCCAAATCTCAGACCGTAGGGCGACTGCTGCCGGGCATCGAATCCCGCCTGATCTCAGTTCCGGGGATTGAAGAGGGCGGCCGCCTGCAGGTGAGGGGGCCAAACATCATGAAAGGCTATCTGCGGGTGGAAAACCCCGGCGTGCTGGAGCAGCCTGCGGCAGAAAATGAGCGGGGCGAGCTGGAAGCCGGCTGGTACGACACCGGCGACATCGTCTCTTTTGATAGTGAAGGCTTCTGCACGATTAAAGGCCGCGTGAAGCGCTTTGCTAAAATCGCCGGCGAGATGGTATCGCTGGAAAGCGTAGAAGCGATAGCCAAAAAGGTGGCGCCAAATGCCGAGCATGCCGCAACGGTGAAAAGCGATGTGGCAAAGGGAGAATCTCTCGTATTGTTTACCACCGCTGCCGAGCTGCCTCGCGACGCGCTATCGCGCGCCGCCCAGGAGCTGGGGCTGCCGGGGCTGGCCGTTCCTCGCGATATTCGGACCTTAAAGTCGCTCCCGCTTTTGGGCAGCGGCAAGCCGGATTTTGTCTCCTTGCGTAAACTGGCCGAAGCGCCTGCGGAGTCCGAATGACGACGATAGACGTAACGCCTAAGCCGCTGCTGAGTAGGGGCATGGTGGCGGTAACCAGCGCCCAGTTTTTATCGGCCTTTGGCGACAGCGCGCTGTTTTTTGCGACATTAGGCGTTTTGATTCAAAAGGCCTACCCGCTTTGGAGCCACTCGGTGCTCCAGATGCTGTTTATTGTCGCCTACGTGGTGCTGGCTCCGTTTGTAGGGCAGGTTGCCGACAGCTTCTCGAAGGGGCGGGTGATGATGTTCGCCAACGCCGTTAAGCTTATCGGCGCGGGGATCATTTTCGCCGGCCTCGATCCGTTCTTTGGCTACCTGCTGGTAGGCATTGGCGCAACCGCCTATTCTCCCGCCAAGTACGGCATCCTCGGCGAGCTGACCCACGGCGACCAACTGGTGAAGGCCAACGGCCTGATTGAGTCTTCTACGCTGGCGGCGATCCTCACCGGCTCTTTGGTCGGCGGCTGGCTGGTAGATATCAGCCCTTATATCGCGCTGACGGTATGCTGCATCGTCTATGCCGGCGCCGTCGCCGCCAACTTTTATATTCCGAAGCTACAGCCAGCCAGACCGGGCGCCCGCTGGAATCTTAAAGAGATGGTGGCGAACTTCGCCAACGCGATTGTGGTGCTCTGGCGAGATCAGGGAACGAGGATGTCGCTGGTGGGCACCAGCCTGTTCTGGGGGGCGGGGATCACGCTCCGCTTCCTGCTGATCCTCTGGGTTCCTGTCGCGTTAGGCATCGAAGGGCTGCTTACGCCGACGCTGCTAAACGCTATGGTGGCGGTAGGCATCGTTATCGGCGCAGCGGCCGCGGCCAAGTGGATCACGTTAAAAACCGTGAGCCGCTGTATTCCTGCGGGGGTACTGTTGGGCGTCGGCGTGGTGGTTTTCGTACTGCAGGGCAGCCTGGCGCTCTCCTATGCGATCCTTGTTGTTATCGGCATTTTTGGCGGGTTTTTTATCGTTCCGCTCAATACGCTGTTACAGGATCGGGGAAAGCAGACCGTCGGCGCGGGTAATGCGGTAGCGGCGCAAAACTTTGGTGAAAATACCGCCATGCTGCTGATGCTCGGCCTGTACACGCTGGCGGTGAAAGCCGGTATGCCCGTTGTGGCGATAGGCTGCGTTTTTGGCGGCCTGCTGGCGGTGTCAATCGGCGGCCTGTGGCTTGTACAATTGGCGAGAGCGCGGAAGAAGTAGCCTCTTATTCAGACAGCGGCAGGTTAAAGTGTTTGGCCAGCAGCGCCCGCGTAAAGGCTTTTTTCAGATAGAAGCCGCGCGGGAGCGTCATAATCGGCTGGCCAAACTCACCGATCGCATCCGTCAACGCCCGCGCATTGGCGGCCTTGGGGCGGATTTGCAGCACTTCTCCGTGCCGGGCGGTGATGGTTTCTACCTTCCCCAGCACGATGAGGTCCATCAGCTCCTCCCAGTCGCGCTTGAGTCTGGTTTCCTCTTCTTCGTCCGGGCTCCACAGCAGGGCGGTGCCGATGCGCCGCTCGGCTAAAGGAATGCTTCTTTCTCCCTCTACCGGCACCCACAGCACCCGCTGAAGCTTCCTACGAAGGTGGCTGCTTTCCCAAGTCACCCCGCTGTTGCCGGTCAAGGGAGCGACGCATACGAAGGTCGTTTCCAGCGGATTGCCCTGCGCGCTTACCGGGATCGTCTTCAGTTCTATGCCCAGATGAGGAAAGTCCTGTTCGGGCTTGCTGCCGGCGCTGGCGCCTAAATAGTGTTCCAGCATCATGCCAACCCATCCCTTATCCCGCTTTAGATCTTTAGGGATCGGTAACCCTACGGCGTCCGCCAGCGCTTTCATCGTATATCCGGCCAGCGCCAGCGCTCGCTGATAGAGCTCCTGCTCGCTTTCTGGCATAGGAAGGGGCGTTACCGTATAGGACATTTAGGGATCCGTTTATCTGTTCTAAATTTATACAGCCCAAGGGGCGCGCTTGTAAGTCATTTTTCATAGCGTTAAGAAACAAATTAACGCTATGGTTTATATCATAATTTTTTATTTTTGGCCCGTTTCGCCTTCCACTATGGCTGAACGGATCGTCAATAAGACACCGACAGTGAACAGGATCTTACACTATGTTATCCACAGATATCTTGGATAACTCACAAAAAGATGACTACTGTTTTCATTTACAGCATTGACTTCGGGGTTTTTTTGCGTATCAAACCGCATTTTGGTTAACTTTTTATCACTGTCTGTGGATAAAGTCGACGGAGGCTATTTTTTGTTCATGGCGATCTCGCCTAGGGATCTGCATCACATTTTAGATCCATTTTCTGCCTGTGGGTTGTTTATATTAACCTGATTTATATTAAATTATTTCAATTTTAACTCAGGATCAATTCTCTGTGGGTTCTGATTTCTACCCATATTGTTATCGGGTTCTTCACATAGATATCCACAGTAAAGGTGCATAAAGTAGGGTAATGTGGCTTTAGGCTGTTTATAACTTAATTCCAAATGTCAAGTTATACTCAGCAAGCGTATTGATAAGGGAATCTCACCCAGAGGTTTACCGCACCGTTTAGGCTGTGTCCCGCAACTGTATGCGGATGGCGCTGGCGGTCATTTTTACGCAGAGCAAGGCGCGAGCGGTGAGGTTTGGCGGGCCCAAATAAGCCGTGAGTAACGCAGCGCTGCGTAAAAAGGACCCCAGCCCTTCGGGACGAGTGCCAAAAGGGCGTACCCTGCGTTGTCGCACTTGGGCATAGGCTCACTATGCCCTGCGCGCTCCGCCTTGATTACGCCCTTTTGGCTCAGCGTCGCCACCGTGTACAGTTGCGGGACACAGCCTAGTATGAAACAATCAACCTATCTATAAAGAATTTATGCTCTGAGGTAGTCCGGTGATCGATGATGATGGCTACCGCCCGAATGTTGGTATCGTAATTTGTAATAAGCAGGGACAGGTATTGTGGGCCAGGCGATTTGGTCAACACTCATGGCAGTTTCCTCAAGGCGGCATCAACGCGGGGGAGTCTCCGGAGCAGGCCATGTATCGCGAGCTTTTTGAAGAAGTGGGACTGAGTCGTAAAGACGTCAAGGTCCTTGGCTGTACGCGTAACTGGTTACGATATAAGTTACCTAAACGTTTGGTGCGTTGGGACACTAAGCCCGTTTGTATTGGTCAGAAGCAGAAGTGGTTTTTACTACAGCTGATAAGCAGTGAAGCCGATATCAACATGCAGCGCAGCAGCACGCCGGAGTTCGACGGCTGGCGCTGGGTGAGTTATTGGTATCCGGTTCGACAGGTCGTTTCGTTCAAACGTGACGTTTATCGTCGCGTCATGAAAGAGTTTTCTCCCATCGTTTTGGCGATGCAGGAAAAGCAGGAAACCCGACCGCAAAAGTCGAATTCGCCGTACCCGAAGCGTAGGAAGGGTGAACGCACCGGCGGTGATAGATAGTCATTAGCCCCACTTAATCGTGGGGCTATCCATTTTCACTCCCCGAGATACGGGGCGTAAATGAGTGTAAAGCGGCCTTTTTCTGCGAACCAAACGCGTTTGGCTATGCTATGATTGCGCGGTTTTTTAAGCGCGTAATCAACGGCGCTGTCCGTTCTCAATTCAACGTGATATGTACTGTGGTGAGTGATGAACTCTAGCTTTCTGGAATTTCCTAAATTCGATCCGGTTATCTTCTCTTTAGAACCCACGCTGCCTTTGTCGCTGCGCTGGTACGGCATGATGTACCTGATAGGCTTCGTATTCGCTCTCTGGTTGGCCAAACGCCGCGCCGGGCGGCCAAACAGCGGCTGGACGAAGGACGAAGTGGAAAGCGTGCTGTATGCGGGCTTTTTGGGCGTATTCGTCGGCGGCCGCGTTGGCTACGTGCTGTTCTACAGCTTTCCCGACTTTGTCGCTAATCCGCTTTACCTGTTTAAAGTCTGGGAGGGCGGCATGTCCTTCCACGGCGGCCTGATGGGCGTCATCGTAGCGATGCTGTGGTTCGCGCGTCGCACCAAGCGCACGTTCTTCCAGGTATCCGATTTCATGGCGCCGCTGATCCCCTTCGGGCTCGGCGTTGGCCGACTGGGCAACTTTATCAACGGCGAACTTTGGGGACGCGTTACCGATTTTCAGTGGGCGATGCGCTTCCCGACGGCGCGCGTCGCCGACCAGCTGTTTGTTGAACAAAACCCGCAGTGGCTCCCCTACATGCAGGACGGAATGCTGCCTCGCCACATGTCGCAGCTGTATGAAATGTGCTTGGAAGGCGTCGTACTGTTCTTGCTTCTGAATCTGTTTATCCGCAAGGCGCGCCCGGCGGGCAGCGTCTCGGGGCTGTTTTTGATTGGTTACGGGACGTTTCGCTTTATCATTGAATTTTTCCGCCAGCCGGACGCCCAACTGGGGCTGTTTGGCCTGTTCAGCATGGGGCAGCTGCTTTCGCTGCCGATGATCCTGATTGGCGTACTGATGATGGTTTGGGCCTACCGCCGCCCGAAGCCGCAGGAAAAACGGCAAAAGGCGTGATCTATGAGGAATTTTAAGGTGACGAGGTTACGATGAAACAATATTTAGAATTAATGCAAAAAATCCTCGACGAGGGAACGCCAAAGTCCGATCGTACCGGCACGGGAACGCGCTCTATTTTCGGCCATCAGATGCGCTTTAACCTGCAGGAAGGCTTCCCGCTGGTGACCACCAAGCGCTGTCACCTGCGATCAATCATTCACGAGCTGCTGTGGTTCCTTAAGGGCGATACCAACGTCGGCTACCTGCGCGACAATAACGTCACTATCTGGGACGAATGGGCTGACGAAAACGGCGATTTGGGGCCGGTATACGGCAAGCAGTGGCGCTCGTGGGGCGCGGCTGACGGTCGTCAGATAGACCAGATTTCCGCGGCGGTGGAGCAGCTAAAACGCGATCCGGATTCGCGCCGGATCATCGTTTCCGCCTGGAACGTGGGAGAGCTGTCCGAGATGGCGCTGGCGCCCTGCCACGCGTTCTTCCAGTTTTACGTCGCCGACGGCAGGCTCTCCTGCCAGCTGTATCAGCGCTCCTGTGACGTGTTTTTGGGGCTACCGTTCAACATCGCCAGCTACGCGCTTTTAGTACACATGATGGCCCAGCAGTGCGATCTGGAAGTCGGCGACTTTGTCTGGACCGGCGGCGATACGCACCTGTATATGAACCACATGGAACAAACGCACCTTCAGCTGAGCCGCGAGCCGCGTCCGCTGCCGAAGCTTGAGATCAAGCGTAAGCCGGAGTCCATCTTCGATTACCGGTTCGAAGACTTTGAAATTACGGGCTACGACCCCCATCCGGCGATCAAAGCGCCGGTGGCGATTTAATTTTTATGCCCGCCCCTGTCGGCGGGCTTTTTACATCTGATGTGGGAAAAGGCGCTCAGGATGAGAATCGCACGTTTGAAAGTTGTTCTTTTGCTGCTGGTCGGGCTGATGGCCGCAGGCTGCGGTGTTTCTTCACCCTCCTATTCGTTAAGCTGTTTGTATGGTTCCAGCGAGCAAGGGCTAATTGACGATAGCGCCTGTGCGGCGCCAGATGGCAAGACGTTTCGCTTCTCCCCTCGCGCTCTGGCGCAGGCCGACTATGGCGACAACGG
This sequence comes from Leminorella grimontii ATCC 33999 = DSM 5078, assembly GCF_000439085.1. Classification (GTDB taxonomy): domain Bacteria; phylum Pseudomonadota; class Gammaproteobacteria; order Enterobacterales; family Enterobacteriaceae; genus Leminorella; species Leminorella grimontii. The sequence goes on along the minus strand of NZ_AUUA01000003.1, from coordinate 457,219 downwards.
TCTGGCCGGATTCTTTATTGATCGCCGGGTTTTTTACGTTAAGCCCGATGGAAGCAGCCTCGAAGTGCTCTTGTTTGACAACGGCCCCGACTATTTTGAGGAAGGGCTGACCCGCGGTATCGTCAACGGTAAGGTTGGCTTCTTTAACCAACGACTGGAGCCGGTGATTGAGCCGCAGTATGACTTTGCCTGGCCGTTTGAAAACGGGCTGGCAAGAGTCGGCATGGACTGCGAATCGATACTGGACGGCGAACATACGGTCGTTTCCTGCCGTCAGGAAAACTATATTGACAGGCAGGGGCGGAAAGTCGAGCCGCCGGTTCCCGCTCAGTAAGCGTATTATTCTATTTGCGCCGCAGTTTGATGTAACGCTCGGCGCATTACACCTTTTCTTATCAGCGTCGTTTCCACTTCTTTTTTCTCTCCCTGTTCGCTTTCACCGGGCCCGTTTAGCATGCGGCCATGAAAACACGACAACACACCGACCAGTGCGGCCTGTCGCTTATCGAGCTTTTGCTTGCGATAAGCGTAATGGCGATTTTAGCGACCGGCAGCGTTCAAAGCTGGCAAAGCTACCGACAGCGGGCCGCGTTGGAGCTGGCCAGCGCGGAGCTGCTGGCCTTTATGTCCCGGCTTCAGCAGGCGGCGCACTGGCGTAATGAAACCCTCCTGCTGCGAATAGGCAAAGAGCGCGACAGGGACTGCCTGATAGCCTCCAGACCCCAGGGAGCAGCGGACTGCTTTTCTGCCCGCGGCCCTATTTATCGCCTGCCGATGGAGGGGATGCGGCTTGAGCTACAGCAGTCCGAATTGGGCCTTGGTTTTTACGGCGTACGCAATACGGCGGGGGCGGGGCATATCGTCGTGCAGGGAAAGGCGGGAAGGGTAAGGATTGTGCTATCCGCTACCGGTCGCCTGCGTCGCTGCGCTGAAAGTAACAACGACCTGGCGGGGCTTCCCCGATGCTAGCCGCTCAGCGAGGTTTTTCCCTGCCCGAAATGCTGATCGCCATGCTGATTAGCGGGCTGCTGCTGTCGGGTATTATGTCTCTGTTGCCGACGTTCCAGCGCCAGAGTCTGATGCAGTATCGGGCCTACCGGTTGGAGCAGGCGCTGGGGCAGGTTTTGCAGACCGTGGAGAAAGATCTTCGCCGCGCGGGCTATCTGTTTGCCTCAACGACGCTGCGAAGCGATGAGATGGTCAAGATTGTCACGTCGCCCTCCGGCGACGTGAAGGCTTGCGTGCTTCTGAGCTATGACCTGAACCACAACGGTCGGATAGAGCCGGAAGGCGTCTCGCTGTCTGAACGCTTTGGCTACCGCTGGCGACAAGGGGTTGTTGAACGCCAAAGGGGCGTCAGCGGCTGTCAGGGCGGTGAATGGGAGAAGATGCTGGATCCTTCAGAAATCGTCGTCAGCGGGTTTCAGATTGAACGCCGCGACTCTCGGTCGGCGAAGGGAGAGGGCGAATACTATTTTGATATCACACTTTCAGGCCACTGGCGCGGCCAGCCGGCAGCTGTACGGACGCTCGTCGCCCGCGTAAAGGGGAGGAGCAGAAACCCGTGATACAAAAACAAAGGGGCTATGCGACGCTGCTGCTGGTTATGATGCTCTTGGCGTTTTCCATGATGATGCTTAAGGGCGTTCATCGCCAGCTGGATCAGCGCGTCAGAATGCAGGCTGACGAAAGGCGCTATCTGCAAAACCGCCAGCGGGCGCACTCTGCGCTGGCGTGGGCATTATCGCTGCGCTGGTCGTTGAACGGCGAGGGCTGGCGGTGCGAACGCCATGAAGCCCGTCGGTTAAATGCCTGCGTAAGGGCGTTAAGCAGTGACGAACTGCTGATTCGCGGTTCGGGCGACGCCAGGTTTGGCGAGATGCCGGCGGCGCTCTTTCAGCGAGCGCTGGTGCGGCGAGAGCGGGGCGAATCTTTAGACGTTGGCCTGATCCCGCTTCCAGCCTCGCTAAGCGACGTTTGCCCGCTGGTTGGCCAGCCCGTGGAGTGCGAACCGTGACCGCGTCAGCCCTCCGTCAGGAGGGATTTAGCCTGATAGAGACGCTAGTCGCCATGCTGTTGTTCTCTGTGACGGTTTTGGGGCTGATGCACTATCAGCAGGCGCTGACTTCGCAGTTTTATCACTATGCGAACGAGCAGAAGGCGTGGCGGCTAGCCGCTCAGGCGTTGGAGCTTTATCCCATCAGCGTGGATGAAGACGCCGTTTTGAAGGCCGCCGGGTGGCGGTTTAGCGTTGCCGATAGGAGGCTGGACGAGCGCTGTGATGAAGTGACCGCGGAGGTGAGCGGGCCGGGCCGCGTGAGCGTAAGCCTTGAAAGGCTGTTTTGTCGACCTTCGGGCGAACCGCCGTAGGCAGCCCGCCCGAAGGCAGCGGTGAGTAAAATGGGAAGACTGGCGGCTAGTCGTTAACGAAAAGCCCTTTTATCCGACGCGGCGCAGCACGCCAATACTGCTTCGGAGCATGAACCTGAGCGCCAAGCTCGGCGGCGGCGCGCCACGGCCAGTGCGGGTCATAAAGAATGCCGCGCCCCAGCGCCACCATGTCGGCATCACCGGTAGCGACGACGGCTTCCGCCTGCTCTGGCTCGGTAATCAGCCCGACGGCGATAGTAGGCATGCCGACTTCCTCTTTAATTCGACGGGCGAAGGGCACCTGATAGTTCGGCGCTACGGGAATGCGCTGCTCGGCGGACAGCCCGCCGCTGGAAACGTGAATAAAGTCGCAGCCAAGCGCCTTTAAGCGATGGCAGAGGGCAATGGACTGCTCCAAATCCCAGCCGCCTTCAACCCAGTCGCTGGCGGAGATGCGCACGCCGACCGCCTTATTGGCAGGAAATACTTTGCGAACGGCGCTGAAGGTTTCCAGCAGCATGCGCATGCGGTTTTCCAGCGAGCCGCCGTAGCCGTCTTCTCGCCGATTGGCTATCGGGGATAAAAACTGGTGCAGCAGATAGCCGTGCGCGGCGTGGATCTCAATGGCGTCGAACCCCAGCCTGTCGGCTCGCTTGGCGGAATGGGCGAACGACGCAATGATGGAGGCGATGCGTTCTTCGCTCAGCGCCTGCGGCGTGGCGGAATGGGCGTCAAACGGGATGGCCGACGGCGCTACGGGCTGCCAGCCGCCTCGTTCGGCCGGAACGGCGGGGCCCGGCTGCCAAGGGGGCGGCATTGACGCTTTGCGTCCCGCATGGGCCAGCTGAATCGCCAGAGGCATTGCGGAGTAACGCTTCACTGCGCTAAGAGTTTTTGCCAGCGCACGCTCGGTTTCATCGTCCCAAAGGCCGACGTCATGAGGGGAAATGCGTCCTTCCGGCTCTACGGCGGTGGCCTCCATAATCAACAGCCCCGCGCCGGAAAGCGCAAGCTGCCCCAGGTGGATAGTGTGCCAGTCGGTCGTTTTGCCGTCTTCGGCAGAATATTGACACATTGGCGCGATAACGATGCGGTTGGGCAGCGTAAGCGGGCCAATCTTAATCGGGGTGAACAGTTGACTCATGGTTAGATTCCTCATCGCACAGGGAGATAGTCTGGAACAAAATAAAAAAGTCCCGGCCATGGTAGCACCGCCAAGGCCGGTCGCCATAGACAGAAAAAGCGCTGGTTAGAACGGATTAAGCTAAAAGAGATAACGCTATCCGGCTTTACAGTCAGCCTGATAACGTTGAAAATCACTCTTTTACGCTATTCTTTACCAAGGCAGCAGGCCTTACGCCCTTGCCCATTCGGAGAGTCGGAATGTTTACGGTTTATCACTCAAATCAGCTGGACGTCCTGAAGTCGCTGATCGCCGCGCTGGTGGCTGGTAAACCGCTGGCCTCTGTGCTTGAGCCCGAAGTGATTCTGGTGCAGAGCAACGGCATGGCGCAGTGGCTGCAAATTGAGCTGGCGACGGATTTAGGCATTGCGGCCAACGTAGAGTTTCCGCTTCCGGCCTCATTTATCTGGCAGATGTTTACCAAGGTTTTGCCGGGCGTTCCAAAAGAGAGCGCCTTTAGCAAAGACGCCATGCGCTGGAAGCTGATGCGCCTGCTGCCGCCGATGCTTGAACGGCCGGAGTTCAGCCCGCTTTCAGGCTACCTTAGCGATGATGAAGACAAACGCAAACACCACCAGCTGGCGGGGCGAGTCGCCGACCTTTTTGACCAGTATCTGGTGTACCGACCGGGCTGGCTGGAACGCTGGGAAGCGGGGGCGCTGGTCACGGGGCTGAACGACGCTCAGCTTTGGCAGGCCGCGCTTTGGCGAGCGCTGGTGGATGATACCAAAGCGATGGGGCAGCCTTCCTGGCACCGCGCCAATCTTTATCAGCGTTTCATCGATGCGCTTGGCCGTCCCGACTTCTCTGCGGTAGAAAGCGGCCTCCCGCCTCGCGTGTTTATCTGCGGCATATCGGCCCTGCCGCCCGTTTATCTGGAAGCGCTGTCGGCGCTGGGGCGGCATATCGACATTCACCTGATGTTTACCAACCCGTGTCGCGACTACTGGGGCGATATTCAAGACTACGCCTTTTTAGCGCGCGTGCAGGCCCGCCGGAGGCGTAAGCACGGCAGTGAAGAAGAGGTCGCTCTGTTTAAGTCCGTGCAAAACGCGGCCAGCCTGTTTGACGAGCAGGGAAACCAGAATCTGAGTAATCCTCTGCTGGCAAGCTGGGGTAAGCTCGGCAGGGACAACATTTATCTGCTGGCGCAGCTTGACGGCGTGCAGGAGATCGACGCGTTCGTGGAGCCGCGAAGCGACAGCCTGCTTCATCGAATCCAGCGCGATATCCTGACGCTGGAAGACGGCGCTCAAACCTCGTTCAGCGCAGGCGCCGCGTTTTCTACAGAGAGTAGAGAAAAGCTCGCGCTTGACGACCGGTCGATTAGCGTCCACGTCTGCCACAGCGCCCAGCGTGAAGTGGAAGTGCTGCACGACAGGCTGCTGGCCATGATGGATGCCGATCCGTCGCTTACGCTGCGAGATATCATCGTCATGGTGGCGGAAATAGACGGCTATACGCCCTATATTGACGCGGTATTCGGCAGCGCGCCGAAAGATCGCTTCCTGCCTTATGCCATCTCTGACCGCAGCGCTAGTCAGGTTCATCCGGTGGTGACGGCGTTTCTACAGCTGCTGGATCTCCCCTACAGCCGGTTCGGCGCGCAGGAGGTTCTGGCGCTGCTCGAAGTGCCGGAGCTGGCGCGGCGTTTTTCCATTGATGAAAGCGGCCTGCGGACGCTACGCCAGTGGGTTGAGGGGGCAGGAATTCGCTGGGGGCTGGATGACGACATGGTCGCCGACCTGGATTTACCCCCGACGGGGCAGCATACCTGGCGCTTTGGGTTGACGCGAATGCTCCTCGGCTACGCAATGGACAGCCAGGCCGGCGATTTTCAGGGCGTCCTGCCGTACGACGAATCCAGCGGGCTTATCGCGACGCTTGCGGGCCAACTGGCGGAGTTTTTGATGCAGTTGGCGCGTTGGCGAGAGCGCTTAAGCCAAGCGAGCCCGCTTGCCGAGTGGGCGCCCCTTTGTCGCCAACTGATGGACGCCTTTTTCGTCACGGAGCTGGAGACGGAACCGGTGCTGGATCTGATAGAAAGCCAATGGCAAAAGCAGATAGGTGCGGGTATTGAAGCCGGTTACGATGACGCGCTGCCGCTTACCGTCCTGAAGGATGAGTTGTCCTCTCGCCTTAACCACGAGCGCCTCAGCCAGCGCTTTTTAGCCGGTGCGATTAACTTTTGTACTCTGATGCCGATGCGCTCTATTCCGTTCAAGGTCGTTTGCCTGCTGGGGATGAACGACGGCGTGTATCCGCGCACGCTGCCGCCGCTGGGTTTTGACCTGATGGCCGATGGGCCGATGCGGGGCGACCGCAGCCGCCGGGACGACGACCGCTATCTTTTCCTCGAGGCCCTACAGTCGGCGCAGAACGCGTTCTATATCAGCTATATCGGCCACTCGATTCAGGACAACAGCCAGCGCTATCCTTCCGTGTTGGTCAGCGAGCTGCTGGAGTACGTCTGTCAAAGCCACGTATTGGAGGGGGACAGAGACCAAGACCCAGAGCTTTGCACACAGCGCGTGCACCAGCACCTCTTGCACTGTCACGCGAGGGTGCCCTTTAGCGAAAAGAATTTTATCAGCGGCAGCGAACAGCAAAGCTACGCCCGCGAGTGGCTGCCCGCGGCGGCCAGAGAGGGCGTTCCGCACGGTGAATTTGGCGGTCAGTTGCCACAGTTGGCGTCAGAACGAGTAGATATAGACGATATTCGCCGCTTTTATCGTCATCCCGTCAGGGCGTTTTTTCAGCAGCGCTTGAGGGTAAGCTTTTCTTTGGAAGACGCTGAGCTTTCCGACGAAGAGCCGTTTAGCGTTGAAGGGCTTGAGCGCTATAGAATGAACGTAGACCTGCTTAACCAGCTTATTGAATCGCGCGATCCGCAGGCGCTGTTTTCGCGCGCGCATGCCGCCGGAGAGCTGCCCTTTGGCGCTTTCGGCGAGCTGTATTGGCAGGGGCAGACGGAAAAAATGCACGAGCTGGCCGACGCCGTTATCGCGCAAAGGCAGGAGAGCGAAAGCGTCGAGTTTGAGCGCCGGATTGACGGCGTAACGGTCAGCGGCTGGCTGCATCAGGTCCAAAAAGACGGCCTGCTGCGTTGGCGACCGGCGAAGCTGTCGGTGATTGACGGCATGACGCTGTGGCTAGACCACCTGGTTTACTGTATGTCCGGCGGAGAAGGCGAAAGCAGGATGTTGGGCATTGAAGGCAGCGAATGGCGCTTCGCGGCGCTTGGCGTTGAAGAGGCGCAGTCGCAGTTCTCATTTTGGCTGAGGGGCTATCTTCAGGGGCTTTGCGCGCCGCTGATGCTTTTGCCAAAAAGCGCGTGGGCGTGGCTTGAGTCCTGCTACGATGTGGCGTCTGGGCAAGTTGACTATAGCGAAGAGGCACAGCAAAAGGCGCGCCACAGGCTGGTGCAAACCTGGCAGGGGTCGCCTCCCGCGGTCGACGAGGGGGAAGATCCCTATGTGATGCGGCTGTTTCGCGTGATGGACGACGCCCGATATCGCCAGATTATTGACGACAGCCTGCCCTACCTGCTGCGGCTTCGGCAGCATCGGCAGGAAAAAAACGAAGGGTAGCGGTGAACCCTGAGAAACGCCGATGTCCAACAAGAAGAATATCAGTGACCTCCGGCGCAGAGCCTGACCCGCTCAACGCCTCGGGGAATGAATTAACAAGAAGGAAACGTCATGCGTAAGCTCTATGTCTCTATTACCGGCGCGCTGCTGCTGTTGTTCGGCCTTGCGTCAACGGCGCAGGCGGCCGAGGGCTGGCAGCCAATGCCTGAGAAAATCCAAAAAAGCGAAAGGGACACGCGGGCCTATCAGGCGATTAAGCTCGATAACGGCATGACCGTTTTACTGGTGTCTGACAGCCTGGCCAGCAAGTCGCTGGCGGCGCTGGCGCTGCCCGTCGGCTCGTTGGAAGACCCCAACAGCCAGCTCGGCCTGGCCCACTATCTGGAGCATATGGTGCTGATGGGCTCCAAGCGCTATCCGGAGCCCGACAGCATTTCTGAGTTTCTGAAAAAGCACGGCGGCAGCCATAACGCCAGCACCGCGTCTTATCGCACCGCGTTCTATCTTGAGGTGGAAAACGACGCGCTGGCGCCCGCCGTCGACAGGCTGGCCGACGCTATCGCCGAGCCGCTGCTGGACCCGGTTTATGCCGATCGCGAACGTAACGCCGTTAACGCGGAAATGACCATGGCCCGCTCGCGGGACGGCATGCGCATGGCGGAAGTGGGGTCTGAAACGCTCAACCCCGCTCACCCAAGCTCGCGCTTTTCCGGGGGCAACCTCGAAACGCTGAAGGATAAGCCCAACAGCAAGCTGCACGACGAGCTGAAGGCTTTCTACCATCGCTACTATTCCGCCAACCTGATGGTCGGCGTGCTGTACGGCAATCAGTCGCTGGACTCGCTGGCCAAGCTTGCGTCGGAGACCTTCGGGCGCATTGCTAACCGTCAGGCGACGGTGCCTCCTATCACCGTTCCCGTCGTGACGGAAAAAGAGAAGGGATTGATTATCCACTACGTGCCGGCCCAGCCGACCAGGCAGCTGCGCATTGAGTTTCGTATTGATAACAATGTTTCCCAGTTTCGCAGCAAGACCGATACCTATATTGGCTATCTGATTGGCAACCGCAGCGAAAATACGCTGTCGGACTGGCTGCGCAAGCAGGGGCTGGCCGACAGCATCGGCGCGGGAGCTAACCCGGTGATTGACCGCAACGGCGGCGTGTTCAGCATTGGCATCTCCCTAACGGAAAAGGGACTGGCACAGCGGGATCGGGTTATCGCCGCCGTGTTCGACTACCTGAAGCTCATTCGTAAAGAGGGCGTTCGCAAAGACTACTTTGATGAGATTGCCCACGTTCTGGCGCTGGACTTCCGCTATCCGTCCATTTCTCGCGATATGGACTACGTCGAATGGCTGTCCGACACCATGTTGAACATTCCCATTGAAAACGTGCTGAATTCCGACTATCTGGCCGATCGCTACGATCCCAAAGCCATTGAGGCAAGGCTTGACGAAATGACGCCGCAGGCGGCCCGCATCTGGTTTATCAGCCCGGACGAGCCCCACGACAAAATGGCCTATTTTGTGAATGCTCCCTATAAGGTGGAGAGCATTACGCCCAAGCAAATCTCAACGTGGGCTGCCGATGAGAAAAATCTTCCGCTGCGCTTGCCGACGCTGAACCCTTATATTCCGGACGATTTTTCTTTGGTCACCAAGGCGGCGCCGAAAGACGCCATCCCTTCTCTGGTGCTGAACGAGCCGTCCGTCAGGGCGTGGGCGATGCCCAGCCGTTATTTCGCCGACGAGCCGAAGGCCTATGTGAATCTGGCGCTGCGCAACGCCAAGGCGCAGGACTCTGCACGGGATCAGGTGCTTTTTTCACTGACTGACTATCTGGCTGGGCAGGCGCTGGCGCAGATTGACTATCAGGCGTCGGTGGGGGGCATCAGCTTCTCTTCTTCCGGCGGCAACGGCTTACAGCTTTCTGCCTCCGGCTTTACCCAGCGGATGCCGCAGTTGATAAGCTCGTTGTTAACGCAGTACCAGAGCTTTACGCCGACCGAGGAGCAGCTGGCGCAGGCCAAGTCGTGGTATCGCCAGCAGTTGGACGCCGCAGAAAAGGGCAAAGCGTTTGAAGTGGCGCTACAGCCCGTGCGCGCCATCTCTTCCGTACCTTACACCGAACGTGATGAGCGCCGCGCTCTGATTGACGGGCTCACCGTTAACGACGTGGTTCAGTACCGCAACCGGCTGCTGGAAAGCGGTACGCCGGAAGTGCTTGCGGTCGGCAACATGACGCCGGAACAGGTTAAAGCGCTGGCATTGAGCGTCAGCAAGCAGCTGGGCTGCAAAGGGCAAAGCTGGTGGTATGGTCAAAACGTCGTCGTGGATAAGAAGCAGGCCGCTAACCTGATGAAGGCCGGCAGCAGTACGGACTCCGCGCTGGGGGCGGTATTTATTCCTCAGGGCTATGATGAAGTGCAGGGCATGGCGCGCAGCAACCTGCTGTCTCAAATCGTTCAGCCCTGGTTTTACAACCAGCTGAGAACCGAAGAGCAGCTGGGGTACGCGGTTTTCGCCTTCCCGATGTCAGTTGGGCGCCAGTGGGGGATCGGCTTCCTGCTGCAAAGCAACAACCAGACGCCGGCCTATCTGGACGGTCGCTACGAGAATTTCTACCGCCTGGCTAAAGACAAGCTGTCAGCCGTAACGGATGACGAGTTCGCTCAGTACCGGCAGGCGCTGGTCAACGAATTGACTCAGCGCCCGCAGACGCTGGACGAAGAGGCGGGGCAGTACGTGAACGACTTTAACCGCGGCAACGATCGCTTTGATACGCGTGTTCGCATCGTTGAGCAGGTCAAGGCGCTGACGAAGGCGGATATTCAAACCTTCTACAGTCAGGCCGTCATCGATCGCGACGGGCTCTCCGTCCTTTCCCAAATTATGGGGCAGAGCGAGCTGAAAGAGGCCTACGCCAAGCCGGAAGGGTGGCAGGTCTATCCTAACGCGTCTTCGCTACAAAAAACGCTGCCGGTTAGGGCCCAGAAGTAATGGCTAACGGGCTGCCGCAGGCGCTGGCGCCGTTAACGCTTCCGCTGTTTGGCGAGCGTTTGATTGAGGCGTCCGCCGGTACGGGGAAAACCTATACGCTGGCGGTACTTTATCTGCGTCTGCTGCTGGGGTTAGGCGGTGCGGCCGCCTATCCTCGCCCGCTGTCGGTAGAGGAAATTCTGGTCGTTACGTTTACCGAAGCGGCGACGGAAGAGCTGAGAAACCGCATCCGTGAAAATATTCACCGCCTGCGCATTGCCTGCCTGCGGCGGGAGAGCGAAGAGCCGACGATAGGCCGCCTGCTCGAGCGGATAGACGATCCCGACGCCGCGGCCGCCTGGCTGCTGGCGGCGGAGCGCCAGATGGATGAAGCCGCTATCTATACCATTCACGGCTTTTGCCAGCGCATGCTGAGCCAGAACGCGTTTGAGTCAGGTATTTTGTTTGAGCAGACTCTGATTGAGGATGAGCTGCCCCTGCGGCGTCAGGCTGTGGCGGACTTCTGGCGTCGCCACTGCTATCCACTGCCTTTGCCCGTGGCGTCGGCTATCGTATCCGAGTGGAACGGGCCAGACAGCCTGCTGGCTGACATGTCTCCCTATCTGCACGGCGAAGCGCCGATGCTTCGCCAGCCGCCGACCCAGGACGACATTTTGCAGCGCCACCAGCAGATAGTTGAGCGCATCGACGCGCTTAAGCGCAGCTGGCTTGCGTGTGCAAACGAGCTTGAGCCGCTGATTGTCGCCTCCGGCGTTGACAAGCGCAGCTACAGCAGCCGCTATCTTTCCAACTGGCTGGCCGCCGTCACCGAGTGGGCCGGCCAGGAGACCGTTGACTATCGGCTTCCTGACCCGTTAAAGCGCTTTTGCCAGTCGACGCTGGATGAAAAAACCAAAAAGGGCGAGGCTCCCCGCCACGCTATTTTTACCGAGATCGACCTCATCTACGCCGAGCCGCTGACGCTGCGCGATCTGATTTTAGCGCGAGCGCTGAGCGAAGTGCGCCTGTCCGTCCAGAAGGAAAAGCGTCGGCGGGCGGAGATGGGGTTTGACGATTTGCTTAGCCGTCTGGACTTTGCCCTGCGCGGTGAGGGTGCTGAGGCACTGGCGGCAACGATCCGCCGCCGCTATCCGGTGGCGATGATCGACGAATTTCAGGACACCGACCCGCAGCAGTATCGCATTTTCCATAAGGTCTACGGCGGCCGCGACGACACCGGCCTGCTGCTCATCGGTGACCCAAAGCAGGCCATTTACGCATTTCGCGGCGCGGATATTTTTACCTACATGCGCGCTCGCAGCGAAGTAAGCGACCACTATACGATGGACACCAACTGGCGTTCGTCGCAGGCGATGGTTGAGAGCGTCAACCGCCTGTTTGAGCGCCTGCCGTCGCCCTTTGTCTTTGAGCAAATTCCTTTTTTACCCGTAAAGGCGGCGGAGAAAAACCGTTCGTCGGCGTTTGAAATCGGTGGAAAGGTTCAGCCTGCGCTCGGGCTGTGGCAGGTGCAAAGCGAGGGCTGCGGCCAGCCGGAATATCAGCAGGCGATGGCGGAATGCTGCGCCGGGCAAATCAGGGATTGGCTTATTGCCGGCCAGCGCGAGGACGCCTGGTTAGTGACGGCTAACCAACGCAGGACGGTGAGCGCATCAGACATCGCCGTTCTGGTGCGAACCGGAAAAGAGGCGTCGCTGATGCGAGACGCCCTGAATGCGCTGGGCATCCCGTCAGTTTATCTCTCCAATCGGGAGAGCGTATTCAGCGTTCCGGAAGCTCAGGACATGCTGTGGCTCTTGCAGGCGGTGCTGGCACCGGAACAGGAGAGGGCGCTGCGCGCTGCGCTGGCCAGCAGCCTGTTGGGGCTGGATGCTGCACACATCGACGCCGTTAATCAGAACGAGCGCGAATGGGAAGCGCTGATTGACGAATTCAGCGAGTACCGGCGGGTATGGCAAAAGCGCGGCGTGCTGCCGATGCTGAGAGAGATTATGACTCGCCGCAGGCTGGCGGAAAACCTGCTGGTGACGTTAGGCGGCGAGCGGCGGCTGACGGACGTTATGCACATCGGCGAGCTGCTGCAGGAAGCTTCCCTTAAGCTTGAAAGTGAGCACTCGCTGGTGCGCTGGCTGACGCAGCAAATCGCCAAGCCGAACGATCGGTCGGACAGCCAGCAGCTTCGGCTGGAAAGCGACGCCAGTCTGGTCAGGATAGTGACTATCCATAAGTCAAAGGGGCTTGAGTACCCCTTGGTATGGCTTCCCTTTATCTGCGGCTTCCGTCAGCAGATGAACGCGCTGTACCACGATCGCCAAACCTTTACGTCGGTGCTCGACCTGCAGCGAAGCGAAGACTCGCTTGCGCTGGAAGAAGAAGAGCGGCTGGCGGAGGACCTGCGCCTGCTTTACGTTGCGATGACGCGCTCCATTTTTCACTGCAGCGTCGGCGTTGCGCCGATTTATTCCCGCGGACGCAGCAAGGGGAACAGCGACGTGCACCGCAGCGCGATGGGTTATCTGCTGCAAAGAGGCGAGGCGGGCGATGCGCGGACGCTGAGCGAGGCGCTGCGGGACTTGGCTCGGGGCGACGCCATCGGGTTATTTAGCGTAGATAAGGCCGGCGAAGCGCGCTGGCAGCCCGGCAGTGCCTCATCCGAACCGCTGGCCGTGCGCAAATTCTCTTCTCCTCGCCGTGACGACTGGCGGGTGACCAGCTATTCCGGCCTCCAGCAGCAGGGGGGCGGACACCACTACGAGCTGTTGCCCCGCTTTGACGTTGACGCCGCGGGCGAAAAGAGCGTCGAGATCCTGCCCGTTAAAACGCCCCATACCTTCCCCAAAGGGGCTGCTCCCGGCACTTTCCTGCACGGCCTGTTTGAATCGTTTGACTTTACCGAAGGGCCGGAGCCGCTTTGGTTGGCGGAACAGGTAGAGCGACAGGGGTTGGACGCCGAATGGTCGCCAGTGCTGCAAGAATGGCTCGATGCGGTGCTGAAGGCTCCTCTGACTGAAGAAGGCGTGCGCCTTTGCGACATTCCCGACCGCGAGCGGTGCGTGGAGCTGCAGTTCTTTTTACCTATCGACGCGCCGCTGGTCGCCGATCGTTTGGACTCTCTGGTCAAGCGCTACGATCCGCTGTCGGCCGCCTGCCCGCCGCTGGAGTTCCATCAGGTGGAGGGCATGCTGAAAGGCTTTATCGATCTGGTGTTCTGCTGGCAGGGGCGCTATTTCCTGTTGGACTATAAGTCGAACTGGCTGGGGGAGAGCGCCGAGGCCTATACCACAGACGCGATGGCGTCTGCGATGTGCGAGCACCGCTACGACCTGCAGTATCAGCTTTATACGCTGGCGCTCCACCGCTATTTGCGTCATCGCATAGCGGACTATGACTATCAGAAACATTTTGGCGGCGTGCTCTATCTTTTTCTGCGCGGCGTTGAGCCGGGCAAGCCCGGGCAGGGGATTTTTTACTGTCGTCCGGAACCGGCGCTGGTGGAAGGCATGGATGAACTGTTTCGCGTTGGGGAGGTTACGGTCTGATGTGGACGCTGTTGGCTCAGGCGGTTGACGCCGGTTTGTTCAGGCCGCTGGACGTCCAGCTGGCGCGGCTGTTGGCGGGAGACGACGATCCCCGGTTGGCTTTGCTGGTGGCTAAGCTTAGCGCGGAAGCGGGAGATGGCCACGTTTGCCTTCCGTTGGCATCAATGAACAAAGCGTCGCTGTTTTCCGGCCGTCATGACGATCTCGCCGACGCCCTGTGGAGCAAGGCGGGAAACCCAACGGTCGAGGATTTTTTACGATCCCTCTCGCACTCTCCCGCCGTGGGCGACGGAGAGCAGGCAACGCCGCTGGTGCTGGACGGCGATCGCCTCTATTTGCAAAGAATGTGGCGCGACGAAGGCAAAGTGGCGGGCTTTCTGCTGTGCCGCGGCGCATACGACGGCTGCGCTGACGTCAAAACGCTGCGCCAAACCCTTGACGGACTTTTCCCCAACGCGTCGCAAGAGGTGAACTGGCAAAAGGTGGCTGCGGCCGTCGCGGCGACGCGCAGCGTGTCGGTGATTTCAGGGGGGCCAGGAACGGGGAAAACCACTACGGTAGCGCGCCTGTTGGCGGCGCTGCTGATGCTTGACGACGCTCACTCCCTGCGCATTGCGCTGGCTGCGCCTACGGGGAAGGCGGCGGCCAGGCTGACGGAGTCGCTTGGCGCCGCCAGTCGGACGCTGCCGCTGACTGACGCGCAGCGTGGGCGCATCCCTTCTGAAGCGTCGACGCTTCATCGCCTTTTGGGCATTCAGCTTAGCGGCACGCGCCTGCGCTACCATGCGCAGAATCCGCTTCATTTTGACGTCATTATCGTTGACGAGGCGTCAATGGTGGATTTGCCGATGATGGCGCGCCTGGTGGACGCATTGCCTTCCCACGCCCGGCTTATTCTTCTGGGCGACAGGGACCAGTTGGCCTCCGTGGAGGCGGGCGCAGTGCTGGGGGACGTTTGTCGATTTGCCGAGCTCGGCTACAGCGTACGACGGGCCGCTCAGCTAAGCGAGCTGACCGGCTACGCCGTCGCGCCGGGCGATTCTCCTTTGGCGACAACGGTGAGAGACGGCCTTTGCCTGCTGAGAAAAAGCTATCGCTTTGACCAGGATTCCGGCATCGGCCGCCTGGCGCTGGCGGTGAACCAGGGCGATGGGCGAAGCGCATTGGCCTGCTTTAAGCAGGACCATGGCGATCTTGAGTGGTGTTCGTCCTGCGACGTTGAAGACTATCAGCGCCTTTTAGAGGTTTGCATAGAGGGGTATCGCGACTATCTGGAGGCGATCGCGAAGCCGGAAAAAGAGGCGAGTGACATACTGGCCCGCTTTAACCGCTTCAGGCTCCTGTGCGCGCTGCGCAGCGGGCCGTTTGGCGTGGAAGGGCTCAACGAGCGCATTGAGCTGATGCTGCAGCGCCGTAAGCTTATCAACCGGCCTGCCGGTGCTGCGGGGCTTTGGTATTCGGGTCGACCGGTCATGGTTAATCGCAACGACGCGTCGCTGGGGCTTTATAACGGCGATATCGGCATTGCTTTTCACAACGAGGAAGGGGAACTGCGGGTTCACTTTCAGCTGCCGGACGGTTCCATCAAGTCCGTTCCCCCCAGCCGACTGCCGTCGAGCGAAACTGCCTTTGTGATGACGGTGCATAAATCCCAGGGATCGGAGTTTGACCATACGGTTTTAGCCCTGCCCGAGCAGTATACGCCGCTACTGAGCCGAGAGCTGGTGTATACGGCCATCACCCGTGCCAGAAAACGGCTGACGCTGTTTGCCGCACAGCCGGTGCTGATGTCTGCTATCGCTACGCCGACCGAGAGGCGCAGCGGATTGGCGGAGAGGTTGGTGAAAGGGGATACTGGAACGTCTGCGGCTTGAGCGTAAAGAAAAGCCTCTGTAGAGCGTAAACAGAGGCTTTTTTGTTTTATGAAGCCAGGTGGCGCGTTTACTGAATTGCGCGGCTGACTTCATCCAACTGCAAGCTCAGACTTTCCAACCCGCCGCCGGAGAGATACCAGAGGTCGGGGCGCAGATAGACGATTTTGCCCTTGCGAAACGCGCCGGTTTGGCGGATTTGCTCATTTTCTTCCAGCAGCGCGCGATCCATCTTGCCTTCGCCTATGGCCTCGTTGCGATCGACGACAAAAATTACGTCGGGATTTTTCTCGGCGATATAGTCGGGCGTCGCGGCCTGACGCCCATCGGTTAACCCTTCATCGGCGTGCTGCAGGCCGACAATTTGGTAGACCACGGCCGCGTAAGCGTTGGAGTTAGAAGCAGAAAGCTTGCCGTTGTAGTGAACCAGCACCATCGCTTTTAAATGGGCGGATTCAGCCTTAATTCGAACGTCGGCGATCTTTTTATCCAACACCGCCAGGCCGTTTTCCGCTTCGGCCTCTTTGTTGAAGATCTGTCCGATCGTCATCACGTTTTTCTTAATCGAGCCCAGATAGTGCTTGGCGTCAAGGCTGAGGTTAACGGTTGGAGCGATGCCGTTAAGCGCTTCAAACGACTTGCTTTGGCGGCCGCTGATGATGATAAGGTCGGGCTTCAGCGTTCCCAGCGCCTGAAGGTCCGGCTGCTTCATGCCGCCGGCGTTCACGATGTCCGTTTTGGCGTATTCCACCAGATAGCCGGGCAGGTTTTTCTTCGGCAGCGCAGCGATGCCTTCTACCTTCAGCGCGTTCATCGTATCTAATGCGCCAAAGTCGAATACGGCAATGCGGGACGGCGCTTTTGCAACGTGAACGGAACCCTGCTCGTGAGTAATGACTTTCCCGCTTTGCGCCGGAGGCTGGGTTTCCTGCGATGGGGTCGTCGGCGTAGGAATTGGGGCAGGCGTCGGTTCTGGTGGCGTCTCTTGCGTTTTCTGATCGCAACCCGCCAGGATGCCAAGGGCCAGAGCGAACGCTGGCAGCAGCAGATTTTTTTTCATCGATAGGCCTTATGCGGTTGAGCTTATTTGTTGAAAATATTGTAAGTATAGAACGCTATCAGTGTATCGAAGTTGGTTTAGCTCATCAATGTAAATGAATATTGTTATCATTTAATGTGTGGCTATTCGCGCTAGGTGAAGAAATAGAGCGCCGCCGGACAGAAGCCCGGCGAGAGAAATAAATTAGAAAGGGAGAACGAGCGCTTAAAGCGGCGTCACCAAAATCTTCGAGCGTCGCTGGTAGTTGTACAGCGCCTGCTTTTTCATCGGCAGGGAGTCGATGTCCGCCGGTTGGAAACCCCGCTCCTGGAACCAGTGAATGCTGTGGGTTGTCAGAACAAACAGCTTTTCAAGCCCCATCAGGCGCGCCTGGGCGCTGATTTTTTCCAGCAGGATTTCGCCCCTTAACGAATTGCGATATTCGGGATGAACCGCCACACAGGCCATTTCGCCGATCCGCTCTTCCTGAAAGGGGTAAAGCGCCGCGCAGGCGATGGTCATGTTGTCCCGTTCGATAATAGTGAACTTGTCTATCTCAATCTCAAGCTGCTCTCGGGAGCGGCGAACCAGAATGCCCTGCTGTTCCAGCGGCCTAATAAGCTCCAAAATGCCGCCGATGTCGTGGATCGTCGCTCTGCGCACCTGTTCTGCGCTTTCCATTACGATTTGAGTACCGATGCCGTCGCGGGAGAAAAGCTCCTGCACCAGCGCGCCGTTTTCCTGATAGCTGATGAGGTGGCAGCGGCGCACGCCGCTGCGGCAGGCCTTAATCGCGCCGCGCAGAAACCTGACGGTGCCGGACTGAAAGTCGCCCTGCGCTTCACGGCGCTCGAGGCAGGCCTGTGCGTCGTTAGGAAACAGCTCGGGGATGATTTTGCCGTTCTCGTTTTCAACGCCCTGAGAAGAACAAAAGCCGATCATTTTCTCCGCTTTCAGCTTAATGGCCAGCTGAGTAGCGATTTCTTCCGACGTCAGGTTAAAGCTTTCGCCGGTAACGGAGACTGCAACCGGGCCAAGCAGGACGATAGCGTCGTTGTTTAACTGACGGTGAATAGCCTCTTCGTCAATGCGCCGTATGCGGCCGCTGTGGCAGTAGTCTATGCCGTCGTCTACGCCCAAAGGTTGGGATATAACGAAGTTGCCGCTGACGACGTTGATATGCGCGCCCTGAAGCGGCGTATTGTTCAGGCTCATCGACAGGCGGGCGGTGATGTCCAGCTGTAACCTTCCCGCCGCCTGCTTAACCAGTTCCAGCGCTTCGGCGTCGGTGACGCGAGTATGCTTATGATATATTGAAGGCTTATTATGCAGGGCCAGGCTGGCGTCGATTTGAGGGCGTGCGCCGTAGACCACCACCAAGCGGATACCCAGGCTGTGGAGCAGGCCGATGTCGTTAATGATATTACAGAAGTTCTCATGCTCGATAGCTTCGCCGCCCAGCATGATGACAAA
The DNA here is from genome assembly GCF_000439085.1 of Leminorella grimontii ATCC 33999 = DSM 5078. Taxonomy (GTDB): domain Bacteria; phylum Pseudomonadota; class Gammaproteobacteria; order Enterobacterales; family Enterobacteriaceae; genus Leminorella; species Leminorella grimontii. Next base: position 439,157 of record NZ_AUUA01000003.1, on the reverse strand, counting down.
GGTTTTTCCCCGGTGGGTGTTGATATAAGGAACCGAGTGCCGAAAGCCTTCGACCAATTCAGTGCTGCGTTCCTTCATGATAGGGCCTCTTGCATAATAATTCGATTTTTATGTATTTTTATTCCATTTGGCGCGACAAGGCAAGCGGAATATTTACCATTATGCGGTTTTGATATATTTCAACGGCGAGGTAATGACGGGATGCGGACTGAGCCAGCTTGAACGATACGTGCTAATTATCGGCGCGTTTGGTGTAGTAAGCGTGCAAAAGGCCCTATAACACGCAACTGATGCGTGACAGCGAAGCCGCTCTTCGGTAGAGTTTTACGCCAGTTTTATTCGTTCTTATCATTGCACAGTATCGCACAGCTTTATTTACGGAGAATCATGTCCAGCTCTGAGCCCAATTATTTACGCCGCCGTTTATTGCAAGGAGCCGCAGCGACGTGGTTGTTGAGTGTCAGCGGCGTAGGCATAGCGGCCTCGTTATCTACCGTTGTCGCCGTTCGGGTATGGCCTTCGTCGACCTATACCCGTATTACGCTGGAGTCGAACGTTCCCCTAAAGTATAAGCAGTTCTCGCTGTCTAACCCTAACCGCCTGGTTATTGATATTGAAGACGTACAGCTTAACAGCGTATTGAAGGGCGTTTCCTCGCAGGTACAGCAGAGCGATCCCTACTTAAAGCTGGTGCGCGTCGGGCAGTTTGATACTAAAACCGTGCGGCTGGTGCTTGAACTTAAGCAAAATATTAATCCTAATCTGTTCACCCTTAAGCCGATCGCCGAGTTTAAAAACCGCCTGGTGGTCGATCTTTATCCCGCCAACGGCGGCTCTTCAGAGCCTGACGATCCGCTGCTCGCTCTGCTTAAAGAATATAACCAGGGGGCGCTGGAGAAAGACACGCCGGCTCAGGCCCCTCAGGTCGGGAAAGTGGGTAAGGACAGGCCGCTGGTCGTGATGCTGGATCCGGGCCACGGCGGCGAAGACCCTGGCGCCATCGGCAAGCGCGGAACGCGTGAAAAAGACGTGGTGCTGCAAATTGCCCGCCGCCTTCGAACGCTGCTTCAAAAAGAGAAGGGCATAAAGGTCTATATGACCCGCAACGAAGACGTCTTTATCCCGCTTAAGGTGCGGGTTGCGAAGGCGCGCGCCCAGAGGGCGGATCTGTTTATCTCCATTCACGCCGATGCGTTTACCAACCGTTCGGCCCGAGGCTCTTCCGTCTTTGCGCTTTCAACGAAAGGGGCGACCAGCAGCGCGGCGAAGTATTTGGCGCAAACGCAAAACGAAGCCGACCAGATCGGCGGGGTAAGCAAAAGCGGAGATCGCTATCTCGACCATACGATTTTCGATCTGGTCCAGACGGCTACCATCAGCAGCAGCCTGACCTTCGGTAAAGAGATCCTGGGCAGGATGGGCAGGATTAACAAACTGCATAAAAATAAGGTCGAGCAGGCGGGCTTCGCGGTGCTTAAAGCGCCGGATATTCCCTCAATCCTGATTGAAACCGCATTTATTTCCAATCTGGAAGAGGAGCGGAAGCTGCGAACGGCCAGCTTTCAGCAGCAGCTGGCCGAGTCTATTCTGGCGGGTATTAAAACCTACTTCGCATCGATTAAATACTAGGCCAAGTCCACGTTCAGTCTACGATAAACAGGCGTGCCCCTGTCTCTGTGCGGGAACGATGCGCCTCGGCGTTATCCCCTACCTGATAGCTTGTCCCCGGCGTGAGCGTAACAACTGTTCCGTCTTCAAGTTCGGTTTTCAACTCGCCGTCAAGGCACAGCAGGACGTGGCCCTTTTTACACCAGTGGTCGGCCAGATAGCCCGGCGTATATTCCACCATGCGAACACGAATGAGGCTTCCTTCCTCGCCGAAGGTTTGGGTTTGCCAATAGGCTTTACCGGTTATTCCCGGATGCTCGGTTTTTTCAATGAGCTTCCAGTCAACGGTGGAAAAAGAGAAGGGTGACATGTGCATAAAGGAACTCGACGTTAGTGAAAGGTAACGTTAAGCATAGCTGAGCGGAAGAAAAGGACAGAAGAAATAAATAAATGGGAATTGGTTGCGGGGGCCAGATTTGAACTGACGACCTTCGGGTTATGAGCCCGACGAGCTACCGGGCTGCTCCACCCCGCGTCCGACGTACTTGCGATCGCTTACTGCTACGGAATTGGTTGCGGGGGCCAGATTTGAACTGACGACCTTCGGGTTATGAGCCCGACGAGCTACCGGGCTGCTCCACCCCGCGTCCGTAGGAGGCGCATAATACTCTCTGTGACTCAGGTTGCAAGTTATTTTTCTTTCTCGTAGCAGAAAAGGGCATTTATTTTTTACTAACGATTAACTTTTCGCCATTTTTTACCGCGCGCGCTCCGGCGCTGATTTTATCCCGCGCTTCCTTTATACTGTGCGCTTTATAGCGGTTTGAATCGCCGATTCGGCGGTGAATAAGGTGAGCGGTAAAATGAATGGACGTTGGGTTAAGTATCTCCTTGGTGGCGTAATTATTGCCCTGCTGGCGGGCTGTGAGTCTCGGCCAACCGACAGAGGGCAGCAGTACAAAGACGGAAAGTTAACGCACCCTTTTGAGCTGGTGAATAACCCTAACGCCAAGAACAAGCCGGTCAACGGCAAAGATTTTGCCCAGCAGGTTTATGAAATAAGCCAGTCTTCCCCTTCGCTGTATGAACGAAATCGCGATACCTATCAAGCTATTTTCCAGTGGATGGTGGCCGGCGCAGAGGGGCAGCAGCTGGCCCAGTTCAGCCTCGACGCCTATCAGATGGAGGGCGTCGATAACTACGGCAACGTCCAGTTCACCGGCTATTACACGCCGGTTATTCACGCGCGGCGCACCAAGCAGGGCGAGTTTAAATATCCGCTTTACGCCATGCCGAAAAAGAGCAAGAAGATGCGCCGCCTGCCCGATCGCAAGGCCATCTATAACGGCGCGCTGGACGGGCTGGGCCTTGAGCTGGCCTACAGCAATTCCCTTGTCGATAACTTTATGATGGAAGTTCAGGGCAGCGCCTACGTCGACTTTGGCGACGGCACGCCGCTGGTGTTTTTCGCCTATGCGGGTAAAAACGGCCGCGCCTACCACAGCATAGGCAAGGTGCTTATCGACCGAAACGAAGTGCCTCGCGAAGAGATGTCGATGCAGGCCATCAAACGCTGGACGGAGCAGCACAGCGAAGCGCAAGTGCGCGAACTGTTAGAACAGAACCCTTCCTTCGTTTTCTTTAAGCCAAGACACTCCGCGCCGGTGAAGGGCGCCAGCGCCGTGCCGCTGATAGCCAAGGCCTCGGTTGCGTCGGACAAGACGCTAGTCCCCGCGGGAAGTACGATCCTGGCCGAAGTTCCCCTGTTGGACAATCAGGGCAAGTTTACCGGGCAATATGAAATGCGTCTGATGGTGGCGCTGGACGTCGGCGGTGCGATTAAAGGCCACCACTTCGATATTTATCAGGGCATTGGCGATGAGGCCGGGCACTGGGCTGGATTCTATAACCACTACGGTCGGGTATGGGTGCTGAGTTCGCCGAAGGACGCGGGCGCATTAGTCTCACCGGCGGATAAATAACGGTTTTGCTATCGATGAACGAGGTTGCTATGTCCACCGCCTATTCCGACGCCTATTTTCAACGCTTTAGCGGAATTGCTCGCCTGTACGGCGAGAGCGCGCTGGCGCTTTTCTCTCGTGCTCACGTGTGTGTGATAGGCATCGGGGGCGTAGGTTCCTGGGCTGCTGAAGCGCTGGCGCGAAGCGGTATTGGCCAAATTACGCTGATTGATATGGACGACGTGTGCGTAACGAACGTCAACCGGCAGATCCACGCGATGAGCGCGACGGTCGGTCAGCCGAAAGGGGAAGTGATGGCCGAGCGGATCCGTCAGATCAATCCGGAATGCAAAGTAGCCTATATTGATGATTTCATTACCGTCGATAACGTTGCGGAGCACCTGGGTGCTGGCTATGACTACGTGATTGACGCCATCGACAGCGTGCGCCCCAAGGCGGCGCTGCTGTCTTACTGCCGGCGCTATAAGATCCCCGTGGTGACGACCGGCGGCGCGGGCGGGCAAATCGATCCGACGCAAATCCAGGTGGCCGATTTGGCCAAGACGATTCAGGATCCGCTGGCGGCCAAGCTGCGCGAGCGCCTTAAGAGCGACTTTGGCGTAGTGAAAAACGGCAAGGGGAAGCTCGGCATTGACTGCGTGTTTTCAACCGAACAGCTGGTCTACCCGCAGGCGGACGGCAGCGTTTGCGCCGCTAAATCCAGTGCCGAAGGGCCCAAGCGTATGGACTGCGCTTCCGGCTTTGGCGCAGTGACTATGGTGACGGCGTCGTTTGGCTTTATCGCCGTTTCTCATGCGTTAAAGAAGATGATGGCAAAAGCAGAGCGGTTAAAAGGCTAAAATTACGGCTAAACGTAGCTCTGCGCCGCGTTCTTAATGGCGCCAACCAGCGCGTCCAGCCCCTGTGAACGCGATGCGCTGAGTTGGCCATATAATCCAAGCTCGTGAAACAGTCGCATCAGGTCCAGCGCCAGAATTTGCCGCGGCGTCTTTCCCTCTATCTGTACAAGTAAAACGGCCAGAATGCCCTTCACGATGCGCCCGTCGCTGTCGCCATAGAAGTGCAGCATGCCGTTTTCATTGAGCCGATGGCCCAGCCAAACCCTGTTTTCACAGCCCTTAAGTTCAAGATGCTGCTGCTTTAGCGATTCGGGCAGCGGCGGCAGCTTTTTGGCTAACAGGATAAGCTGACGGTAGCGCTCTTCCCACGACGAGCAGGCGTCAAACAGCGCGCGCAGCGCCTCGGCGTCGATTTCGCTACCGAACGGGTGTGATGACGGCATGACTTACTCCAAAATTTCAATCGCATAGCGCAGAGCCTGATAAAGGCGCTCTACGTCTTGAGGGCTGTTATAGGGGGCGAACGACGCGCGAACCGCACCGTTCACGCCGATGGCGTCCAAAAGCGGCTGCGCGCAGTGCTGCCCGGCGCGCACCGCGACGCCCTGTTCCGACAACAGTGTAGCCAAATCGGCATGGTGGAAGCCTGCAATATTGAATGACAGCAGGCTGCTGCCCGGCACGCTGTAGCTAATAAAGCCGGGAATAGAAGCCAGTTTTGCAAAAGCCGATTGAGCAAGCGAGCCGGCATAGCGCTCGGCCTCTGCCATATTCTGCTCAGCAAGCCAGGCCAGCGCGGCGCCGGTGCCGATAACGCCGGCGACGTTAGGCGTCCCGGCTTCAAACCTTTCGGGAATGCCCTGAGGAATAAATCCGCTGAAGTCGGCGTGGCTCAGCATTTTCCCGCCGCCCTGCCAAGGATCCATCTCCGCCAGCAGCGCTTCTTTGCCATACAATACGCCGATGCCGGTAGGGCCGTAGAGCTTGTGGGCGGAGAACGCGTAGAAGTCGATGCCCAGAGAATGTACGTCGGGCCGCTCGTGCACAACGCCCTGTGCGCCGTCAACCACCACTACGGTACTGTTGGCGTGGGCCAGAGAGATAGCCCTTTTCAAATCGGGACAGCCGCCGGTCACGTTGGACATCTGGCTGATGGCCAAAATGCGAGTGCGTTGGTTTAACAGTTCAGGCAGGCGCGTAAGATCGGGCTGATAGCGTTCGTCCAGCGGCAGTTTTACCACTCGAGCGCCGGTTTGGGACGCGACCATTAGCCACGGGATCAGGTTAGCGTGGTGTTCAGCCTCGGTAACGATGATTTCATCACCGGCGCCAAGGCGAGGACGCGCATAGCCTTGAGCTACCAGGTTGATGGATTCGGTGGCGCCCTTTGTCCAAACGATGCTCTCTGCCTTTGTAGAACCGATAAACGCCGCCATGCGGGCGCGGGCCTCTTCATACAGCGCTGTCGCTCTACGTGCGGCAGGGTGGGCGCTTCGATGCACCGTTGCGCCGTTGTGGCGATAGTAGTCGTCCTGCGCGTTGATAACGGCGTCGGGCTTAAGAGCCGTCGCCGCGCTGTCGAGATAGCAGGTGTTTTCCCTCAGTGCGGGAAACTGTTGGCGAAACTGTACGGGGTCAAACGGTGTCATGGCGTCTATCTATAATGCCCGCAGGCCAGAACGTAATAAGTGAAAGTGAGGGAATTGTACTCTGTGAAGGGGAAGAGCGCAGCACACATTGCTACCTAATTTGTTTGCAGTTGGGCGTTTTTCAGAAGATAGTTAGGCAGTGTCTTGCCTGCGTGTACAATGATGAGGCTCGGACAAAAAAGATATACCGCGTATATAATTAAGAAGACAGTTGGCCCTAGCGGCCTACGACCCGTTTAACCGAAAGGAAGAGTTTATGAAGCGTTTTGTTTTTTCCTGCGCCGCCCTGTTGATGCTGTTGGGCGTTGCCGGTTGTTCCAGCCACTATGAGCTGACGATGCAGGACGGCACTAAAGTGATCACCGTCGGCAAGCCTTCTTTAGACGAAAGCACGGGGATGGTAACTTACGAAACTCGATTCGACGGCGAAAAGCAGGTTCCCCAAAGCGAAGTCAAAGAGTACGTGAAAAAGCCGTACTGATCCGCTTCACGCCTTGCGCCATCGCGGCGTAGGGCGTTTGGATAAAAAGGCAAAAAAAAGCACCGCCTTGGCGGTGCTACATAAACACTATGTGACAAATAGGGTAAATGTTCAGAAATAATCGTTAATCCTATGAGATAGGAAGCTAACGACCGCGCCCGACACTCGCCAGGCAAATTAGCAAACACAACATCACAACCACAAAGCCAAAATGCGCTTTCGCTTAAAAACGCACTTTCGTTCCGGCTCAGGAAGTGGGCACACTATAGGTATTTGCTGGCGCATCTACAACGGACAATTTATAATGCATCGCATTAGAAAAACTAATGTATATACCGCCGGGTGAAGCCCCTCTTCCGATTGCGCGGATCGGGGGCGAAAAACAACGCTGATACTATGAAACGATTACCACCTCTTAACGCGCTGCGCGTGTTCGACTCTGCGGCAAGAAACCTAAGCTTTACTAAGGCTGCAGAGGAGCTCTTTGTTACTCAGGCCGCGGTTAGCCACCAAATAAAGTCGCTGGAAGACTTTCTCGGACTGAAACTTTTTCGCCGCCGCAACCGCTCGCTTTTGCTGACGGAAGCCGGGCAAAGTTACTATTTAGATATAAAAGAAATTTTTGCGGCGCTAAACGACGCGACCCGAAAACTGCAGGCGCGCAGCGCGAAAGGCGCGTTGACAGTGAGCCTGCCGACCAGCTTCGCCATTCAGTGGCTGGTGCCCCGCCTGAACGGTTTTCACAGCCGCTATCCGGGGATCGACGTGCGGGTTCAGGCCGTCGATCGCGACGAGTGGAAAATGTCTGACGATGTGGACGTCGCCATTTTTTACGGCCGAGGGAACTGGAGCGGCCTGCACGTTGAGCCGCTGTATGCGGAATACCTTATCCCGGTTTGCGCGCCTTCGCTGATGATGGGAGAAAACCGGCTGACGTCGCCCGATATGCTGGTTCACCATACGCTGCTGCACGACGCCTCAAGGCGCGACTGGCAGGCTTATATTCGCCAGCTTGGCATATCAAACATCAATGTTCAGCAAGGGCCGATTTTCAGCCATACGGCGATGGTGGTGCAGGCCGCCGTGCACGGGCAGGGCGTTGCGCTGGTCAACAACATGCTGGCGCAGGCGGAAATTGAATCCGGTCGCTTGGTTTGCCCGTTTAATCAGGTGCTGGCCAGTAAGAACGCGTTTTATTTGGTATGCCATGAAAGCCAGGTTGATTTGGGAAAGATCGCGTCTTTTCGAGAGTGGATCCTGGCGGTAGCCGCCGACGAGCAGAAAAGCGTCCATCTAAGCTACGCCGAATAAACCTGCCAACCTGCTAAATTTGGCGCAATAGGGTGATTTATGCTGCCGTTTATCGGTAGAATCTCACGAATTTTTTATCAAGAAGGGCACAGGCTTATGAAAGGGCGCTGGATTCTGATTTTTGCCGCCGTCAGCGGTTTTATTTTTGTTTCTCTGGGAGCGTTTGGCGCACACGGCCTGAGTAAGATCCTGGACGTCAAGCAGATGGCCTGGCTTAAGACCGGCCTTGAATATCAGGCTATCCACACGCTGGCGATTTTAGCTTTGGGGATAGCGCAAGGGATAAAAGAGTGCGTATGGCTCTATCGCAGCGCGGCGTTTATGGCGCTCGGCATCGTTTTATTTAGCGGTAGCCTCTATTGGCTGGCGTTGACCACGACAAAAATCTGGCCCTACGTGACGCCGCTGGGCGGTTTTTGTTTTCTCATCGGCTGGGCGCTGCTGCTGGTAGGCGCCTGCCGTTTTAGGAGGGATGCCTCGTGAATAAAGTTGCTTTATACTGCCGCCCCGGTTTTGAAAAAGAGTGCGCGGCTGAGATTGTCGAGCGCGCAACCCGCCTTGAAATTTATGGATTTCCCCGCGTTAAGGACAACTGCGGCTATGTCATTTTCGAATGCTACCAGCATGATGATGCGGAGCGTTTGATTCGAGAATTGCCCTTCAACTCCCTGATTTTCGCCCGGCAAATGCTGGTGGTCGGCGACCTGCTTAAAGACCTGCCGGTGGATGACCGTGTGACGCCCATTGTTGGCATGATTCAGGGGGCGATAGAGAAAGCGGGCGAGCTTCGGGTTGAGGCTCCCGATACGAACGAGGGCAAAGAGCTGCTCAAGTTCTGTCGTAAGCTGACGGTACCGCTGCGCCAGCGGATGCGGGCGGACGGCGTGCTGTTGAATCGGGAGAACCATCATCGCCCCGTCGTTCACGTCTTTTTTATCGCCAGCGGCTGCTGCTATGTGGGCTATTCCTACAGCAATAATAATTCTCCGTTCTTTATGGGCATTCCCCGGCTGAGGTTTCCGGCCGACGCGCCCAGCCGTTCAACCCTTAAGCTGGAAGAGGCGTTTCACGTATTTATCCCCGCAGACGAGTGGGAGGAGCGCTTGGCCAGCGGCATGCGCGCGGTAGATCTGGGCGCATGTCCGGGCGGCTGGACCTATCAGCTGGTGCAGCGCAGCATGATGGTGGAAGCGGTCGATAACGGTACGATGGCGCAAAGCCTGATGGATACCGGGCAGGTGACCCACCGTCGTGAAGACGGCTTTCGCTTTACGCCGACGCATGCGACGACCAACTACTGGGTGGTGTGCGACATGGTAGAGAAGCCTTGGCGGATTGCGATGCTGATGGCCGACTGGCTGATTAACGGCTGGTGTCGCGAGGCTATTTTCAACCTGAAGCTGCCGATGAAAAAGCGCTATGAAGAAGTGAGCCACTGTCTGGAGGAGATAGACAAACGCCTGAAGGAGAATGGCATTAATGCTCAAATTCAGGCCAAGCAGCTTTATCACGACAGGGAAGAGGTGACGGTGCACGTTCGCCGAATTTGGAGCGCTATTCCTGGCCGTCGCGACGAACGCGAGCGCCGCTAAAGCGCAGATCCTGCAGGTTGCCCCGAAGCGGAACGTCCCGCTTTAGGGCGGCCAGTTCTCGGCAGAGAAACGCCTGCTCTTTTTGTTCCACCAGCTTGTTTCGCCACTTTTGCGGCACCTCTTCTATCCGTCGATAGGCTTCTTCAAGCGTGCCGAACTGATTGAGGATAGCCGCTGCGGCCTTAGGGCCGATGCCCATCACGCCCGGAATTTTACTGCTGCTGATGCCGGTAAGTCCCCAAAAATCCACGAGCTGAGCGGGGATAACGCCGAATTCCTGTTCTATAAAGGGGACGTCCAGCCAGCGCTTTTGAAAGTAGTCGCGTATGCGCAACGTCGGCGCCAGCAGTTGGCAATAGCCCTTATCCGTAGACACAATGGTGACCTGATGGCCCTGCTGGCTTATGCGATAGGCCAGCGTAGCGACGACGTCGTCCGCCTCATCTCCTTCTGAACGCCAACAGGCTACACCGCTTTGAGTAAACGCTTCTTCAATTTGCTTTAATTCCTGACTGAGCGACTCCGGCATGGCGACTCTGCCCGACTTATAGTTTGGATAAAGCCGGTGCCGCCAGCTCTGCTTTCTTTCCTCATCGTCGAAAACGGCGACCGCGTGCGTAGGGTTTGCGTGTTGAATGAGCTGTTCAAGAGCGCGAACGCAGGCGGGGACGCAGGGGGAGCCCTGAACGGCGTGAATGCGGCGTATCAGGTTTAAAGCGTCAACGATGAGTAGGTTAATGGGCACGGCGTTTTCCTTTTGGCCGCCAGCGACGCGCGCTGGCGGCAATTAACGACAGTCTTAGGTGCAGATTTCGTAGCAGGGCGTGTAGGCAGAGCCCGGTAGCTTCATGCGGTGCTGGGCAACGAAGCCCTGCAGCAGCGTGTCCATATGGCGCATCATCTGCGGATCGCCGTGGATCTTGTAGCGTCCGTACTGCTCAATAGCCTGAATGCCCACGTCCTTCACGTTGCCCGCGACGATGCCGGAAAACGCCCGGCGAAGCGCGGCGGCCAACTGCTCCGGCGGCTGATTCGGATACAGGTTCAAGCCCGCCATATTTTCGTGCGTAGGCTCGAACGGGTGCTGTAAGTCAGGGGCGATTTTGAGCGACCAGTTGAAGCTGTAAGCGTCGCCGTTAGTCTTGCGGCACTCTTTAACCGCCGACATGCCGTGTTTCATTATGCGGGCGACTTCCTTCGGATCGTCGATGACGATGGTGTAGTGGTTGCGCGCTCGCTCGCCCAGCGTATTGAGAATAAAGTTGTCCAGCACGTGGAAATAGTCGGCGCTTTCCTTTGGCCCCGTCAGCACCAGCGGCAGAACCTGATCTTTGTTTTCCGGGTTCATCAGAATGCCGAGCAGATAGAGCAGCTCTTCCGCCGTACCCACGCCGCCGGGGAAAATGACGATGCCGTGGGCGATGCGTACGAAGGCCTCAAGGCGCTTTTCGATATCCGGCATAATGATAAGTTCATTAACCAGCGGATTGGGCGGCTCTGCGGCGATGATAGACGGCTCCGTCATGCCGATAAAGCGGCTTTCTTTGTACCCTTGCTGCGCGTGGCCGACGGCGGCGCCCTTCATCGGCGCTTCCATCGCGCCCGGCCCGCAGCCGGTGCAGATGTTCATTTTACGCAGCCCGAGCTGGTTACCTACCTTGCGCGCGTAGAGATACTCGGTTTCGTTAATGGAGTGGCCGCCCCAGCAGACGACCATATTAGGTTCTTCACCTACGTGGAGCGACCGCGCGTTGCGCAGGATGGCGAACACCAGGTTGGTCAGGTGGACGCTGCTTTCAGGATCCAGACGATGATGCCTGTAGGCTTGGGTTATTTGCCCGTGGACAAACAGGATGTCGCGCAGTACGGCGAACAGGTTGGACTGTATTGAATGGATTAGCCGCCCGTCGACAAAGGCGTCCTCCGGCGGGTTGATAAGCTCAAGCTTGATGCCGCGCTCCCGGCGCAGGATGTTGATGTCAAACGTCTTATAGCGGTCAAGCAGCTCTTTGCTGTTGTCGGTTTTGCTTCCCGCGTTCAGCGCGGCCAGCGCGCAGTTGCGAAACAGGTGGTACAGGTTGCTGCTGGCGGTTTTCTTCAGCGTATCGACTTCAATTTGCGACAGCAGGTCCATAGAACCTAAAGGGGGGCTAATGTGCGTAATCAAACTTGTTTCCTTAACGTTTCTGCGGCTTCATTCAAGGACAGAAGCCTGATTCGTAATGCAAATCGTGACTTGATTGTGTCATCGGCAGCTTAAAGGTAATTCTTCGTTCTGCCCATGTCTGTAATGAGGTCGGGATTGTCCTGCTTCATGCTCTCAATGAGCTGATGGACCTTCTCCGGCGTCTCTTTCACTTGCTGAAACTCCTCTTCGGTAATGCCGACGAGCTGAAGGAATTCCAAACGACCGTAAAGCGAGTCTCTAGGCGCGATCTCCGTATCCGGCACGACAAGCAGGGCGGTTATCTTCGACGGTTCGCCGATGTGGATAGACTCTCCGCTGCCACCGATATACTGATAAGGCTCAAAATAGCGCTTTGATGTAAAAGTATAGCGGGCAAGGTTGGAAAGCATGTTGAGCGCCCATTCGCACTCTCGCGCCTCTTTAGCGGGGAGCTTGATAGTCATTTCATAGCCCCACTTGCTGAACTCGCCGCCCAGCGCTTCTTCGTCGGCGTACAACTGAGACATGCCGTAAGTGACGATGTGTCTGTAGCCTTTGGGGGAAGCGAACAGGCTGTAGCCGTCAAGGTACTGGTCACCGCCGAACGTGGCTCTGCTGGTCATTTCCGTACCGTAGTGGTCGGGGTTTTGTTCGCCATAGATTTGCGAAAAACCCAGATCGATTTCATCCCAGCCGGGAGCCCAGCTCTCGTCTTCTTCGACGTTTTTCCTGAACGTTGCCAGATCCATTAACTTTCTCCTTGAAGGTTTCGCTTTCAGCCCGTTATTTATCAGAAAAGGCGCGGCCGTTTAGTTAAATAAAAGGTTACTTTACCCGCGTTATGGACGCGGTTCACGTAAATAGTGTTCTTTTTACCCGCTTTTACACTAAGTTTCCGGTACAGCTTCCAATGATTTTTTTACTGCCTCGCCAGCCTTTGAACCGATGGCGTAAAGGGCCGATTGGTTCTGTACGGGTTGATGTCCAATCCTCCTCGTCGCGTATAGCGGGCGTATACGGTCAGCGCCTCCGGTCGACAGTAGCGTTGGATATCGTGGAAAATGCGCTCGACGCACTGCTCGTGAAACTCATTGTGATGGCGAAATGAAACGACGTAGCGCAGCAGGGCTTCTCGGTCGATCTTTGGCCCGCGGTAGCTGATTTGTAGCGATCCCCAGTCCGGCTGGTGGGTTATTAAACAGTTGGACTTCAGCAGATGGCTGACCAGCGTTTCCTCTACGAGAGGAGCGCCGCGCGCCGCCGCGTTCTCTAGCAGTCGATCGTTAAAATCATAGCTGTCGATAACGATGTCCTGTTCGTCAATACATTCACCGGCAAAGGCGCCAATAGGGGCGTTTTCCAGCTCTGCGAGCTTGAACAGGCGAATGTCGACGTCCCCCTGAGCGCAAAGGGATAGATCGCGACGCAGCGTGTGCTCAACGTCTTTCCAGCTGTCAAAGTGGGTTTGGTTAAAGCTGTTGAGATAAAGCTTAAAGCTTTTTGACTCGATCAGGTTCAGGCTGTTTGCGTCGATCCTGACTTCTCCAACGGCAACCTGAGGCACGCCGCTGGCGTTAAGCCAGGAGAGTTCATAAAGCGTCCAGATATCTGCGCCGGTAAAGGGAAGATTTTCAGGAAGAAGCCCGAGAGGCTCGCGGTTCAGGCTGCGGGGCACCGGCTGTAAAAGCGCGGCGTCATAGCGGTCGACGTAGCCGGTTTCCTTACCCAGCGTCAGACCTGACAGCGCCTGATGGTTCTCGTAATTGTGAGACATGCTCTTTCTCCTGCGGCTGAACTTTCAGGTTGATTAGGTATAATGAATCAATATTCTTCTCCTAGTGTAACGCAATCTTTAGGAAAATCATGACAGTTCAGGCCGCATTATCCCAGTTTACCTCCGACTTCGTTTCTCTCTGGCAGCGGAAACGTGGGCATGAGCCCGCCAGCGGCGAGCTCTACGGCGTACCGTCCCCCTGTATTGTTGCGACAAGGGATGAACAGGTTCTTTGGCTGCCGCAGCCCTTTGGCGACGTGGCCTCTTTGGCTAACGTAGAGCGTGCGCTGGATATTTCGCTAAGGGATGAGGCCAGCGCCTATTTCACCTGTCAGCTTGCCGGCGATATGGCGGCAAGATTTGGCGAGCTTGAGCTTTGTCTGATTCAGGTATGGAGCGAAGAGGACTTTATTCGCCTGCAGGAAAACCTGATAGGCCATCTGGTTACTCAACGCAGGCTGAAGCTGTCGCCAACGCTGTTTATCGCGACTACACATTCCGAGATGGACATGGTGTCTCTTTGTAATCTTACCGGCGAAGTGATTTTAGAGCACTTTGGCACGCAAAAGCGGGAAACGCTGGCGGAGTCGCTTGAGGCATTTTTACTGCATCTGACGCCGATAGTAGCGGAAAATTGAGGCGCGTTTTTCACACCTATTAAAGCATGACGGGCGTTAGTAGATTAAATGGGGGATGGTCGTCTTACAAAAATGACACGTTGCTTGTGAGATATATCCTACAAACCCTGTGAGACATTTCATTCATTACTATACGAACGTTTTTATATAATTACTTATTTATCAATTTATTGACGTCTATTTTTGCCCGTTTTTTTGCTTTTTCCTCAAAGTCAGGCTTTGTGAGTATATTGTGAGACTGGGGAAATTAGGCGATTCTATGTTCATCGAAAGGAAGCTTGGAAATTCGGGAATGCATCAGGACGATGCGGGCTTTAGGATAAAGCAGAACGGACACATAAGGAAGCTTCAGGACAGCCGTCAGGATGATGGCGGGACAGTTTAAGGAAGAAACCCGGGACACCTCCAGGACGGAGAACGAATACTTACCGGAGCGTAAGGGGTCAGGACGACAAGCTAAGGAAGCGCATCAGGATGATGCAAAGGCCGCTCGGGATTGAGCAGCCGTTCGAAGGAGTGTCGGTCAGGAAGGCCACAGGGAAAAGTTTTCAAGGACTGAACAGGGAAGTACGCGGGTAGCCGGATTGCTATAAAACGAATCAGGAAAGTTAAGGATCGTCATCAGGATGATGACGGGACAGTTTAAGGAAGAAATCCAGGACACCTCCAGGACGGAGAACGAATACTTACCGGAGCGTAAGGGGTCAGGACGACAATCAGGGAAAGGCATCTGGATGATGCAAAAGCCGCTCGGGATTGAGCAGGCGCTTCAAAGGAACGTCGGTCAGGAAGACCAGAAGGAAAAGTTTTCAAGGATTGAACAGGGAAGTAAAGCGAGTAGCCGGATTGCTATAAAACGAACTAAGCCCACTGTGTATACAGTGGGCTTTTTTTATGCCTTTTTAGCCGTAATGTCATCCATGGTATGATGGCGCTTTCGGGTTCTGGCCGTCGCTTTGGCCATGAGCGATGACCGTTTTTTGATAAGAGAACGCAATGAGTTTAGAAAAGCAGATATGGCAGTTGCTGTCCGACGTAGAGCTTTTTATGCATGCAAACGGGCTATGGTCTGAGCTGCCGCCCGCGCTGGAAGCCTTTGACAGCCAAGAGCCCTTTTGCATTGACACGATGTCGCCACAGGAGTGGCTACAGTGGGTTTTTATACCCCGCATGCGCGCTCTTTTGGAGAGCCATCGCCCTTTACCGACGCGCATCGCCATCACGCCCTACTATGAAGAAGCCTTTAGAGAGCGTCAGGATGAGCTTCGGCCCCTGCTGGAGGCATTAGCCAAAATTGACGGCGCGCTAAGCGCAGGCGGCGCCTAAATGTTGGATATTCTCTATCAGGATGAGCATCTGGTGGCGGTAAATAAGCCATCGGGATGGCTGGTGCACAGAAGCTGGTTGGACAGGAATGAGAAAGTCGTCGTGATGCAGACCGTTCGCGACCAGATTGGCCAACACGTGTTTACCGTACACCGCCTAGACAGGCCGACGTCGGGCGTGCTGCTGATGGCGCTCTCAAGCGACGTCGCCCGCATGATGGCGCAGCAGTTTGAGCGTCATCAGGTGCACAAGGTTTATCACGCCGTTGTGCGCGGCTACGTGGAGGGGAGCGGTAAGATAGACTATGCGTTAGTCGAACAGTTGGACAAGATCGCCGATAAGTTTGCCGATCGCAATAAAGACGCGCAGGACGCCGTCAGCCACTATCGCGGTTTGGCGACAATAGAAGTCCCCGTTGCCGTCGGCCCTTACCAAACGGCGCGATACAGCCTGGTAGAACTTCGCCCGGAAACGGGGCGCAAGCACCAGCTGCGTCGCCACATGAGTCATTTATCCCATCCGATCGTCGGCGATAGCTCTTACGGCGACCTTCGCCACAATCGAGCTGTAGCTGCTCACTTTAACTGCCCGCGCCTGATGCTGCACGCCAGCCACCTTGCGTTAACGCATCCGGTTACGGGGCAGCCTTTACTGATTTCTGCACCGTGGGATTTACCTTGGCAGGGCGTAATGAACGCTTTTAGCTGGCCGGAGGAATGCCCTGAAGCTCATGGGGTTGAATTTGCCTTCCCGATGAATCAGGATAATTCCATCGATTAACGGACGATAAAATAAGAGAGTGCGCGATGGCAAAGATAGGCATTTTTGTTGGGACGGTGTACGGCAACGCCCAGATGGTGGCGGAAAAAGCGCAGGCGCTGCTGCAAGAAGCCGGGCACGACGCGACGGTGTTCGATGAAGGGACGCTCGAAGAGTGGCAGGCCTACGAGCGAGACGTCGTTTTAGTCGTGACGTCGACCACCGGGCAAGGGGATTTGCCGGATAGCATAGAACCGCTGTTTTACGATATTAAAGACAGCCTAGGGCATCAGCCGTCGCTGCGCTACGGCGTGATTGCGTTAGGCGACAGCAACTATGAAAACTTCAGCGGCGCCGGCAAGAAGTTCGACGCTCTGTTGCAGGATCAGGAGGCGAAGCGGGTGGGAGAAGTGCTGATTATCGACAGCAGCGAAATTTCCGAACCTGAAGAATTTGCCGAACCGTGGATCCGCAGTTGGGCAGCGCTTATCAACGGCTAAAGCTTGCCTCCTTCGTTTTAAAAGCCCGCGTCTAAAAAGCGCGGGTTTTTCATTTCTCCCGTTTTCCATTCGTAACGTAATGAAATTTCATTCCATTTTCATCGCAAGATGAGAAGTCGCTCACTCTTTAAAAATAATTTCAATATGTAACATATTATTTCATTACGGCCGGTAGTATGTTGGCGACGTAAAGAAAATTCGGTGCAACACGTTGATAATGTGTTGTTCTTCTATGATTTCAGCGTATCCGCAGAGCGATGGGCTTTCAGGAGAATAGCGATGAAAAAAAAGGGGAGTTCGTTTTTTTGGGCCGGGATTGCCGTCGGCGCCGTTTCTTTTTCAACCGCCCTGGCGCAGGAAAGGCCTAGCCCTTTGCTCGGTGCGCCGGTAAATACGGCGATCTCCGGTGCACAGGTGTTGCCTGACGGTATGCTGCTGACGGCGGTAAACGCCTCTTTTCGAGATAAGACTCACCAGGTTGAGGGAAAGGGCAATCCTGACGTCTTCTCTCAGATTTGGCTACTCAAAGTGCGCTATGGGCTTACCGATCGTTTAGAAATCAGCACCGTGGGTTCCTACGTCAACAACCGCCGGGACGGCATGAGCCCGGAGCACATCGAAGGGATGGGCGATCAGTCGCTCGGGTTTAGCTACGCTTTGCTAAGCCAGAGACAGGGCGATCCATTCTGGCTTACCTTCGGCGCGGCCGCGCTGTTGCCTACCGGGCAGAGCGGCGATAACCACCTGCCGGGCAACGAGGCCTGGGGCGGCCGGGCTTCCATACACCTGACAAAGCTTTTTACGCCTCAGTGGAAAGGGGATATGGACTTCGTCATGCAGGGGCCGTTCGAGCGAGGCAATCAGAACGTCAAGCGCGGCAACGAGTATCAGTGGAACATGCAGCTGCGCTATATGTTCGTCGACCCGCAGGTTGACGTCGGCATTGAAAGCGCGTTTTCAAAAACCGAGTCCGGCGATAGGCGGGTGGGTTCCCGCACGTTTAATAACCATGCAGGGACGACGGAGTGGGTGATTGGCCCTTCGGCTAACGTGGCGATTGACCCGCTGAACATGTGGATTGGGGCCGGCGCGTTTTTCCCCGTTTTGCAGGACGCTGACGGCCCGGCCAAGATGGAAGAGGTGCGCTGGGAGTTTAAGATAGGAAAAACTTGGTAGTCAGAAAGCAGATGCCTTTCAGGCCGCCGCTGGCCTGAAAGGAAAATGGCAAAGTGCGCCTATTTTGTTTTTGAGGTCAGTTTTTCCAGGTCGGCTTCAATTTCCGCGATCTTATGGGTCACGACCTGTTCCAAATGGCGAAGGTCAGACAAAATCTTCTGCTTCAGATCGATTTCCACCTGTTCGCCTTTGCAGAGACCGTCGAGTTCCTCTATGAGGTAGCGAAGGTTTGGGCTTATCTCGTGCACCTCTTTGTAGGACTTTTCCGCGCCCGGATTGGCAAGGATCGTCTTTCTCTGGCGGGGAAACTTGAACTTGACGCTTTTAGCGAAAAACTCTCCCTTTTCTTTACGAAAGTAGATCTTAAGGATGTCGTTGCTCGCTTCCTGGCGCAGGCTGTAGCGATCGATCTGTTTAGGATTGCTGATTCCAAGGCTAACGAGATTATCGTACATAAAAAGTACCTTCCTGATTTGTATTATGCCGATGGGCCACCGCCTATTATTATAGCAAGGGCAAACGTCCGCAGTTTATGGCTTGTCTGAAAACGGGCTGAAAAAGTTCAGTTCGTGAAGGGCGTAACGTTATGGGAGAAAAGGAGTGTCTTTTCAATATGAAACATGGGCTAACCTTCTGACCAACCTGCTTAGGGGAAAAGGCCTTCGCTTTGCCGAAGGACTGAATGAAGAGGAAGCGGGGGCGGTTGAGCGCCTTTTTAACTTCCGCTTTCCTCCCGATCTTAAAGCGCTGTTGCAAAACGCGCTGCCGATATCGGAGGGGTTTGTCGACTGGCGAGAGGGGCTACATTCGTCACGCGCGCAGCGCCGCCTCTTTGGGCGAATGAAGGCGCCTTTAGAGGGATTCCTGTTTGACGTAGAAAACAACGGCTTTTGGTTTGACGGTTGGGGAGATAAACCCTCCACCTCTTCTGAACGCAGGGCGTGCGCTGAGCGCGCTTTTGCTGACTACCCGACGATGATCCCCGTCTATTCCCATCGCTATCTTCCCGATTCGCCCAGCGAGGCAGGGAACCCGGTATTTTCCATCCATCAGACCGACATTATCTATTACGGCTATGACCTGGCGTCTTACCTTGCAGCAGAGTTTGGCCTTCCGCTGCCGAAGTTTTTTCATACGCCGGAAGAGCCAAAGGCGATTGTGTTTTGGGATGAGCTTACGTCGTAAGAGGGGCAGATCTCCCGGCCGAAAACGGCCGGAACATCGTGAATGCCAGCGAGTGGCAATAAGGTCAGAAGGGATTAATCAATGGTGCGCAGCAGCTCATTGATGCCGACTTTGCCGCGGGTTTTGGCGTCGACCTTCTTGACGATGACGGCGCAGTACAGGCTGTACTTTCCGTCTTTGGACGGCAGGTTGCCGGAGACGACGACGGAGCCCGCAGGGACGCGTCCATAGTGAACTTCACCGGTTTCGCGGTCATAAATGCGGGTGCTTTGGCCGATGTAAACGCCCATGGAAATCACCGAACCTTCTTCCACGATCACGCCTTCGACCACTTCAGAGCGCGCGCCGATAAAGCAGTTGTCTTCGATAATGGTCGGATTGGCCTGCAGCGGTTCCAGCACGCCGCCGATGCCGACGCCGCCGGACAGGTGAACGTTCTTACCGATTTGCGCGCATGAGCCCACGGTGGCCCAGGTGTCGACCATCGTGCCTTCATCAACGTAGGCGCCGATATTGACGTAAGAGGGCATCAGTACGGTGTTGCGGGCGATAAAGGCGCCCTGACGCACGCTGGCGGGAGGAACGACGCGAAAGCCCTCGCGCTGGAAGCGCGCCGCGTCGTAGTCAGCGAATTTCATCGGCACTTTGTCGTAGTAACGGCTTTCTGCGCCGTCCATAACGACGTTGTCGTTAATGCGAAACGAGAGCAGAACGGCCTTTTTCAGCCACTGATGGGTGACCCACTGGCCGTTAATCTTCTCGGCAACGCGAAGCTCGCCGCTGTCGAGCTTGGCAATAGTGGCGCTGACGGCTTCGCGAAGCACGGTGTCCGCGGAGGTAGGAGTGATGTCTGCGCGGCGCTCAAAGGCGCTTTCAATCACGGCTTGTAACTGTTGCATCTTATTTCCTGATGTCGTGTGTTTAAAAGAGATATCCCGATCTTAGCCGGGCCCATATTTATCCTTTGGACTCAGGGTTTCTGTCAACCTTTGTTTCAAAACTTCGCACATTTCGGCAGGCAGAGCGGCCCGCTCGGCGTTGGTAAGAATAAAGAGGTCTTCTACCCGCTCGCCGATAGTCGAGATGCGCGCGCTGTGCAAAGAAAGCCCCAGATCGGCAAAAACCTCGCCCACGCGCGCCAGCAGGCCGGGGCGATCCAGCGCCGTCAGCTCCATATAGGTTCGGCGATCGCTGTGGCCGTGCAGGAAGTTGACGTGAGTCGGCACGT
Organism: Leminorella grimontii ATCC 33999 = DSM 5078; assembly: GCF_000439085.1. GTDB lineage: Bacteria > Pseudomonadota > Gammaproteobacteria > Enterobacterales > Enterobacteriaceae > Leminorella > Leminorella grimontii. Next base: position 418,942 of record NZ_AUUA01000003.1, on the reverse strand, counting down.
TAAAGTGGCGCAGTTTTGACGACAGCGGCCGAGGCTTAGGCCGTTCGTAAACCGGTTGGACGAGCGCTCTTTCAAGCCCTTCTCGAATTTCACGATGGCGATCGGGGGACAGCGGGCTGCCGTCGGGCTCCAGTACGATAAAGCTGTCCATCGCCATTCGGTCGCGGTTAGTGAAAATCTGCGCGTCGTGAATGTTGAGGTTTCGCCTGTCCAGCTCGCCCGCCGCGGTGGCAAACAGATAGGGGCGATCGGAACTGTAAATAAAAATCTCCGTCCCGCCCCGGTTGGGCAGCGGGCTTATCAGCACCAGCGGCTTGTCCTCTTTATGTTCCACCAGATGTCGGGCGTGCCAGGCCAGCTGTAGCGGAGAGTGGCGCAGGAAGTAGTCGGCCCGGCAGCGGTTCCACAGCGGGTGCAGCACCGTTTCGTCGATATTTTCTCTACGCAGCAGGGCCAGCGCCTGCGCCTTGTTGTGGCGAACCCGTTCGCGAAGATCCGGCCGGTAGTGCATGCCGCGCTTGAGCTGCCTTTCGGTGGCGAAATAAAGCTCGCGCAGCAGGCTCTGCTTCCAGCTGTTCCACAGCGGTTCGTTGGTGGCGCAGATATCGGCGACGGTCAGGCAGATAAGGTAGTGCAGCCGAGTTTCGCTCTTCACTTCGGCAGCGAACTGCTGGATAACTTCTGGATCCTGAATATCGCGCCTTTGCGCGGTGACCGACATTAGAAGGTGCTGTTTGACCAGCCAGCTTACCAGCGCGGCTTCATTGGCGTTAAGGTCGTGCAGCAGGGCGAAGTCTCTGGCGTCTTCTGCGCCAAGCTCGGAGTGGTCGCCGCCGCGCCCTTTGGCGATGTCGTGGAACAGGGCGGCCATTAGCAGCAGCGACTGTTTTGGCAGCTTAGGGTATAGCTCTACGCACAGCGGGTGCGCTTGGCGGGTTTGCTCATCGGCGAAGCTTTCAAGCTTGAGCAGTACGCGAATAGTGTGTTCATCGACGGTATAGACGTGGAACAGATCGAACTGCATTTGGCCGACGATGTTGCCCCATTCCGGCATGTAGGCCGCCAGCACGCTGTGGCGGTGCATCGGCACGATGGCGCGCTTAACCGCGCCGGGCTGGCGTAAAATGGCCATAAACAGCTGGCGCGCCTGCGGCAGCTGGCACAGCGGCTGTTTCAGGTGGCGGCGGGCGTAGCGCAGGTGACGCAGAGTGGTGGAGTAGATGCCCTTGATGTCGGCATTGGTCGCCAGCCGATAAAACAGGCCGATGATGGTTTCCGGCTGTTCGATAAACAGGTTGGGATCTCGGAGATCGATAAGCTGGCCGCGTAGCTGGAAGCGCTCGTCTAAAATCTGCGGCTTGTCCATCGGCGACAGCGCCAGAATGGCCTCGTCGAACAGCTGAAGCAGCATATGGTTGAGTTCGGTGACGCGGCGGGTGACGCGGAAATAGTCCTTCATCATCCGCTCGATGGGCTGATTGCCCTCGCCCCGGTAGCCTAAAAGCGTAGCGACGCTGAGCTGGCGGTCAAACAGCAGGCGGTTATCGTAGCGGGAAAGCGTCAGGTGCAGCGCAAAGCGAATGCGCCACAGGAAGGTCTGGCACTCATCGAGCTCGGCGCACTCCGCCGGCGTCAAAAAGCCGAAGCTGACCATTTCATCAAGCGACGTGGCGCCAAAGTGGCGGCGGGCGACCCACAGCAGAGTGTGAATATCGCGCAGGCCGCCGGGGCCGGCTTTAATGTCCGGCTCAAGGTTGTAGCTGGTGCCGTGATAGCGACGATGCCGCTCTTCCTGCTCCTCGCACTTGGCGTGAAAGAAGGTCTCTGAGGGCCAGATTTCCTGGCTGAAAACGTGCTTTTGCAGCGTTAAAAACAGCGCCACGTCGCCGCAGATAAGTCGGGACTCAATCAGGTTGGTGGCGACCGTCAGGTCGGCTATGCACTCCTCCAGACACTGGGAAAGGCTTCTTACGCTGTGCCCGACTTCAAGCTTCAGGTCCCACAGCAGGGTAATGATTTCGCCGACTTTTTGAGACTGTTCTTCGTTTAGCGGCTCGCTGCTCAAAACCAGAATGTCGACGTCCGACAGCGGGTGGAGCTCCCCCCGACCGTATCCGCCAACGGCGACAAGCGCCAGGCCGCTGCGGTTGGCAAAACCTTTGGACGCGGGAGAGATAAACCCGTGCGCCAGCCACAGCCGCTGGAGCAGGTGGTCTAGGTAGTCCGAACGCGCCTTGAGCAGTTCCTCAACCGCACACCCCGCTTCAAACGCCTGGCGCAGCCAAAGCTGAAAGTCGTCAAGCGCCCGCCGAAGAAAGGGGAGGTTGAGCTCATCCTGGCTAAAGCAGGAGGGATCGCAGGGCTTTTGGGGCACAGAACGTTCGGACATAGCGGCGGTTACCTTTGGGCCAAAAGTAAAACGGCAAAGTGCTCTTAAGCTACCTGCAAATGAGGGAAATCGCCAGATGGATAAAAGGGAAAAGGAGAAACGTATTAGGGAGACTGGCGGCCTTTGCCGATATTTTTCTTGTTACCGCCAGCCTTGATTAATTACACTGGCAATTATTTCATCTGAATAGATTAAGTTATCGTGTTGATAAACAATAGAGCAGGCGCCGCGCCGCTTGTCTTGATCGCCCTTTTGCTGTCTTTTGACTTTTCCCAGAGTTCATTGGCCGTTCGCGCCGTGGGATATGGCGCAGTGCCGCTATATATGATTTTTGCGCTGGTATTCTTTATTCCATTGGTACTGATAATGACTGAAATAGGCGTAGATCTTCGCCGCCAAGGCGGCGGAATTTACGCTTGGATGAGTCGCTATCTCGGGGCCAGGCTGGCGTTTGTCGGCTTATTCGTCTGGTATTTATCCTGCATCATCGTAATGGGGAACTACGTTTCTTACGTGGTGTACGATCTGTCGTTCTTTATTTGCGGTGGCGATCCCTCTTCGCTATACCAGTTCGATACCTGGCTGCGAGGCAGTTTAACGACTATTGTTGCGGCGATGGCGACCGCTATCGCCATTAAATGGCACAGCCGTTTATCGGTCATTATCACGGTAGGCGCAGCGGCGCTCATTGGTTTTATATTGATGCTGCTGTTAGCCTGTTTGCCTTCATTTTTTTTAGCCAATGCCCCGGCGATTGACGCTCCAACCGTTCAGGCAAGCTATTTTCCCTTTGAGCTGAGTTCCAGGCTTGACGCAGAGCGTAAAAAAGAACTCTCCGCTCAGCTGGTGGCGCAGATTGTTTTTGCCTATTGCTGTATTAGCGCGGCGGGCGGATTAGCCAATAGTGCTAAAAACGTGGGCAACAGGTTTAAGAAAAAGCTGACGCTGGCGGTCGTTGCGATTGTTGCCGGTTACGCAGCAAGCGTATTGATATGGAACACCCAGCCCATAGCCGACAGATATTGGGTTGCGAGTATTTTTGAGTTAACGAAAGATCTGGGCGTCTCATGGGCTAAGGTCCTGCATCTATCCTCCGACACCGCTGCGGCCATAGGTGACGGATTGCTGCGTATTTCAGGGCTTCTCCTGTTTCTGGCCGCGACGGCGGCGTTATCAATCTTGATTCATGCGCCTCTGAGGCTGTTGATGAGGGGCGTTCAGGAAACCTCTAAGTCAACAAACACGGCGGGAGTATCGGCGAAAGCGATGTGGGTACAGTGCCTGTTGGTGTTAGTCGTGATGAACGCATCGCGAGAGCAGCATCACTATCTGATTGATACGCTGACTCAGGTTTCTATGGCCTTGCCCTGCATCCTTCTGGCCGTCGCGTTCTATTTATTTAAAACGAAGCCTCATTTCGAGAGTGGCTCCATCATACCCAAAAATCGCCTGTCGGCGTTTTTAGTCAGTGGCGCAGTTGTTGGGGCGATTATTCTTTCCAACGTTAGCGCCATTATGGCGCCGGGCGTTTATATGGGGGAATTTGAGCGAGTGGAGTGGGCGCTGTATGGAGGCGCAATCGTCGTGCTGGCAGGGTTGGCCGCTTATGAAATCTACCGTCGCAGGATAAATAAAGAAAAGACGCCGGAAGCCTAAGCTTCCGGCGCGTAGCGAGAATTACTCGGCGGGCGTCAGAATCGCCTCAATGGTGTCGTCTTTGCGCAGGGTGAGGATTTCACAGCCGTCGTCGGTAACGGCGATCATGTGTTCATACTGCGCGGAGAGGCTGCGATCTTTGGTTTTTACCGTCCAGCCGTCCTTCATGGTGCGGATGTGGTAGTCGCCGGCGTTGACCATCGGCTCGATGGTGAAGGTCATGCCCTTTTGCAGCACCACGCCGCCGTCGTCTGCGTCATAGTGCAGCACCTGCGGCTCTTCGTGGAAGCCTTCGCCGATGCCGTGGCCGCAGTATTCGCGAACGACCGAAAAGCCCTGTGACTCAACATATTTTTGAATCGCCTTGCCCAGCGTGCGCAGGCGAATGCCTGGCTTCACCATCCTCAGCGCCAGATAGAGGCTTTCCTGCGTTACTTTGCACAGGCGATCGCCCAGGATGGTCGGTTGGCCGACGGTATACATTTTGGACGTGTCGCCGTGGAAGCCGTCCTTAATGACGGTCACGTCGATGTTGACGATATCGCCGTCCTTTAGCTTTTTGTCATCGCTGGGGATGCCGTGACAAACCACCTCGTTGATGGAGATACAAACCGACTTGGGAAAGCCGTGATATCCCAGACAGGCGGAAATCGCCTGCTGCGTATTGGTGATGTAGTCGTGGCAAATTCTGTCCAGCTCGCCGGTTGTGACGCCGGGCTTTACAAAAGGCTCGATCATTTCCAGCACTTCGGCGGCCAGGCGGCCGGCTACGCGCATTTTTGCGATGTCTTCGGGAGTTTTTATTGATATAGCCATAAAGCAGAGTCCATGTTGAATCGCCGCGAATATACCCGTCATACTTCAAGGGGTATTGACAACGATTATCAATACAAGATCCCGCTATGGTATCAGCCCTGCGAAAGAGAGCCAAATTTATTGCCGGGAACGCTTCAAATTTATCGACCGCTTGCATTGTAAAAATGTCGACCTTTTGCCACAAATAAGATTGACGAAAGCGTTTTTTCTGGTAAATTAAGAAGGTTTGTGCGCAGGTTATAATGCCCTTGAGGGCTTAACCTAAAAACGTATACAAACGCCACTTAACGAAAAAGAAAAGGTTAAGACGACGGATGAAGATACACATAGACAAAGCGGTTGATACCAACCCCTAATCATATGCCTACGGGCCGTTGATTAGGGGTTTTTTTTCGTCTGGACTTCAACAACAGGGGAGCAGAAAAAAGAATGCGAGGCCAACATATACTGGGGTTGGAACACATGTCGCCCGCCGACATCGAACGCGTGCTGACCACCGCGGAAGAAATGAAAAAAATGGTGGGCCGTCAAAAAAACAAGAAACTTTCCGTTTTGCGCGGAAAAGCAATCGTTAACGTCTTCTTTGAAAACAGCACCCGCACCCGTTCATCCTTCGAGCTGGCGGGGAAATACTTGGGAGCGGACGTCATTAACATCGCAGCGTCGACGTCGAGCGTGGCTAAGGGAGAGAGCCTGCGCGATACGCTGTTGACGGTACAGGCGATGGGCATAGACGCCATCGTAATGCGCCACAGCGCCGAAGGCGCAGCGCAGTATGCGACCCGCTACGTGAAGGCGGTGGTGATTAATGCCGGAGACGGCGCCCACGAACACCCAACGCAGGGGCTGCTGGACCTGCTGACTATTCGCCAGCATCACGGCGAGATTGCGGGCAAAAAGGTGGCTATCATCGGCGACATTCTGCACAGCCGGGTGGCTCGTTCCAACGTCTGGGGATTATTGAAAATGGGGGCGGAAGTGCACCTCGGCGGCCCGAAGACGCTTATTCCCAAAGAGATGGTCGATATGGGGGTGACTATCCACCATCGGGTTGAGGACGCCATTGCCGACGCCGACGTAGTGAACGTGTTGCGCATTCAGCTTGAGCGCCAGAAGCGGGGGCTGTTCCCTACGCCTCGCGAATACGCCCGCATCTTCGGCATCAACGACGAACGCCTGAAGCTTGCAAAAAAGAACGTTCTGGTGATGCACCCTGGCCCGATGAACCGCGGGTTGGAAATCTCGCCCGACGTCGCCTACGGCCGCTTTTCCGCCATTGAAGAGCAGGTCAATAACGGGGTGGCGGTCAGAATGGCGGTACTGTCTTTAACTTTAGCCGATGAGGAATGCGCGTAATGTCACAGTGGTTAATTCAAAACGGTCACCTGATCGATCCGGCAAACGGTTTGGACGGCGCGTTTGACGTTCGCGTTGTGAACGGCGCCGTTGCGCAGGTCGGCAAGGGGTTAAAGCCCGAGGCGGGAGACGAGCTTATCAATGCTGCGGGGCTTATCGTAAGCCCAGGGTTTATTGACATCCACTGCCACCTACGCGAGCCCGGTCAGGAGGCGAAAGAAGACCTGTTGACCGGTACGGCGTCAGCTGCCGCCGGCGGCTATACCACGATTTTGACCATGGCCAATACGCGTCCGGTTATTGATCAGGCCATTATCGTCGAGGGCATGAAAAATAAAATTCGCCGCGACGCGCTGGTGCGGGTCGAGATTACCGGCGCAGTGACTAAGGGGCTGGAAGGCAAAGAGCTGGCCGAGATTGGCGACATGGCGCAGGCCGGCGTGCGGGCGCTCTCCGACGACGGCTACTACGTGGACGACGGCCGCCTGATGCGCGCCGCGCTGGAGTACGCCAGCATGTTCGACCTGCCGGTAATTTCCCACTCGGAAGACTGCTGCCTGGTAGCGGACGGCGTTATGCACGAAGGCTGCGTATCGGCCAAGCTGGGCCTGAAAGGGCGCCCGGCCGAGGCGGAAAATATTGCCGTCTCCCGCGAGCTGATGCTGGCGGAAATGACCGGCGGCCACATCCACATCGCTCACGTCAGCAGTAAAGGCGCGGTAGAGCTGATTCGCGCCGCCAAGGCCAAGGGCATCAAGGTGACCGCCGAAGTGACGCCGCACCACCTGTGCCTGGTGGACAAGAGCATCGAATCGTTCGACTCGGCGTTTAAGGTCAATCCGCCGCTTCGCACCAACGAGCACATCGAAGCGCTGCTGGAAGGGCTGAAGGACGGCACGCTGGACGCCATCGCCACCGACCATGCGCCCCACGCGTACGAAGAAAAGGACTGTGAGTTTAACGAGGCGCCCTGCGGCTTTGCCGGCTTTGAGACGGCGTTCAGCGTACTGCACAGCCGTTTTGTCGAGACCGGGCAGTGGAGCGTGCAGGATCTTATCGCCAAGATGACGTCAGGCCCGGCGGCGGCGTTTGACTGGAAAGACAGGGGACACTTAAGCGTCGGCGGCCTGGCGGATCTGGTGCTTATCGACCCGAAGGCCAAATGGGTTGTCGACCCCGACGCGCTGCTGACGCGCGGAAAGTCCTGCCCGTTCAGCGGCATGCACATGACCGGCAAAGTGGTGAGAACCATGGTCAACGGTCGCTGGGTTTATCAGGATGGGGAAATCCTGCGGGAGTGCTAAACTTTCGTTAACGACCGCGGCGTGAACACAGGGCGTGCCGCGGGGCGTTTTTCCGCTATTCGCCCGCCAACGTGCATCAGGCTGTGTCCCGCAATTGTACGCGGATGGCGCTGGAGGTCATTTTTACGCAGAGCAAGGCGCGAGGGGCGAGGTTTGGTGGGCCCAAATAAGCCGCGAGTAACGCAGCGCTGCGTAAAAAGGACCCCAGCCCTTCGGGACGCGTGCCAAAAGGTCGTTCTCTGCGTTGTCGCACTTGAGCATAGGCCCACTATGCTCTGCGCGCTCTGCCTTGATAACGACCTTTTGGGGAAGCCGAGCCACCACGGACAATTGCGGGACACAGCCTAAGAATAAGTAGTGGCGTTTAGTGGTGCTTTTATGGTATAAAGCGCGCCGGAAATCCGTCTTGTTTTTTATGAAATGCAGTACGGTATTTTCATTCACTTTTACTTAACGTTATAACACACACGTATCGGCACATGCGGCGGGGTGCCTTGAAGCGTTATTCGCTCCAGGGTCGGCGTTATGGGATGCGTGGAGGCATAACCCCAAACTTTACTATAGAGGTAATAATGGCAACTGTATCTATGCGCGACATGCTCAAGGCTGGCGTACACTTTGGTCACCAGACCCGTTACTGGAACCCGAAAATGAAGCCGTTCATCTTCGGTGCTCGTAACAAAGTGCATATCATCAACCTTGAAAAAACCGTACCGATGTTCAACGAAGCTTTGGCTGAGTTAAACAAGATCGCTTCCCACAAGGGCAAGATCCTGTTTGTTGGTACCAAGCGCGCAGCGTGTGAGCCAGTAAAAGAAGCCGCTAAAAGCTGCAACCAATTCTACGTTAACCACCGTTGGTTAGGTGGCATGCTGACTAACTGGAAAACCGTTCGTCAGTCAATCAAGCGTTTAAAAGAATTAGAAGTTCAGGCACAGGACGGTACGTTCGACAAGCTAACCAAGAAAGAGGCGCTGATGCGTACTCGCGAAATGGACAAGCTGGAGAACAGCCTGGGTGGTATCAAAGAGATGGGCGGCCTGCCTGATGCGATTTTCGTCATCGACGCCGACCACGAGCACATCGCTATCAAAGAAGCAAACAACCTGGGTATCCCGGTATTTGCGGTAGTTGATACCAACTCCGATCCGGACGGCGTTGACTTCGTTATCCCTGGTAACGACGATGCTATCCGCGCAGTACAGCTGTACCTTGGCGCTGTTGCAGAAACCGTTCGTGAAGCTCGTTCAGCTCAGGGCGTTCAGGCCGTAGAAGAAAGCTTCATCGAAGCGGAGTAATAAGGCGTGCTCCGTAGAGAGCCCTTATTAACCAGGTATTAATTATGTTGGTTAGGGGGCCTGAATAGGCCCCCTATTTGCTTGTAGATAACTTGTTTATTACAAAACGTCCGACAAAGAATAACCGAGGATTAAAGAGAATGGCTGAAATTACTGCAGCTCTAGTAAAAGAACTTCGCGACCGTACCGGCGCCGGTATGATGGAATGTAAAAAAGCGCTGGTTGAAGCTAACGGCGACATCGAGCTGGCTATCGACAACATGCGTAAGTCTGGTCAGGCGAAAGCGGCTAAGAAAGCCGGTCGCGTGGCTGCTGAAGGCGTTATCCTGACCAAAATCGCAGCCGACGGTAAGCGCGGCGTGATTCTGGAAGCTAACTGTGAAACCGACTTCGTTGCTAAAGACGCTGGCTTCCTGGCCTTTGCAAACGGCGCTATCGACGCTGCGCTGGCTGAAAACATCACCGATGTTGAAGCGCTGAAAGCCAAGTTTGAAGAAACCCGCACCGCGCTGGTGGCGAAGATTGGTGAAAACATCAATATCCGTCGCGTCGTCTTCCTGGAAGGCGAAAAGCTGGGCGCATACATGCACGGCGCTCGCATCGGCGTTCTGGTTGCTGCAACCGGCGCAGCTGACGATGAGCTGGTTAAGCACATCGCAATGCACATCGCTGCAAGCAAGCCCGAGTTCGTCTCTCCGGACGACGTTCCGGCTGAAGTCGTTGCCCGCGAGCACGAAATCCAAATCGATATCGCGATGCAGTCCGGCAAGCCGCGCGAAATCGCCGAGAAGATGGTTGAAGGCCGTATGCGTAAGTTCACCGGCGAGATCTCTCTGACCGGTCAGGCTTTCGTTATGGAGCCGAGCAAAACCGTCGGCGACCTGCTCAAAGAGCGCAAGGCTGGCGTAGCTCAGTTCATCCGCTTTGAAGTGGGTGAAGGCATCGAGAAAGTAGAAGTAGACTTTGCGGCAGAAGTTGCTGCGATGGCTAAGTAATCTTCTCTTGATGAAAAAACGGATCGATAGTCGTATCGGTCCGTTTTTTTAAGTAGTTAGGATATAAACCGACGACAACTCTCTGCCGACTTAGGAAATCAAACCATGGCAACCAACGCAAAACCCGCATATCAAAGAATCCTGCTTAAACTCAGCGGCGAGGCCCTACAGGGCTCTGAAGGTTTCGGTATTGACGCCAGCGTCCTTGACCGCATGGCTCAAGAGATTAAGGAATTGATTGAGTTGGGCGTCCAGGTCGGCGTTGTGATTGGCGGCGGTAACCTGTTTCGCGGCGCGGGGCTGGCTAAGGCCGGCATGAACCGCGTAGTGGGCGACCACATGGGGATGCTGGCGACCGTAATGAACGGCCTGGCCATGCGCGATGCGCTTCATCGTGCCTATGTGAACGCCCGCCTGATGTCTGCGATTCCGCTAAACGGCGTCTGCGACGACTACAGTTGGGCCGAAGCTATCAGCCTGCTGCGCCACGGTCGCGTAGTGATTTTCTCCGCCGGCACCGGCAACCCGTTCTTTACGACGGACTCCGCCGCTTGTCTGCGCGGCATCGAAATCGAAGCCGACGTTGTGCTGAAAGCGACAAAAGTTGATGGCGTTTTCTCTGACGATCCGGTAAAAAATCCGGATGCGACGCTGTATGAAACCCTGAACTATCAGGACGTTTTAGAGCGTGAATTGAAGGTGATGGACCTCGCGGCCTTTACGTTGGCGCGCGATCACGGTCTCCCTATCCGCGTGTTCAACATGAACAAGCCCGGCGCGCTGCGTCGCGTGGTCATGGGCGAGCCGGAAGGAACCCTAATCTGCGCGCAGGCCACATCATAATCGCCTCGACGCGTATGCGCATAATTTTACGGACCCTGCATTAAGCGCGGTTCCCACTATTATTCACATTGAAAGGTTGGCAACGTGATTAACGAAATTAAAAAAGATGCAAAAGAGCGCATGGAAAAGTGCGTAGACATGTTCAAAACGCACATCAGCAAGGTGCGCACCGGCCGCGCTCATCCGAGCCTGCTGGACGGTATTATGGTTGAATACTACGGTTCTGCGACTCCGCTTCGCCAGCTGGCGAACGTGGTGACGGAAGATTCCCGCACTTTGGCTATTACCGTATTTGACCGCAGTCTGTCTCCGGCAGTAGAAAAAGCGATCATGGCTTCCGATCTGGGCCTCAACCCGTCTTCCGCCGGTACGACCATCCGCGTTCCGCTGCCGCCGCTGACGGAAGAGCGCCGTAAGGATCTGACCAAAGTCGTACGCAACGAAGCCGAACAGGGCCGCGTTTCCGTACGCAACGTTCGCCGCGACGCGAACGACAAGATCAAGGCGCTGCTGAAAGATAAAGAAATCGGCGAAGACGAAGAGCGCAAAGCGCAGGATGAAATCCAGAAGCTGACCGACGGTTACATCAAGAAGATTGATGAGTCGCTGGCGGAGAAAGAAGCCGAACTGATGGCGTTCTGATTTCGCTTCTGGCTAATAAAGAAAACCCGGTGGTGGCGTTTGACCTACGGCCGGGTTTTTCTTTTTTAACTCGTTGAAAATACGGGTGACCGGGAGTTTTCTGGGGTATCGTGATTCCGGTGTAAGAAAAGCGTAAAATGTGAGACCGTTGGTAAAGGTCTTGAATAAAACTTACGGAGTTAAACGGCGGGAGAGGGCTACTCGCGTCGCTCGCCCTACGGGCCAACACTTCGTGTTGTTCAACGCCTAAAGGCGTTGTCCGTAGGGGTCGACTTGGCGTAAGCCAACGACAAACCGGCAAAGCCGGTTTGAACAGCGCTTGCGCTGGCACTGATGGGGGAAGCCCGAAGGGCTTCATAACGGTCCCTAGGAGGGCTAGGCCCGCCGTACTCCCAAAGTTAATACAAGCGCCCTTCCGGCCGAGCACGATGGCAATATGAGTAAGTTGTATTTTCGGCCGGAATATCCGCTGTAGCTAATTAAGATGGTTTGTCATAAATCTTAAATGTGCCATTCTTTTTACAGACGCGCTCTGTGAGAAATGTCGTGAATAGTAGTAATAACCTGATGAAAAAAATAACGATACTTGGTTCGACGGGGTCTATCGGGCACAGCACGCTGGCGGTGATCAGAGAGAATCCCGAACGGTTTTGCGTTTATGCGCTGGTCGCCGGACGTAATGTGGACGCGATGCTGGCGCAGTGCCGCGAGTTTCGCCCTCAATACGCCGCCATGGCCGACGAGCGTTCGGCCTCTACGCTTCGGGCGCGCCTGAAGGAGGAGGGGCTCTCAACCGAAGTGCTGAGCGGGCATAATGCCGCCTGCGAACTGTCGTCGGCGCCGGAAGTCTCTCAGGTTATGGCGGCTATCGTCGGCGCAGCGGGGCTTTTGCCTACGCTTGCGGCCATCCGGGCCGGCAAGCAGGTTCTGTTGGCTAATAAAGAGTCGCTGGTGACCTGCGGTCGGCTGTTTATGGATGCCGTCACGCAGTATGGCGCCCAGCTGTTGCCGATCGACAGCGAGCACAACGCGATTTTCCAAAGCATGCCGCCTGCGGTGCAGCACGCTTTAGGCTGCGCGTCGCTGAAGGACAACGGCGTAGTCAGCATTATTCTTACCGGGTCCGGAGGCCCTTTCAGAACGACGCCGATAGAGCAGTTGGCGTCAATGTCTCCGGATCAGGCCTGCGCCCACCCCAACTGGTCGATGGGAAGAAAAATCTCCGTAGATTCAGCAACCATGATGAATAAAGGGCTGGAGTATATAGAGGCCCGCTGGCTGTTCAATGCATCCGTTGAGCAGATGGAGGTGCTGCTGCACCCCCAGTCGGTGATCCATTCGATGGTGCGCTATCAGGATGGCAGCATTCTCGCGCAGCTCGGTTCGCCGGATATGAAAACGCCGATTGCGCACGCAATGGCCTACCCGGAACGCATTTCTTCCGGCGCGCAGCACCTTGATTTTTGTCGCCTTGGGGCGTTAACGTTTGAGCAGCCCGACTTTGCGCGCTACCCGTGCCTGAAGCTGGCGATGGACGCCAGCCTCGCAGGGCAGGCGGCGACGACCGCGCTAAACGCCGCGAACGAGCGCAGCGTGGAGGCGTTTTTGCAGCAGCGGATCGCCTTCACCGATATCGCAAAAGTGAATCATTTGACGCTGGATTCCCTATGCCACAGGGAACCTCAGAGCGTCGACGAGGTCTTGTTTATTGACGCCTGGGCCCGGGAACGAGCTGATGATGTCATTTCATCGCTGTGCGGTTAATCACGGCAGATTTGTTCGTATCAGGGTGAAATGGTATAGTTTGCGCCATGATAACTGTCCAAGCTATCAGCTCTTCGGATCTGGAAAAGAGAAAGCGTGCTTGAACTGGTTTCACGAGCCGTGCGGTGTTCACGGCTTTTTTGCGTAAGAAGAACGGTAGTTTTTTGCTGTTGTTCTATTAATTATTTAGGAATGCTAACTGGTTATGTCGCCCGTTAAACAGCAGAACGATAACAATCAAGCCTCTGTTCCGCGCCACGTTGCTATTATTATGGATGGCAACGGCCGTTGGGCTAAGCAATTAGGGAAACTGCGCGTTTTCGGCCACCAGGAAGGGGCTAAAGCGGTGCGTCGGGCCGTCAGTTTTGCCGTAAGCCGGGGCATTCAGGCTCTGACGCTCTATGCTTTCAGCAGCGAGAACTGGAACCGCCCCGCGCAGGAAGTGTCCGCGCTGATGGAGCTGTTTGGGCGCGCGTTGGATAAAGAAGCGCCAAGTCTGCACAAGCATAACGTGCGCCTGCGGGTGATTGGCGACATTACGCGCTTTAGCGATCGCCTGCGCGCCAAGATCCACAAGGCGCAGGCGTTGACGGAAAACAATACCGGTCTGACGCTGAACATCGCCGCTAACTACGGCGGACGTTGGGACATCACTCAGGCGTGCCAGACGCTGGCCAGAAAGGTCGCCGAAGGTGAGCTGAAGCCGGAAGACATCAGCGAGCAGGCGATTGGCCAGTACGTGAACCTTCGCGATCTGGCGCCGGTCGATTTAGTGATAAGAACCGGGGGAGAGCATCGGATAAGCAACTTCCTGCTGTGGCAAATCGCCTATGCGGAACTGTACTTTACCGAAGTGCTTTGGCCCGACTTTGATGAACTTGTTTTTGAAGGTGCGCTTAATGCGTTTGCACAGCGTGAGCGTCGTTTTGGTGGGACTGAACCCGCGAGTTGTAAGGAAATCTAGGAGGCACTCGTGCTGAAGTCACGCATCATTACTGCGCTGATTCTTATTCCGTTGGTTATTGCCGCGCTGTTTATGCTGCCGCCGCTGCCCTTTGCTATCGTTATTATTGCGGTATGCATGCTGGCCGCCTGGGAGTGGGGACAGTTTCTCGGTTTTAAAACCGCCGCTTTTCGCATTCCTTTGGCCGTGCTTTGCGGCATCGGCCTTGGGGCGCTCTACTGGCCGGTTTACGCCTCCGGCATGCCGCCGTTAGCGAATCCCGTCGTCGATGCGTTTCTGCTGGCCTCGTTAGGATGGTGGGCGTTGGCGCTGCTTATGGTGCTTAGCTATCCGTCATCGGCGCGCTTTTGGCAGAAATCTCCGTTGCTGCGCCTGATGTTTGGCGTGTTGACGATCGTTCCGTTCTTTTTCGGCATGATTGCGCTTCGCCAGCACGGCCTGCAGGAAAACGCCTATACCGGCGCGTGGTGGCTGCTGTACGTGATGGTGCTGGTCTGGGGCGCGGATTCCGGCGCCTATGCGTTTGGACGCCTGTTCGGCAAGCATAAGCTGGCGCCTAAGGTCTCGCCCGGTAAAACCCTTGAGGGGCTTATCGGCGGGCTGGTAACCTCTGCGCTTATCGCCTGGCTGTTTAGTCTTTTCGTACCTTTACATATTTCTTTAAATACGCTTCTCATCTGTTCGGTATTGGCTGTGTTAGCATCGGTGCTGGGCGATTTAACGGAAAGCATGTTTAAGCGCGAATCGGGCATAAAGGACAGCAGCCAGCTTATTCCTGGCCACGGCGGCGTGCTTGACCGAATTGACAGTTTGACGGCGGCTATTCCGGTATTTGCCTGTCTGATTTTTCTTATTTTCTAAGGCGGGCTGATGAGTACAATTCACACCATAGTGGTCTTTATCATTGCGCTGGGGCTTCTAGTCACGGTGCATGAGTTTGGCCATTTTTGGGTGGCGCGCCGCTGTGGAGTCAAAGTTATTCGTTTTTCTATCGGTTTTGGCAAAGCGCTGTGGCGCAGAACCGATAAGAAAGGCACCGAATTCGTTATCGCCGCCATTCCTCTCGGCGGCTATGTCAAAATGCTTGACGAGCGTGCGGAAGAGGTTGAGCCACACCTTCGCTCACAGGCGTTTAACAATAAAACCGTCGGGCAGCGTGCGGCGATTATCGCGGCAGGCCCTTTGGCTAACTTCCTGTTTGCCGTTTTTGCCTACTGGCTAGTTTTCATTATCGGCGTGCCGACGCTGCGCCCGGTTATCGGCGACATTACTCCCCAATCTATTGCTGCAAAAGCGAATATTTCCGCCGGCATGGAACTAAAGTCCGTTGCGGGTATCGAAACGCCTGATTGGAGCGCCGTTCGTATGGCGCTTTTAGGACAGATTGGCGATAAGCAGATTGAGGTGACCGTGGCCCCGTTTGGGTCTTCGGTTGAGCAGAAAAAGACGCTGGATATTTCCAACTGGGCGTTCGATCCGGAGAAGGAGAGTCCGATACAAACGCTGGGCTTTATGCCTAAAATGCCACAGGTTGAGCCGGTGCTGGACGTCGTCCAGCCGGATTCAGCGGCGCAGAGGGCAGGGCTGAAGCAGGGCGATCGGCTGTTGAAGGTTAACGGGAAAGACGTCGGCCAATGGCAGGACTTCGTTAAGCTGTGGCAGAGCAGCCCCGGCCAACCTATTGAGTTGGTCGTTTCTCGCGCCGGCGAAAACCAGACGATCGTGATGACGCCGGACGTCAAGACGCTTGATGATGGTTCGAAAATCGGGTTTGCCGGTATTTCACCTAAAGTCATACCGCTGCCGGAAGAGTATCAAATAACCCGCCAATACAACGTATTTTCAGCGGTTTATCAGGCAGCAAGCGAAACCTGGCAGCTGACCAAGCTCACTGCCAAAATGATAGTAAAACTGATAACGGGCGACGTGAAGTTGAAAAACCTGAGCGGCCCGATATCAATTGCTCAGGGAGCTGGCGTAGCCGCCAGCTATGGACTGGTTTATTATCTGATGTTTTTAGCGATAATTAGCGTAAACTTAGGCATAATTAACCTGTTCCCTCTGCCGGTGTTGGACGGTGGCCATTTGGCCTTTCTGGCGGTAGAAAAGGTAACGGGTAAACCGGTGTCTGAGCAAGTTCAGGACTATAGTTATCGGGTTGGGGCAATCTTATTGGTACTGTTGATGGGACTTGCGCTTTTCAATGACTTCTCGCGCTTTTACGGCTAGAGAATTTGGTTAGGATGAACAGATAATAACGATGGCGATGAAAAAGTTGCTTTTAGCCTCGCTGCTGTTTGGCAGCGCCACCGCATACGGTGCCGATTCGTTTGTCGTACAGGACATTCGTTTTGAAGGATTACAGCGCGTAGCCACGGGCGCTGCGCTGTTGAACATGCCCGTTCGCGTAGGCGACACGGTCAGCGATGCGGATATCGGTAATACCATCCGGGCGCTGTTTGCTTCCGGTAACTTCGAAGACGTCAGGGTGCTGCGAGACGGCAACGCGCTGATTGTTCAGGTTAAGGAACGCCCGACTATCGCCAGCGTGACTTTCTCCGGCAACAAGGCGGTGAAAGACGACGCGCTGAAGGAGAATCTGGAAGCCTCCGGCGTTCGCGTCGGTGAAGCGCTGGACAGAACCACCCTGAGCTCCATGGAGAAAGGGCTGGAAGACTTCTACTACAGCGTCGGTAAATACAACGCGTCGGTAAAGGCTATCGTCACGCCGCTGCCGCGCAACCGCGTCGACCTGAAGCTGGTGTTCTCCGAAGGTGAATCCGCCTCTATTCAACAGATCAATATCGTCGGCAACCACGCGTTTTCCAACGAAGAGCTGGTCAGCCGCTTCCAACTGCGCGATCAGGTGCCGTGGTGGAACGTGGTGGGCGATCGCAACTACCAGAAGCAAAAGCTGTCCGGCGACCTTGAAGCGCTTCGCAGCTTCTATCTGGATCGCGGCTATGCCCGCTTCAACATCGACTCTACCAACGTCAGCCTGACGCCGGACAAGAAAAGCATCTACATCACTATCAACATCACCGAAGGGCAGCAGTACAAGCTTTCCGGCGTTGAGGTGAGAGGCAACCTGGCCGGTCACGGCGCGGCGATTGAAGACCTCGCCAAGGTTGAGCCGGGCGAACTGTACAACGGCAGCAAGGTGACGCAGGTCGAAGACAGCATTAAAAAGCTGCTGGGCCGCTACGGCTACGCCTATCCGCGCGTGGCGACGCAGCCTGAAATCAACGACGCAGACCGCACCGTGAAGCTGCACATCAGCGTGGACGCCGGCAACCGCTTCTACGTGCGCCGCATTCGCTTTGAAGGCAACGACGTCAGTAAAGACTCCGTACTGCGCCGCGAAATGCGCCAGATGGAAGGGGCCTGGCTTGGCAACGATCTGGTTGAGCAGGGCAAAGAGCGCTTGAACCGCCTCGGCTACTTTGAAACCGTCGACGTAGAAACCGAACGCGTGCCGGGATCCCCTGACCAGGTTGACGTTGTTTATAAGGTGAAAGAGCGCAACACCGGTACCTTTAACTTCGGCGTTGGCTTCGGTACCGAAAGCGGCGTGAGCTTCCAGGTTGGCCTGCAGCAGGAAAACTGGATGGGTACGGGTAAGAGCGTCGGTATCAACGGTACCAAAAACGACTACCGGACCTACGTAGAACTGTCCGTTACCGAACCCTATTTCACCGTTGACGGCGTGAGCCTCGGCGGCAGAGTCTTCTTCGATCAGTTCAGCGCAGACGATGCGGACCTGTCCGACTATAGCAAGGACAGCTTCGGCGTAGGAACGACGCTGGGCTTCCCGATCAACGAAAACAACGCGCTGCGCTTCGGTCTGGACTTCGTCAGCAACGACCTGTCCGAAATGCAGCCGCAGCTCGCCATGTGGCGCTATCTTGAGTCGGTCGGAGAAAAACCGGCGCTGAACGAGAAGGCCGACTACAAGGCCTACGACTTCTTCCTGTCCGCAGGCTGGAACTACAACAGCCTGAACCGCGGCTACTTCCCGACGTCGGGTTCTCGCGCCGGCCTGAACGGCAAGGTGACGATCCCAGGATCTGACAACGAGTACTACAAGTTGACGTTTGACAGCGCCTCTTACTATCCGATCGACAGCAAAGACAAGTGGGTGATGTTAGGTCGCCTGCGCGCCGGCTACGGCGACGGTCTGGGCGGTAAAGAGATGCCGTTCTACGACAACTTCTATGCGGGTGGTTCCGGTACGGTGCGCGGCTTCCAGTCGAACAACATCGGTCCTAAGGCGGTTTATCTGAGAAACTGCTCGACGCCGAATACGCTGGCGGGATGTTCTTTAGACCACAGTGACGACGCCGTCGGCGGTAACGCCATGGGCGTTGCCAGCGTTGAGCTGATTTTCCCGACGCCGCTGGTTGACGACAAGTACGCTAACTCGCTGCGAACCTCGATTTTCTTCGACGCCGGTACGGTGTGGGATACTAACTGGAAGGATACGGCGGCCACCAAGGCTAACGGCGTTCCAGACTACAGCGACCCAAGCAATATACGTACTTCCGCCGGCGTGGCGCTTCAGTGGATGTCTCCGCTGGGGCCGCTGGTCTTCTCCTACGCGAATCCGTTGGATAAGTATGACGGCGATAAGTCAGAGCAGTTCCAGTTCAACATCGGCACTACGTGGTAATGATGCTGAGCCCGGTAGTAAACAATGGGTCTAGGCCCAAGGCAATTATGAGTTAAGGAGTTCAAATTGAAAAAGTGGTTATGTGCTGCAGGTCTAGGTTTAGCTATGGTTGCTTCTGGCGTTGCCCAGGCGGCCGATAAAGTCGCCGTCGTTGACGTCATGCAGGTTCTGCAAAAGATGCCTGAGCGTGAAGCCATCGCCAAGAAGCTTGAAGGCGAGTTTAAGTCCCGCGCTGCCGATCTGCAAAAAGAAGAGAAGACCGCGCAGGACAACGTGAAGAAGCTCCAGACTAAGGGCGCTTCCATGAAGGCCGCTGAGCGTACCAAGATTGAAAACGACATCAAGGCATTCCAACAGAAGGCTGCTGCCTTCACTCAGGACAGCCGTCGTCGCGAATCTGAAGAGATGAACAAGCTGGTCGCTAAAGTCCAGGCCGCAGTGAAGACCGTTGCCGATAAAGAAGGCTATGCCGTCGTCGTTAAATCTGACGCTGCTTTCTACAGCAATGCGGAAAACGATATCACTGAGAAAGTGCTTGCACAGGTAAAATAAGTGATGCAGTCCATTCGTTTAGCTGATTTAGCCGAACATTTGGGTGCACAACTGCACGGAGATGGCGATATCGTCATCTCCGGCGTTGCCTCAATGAGTTCTGCGAAAGAAGGGCAGATTACCTTTTTATCCAATTCGCGCTATCAGGAGCAGCTGTTAAACTGCCGCGCCAGCGCGGTGGTGGTGGCCGAAGAGAATCTACCGTTCTGTTCGCACCTGGCGGCGCTGGTCGTTAAAAATCCGTATCTGAGCTATGCCCGCATGGCCCAGCTGCTTGATACGACGCCAATGCCAGCCAAAGACATTGCGCCTTCTGCCGTCATCGACCCGAGCGCGAAGCTTGGCCAAAACGTTTCTATCGGCGCTAACGCGGTGATTGAATCGGGCGTAGAGCTTGGCGATAACGCTATTATCGGCGCAGGGTGTTTCATTGGTAAAAACGCGCGCCTGGGCGCAGGCACCCGCCTGTGGGCCAACGTGACGATTTACCATGAGGTTGTGATGGGCGAAAACTGCCTGGTCCAATCCGGCACGGTCATTGGCGCTGACGGCTTTGGTTATGCCAACGAGCGCGGCGAGTGGGTGAAAATCCCTCAGCTGGGTACGGTTCGCATTGGCGATCGCGTAGAGATCGGCGCCTGCACCACGATTGACCGCGGCGCGCTGGACGACACGCAGATTGGCAATGGCGTTATCATTGATAACCAGTGCCAGATTGCGCACAACGTCATTATTGGCGACAATACGGCGGTTGCCGGCGGCGTCATTATGGCCGGAAGCCTGAAAGTGGGTCGCTACTGTCAAATCGGCGGCGCCAGCGTTATCAACGGCCATATGGAAATCTGCGATAAGGCCGTCGTAACGGGAATGGGCATGGTGATGCGTCCTATCACCGAGCCGGGAATTTATTCTTCAGGCATTCCGCTTCAGACCAACAAGGAGTGGAGAAAGACCGCCGCTCTGGTGCTGAATATAAATGAGATGAGTAAACGGCTGAAGGCCGTTGAGCGTAAGGTTGATGGGAAATAGGCTGGTGCCGATATGCGTATAACGACCTAGCGCATCAAGGTATATGTAAAATAAACAATTATTGAGCCATCAATTTTATTTTTTTGTTTGCGGCCTGCCTATCGGATGAAAAGCAGGCCGCGTCGTTGATACTATCAGTTCAGTTTAGAAGACAGGAAGAGTATTTTGACTACTGACAATCACACTCTGGATATCGAAGAGATCCTGAGTTTATTACCCCACCGCTACCCGTTTTTGCTGGTCGACCGCGTATTGGATTTCGACAAGGGCAAGTTCCTGAAGGCGGTGAAGAACGTTTCTGTCAACGAGCCTTTTTTTCAGGGACATTTCCCGGGCAAGCCGATTTTCCCTGGCGTGTTGATTCTGGAAGCCATGGCGCAGGCCACCGGCATTCTGGCGTTTAAGAGCCTTGGCCGCCTGGAACCCGGTGAACTTTACTACTTCGCCGCCGTTGACAACGCCCGATTCAAGCGCCCGGTACAGCCGGGAGACCAGCTGATCCTTGAAGTTGAATTTATTAAAGAGCGTCGTGGCGTAGCGCGCTTCCGCGGTGTCGCCAAGGTTGACGGCGAAATCGCCTGCGAAGCCGACATGATGTGTGCACGACGCCGGGAGGCTTAATACCGTGATTGATAACACCGCCTTTATTCATCCTACTGCGATTGTTGAAGAGGGTGCCGTTATCGGCGCAGGCGCGCACATCGGCCCTTTCTGCTGGGTAGGCGCTGACGTTGAAATCGGGCCTGGAACCGTTCTCAAATCTCACGTCGTGGTGAACGGCGTGACGAAAATCGGCGCCGATAACCAAATCTACCAGTTTGCTTCCGTCGGCGAGGTGAACCAGGATCTGAAATACGCAGGCGAACCGACTCGCGTAGAGATTGGCGATCGCAACCGGATCCGCGAGAGCGTGACTATCCATCGGGGTACGGTTCAGGGCGGTGGCGTCACTCGCATTGGCAACGATAACCTGCTGATGATCAATGCGCACATCGCGCACGACTGTCAGATCGGTAACCGCTGTATTTTCGCCAACAACGCGACGCTGGCGGGCCACGTTGAAGTAGACGACTTTGCCATTATCGGCGGCATGACGGCGGTGCATCAGTTCTGCATCATCGGCGCCCACGTAATGGTTGGCGGCTGCTCCGGCGTTGCTCAGGACGTTCCTCCATATCTGATAGCCCAGGGCAACCACGCGACGCCTTTTGGCGTCAATATTGAAGGCCTTAAGCGCCGCGGCTTTGACAAGCCCGCGATACAGGCTATTCGTCAGGCGTACAAGCTGCTTTACCGCAGCGGAAAGACGCTGGATGAAGCCAAGCCTGAAATCGAAGCGCTGGCGAAGGAACAGCCCGCCGTGCAGCCGTTTGCGGACTTCTTTGAACGCTCAACCCGCGGCATCATTCGATAAACAATGTCGAATCGTCCTCTGACAATTGGCCTGGTCGCCGGGGAAACCTCCGGCGATATTCTTGGCGCCGGGCTTATCCGTGCGCTTAAAGAGCGGGTGCCCGACGCGCGCTTTGTCGGCGTCGCCGGGCCTTTGATGCAGGCCGAAGGCTGCGAAGCCTGGTTTGAAATGGAAGAGCTGGCGGTAATGGGCGTGGTGGAGGTGCTGGAGCGCCTGCCCAGGCTGCTGAAAATCCGTCAAACGCTGGTTCAGCGCTTTAGTGAACTGAAGCCGGACGTGTTCGTCGGCATCGACGCGCCGGATTTCAACATCACTCTCGAAGGCAAGCTAAAGCAAAGCGGCATTAAGACTATTCACTACGTCAGCCCCTCCGTTTGGGCGTGGCGTCAAAACCGCGTTTTCAAAATCGGTCGCTCGACCAACCTGGTGCTGGCGTTCCTTCCTTTTGAAAAGGCGTTCTACGATCGCTTTAACGTTCCCTGCCGCTTTATCGGTCACACCATGGCGGACGCCATGCCGCTGGATGCCGACGTAGAAGCTGCGCGCCAACGACTGGGCATTGCGTCCGACGTTCACTGCCTGGCGCTGCTGCCGGGCAGTCGACATGCGGAAGTGGAGATGCTGAGCGCGGACTTTTTGCAAACCGCTCGCCTGCTGCGCGAACGCTACCCCGACCTTGAAATTCTGGTGCCGCTGGTCAACGCCAAGCGTCGCCAACAGTTTGAACAGATTAAAGCCACTGTCGCCCCCGATCTGTCCGTGCGGCTGCTGGACGGTCAGGCGCGCGATGCGATGATAGCCAGCGACGCTGCCCTCTTGGCGTCGGGTACGGCGGCGCTTGAGTGCATGCTGGCCAAGTGCCCGATGGTGGTCGGCTACCGCATGAAGCCCTTTACCTTTTGGCTGGCCAAGCGCCTGATTAAGACGCCGTACGTTTCTCTGCCCAACCTGCTGGCCGGCCGCGAGCTGGTCAAGGAGCTGCTGCAGGAAGAATGTACGCCGCAAAAGCTTTATGACGCCCTGATGCCGCTTTTGGATAAACAAAACGAAAACGTCAAAGCGCTGAGGGAAACCTTCACCGAGCTGCACCAAAGCATCCGCTGCGATGCGGACGTTCAGGCCGCCGAGGCGGTGCTGGAATTAGCCGGCAGACAATAACAGGGACAGCGCAATGGCAAAGATGACTTTTCCGCCTTTTGTATACCCACAGGCTTCGCTGATTGCCGGCGTAGATGAAGTCGGGCGCGGCCCGCTGGTCGGTGCAGTGGTAACTGCCGCAGTTATTTTAGATCCTGCCAGGCCGATCGTCGGGCTGGCGGACTCAAAGGCGCTGAGCGAGAAAAGGCGGCTGGCGCTGTGCGAAGAAATTAAACAGAAGGCGCTGTGCTGGTGCCTGGGGCGCGCCGAGCCGGATGAGATCGACCGCCTGAACATTCTGCACGCCACGATGCTCGCCATGCAGCGGGCGGTAGCCGGGCTTACCGTGCAACCGGAGTGGGTTCTGATTGACGGCAACCGCTGCCCGACGCTCCCTATGAGGTCGCAGGCAGTGGTTAAGGGCGACAGCCGGGTTGCAGAAATCAGCGCCGCCTCTATCATAGCCAAAGTAGCGCGCGATGCCGAAATGGCCGATCTGGACGCCCTGTTTCCCCAATACGGCTTTGCCCAGCATAAGGGATACCCGACGGCGCTCCATCTGGAAAAGCTGGCGGAGCACGGCGCGACCGAACATCACCGTAAAAGCTTTGCGCCGGTTAAGCGTGCGCTCGGGCTGGCTTAGGCCGTCGGGCCTTTCTTCTTTTTGAATAACGAACGTCATTAGATAGCGGGTAGCAACATGGCCGAACCTCGTTTTGTTCATCTTCGAATCCACAGCGACTATTCCATGATAGATGGGCTCGCCAAGGTGGGCCCGTTGGTGAAAAAGGTTGCCGCGTTGAACATGCCGGCCATGGCTATCACCGACTTTACCAACCTGTGCGGACTGGTGAAGTTCTACGGCTCGGCGCACGGGGCGGGCATTAAGCCCATTATCGGCGCCGATTTTCGCATGCAGGGCGGGCTGACGGGAGACGAGCTGGCCGAGCTGACCGTACTGGCCTCCGATAACGTCGGCTATCAGAACCTGACGCTGCTGATCTCCCGCGCCTATCAGCGCGGCTACGTGCAGGGCGGGCCGGTTATCGACCGAGACTGGCTGATTGAGCACAAAGAGGGGCTTATCCTCCTGTCCGGCGCGCGGTTTGGCGACGTCGGCCAGTCCCTGATACGCGGCAACCAGCAGCTGGTTGACGAATGCGTCGCCTTCTACCGCGAACACTTTCCCGATCGCTACTACCTTGAGCTGGTGAGAACCGGCCGCGAGGACGAAGAGCTTTATCTGCACGCCGCCGTCGAGCTGGCGACCAAAGAGGGCCTGCCGGTCGTCGCGACCAACGACGTGAAGTTTATCGCTAAGTCTGACTTTGACGCGCACGAAATCCGCGTGGCGATCCACGACGGCTTTACGCTGGACGACCCGAAGCGGCCGAAAAAATACAGCGTCGAGCAGTATCTGCGCAGCGAAGAGGAAATGTGCGAGCTGTTCTCCGACATTCCTGAAGCGCTGATAAACAGCGTGGAAATCGCCAAGCGCTGCAACGTCACTATCCGCCTGGGTGAGTACTTTCTGCCGCAGTTCCCGACCGGCGAGATGACCACCGAAGACTTCCTGGTCAAGTGCGCCAAAGAGGGGCTGGAAAAGCGTCTGGAATTTTTATATCCCGATGAGGACGTGCGCGCCAAGCGGCGCGGCGAGTACGACGAACGCCTGGAGGTTGAGCTTAACGTTATCAACCAGATGGGGTTCCCCGGCTACTTCCTGATCGTGATGGAGTTTATCCAATGGTCCAAGGACAACGACGTGCCGGTTGGCCCGGGGCGAGGCTCCGGCGCGGGCTCGCTGGTGGCTTATTCTCTCGGCATTACCGACTTGGATCCGCTGGAATTTGACCTGCTGTTCGAACGCTTCCTGAACCCTGAGCGGGTATCGATGCCCGACTTCGACGTCGACTTCTGCATGGAGAAACGCGACCGGGTGATTGACCACGTTTCCGAAATGTACGGTCGGGACGCGGTTTCGCAAATTATTACCTTCGGCACCATGGCGGCGAAGGCGGTTATCCGCGACGTGGGCCGCGTGCTGGGCCACCCCTACGGCTTCGTCGATCGTATTTCCAAGCTGGTGCCGCCCGATCCGGGCATGACGCTGGAAAAGGCGTTCGCCGCCGAGCCGCAGCTGCCTGAGCTGTATGAGTCGGACGAAGAGGTGAAGGCGCTTATCGACATGGCGCGCCAGCTTGAAGGCGTCACGCGCAACGCCGGCAAGCACGCCGGGGGCGTGGTGATTTCGCCCACCAAGATAACCGACTTCGCGCCGCTGTACTGCGACCCCGAAGGGCAGTTCCCGGTCACCCAGTTTGACAAGAACGACGTCGAGTACGCCGGCCTGGTGAAGTTTGACTTCCTGGGGCTGCGCACGCTGACCATTATCGACTGGGCGTTAGAGATGATTAACGCCCGCCGCGCCAAGAGCGGGCTTGAGCCGATAGACATCTCGGCCATTCCGCTTGACGACCAGAAGAGCTTCGACGTCCTGCAGCGTTCGGAAACCACCGCGGTATTCCAGCTTGAATCCCGCGGCATGAAGGATCTGATTAAGCGCCTGAAGCCCGACTGCTTCGAAGACATGATCGCCCTCGTGGCCCTGTTCCGTCCGGGGCCGCTACAGTCGGGGATGGTGGACAACTTCATCGACCGTAAGCACGGGCGCGAAGAGATATCCTATCCGGACATCCAGTGGCAGCACGAGTCGCTCAAGCCGGTGCTGGAGCCGACCTACGGCATTATCCTGTATCAGGAACAGGTCATGCAGATTGCCCAGGTGCTGGCGGGCTACACCCTCGGTGGCGCGGACATGCTGCGCCGGGCGATGGGTAAGAAAAAGCCCGAGGAGATGGCCAAGCAGCGCTCGGTGTTTAAAGAGGGCTCGATTAAAAACGGCATCGACGGCGAGCTGTCGATGAAGATCTTCGACCTGGTGGAGAAGTTCGCCGGCTACGGCTTTAACAAGTCGCACTCCGCCGCCTATGCGCTGGTGTCTTATCAAACGCTGTGGCTTAAGACCCACTATCCGGCCGAGTTTATGGCGGCGGTGATGACCGCCGATATGGACAACACCGAAAAGGTGGTGGGCCTGGTGGACGAATGCCTACGTATGGGGCTCAAGGTGCTGCCGCCGGACATCAATAGCGGCCTGTACCATTTCCACGTCAACGACGACGGCGAAATCGTTTACGGCATCGGCGCCATCAAGGGCGTCGGCGAAGGGCCGATTGAGGCCATTATCGAGGCCCGCAACCAGGGCGGCTATTTTAAAGAGCTGTTCGACCTGTGCGCCCGTTCCGACATGAAGCGCCTGAACAAGCGGGTGCTTGAAAAGCTGATTATGGCCGGGGCCTTTGACCGGCTTGGCCCGCACCGCGCGGCGCTGATGCACTCGCTGACCGAAGCCATGAAGGCGGCGGATCAGCACGCCAAGGCCGAAGCGCTGGGGCAGGCCGACATGTTCGGCGTGCTGGCCGAAGAGCCTGAGCACGTTGAAAAAGCCTACGCTAACGTGCCGCCGTGGCCGGAGCAGGTGATCCTGGACGGCGAACGCGAGACGCTGGGGCTATACTTAACCGGCCACCCGATCACGCAGTATCTGAAGGAAATCGAACGCTATACCGGCGGCATTCGCCTGAAGGATATGCACCCCACCGAGCGGGGCAAAATGACCATGGCCGCCGGGCTGGTGGTTGCCGCCAGAGTGATGACCACCAAGCGAGGTAACAGAATTGGCATTTGTACGCTTGATGATCGTTCCGGTCGTCTTGAAGTCATGCTATTCTCTGAGGCACTTGAAAAATACCAGCAGCTGCTGGAGAAAGACCGCGTCCTGATTGCAACCGGACAGGTCAGCTTTGATGATTTTAGCGGCGGACTTAAAATGATGGTCCGCGAATTAATGGACATCAGTGAAGCGCGGGAAAAATACGCCCGCGGCCTTGCCATATCGTTAACGGACGGGCAAATTGATGACCAGCTGTTAAACCGTCTTCGCGAATCGTTGGAACCGCATCGATCGGGGACGATCCCAGTTCATCTGTATTACCAGAGAGAAGACGCAAGGGCGCGACTGCGCTTTGGCGCCGCGTGGCGAGTGACGCCGAGCGAACGCCTGCTTATCGACCTGCGGACTCTGCTTGGCAATGCCCAGGTTGAATTGGAATTTGATTAAAATAGGAATGCTATGAGCCTGAATTTTCTAGATTTTGAACAGCCGATTGCCGAGCTGGAAGCGAAAATTGATTCGCTAAAGTCAATCGGTCTTCAAGACGAGAAGCTGGATATTAACCTCGACGAGGAGGTTAAGCGCCTGCGCGAAAAGAGCCTTGAGCTGACCCAAAAGATTTTCTCTGAGCTGGGCGCCTGGCAGATTGCCCAGCTGGCGCGCCATCCGCGTCGTCCCTACACGCTGGACTACGTTTCGCACATCTTTACCGACTTCGACGAGCTGGCAGGGGATCGCGCCTACGCCGACGATAAGGCTATCGTCGGGGGCATCGCTCGCCTTGACGGCCGTCCGGTGATGGTGATTGGCCACCAGAAGGGCCGCGAAACCAAAGAAAAAATTCGCCGCAACTTCGGCATGCCCGCGCCGGAAGGCTACCGCAAGGCCCTGCGCCTGATGGAGATGGCCGAGCGCTTCAACCTGCCGATTATCACCTTTATCGACACGCCGGGCGCCTATCCGGGCGTTGGCGCGGAAGAGCGCGGCCAGTCTGAGGCGATTGCCCGCAACCTGCGCGAGATGTCTCGCCTGAGCGTACCGGTGGTTTGCACCGTGATCGGCGAAGGCGGCTCCGGCGGCGCGCTGGCTATCGGTGTTGGCGACAAGGTCAACATGCTGCAATACAGCACTTATTCCGTTATTTCTCCGGAAGGCTGCGCCTCCATTCTGTGGAAGAGCGCCGATAAGGCGCCGCTGGCGGCTGAAGCAATGGGCATCATCGCCCCGCGCTTAAAAGAGCTCGGCCTTATCGACACGGTTATCCCTGAACCACTGGGCGGCGCACACCGCAACCCGGAAGAGATGGCGGCGAACCTGAAGGCCCAGCTCCTCGCCGATCTGGACGATCTGGCTCCGCTGGATAAAGAGATGCTGATTGACCGCCGCTACCAGCGGCTGATGAACTACGGCTACTGCTGATAGCCGTTTTATTGAGTTTTAATAGCCGCCTTGGGTTTCCAGGCGGCTTTTTTATTGCAGGTATAACAGCGTGACGTATGGGCGTGGCTTTTGGATGCCCAACATGAATGCTTGCTCGTACAATGATGATGGAATTTAGCGGTGAACGGATATGAAGCATTACGCCAGACTTATTGCCCAGAATGAACATATAGAGGAAGAGGTGGTTTTATCTGTCGGTAATTACACCATTACCTGCTTTGTAAACTATGTGCCCTATCCGCTGGAGATAAATAAAATTTATCCCGTTGAGCTGAGCTTTACTTTCCTGCACGACTTCCACATAGAAGAAACGAAGAGAGAGAACTACGTTCTGGAAAGGGTTGGCGATAGCTTTGCGTACAACGTCAGAGGCATTCTGGTTTATGACACGGTGATCGTTGACGGCATCGCATTTCAGGATGAGATGTTTATTGATGACTACCTCTATCTGGATAAGCAGTTCATACAGTTTAAAGCGGATAGAATTGGCGTGGCGTTTTTGGAAGAATAAAGTATGGCATCATAGTAAGTTTACTAACAATATGATTTTACTAATTTAAATTCATATCCTTTCAGTTTGGCTACCCCGCTGATTGTTCACGCGCATCACATCTCACTAAAAATAGCCTTTTCAGATCCTCTTCCTATCGTCAGCGCATCGGCGTTTGTTGCATTATGATATGTTATATTATAACATAAATAAGTTGATAATAGTTATTATTAACATTGAATCCCAAGCGCCCGCGTGAAAGCGAGCGCTAACTTTTGGCATGGAAAAGGAGATACAAAACGATGAAACTGCGTTTGTTAACCGCGCTGTGCGCTACGGCGCTGCTGAGCGCACCGGCGCTGGCGCACGAGCTTTGGATTAACGTGGCCAACACGCTGGTCGGCCAGCCGATGGTGGTTGAGATGGGCTATGGCGATAACTTCCCCGAGCCGGAGGCGATTGCCGCCGATCGCCTGGCGATCTTCTCACCCGCCAGGCTGGTTAGCGCGGCGGGTGAGGTAAAGCTTGAGCAGAAGGGGGAGAACTACCGCTATGTGAGCACCAAGCCGGCAGTCGAAGGCAGCTACCTGGCGATCGCTACCTATAATCCCACCTACTGGGCGAAAAACAAGAACGGCTGGAAGCAGCAGTCGCGCAGAGAGATGACCGACGCCTCCTACTGCCAGCTGGCGTCGATGTACGGCAAAACGGTAGTCAACGTCGGCAATAAGGGCGACGCGGCGTTTATCAGCCAGCCGCAGGGCATTCCGCTGGAGATCGTGCCGCTGGCCGACCCGGCGACGTTGAAGGGCGGGCAGAGCCTGCCGGTCGAGCTGCGCTATCAGGGCAAGCCGCTGGCTAACCATAAAGTGAGCGCCAGCTACGCGGGCTACGAAGACCCCCATCACCACCACAAGCACGGCGACCACCGCCACCTGGAGGCCGCGTTTAGCGCCAAAACCGACGATAAGGGCAGGCTCTCCGTACCCGTTGACCGCGATGGCTACTGGGTGATTTTCGCCGACAAGGTAACGCCGATTGCCGATAAGAACGTGTGCGATGAAGAGAAGGTAAAAACTACGTTTACGTTTAACGTCGGGCAGGACGTAGGGCAGAAAGCAGGGAAATAAAAGGCGAAGCAGTGGCGTTTCGTTTTTTTAAGCGGCCGGAGGCGGCCGCTTTTTTCTTTAAGCCGCAGGGCTAGTGGGGCAGCTCTCCCCGCCGATAGGACGCCCAGAGAAACGCCGTCGGCCAGCTTTCCTCTTCCCCCAGCGCCAGGCTTTTGGCTATCAGCTCCACGTCATCCGATACCCTTGCGGCGGCGTCAGCGTCCTGAATGACACGATAGGCGCCTTTGAACGCCAGCTCTCTCAGCCTGTCGATAAGCCGGTTTACCTCTTCGGAAAAGGTTTCCTG
Organism: Leminorella grimontii ATCC 33999 = DSM 5078; assembly: GCF_000439085.1. Classification (GTDB taxonomy): domain Bacteria; phylum Pseudomonadota; class Gammaproteobacteria; order Enterobacterales; family Enterobacteriaceae; genus Leminorella; species Leminorella grimontii. The sequence continues at coordinate 389,032 of NZ_AUUA01000003.1, read as the reverse complement.
GCTCAGGCGGTCAAACTCTGCCATCCAGCGTTCGTCGAAGTCGGCCTCGTCTCTGGCGTCGAGCGCGCTGTATAGGTCGATATGCTGGAGGAAGTCGAAGAAGGTTGGGGTGGTCAGCTGGGATTCGATTTCTGTGAGGGAGCGTATTGCCGTGTTCATATGAAGACCCTGTGCGGTATTGTTTATACGAAACGGAAAAATAGCGGCAGTCGCCTGCCGCCTTGGCATCTAACTCAAGACTTTCCCTTCGGCATCTCAAGCGGGATGGAGTCGAACAAGAACCTGTCAAAGGACGGCTGCTCGTGGCACTCCAACTGCTTGGTGACGCGCTCCTTGACGTTCTCCAGGTGCTGCCACATGCTCAGGCGCGCGGCGACCGGGTCTTTACGCTGGAGGGCGGCGACGATCTCTTCGTGCTCCGCGTAGCCTTTCCTGCTGTACTCCCCCTGATCGGACTCTTTGGCCAGCATCTGCCAGAGAGGATCTCGGTTGCGAACGTCCCATATGTAGCGGACTATCTCCGCCAGCATGGCGTTTTGCGTCGAGGCGGCGATGGCGCAGTGGAACTGGGCGTCGAGGGACTGGTCGGGCGGAGAGTCCAGCAGCTTTTTCTCCTGCTCGAGAATTTCATACAGCTTGGCCAGATCGCTTTTGACTATCTGGGTGGCGGCGAAGGCGGCGATGCTGGTTTCGATAAGCTGCCGGGCCTGCAGCAGCTCGAACGGGCCGGACTTACCGTCGAGAAAGGAGTTAATGACGGTCTCGTTTTTTAATACGTAAACGCCGGAGCTTTTTCTTATATCGATAAAGCCTTCGGCTTCCAATAAAATCATCGCCTCCCGAATAACGGCGCGGCCAACGCCAAAGGTTTCAGCCAGCGTTCTTTCCGTTGGCAATTTATCGCCGACTTTATAAACTCCGTCTGATAGCTGCTGTTTTATTGCTGTTGCAATTTCTTTATATAAACGTGTATCAGTCATGTGTTTTAATCCTTTCAGTTGCTTGATTATCAGCACATTCGGTTAGTACGTCAAGCAATGCCGCGGGCTGGCGGCGGTTGGCGCGGCGTGCGGTCATGGGGGACTGTTCGGGTAGGAGAGAGCTGATGTAAGGTTAAGGACGGTTTTTCATGAAAGTACGCTAAGCATAGAGGGCGGGTTTATATTTTTCTTTTTTCATTTTTGGCGCGCGTAAATTGACAGATATTATTATATTTCGCCTTTTTATTGAGTTGATTTTCAGTTTATTAAACGTTTCTAAAACGAGGGTGAATATTTTTAAATAGGCTGAATGGCATAAAGTGAGTTTTTAAGAATGCGGCTATTTCGATGGACTTGATTTGGCTCCGGCCGCGGGGCCGGAGCGCCGGTTGCTTAGGCTCTGCCGCCGTTTGCCACCGCGTCGATCAGCGCCTGCACCTGCCGCTGCTTGCTGGCGGAGAATTTACACACCCTTTTCAGCGACGTCATCAGCTCCGGCTCTGGCCGCTTGGCAGTGATGACGATACAGCCGTTCATCACCCGCACGTTCACCTTGGTGCCGGTATCAAAACCGGCGGCCGCCAGCCACTGGCCCTTTAGGCTAAGGGCGGGAATTAACTTATTACTTGAGTAATGGCTCACGTAACCCACCGTATAACGGTGAAAATTTTCCGGAGAGACTTCTGATTCGGGGATTTCTACAATACAATCTTTTTCAGCCATGATGACTACCTATGTTAGTTGTTGCGGTTAGCGTCGTGAGCGTGTTGCACCACGTTCACGGCGTGCATAAAAACCTCCCAAAAATATCCAGTTATAAGAGAAAAGTCCAAATGAAAGTGGATGTAAATTTGGAAAGGGGGAGTGTGAGGTGGGTTCCAGAATAATTTGAGATGTATATCTAAAGATGGTTTTTGAAATAAGACTGTCAACTAATATTTCTTGTCGTTCAACTCTGGGTTGGGTTATTTGATATTAGGAATAAAAATAATTGTTACGCAAAATCTATAACATGCAATAAAAGTAGTTCATTAATATAATTAAATGCTGTGTAGTCTATTGACTGTCTTTGGATTTTTTCATACTGTATAGAAAAGGTTCTGCGCAGACCTGTCAGCCTGTAGACAAATCCGCCAACGCGCTTTTTACCCATTTAGCTTTTCAGAGCATATCCTTTTAACCTTGCTCTGTGTTTACAGGCCGCAGAGTATTTGTAAAAGGAATATGCAATGCTCCCTCATCTCAGCGTTAATGATACCCGCTATGTTCCGCCAGTAGATCAGCTACGCCAGCAAGCTCGTTTCCTTAGAGATCATTGCAATGTTAAACTGAGCCATGCTTATGAAATGGTAGCGTATTTTTATCGGCTTTCTAGCTGGGTAGATCTGATTGGTTACGCCAATAGTAATACAGTCATGGAAAACCAGCGAAGCGTTGCCAAAATGCGAGAAGAACTCCAGATATACAGAAACAGTTTATCATGTACTGACCTGCTGCGGGTAGCCCAATTAGAGGCGAGCCAAGGAACCTTAACTGAAGCTGTTGAGAAAGACCGCATAAAAACACTAAACGATCTGGATATCGTCCAGTTTTATAATAGCTTGTATAATCAGGAGTATTGGAGTGAGCCAGTTCCAGTTTCCTTGTATGACGTACTTGATGCGACTGACCGATGCCTGGTGTTACTTGCCAAACGGACAGCATTGAGAGGGAGAGTTAAAAAAGTAAATCCCCACATTAGCTTTCCTTGGTTTGGGGTCAAAATGTATGGATATCTGTATGTTAATGGAAGCACGTTGAACTACGAATGCCGAGAGCTGGACAGCTTTCTCTGGCCTTCAGAAAAGCAATACAAAAAAGTATTTAGCAGGCCTTGGTTTGTTGCCTATGTCAGTGGCTTTATTCGTACTCAACTTCGCTCGCTTTGTATTTCCGGTTTTTCAGGAAAGGCGTCTTTTGCGAGAGTAAATGATATCGATTTGGTTTTAGGGCAAACGATACAACCATACCTTGATGGGGATGAATATTTAAATGACGATGAAGTAATAAGAACCTCAATAAATAAAATTGTTGAAAAGTTGCTCAGCATGGGAGGTGTTAGGGATACAAAAAAAGAAAATATAACCTTCACTTTCGGTAATGGTGAGGTGTATTGATGGAACTTCCATTTTTGGACCAGCTTAGTGGATTGTCACCTTCGGCAGTCTCATTTATTATATTTGCAGGTGTAATATGTACTTTGGCTAAACAAGGCTGCTTTCCCTCTCTATCGCAGCGCCAGTTTTTTTGTCTGATAATGATATTTTCAGGAATTATCAGTTTTAAAGCTTTGTTTGGATAAACGGTAATATGAGAAATAGGTAAATGCTAAGGTACAGTACTTGACGCTCTTACGCGCTATTTACATTTATTAGAGAAGGATTACTGGAAAAAATTATCTACTAGTACGTTGAGCTAACAGCAGAATGCGAAGGTTTTGTCTATGAACTGGCCAAGAATCTCAAAATCTCAACAAGTCTGATCGCCAACAGGAGATCATTATCGTTGAAGCTGTACGTTTCTCTGAAATGGCTCAGCAATTCAGATGTGATAAACCAACCTAAATCTGCAAGCGATATCCGTAGGCGCTATTTAAAAAAGACTCTCACTACATTATTAAGGTTGGTGTATGGGAGATCGACGAGGGGAAAGTAAGGCGACAAATGGGTCCGTAGATCACTGTTAAATATTACAGGAAGTAATTAGAGGATTTTTGTTCTAAAATTCATTTCATCATAAAGAATGGCGCGGATAAAATGAGAAATACTATTGAAGTGCTGAGTGAGGTAAGTTTTAAGTCAGTACTTTCTCAATCATGTGAAGGAATTACGGCCTTAACGCTATTGTGTCTGATTGATTGGCCTGATAGGGTGCAGAGGCAGTGCTTTGTGAAAATTTTTTCAGATGACTGTGCGATTGGTGTTTTCAATGAAATTTTGGGATATTTGCTCTCTAAAGCAGAAGATCTTCCGGTTGCACCAAAGGCAGGTGTGTTGATTCTCCCTGATGCGCTTAATCTCAACTAAGCATCCCTGTTGCTCCAGTGGCATTTGTAACTAGCAAAATTGATGGGAGGTCGCCTAGTAGTGTTCATAGTGTAGGTGACATGATTCAGTTTGAGAGTTTATACAACATTCTAAATGATTGGGATAAGTTGCATCATGCAATCGCTTTTGATGAGTGGGTTGCCAATCAGGATCGTAATCTTGGGAACGTGATAATCGGGATAAACAATTCAGTCACTCTGATTGATCATAGCAGTCTCCCCGTTCATTTGACTTGGACACCAGAAATGCTGGACATTGCATTGGAACCGAGAAACATTTTAAGTGATGTCTTCCGGGAAATACCAACCCTTCAACAAAAGATGGGGATTTTGGAAGGGGCTTCTCACCAACAATTAAGTCTTAACTTAATAAAAGAAGAGCTTATGCATTGGGCGAATAAAATGTTAAATAATGAACAAATAGAAAAATTAACTACATTCTTAGAATGTCGAGCTGAATTCTCACATGACAGGTTAAGTAAGAAATATGGAGTATTAGCGTTGGCAGGTGTCGCATGATTGACTTTTCGTCATTAATAAACGAGCACTCCAACAAACCTATAGTAAGTGGAGAGTGGTTTACTATTCAATGGACACCTGATCTTGCGACAGGGGAGAGGCTAAATATAGGTGTTGTATTTAAGAATTCTACAGGTGGCTCTTTTGTTCAAGTTTTAGATTACTTTGATAGGATACAATGCCTGTATTCTCAATCTGCGATATTTCATCTACGACTAGCTTGTGAGGTAGCAAAAGAAGTCGCATTGTCTGAACAGTATGAGGAGATTACCTCATTGGGTGGAGTAACATTCGTATCTAATGGATATGCACAAGGAGAGTCCGTTGATGATGTAGTCTCTTCACTTTTTACTAATGTTGTTACACTATCAATAAAGCGAACTAAGCAAAAAGAAAGGGTATATTATCCAATAAGTAGAGAACGGTTATATAACATAATGGATAGTCGCCTTAAGTTATCGCTTGATTATCATGAATATTTTGGGATGGTTGAACCAACACCTTTAAAGAAAGTTAATTTAGGTAACCAGGTTCAGTCTTTATTTCTTCCATATAAGGCAGGCAATGCAATAGGAACTATAGCATCAGCGGCTTATTCGGATGAAAATGTAGCTAAATGCCATCTCTATGACGCTCAGCGGGATGTGTCTTTAGCTTTGTCTAATTTTTCAGAATATAATTCTGGTGGGATTTTTATTTTATCACCAAGTAATGAGTTAAAATCAGAAAAAAGAGATCAGGTTGATTTGGAAATTGATAAATTTTGTTGGTATTTAAAGACTCAGAGTGTATTTACAGTAGTTGATAGTGAACCGGATAGTTTGGCTGACAATGCCGCTCATTGGTATCGTCGATTAGCTGCATAACAAACTCATTTAGTTTATGGTCGCCTGATAAACAACCAAATGAGCAATGGCGAGATGGCTGTTAATTGGCTGAGCTTCACGGTTATTTTTTAATTAAATTACCGTCTGTGAATGCAGTCAAAGCCAATGGGACTGTGCTTTTTTATTTTCTTCCACAGTCACCCTTACCTGAAAACCAACAGCCATACAGCCATCCAGACATTTAAGCGCTTAAAATAAAAAACATAAGTGTTGCATAATGAATTTCTCTATGTCTTAATAGCTCTCGGTTTGGAAGTCAGACCTTATGAAAGCAGTTTTAGTAAAGCAGTCCTCAGTTCAAGTGTTATCTGTAGATACCCTTCTTCGTGAGCCTCCTCCTAAGTGCCCAAGTAAGTCACTCTTTAAGTACAGGCCACCATCGCCGCTCTTAGTGGCTCATCAAATTAATTAAGGAAGTATCTATGTCTAACAAAATGACTGGTTTAGTAAAATGGTTTAACTCTGATAAAGGTTTTGGCTTTATCACTCCGGACAACGGCAGCAAGGATGTATTCGTACATTTCTCTGCTATCCAGAGCGACAACTACAAAACTCTAGATGAAGGTCAGAAGGTTTCCTTCACCATTGAAAATGGCGCTAAAGGCCCTGCGGCTGGAAACGTCGTCGGCCTGTAAGCCGCGCTAACTATCAGTGATGCTTACGGCACTAATGAAGGCAATAGCCTGAGCCGCTAAGCTCCGTTGATAAGAAAAAACCCGCCATGTGCGGGTTTTTTACTATGTTCATTTCACCACATCAAATCATCCGGCACCTTAAAATCAGCATACGGGTCGTCCTCGTCCTGCTCTTCCTGACTCAGTGCGCTGTTTAACACAATAAAGCTCGCATCCCGCTGGGCAATCTTATCGGCGACGCTGGCGGGGATAATCGCGTATTCACTCTCACCGTTGCTATCAACCGCTAAACGAGCAATGGCGAGACGACCGCTAATCAGCTGAGCCTGAGTCAGCTTATCCACGGTGATTTTTTTAATTAAGTTACCGTCCGTGAAGTTAAAGCCAATATCACCTCTTGAAACGTCGATGCGGTTCATTTCAATCAGCTGCTTCACCTGCGCCTTGTATTCTTTAGATAACGCAGCCTGCTTTTGCTGCTCGCTTAGCTGCTTATCACGCTCAAGCTGGGCCTTTTTATTCTCTTCCACGGCTTCCCTTGCCTCACGTGCCTGAACGCGTGATTTTTTCGCCGTTCTCTGGACTTTGGCCATCTTCTTGCTGCTTACTAATCCCGCTTTTAGCATCTGCTCTTGTAGGGTGAGTTTTGTCATCTTCGTTTCTGAGTCTGTTGGATAATGGGTGGGATTATACCCTAAATAATCGGCGTTGCAGGACCCCGATCGCGACGTGATTTGAGCTTAGGGAGCGTTATCAAAGGCCGACATGACCCGATCTAGGGATTAATTCTGCACTCAGTTATATTAGAACAGCGTTATTCCATTGGGTAGGATAACGTCGACTATGGACAATCATAACCATTCAGATAATCCAACCCCGCCTTATTTATGATTTATCTGTTAAAGTACGTAATGCTATACGATATGAATTATTATGGAAGGCCTTGGCATTCCTAATATATCTAGTTTCTGACGCTTAGGGATCAAATTAACAAGGAATGGACAAACTGGAAAAGATAAATATGGAAATTATTCTGATGCGTCACGGAAAACCCTCCTTCACTGGTGCTCCGAAAGTGTCTTCCCGTGAAATGGTTGATTGGACTACACAATATGATCTCTCTGATACAGGGAGTGACATGCCGCCTGAGTCAAGCCGCGTACTGGCGCGTAAAGCGCAGGTGGTTATTAGCAGCCCTCTACTCAGAGCGCTTTCATCCCTGAAGACGCTGGGCTGCGAGCCGGCACTCATTGATGAAGTATTCCGAGAAGCGGACCTGCCGCTACACCTTATACCTGGAGTACGGTTATCCCCCTTTTACTGGGCCGGTATTTTTCGTCTTATGTGGCTTTGCGGCATGCCCTGTAAGGTAGAATCTTTAGGAATGGCGAAAATGCGCGCGGCTCGGGCCGCTGGCATACTTGTCAATCTCGCCAGGGAATATAACGGTCCCGTATTGCTGATGGGCCACGGTATTATGAATCGACTTATCGCAAGGGAGCTAATGTTGCTTGGCTGGAAAGAGCATTGCCGCCCTGGAAAAGGATACTGGAATGCAGGCACTTACCAATTCCCGTAAGGGAAGGGGATAACTGTATTACCCCCCTTACTTATTACAGTCTGAAATGTTAGACGCGACAGTTTCTGACCTCTCGAATGACTACAAGCACAAATCTATCCACTAATCGCCCCAGCTTCGGCAATTAACTTTTCCAAAACCCCTTCCAATTCCTCTGACTGAGAAAACCCCACACAGTCATAAATCACCAAATTCACCCTAGCCAAATCTCCCTCACTCTGCTTGGCCTTATAAAAACTACCGGTCTTATCCTTTATAAACGCATTCAAAGCGTTGTCTTGCTCGGCGTTAAAAGCATACCCCAACTCAATATCAATAGACCCCTGCGTACCGTCTTTTAACGGCAGCTTGCCAAAGTCCACGCCCATGCTTTTATAGTTCTCGGTAATACAGCGCGCCAGCGAATAGGTTTTATATTCCGTTAGCAGTTCTTGGGCCGTGAGCGCCTTAGGCTCATTGGCCAACGCGCCGCCCGCCCATGCGCAAAACAGCAGGCTCAGCAGTAGAAGGGTTTTATTTCTCATCACACCAATTTCCTTATCAGCAAAAAAATGGCCCCATCAAGGGGCCGCTCGGTTACAGGCTAGTCGTTAATCCCCTGACTGCGCAGGTAGTCTTCATAGTTGCCGGTAAAGTCGATGACCTTCTGTGGCGTGATTTCGATAATGCGGGTTGCCAGCGAGCTCACGAACTCCCGGTCGTGGGAGACGAAAATCAGCGTGCCTTTGTACAGGTCCAGCGCCATGTTCAGCGACTCGATGGACTCCATGTCCAGGTGGTTGGTCGGTTCGTCCATCACCAGAATGTTTGGCTTGGTCATCATCAGCTTGCCGAACAGCATGCGGCCCTTTTCGCCGCCGGAGAGCACGGTCACCGACTTCTTGATGTCGTCCTGCGAGAACAGCAGGCGGCCGAGGATGCTGCGCACCGACTGCTCGTCGTCGCTCGGCTGCATCCACAGGCTCATCCAGTCAAACACCGTCATATCGATTTCAAAGTCGGTGGCGTGGTCCTGCGCGTAGTAGCCGAGGCTAGCGTTTTCAGACCACTTGAGCCGACCGGTATCTGGCGCAAGCTCGCCCATCAGGGTTTTCAGCAGCGTGGTTTTACCCACGCCGTTGGTGCCCAGCACCGCGACCTTTTCGCCGACTTCCAGCATCAGGTTCAGGTTTTTAAACAGCGGCGGGTTGCCGTCGTAGCCCTTGGACAGGTTCTCTACTTCCAAGGCGTTACGGAACAGCTTCTTGTCCTGCTCAAAGCGGATAAACGGGTTCTGGCGGCTGGAGGCCTTGACCTCCGCCAGCTCGATTTTTTCTATCTGACGGGCGCGGGACGTAGCCTGGCGCGACTTGGAGGCGTTGGCGCTAAAGCGGCTGACGAACGACTGCAGCTCGCTTATCTGCGCCTTCTTCTTGGCGTTGTCCGCCAGCAGGCGCTCGCGGGCCTGGGTCGACGCGGTCATATAGTCGTCGTAGTTGCCCGGATAAACGCGCAGCTCGCCGTAGTCCAGATCCGCCATGTGGGTACACACCATGTTCAGGAAGTGGCGGTCGTGCGAGATGATGATCATAGTGCTGTTGCGATCGTTCAGCGTCTGCTCGAGCCAGCGGATGGTGTCGATGTCCAGGTTGTTGGTCGGTTCGTCGAGCAGCAGGATGTCCGGATCGGCGAACAGCGCCTGCGCCAGCAGCACCCGCAGCTTCCAGCCGGGAGCGACTTCGCTCATCGGGCCGTAGTGCTGCTCAACGGGGATGCCGACGCCCAACAGCAGCTCACCGGCGCGGGACTCGGCGCTGTAGCCGTCCATCTCGCCGTACTGAACCTCAAGGTCGGCCACCTTCATGCCATCTTCTTCGCTCATGTCCGGCAGCGCGTAGATGCGGTCGCGCTCGGCCTTCACCGCCCACAGCTCCTCGTGGCCCATGATCACCGTGTCGAGAACGCTGTACTGTTCAAAGGCGAACTGGTCCTGCTTCAGCTTGCCCAGGCGCTCGTTCGGATCGAGGAACACGTTGCCAGCGGTAGGCGCAAGGTCGCCGCCGAGGATCTTCATAAAGGTGGACTTGCCGCTGCCGTTTGCGCCGATAAGGCCGTAGCGGTTGCCGCCGCCAAATTTGACGGAAATGTTTTCAAACAGCGGCTTGGAGCCGAACTGCATCGTGACGTTATTACTGATTAACAAGGCGAATACTCATTTGGTTAAAAAAAACGTGAAGTTGCGCATATTATGCCACAGTTTAGCGCAGTTTAGGTATTGCCGCGTTGGGGGATGCCCGCGTGAGGCGAGGGGAAGATAAGGGGATAAAACGTCAACGCGGCGGGCTTTCTCGCTTCCCGCCGCGCTGAACGCGTAGGCTATTGAACTTCTCGGGCTATGACTCGCTGATGCTATAGGTCTTAGCGTGCGCCTTCAACGGCCTCTTTCGCCATCTTGGTGATGGCGTCAAAGTCGCCCTGGGCAATGACGTCCGTCGGCACGAACCAGGAGCCGCCGACGCAGAGCACGTTTTTAAGGCTCAGATAGTCGCGATAGTTTTTAAGGCTGATGCCGCCGGTCGGGCAGAACTTGGCGTCCGGCATCGGGCCTGCAAAGGCTTTAAGCGCCGCCACGCCGCCGTTGATTTCCGCCGGGAAGAACTTAAAGCACTTAAGCCCGGCTTCGGCGCCGGTCATCAGCTCGCCGATGGTCGCGACGCCGGGGATCACCGGAACCGTGCCCTCAACCGCCGCTTTTAGCAGCCCGGGCGTCAGCCCCGGCGTGATGATAAATTCCACGCCCAGTTCGGCCACCTTTTTATACTGCTCGACGGTCGTTACCGTACCCGCTCCCACGACGGCCTCAGGCACTTCCGCCATGATTTTCCTGATGGCGTCGAGAGCGCAGGCGGTGCGCAGCGTGACTTCCAGCGTCTTAACGCCGCCGGCCACCAGCGCCTTGGCGAGCGGCACGGCGTCCTTGATGTCGTTAATAACGATAACCGGCACGACCGGGCCGAGCGTCAGGATCTGTTCTGCGGTTTTTTTCCAGCTTTTCATAGTTCCACCTCTTTGATGCTAATGAATAATTCGGTTTTTATCCGGGCCGCAGAAGCGGCGGCCCGGAGATGCCCGTATTAAAGACGCGTTAAAGAAACGCGTTGATGGCCAGGCAGCCGATCAGGCCGCACACGGAGATAATGGTTTCCAGCACTGACCAGGACTTCAGCGTTTCGACCACCGTCAGGTTGAAGTACTCCTTGATCATCCAGAAGCCGGGGTCGTTAACGTGCGAGAAGAACACGCTGCCGGAGCCCACCGCCAGCACCATCAGTTCGGGGCTGACGCCGGTCGCCTGAATCAGCGGATAGACGATGCCGCCGGTGGTCAGCGCGGTTACCGTCGCGGAGCCCAGCGCCAGACGGAGGATCACCGCGATGATCCACGCCAGCAGGATCGGCGAGAAGGAGAATGCGTGCATTTGGCTGGCGATGTAGTCCTTCACGCCGCTGTCGATAAGCACCTGCTTGAACGCGCCGCCCGCGCCGATAATCAGCAGCATCATGGCGATAAGCTTGGCGGAAGACTCAATGCTGGAGGTGATTTCGGCCACGGTCTTGCCGCGCTTGTAGCCAAAGGTGTAAAGCGCGACGATGGCGGCAATCAGCGTGGCGATAACCGGGTCGCCGAAGAACTCGGCGTAGGGCAGCACGGCGTGGCCCTTGGCCAGTGACATTTCCAGAACGGCGCGCAGCGCCATCAGGATAACCGGTATCAGCGCGGTAAAGACGCTGACGCCAAAGCCCGGCATTTCGTCTTCGCTGAACTCACGGTTGGCGAAGCCCATGTGGATTTCCGGGTTCATTCTGCGAATGTAGGGCATGCGCGCAAACAGAATGCCCGAGATGATAATGGCCGGAACGGCGATGATCACGCCGTAAATCAGCGTCCTGCCCATGTCGGCGTTAAAGATATTGGCGATCGCCGTCGGGCCAGGGTGGGGCGGCAGGAAGCAGTGGGTGACGGAGATGGCGGCCGCCATCGGGATGCCGACGTACAGCAGCGAAATCCGCAGCCTCAAGGCCAGCGTGATCACCAGCGGCATCAGCAGAATAATGCCGACTTCAAAGAACAGGGCAAAGCCGACGATAAAGCCGGTCGCCGCGACCGCTATCTGAATGTTCTTCTCGCCGAATTTATCGACCAGCGTCATGGCGATGCGCTGCGCGCCGCCGCTGTCGCCCAGAAGCTTGCCCAGCATGGCGCCGAAGCCCATGATAAGCGCCAGATTGCTTAACGTACCGCCTACGCCGTGCTTGATGGAGTCCAGCACGCCAAGAACGGACATTCCCTGAATCAGGCCGACGAACAGGGCGACTAAAATCAGCGCGACGAAGCAGTGAACCTTCAGCCGCAGCATTAAAAACAGTAGTAGAGCGACGCCTAAGGCAACGTATAAGAGGGGCATAACCTTCTCCCTGAGTAATATTTTAATTAGTGAATGTCTGCATATTGGCTAATGCGTTGCATTCTTTTTATTTCCGCGGTTTTCGAGCCGCCGACGGGCGGCGGCCGAAACCTGTCGGGTAGAGTACGTAGGACAAAGATGGGTTAGCGGCCCATCCAACCGCCGTCCACGACGATAGCGTGGCCGCTGATATAGTCGGAGGCCTTCGAGGCCAGGAACACCGCGGCGCCGCCGAGATCTTCCGGATTCCCCCAGCGGCCGGCCGGAATGCGCTCCATAATCTGACGATTGCGGACTTCGTCGTTCATCAGCGCGGTGTTCATTTCTGTCGCGATATAGCCCGGCGCGATGCAGTTAACGTTCACGCCCTTGGACGCCCATTCGTTGGACAGCGACTTGGAGAAGCCCATCACGGCCGACTTGGCCGCCGTATAGGCCGGAATAGTGAACCCGCCCTGGAAGGCTAGCAGCGAGGCAATGTTGATGATTTTACCGTAGCCGTTTTCGATCATGTGGCGACCGAAGGCCTGACACATAAAGAAGACCGCGTTCAGGTTGATGTCCAGCACCAGATCCCAATCCGCCTTCGGGAAATCGGCGGAAGGATGGCGGCGCTGGATGCCGGCGTTGTTGACCAGAATATCGATCTTTTTGTATTTCCCCAGAATGGCGCTAACCAGCTGGTCGTATTTATCGAATTCGGCCAGGTTGAAAATAAAGGTTTCACAGCTAACGCCGTAGGCCATAATGTCTTTTTCCGTCTGCTCGTTGCGATCGACGTCGACAATAATAATGTTAGCCCCGGCGTTTGCCAGGCTTTCGGCAAAGGATTTTCCCAATCCGCGCGATCCGCCCGTCACGATGGCGTTTTTCCCCGACAGGTCGAAAACGTTGTTTTTCATCTAAAGGTCCTCTTGTTTCATTCTTTGTTATTAACGCTGGTTGTTAGCGCCTGTTATTAACGGCAACCGTTAACGCTCTTGATTAAGAAAACTGGTACATCACCTTGATGACGTTGCCGCCGTTCAGGCAGATGTCGAACCCTTCCTTGGCCTTTTCCGGCGGGTAGACGGTGATTAAGCGCTCGTAAGGGAAGCCCGCCTGGATCAGCTTGATGGCGGTTTCAAAGTCGCGCTTGACGTAAACGCGGGTGCCGACGATGGTCAGCTCTTTGAACTCGATGTCCAGCAGCGCCACTTCCGCCGGCTTTTTGTAGGAGCCGACGATTTCGATGGTGCCCTGAACCCTGACCAGCTTGGTCAGCACCGCAGCGACGGTTGGATGGGCGGCGCAGTCGAACACCACGTCGGCGCCGGTGCCGCCGGTCAGCTCAAGCACTTTGTCCACCACGCCGGTCTCCGCCGGGTTGATGGCGATAAAGCCGGCCTCTTTGGCAAGGCCCAGGCGGAACGGATTGGTTTCGACTACGATCACCTGCTTGGCGCCGCAGGTAGCGGCGACGCTGGCGACGCAAAAGCCGATAGTGCCCGCGCCAAAGACCACGACACTGTCGCCCGCCTGCATCTTGGCGCGGCTGACGGCGTGAACGCCCACCGCCAGCGGCTCAACGAAGGCGCCGATGGTCATCGGCATGTTGTCAGGCAGGACGTGAACCACGTCGGCGGGCACCTTGACGTACTCGGCCATGCCGCCGTCGGTATCGATGCCGTAAAGCTTAAGGGTGGCGCAAACGTGGCTGTTGCCGCTTTCGCAGGCGTAGCAGCGGCCGCAGGAGATCAGCGGGCGAACGGTGACCTTCGTGCCCTTGGGAAAGTGGCCGTTGCCTTCCTCAATCACGCCGGAAAACTCGTGGCCGGGCACCAAAGGCGCCTTAGCGCGGGGGTGAGCGCCGACGTAGATATTCAGGTCAGAGCCGCAGATGCCCGCGTAGTGAACCTTGATTAATACTTCGTGCGCTTTTATTTCCGGCACCGGGACGTTGTCCAGCGATACGTTATTGCTGCCGTGGTAGACAATGGCTTTCATAGGATCTCCTTGTTATTTTTCAGTCTGCTAATGCCGCCTTTAGGGTGTAGAAAGCCCGACTGCGCATTAATTGGCAGCCCGTATTTATTTAAAAGACGACGTATTTTTACTTAATTAACCTGATATAAATTCTCTTTTCCCGACAGCGCGCGAACGATTTCTTCCGCCGCCATTATTAACGTTTTATCGGCGGCTTCTTTGGTAAACGCGCCGGTGTGGGGCGTCATGATGACGTTGTCGAGCTTGAAAAAGCGCTCGTCTAAAAAGGGCTCCGAGATAAAGGCGTCCAGACCGGCTCCGCCGAGATAGCCATTTTTTAATGCGTCGTAAAGCGCATCGTCATGAATAAGTTCGCCGCGTGCGGTATTAATAATAAATGCGCCCTGTTTCATTTTGGCGATGCTGTCGCGGTTAATCATGCGATAGGTGTCTTTATTTGCCGGCAGGTGTAGCGAAATAAAGTCGGCCTCGCGGTAAATGTCGTCCAGCGACATCGTGTATTCCACGCCGTGGTTTTCAATCAGCTCGGTAGACGGATACAGGTCGTAGGCCAGAACGCGCATGCCGAAGGAGCGGCAGCGCACCGCCAGGCTGCGGCCGATAGCGCCAGTGCCCAGGATGCCGATGGTTTTGCCATAAAGCTCAATGCCGGAAACGCGCTGCCAGGATTTTTCCCTGACGCTTTTGTCCATCAGGTGAATGCGTCTCGACAGGCCGGTGATAAAAGAGAACGCCAGCTCGCAGACCGACAGGCTGTTGGCGCCTGGAGTAATGGTGACCCGAACGTTGTTTTCTTTCGCCGTGCTTAAGTCGACCTTGTCATAGCCGACGCCGTTTCTGGCGATAATCTTTAGCGTGGGCGACGCCGCGGCGATAACGTCGGCGTTGATCTCATCAAGCCCTGCCAGCATGGCGCTGACGCCCTTTACCATCGGCACCAGCTCGGCGGCCTTCATCGGTTTTTGCGGCGTCACCATCTTGAGCTCGTGCCCGGCGTCGGTCAGTATTTTCTGCGCCTGATGACAGGTAGAAAACGCGCGTGAGGTGGTCAGTACAACGGCCATAGTTGAAAAAGCTCCTTTACATTGAATGGTATTTTTCGCGCTGGAAGTCGGCGATGTCTTTAAATTGTTCTTGCAGATTCCAGTAGGTCTTCAGGTAGATGCCGTAAAGCCGGTCGTAGGCGTGCTTGTGGCTTCCGTTCGGCGTATAGGTTTTCCGGATGCCTATTAGATCGCTGGCCTTGTCGATGCTCGAAAGCTCGCCCAGCGCGTAAAGCCCCATAATGGCCGCGCCGTAGGCGGCCCCTTCGTCGACGTCCGGCACGTGGATTTCGCGCCCGATGACGTCGGCCAGGATTTGTAGCCAGACCGGCGAATGGGTAAAGCTGCCGCTGACGCGGATCTCTTCCACCTTGCCGGTTAGCTCCTCGAGCGATTCCAGCACGCTGCGCATGCGGTAGCAGATGCCCTCCAGCGTGGCGCGGATAATGTGGCGCTTGTCGTGGTTGAGCGTCAGGCCGAGCATGGTGCCGCGCGCGTTGGCATTCCAGTAGGGCGCGCGCTCGCCGGTGAAAAAGGGCAGCACGATAAGGCCGTCCGACCCGGCGGACACCTTTTCCGCGTAGGACGTCAGCAGGGCGTAGGGGTTAAGCCCCAGCTTGTCGGCCACGCGCTGTTCGGTTTCGGCGAATTTGTCTCTGGCCCAGCGGAAGGAGACGCCGCCGTTGTTGATGGCGCCGCCGAGCATCCAGCGGTCGTCGGTGACGTTATAGCACCAGGTGCGGCGCTTGGCGTCGGTGCGCGGCTCCTTGGACGCCATGCGGATAGCGCCGCTGGTGCCGATGGTGATGTTGATCTGGCCGGGGCGGATAGCGCCGACGCCGATGTTGGCCATCATGCCGTCACCCGCGCCGATCACTACCGGCACCGGGTGGGGCAGCCCGAGGCGGGCGGCGGCGGCGTCCGTCAGGTTCTCATAGTGGGTGGTGGAAACCACCTTCACCATCCGCTCTTCGCCGATGCCGAGCAGCGCTAAGATCTCTTTGTCCCACTCCAGGGTTTGAATGTTGTAGCAGCCGCTGCCGCTCGCAATAGAGCGGTCAACGACGCGAACGCCGGTCAGGTGGTGGAACACGAAGTCCTTGATGGTGCCGAATCGGGCGGATCTGGCGAACGTGTCGGGGTGGGTTTTCTTCAGCCAGTAAATCTTCAGCAGAGAGTACATCGGGTGAATGGGGCAGCCGGTCCGGTGGTAGAGGCGCTCGACGTCGATCTGCGATTTAACCTCGTCCAGATAGATCTGGCTGCGGGAGTCGCCCCAGGTCATCAGCCTGGTCAGCGGCGTTCCCTCTTCCGCCAGAGCGAGAAAGCTGTGAAGCACCGAGCTGATGGCCAGCCCGCGAACGTTTTTGGCGTCATCGCCAAGCTGGGCGACGGTTCTTTTAATCACGGCGACGGTGGACAGTAGGATGGAGTTTGCGTCCTGCTCGGCGACGCCGGTCTGATCGGTGAACAGCGGATACTCTTCGGTCGCGATGGCGTGAGCGGTTGACTGTCCGGATTGGTAGGCCACCGATCGCACTCCGGTAGTGCCAATGTCGATGCCTATAATAATATCTCTACCCATGTTGTATGGACTCTTTATGTTATAAACGTAAATTGCCTTACCAAAAATTTGAATTGATACTACCAAATAAGCGTTACAAAACTGTGTTTTGAGTCACATAATGAACCTTGTAAAATTATATCGTTATATATCAATTGGTTGAAAACAGGATTTATGGTTTCAGCGGGTTTGACTAAGTTGAGATAAATTAACGGGAGAAGTTAATTTTTGAGTTAATTGGTAGGGACAATGTTGATAATTGCCCCGTGGAGAGACGAAGCCGAGGGAGAGCAGAAGAGGATTCAGACGGAGGAGGATAGCGGATGAACGCCCCGCCATAGGCCTGCGGCGGGGCGACGTTTGATAAAAGCCTAAGCCTTGCGCCCGACGAACATGGCGATGTCGGTAGTAAACGTGCCGTCGTCGGCAATGGCGAAGTGGCGCTTCACGTCGGCGGAGGCCTCCTGCTGGTAGGCGCGGATGGCCTCGACGTAGACCTGCGGCGTTCTCATCCGCTCGGTCCAGCTCTTGAACTCCAGCGTCAGGCGGTCGGTGGTTATCTCTTCCAGCACCAGGCCCGCGTCGTTGATAAAGCGGCTCCATTCGCCGAGGCCGTAGTCCCTGACGTGGGAGCGATCGCGCAGCGCTTCGACGGTTTGCAGGTAGATGTCCAGCACCGGGTGGCCGGGGGAGACGACGTCCATAAACACTACGCGGCCACCGGGTTTGAGTACGCGGTGAATGTCGCACAGCGCCAGCCCGACGTTCTGCCAGTGGTGGGCTGAGTAGCGGCTAATGACTGCGTCAAAGCTTGCCGCCTCAAACGGCAGCGACTCGGCGATGCCGCTCTGGGTCTGCACGTTTGACAGGCCTCTGTCCGCCGCGCCCTTTTGCACCGCGTTGAGCATGTCCTGACTGAGATCGTAGGCGGTGACGCTCTGAGCGAAGGGCGCCGCGGCAAAGCTGGCGTGGCCCGCGCCGCAGCCGACGTCGAGCACGCGTCCGTACTGCCCCTGCTGCATAAGGCGAGAAAGCTTCTGTAAGTCGGCTCCTTGAGCGTGAACGGCGCTGGTCAAATAGGCGCCGGCCTGTTCGCCGAACTGGCGTTCGACCAGCCGGTGATGATCGCGTTTGTCGGACATGGGAAAAGCTCCATTGGGTTGAGTGGTGATAAAGGCGTGAAAAATCAGTATGGGATAAATCGAACGGGTCAGGTAGGACTTTTTGTTACGGGAAGAAAAAACGGCGCTCAGGTTGCCCCACGCGCCGCCGTTATCTTCTTGGCAAAATCAGCAGTCTTCCAGCACCACGTAGGCCGCGTGGACCGGGCCGTGAACGCCGAACACCTTGATAAGCTCAATGTCGGCGGTGGAGCTGGGGCCGCCGATCAGATTGATGCAGGAGGGCATGCGTTCGCCCGCCAGCGCCATTTTGTGCAGCCGCTGGGCCATCTGCGCCACGCGGGGCAGGATGCTGCTCTTGCGCAGCACGAAAACCGAGGTTTCCGGCAGCAGGCTGACGGAGCGGCCGCGCTCAGGCGCGGAGAACAGCACCACGCCGCCGGACTCGGTCAGCCCCGCTTCGGCGTAAACGATGCCGATCTTGGCCTTTTCCGCCATGTGAATATTCTCAGCGCCGTTGGCCGGATCCCACTCGTAGGCCTGATAGCTCTCTTTGAGCGCGTCGGTAATGCCGAGCTCTTTTAAGCGCGCGTCGCCGCTAACGACCACCGGCGTGCCGCCGTACTCGTCGCACAGGGCGATCAGGTCACCGATGAGCCCGTCGGGGCGGCTCAGTACGCACTTCACCTTCTGGGTGCTGGCGAACTCCATAAAGGCCTGGCACAGTTCGTCCTGACTTTTGTCCGTCAGGCGGGTTTGCGCGTAGTCGTTGACCGGCGCGGCGTCTGCCTGAGGTTCCCGGCGCACGTCGCGGCCAAGCTGACGGGCTATTTCACTAAGAAACGATGAGCGGTTTTGTTCATTCATGAGCATAGTATTTATTCCCCGTTACCTGTTCTTCTGGGCCTGATGACGTTTGAACCAGCTGCGGAAGCCTTCGCCGTCCGGCGCCGGCAGGTCGCGAGCCTCAGTCCAGTCGTTGAGGACGTTGACGCTAAACGGTATTTTGCCGTCCTTGATCATCCAGTTCGCCATTTTGGCGCCCATCGTCATGCCGACCTTCCACAGGGCGGGGTGAGCGTTGGCGTAGTTGAACAGGCGCGTGAAGCGCTGTTCGCCCTTCGGCGTCAGGCCGGTTTCGGCCATCACGCGGCGGTGCTTGACGATAAGCTGCGCCAGCGGAATTTTCACCGGGCAAACCTGGTTACAGGCGTTGCACAGCGAGCAGGCATAGGGCAGATCGTGGAAGTCTTCATAGCCGCCCAGCAGCGGGGAAATCACCGCGCCGATAGGGCCAGGATAGATGGAGCCGTAGCCGTGGCCGCCGATTTGACGATAGGCCGGGCAGGTGTTCAGGCAGGCGCCGCAGCGGATGCAGCGCAGCACGTCTTTGAACTCAGAGCCTAAGATCTTGGAGCGGCCGTTGTCGACAATCACCAGATGGAACTCTTCCGGGCCGTCGACGTGGTTTTCTTCCCGTGGGCCGGTCAGCCAGGTGTTGTAGCTGGTCAGGCGGGTGCCCACCGCGCTGCGGCACAGCAGGGTAATCAGCACGTCCACTTCTTCGAAGGTCGGTGCGATGCGCTCCATGCCCATCACCGCGATGTGGGTCTTCGGCAGAGTGGTCGCCATGCGCAGGTTGCCCTCGTTGGTGACCAGGCACAGGCTGCCGGTTTCCGCGACGGCGAAGTTACAGCCGCTGATGCCGATGTCGGCTTCGAGGAAGTCCTTGCGGATGCGTTCGCGGATGAACAGGGTCATCGCTTCCGGCGTTTCCGGGCCGTCGTAGCCCAGCTTCTCGTTCAGCACCTTGCGGATTTGATAGCGATCCTTGTGGATGGCCGGCACCACGATGTGCGACGGCGGATCGTTATCGACCTGAAGGATGTATTCGCCGAGGTCGGTTTCGACCACTTCGATGCCTTCGGCCTGCAGGACGTGGTTGAGGCCGATTTCTTCGGTCACCATCGACTTGGACTTCACCACCTTTTTGGCCTGCTTTTCGCGAGCCACGTTGCGGATGTAGTCGGTGGCTTCTTCTTTGGTGCGGGCAAAGTAAACGTGGCCGCCGTTCTGGGTAACCTTCTCGGACAGCTGATACAGGTAGGCGTCCAGGTTTTCGAGCACGTGGTTGCGAATTTGCTCGGCGCGGTCGCGCCATTCGTCCCAGTGGCCCAGTTCGTTCACCATGATCTGGCGGTTAGCGCCGATGCGCTCTTGAGCCATCGCGACCGCGTTGCGCATGATGGAGTCTTCCATCTCTGCCTTGATGCGAGGCTTGAATTCGACGTTGCTGGTTTTCATCGACATTGTCTCGGTCCCCTTAGCGGCTCATTAATACTTCAGCGATGTGCATGACTTTTACCGGACGCTTCTCTCGCGTCAGGCGGCCGCTGATGTTGATTAGGCAGCTGGTGTCGGCGCCGATAACGAAGTCGGGCTCAACGTCCATGATGTGCTCAACCTTTTCTTTTACCATCTCGCCGGAGATTTCCGACATCTTGACGGAGAAGGTGCCGCCGAAGCCGCAGCAGGTTTCCTGATTGACGATGGGCAGAAGCTCCAGGCCTTCAACGTTGTTCAAAAGCGTAATCGGTTCGTCTTTGACGCCGAGCTTGCGAAACAGGCTGCAGGAAGGGTGATATACCGCACGGCCCTGCAGGCGAGCGCCGACGTTGACCACGCCCAGCTTGTGGACGATAAAGCTGGTCAAGTCCTGCATGCGGTCCGCTACCGCCTGCGCTCTGGCGGCCCACTCCGGCTCGTCGGCCAGATAGGTCGGGTAGCTTTTAATCGCGTAGGTGCAGGAGCCTGCCGGTGAAACGATCGGATAGTCGTTGATTTCCATCGCGGCGATAAGCGACTTCATGGCCGGCTTGGCGTCGTTGACGTAGCCGCTGTTGAGCGCCGGTTGGCCGCAGCAGCCCTGGCGTTCAGGGAAAAAGACCTCACAGCCCAGCTGTTCGAGCAGCAAAACGCTGTCGCGGGCCATATTGGCCTTAATGGTGTCACCTATACAGGTAACGTAGAAATTGACTTTCATAAAGCATTGCTCCACAGGCAAAGAATAATCAGCGATTAACGATTGTATTTAATAGAAAATAAACAAAGGGCTGGTTATCCGCGTTCTTTTCGTTGGTCTGAACCGGCCCCGGAAGGGGGCCGGCTAGTTATCAGGCGCTAAATACTACCATTGGTCTAACGTGTTGTATGTGATTTGTATTACAAATGGAATAAATAAAATATCGCGCCAATCTTGATGCCAAGAATAATAATATAAATTGCGCAATACTTGAGCGCGCCGGACATAATGGCGCTGCCCTGGCCGTCCATCTTGGTGGCCGAAACGGCGATGGCGATACTCTGTGGAGAGATCATCTTGCCGCCGGTCGCACCGGAGGTGTTGGCCGCGGCCAGCATCACAGGATCGACGTTCAGCTGCGCAGCGGCGCTGGTTTGCAGCTTGCCGAACAGGATGTTGGAGTTGGTGTCGCTGCCGGTAACGAAGGTGCCCAGCGCGCCAATGACCGGAGCAATGAACAGATAGCCGTTGCCGGTGACGCTGACCAGCGTGTTGGCGATGGCGCCAATCATGCCGCTGGTGTCCATCACGGTTGCCATCGCGACGATGGCGGCGATAGCGATAACCGAGTTTTTAAGCTGAATTACGGTCGCGCGCAGAATCGACAGCATGGTGCCAATGCCGGCGCCCTGGATTGCGCCGCCGATAAAGGTGGCGATAATGATCAATACGCCCGGCGTGCTTAACCATTCAATCTTAAGCTTCAGCACGTTGGTGTCGCTGAGCGCAAAGGGGAACACGCTGGAAATCTGCCCAACGGCGTTTTTCACCCCAGGGAACAGCGGCGAGCACAGCAGGATGAAGATAAAGATCAGCAGATAGATGGCGCTGGCGCGAAACAGCTGAACGCCGGTGTATTTGACGACTTCCCGCTGCTCGCCTTGAGTTTGCTCGCTCTTCGGCGTTTTATGGCGCTTGGCGAGGAAAACGGTCACCAGCAGGCTCACCAGGCTACCGGCGAAAGCGGGCAGCTCTGCGCCCAGATAGGTGGCGACGATGTACTGAGGAATAAGGGTGCTGACGCCGCACATCAGGGTGATGAAGAACACCCCTTTAATAGAGCGGATGCCGCCGCCGCCGATGGCGACAATCACGAACGGCAGCAGGATGTTGAACAGCGCTAGCTGCATAACGATGGTGCTGCCCAGTTCAAGCACCGGCAGGCCGGTCTGCTCGGCCAGGATGGACACCGGAATGCCCACCGCGCCGAACGCCGTCGGCACGGAGTTGGCGACCAGCGAGGCGACGGCGGCCTTTAGCGGGTTGAAGCCCAGCGCCGCCAGAATGCCGATAGGGATAGCAACGGCGGTGCCGTAGCCCGCGGCGGCCTCAAGAAACCCGCCGAAGCACCAGGTGATAAGCAGGATCTGAATGCGCTTGTCGTCGCTGATGTTGGCCAGCACGTTTTTAATGACTTCCATGCTGCCGGTTTTCAGCATCAGGTTATAGCTGTAAATGGCGGCCAGGATCACAATGACAATCGGCCACAGCCCTTTGGATGCGCCGTAAAGGGTCGCCATGGATAGGCTTTGCACCGGCGTACTCCAGAATATGCCGGCGATGGCGAGCGTGATGGCAAGAGAAATGAGAACCGCATAGTGAATGGGGGTTTTTAATTTTAATATCATCACAATCATTGCGATGAGTGGAATGATTCCCAGAAAAAAGGAAAGATACTCGGACATATTTCAACCTTTATAGTATTGGTATTAACGTATTCTGGCGCCGGATTCTAGTTGTTATTATTTTGTAATTCAGTGAGCTGAATCGTGTTACCAGCAAAAATACCGATAAATGATTATTGTGTGATGATTTTCAATATATTGATTTAAAAGGTAATAAATTTTCTTGTTCGGGGTTTTTGATGATAAAAGTGGAAAAAATGCACCATATAGCAGTGATTTGTCGGGACTACGAGCAAAGCAAACGATTTTATTGTCATACATTAGGCTTTGAGCTGCTGTTTGAGTGCTATCGACAGGAGAGGGACTCGTGGAAAGCCGACCTTGCCCTGGGCGGCGTTTACACTATTGAACTGTTTTCTTTTCCCTCGCCGCCGCCGCGCGTAACTTCGCCAGAAGCCTGCGGATTAAGGCATTTAGCGTTTAGCGTCAAGGACATCGACGAGGCGATAGCAACGCTTGTGGAAGAGGGCGTCGAGTGCGAAGCGGTGCGAATCGATCCCTATACCGGTCGGCGTTTTACCTTTTTTCGCGATCCGGACCAATTGCCGATAGAACTTTATGAAAGCGACAGTTAGCCGGATGCGGGTATAATCCCTTCAGAGAAATAGGGTAAATGTCAGGTAAAAATTTTGTGTGAGTCCTGTGATGGCGCGTAACGATACTGCAAACACTGAGAACGTATTAAAACAATTGGCGCACGCATTAGCGAGTGACGCCAGGCTGCTGGTGGCCTTTAGCGGCGGCGTCGATTCTACGGTGCTGCTGCACGGGCTGGCGGCGCTTAAGGCTTCGCTACGCCCGGACTTTAGCCTTAGAGCAGTGTACGTTCACCACGGCCTGAGCCAAAACGCCGACGCGTGGGCCGATCACTGCCGGACTCAGTGCGAGCGCTGGAACGTGCCGCTGGAGGTGGTGCGCGTCAGCGTAGATGGCGCAGGCGCAGGCGCCGGCATTGAGGCGGCGGCGCGCGATGCCCGCTACCGTGCGTTTGCCGAGCGCCTTGCAGAAGGGGAAACGCTGGTCACCGCGCAGCATCTGGACGACCAGTGCGAAACCTTTCTGTTAGCGCTAAAGCGCGGCAGCGGCCCGGCGGGGCTTTCGGCCATGCCGGAAAGAATGCCTTTCGGCAAAGGAACGCAGGCGCGTCCGCTGCTTAACGTCTCTCGTCGCGACATCGAGGGCTACGCGGCGGAAAACGCCCTGACGTGGGTAGATGACGAAAGCAATCAGGACGCGCGCTACGACCGCAATTTCCTGCGGCTCAACGTGCTGCCGCAGATAGACGCGCGCTGGCCCCACTTTACGCGAGCCGTCGCCCGCAGCGCCGAGCTGTGCGCCGAGCAGGAAAGCCTGCTCGACGAGCTGTTAGCACCGACGCTTACCCGGCTGTGCGACGCCGACGGCGCGCTGGACGTCGACGGGCTGCGCACCGTTTCCGCTGCCCAGCGCCGCGCTCTGCTCCGCCGCTGGTTTAGCCTTTGCGGGGCGCAGATGCCTTCCCGCGAGCAGCTCGAGACGCTATGGCTTGAAGTGGCGCAAAGCCAGGAGGACGCCCAGCCACAGCTTACGCTTTCAACCCATCAGGTCCGCCGCTATCGTCAGAGGCTGTACCTGCTGCCGCCGATGAACGACGTCTCGAACGCCGTGCTTGAATGGGACGGAAAGTCACGGCTGCGTCTTCCCGACGGGCTTGGCTCCCTGCTTCCTGCGAAAGAAGGCCTGGCCTTGAGAATGCCCCGCGCCGACGAGCGGCTAACCGTTCGCTTTTGTGCGCCGGGCGGCATGAATCTGGAAATCGTCGGACGCCCGCACTCCCGCCCGCTCAAAAAGCTGTGGCAGGAATTCGGCGTCCCCCCCTGGCTGCGCCAGCGCACGCCGCTGCTGTTTTATAACGACACCCCGATCGCCGCTGTCGGCGTTTTCACCACCCGAGACGGCGAAGCAAAGCAGGGCGATGCGGTTTGGCATGTTCAATACGATAACGATTTGCGCAGGGTGTCCGCGCCAGATTGATGACAAACACTAAAAGTAAATTTGGAACAACTTGCGGAATCAAACGGAGGGAGAGTCTTCCGTTGGGGTCGACTTGGCGTGAGCCAACGACAAATCAGCGTAAGCTGATTTGAACAGCGCTTGCGCTGGCCCGTTAGGGTGAAGCCGAAGGCTTCATAACGGCCCCTAGGAAGGCTATGCCCGACGCACTCCCAAGGCTAATAAAAGCGCTCTTCCGACCGAGCACAGTGATTATATGGGCACTTTGTACTTTCGGTCGGAATATCCACTGAAGCCGATTTAACAGGTTTGGCATTATTTACTGAAATCAATAACACTCACTGGAGCCCCATCAATGAAAAAATCCCTAACCCTACTTTGCAGCGCTCTCCTGATTAACTTCTCCGTCCACGCCGCCGGAGACGCCGAAGCCGGTAAAAACAAGTCGGCCAAGTGCGTTGCCTGCCACGGAATGAACGGCAAGATAACCATACCGACGTACCCTAATCTGGCCGGTCAAAACCAGATCTATCTGGAGCACTCCATGCAGGCTTACAAGAAGGGCGAGCGCACCGGCGGCTTGGCCAACGTGATGGCCGCTTACGTTCAGGCGCTTTCAGATCAGGACATCGCCGACCTTGCGGCCTATTATGCGGGCATGGGGGAGAAAGAGTAGCAGGGAATTGGAAAGAGGGTGGAAGATGCGCGGGCAGATTGCCTGCCCGCGGTGGCGTGAGTTAATCCGCCAGGCTGATTTCGATTTTGCCAAGGGTGGGGTGGCTAAAATAGGCTATGTTGTCGAGCCTCAGCTCGCGCTGCTCTCCATTGGCCTCAACAATCAGGTACTCCACTTTCTTTTTCAGCTGCAGGTCGCAGGCCTTAGCCTCCAGTTTCTCACCGCCTCTGAGCTTGATTTCAAGAACCAGATGGTGCTGACAGGCGAGCTCTAAATTATCATAGTCATCACAATTTATGGGTTGGTACTCTTTTTCAGTCATCACCATAATCACTCACCAGTAAATTGGCGGCAGCGTATGCCGCACTTTCCCTTACGTCAGACGGCAGTGCAGCGTTGGCCGCAATGTCGTCTAATGTTTTTAGCACACAACTTCGCGCATCGGCAACGTATCCGAGTTCGCCGCTGGCGATTTGCGCATACTTCCGTCGAACGGGTTCACTGTACTTCTGCATTGATACCTCCTTTGCCGTGAACCGCCTTTACGCAAAAACTCTGCTCAACCGGCGTCAAAAAGGCCCCACGCCGTCGAGAGTGCGTTGACTATAGCATAGCCGTTATTTTTTATATCAGCTACTTGCCGCCGTTTGGGAAAAAAAGTTTCTTTAGCTGATTATGGCGCATTGAAGATATATCAAATGGCTGTGTTTATCCGCAGGATTGGTTACACTGCACGTCGTTTTTCTTTACGGGACACAGCCAACATGGCTCTGAAAGCAACAATTTATAAAGCCATGCTGAACGTGGCGGATATGGACCGCCAGGTTTATCTCGATACCACGCTGACGCTGGCGCAGCACCCGTCGGAAACGGAGCAGCGTATGATGCTGCGCCTGCTGGCGTGGATCTGTCATGCCAACGAGCGCCTGACGTTTACCAAAGGCCTCTGTGCGGACGACGAGCCGGAGCTGTGGCTGCAAAACGACGTGGGAGATCCCATTGTTTGGATAGAACTGGGGCTGCCGGACGAAAAGCGCCTGCGCAAGGCCAGCCGCCGCGCCGAGAGCGTGATTCTGTACGCCTACGGCGAGCGCGCCGCCAGAGTCTGGTGGCAGCAGAACCAGCAAAAGCTGGCGGAATACGAAAACCTGTCGGTCTTTTTCCTTGATGACGCCCGGCTGGCACAGCTCGTTGCCCTGTGCGAACGCACGATGACCCTACAGGCGACCATTCAGGATGGGACGATTTGGCTTTCCTCCGGCGAGGCTCATTTGGAGCTGGCGTTTGAGGTCTGGAAGTAAGCTATTAGCTTTTAGGCAAACGTTTTAAAAGACCGGCAAAGCCAAAACGCCGCTTTGGTTTGGCTTTATTACTCGTCTGAAAAGACTCGACGTCAATTTTCTCACGGCCCGCAACGGCGATGCCGAAGTGATTTGGCATCGCGGCCTCTATCCTTTCAAACTTGCCGAGCGCCAGCATCTTCTGATTGACCCGTACGCCGTCGCGATAGTCTTCGTAGAGCTCAACGGGGAGTGGGCGATACGCTTTTGTCGACTTGATAAACCGGGTGAAGAAATAGGGATCCAGGTCGCCGAACTCAAGGCCGAAAACGAGCGGGACTTCTATACATTGCCCTGTTTTTGGGTTGTCAAAAGCGCAGTGATATCCGTGAAAAAAGTATCTCCACTCCCCCATGACGCCTTTGTGCTTACGTCCTGCCTTGAATGGATTGAAGGTTAATAGCGGGTAGTTTTCCTCAATGCGAACATTTAGCTGCTGAGCGAGCGCAAAAATCAACTCCGTCGCCAGGTTTCTGTAGTCTCTGGCGCAGGCTTCAAAGAAGTCCTGATGGCGTTCAACTTCCTGTTCCGTTATTAGCTTGGCGACGTTTATTTCCGGCTCAATCATGTGAACGCCTACCCAAAAACCGTCGAGGTCGTTTTTCAGCGCTTGGCCCACGGTTTCTCTTTGCTCTTTAACGGTGTCCTCAAATACCAGCCGCAGCGTTTTTTCTCTGGGGATCTTTTTTATCGCTTCTGCCGTGGGAATGTCGGCTATTGCGCTAATCCTTAGCGTTTCGGTGGTTCTTGCCATATCAGGCATATCCTTTCATCATTTTTGCCGACGGCTATTTTTGCACAGGCACAGGCCAGAGACGAAAGAAAAACCAAGAACTTTGACGTTTAGAGACGCGCGCCCGAAAATAGCTCACTTTCCGTTGACCCCTAACGGCGAAACGTTTATCTAGTTAACCGTTACGTTTTTTCTCTGTCGGTTCGCCATCGGCCGAGGCTTACCGAAAAGGATGCGATATGCTGCTAAAGACCGTCTACGTTACCGCGCGGGACCGCGTGCGTCTGAAATCCATAGGGCAAGTGCTGTTTAACTACGGCCTGCAGGATCTTATTCGCATTCTCGGCCTCAATACGCTGTTTGGCCGCCGCCCCGTCAGCGACACCGTACCGGAGAACCAGCCGCAGCGGCTGCGTCAGGCGCTGGAGGCGCTGGGGCCGACGTTCGTCAAGCTCGGGCAGATCCTCGCGACGCGCGCCGACCTGTTCGACGAGAGCTGGACCAGCGAGCTTGAAAAGCTGCATAGCAACGTGACCGTCGTTCCCTGGGAGCAAATATGCCACCGCATCAGCGACGCCCTCGGCGCGCAGCCGGAAGAGGTGTTTGCCGAGTTTGACCGCACGCCGCTGGCGTCGGCATCGATGGCGCAGGTCTATCGCGCTCGCCTGCACAGCGGCGAAGAGGTGGTGGTAAAAGTGCTGAAGCCGGGGCTTAAAGAGACGATTGACGCCGACCTTCGGCTGCTGGCCTGGCTGGCCGAGGTGATTGAGCAGCAAAGCCCCGATCTGGCTCGTTTCCATCCACGCCAGCTGGTTAGACAGCTGGCGGCGGCCATGCACAACGAACTTGATTTGACGCAGGAAGCGAAAAACACCCAGCGCTTTGGCGAAAACTTCCGCGACCGCCCGGACATCGTCATCCCTCGCCTGTGGCCGGAGTATTCGACCGAACACCTGATCGTGCAAAGCTACATTCCGGGAACGCCGCCGCAAAGCCAGCGTCAGCTCGCCGAGGCGGGGTTTGACGGGCCGACGCTGGCCCGCAAGGGCGCGCTGGCCTTTATGCAGATGGTGTTTCTCGACCGGCTTTACCACGCCGACCCTCACGCGGGCAACCTGATGGCGGTGGGGGACAACCAGGTCGCCTTTATCGACTTCGGCATGGCGGGGCAGATTTCCGAGCGGCGCTGCAATCAGCTGTTGCTGATGATGCAGGCGCTGGCGGAGCGGGAGTCCGAAGGGCTGGTCAATACGCTCATTCGCTGGAGCGAAGACGCAGGGCCGGACAGCGCGACGCTTGAACTTGCGGTGCAGGACTTCTATCAGCGCGTCGGCCCCGGTGAACTCCCGCTAGGGCACGCGCTGATGACAATCCTTGCGGTCGCGCGCGAATATCAGCTCAGCCTGCCATCGGATCTGGTGCTGCTGTTTAAGGCGCTGATCACCGCCGACGGCGTTTTGCGCCGCATCGACCCAAATATCGACATCATCGGCACCCTGACGCCATTTTTGCAGGAGGCGATGCTCAAACACTACGGCGCGGGGGCGTCGGGCCGCAGGCTCAAGCGTCTGGGCATCGAGATGGTCGAGCTTTGTGAAGAGCTGCCGCAGACCCTAAGCCTGGTGCTTCGCCGGCTTCAGCACGGCAAGCTGCATGCCGATCTGGAGGTGAAAAACTTAAACGATCTGGGCCGCTCTTTAGAGCGCAGCGCCATGACGCTGGCAGTGGCTATCGTAACGGCGGCGTTTGCGCTCGGCCTTGCGCCCTGGCTTTTGGCGACCAACTTCACGCTGTTTGGCATACCGCTGTTCCCGCTGCTGTGCCTGGGGGCGGTAGGGGCCGGCATCTTCCTGCTGACGCTGAGGCTTCGGCCGTAGCCGCGTCTGTGGAGGCTGTAACAAAATTTGTCTCAGAGGCGCTTGAGACGCTCGTTTTATGACCTTTCGCAAAAAAGTATGAACTTCTTTATTAAATTGCATACTTTTGGTTGAGCGCGGCGGGTGGGGTGCTATACCATTTGCCCACGCTTCTCAACCGCGCCGGTGAGAAGCACTTGAGTCGATAACCCGCAAAACAGGTGCCCGCCGTGACGCTACAACTTGATGAAGTCTTTTCTAAAACGCTGCTGGACGACGTAAAACGCTATTGGAATACGCGCGCCGACGGCTATAGCCAGGTTAACGAAGCCGAGCTTAAGGGGAGCAAGCGCGCCCTGTGGCAAAGCGCTATTTTAAGAAACGCACCGGACTGCGCGTGCCTAAACGTGCTGGACGTAGGAACCGGCCCCGGCTTTTTTGCCGTGACGCTGGCAATGGCGGGGCATCGGGTAACGGCGGTCGACGTGACGCCAGGCATGCTGGAGAAGGCAAAGGCCAACGCCCGCGAGCACGACGTTGACGTTAACTTCGTGACGTCCGACGTCCACCGTCTGCCGTTTGCCGACGACACCTTCGACCTCCTCGTGACCCGCAACGTTACCTGGAACCTCAAATACCCCAAGTTAGCCTATCAGGAGTGGCGTCGCGTGCTGAAGCCGGGCGGCCGCCTGATTAACTTCGACGCCAACTGGTATCTACACCTGTTTGACGAGCGCTATCGCCGGGGATACCTGCAGGATCGCCAAAATGCGCAGGCTTCCAACATCGACGATCACTACGCCAACACCGACACGGTCGCAATGGAAAATATCGCCCGCGAGCTGCCGTTAAGCCGCGAGATGCGCCCAGGATGGGACAGCGAAGCGCTGTTGGACTGCGGTTTCCACCGGCTGCTGGTCGACACCCGCATAGCCGAAGGGCTGTGGGATGAAGAGGAAAAGATTAACTACGCGTCGACGCCGATGTTTATGATCGTGGCTGAAAAGTAGGCGCTTTGAGTTTGGCTGAACGCTAAGAGGAGAATAACGATGAAAATACGTCCGCTTAACGTCGTCACGGCGCTGTTTTTACTGCTGGCCTGTGCCTTCGGCGCGCAGGCCGCACCGGACGCTAACCGGCTGGTTTACGCCAGCACCAAAGACATTCGCGACATTAACCCGCA
Organism: Leminorella grimontii ATCC 33999 = DSM 5078; assembly: GCF_000439085.1. GTDB lineage: Bacteria > Pseudomonadota > Gammaproteobacteria > Enterobacterales > Enterobacteriaceae > Leminorella > Leminorella grimontii. The sequence goes on along the minus strand of NZ_AUUA01000003.1, from coordinate 358,642 downwards.
CCTGTACTCCGGCGAGATGGCCGCGCAAAACATGGTGTTCGAGCCTCTGGTGGTGAATACCGAAAGCGGCGTGAAGCCGTTTTTGGCCGAGAGCTGGGAGATTTCCCCCGACGGCAAAACCTACACCTTTACCCTGCGCAAGGACGTGACGTTTAGCGACGGCGAGCCCTTCAACGCGCAGGCGGTGAAGCTGAACATCGACGCCGTGCTGGACAACTATCAGCGCCACGCCTGGCTGGAGCTGGTGCAGCAGATTGAAAAGGTCAGCGTGCTCGACCCCTATCGCGTCGAGATAAAGCTAAAAAATCCCTACTACCCGACGCTGGTGGAGCTGGGGTTAACCCGGCCATTCCGCTTCATTTCGCCAAAGTCGTTTATCGACGGTAAAACCAAAAGCGGCGTGAAAAGCTATGCCGGAACCGGCCCCTGGGTGCTGGCGGAGCACAAGGTCAATCAGTACGCGCTGTTTACCGCCAACCCCAACTACTGGGGCGCTAAGCCTAAGCTTTCCGCCGTGCTGTGGAAGGTCATCCCCGACCGTCAGTCTATGCTGATGGCGCTGCAAAAAGGCGACGTTCAGCTGATTTTCGGTGCGGACGGCGACATGTTGGATATGGACAGCTTTGAAGCTCTGCAGGCATCCGGCCAGTATAAGACCCTGATGAGTCCGCCCGTCGCCTCCAGAGCGCTGGTGCTCAACAGCAGCCGCCCTATCACCGGGGATAAGGCCGTGCGCCGCGCGTTGCAGTACGCGGTGGACAAGCAGGCGATCGCCTCCGGCATTATGGACGATACGGAAAGCGTGGCGGATACCCTGATGTCGCGCGGCGTACCCTACTGCAACATCGACCTGCCGACCTACCGTTTTGACTTGGAAAAAGCCAACGCGCTGTTGGATCAGGCCGGCTGGCGACTGCCCGCCGGGAAAACGGTGCGTGAAAAAGCGGGCAAGCCGCTGGAACTGATGCTTTCTTACAACCGAAACAACGCCGCCGAACGGGAGATTGCCGAGCTGATTCAGGACGACTTTAAAAAGATAGGCGTGAAGCTCGACATTCTGGGGGAAGAAAAGCAGGCGTTTTTAGACCGGCAGAAGTCCGGCGACTTCGATTTACAGTACTCCCTGTCGTGGGGAACGCCCTACGACCCGGCGTCGTTCGTTTCGTCGTTTCGCATTCCCGCCCACGCCGACTATCAGGGACAAAAGGGGCTGGCCAACAAGCCGCAGATTGACGATGCTATCGGCCGACTGCTGCTGACGCCGAACGAGCAGGAAAGGCAGTCGCTTTATGCCTGGCTGTTTACCACGTTGGCGGATGAAGGCGTCTATATTCCGTTGACCTACTCCAGAACCAAGGCGATTTTCTCGCCTAAGATTAAGGGCGTGACCTTCAACCCTTCACAGTATGAAATTCCGTTTGAAAAAATGCACTTTTAGCGGGCGATAAGAGCGAGCGGAGAGGCACGGCGATCCGATGCGATTCTATCTGATAAGGCGGCTTGTCATGACGGTTCCACTGGCCGTCATGATTTCGTTTTTAGCCTTCGTGTTAATGAGCCTTGCGCCGTCAGATCCGGCGGAAGTGGCGCTGCGGGTTAATGCGGTGGTGCCGACCGACCAGGCCATCGCACTTATGCGCCACGAGCTCGGGTTGGATAAACCCTTCCTGCTGCGCTATTTGAGCTGGCTGTGGAACGCGCTGCACCTGGATTTTGGCACTTCGTTCGTCACCCGAACGCCGGTGCTGCGCGAGTTTCTCAATGCGCTCCCGGCAACGCTGTGGCTGGCTGGCGTCGCTCTGCTGATGATCGTGACGCTGTCGCTGGCTTTGGGCGTCGGCTGCGCGCTGGCCGAAGGTTCCTGGTTGGATAAGGCCGTGCGCAGCCTGGTATTTTTGGCGGTGGCCGTGCCTAACTATTGGATAGGGTTGCTGCTTATCTGGTGGCTGTCGGTAAAAATGGACTGGTTTCCCGTTGGCGGCATGTCGGAAGCGAAGTCGGTCGTTCTACCCGCGCTCACCCTGACGCTGGGCTATATCGGCACCTACTTTCGCCTGATCCGCGGCGGCATGGTGGGCAACCTGCATCAGAACTATGCGCTTTACGCCAGAGCGCGGGGGCTTTCTCCTCGCGTTATCGTGTTTAAGCACGTGCTGGTCAATTCGCTGCATTCGTCGCTGACGGCTATCGGTATGAGTATTCCCAAGCTGATTGCCGGAACGGTGGTGATTGAGAACGTCTTTGCCTGGCCGGGAATAGGGCGGCTGTGCGTCACAGCCATTTTTAACCGCGATTACCCCGTTATTCAGGCCTACGTGCTGCTTATGGCGGCGCTGTTCCTGCTGTTCAACTTTCTGGTCGACGTGCTGCAAATCAAGCTGGACCCAAGGCTTTTGGGGAGAAGGGGACGATGACTCACCTTTTCTGGCGCAAGCTTAAAAACGATCGTTTGGCGATGCTGTGCCTGCTGCTGCTGGCTCTTATCGTTGTCGTCGGCGTTTTAGCCCCCGCGCTGGCGCCGCACGATCCGACGCTGACCTCTATTCGCAATAAGTATCAGGCCATGAGCCTGACGTATCCGCTGGGAACCGATAATTTGGGCCGCTGCCTGTTTTCTCGCCTGCTGTTCGGCATTCGCACCACCGTGTTTTACTCGCTGCTCGCCATGGCGTTCACTATTTTTCTCGGCGGCGCGCTCGGCCTGACCGCCGGTTATTTTCAGGGGCGGGTAGACGGCGTTCTGATGCGTGCCTGCGACGTCGTGCTGTCGTTTCCCGGCGAAGTGATGATTTTTGCGCTGGTGGGCGTGATGGGACCGGGGATGAACAACGTCCTGCTTGCCGTCGTGCTGGTGAAGTGGGCGTGGTACGCGCGCACGATCCGCGGCGTAGTGCTTCAGCACGGTCATAAAAACTACGTGAGCTTCGCACGGGTTATTGCCGCTCCTGCGGGCCACGTGATGCGCAGGCACCTGCTGCCGGTCGCCGCAGCAGACGTCGCCATACTCGCCTCGTCGGACATCGGCAGCGTGGTGCTGCTGCTTTCGGCGCTTTCGTTTCTCGGCCTTGGCGCTCAGCCGCCGCTGCCGGAGTGGGGAAACATGCTGAGCGAGGCGAAGGGCGTGATGTTAACGCACCCCGAACAGATGCTGCCGGCGGGCTTGGCCATTGCGATAACGGTCGCGGCGTTTAACGTCGTCGGCGACTTCCTGCGCGACGTCTTCGATCCGGTCTATCACATCAGGAATGAGGAGTAGCGGTATGGGGACGGAACCTTTGCTTCACGTTGCGTCGCTGTCCGTGACGGAGAGCCAAAGCGGGCGTCGTTTGGTGAACGACGTCGGGCTGACGCTTGCTGCCCACGGCTGTACGGCCATCGTCGGCGAAAGCGGCAGCGGAAAGACGCTGCTGTGTAAAAGCCTGCTCGGCCTGCTGCCGCCCGGGCTGCGCGCCGAGGGAGAGGTAACCTTTAACGGGCGCAGCCTGCTTTTGCTGAGAGAATCCGAGTGGAGAGACCTGCGGGGAAGCGAAATCGGCCTTATCGTACAGGACGCCGCGAGCGCCTTCGATCCGCTGTATACGGTGGGAAATCAGTTTGAAGAAACGCTCTCACAGCGGGGCATCAAGAACGGCGGCGTGAGGCTTGCCCTAATGAGGGAAATGCTCGGCAAGCTTCAGCTTCGCGATCCCGACGCCGTCTTGAAAAAGTACCCGCATCAGCTTTCCGGCGGCATGCTGCAGCGGGTCATGATTGCGCTGACGCTGGCGTGCGAACCCAGGCTTATCGTTGCCGACGAGCCGACAACCTCCCTTGACGGCATTACCCAGTACGACGTTATCCAGCAGTTCATTCGCCTGCGAACTGAAAGCAGGTCCGCCATGATTTTTGTTTCCCACGATCTGGCGCTGGTGCGCGAGCTGGCCCAGCGCGTCGTGGTGATGAAGGAGGGGCGCGTCGTCGAGCAAGGGGAAACGGCGCGGCTGTTTGCGTCGCCGTCTCACGACTATACCCGAAGCCTGATAGAAACGCGTCGACGCCTAAGCCGACCGCTTAACCGACTGTTGGGGAGAGTGGCCGATGCTTCTTAAGGTAGACGGCGTTGAAAAGTCCTATCCGCGCGAGGGCAATCGCCTCTTTTCGCGCCAAAGGCGCAGCGTTATTCGCAGCGTCTCCTTCACGATAGAAGAAGGGGAGTGCGTCGGGTTGATTGGCGAAAGCGGCGGGGGGAAAAGTACGCTGGCCAGGCTTATCTGTGGGCTGGAAGCGCCGGACAGCGGCCAAATCCTGCTGGACGAGCGCCCCGTGTTGTTTGATAAATACCGAAAAAATCGAATCAGCGCCGTTTTTCAGGACTATGCCTCTTCCATTAACCCGGTGATGACGGTTTTTCAGGCGCTGTCGGAACCGCTTTTGCTTCAGGAGCGTAGCGGCAAAGGGGCGCTAGCGCAGCGGGTAAGCGAACTGCTGTCGCTGGTGGGGCTGCCGGACTCGCTTTGCGAGCGCTACGTTCATCAGCTTTCCGGCGGTCAGGCGCAGCGGGTGTGCATCGGTCGTGCAATCGCGAACAATCCCAGGCTGCTGGTTTTAGACGAGGCGATAAGTTCGTTGGACGTCTCTTCTCAAGTGCAAATTTTGGACCTGTTGGCCGAGCTAAGGTCCAGATTTAACCTCTCCTACCTTTTTATCACCCACGACGTTCAGGCCGTTGCCTATCTGTGTAATCGAGCGCTGTTTTTTCGCGAAGGGGAGATCGTCGAGCGGTGCGACGTTGACGAAATAGCGTCGGTAAGTCATCCGTATGCCAGAAGGCTCATTGGCTCAGTGATGGCTTTTCCTTAGGCAAAGCGTACCGTTCTTACCCATATATTTGCCGTTTGCAATTTACTTCTTTGCTATTCTCGATTTTTTATATCTTAACCTACGGTTTTTATTATTTTTTCAACTTATTACACCCTGAATTATTTGTAATCTTTTGTTATCTTAATTTTGTTTATAATCTCTTCGTTTTGTTACTTTATTTTTATGCCTAAATTACATTTTTAATGTTTTTATACGCCATGTTTATATATTTTATTGATTTGTTTAAAAATTATGTTTTTGTTGTGTGATTGCGTTGTTTTTAATATACTTTAAAAATACACATTTGATTTTTTCATGTTTCGGTTGTTTTATAAACAACACGTTAATGCATTTGTTTTTTAAAGTTAAGTTTATTGAAGATGCTCTTTTTCATCAGAGATCGGGTTCCCTATGGGAAAGGTGATGTGAAGTGATTGATGGCGATATTTTTTTATTGCCCACTTTTTCGTTTAATGGATGCAAATTAGGAAATCAGTACCGTTAGGTATTTGATTAAATAATGCATTATAGGGAAGTATGCCGTTCGCCGCTGGCGTTAGATATACGTTGAACTGGGAGAAGGACTATGTCAGAAGGCTCGACCTCGTTTTTTGATAAACGAAAAATTCGCCAAATGAGGCAGCCGGAATGCCCATTTTGCAATACCAATCAGGCTGTTAGAAAGCACGGGCTGGGGAATTCCGGCCTGCAGCGTTATCTATGTAAAGACTGTCGCCGCACTTTTCAGCATCGCTACTACTATCATGCAAACTATCCGGATATTAGCGAGCAGATAGATACGCTGATAGGCGAGAGGTGGAGCGTGAGAAAAATAAGCTATCACCTTAAAGTCAGTGAAGAGACGGTCTATCGTCGTATAAGGTTACAATTAAACAATGGGGCTAACGATAAATAGTCATTCTTTATTTTATGTTTAAAAAACGTTCTTGGTTTGATTTTATACGGCATTAATTTTCCGCTAAAGATTCTATTAAGAATAGTTTTTATTTGTGACTGTTATATTGTTATTGGAATTACCGTTATACCCTCAATGATAATACCTTGAGATATAAGGCAATGCGTTTATTTTTATGAGCGCAATATGTTCCAATTTTCTTACGGTAAATAAGCTGAATGCATCGTAAAAATCCGACCGGGTTAAAGAGCCCGGCCGGATGCGTCTACGCTATTTTATTGATATAGTTACCGTTTATCATGCTCGCGGTCGTACCATTCAAAATAGGCCAATGCGCCCTCACGCCCGGATTCTTCCAGCATTTTTTTCACATCGTCCTTCATGTTGTAGTACATGGTGCTGACCCCCTTACAGTCAATGTGCACCGTCCGCGCCCAGTCGTCGCCGTTGAGGTGAATGCTGCTTTGGAAGGCGTTGTAGCAGTTTAACAGCGCAATCAGGTAGTCAAGCACGCTGTCGACCTTACGCTTTCCTGGGGTGGGCAGCGTGTTAATTGTTCCTTCGCTTAGGCGAAAGCCCAGCGTTTCGCTATTCACACGTTGGCCAGGGCGGTTGGTGTAAGGCTTCGCCGCCAGATCGAAATCGAACATCCGGATAGGATAGTTGCACAGCATGCCGCCGTCGACGCAGAGATCGCCATCCAGATTAGGCTTCGCGATAAGGATAAACGGAATGGACAGCGAGATCCGCGCCGCGTCGGCTACGCGCATGGCTGGCGTCGTCTCATGGGAATAGATCTCAGTTTGCCGCGTTGACGGATTGGCGCCGGTCAGGTACACATCGCGATACTTCCTGTTTTTTGCCTTACCCGCTCCGCTCTGTACCGCATCGTGAAGCTCTTTAAAGGTCAGATCCTTATGGAAGCCGGCTTCAACGATGAGATTTTCTATCCACTTAAGGAAAGTATCCCCTTTTGCCAGACCGTATTGGCTAAACAGGCGCGAAAACAGGTCGAGTTCTCCGGCAGACGAGCCGATGTCGAGGAAGCTCATAAAGTCGATTTCATACAGGATTTTGTTCAGCTGCGTGTTGGTGTAGCCCAGGCCAACCAGAGTGGATGCAATAGCGCCGGCAGAGGAGCCGCCCACCTTCTCTATGTTGTCCATGATGCCTTTTTGGGTCAGTACGTCGACGGCGCCAACGTAGCAGATGCCCTTCATACCGCCGCCTTCAAATACCAAATTTTTAAATGGGTAAGTCATGGTGTTCTCCTAAGTAATTTGCTGATTAATATCGCTTTCCTGAAAGAAAGACGACAAACGCCAGCGTCCTTTGATTAAGGCGCTGGAAAGTTGAAAGACCAAAAGCCCCGAACGATCAGGGTGTTGATGAGCGGTGACGCTCTGCCTCTGGGGAGAGGCGAAAAACGTGGCCTCGATGCGGCCAATAATGAAATGAAGCTTGAAGCGCCGTCAGCGCTTAGGCGTTGCGAAACCAGTCCAGATAGGTCTGCACTCCTTTACGGCCGGAGGCGATCAGCGCCTCTTTCTGTTCGGTGGTGATATCGAACTGCAGAGTTTCAATGCCCAAAGAGTCAACGTGCGCGGTTCGCGCCCAGTCGTCGCCTTCCAGATGGACGTTGTCCTGAAAGCTGAGGTAGCTGTTTACAATGGCCGCCGCATAGTCAAACAGGTTGTTGATGGGCTGCTTTTTAATCTCAGGCTCGTAATAGATATCTCCCGGACTTAGGCGGATCCCCAGCGTCGCTTTGTTAGTGCTTGTCTCTATGTAACGTTCATAGGGTTCAAGCGTCAGATCGTAATCAAAGACGCGTACCGGGTAGTTGCACAGCACGCCGCCGTCGACGCAGAGATCGCCATCACCGTTAGGTTTGGCGACGAAGGCTAGGGGGTACGACATAGAGATGCGCACCGCGTCGATAATGCGCATATCCGGCGTCGTTTCATGGGAATAGATTTCCGATACGCCGGTGTTCAGGTTGGTTCCCGTCAGATAAATGCGGCGGCAGTGCCTGTCGAGATGGTCATAATGGCCATGAGTGATAATGTCATCCAATATTCCAAACGTCAGGTCCTTCTTAAAGCCGATTTCCCAAAAGCGATCCTCTAACCAGCGGCAGAAGGCGTCGCCTTTCGCCAGGCCGTATTGGCTGAACAGGCGCTGAAAGAGGTTAGGCTGTTCGGTCAGCGAACCCAGATCGAAAAAGTCCATGAAGTCCATTTCGGTCAGGATGGTTTTTAACCGTGCGTTCTTATAGCCCAGGCCGACCAGAACGGCGGCGATGGCGCCGACCGACGAGCCGGCCACGTTTTTGACGTTGTCCAGAATTCCCTCTTCTTCCAGTACCTCAAGCGCGCCAACGTAGGCGATGCCCTTTACGCCGCCGCCTTCAAACACCAGATTTTCAAATGGATATTTCATATGTTTCTCCCTTTTTAATGTTTTTGATTAATAACGTTTTGCTGATGGTCGAGCGCTACATTTCCGCTTCCCTCAGCCAGGAAGCGAAAAAATAAAGGCCAAAAAAAAAGCCCTGCGGTTGCAGGGCGTTAAGCGATAGCAGAGCAATTCATTTAATTCGTGGTCGCAAAGCTTGCCTTGGTGGCGGGTCGTTGCGGACGCAATAATTCGACGTTATGGATGTCACTATATTCAATAATCAGATTGCGTCAACTTAAAGTTGTGAAATTATTTTCTTTTGGTTGTTATTTTTGTCGTGAAGAAGGATTTTGCGTCAGGTTTAAGGCCTAAGGAAGCTAATGTTATTTTATTAATTGTTTGATTTTATGTGTTTTATATTTATTGAGGATAAGGGGGAGGATAACGATAAAAAAATTGTCGATGATGCTAATTAATGCTAGTTCATGATAAAAACGGCGCTTAACGACGAGCTAAAGTCAACAATGAGTGGTTTAACAACCTAAGTGGGTTTTTGGCGGATGCGCAGGTACGCTATCTCTCAATATTTAGTGAAAAGAAGTTGTGCGTTCACTTCACAGATTGTTTTTCCATTTACTGATACCGTTGTCTCTCTCGATACGGTGTGGGTATCGTTTTGCGGACAATAACGAGAGCCAGATGAAGCCATTCAGTTTTTTTAAACGCCTGCCCCTGCGGGTGCAAATTATTATTTTGGTCGTTGCGGTGCTTGCATTGCCGCTGGTGGCGGCGAACGTTCAGATTTCGAAAGACATTGACGATCGTCTGCACGATCAGGCGGGCGACAAGGCGGAAATGGTGGCGGACGCTATTGCCTCATCGCCGCTGGTGGCGGAGGGGCTGGCCCGTCTGACTCCCGAGGCCCGGCAGGAAATTCAGGACTATTCGCAGTCGATTCAGAAGGTGACCGGCGTTGAGTTTATCGTCGTTATCGATATGAAGGCTATCCGCGTCTCTCACCCCGATACCGCTAAAATAGGCAAGCCGATGGTGGGCGGCGATGAAGGGCGCGTGCTCAACGGCGAGAGCTATATCTCCTCCGCCAAAGGATCGTTGGGGCTTTCCCAGCGGGCCTTCAAGCCTATCTTTGACCATCAGGGGCGCCAGGTGGGCGCGGTGGTGGTAGGCATTATGTCCTACAGCATCGATCAGGCGGTAGAACGGGTGAATCAGCCCATTATGTCGGCGCTGACGCTGGCGCTGCTTATCGGCATCGTGCTGGCGGTGGTGCTGTCCAACAGCATCAAGAAAATCCTGTTCGGTCTGGAACCGCTGGAAATCGCTCGCCAGCTGGGCGAGCGCAACGCGGTGCTGGCGTCGGTGCGGGAGGGCATTATCGCCATCGATCGCGACGCCCGCCTGGCGGTGGTAAATAATGAAGCCAGGCGAATTTTAGGCATGGCGGGCATTGTGCAAAACCTGATTGGCGAGAAGGTGGACGAATGCATCCCGCATACTCGCCTGTCGGACGTACTGAATTCCGGCGAGCCGGAGTACGATCGCGAGCAGGATCTCAACGGCATCACCATTCTGACCAACCGCGTGCCGCTGTACGTCAACGGCGAAGTGGTGGGGGCGATTGCGACGTTCCGCGATATGTCGGAAGTCAGCAAGCTGGCGGAAGAGCTGACCGGCGTTAACCGCTACGTTGAGGCGCTGCGCTCCTCCGCCCACGAGTTCCTCAACAAGCTGCATGTGATCAACGGCCTGGCGCGCAGCGACAATCGGCTGGCGCTGGTAGAGTACCTGTCCGACATCATCAACGAGAATCAGGGCGAGCAGGCGTTTATTAACGATGCGGTCCGCGATCCCATCCTGTCGGCCTTCCTGACCGGCAAGTTCAGCCGCGCTAAAGAGATGGGCGTAGACCTGCTGCTGGATATTGACGATGTCCTGCCGGAAATTCAGCGAGCAGGCGTCAGCCACGCGCTGGTGACGCTGTTAGGAAACCTGTTGGATAACGCCTTCGATGCCGTGCAGGCCTCGGAGACAAAAGAGGTCAACCTTCATTTGGCGCAGCGGGGCGACGAATGGAATATTGAAGTGAGTGACAGCGGGCCGGGCATGGCCGCCGAGCAGATCCCCCGGCTTTTTCAGCGCGGCTTTTCCACCAAGGGCGAAAATAGGGGGATTGGGCTGTTTTTAGCCAGCGCCGCGCTGGACAAGCTTAACGGCACGATGGACGTTTCCAGCCGGGAAGGGTGCGGCATGACGTTCTTTATCCGCATCCCGGCACAGGTGATTAACGGAGGTAGCGATGATTAACGTACTGGTGGTAGAAGACGATCCGATGGTGGCGGAGCTGAACAAAGGCTACCTGAAGATGATTGACGGCTTTGAGCTGGCGGGCGTTATCAACAGCGGCGCCGACGCGCTGGCGTTTATGGAACACCACCGCGTTTCGCTGCTGCTGTTGGACGTATTTATGCCGGGGCTGGACGGCCTTAGCCTGCTAAAGGAAGTGAGAACGCGCTATCCCAGCGTGGACGTCATCATGGTGACCGCCGCTCGGGGCGGCGACGACATACAGACGGCTCTGCGCTTGGGCGCCATTGACTATATCGTTAAGCCCTTCGTCTTTGAGCGCTTTCAGTCTGCGTTGGTAAACTACCGCGAACGGGTCAAGCTGCTGGCCGACGAAGCAGAGCTTAGCCAAGCGGCGATAGACGGGCGGATCTTCGCCAAGGAGATCCGGAGCCACAAGGCGCCGAAGGGCATCGAGCAGGAGACTCTGTCACGCATTAAGACTATCGTCAGCGGGCAGCCCAAGCCGTTTGACGTTCAGGAGCTGGTGCCCGTGGTTAAGCTGTCGCGCATATCGCTAAAGAAGTATCTCGACTATATGGTTGAGATAGGGGAGCTTTACAGCGAACTCGCCTATCGAGGACAGGGGAGGCCTGTGACGCTTTATCGTCGGATTCGCTAGCGTTCTTAAGCCGTGTGATCGGCGTAACGTTGTTGCGCCGATTTTGTTTTTATTACGTGATAGCGATCGCGCCTTTTGCGGCTTACTTGCCGCTAATTTGCGAAGTGTATCACATATTTGATTTTTAAAATCAACCGGTTACATAAGTTTCATAATGCTTAGATAAGTTTCAGATGAGAGACGGCTATGCGGCCTTCGCACCAGAATGGCTCCGACTAAACAAAGGAGTCTGACTATGCAAAGCGACGTTCAAATTAACGCCGGAACCGAAAAACCCAAGTTCTGGCAAATAAAAATAGGGCCACTGCCGCTTCCTCTGTATCTTATCCTCGCTGCCATCGTACTGGCGGCGTCCGTGTTTGGAAAACTGCCTGCCGACATGCTGGGCGGCATCGCCGTGATGATGGTTATCGGCATGCTGCTGGGCGATATCGGTATGCGGGTGCCCATCCTTAAGGACATCGGCGGACCGGCCATTCTGTCTATCTTCATTCCGTCCATTCTGGTGTTTTATAACTTCTTGAACCCCGCCGCCGTGGCGGCCATCAAGTCGTTTACCAAGACTTCAAACTTCCTCTATTTCTACATCGCCTGTCTGGTTTCGGGCAGTATCCTCGGTATGGTGCGCGCCGTGCTGGTGCAGGGTTTCCTGCGCATGTTCGTTCCGCTGGTCGTGGGTACGATCGCCAGCTGCATCGCCGGCGTGGCCGTCGGTTCACTGACCGGCCTTGGCGCTTACCACTCGTTCTTCTTCGTGGTCATTCCTATTCTGTCCGGCGGCATCGGCGAGGGCATTCTGCCGCTGTCGGTGGCCTACTCGGAAATCCTAAGCCAGTCGCCGGACAAGTTCATCGGCATGCTGGTGCCTGCGGCGATGCTGGGCAACCTGTTCGCCATTATGTCTGCGGGATACCTGCGCCATCTGGGCGTGAAGAAGCCGCACCTGACCGGCAACGGGACGCTGGTTCGCTCCGGCGACATCGATCTTAGCGCCAAAAATGAAAACCAGCCGATCGACTTCGGCCTGATGGGCGCGGGCCTGATTATCGCCTGCTGCTTCTACCTGTTCGGCATGCTGGCCAACCATTTCATTCCTATCCCTGCGCCGATCATCATGATCCTGTCCGCCGCGCTGGTGAAGACGCTGGGCATTATGCCTCGTCAAATGGAGCTGGGCGCTTATCAGCTTTATCGTTTCGTCGCGCAGAACCTGACCTGGGCCCTGCTGGTCGGCGTCGGCGTGCTGTATACCCCGTGGAACGAAGTGGTGGCCGCTATTACTCCGGCCTACATCGCCACCGTTGCCGCTACGGTATTAGCAATGATCGCCAGCGGCTTCTTCATCGGTCGTTTCCTTAACATGTATCCGATTGAAGCGGCGATGGTGACCGGCTGTCACAGCGGCCTGGGCGGAACCGGCGACGTCGCCATCCTGTCTGCGGGCAACCGCATGGAGCTGATGCCTTTCGCTCAAATCGCAACCCGACTGGGCGGCGCCTGCGTTGTCGTACTGGCCGCTATCCTGATGCGCGTTATCAGCTAACCGAACGGGAGATTTCACCATGACAATCAAGAAAGGGCATGCGGGAACGCTGGAGTCCAACGACATCATGATTTCCGTTGAAGAAAAAGCGCCGGGCTTTGGCGTCCAGATTGAACTGACCAGCATCGTTGAGGCCCAGTTTGGCAACGCTATTCGCCGCACGCTGGCGGAAGAGGCGGTAAAGGCAGGCTTCGCCGATATCTATATTAAAGCGGTAGACAAAGGCGCGCTGGACTGCACGGTCCGCGCCCGCATGGAAACCGCCATTGAGCGCGCCGCAGGCGTAGCTGCGTTACATATGCAACAGGGGGAACGCTGATTATGGATCTGCTCAGAACGCTTCTTTTCTTACCGGGCAACAATCCGGGCATGCTGCAAAACGGCGGCGTTTTCGGCGCTGACGCGGTGATCCTCGATCTGGAAGACGCCGTATCGCCGCAGGAAAAGGACGCGGCCCGCCGGCTGGTCAGCCACGCGCTGCGTAAGGTGAACTACGGCAGCAGCCGTAAAACGGTGCGCATCAACCCGCTGGACTGCGGCGGAGACCGCGACATCGCCGCTATCGTTCCCTGTGAACCCGACGCGCTGGTGCTGCCGAAAATAGACAACGTCGACATGCTGCGAGACGTCGTGGCGCTGATTGAGCGCGCCGAGCGGCCGGGGCAGAAGCCGGTGAGGATTATTCCCCTGTTGGAAACTCCGCTGAGCGTCATTTATGCCTACGACATCGCTACCGCTGACTCGCGCGTGTGGGCTATCTCCTTCGGCGCGGAGGACTACACCGCCGCGCTGGGGGCGGTGCGCTCTCGCACCGGCGAAGAGATCCTGTCGGCGAGAACCACCATCGTTAACGCAGCGGCCGCGGCCGGCATCGACTCTATCGACACGCCGTTTACCGACGCACAGGACGAAAGCGGCCTTGAGCAGGACTCCCTCTTTGCCCGGCGGCTGGGCTTCAAGGGCAAGCTTGCTATCAACCCGCGCCAGATAGACGGCATTCACCAGGCCTTCAGCCCAACGAGTGCGGATATCCACTGGGCGCGGCGGGTGGTCGACGCGCTGGAACAGGCCAAGAAGCAGGGCGCCGGAGTTATCGCCCTTGACGGCAAAATGATCGATGCGCCGATCGTACTGCGCGCCGAGCGCACGCTGGCGCTTGCGGCCTATCTCAATCTTTCGCTGGAGGAAACGGTATGAAGAACCTGGTCAATCGCGAGCTGCCCGAGGCTATCGCGGCCATCGGCACGCTTGCGCCCTACGCCGGGGCGTTCGCTCAAACGCCTGCGATGCAGCGCTACGCGCCGAAGGTCAAGCGCCAGCTTCCCGGAAGCCGCAAGCTTCGAGACGGCCTTGAAGCGGTGTTTGACGAGCTGCCCATTACCGACGGCATGACGCTGTCGTTTCATCACCACTTTCGCAACGGCGATAGCCTGGTCAATCAGGTGCTGGAAATTGCCGCCCGACGCGGGCTCAAGGGGCTTCGGATAGCGCTGAGCTCGGTCTTCCCGGTGCACGCGCCGATGGTGGAGCACTTTAGAAACGGTACGGTAGTCTATCTTGATACCGACTACATGTCCGGCCCGGTGGCGACGGCGGTATCGCAGGGCGTTCTGGCCAACCCGGTGATGCTAAGAAGCCACGGCGGGCGCGCCCGCGCCATCGAGTGCGGCGATCTGCGCGTTGACGTGGCGTTTATTGCCGCGCCGACGGCGGACGAATACGGCAACCTCAACGGCACCGAAGGGCCAACCGCCTGCGGCTCGCTGGGCTACGCTTTCCCCGACGCCGAGTACGCCGATCGCGTAGTGGCGGTCACCGACACGCTGGTGCCCTATCCGCTGAAGGCGATTTCCATTCCTCAGACTCGGGTAGACTACGTGGTGACGCTGCCATCGGTTGGCGATCCGAAGGGCATTGTTTCCGGCACTACGCAGGTGACGAAAGATCCGGTACAGCTAAAAATCGCCTCGTTGGCGGCCAAGGTGATTGAAGCCTCAGGGCTGTTGAAAAACGGCTTCTCGTTCCAGACCGGCGCGGGCGGCGCGTCGCTGGCGGTGGCGCACTACCTGCGTAAAATCATGCGGGAAAGGTCCATCGTCGGCAGCTTCGCACTGGGCGGCATTACCGGCTATTTGGTGTCAATGCTGGAAGAGGGGCTATTTGAGCGGCTTATCGACGTGCAGGGCTTCGATCTGGAGGCGGTGCGCTCTTTAAAAGAGAACCCGAACCACTTGGAAGTGAGCGCCGGCATGTACGCCAGCCCGTTTAACTCCGGCTGCGTGGTCAACCAGCTGGACTGCGTAGTGCTGGGCGCGACCGAGATGGATACCCGCTTTAACGTCAACGTGGTCACCGGCTCCAACGGCTACATCATGGGCGGCTCCGGCGGCCACAGCGACGCTGCGGCGGGCGCCAAGCTCACCATCGTCACGGCCAACCTGATCCGCGGCCGACTGCCGATCCTGCGCGATGAAATCGTCACCATCACCACGCCGGGCGAAACGGTCGACGTGCTGGTCACCGAGTACGGCATCGCCGTCAACCCCCTTAGGCAGGATTTGATCGAACGCCTGAGCGGGCGAGGGTTACCGCTGAAAACCATCGAAGAGATGAAGCGCCTGGCCGAGGACATCGCAGGCGTCCCTGAACCCATCGCCCTGACCGACGACGTGGTCGCGGTAGTTGAATACCGCGACGGCACGATTATCGACGTGGTGTATAAGCCAGCAACCAAGTAAAGGGTCTGGATAAGTTTTAAAGACCTACGGAGTCAAACGGCGGGAGAGGCCTCCGTTGGGGTCGACTTGGCGTAAGCCAACGAAGTGCCCGTAGGAGGGCTAGGCCCGCCGCACTCCCAAAGCTAATACCAGCGCCCTTCCGACCGTACACAATGGTTATATAGGCACATTGTATTTACGGTCGGAATATCCACCAATGCCGATTTAGAATAGATCCCCCGGAGGCCCCATGAGCGACCAATACCATTTCAATCCTCTCTCCCAGCCGTCGCCCATAGCCCTCAAAGAACTCGAACTACTGCTCAACGCCAATGGCCTACGGCTGGAAGCCGGACTCTCTCAGTTTATTGAAGCGCGCTTCCAAGGCAAACTCGTGGGCTGCGCCGGGCTTGACGGCAACGTCATCAAGTGCGTGGCGATCGACCAATGCCATCGCGGCGGGGCGCTCAGCCTTCGGCTCTTAACCGAGGCGATGAACCTGGCCTATCGCCAGGGCGTCGATCGCCTGTTTCTCTACACCAAGCCCGACAACGCGCCGCTGTTCGAAGGCGCAGGGTTTACGACGCTGGCCACCGTCCCCGAACGAGTCACGCTGATGGAAAGCGATCCCTGCGGGCTTGCAAACTACTGCGACGAACTGGCCAAACTTCGCCGACCGGGTAAAATCATCGGCAGCATCGTGATGAACGCGAATCCCTTTACGCTGGGGCACCTCTATCTGGTGTCGCGCGCGCTGGAACGCTGCGACTGGCTGCATCTGTTTGTGGTAAAGCAGGACGCCTCGCGCTTTGCCTACGCCGATCGCCTCAGGCTTATCCGCGCCGGCATTCAAGGGCTTGAGCGGATAACCCTCCACCCCGGCTCCGATTACACCATTTCCAAAGCCACCTTTCCCTCCTATTTTCTTAAAGAGCAGGGGCTGGTGGACGAGTGCGCCACCGCGCTGGACCTGCTGCTGTTTCGCCAGTCGATAGCGCCCGCGTTGGGCATCAACGTGCGGTTTGTCGGCACTGAACCTTTTGATCCCGTAACGGCCAAATACAACCGTGATATGGAATACTGGCTTTCTCAGGTAGAATCATTCTCGCCCGACGTTCGGGTAGTGGAACTGCCGCGCGTAGAGGTTGACGGTGCGCCGGTGTCCGCTTCGAGGGTAAGAAAACTGCTGGACGAAGGCAATATGGACGCCGTGGCGCGACTGGTGCCGCAGGCGACGTTTGACTTCTTGCTTAATCAACAGGTTAATCAACGAGGCTAAGTAATGACGGAACGAAAGGTAACTCTGGAAGACGTGTTGGACTGCCGCGAGAAGCGGGCCGAGAGACAAAAGGAGACGCTGTCGCGCTTTGGCGCGCCCGTGGTTTCAATAACGCTGGTTTGGCCCGGTGAAGTGAAAGATACCGAGGCGTCTCGCTACGCAATGGAGCAGGCGACGCGGTCACTGGACGACGTCCTTGACGCGCTGAGCATATCTCCCAACCTGCGGCGGTGTGATTTTCTCGTCACCGGAGCGGAGGCCATCTATAGCGTGAATATGGATGCTACGGCGCTTAAGCGGTTGTGCGTCGGGCTTGAAGAGGCGCATCCGCTCGGAAGGCTGTGGGATATCGACGTTATCGGCGCCGATGGTCGGCCCATCTCGCGTACTGAGGTCGGCCTTTCTCCGCGCAGCTGCCTGGTGTGTGATGAGCCAGCCCACGTCTGCGCGCGCTCCCGCGCCCACGACGTCAGCGAACTGTTAAGCGCCATTCACCGGAGCATTGATGAATTCAAGCAGTCTCTCGAAGCTGAAGAGTGATGTTTCCGAGGAGGCCAGCGCTCCCTTAAGCGACAAAATGCTGGCCCTCTGGGGAGAGGCGCTCGGGCGTCTCTCCTACCGCGCGATGATGGAAGAAGTTCTACTCACGCCCAAGCCCGGGCTGGTTGACAGGCAAAATAGCGGCTCGCATCGCGATATGGATAGCCGTTCGTTCGCGCGCAGCGCCCGAGCGGTGGCCGACGGCCTGCCCGAGTTCGTTTATCTGGGTTATGCGCAGGGGAACGTTCCCGCAGCGCAGGCGCTTCCTTCCTTAAGGGCGCCCGGCATGGCCTGCGAAAGGGCGATGTATCGCGCGACCGGCGGAGTGAACACTCACAAGGGGGCGGTATTCGCCTTCGGCCTTTTGTGCGCGGCGGCGGGCAGGCTGCTCGCTCGCGGCGTACCGATAGAGGCGCAAGCGCTTTGCCAAGAAGTAGCGGACGTTTGTCGAGGCATGGTGATGCGAGAGCTGGCGTCGGTAAAAGAGGCCAGAACGGCCGGGGAGCGCTTCTATCTGAGCTACGGCTTCACCGGCGCGCGGGGAGAGGCCGAATCGGGCTTTGCCACTGCGCTGGACTACGGACTTCCTGCCTATCGTGAAAGCCTGCGTCAAGGATGGAGCAGCGAACGTTCGTTGCATCAGGCGCTGCTGACGCTCATGGCGCACAACGACGACACCAACCTGGTATCGCGCGGCGGCGTTGAAGGGCTGCGCTTTGCCAGAAACGAAGCGAGGGCGCTGCTAAACGACGGCGGCATGGCGCACCCGCAGGCGAAAGCGCGGCTTGCCGCGCTGGACGACGCCTTCATTGCTAAAAACCTGAGCCCCGGCGGCAGCGCGGACCTGCTGGCGGTCACCTGGTTTTTGGCGCATCTTCCCAAATCGGTTAGTTAGTCGTTACTACTCAGTCACCACCGTCATCTGCTGTCTGGCGTTCTGTATGAATTAGAACGTTTCCGACCGTTTTGCCTTTTTAGTCTGTGGGGGACGATTAGGACGCAGACGGAAATATCCCTCTTCACAACGTCCGTTACGATTTCAATGACGATATTCTGCCGACCGGTACGAAGTATTTTTTTGAGGTTGTGAGGACGCATTTTTTATTTTTAGGTTTTTTTTCATTATTGATATATATCATTTTATAGATTTCTGCTTGTCGGTTCGTACACGCTTTGGAAATAAAAGTCGATGACAACCTACGCTTTTGCTTGTTCGCCGTTGGTTGACCGGTTGGGTAGTCATTGAGGCGTTGTTTCTGCCAGTTTTATGGGTTAAGGTGCTAGCTATTTATATTTTTATGTGATTTTAAATCGTGATGATTTATTTTATCAGGATTGGTTTTGTCTTTTTTGATTAAATTATTGAGACCTAAGTATAAAAATAGAACCCAAGAGGTAGTTGATTAATTGATTGAATTTATTGTATTTTATTTTAATTGACGATCGGGTTTATTAAAAAATATGAAAATACAATAAATAACGTTAATTATGACAGGCGCTGAAATAAAAGATAAGATACCCCTATAGGAGTATCGTGATCTTATATTTAAATGAAGCGGTGAACTTTAATGGTGATTATTGTTACGCCGCTAACTGTAATTAAGGAAACTAGCCGTTTGGATAATTCATTATGTGTTTTTTTATATAACGATATCCGGGTAATTTCCTAAAGCTGGCTGTGTATTTATATATATAACGAGGCGCTAAGCCTTATTAGAAAAGCGTTGATTATTAACATAGAAGGTTATTTTTACTATGGCTATCAGGAAGTCTAAGCTCTTTTGGGGCATTGTTCTGGGAATTGTGATTGGTGCGTTTGGATTTGGCGGCAGTTCTTATATGCTGCACAAAACGTCAGAAACCAGCTTCTGCCTCTCCTGCCACACCATGCAGGCGCCGTACGAGGAGTATCAGGGCTCCGTCCACTTCAAGAATCAGAAAGGCATTCGCGCGGAGTGTTCCGACTGTCATATTCCTCAAGAGCCTCTCGACTTCTTCATCGCCAAGATGAAGGCCAGCAAAGACGTCTACCACCAGTTCATCAGTAAAAAAATCGACACGCCGGAGCTTTATGAAGAGCATCGTCTGGCGATGGCCCAGACCGTTTGGGACCAGCTAAAGGCGAACGACTCCGCCACCTGCCGCTCCTGCCACACCTTTGACGCCATGGATCTCGCTTCGCAAAGTCAGGACGCGCAGAAGATGCATAACCTCGGCATTAAAGAGAAGCAGACCTGCATCGACTGCCATAAGGGCGTCGCCCACTTCCCGCCGGAAATCAAAATGGACGACAAGGCGCTGGACGAAGTGATGAGCGCCGCCAAGCAGACCGCTGCCGACGCTAAAGTGGTCTATCCGGCGACGCCCGTCAAAATGGGCGACCTGGCGACCGTGTATCCGGCTACCGCGCTGAAGGTGACGAAGGCTGAGGGTGCGACGCGCGAAGTCGAGCTGACGGGCTCTCAAATGAAGGGCGCAGAGCAGGTTATCTATCTGGAAAAAGGCCAGCGCCTGATCCTCGCAAGCTTAAGCGAAGCAGGGCAGGCGGCGCTGAAGGTGCAGGGCGACTACGTTAAGGACGACTACGACAACGAGTGGCGCCCGGTCAGCCTGGCGGGGACGATTACCGAGCCGGTATTGGCCGACAGAAAGGCGCTGTGGGGCTATGCGGAAAACCTGGATACCGTTTACTGCTCCGGCTGCCACGCCAAGATTTCATCCAAACACTATACCGTCAACGCCTGGCCTGCCGTAGCCAAAGGCATGGGGGACAGGACGGACATTACGCCACAGAATTTGGACATTTTGACCCGATACTTCCAGTACAACGCGAAGGACATGAAGCAGTAATTTTTAATAATAAAAAGAGGACGACCTATGAACGTAACACGTCGAGGTTTTATTAAAGGTGCAGGAGTCACGGCTGGGGCTATGGCGATATCCTCAGCAATTCCACTTCCCGCATGGGCCGAAGCCCCTGCGGGGACCGTACTGACCGCAGGCCGCTGGGGCGCGATGTACGTTGAGGTGAAGGACGGAAAAGTGGTTTCTTCCAAAGGCGCGTTGGCCAAGACCGTGCCGAACAGCCTGCAAACCACCGCCGCCGATCAGCTTTATACCAAAGCGCGCGTGAAGTATCCGATGGTGCGCAAGGGCTTCCTGGCGAACCCAACCGCGCCGGACGGCAAGCGCGGCAGCGACGAGTTTGTCCGCGTCTCTTGGGATGAAGCCTATAAGCTCATTCACGAACAGCACATGCGCATCCGTAAGGCGTATGGCCCCTCTTCCGTATTCGCCGGTTCCTACGGCTGGCGCTCCAGCGGCGTGCTTCACAAGGCGCAAACGCTGCTTCAGCGCTATATGAGCCTGGCTGGCGGCTATTCAGGCCACATGGGCGACTACTCCACGGGCGCGGCGCAGGTCATCATGCCGCACGTGGTGGGTTCCGTTGAGGTTTATGAGCAGCAGACCACCTACCCGATGATTATGGATCACTCTCAGGTTGTAGTGCTGTGGGGCGCAAACCCGCTCAACACGCTGAAAATTGCGTGGACCAGCACCGACGAGCAGGGCATTGAGTTCTTTAATCAGCTCAAGAGTTCCGGTAAGAAGGTGATCGCCATCGATCCGATGCGTTCGGAAACCGTTGAGTTCTTCGGCGACAACGCGCAGTGGATCGCGCCGAACATGGGGACCGACGTAGCGATGATGCTAGGCATTGCCCACACGCTGGTCACCAAGTCGATGCACGACAAGGCGTTTCTGGATAAGTACACCACCGGTTACGACAAGTTCGAAGAGTACCTGTTAGGCAAAACCGATAAGACGCCGAAGACGGCGGCCTGGGCGGCTGAGATCTGCGGCGTGCCGGCCGAGCAGCTCGAACTGTTGGCGGATATTTTTAGCAAGAACCGCACCATGATCATGGCCGGCTGGGGCATTCAGCGCCAGCAGTACGGCGAGCAGAAGCACTGGATGCTGGTGACGCTGGCGGCGATGCTTGGCCAGATTGGTACGGAAGGCGGCGGCTTCGGCTTCTCCTACCACTACTCCAACGGCGGCAACCCGACCCGCGTCGGCGGCGTTCTGCCGGCGATTTCGTCCTCCGTTTCCGGGCTCTCTTCCGCCGGTAACGACTGGGCGGCTTCTGAAGCGGTCGCCAGCTTCCCGCTGGCGCGCATCGTCGAAGCGTTGGAAAAGCCGGGTTCTAAAATTCAGCACAACGGCCATGAAATCACCTTCCCCGACATCAAGATGATTTGGTGGGCCGGCGGTGCGAACTTTACCCACCATCAGGACACCAACCGCCTGATCAAGGCCTGGCAAAAGCCGGAGATGATCGTCATTTCCGAATGCTACTGGACGGCGGCGGCCAAGCATGCGGACATCGTGCTGCCCATCACTACCTCGTTTGAGCGTAACGACCTGACCATGACCGGCGACTACAGCAATCAGCACCTGGTGCCGATGAAGCAGGTCGTTCCTCCAATGTATGAATCGCGCAACGACTTTGACGTGTTTGCCGACATGTCCGAACTGCTTAAGCCGGGCGGCCGTAAGGTGTATACCGAAGGCAAAGAGGAGATGGACTGGCTGAAAGAGTTCTATGACGCGGCGCAGAAAGGCGCGCGCGCGCAGCGCGTGGCGATGCCGATGTTCAATCAGTTCTGGCAGGAAAACAAGCTGATTGAAATGCGTAAGAGCGACAAGAACGATAAATTCGTGCGCTACGCCGAGTTCCGAGCCGATCCGGTAATGAACCCGCTGGGCACGCCGAGCGGCAAGATTGAAATCTACTCCAAGACCATCGAAGGCTTCGGCTATAAGGACTGCCCTGCGCATCCGACTTGGCTTGAGCCTAAAGAGTGGAAAGGATCGGCGAAGGAAGGGCAACTGCAGCTGCTGACCGCGCACGCGGCTCACCGTCTGCACAGCCAGCTTAACTACGCCAAGCTGCGTGAGCTATACGCCGTGGCCGATCGTGAGCCGATTACGATCCACCCGGAAGACGCCAAGGCGCGCGGTATCGCTAACGGCGACCTGGTGCGCGCGTATAACGAGCGCGGCCAGGTGCTGGTGGGCGCAGTAGTTACCGACGGCATCAAGCAGGGCGTCGTCTGCATTCACGAAGGCGGATGGCCGGATCTGGACCCGGCGACCGGGATTTGTAAGAACGGCGGCGCAAACGTGCTGACCGACGATATCCCGTCCTCTCAGCTGGCCAACGGCTGCTCTGGCAACACCGCGCTGGTTTCTATCGAGAAGTATACCGGCCCGGCGCTGCCGCTGACGGCCTTCGATCCTCCTAAAGGGGAACCGGCCGCAGCCTGATCCTGTTCTATAAGACATTGAATAAGGCCCCTGATTTCAGGGGCCTTTTTTTGTCCGTGCGTAAAGGTTTTATTTTGTTTAAAACAATAATTGTACGGATAGCTGATAAATAACCTATCGGTTTTATTTTCATTAAAATCCAAAGCGTTTATTTGTTGTATTTTTGTTGATCTAATGGGTTTTATTTATTTCCTTATTTATATTAAATAAGTTGTTTTGTTGAAATGATTTAGTTTATCGAAGATTGATGTCCGTGATTATTTGGCGGCTTTGATTATTAATTATTTCTTTAAACCTCCTTTCTTGAGCTATTTTCATTTTAGTTTATTGACCTAAATGTTTGCGTCATTTGGTTAACAATAGGAGTTTTATTCTGAATAATTCGTTTTTATCCAGAATAAATTTGATACTCAAATCTTTTTTTATCTTCTTTTTTCATTGATTTTTAAGTTTTAACTAATTGATTTTTATAAATAATATTAAATCACCTCCAATAGATTATTTTTCATTAACGTGTGTTGTTTCTTTAGTGATTGTGACAAGTGTATGAATTAAATAGTTAAGTTTTTTGACCGATCGAACATGTTGTTTTTGATAGATAAACTCTATTGTTTTTTACCAGTTGATCGATTGCGTCGATCGTGTAATTATTATCTCACAACACGCTTTTGGCTTTTTATGGATTTTCATAAGCGTTGTTATATAACTATCTAATTTCTCTGTTTGTGTTGCTTTTGGCCCTAAGGAGTGGGCGAAATATGAGAAATCATCTGCTGTCTAATGGAAGTGATATTAATGGAAGGTCAAGCAGGCTACGTTTGACCCTAATGACAACATTTGTTTTATCTGTACTTTATTCTTCCCAAAGTTTTGCAATAGATCGCGGCACCGTTTACGTGGGGGAAACGGTCGGCGATGGATACAGCGTGACGACAACCGGTTCGCCCGTTCCAACCTTCGCGGGCCACCACTTTGGCATTTATGTGAATAGCAACAACCCCGCCTCTGTAACGACGGTAGGTAATAACTTTACGGTTAAAACCTCTGGCGACGAAGCGGACGGCATTCGAACCAATCCGTCAAATAATACGGCCGCCGGCACAATCAGGGTTGGCGACAATCTGTCGATTACTACCGGTGGGCTGTCGTCTGACGCGGTCAATATGAACGGCGGCACCATTCTTTATATCGGCAATAACGCTACGTTGGTCACGGAATTTGCTGGCACCATCCCCTTCCTGAAAGAAGGCGCTCATGGCCTGAGAACCAACCTAACTAGTCAGATCCACGTCGGCGACGGGCTCAGCGTTGAGACTATGGGGCTGCGGTCATACGGTATCTATACGTCGGGCACCGACTCTCAGGTAACCATCGGCAACGGCAGCACGATCAAAACTCACGGCAACAACGCCAACGCGGCCCACGTATCGGGAACCCGGGCGACTCTGGATGTGAAAGACGGATTTGCGTGGGAGACCTCTGGCGACACGGCGTACGGCATCAACTTCTCGGCGATGAACGGTTCCGTCACGTTAGGCAGCAACGGCACGATTGATACCGCAGGTTCAGGCGCCTACGGCGTTTCTATCACTTCCAGCGCGGGCGTTATCGCGTTAGGGAATTCCAATACCATCACCACCGGCGGCGATACCGCTCACGGCATCTATGCTCGCTCTCGCGATGCATCGGTCACGTTTGGCGATGCAACCGCCGTTGTGACGGGCGGCGACGGCGCTCACGGCATTTTCGTTACGGGAACGCAGAGCAGCTCGCTGACCTACAGTACGGACATTGTCATCGGCAACGGCAGCAGCGTTAAGACAACGGGCGCCGCTTCTTACGGCGTTCACGTTTTTGCGCCGGAAAGCAGCGTCACTATGGGCGAAAATGCGGTCGTTGAAACCGAAGGCGACGGCTCTCACGCGCTGTATGCCCACGGAGCGGCCAATGCGACCAATAACGCCATCGTCGTTGATAAAAACGCGACGATAAAAACGCTTGGCGAAGGCGCTCATGCAGCGTACGTCGATTGGGCATCCAGCGCTATTGAGTTTAAAGACGGTGCAAACGTTACCGCTCAGGGCGTTGACAGCTATGCGCTGTACGCGTCCGAAGGGCAGATTACCTCTACCGTTCCCGGAAAATTCACCGTTCTCGGCAACATGCTGTCGGAAAACGGCGGGGTGATTAACCTCAGTATGACCGACGGCTCGTCGTTTACCGGCACCACCGCGTTGGGCGTTACGCCGGGAACGCTCGATCTGAACATCGACGGCGCGCAAAGCGTTTGGAACATGACGGGCGACTCGGTGATTTCCAGCCTGACGCTCGGCGGTGCGACGCTTTCGTACGAGTCACCCGCAGCAGGAGGAACGTTTACGCCTAAAACGCTCACCGTTATGGGGGACTACACGAGCAATAACGGCGTGCTGGTGCTCAATACCGTGCTGGGCGCGGACGATTCGTTAACCGACAAGCTTATCGTGACCGGCGACGTAGCGGCGGGAACCACCAAGGTGTCCATCGTGAACGTCGGCGGAACGGGCGACCAGACGATTGAAGGCATTGAGATCGTCGAAGTCGGCGGGCAGTCTATCGGTAACTTCGTCAAGCAGTCGCGCATCGTGGCCGGCGCTTATGACTACGACGTGGTGAAGGGCGCGTCGAACGAGAACTGGTATCTGACTAGCAAGATCCCGCTCGTTGAGCCAGAACCTGAACCGGATCCCGATCCAGAACCGGAAGGTCCTACGCCTGGCGGAGAGAACCAGTACCGTCCGGAATTCGGCAGCTATCTGGCCAACAACTACGCGGCCAATACGATGTTCCTGACGCGCCTGCACGATCGGCTGGGTGAAACGCAGTATACCGACGTTTTGACCGGCGAGCAGAAGGTCACCAGCATGTGGATGCGCAACGTCGGCGGGCATACGCGCTTTAGGGACAGCAGCAGCCAGCTCAAAACCAAGAGCAACCGCTACGTGCTTCAGCTGGGCGGCGATCTGGCGCAGTGGAGCACCGACGGCCTTGACCGCTGGCACCTTGGCGCGATGGCGGGCTACGGCAACAACCGCAGCAAGACCGTCTCCAGCGTGACTTCCCACTACTCTCGCGGGCAGGTGACTGGCTACAGCGCGGGGCTTTACGGCACCTGGTATGCCAACGAAGCGGACAAGACCGGCGCCTATCTGGATTCCTGGGTGCTCTATAACTGGTTCGACAACAAGGTGATGGGCGAAGACCGGGCGACCGAGAAGTATAAGTCTCGCGGCGTCACGGCGTCGGTTGAAGGCGGCTACAGCTTTAAGGTTGGCGAACAGGGGGTTAACAGCTACTGGATCCAGCCGAAGGCGCAGGTCGTCTGGATGGACGTGCGCGCTAAAGACCACTATGAGCAGCGCGACGCGGCCGGCGGGCGAACCAAGGTCAGCGATGACACCAACGGCAACCTGCTGACGCGCCTTGGCGTTCGTACCTACATGAAGGGCCACAGCGCACAGGACGAAGGCAAGGACCGCGAGTTCCAGCCGTTTGTTGAGGCCAACTGGATCCACAACACCCAGAACCACAGCGTGAAGATGGCGGGCGTGAAGGACGAAATGCGCGGCGCTAAAAATATCGGCGAAGTGAAGGTCGGCGTGGAAGGGCAGTGGAACAAGCGCTTGAACCTGTGGGGCAACGTGGCCCAGCAGGTGGGGGATGCCGGGTACAGCGATACTTCTGCGATGTTAGGTGTGAAGTACGCGTTCTGATCCACGTTGTTTGGTATGTTAATGAGGCGGCGCTCTTTTGAGCGCCGTTGAATTATTCGCAAATCATCTTAATCAGCTTCAGAGGATACTCCGGCCGAAAATACGGTCTGCTTATATCACCATTGTGCTCGGCCGGTAGGGCGCCTGTATTAGCTTTGGGAGTGCGTCGGGCCTAGCCTTCCTACGGGCCGTTATGGAGCCCTTCGGGCTCCACCCTTTCAGGGCCAGCGCAAGCGCTGTTCAAACCGGTTTCACCGGTTTGTCGTTGGCTTACGCCAAGTCGACCCCAACGGAAACCCCTCCCGCCGATTAACATTGTTATCGACTCAATTCCAAATAAGTGGCTTTGTCATCAACCTACAGCGGCGCTTCATGTGAGCGCCGTTTTTATATCGTTTACCTCAGCAATATAAAGATGTTATAGATGTGTTGTTTTATTCCGCTCATTTTGCCTATCGAGCCGAATAAGCTAACGGTATCTTCCATATCGTCACGTTGATTTATTATTTTGGACTACACGCTTTGAATATTGGATTCATCGGTGCAGGAAAGGTCGGCTTCTCTCTGGGCAAGTACTTTGCCTCAAGGGGAAAGCCTGTCGCTGGTTACTACAGCCGTTCGTTTGAGGACGCTCAAGAAGCTGCGCGGTTTACACAAAGCGAAAGCTTTCATTCGCTGCCTGAGCTTATCGCCGCGTGCGATACGCTGTTTATTACCGTGCCGGACGGCGAGATCGGGGCGGTTTGGCGAGAGGTCGCGCAGCATTCGCTGCAAGACAAGATCGTTTGCCACTGCAGCGGCGCGCTGCCGTCTGAGGTCTTCGACGGCGCTCGGCAGCTTGGCGCTTACGGCTATTCGCTGCATCCTCTGTTGGCCATTAGCGATAAAACGCATTCCGCGCAGGCGCTGGCGACGGCCTGCTTCACTCTTGAAGGGAACGAGGCGCGTTTAGGCGAGATGACGCGGCTGGTGGAGTCTTTGGGCAACCGCGTCGCGGTCATCGATGCAGCGAATAAGGCGCGCTACCACGCCGCCTGCGTCACGGTCAGCAATCTGGTTATCGCGTTGGCGAAAGTCGGCAGCGACCTTTTTTCCCAGTGCGGCTTTGACGAGGCGTTTTCAACCAAAGCATGGAACGCGCTGTTTTTGGGCAATGCGGAAAACGTCTGCCGCGTCGGCGTGAAGGACGCGCTCACCGGCCCGCTAGAAAGGGGGGACGATGCCACCATTCGCCAGCACCTTGAGGCGCTCGGCGACGGCGAGCTGCGCGAGATTTACCTGCTGCTGTCGAAGCAGCTGTTGGACGTCGCGCGCGAGAAGCATCCGCAGCGAGACTATTCTCACACTGCGTCACACATTGAGGCTGAACTGAAGAAATGAAGAACACGGTTATCACTCTGCAGCGGCAGAAAGAGAAAAAAGAAAAAATCACCATGCTGACCGCCTATGACTACTCGATGGCGAAGCTGATGGACGCCGCGGGCGTTAACGCGCTGCTGGTCGGCGACTCGCTGGGCATGGTGATGTTGGGCTACGAGGACACGCTGTCGGTGACGATGGAGGACATGATCCACCACAGCCGGGCTGTCGCACGGGGCGCGAAAAGCGCGCTGGTGGTGACCGACATGCCCTTTATGTCCTATCAGGTCAGCGTGGAAGAGGCGGTCGCCAATGCGGGCCGCCTGGTGAAAGAGGGAAGGGCGCAGGCCGTGAAGCTTGAGGGCGGCGAAGAGGTTTGTCCGCAGATTACTGCCATTACCCGCGCGTCGATCCCGGTGATGGCGCATCTGGGGCTGACGCCGCAGTCCGTCAACGCCTTCGGCGGCTTTAAAGCCCAGGGGCGCAGCGAGCTGGCGGCCAGAAAGATCATCCGCTCCGCTCTGGCGGTCGAAAAGGCGGGCGCGTTCGCGCTGACGCTCGAATGCGTGCCTGAACCGCTGGCGGCGCTGATTTCGTCCCTGTTGACCATCCCGACGATCGGCATCGGCGCCGGTGCGCGCTGCGACGGTCAGGTGCTGGTCTGTCAGGACATGATGGGCCTTTACGACGGCGTCGCGCCCAAGTTCGCCAAACGGTTTGGCGAGGTCCGGCAGAGCGTGGACAGCGGCATCACCCAGTATATCGACGAGGTGCGGCGCGGCGTATTCCCCGGGCCTGAGCATACCTTTGAAATAGACGATGCGGTGATGGAAAGCTTAACCGAAGAGTTTGGCGCCTAGCTTACTTCCGCGATTGATTACCGGCCTTTGGGGCCTCGTTATTTTCTTACTAAAGAGCCATAGACAGCCATGGAATTAACGTTACTGAAAAGCAAAATCCACCGCGCCACGGTGGTCCAGGCCGAGCTGGACTACGTCGGTAGCATCACCGTTGACCAAGACCTGCTGGACGCCGCGGGCATCCTCGAATACGAGAAGGTGCAGATCGTCAATATCAACAACGGCAGCCGGTTTGAGACCTACACCATTTCCGGCGAAAAGGGCAGCGGCATGATTTGCCTCAACGGCGCCGCGGCCCGCCACGTGCAGGTCGGCGATAAGGTGATTATCATGTGCTATGCGCAGTTTACCCCCGAAGAGGCGAAGGCCCATCGACCGACGGTGCTGTTTGTTGATGACGCGAATGCGGTGCAGAGGGTGTCGAGGTATGAGAAGCATGGGCGGTTGGAGGATATGTAGGGGGGGCGCTTCTTTTTTAAATGGATATGGTGTTGAAAATCCCGGCTGCTGAGAAGTGGCCGGGATTGTTTTATGGGCATATCTGCCGCCTTGGCTAGGTAGAACTCTGTTGCCCATCGTCATCGTGGTACTTTGTGTCATTTGGAGCGCTTTATGGTAAGTTCTTTATGATGTTAGTATACATTCTGAATGCTATGAACGAGCGAAAAGGTCTTTAACAGCACCTCAAGAGGTTGTTAATGAATTACCGAAGGATCGCGGCTGTATGGTAACTAATTTAGATTTGCAAGGACGTTGGGGATTATATCCTTGGTTTGATGGAAATGATGTTGATTTTATCTGTCCGGACGACGTAGAGCGAGCAAGAAAGCTAGTGTTGTATGGAAAAGTCTTCTATTGTGAAAAACAATGTGGGGATTTTATTGTACTAATTTATGGTGACTGTTCTCTTAAAGTTAATCCTTGTTTATTTAAGCCAGTTAGAGATATTCGTTTTTCTATTGGAGATAAAATAAGCGTATCTCCTTTACTAAGTAGTAAAGAGGGGGTTATATTAAACATAGAATGGCATCATAAAAGAGATGAACCTATCTATTATTTATCATTTAATGGAAATAAATCATCTAAGCGCTATTTCGAAAATGAACTTAGTCTGCTCTAAGAGTAAATACCCCTGTCAGTCTAGCGGGATTAGAGGAATCATATGAAATATCTATCCGTTCCCGTAAGCCTAGACGCTATGAATCGCCTTGAATATGATAAATGTGTTGGTGGAGATCTTGTAGAAGTCCTTCTTGATGATAGTGACTATATAGAGTTATGGGAGAGTGATGTTCTCAACTTACTCAATGATAAATTAGATAAAAATATTGATAACTATGAAGATGAAAGGCTGGTTGGCTCGAATACCCTTCATCAAGCGAGAAGGATCGTTAATGAAAGAATTCTGGCTAACCCATCCAAGCAAGTTTTGGATAAGTTAATATCCCAAATTGATCTTGCTATTAGGTTTAATACGGGAGTTTTCTTTTATTTCTAACAAAACGAAGTTCAGTAATTTGTTACTGTCGTGACAGCTGTGGTTGCTCTAGTTTTTAGACTGGCCCCCTGAATAACCAGACACTTTCCCCCTCTTAAAATAAGAGGTAGGCTTAAAACTATGTTTAAGACTAGTCACGGAAATAGGATGGTTAAGGTGTTAACCAGAACTGGGAAGACTCATCTGGAGCTATAGGGATAAATTCAATGCACAATAGTGACTCTTTATGCATCTGCCGAGTATGCGGTGCCGCACAGTTAGAACCTCCTTGGGGAGACGACGGTGATTCTCCAAACTATGACATATGTGACTGCTGTGGCGCAGAATTTGGATATGAAGATGCCTCTTTAGATACATTGAAAGTGTACCGAGCTAAATGGTTGGGGAACGGCGCTAATTGGAATCATAAAAAATCACAACCGGATGATTGGTCATTAGAAGCGCAGCTATCTCGCATACCTCAAGAATACCGATAAAACGAAGGCTTTAGCTCAGCGTTCGCTAAATCGAGGTAGATTTTGGTCATCCATATATTAAGGACAATCTGATGATTACTTTTGATGATGCCGTAAAGAAAGCAAATGACTACTTGAGCGATGGGGATATACCCGTGGTGATCACTCTGATAGGGCGTTTTTCAGAAGGGTGGTGCTTTTGTTTTCAATCCAGGAAATATCTTGAAACGGGAGATAATAGTGCGTTACTTGCGGGAAATACGCCATTTATAATAGATAAGAATAGTGGTGAAATTCATACATTAGGAACAGCCTACCCTCTTGAGGCATATCTGCAGATGTATGAGGAAGAGAAGGAGGAATTAAGTTGAGAGCCGAACATTCTATGTTGTCACAGAAGGATAATGGGCAAGAAGTCGTTGTGGCTGCTATAAAGCAATTTTTGAATGCGCTCAATTCGAACAGTAATGAGGCGGTTGATGTATCTATGTTAGTTGCTGCAACTTCGGCGCTAGCGTTAACGAATTTGGATGACTGGGAGCGTTTGATTCGTTGGGAACTAACCACTGTGTCACGCGTTTCCAAGCAACTGCATTGGTCACTTTGGAGTAAGCCTAATCCCTATTTTCCTTGGATAGATTTATGTAGCGGTGATGGCTTCAAGCGTGAAAATGCATTAAAAGTTTTATCAGGAGCTGCGCCAAATAGCTTTTTCTTTGCTTTAGCCGTCCGTCGACTTAATGATTGGGTTCCTGAAATAAGAAAAGCAGCATGCGATGTATTACCATTGATAGCAAAGGCTTCGGATCCGGAAATTATCGTCGATGTACTATTTATAACGCTTCCCCATTGGGATTCTTGGGGCCGAATGGGGAATGTAGAAAAACAAGTATTGATGCAGATTCTATCATTAGAAAAAGTGAGGGAATCTTTTAAACAACGACTGATATCAGCGACGTCAGGGCCGATGTCTTCTATATTGTCTCAAGTTGGCCGCACTGAGGTACTAGATCATTATCTGTCCGATATCGCAGAATTAGCGGTTCAACCATCCTTGCGAGCAAAAGCGTATCGTTGCCAATTTGAAGGTCGATTTGTTTGGAGTGAAGGGAAAAAATGGGAATGGACAGATAAAAGTTATTGTAAGGGGCGATTCGTGACTCTATTGGGGGAACGTTTGATTTGTGTTTCAAGGCCGTTTATCCACAGCTTAAAAATGGCGATGGTTGACCGTTCACCAATTGTACGTCGTGTGGCAGGGGAAATGCTTATCAGGGAGTTGGAGAATATTGGGGAACAATCGATTATTTTTGCAAGAATGCTAGCATCAGATCCCTCGCCTTCTGTGGCCGAACGAGGAAGATTTGCACTGAAAGCTATTGGCGTAGGTTTGGAACGATAGGGAAAATGCTAAAACTTGGTGATTAAATTTATTCTTTGTTGATAATGGTAAGTCGACACTTATTAATATTCATTTTGAAATTTCTGGCTGGTTTCTAGATAAATTTTCATCCGGGTTTATCTGTTTAATATTGCTATTGTTCCAACGACAATGAGACATACAATAGCTGTTATTATTCCCATTCCTTGTTCATTTTCACGTTTATTTTCCTCTTTAATTTTAGGTTTGGACTCGCGTGTACGTAAAATGAAAATTAACAGGACTAAAAGTGGAATACAGATAATAAAACCGTAGAAGTAGAGTTCTATAAGACCAAAAGGAGGCATTAGGCATAGTCCATTATTTTATATATTGAGGTTGATATTATTATCAACACAGTAAAATGTCTCGATAAAATTTATTTTTTTTGATGTAGGCTTGATTAATTAATTGAAAAATATAGTTATTTAATTTGATTGTCAGCTTTTATACATAGAATGTATCAATCACTTTGAGGGGAAGGGACATACGAACATCGCTTATTCGATGTTATACTCTGCGAGTCATACACACACTTCAAACAAACCCCATTGCTACAAAAGAAGACGTAATATATCGTCACGCTACGTCTGAGATATTGGGCGGCGGGATTAGCCTCCTGAAAATCTTAATGATACTTAATTATAGCAACCGGAGGCTACCTCCATGACGACAGTTCAAATCCACAGAATGTATGCACAGCGCTCAGCTTTTCAGATCAATAGATCCTGCCGTAACCATCATGAATATTGATTGAACTCATTTACCCGATAATTGCTGTTTTGATAGGCTCGACTTATCTCTTTGAGCATCGATAGGATTGTAACGTTGGAAATCTTTTTTTAACCCACCGAAAAATATCTCATAAATATTTTTCATACATAAACATTCATGGTCCGTTCAGTACGGATCCGGTTTTGTATGGGTTAAAAAAGGTACGTTATGAAAGTTACATGGACTGTCACGCCCGTGGGGTATCAGCGCATTACGAAACGCTGCCCTTCATGCAACATTAAACGGGACTTCACGCCTTCAGGGGCATTTCGGATTAACTCTCAAAAGAAAATGTTGGACGTGTGGAGCATTTATAAATGCATCCACTGCGATTACACTTGGAATATCTCTCTGTTCTCACGCCTGCACGTCAGCAAAATTGATCACCAGCTTTATCACCGGTTGATGGTGAACGATGCTGCTACGGTTCAATATTTTGCCTGTAATATCGCGACGCTAAAGCGAAACAACGCAGAGCTATCGGGTCGGCCTGATTTTTGCGTTCAGGAGCGGTGGTCTGTCAGTATCTCTCCCCGTAGTCGGGTTAGGGTTAGTGTCAGAATTTCCCCTCCTTTTCAGGTCAGCCTGCTGTCGATTTTGCAGAAGCAGCTCATGCTGAGTACAGGTGAAATTAAGAGACGAATTGAGTCAGGGGAAATAAGTGGCGTCACAATGAAAATGCTTAAATCTCGCAAGCTGAAGGCGGCGGAATATAAGTTTCAGCTATCCGTAGAAATGCTCTACGCGCAACGAAGGATTGTTCTAACGCGTTGTTAAAAGGAAGACGCTCACCTTGAGGCCAACTGTGCCGGTATGACAATGGGCCAACAGAAGGCAAGACTCAAGGTGAGCTTCAGGTGAATAACTATCACCTGTGACATAAGATAAAGGCAGTGATAATACTTAGGGAGAAATATGAATGAAAATACGGTTCTAACGCTCCCCTTCAGCTTACTATGATGAACGAGCCATCTTATGGTCATATTTTGCGAGCCATCTCCACACTTCAAACAAATCCCATTGCCATGAAATAAGGCGCACGATATCGTCACGCTACGCCCGCAAAATCAGGCGTCGGGATTAGCCTCCTGCAAATCTTAGTGATACTCAATTATCGCAACCGGAGGCTGCACCATGACTACAGTTCAACCCCACCCATTACTCACCATCCCCCTCACCGCCAACGCGGACTTCACCACCCTGGCTGACCACTGCGAGCAGTTCGTCGAAGCCCTAACCGAAAGCGACGACCTCGCGCTGCGGCTGGCGCTCGGTGGGAGATTGATCTCCTGTCTCTCTCAACTACGGGCGACGCTGAACGATCCCATCCCTGAACATCTGGTCGAACGCTTTATTGTCGATAAGCCGCCCGTGAATCCGCCTCGCTTTGAGCCCGATTCAGAACAGCTGTGCGGCTACTGCCTGACGCTGGCGCAGCTGCTAACCGGCAGGGCGCTGCCGTCATGGGCAGAACAACCCATGAGCGATCTGCTGTTCGGGCTGGTGGGCTATTTTGCCGCCGATCTCAAGGCTCCCCGCTGGCTGCGGGTGCATACGGCCGACGGCCTGCTGTTTACCTGCGAGGGCTTATGATGAGCCAACAGGACTGGCACGCCGCCGACGTTATCGCCGGGCTAAAAAAGCGCGGCACCTCGCTTGCCGCCGTCTCACGCGACGCGGGGCTGGCATCTTCCACGCTTGCCAATGCGCTTATGCGCCGCTGGCCCAAGGGTGAACGGCTGATAGCCCAGGCATTGGGCGTCTCGCCTGAAGTGATTTGGCCTTCCCGTTACCCTAAGCCGGACGTGCGCTAACGTTTATTTCCCGCATCGCCATCGGCGGCGGTGCGGGATACAATCAGGGGTAGGGTATAGATGCGTTATTTCAACGCAGCTTTTAGCCAATCAGGAAGGTTGGTCCGCATCAGGAGGTGACCACAATGCCCATGTCGTGTGAAAAAATGCAAACGCTTAAAGAGATTATTGAGGGAAAGAGCGATATTTGGTGGCACCAATGGTGGCGCGATAATGCCGCTGCCTTAGAGAAAGAATTGGGACGGACGGATTACCTAAAGCTCAAGTACGGCCGTTTGACGGCTGCCGCCGAGTATTTAACGAAAAATAACGTTAGCTTCGAATGGTCGCAAAAAGGCCGGCTTGCGGAAACCTACTCGCTGCTTGGCGATAACCTATTAGATGAAAATGGGAAATTAGACTTTAACAAGCTTGATAAACACTGGGGTGGCGCAATAAGCCTGTTTCACGACGGGCAAGTTGATAAGTCTATGGCGCTGTTTGAAGACAGGCTGTACCAAATAGTCAAATCCCAAGACGTCATGGCGTTCGAAGAAATAGCGACGGAAGATATACTTTTTCGGCTTGGGGAAACTGATTTTGCATTGGCATGTCTGCGAACCATCGTAAATCTTAAATCAAATGAAAGGTTCAAGGATATATTGCTTGATTTTAATGAATATTATGACGATCTGGTCTTTGCCAATATAGAGTGGGCCGAAGCGGAATATGAAAAGCATATCTCCTCTGGCCGCACATAAGGCTTGCGCATAAGCCGCCGTTTAGAAAAATGGAAAAGCCGCAACAAATTAGTAAGCTGCGGCTTTTTACTATCATCTACACACAGCGGCCAACCATCAACGACAGCAGCCCTTCTTACCCATATCGCCGTGCATGCCCATTCCCATGCCGCCCATGCCCATTCCACCCGGCATACCGTGCTCCATCATAGGAATACCGGCCTTAGCCAGCAGGATGTCCATATTAACGCGCTGCTGTTCGATCTCGGCGCGAACGGCGCTGATTTCCTTACTTACCGCCAGCAGCTTCTGCTCGTCCAGCGGGACGGCGGTCAGCGCGGCTTTGTATTCGTAGCCCTTGGAGGTGAGCTTTTGGCGCAGCGGCGCGGTGGCGGTGCGGAAGTCGTCGTGGGCCTTTTTCAGCAGCGCCTGCTGTTCCGGCGTCAGGTTCGCCATCATACCCTGGTGACCGCCCATCATGCCCTTGCCGCCGCACATCATTCCGCCCTGTTGGCCGTGCATACCGTGGCCGCCCGGCATCGGCTGGGCGTCTGAAGACGGCGCAGGCGCTTCGGTCTGGGCCGGCTGTCCGAGCCCCATGGCGGCGTGGTCGTGCGGCGCGGCGGTTACGCCGAACCCAATCGCGGTGAGGGAAAGCAGGGCCGCAATGGCCGTTTTCTTGAGTTTCATTGAAATTCCTTCTCGTTGAGGTGGGAGATATTGATGTGGAAATACTATACCGAGGGTTTATGCCGCGGGCTACTTTCTTTAGATAAAAGCGAAGCTTGCTTTGCGTTGGGAATGACTATTTCTCTCTTATTAAGTCCAGTATGTCGGACATAACAGATTCTTTACCTCTTTTCTTATGCATATAGGCATAGAAATAGAGATCTTTCTTTTTGATAAAGTCGCAGTGGACCTCTTTTAGCGGAAAGCTTTTTGTAATGAGAGGAGCAAAGAACTTGGGGAAAAACATGAGCAGGTCGTTATCAATAATATTCAGGATAAGATTAATAAACGATTCGCTTTTTATCCAAGGCGGGGTGATTCTGGCGTCCAGCACGTCTTCCATTCCCGAGATCAGGTTTGCATTCTCCTGAAAGGCTCTGCTGACATAGCTTTCCTTAGAAAACTGCTCCAGTGAGATCGTGTCATTTATTCGTGGATGGTCGACACGGCAGATTAACGTCAGATCAAACTTGAACAGCGGCGTGCTGACAATGTTCCTGTCCGCAGGCATCGAGGTGCCTATGTCGATGTCAATTTCCTGAGTGCGCAGCGAGTTTATTCGTTCATCCAGGCTGCTTGAGTATTTGGCAAACTCAAAAATGCATTTATCCGGAACGATGTGGTTTTTCATCGCATGATGAGTTAACCAATATTCCACAATTGAGTTGGTTCTTATTTTTATCAGAGGGCAGTTGAATAATGGCGCAACGGTGCCGGGCTGCGTGACAATTTTCTCATGAATCGACTTGTTTATCGGGTTGAAAACCTCATACAGATTCATCGCCAGAGTCGTCGGCTTGACGCCGTCTCTTGACCTGATAAACAGCGGGTCGTTGTAGTGCTTTCTTAACTTCGATACGGCGTAGCTGACCGCCGCAGGCGCGGTATCCAACACTTCTGAAGCCTTGACCATGCTGCGGGTGTCTACAATAGCGACTAAGTATTTGATTAAATTATAGTCAAAGCTCTCATTCATAGGTGGCTCGCGGTAGTCCGGATGCGTTTGACGTAAGTATATAAGGATAGCAGAGGGCGGTTCATCCAAATTTTAGAGGAACACTCTCTTTTTGATTCGATTGAGTCGGAGTAGAAAGTCATCTTCAATAGTCGGGATCGTTTTCATCGTTGAAGATAATAATCCAGCAGGCGACGCTGAGAATAAAATGCAGTTTCGAGATTTCATTGGGAATATGTAGACGCGATTAATTGCATTCTTGATTGCGTGCTGGATGTGTAGAAAGATATATAAAAGGGTAAATCATGGCAGTAAATCCTTGCTGTTATTTTTGTGGAGATCGGCGCTTTGTGCGTAAACATGGGCAATCCAAAGCGCACATCGAACGCTTTTTTTGCACTTCGTGTAAAAAGACCTTCCAGTCTCGTTATATTTATTCCGGTAGTGAATGTAAGGTGACTGGGAATGGCTATAACCATGCGGTGAGCCTCATTAAGTGGCCGGTGAAGCCGCCCGTAGGCGAGCCTAAAACATCGCCGCACCTTTCTCCCGAATCAGCTGAATAATCTTTTCGGTGATGGGGGAAGGCTGGCTATCCTTGAGCCGGGTCAGAATAAAATGGCGGGAATTGGTTGAGCTTTCCCTCGGGGGGCTTTAAGCTGCCGCTCTAGGCGGCTATTTTCTTATTTAGGATGAATGGAAAACGTTTCTGTTTAATCCATTTTTTATCGCGGTTGAACCTACCGTATATCTGCCAACGTTTTCCTCTATTTACAAATGCGTAATGCGACATAAGCATGATAGTCGGCACTGTGTTATTTATATGGCTCATATGTCGTTTTTTATATTATAAAATGGCGGTGCTGCTTATTTAGAGTATTGGTCCTTATTCTATTTGATATCTGATATTCATACCCATTCGACTATTATTATTTTTTAGGTCTGTTGCATCTAATGGGGCAATGTGTTGAATTTTTATTAATGACGTGTAGGGCGTAAGCCATAGCAGGCTATGATTTGTTGACTTATTGAGTTGAGGGGGAGCAGTCATAGCATATATAGTTTTATTTCTAGTTATCGTGCTTGAATCAGATGGCCTAGGATATCTGATTTTTGTTTTTATTTATTATTTATTGCATTGATTTAATTGTTGTTTTTATTGTTTTTTATAAATCGCTAATGTAATTGTATGCTAATTCATTAAAGTAGTATCTAAGAAGTGTGTTTTTTGAGAGGGTTCTATGGTTTTATATTTAAAGTTAACTAATAATATCGGGAGAGGTATAAATGTTATTCTTCCTTAATGCCATAGCCTATTTCAAGCCACATATCATGTTTTTACTTTTTAATTGGGTGGATAAGTATGAATGCTATCATTGAGAAAAGGCCCCATTGTCCATATTGTACAAGCCGGAATGTCCGTAAGCACGGCTATAGTAGAGCGAAACTAAGACGTTATAGATGTTTAACTTGTGGTATAACTTTCCAAGGTGAATATATATATCCTGGGTGTAAATTCAAAAGTTATAGCTAAAGTGAATTAGAGTGTTGACATCGGTTCATCCCTTTGCTTTTTCGATAATATAAGTTGTTGAGTCACACTCTATTTTGTTTTTGGCGTTACATGAGAAAATAGAGATTCTTGGCGCTGTGGAAAAATATGAAATATAATATTCGCTATTACCTTTGCAAGAATAATGGTTTTCTATAGCGAAGTCATAAGCAAAGGCATTATCTTTATTATTTTTGTTAAAGTAGAAGCAGGGGGGATATTCTTTTACGTTGCTAAATCCGCCTATTAGCGGTTTGTTTTTATGAGTGGACTCATAAGAGTGGTAAAGCGGATAGGCTATCAGTAAAGCAGCTATAGAGAAGAGGGCTGCTCTTTTCTTAAAAGAAAATTGGGCCTTTTTTATAGCTAATTCATTGCTGCCTTTGGTTTTATCGAGTACGGTTAATTCTTCTTTGTCAAAGGCTTCTGCGTTAGGGTTTTCTTCTTTTTCCTCCCCTATTAGCTCTGAGTTTATGGCTGTTTTTGTTTCAATATCTATATATTGAGGGATACGGATCCCTTTTTGCCTTATGGTAACAATTAGCTCTTTATTATACCCCAGGCCTTTAAGGCTCTTTCTCAGATTAACAAAACATTGATAATAGGTTGCATTTGTTATTGTTTTTAGTGCATCTTCACCCCAGCCTACAATCATTAATTCAGATTGTAATACGATTTGGCCATGTTTTTCTAATAGCAGCTCCAGGCAACGGGCGCTGTTGTTATGGATGTGTGTTTTTTTTGTTGTCTTAATAGAGCGCAGTAGCCTGTCGTGTGGTGTGAAAATTATTTCCTTATCAATAATGAATTCTTTCATATGTTTACCTTATGGCAGTTTTTTATTTATTGAATACTATCACTATGCTTTTATAAATAGAATGATTTATTTTAATAATTGGTGGTAAATAAGCATGGAAAAGCCGGCAGGGTAAAATCACCTATTATGTGAGATGATTGCTATAGTTGCTTGTGTTTTATTTGCTTCTATTCCTAATTATTGGTTATAGAAAGTAAATTGGTTAATTGGCAATGACGTTAGCTTTTGATTTGTAATTTATATATATGATTTTATTGTTGTTTTTGTTTGTTTTAAAAATAATTTATCGATAGCGATGCTATTTTGTTAACATGAAAATAATTAAAGTTTTGAAAAAAATTTCATCCAATTACCTATGATGATATATAAATATTTTGTTACGAATAGAATCATTTTAAGGCGGTAATGGTGTTTGAGTAACATTGTGGCTGCATTACTATCAATTTGTGGTTTTTATTTGTGATTTCCTCTTTAAGGTTGAATTGTTTTTTTTTGAAACTATATCCTTTTGATGTTTGTTCATTTTTGATGGGGGAGGGTGTAGTAAACGTGCTTATTATTTAAATAAAAATAGATTTCTTAGTGGTATGCGTGTGAAAGCTACTTCTTTTAAAACGAGTTATTTCTTCCATGGATGATGTGCAGTCTCATTTTTCACTTTCATACGGCTACCTGTTAGGGATCTTTAGTTCCATAGGACCTTAACGATAGTATATTTGGTGGTCACTTACTGTGATTTTAAAAATGAAAAAAATTATTATCCAATTGTTAATAACTGTATCTCTATTTTTTACCGTAAGTTCTTACGGTGCTGAAAGCATTAGCTGCCTCTCTCGACATACGCTTGTTCATGGGAACTTTAAAATTTCTGCTTATTATCGTTTTATTTTTCATGATGATAATGAAGGCGTTCTTACGATCAACGGTGAGTCCAGTGATAATGGAGCGAAGAGCGTTATCAGTAGGCAGATAAGTTTTGATTATATCGCGCATAATAATGAGTATCGTTTGACTAACCGCCGCGTTTATCGGCTTCCTCTCGATAATGCTTCTGATGAAGTGCTAATTAATCATTTTCCGCGTTTTTTTCTTAAGCAAAACGAATCATTGAACTTCAATATCAAGAAAAACAGCAGTGATAGCTACATAATTAGCTTTGTTGCAACGCCTTTGTTTTATTGTTATGTCGAAAAATGAGTGTTATAAGAAAACGTTATCCTAATGGATAAGCCTAGAGGCCTGTCGCGATTGTACATAATGTGATTTTGAGCATAGGCAAGAATTGGTTAATGACGAGAGGTAAACCTGAAGGCACATAAGTGAAGATAACTCTCTTCCGCTAGGGAATAAAAATAGGCGACGGAGGTTTTATGAAAAAAGGTTTTTTGTCCGTAGTGCTGTTTACGTTGGCTTGGACGTTCAACGGTGTCGCGATGGGAGGCGAACATATGTACTCAGAAGTCGGCAAGCCGGAAAGCCAAAAGCTGAGGCATGTGAACGTCCTGCTGTATGACGGCTTTGAAATACTCGATGCATTTGGCCCGGCCGAAGCGCTAAGCCGCTCAGACTATTACGACATTGGATACTATTCAATGAATGGCGGCGTAATCATGGGTAATGGTAATACTTCCGTTCTCACCGAGCCGGTTTCTGCCATTAAGCATCATGAAATCTTACTTTTACCAGGAGGGACCGGCGCCAGGGCGCTTGTTAACGATCCTGCTTTTATCGGGCTGGTAAAAACGCTGGCCGAATCCTCCCAATATGTACTCACCGTGTGCACGGGTTCAATGCTGCTTGGTAAAACCGGGCTGCTTGACGGGCGCAAAGCAACGACGAATAAATTGGCGTACGCGAACGTGATTAAAACCAACGAAAAGGTGCTTTGGCAGAAGAACGCCAGATGGGTTATTGATGGCAAATACTATACGTCGTCGGGCGTTTCCGCCGGAACGGATATGTCGATAGGATTTATCGCTGACGTACACGGGCTTAAAGCTGCAGAAGAAGCCGCGTATAAAATAGAGTATGAGTGGAACAGGGACAGCAGCAGGGACCCGTTTAGGGTGGAATAGCCCGATAAGGGTATTAATGGAATAGCCCTTAGCCCTGAATTATCTAAGGCGTCGCCATAGGCGCTTTATCGGAGCGGTACTGGCTATTCCATTGCTTCCGCGTGCTGCCTGAAGGCTTTTAGCGTCTTAAACGGTCCATCGACAACAAATTTGTTGGCGAGCCAGGCAGGGACATCGCCGCCGGGTTCCGCCGCGACCTGATAAATGACCTTAGTAGTTTGGGCGTCAACGGGAATAAATTTCCAGAAGCCGTCGAGCTTGGTGATGCGAATATGGTCTTTAACGGCGGGCACATTTTGCGGCAGCGCGGACATCGTAATAGTAATTGTGCCGTTTTTACCTTGCTCAGCGTGGCTGTGGATGGAAAGGTCCCGATCGGATACCGGCCACGTTGCTTTAATCTGCGAGTATCCCCAATAGTCGTAGCCTTCCTGCTTAATCAACCGCGCCTGCTTACAGCCGTACATTAATCGACACGAAAGGGACATGTCCGCCAGCATGTTGGCAATGGCCTGCGGCTGGGCCTTGATGGTCGTTTCTGCGCGATAGGCCTTGAACGAAGAACCCTTAGGGGTAGATAAAAATACCTGAATACCCTCTTTATCGACTTCAAGCTGCCAGCTCTCTGCGTGGCAGGCTGAGCTGATAAACAGCAGCAGAAACGCGATAGTACGGTATCTCATGGTTATTCCTTTCGCAGCGTATTCCTTATTGCCGTGAGTATACCTAAGTTGAATGAAAAAGCTTGGAACGCGGATTTTAGACACAAAAAAAGACGTCAATCGACGTCTCTTGCTGTATCCACTTCCATAGATATGGTGCTGAGGCCGGACTCGAATTTTTATTTAATTAATTGATAAATATATAAAATTAATTCCATGCTTGGAAATGTACCAACTAATATACCAACACTAAATTTTCTAACACTACGTAGAGACTAAGCAAGCATCTCCGGATAGTATTTTGCCACGATATCATTCATCTTATCCACCAAATCCAGCCGCTTGAACGTCAGGTGTCCTGAACCCTTCTGAAAATAGCGGGTGTGAAAAAATTCATCCTCATAGACCTGCTGCTTGCGATTATTGCTGATGAAGTTCATCAGCTTTATGGCGATGTCGTTGCGGTTGTCCGGTATCGTTTTGCCGTCCAGCAGGTAGAACATTCTCTCCAGGTCGGCGAGCTGGTCTCGGCGCCAGCCCCAGTTTAGGCTGTAGCCCCAGCGGTCATGGGTTACTATCCCGTTGAGGATAATTTTCTTGCCGAAACGGCAGGGATTGTTGGTTTTATAGTCCCAGGACAGTCTTTTGAAAACGTTGATAATCCCGCGTTCAAACACTT
Organism: Leminorella grimontii ATCC 33999 = DSM 5078; assembly: GCF_000439085.1. Classification (GTDB taxonomy): domain Bacteria; phylum Pseudomonadota; class Gammaproteobacteria; order Enterobacterales; family Enterobacteriaceae; genus Leminorella; species Leminorella grimontii. Next base: position 315,971 of record NZ_AUUA01000003.1, on the reverse strand, counting down.
CCGCTTTTTGCAGGTGTAGCTGTTCAAAGGTGGCGAGGATATTCTCTTCGCTGATGACGGGCAATTCGCCTTCATCCAGACTTTTATGCCATTGGCTGCGGGCTTCGGCGTCCATCAGCGTCAACATGCCAGACTGTTGCATAAGGCTGCGCCAGAGGTTGCGGTCCATGGCGTGGGTGATGGCTTTCATCGCGTCTTTTGGTGCTGCTAATAGTCGGCAGTCGTAGCGGTGGCCCTGGTTCATCGCCCAGTCGCTTGCCGGGCCGCCGCCGATATCTGTCGTCAGGCGAGAGATAGCGTCGAGCTGGTGGATAAGCTGCTCTATCTGCGCAAGCGCGGCGTTGCGCCCGGTGACGATGCGTTCGAGGTTGGTGGAACAAATCAGTTCGCTATGGTCGGTTAATACGTCAGCTTCGGTTTGCATGATGGTTAGTTCCTATAAAAGCAAACGCGCCTGTCGGAGTCGGCAGGCGCATTATGCGGTGAGTTGTGAAGATGAAAAGCTTGAGAGAGTGGATCGGGAAGACGCCTCGCAATAAATCACGCGGCGGCGTTCACCATTCAAACAGTGGGAATCCGGGCAGTACTTCGCCCAACGCATCCAGATGGATTTGTGTAATGCCGTAGCGCCGCTGCAACGCGGCTATCAGGCGGCGGGCCGGTTTTGACAGCCCGAGCTGCTTGAGTTTCAGCCGGGAATGCGTCCAGGCGCTCAGGCGTATCAGGTAACCGGTGCCGGTGTAGTGGATCCATTCGCTGGTGCCGTACTCTTCTCGGCTATGCGAGGCGTGCCATAGGCAGTGGTTGTCCTGGTCGGTAATGTGTGCGGTGCTGCACTGGACGCCGGAATAATGGGCGAGAGTGGGCAAAACGGTACCGTCCTTTGGGACGTCTTTGGCTGGGCAAGGGTTCATAGTGGCGTTGACTCCGTTATTGTGTGTTCGTCCGGTAGCGGTGTGGGATAGACGGCTATATACACGTAGCCACAGCTGCCGAGGGTGTCGGCTTCGCAGGTCAGGCCGTCGTGGTGAATAGTGACGCAACGTGAGCTGCGAGGCGTTAGTTCGCCGGTACTCAGCAGGCGCTCCAGTCGTTCGATAAATATTGGAAAGACGCGTTCCAGACGCCGTAGCGTCGCATCATCAAATGTGCCATGTAGGCTGGCGCGGTCCGCTAGAAAGTGCAGCCGGTGGCCTTCCTGTACCAATCGTGCGCCAAAGCGTGGTGTGACGGGGTTATCTAGTCCCCATTGAGGAGTATCGGAAAAAGACATGCGCTCTCCCTTACAGCCAGCCGCGTTCGGCAAACGAGACGCTTTCGCCGTGGCCGATGACCAGGTGGTCCAGTATGCGAGTGCCGACCAGATCGAGGGCCGATGCGATCCGTTCGGTAATCGTTCGGTCAGCGGCGCTGGGTTCGGCGTAGCCCGACGGGTGATTGTGGGCCAGGATCACCGCTGCCGCGTTGTGTTCCATTGCGCGTTTGACGATTTCCCTTGGATAGACGACGGATTCTGCAATGGTGCCCAGTGAGGTGGCTTCGCTGGCAATAAGTTGGTGCTGGTTGTTCAGATAGAGAGCCATAAAGATTTCTCGTTCCTGGTGTTCAAGATGGAGGCGAATAAAGCCTTTGGCCTGTTCCGTGGTGGTGATAACGCTTGATGAACGCTGAATACGCTTTTCCAGCAGCTGTAGCGCCATGGTGATAATGCGATCTTCGCGAGACTTGTTTTTCATGGTGATGGGATTTCCTGTTATAAGGCCTGCAAAAAAATGGGCCCGGCATAAAAGCCGAGCCTGTCGATAGAGAGATGAGTGAGGGATAACGCTTTAGAAGCAGTAAGGCGATAGGCTTAGTGAACCAGCTGCAGCATGTTTTCAGCCATTGCCCAGAGCGCCCGGTTGAGCTTGACGTCGCCGTCGATGCTTTTCACCGGTCGGGTTCGGGAAGCTCTGCCTTTCTCGTTGCGTCCGTACAGGCCGCCTTTAATCATGTTCTCCTGAATACGCTGATAGGTCGTCCAGAGGTCGTTGCTCTTGTCTTCCAGGCGGCGTGGGGCAAGCAGCTGTTCTTCGGTGACCGGTTGGTACTCTTCGCCATAGCGGTAGGTGAGCGCCGTTTTGGCGAATACGCGCCGTGCGGGCGTGGGGAGTATCAGAGACTGCATGGCGTCGCGCTTTTCTTCCATCCTGTCGAACGTCTCCAGCACTTCGTACGCGCCTTCAATCACGCGGCCAACGACGTCGCCTTTGTGTGGTACGCGGACTTCGCCGAAGGTATCGCCGCAAACCAAGCCGTTTTGGCAGATGGCGCGAAAGAACCCCGGCAGCATTTGGTAGCTGCTGGAGCCGTCGTGGCTGTTGAGCAAAATAATCTCAGGCACCTGGTGGCCGAGGATTTGGTCTTCGCGGCGCAGGCGCAGCATGTGCTTGGTGTGTTCGCGCTTGTCGACGTTGCGAACGCGGGTTTGGCAGGCGAAGAATGGTTGAAAGCCCTCTTCGCGCAGCCTGTCGAGCAGGGTGACGGTGGGGATGCAGGTATAGTGCTGGCTCCTTGAGTGGTGTTTTTCGTCGGAGAAGACGCTGGGAACGTGCTGCGCCAACTCGTCGTTGGTGAGTGGGCGGTCGCGGCGAATGAGGTTTACGTGGCCAAAGCGGCTGGCGAGTTTCATGGGTGATTCCTTATTGGCTGATATAAATGAAAAAGCCTCTGCGTTCGTTGGGGCGCAGAGGCGGGAGGGGAAGAAAACACGCCTAGGGGGCGCGGGGTTATCAGAAGGCGATTTTAAGCGTGGCCTGGCCGTTGTAGCCGTCGGCGCTGTTACCGCCGACGCTGCGGGTGTAGCCGCCCTGAACGCCGATGGTCACGTTATGGCGGATCTGCGCTTCTATGCCGGTCTGCAGGTCAAGCGAAGTACCGTTCTGGGACGGGGTGAAGGTGACGTTGCTGCCCGCCGTAGCGGTACCCATACTCAGATCGCCGTCGGAACTGAAGGTACGAATAACAGAGGGACGTACCCACCAGTTAATCGGCAGTTCGCTTAGGCTGCGCTTCACGTCGTTGCCGGATGAGGTGCCTCGAGTGAACGCGATTTCGGAGCGGTTGCCGAAGCGAATACCTGCGCGGATATGCTGGGCGCTGCCGTCGCTAAACTTCACGTAGCCGCCGCTGTCGTGGCCGTCATCCAGTGAGACGTTCTGGTAGATGTACTGTAGCTGGGATTCCAGCACCAGGCGCTCGGTGACGTTAAGCGGCAGGCCGGTTTCCAGTGAGCCGAGCCAGCCCCAACCGTCGGTATTGAAGCTGTTGTTGTCGGAGTCGGTATTCAGGTTGTGTCGGGAACCTTGTGCGACGATGTCCAGCCAGAGGCCGTTAGCATTGGCGGCGGTCAGGTAGCTACCGACGCTGTAAACGTTATCACGTACGGTTCCGGCGTTGGCGTGGCTGTCGTTTTTTATGTCGCTGGAGGAGAGGCCCGCTGCGGCATAAATTCCGGCGATGAGCGTGACCGTATCCCCCTGGTAGTGGAACAGGTCGCTGCCCAACTGTACGAAGCCGTAGCTGCCGCTGCTTTCCGGGGCGTCGCCGTGGGCGATACCGTCGGAGTTTTCATAGCCGAGGTGTCCGCCCTGGATGCGCATCCAGAGGGTATTGTCATGGCCGCCGTTAACGTGGCGTTGGTCGTAGCTGCCCGCCAGCGCGTGGTCGTAGTCCATGGATTGAGCGAACAGCGAGCTATACAGTGAGACTTCATCGCGATAGCCTGCGACGCTGCTGAGATACCAGCTCTCATCGGCGGAGCCGTGATGCAGGGCATAATTGTAGGCGCCCGCCTGAAGCGGGCGACCCAACGAGAAAGCATCGTCGGTGGTGGTGGCGCCGTTGATGGCGTTCACCACCTGAATACCCTCACCGGTGGTTGCCAGCCCCAAGCCGCTGTCGCCGTTATTGGTGAAGTTCAGTGTTGTATGTCCGGTGGCCTGCCCACCGTCGATGACCAGGGTGTCGGTGGGGAACGTGGGGTCGTCCAGGCGGATGGACATGTTGATAGTGCCGCCGTCGCCGTTCAGGTTGCTGACGGTCAGGGTATCAAACTGACCTGGGGCGGACGTGAAGTTGAGGGTGCCTCTCAGGACGGTGGTGCCGGTGAGTCTGCTGTTGTTCCGGACGTTCAGGGTACCGCCGTTGTTGACGGTGGTATCGGACGCTTCTCCTCCCTGTTGGACGGTGAATTGGCTACCGGCGTTCAGGACAAGATTGCTGGCGGTGCCGCTGGCGGCATCAATCGCGAATGCGCCGTTTTCGTTTGTGCCGTTGATGGTTGAACCGGTGTTGGCAATCAATATGCCACCCGCGTTCATCGTTACGTTTTGCGCTTCGCCGCCGGAGGCCACTGCCAGCGTGCCGCCGTTGTCAACGGTGGTGTTGTCCGCAGTGCCGTCGGTCAATACGTCCAGGCGTCCGCCGTTTTCAAGCAGAACGTTGGTTGCATGACCGGTGGCGGAGTCAACGCTGAAATTGCCCAGACGGTTGGTACCGGATACGTCAGCGGCGGTGCTGGTTATCAGGGCACTGCCTGCGTTCATGGTGACGTTGGTTGCCGATGTGCCTTCTCCGACGTCAAGCGTGCTGCCGTTGTTGACGGTAACGTCAGTCGCCGTACCAGTCAGAGCCTCTTCCCCACGGTCGAAATAGTTATCCTGAAGGCGAAGTTCCAGCCGTCCGCCGTAATTCACAATAGAATTTTTTGCTGCGCCGCCTTCAGCAACGAGTTGGACGCCTCCGTTGTTGATGGTGGTATTTTCTGCCAGACTGCCAGTATTAAGAACGACCTGGTAGGCAATGTCCTGCAATCGAACATCGGAGGTTACCACGCCGATAGTGGTGTCGATTGCACTACCGCTAATAACGCCCTGTGCTCCCCGTTCATTAATAATCGTTCCGGTGGCTGTTCCGCCGAGGTTGACTTCCTGGTAACCGTCCGCGTTGATTGTGGTATCAATCGCCGAGCCGCCATAGAGGAACTGCCAGCCGCCCGCATTCAGGATGGTACCTGTTGCTACTCCATTACCGCCAACACTTTGCTCAGAAATCACGTAACGGTGGCCGTCACTGCAATCAAACCCGCAGTCCGGGTCTTCACTTTCGTCGTTGCTTACCCGACCGCTGACGATAGTATTGGTCGCGATACCTCCTACAAACTGTTGACCGTCCGCGCCTGAAATGATGGTTCGGTCAGCCGTTCCGCCTTCATTGACGTATTGTTCCCCACCATCAGAAATCGTAGTATCGAACGCTTGCGTTCCCTCGCTGACCAGCATTGTCCCTCCGGCATTAATGGTGACATTCTTTGCCGTGGTAGACAGTGCATTCTCATTCAGTGCATCGCCTTCATCGAAGATAAATTCGGTGTTTTGTTGATGCAACTCCAGGCGCCCGCCCTGATTGACCACTGAGTTGATGATGGTCGCGCCGTCGGAAACAAATTGGAAGCCGCCGTTGTTGATAGTAGTGTTTTCAGCCGTGCTGATAACCGTAGTGCCGTCATCAGTAATAACGTTACCGGCCACTATCTGATAGGCCGTATCCGTTGGCGTACTATCGGGCGAAGCTGTCCCTACAATGGTTCTTGTTGCGTAACCGCCATTGATCACGCCCTGCGCGCCGCCTGCATTGATGGTGGTGTCGGTGGCAATGCCTTGCTCAAGGACTTCCTGGTAGCCATCGGCATTGATAATTGTGGTTGATGCGACGCCACGCTCCTCTATAAATTGGTGGCCGCCCGCATTCAGAATCGTACCCTGAGCCGTTGCGCCGATGGGAACAGAACCTTGCGTTGTGGCATCATCATTGAGTTCTTGTACAGCGTCGATATAGCGATGTCCCTCACCGCAATCGCGTTTAAACATGCAACGTCCATTATCGCTAGCCATTCCTGTAACAGTGGTGTCAATGGCCTGACCGCCTCCATCAATTGATTGGTATCCATCACCGGTGATGGTGGTATTTTCGGCGCGCCCTCCGGTTTTCACGGACTGTTCTCCGTCACCCAGGATGGTGGTATTGATAACCTGTCCGTATACGGTTTGCGAATCACCGGCGTTAATCGTCGCGCCGTTGACGACTTCGCCATTGGGTATTTCGGTGTCTGCTGCCAGAGCGGTTGGTCCGACGGTCATTCCTGCAACGGCCAGTGAAAGGATTAAGCCCGCCTTTTTTCCGTTGGCCTTCGCCAGTTCGGAAACGGCAATGAATATACCCAGAGCGCTATTCCATACCAGCCGATAGTTGGTATTAATGGTTCGTTTCATCGTGAATTAACCTTATTGTTGTTGGAAGAATAAAAAACCGAATTCGTACGTGGTGAATTCGGCGTTGGAAGAGATGGGGACGGGATATCAATGCGGTAAGCGCGTTGCGCGCTAGGCGGTGCAGAAATGTCATCCTGTCTCCGTGGTTCCTGACGATAAGAAAGAAAAAACATGCGGCCAGAAAAATTCATAACAAAACCAGTGAGATGCTATTTCCTGACGGTTTGCTTGAACGATAGAAATCCCTTCACCTATCTTATTGATTTAAAGTGAATATATGAGTTTTCGTGATTCTATGGACGTAGGTAAAAGAGCGCCAATTGATTTAACAGATCAATTTTTTAAAACTGATCGGTATCGACGATCGAATATCATCAACATATTGATCCGTAGATAAATATGAGTTCTCTGTATTCCTGTTGGTGAAAAAACTAATCGAAAAAGAATGACCACACGCTGCGAGCAACGTGGGCTACGGTATGTGTGACGGCGTGCAGCGCCTGGCGGGCGATTTGCGGCAGTGGGGCGTTATCAATAATGCGGTCCAGCGTATCGACGGCGGCATCGCCGAAGCTGCAGAGTGCGGTTTCTCGAATGGGTGAGGAGTGGTATGACGGGTGTACGTGGGGCAGCAATGGGCTGCGTGCCTGCTTTGGGAGGCGGTTTATCATCCGCTCTACGATGTGGGCCAAGTGGTAACATCCCTTCACCGATACTGGGATGATGTCGCCTTCTGCTATCGCGAGCTGGTTGGCGACTGCCTGGCATTTACGTTCGATATTGCTTTGCTGTTCAGCCGAGGGGGTTGCAGAACGCCAATTCCATTGTTCGGAAGGTTCCACTTTATCCACCTGGTTGAGGATCCATATCACCGGCGGCAAGGTGCCGTTAAAATTGGCGAATACGGTCTGATAGAACTGTTCTTCAATGGAGAAGGCACGATCGTCGGCTTTTAATACCCATAGCACCATATCGAGCTGCGGCAGCAATTCACGATAGAGCTCGCGATATTCCTCGTCTCGACGCTGGTTTTCGCCTACGCCTGGTAAATCAATCAGCGTCAGATAATGTTGGCCGAAGCGTAGCCGGACACGCTGAGGCGTTCGCGTGCAGGCTTCTACGGCGTTGACGGCACAAACTTCGCTGCGAAATAGGGCATTACAGAGCGAGGACTTTCCTAAACCCGTCTTCCCCATGATGCCAATGACGGGTTCGTAGGTAATAAGCAGGCTGAGCTCTTTGAGTAGCGTACGGCGTAATGCTTGGGGATAGCGGCGTAGGTGGCGGCGGATAATCTGGTAGCCGGTGGGGGTTTTCATTGGTAGCTCCTTGAATAGAGAACAGGCCATCCGGGGGGATGGCCTGTTGGGTGGGGGTGTTCAAGGAAGTAATATATAAATGTAAAAAATTTAAAAATGCTTACGGGGAGATATTGAGTCATTGGCTGAGTGCGCAAAAGTGACAAGATATCCAAAACTAAAAGGCCATCAACTGATAGTGTGCATAAAGGGGATCTTGTTTATTTTCTTCGCAATTCTTAGCAAATACTCTTTATGTTCAGTGGGGGTGTTCTTTATTTTATTATAAATGGATTGATTTTTAGTTTTAGCTGATGATTCTTCAGTTTCATTTTGTTCTTCACTACGTCTTTTTGCTCTTATCAAACTGGCAGGTAGAGAAAACGGTTCACGGCTATCATAAAACTGACCTTTTGTGTTTGGGAAAGGATTCAATATATCGTTTACAAAAAGATCGGCTGTCTTTTCTATACCTCTTCCTGCATGATTTTTCGCTATATAAGTGTTTCCCTGTCTGTCAGTTAATTCGCTATAAAGCGAAAGTAAAAAATTAAAATCAAAGCTATAAATACCTACCCTACAATTTCTATTCGCGGGAATAAAGGAACACCATTCCAGAACAATTTTCTTGATAAAATCATTATTAATGACGCCATCTTGTATAAAAAATAATACATGTACGTATGGTGTGAATGTCTCATCAATCATACTTATCCTTGTATACCCAGCGATTCTTTTATACATAATGCGATGTTTGATTTTATTGATCATTAAATTAAATGCCTGATTGATTACTGTAAGATTATCTATTATATATTCAAGCTCTCCATTGGTATCCTCATTGATATAAAAACTAACAGGAATTAATGTAATTCTTCCTTTAACTTCTTTTTTGATATCTGAATATTTTTCTAATAACTTATTAAACATACTCTCCTTGTGATCTAATGAATCCTTTAATGATTTTCTATATTCAGTGTCTACCTTACTGCCTAGGGTTATTCCTTCATCTGAATCAGTAATGCGATTTGTTTTATGCCTTGGTATTTTATTCTTTTCACTCTCTAGTACATCGATTAATAAATTGTGAGCTTTTCCCTGTATATCGTACCCAATACTAGGGTAGTTTGAGCTATTTTCATTAAGGGATGTTTCCTTGGTCTTTTTTATATTATTAAAAGTGATAAAGCTATAAATGTTAGAAAGATCTTTATACCTTATTTCCGCTGATGGGTATGAATTATCCTTTTCCCTTAGCTTCATGAAGTTAACTTCAAAAAAATCATTCATGCCATTTTTTCTCATTTTTCATCATCCTATATGTATAAAATACCTATATAATCATACTCTTAATAAGTATGAAATACTACTCTAAAAATAATAATAAAAAGAGCTATTTTCAAGATAAAAAGAGCATGCAAATCAATCATAATTGATTGATAAATCAATATTTATTTCAACTATTAATAATATATTTTTAATTTTATTGATTTACAAACTAAATCATGAACTTTATGTATGAAGTTTCAAATCACCACTGACTGGTTCTGTACCATTAAGTAGTAGCCATTAAAGATATACTTGACTGGAGAAATTGGCTTGTAGGCAGATTAACTGTCATCTCGGCACTTTGTATATGCGGTAGTCCTGATGAAAATCCAATGAATGGAAGAACTAGTACCAACTAAAGTAACAAATAGCCATTAGCGAGGAAATAGAAGTTCGTATCAAAATTTACACATCGACCTCATTGTCTGAGGGAAGCTGCATCCATTACCGCAATTCCTTCTCCATTCACTTTTACGGAGAACAAGATGATGAATACTGAATACAGTCTACTGAACGACCAGTTAGTCGATATGGCATTTATTACTCAGCTAACGAATACAAGCGACAAATGGTTTTACAAATTAATTCAACTCGGGAAGTTTCCGAAGCCCATCAAGTTGGGCCGTAGTTCACGCTGGTTGCGGAGTGAAGTCGAATCCTGGTTGCAGGAAAGAATTCTAGCATCCAGAGGAGAATAGGCGAAATATATTTTCTTTTGCACCTGACTAACTTGAGAGTGGTCTTATTTCTTGCTTTATTATAGCGGTTATCGTTGTAATGGGATTTTAATCTACCTGCTTAAAGATGGATAGTGTCGGTAGTAATATTATTCAGTAAACAATATTCCTTTAGATATATATTGTTATTTACTAGGAAATATATTCCACAAAGAGTATGCCTATACCCACGAGTATACTCATTGATATTTACCCTCATATCCCTATTACCCTATACACCTCTTGATAAAATAGATTGACCATTTGGATATATCTCAACCTTATCCTGAAAACTCAATAGTCAAATTATCAACAGTAATCTTATCAGAGTACGGCAGAGCTTCTTCTGAGGCACTGCTGTATTCGATATATACAACCGGAAGCAATATTATGTTGAACCAAACTTATTCCAATGAACAGAATACATCATTTAATCCCTTATACCTGAGGAGATTATCTGACGTACTTGACTTTGCTTTTGATGACCACCCACGGACATTAGCAGTGAGGGTTGATTTACGTTTATCACCTGACTGGGTACAGGAAGATTCTATTTGCTGTACTCCTAATTTATCAAAAGACCTACTGACCCGATTTATATGCTCTCTGAAAGCCAAAATCAGACATTATCGAAAACAACTTCTGAAAGCAGGTAAAAGAGCGCATCGCTGTACGCTACGTTATTTTTGGGTTAGGGAAATCAATACGGAGACTTACCCGCATTACCATGTGGTGCTCTTCCTGAATAAAGATCTCTTTCGTGGATTAGGAGATGCGCATGGTCCACAAAGCCTTTGGGAGATGATTCAAGCCGCGTGGCTGAGCGCTTTGAACCTGAGGGAATACGATGAATACCGTTCATTGGTCCATTTCCCTGAGCGTGGAGTTTATGCACTGGACAGAAACCATTCCGAATTTCCTGAGCAACTGAAGACGCTGGTCTTTCGGATTAGCTATCTCGCGAAGGAATATTCCAAGGTTTACTCTGCTGAAGAACGGTCAATGGGGTGTAGTTTGAAGTGATGCTACGTACACTCGGGGTTGGCCTTTTGGCTACCGATGACGCATCTATCTTTGATATATGATATTTGGGTTCCCACTACTGCTGAGTGGGAACCATTTTTTTGAATACAATAGAAATTCTCTGATGCAGGAATAACACCTATGGTAGTTAAGGGGCTAAATAATTTATCTCCCAGTGTGCGTCTTCCTTAAGGTCAAATAATCCAACACGTCGTAACTGCCATCCATCACCCGAGCATCTCCCTTATGGCGTTCAATAACATCGCCAATAGTTTTCGGCTGTTCGGGCTTGGTGGCTCCCATCCAGGCGCTAATCAGAATATCGTTGTAGGTTGTTGAGTAAATGTCTTTGGCCGTCGCCGTGTCAACGTCGTCGCCCAATGTCGGGCTGAACCAGATAAACATGGGGACGTGGTAAGCTTGCTGGCTGGGCTTAATTCCTCCGTGGAAGTAAACAGCGCTTGTTGACGGATCCCGTTCTAGGCCGTGGTCGGAAAAGTACATCACCGATGAACGGGTGTCTTTTAGTAGCTCAAAAACCTGTCCCAGTAGACTGTCGGTATAGTGGATGGAGTTATCGTAGCAAACGTCTTTGTCGCCATGCGGTTGGAAAGCGGCTTTATTGGTAGGGTAGGCGCTGCAGACAGGTGCATGGCTGCCTCTCAGATGAAGGACTATCAGCTTCTTTTGGCTGGGATTTCCCTGCAATGCTTCTTCTAGATGGGGGAGCAGCAGTTCGTCATACCCTCTGACGTAAACGCTGTCTTTAGCTCGCATAGCTATGCTGGTTACTGCCGTTCCTCGCTGCCGGAAGGCAGATTGAGCGCTTAGCCAGGTGGTGTGGAAACCGGCCTGATTAGCCATGTTGATGATGTTATCGGGATAGTGATGGATATCATGGTGCTGTATTTCGTCCGCCGTTAGCGCCAGAGGGACTGCTAACGCAGTATGCGGCGCACCACCTATCGCTTGGGTAAACAGCTTGATGCGCGCTTTTTGTGCTTCTAATTGCGGCGTTGTTGGCTTGCCATAACCATAAATCGACATGTTATCGACTCGGGCCGATTCGCCGACGATCACTACGTAGTTCTCAATTCCGGTATCGGTAACGGTGAGCTGATAATGAGGTACCGTTTTGGCGATGAACTTCAATGTCTGGAATTCCTTCATTGCTAACGCGAAGTAATTCAGATTGAAAAACGGGGTGTAGGTTGAGAATCGAGAGGCGACAATGTATGAGTTAATGGTTTCTTTGCCTTCCACGTATTTACTGGCGAACCGATAGGAAAAAAACAGGCTGATGGACAAAAGAATGAACAGCAGAGTGCCAGTTACCTTCTTGGCGGGTAATGTACCGTCATATTTTCTCGCTGAGGCTAAAAACAGTAAAAAAAGCAGGATGAAGGCAAAAAAATAAGAGAGGTAGACGCCCAGCATCTGGACGATTTCATCGGGATTACTCTGCAGTACGCTAACGGCGAACCCGTCGTTAAATTTTGTACCAAAGGTACACCATGCATAGAGGCTTATGCTGATATCTGCCGCAGTTAGTACCATCAACGGAATAGCTAACAAGTAACGGCAGACGGTGGAAGAAATGCGCTTCAGGATGAGGACGATAAAGATAAATGAGAGCACTCGGTGAACCATGTGTTGTCCAGATGAGACCACGATGTTGGTCACGCCAAAAACAATGATGCTGGCAAATACCAGATAGTTTTTTTGCAAAATTTTAGTGAAGAGGTTTAACGCTGTCATTCAAATATCCATGTTCCATCATGATAAAAAATAAAGACAATAAGAGGCCGTATGCCCTGATGGTTTCAGAGCATTGTTTCTTTTTGGTCGGGCTAATATTTGCGGAGGAAGACGGGTATCGCCTTCGGCAGAGAAGTTCTCTGGCCTGTTGGAAAACACTACCAGAGCGTTTTGAGGAAGTCAGATCGTTATAACCGATCGAATAATATGTATTGATCGCTTAAGACGATCGATTGGTTTATTTTTGTCACAAGTTGGGCATAAGACAAATGAAGTTTAATAGCGTCGTTACAACTCTTTCCTGAAGATGGATAGCGGTGAAATTGGCTGATAAATGTACTAAACGTAACTGGATGATTACGACGTAAAAGTGTTATTAACTGATTGTATAATATTGGTTTTAAACTTAAGGCATACATGCTGACTTCTGAGGCATTATTCTTTTACGTATACTCTTTTATTACCTTACATGGCTGAGTAATCAGGAAGGCAAATATTCATGACTACGTGAAAAACACTATAAAAGCAGAACAAAATTACGTAAAATATAACGTAAATTTTCTTTAAAACGGGCTACTGCTATGGCCAACGTTGATTCAGACTATTGTTATTCCTTTCCTGCGATACGGGGCATACAAGCGGGGCGTCCATTCTACATAGCGACATGCCCAATGCGCATTATCCCCAAGATCTTTAGCTTTGATGAAAATGAAGTGCCCCCAGAGCTACGTGCTCAGCGTACACTGAACAAAGCGCGTATTCCTGAAATGGTTCGCTATCTTTTGGAAAATCCAAACGATTATGTGTTTTCGGCGCTGACGGCTTCGATTGCCATCAATGTGCAATTTGATGAGTTTCCCGGTTCGAGTAACCTCGGTATGCTGCGCGTACCGATGGAAGCACAGATTCTTATCAATGATGGCCAACATCGGCGTAAAGCGATTGAGGATGCGTTGGAAGAGCGCCCAGAACTGGGGCAGGATAATATTCCGGTACTGTTTTTTGTTGATGAAGGGCTAAAACGTAGCCAACAGATGTTTGCTGATCTGAATAAATACGCCATTCGCCCTAGCCCGTCGCTGTCGTCGTTGTACGATCACCGTGATGCCAGTTCAAGCTTGGCTCGCTATCTGGCGATGTCCGTGGAGCCGTTTGTTGGGCTGACCGAACTAGAGAAATCCAATATTAGCATGCTATCCAACAAATTATTTACGCTAAGTAGTATCAAGCAAGCTACGCGCGCTTTGCTGGGTAAGGACCCTAAAGAAGGGGATTTTGAAGAAAGTTCGCAAATCGCGACGTACTATTGGCAAGCAATTTTTCGTGTTATGCCTGATTGGCAGCTTGCGGCTAAAAAAGAAGTCTCTCCCGCGCAACTGCGGCAGGAATACGTTCACGCACATGGTATCGGCCTACAGGCGCTTGGACTGCTTGGAAATACATTGCTGACGAACTACCCAGACCAGTGGTCGCAAAAGATCGCTGAACTAAAAACGTTTAACTGGCGAAAAAACAATCCTGAGCTGATCAAGCGGGCTATGCAGCACGGTAAGTTGAGTAAAACCAGTACTGCAATCCAATTAACTTGTAATGCTTTGAAGCAAGCGTTGTCTATTCCACTCACTCCTGAAGAGCAGGAGCTTGAAGCACAGATGGTTGTCTCATGAGTAAGCTAACCCAGGCCTACGATCTGGCCGAGTATGAAGATTTTATTAACCAGGAGCAGTTTGCCGGGCGTCCTTTGGCAGATTATGTTGCTGAAGTTCAGCGGATTTACTGCGCGGACAAACGTCCGTGGGTCATCGGCTATAGCGGAGGTAAGGATTCTTCCGCCGTGATCACGCTGGTCTATCTTGCTCTGCTCGGGCTACCGCCTGAAATGCGCAGCAAGGACGTTTTTGTCGTATCGTCCGATACGCTGGTGGAAACGCCGGTGGTAGTAGATCTGATTAAAAAGACCATGCTGCAAATTGAGGCTGGCGCAAAGCGTAATGGTCTACCGATTTCTCAACACGCCGTCATGCCAAAAGTGCATGAAACCTTCTGGGTTAATTTATTGGGAAAAGGCTACCCGGCGCCGACGCGCAGTTTCCGTTGGTGCACTGAGCGGATGAAGATCAATCCAGTTAGCGACTTTATTAAAGATAAAGTTAGTCAGTTTGATGAAGTGATAGTCGTTTTAGGGTCACGCAGCAGTGAAAGCGCATCTAGGGCGCAGGTAATTGCGAAGCATAAAATCGACGGTTCTCGCCTTGCCCGGCACACGACGTTGGCAAATGCCTTTATCTATACGCCAATTGATACTTGGGATGTGGAAGACGTTTGGAAGCTGCTGCGCGGCGCGTTTCGCTACGCACCTGACGATATTGATGAATGGGAAAGCCCGTGGGGGGGGAATAACCGTCCTCTTTGGACGCTCTATATGGACTCTTCGGCGCAGGGTGAATGCCCACTCGTCATCGACGACAGTACTCCTTCCTGCGGCAATTCACGCTTTGGGTGTTGGACCTGTACTGTAGTTACCAAGGATAAGGCCATGGAGAGCCTTATTCAGAATGGTGAAGACTGGATGCTGCCTCTATTGAACTATCGCGATATGTTGGCGTTCACTACCGATCCCGCGAATAAAGATACGTTTCGTAGCTATAAGCGCCGCACCGGTAAAGTCAGCTATCAGTACGCCAAGGAAGGAGAAGAGGTTAGCGCAGAACGTAAACACGTTCCCGGCCCGTACTGGCTGAAATATCGGCAACAGTGGCTTAAAACATTATTGGAAACTGAACGCGACTTAAACGCGCAGGGCCACTCTATTACCTTAATTACCCCCCCAGAGTTACACGCTATCCGTCAGGAGTGGCTGACCGACCCTAATGAGCCGGACTGGAATGATTCATTACCGGGAATATATCGGGAAGTGTATCAAAAGGACCTGGATTGGGTGGTGGACGATCAGTCGCGTTTCGATGCTAGTGACGCAGAGTTGTTGGCGCAGATCGCACAAGAATTTGACGTTGAGCCAGAGATGGTGATGAAGCTGATTGAACTGGAAATCTCAATGGAAGGCCTAAGCCGCCGCCAGGGTATTTTTGAGAAAGTTAGTACTATTTTGAAACAGGACTGGGGAAGTCTGGAGGAGATTCAGCAGCAGCAGGCAATGTTACAGAAGCGTAATGAGCGGGATATTCACCAAAAAGAAATAGAAAAATTGGAAGGTGAGCTCCAGGTTTTACAACGCAGAATCAATAGTGCCAGCGAATTAGCGATGCCAGTCCACGAGGAAAATGAACGTGTTAATTAAACAACTGGTGCTGAATAACTTTCGAGTATTTAGCGGTACACACACTATCGATTTGGCGCCCAGAAGGCGTAAGCATGATGATAATCCCCGTCCGATTATCCTGTTTGGCGGTTTAAACGGCGCAGGGAAAACGACGATTTTATCGGCTATTCGACTGGCGCTATACGGTCGATTGGCCTTCGGCGCTACGCTTCAGCAGAAGGAATACCTTGCTCAGCGTGATGCGTTAATCCACAACGGTACGGATATGACCGGGCATCCGGAAAGGGCGTCGGTAGGGTTGACGTTCACCTACAACAAAGGTGGTCAGGAATCTGAATTTACCGTTACGCGCAGCTGGACAAGAGCGGGGAAAGATACGCTTTTGCTTCAGCAGGACGGGCAGGCCCTGAGTGAAATGAATGACGAGCAATGCCAGGGATTTCTGAACGAGCTGATCCCGCACGGCATTGCCGATTTATTTTTTTTCGATGGCGAGAAAATTGCCGAATTGGCTGAGGATGAGTCAGGTACTATCCTGCGTACCGCCGTGCGGCGCCTACTGGGATTGGATCTGATTGATAAGTTGCGTAATGACCTATTAATTTTCATTAAGCGTGAACAGCCTAAGCAAATGGAAGGCGTAAAGGGGCAACAACTCATAGAGCTGGAGGCGCAAATTAAAGCGTTGTCTGGTAAAACGGAAGAGCTTTTGGAACAAGCCGATTTTACTAAGTCTCGAATAGATTTTTTGTCTAAAGATATAGCTCTCTATGAAGAACAGCTGAATGCGCAAGGTGGGGCTTTTGCCCGAACAAAAGCGCAGGAAAAAGAGAAAGTTGAGATCTTGCTGAAAGATAAAGAACGCTTGGAAAAAGCGCTACGTCAAGAATGCGATGGCTCATTACCCTATGCATTGGCTCCCGTAACGTTGTCTCGTCTGTTAAAGCAGATTGCCGATGAAACGCAGATTAAGCAGGCCGCGAGCTTTGAGAAAGAGCTGAATCAGTTTTTATTGCAGCTTAAAAATGATATTGCATTGCGTTCCGTCAGTGAAAGCAGTACCAGAAAAATCGCAATGGAAGCCATTGAGGACAACCTGAAAGAGTTCATCGCAGCTAAGCCCAAAGGTGATTTACTGTTCGATATTTCTGAACGTGAAGCCGGGATGTTGCAGCGTTCTATTGAGGTAGATAGCAAGGCGGCATGGCAGCGATTTGAACTTTACCGAACCCAGCTTGCCGATGTTGAACAACAGATGGAACAGGCTGCCGCGAATATCGCTCGCGCTCCAGAAGATGTACAGGTGGCTGATATTTTTAAGAAGCTACGTGAGCTCGATCAGGAACGTGCAACACTTTGCCAGAAATACAGTTCGCTGCTGGAAGAGGCTAAACGTACCAAGCAGCAGCAGCTGGACTGCGTTCGTCAAGTACAAAAAGCGCATGATAGCGACCGCCAGCAGCATAGCTTTAATAGTGCACTAAAGAACGCGCAGGAGACCGTTTATTTACTTGACCGCTATAGCGAAGTATTGACGCTGGCGCGGGTAAAAACGCTGTCCACTAATTTTGAGGCGGCCTATCGTAAGCTGGCCCGCAAGGAAGATTTACAGCTGAAGGCCCACATCAACCCGAAAACGTTTGACGTTGAGCTGATTGATGAAAAGGGTAGAGTGATCAACCGTAAGCTGCTCTCCGCTGGCGAAAAGCAAATTTACGCGATTGCTATCCTTGAGGCGTTGGCAAAAACGTCTGGCCGTGATTTGCCGATCATTATTGATACTCCATTAGGGCGTTTGGATTCCTTGCATCGGGATAAGCTGATTAATCACTATTTCCCGTATGCCAGCCATCAGGTAGTCATATTGTCTACCGATACAGAGGTGGATGAACGCTATTTTGTCGACCAGCTGCGCGACGATATTTCTCATGCTTATGAAATCGTCTTTAATGCGCATACTAAATCATCGGTACTTAAACCCGGCTATTTCTGGGAATTAACCAAGGAGGCTATCTGATGCTCCCGAATCGTATGCAGCTCGATCGTCAGACCGAAGAGCAGCTTAAAAAATTGAAGGGATATACCGGAATAACGCCTAACGTGGCAGCTCGGCTGGCGTTTTTCCGTTCTGTTGAGAGCGAGTTTCGGTATTTCTCCGAGTCTAATAATAAGAAGCTGGATGGTATGCTGGTGATGGATAAGATCACTTGGCTGGGGGAGACTCTACAAGCTACGGAACTGGTTTTAAAGATGCTTTATCCGCAGTTGGAGCAGAAGGAATTGGTTAAGGCGTGGGCGGTGCACGTTGAGGATGGGGTAGCTGCGTTGAGGAATTATCGGAATTTGAAGGATTTCACGCTGGGACTGTGAGTCAGAAAGTGTTGTATTAGACGCATTAGCTCAAATTTTAGCTGGCATTTTTGTGGAGCAGGGCCATAATTATCCGACAGGCAGCTTGTGCTAGAAGTGGAAATTGCTTAGATCTTGCCGTATTAATTAATGAAGATCTGGTAACATTTATCAGAATTCTTAACCAAAACAACTATAATTTTAACTGGTACTTCAGGTTTAGTTTTTGGCAGGTTATAGCCAGTGTTCAGATGTTTCTCACATAGTCTGAGCACTAGCATTTGCTCTTTTTCATGAACTAAAAAGATACAATGGAAAGTAAAATGACGACAGAAATTAAGAGTGATTGGGGCTTTACAATTCGTATTTTTGAGGAGCAAGAAACTCAACAATTTCTCCGAGCTATTCTCAATCAGAATACTTGTATTCCGTTTCTCGGAGCCGGTTTTACTCGAGGTGAGAGAGCTAGAAACAAGAAAGTTCCAGGAGGGGCTGATTGGATGGAATTAATGCGGCGGCAAATAAAAGATTCTCCTGCTGCAGATAAGCCTTCAGATGATGAACTTAATGGGTTTAGTTTTCAGGAACTTTCAGATATTTATTTCAGGGAAAAAATAGTATCTTTAGATTCAATTAAATCAGATGTGAATGACTGTTTTACTCGGGTTGATATTACAGATGAGTCAAAACTAAATTTTTTATCAGTAGATTGGCCATATATTTACACTCTAAATATCGATGATGGTATTGAGAGGGCTATTGATGGTGTAAAAGTATTACCATATAGAGAATTCTCTAGATATAATGAACGGCGATATGTTTATAAGCTTCATGGTGACGCTGAAGATGTAATGACTGCGGCAAGTCATGAAGATTTAAGAGTGATATTTGGTAAAGCTGATTATATTAACAGTCTAGATAAGAATAGGCATTTAATTAGTAGTTTGGTTAATGATTTTTGTGAAAAAAACATAATTTTTGTTGGGTGCAGTCTTAGTGATGAGTTGGATATTGCATATGCATTAGCAAGCCCGCAATTCACAGATGAAAATATCCAAACAGCCCGTATTTTTATTACATCAGAAATCCCTAATAGTTATTCTGATAGAAAGAAGTTGAAATCATATGGCATAACGGATGTAATTATCGCTGATTATTCTAATTTCTATGATTTTGTTACATCAATTGCACAGAGTAAAGAGCAGAACTTACCGGCAATTGAAGCCTTTCAGTACATTGATAAAACGGAGCCGTTCTCTGGAAAAAAATTCACTTCATATTTATTACAAAGTGGATGGAATCATGCAAATAACCCTGGTCCAGTGTCAGTTCGTCGAATAGTAGAAAAGGATATACTTGATAAAGTCAATGATCCACTTGTTATAATTTGGGGGAGGAGGTTTTCTGGAAAATCAACTATTCTGTATAGAATTATCGATAAAGTAAGAACGCGCAAACGGTTTATTGTTCATTCTAAAAATTCAATGAGTATTAGGGCTTTTAATGATATTTTCAAAGTTAAAGATGCATTCATCGCTATTGATTCAGGTGCAATTCAATATAATCAGTTGAAAAGTATATCTCGAAAGCTTGATCTTTTAAGAGAAAATAATACAACTATTATTTTGGCTATATCCAAAGCCGATCTGAATGCTTTTGGTAGTAACTTTGAGGAGGAGGCTATACAGATTCAGCCAAAATTTTTCAGAGATGAAGTTCAAGATATCAATAGGCTGCTAGATACTCAAGGTTTACAGCGGTGGCATAATAGAGACAGTATATTAGATAATATCTTTAGATTAGGCGAGTCACCAATCGTAAAAAAAATCCTTAATAGCCAATCCAGATTGGAAGAGCGAATCCGTAATATCTGTACAGGCGAACATGGAAAAGGAGATGTTGTTGAACCTAATAAGTTGGAATTTTCACTACTATTCTATCTTGTCACTAGAGAAAGAATTTTCTCTTTAGTACATCGATCACTTATTCGTAATTATGGACTAGGGTATCTAGTCGATACCCATATTGATAATTTTTCTAGGAGATGGGCACCATTTATTGAATGCGAGAAGACTGATGCTGTTAGTTTTAGAGCAGAGAATTCGTCTCAAGTTACAGTTTGTAATTCTTATGCTTGGGTACAACTTGCGGTGAGGCTCTTTTCCGAAAAACTAGGAGTACAGAAAACAGCCTCATTTATTGCGGACTTATATCAATCTGTATCTCCGATAGACCAGGGAGCATACAAAATTATTATGTTTGACAATCTTAATGCCATATACAGTCCCAAAATACAGAGTAATCGAGATTGGTGTAAGAAAATGATTACAACAGTATATGAAGAGCTTGTTACATATTGTGCTCAAGATCCCGATTATTGGCTGCAGAGAGCAAAAGGTATTTATTACCTTTCTGAGAGGGAAGATGAACTTCGTATTGCAATTGAATATTGTAAAAAAAGTATAGTTGAAAGAGCAGTCAAGACTGGTATTAATTCAAAGCTCACTAAAGCTAATTTATTAGGGAAGCTTTGTATGGTTACAGATTATTCTCGTGATGACGATATTTCAGATGCCATTTATGCCTATGCTGATGCAATTCAAAATCGAGATTCCAATAGTGTTTATATTGATAGACTTTTGAAAAAGAATCGTGAAGGTTTTGGCTATATGCAAAAAGTCTGTGAACAAGCAAGTAAGAGAATTTCCTTGCTTCCAAAGAAAGAAGATATCAATCTGATTCAACATTATATAGATAATTAATAGTACTTTGAATCTCTAAGTTGTATTATCGTGTTCGGAATTGTACATACATTGCGCCCATAATTAAGTGGGCGCTATTTATTAATTGATTTTAATGGAATGAAAAAACTTTTATCGCGTATTCAATATATTTTTCCGTTAATTCTTTGATGTCATTTTCAGTCCAATCATCTTTATTAGATATCCATTTATGAATACCTATGCCTGTATTTAAAAAACTATCTTTTTTATCTTTGAAGTCTTTGTTGCTGTTTTGGCTGTTTTTATTTGGATCTAATATTACTATATTCCCTATAGTATTTTTTAGCTTTTCTATCTCTGGCTTCTTATTGCCTTCAGATATAGAATGTGGGTATATATGCTCCAGTGTCATATTGTTAAAGTCATAACTAACTGATTTATCTTCTTTTTTCAATCTATTCTTACTAGAACCTTGATTGGGCAGTTCTAACCATATCCAATTTTCTTGAATAGTAATAAGCAAGCATTTTATTGGCTTATTATCGCCTTTTCTTTGATATAATAGTCCTCTTATCCCACTAGAAAAACGCATATTATCATGATCTTTTTCTGAAATTACTCGATTAAATGCGTTGTGTAGGCTATCAACAGTGTATCTATCTCTATTGTTATATATATCTTTTGCTAGAGATGGATACAATGATGAAAACAGTGATGCGTGAAGCTCGCTGATCATCTTACATCTAATAAAGAATTTGCATACCTCATTAGTTATATTCTTAAATTCATCTTCAGAAGAATAACTAGCAGCCAATAAAAGTGGCATTGCATGTGTGTGTTTTAACTTATTAATTAGAAGATCTAATTTCCCCCGATACCAATTGACATCTTTGCTTGTACTATCAAATGGCCATGCACCATCTGATATATACTCCAGTTTCTCTACACTGCTTCTCAAAAAGCTGATATTCTCTTCGAGCTTATCTAAGTGCAATGTTTCTTTTAAAAATGAATTTTTATATTCATCAAGGACTGATGAAGCTGTAATATTATTACCTGTCACCATGGTGATAATCCATCTTAAATAATTTGTTACTTTTTTAGATGGATATTTTAAAATAAAGTCCCAATCATCAGATATTTTCCTAATGCGAGAGTTATCATTTCCACATATCCCTATTGTATATGCTTTTAATAGTTCTCCCTCAGTAAGATTAATTCCGCGATCATTCAATACAGTAAATAATTTATATGCTTCATCTATACTGTTTGTTACAATATGTATTACTAAAAATGATTCATCAAAAAGCTTTACTATTTCATCCACTACTTCTAAACATTCTGCAATATTTTTTTGAGAAAATAGCTCATCTATAAAAAAGCTATTAAAATGCTTTTTTGCTTTCATCATTAAATGATGAGAATTTCTCTGAGGTTCTAAGGGGCGTTGTTCAATCAATGATTGATAGAAATCATCATCAGCATGACCAATTCGGACTCTAATGCATTTTTTTATTTCCCGATGTTCTCTTTCATCAAAATAAAAATATTTATAGATATCCTTGAGGATCATATCCTTATATTCTGAATCTTTTTCATCCTTACACTTAAGTTCACTCGTTATTTTTCTTATTTCAGAAAAAAATAAAACTATAGTAGAAAGGCGTTGTTGCCCATCAACCAGAAGATTTTCAATCCTGCGATTACTACCTAGAACTTTTTCTTGGGCGCAAACAACACCACCAAAAAAGTGTTCAAAATTCTTTCCTTGTCTTTTTTTTGATAATGCATCTTTTATATCATTACAAAACTGCTCAATTTGTTCATCCTCCCAAGAATAGTCCCGTTGATAAGGTGGTGTATAGAAAACATTATTGTTTTTAAATAGTTCACCGAATGACATATATTCAGGTTTTACATTCATTTATCATTCCTATAGCTATCATGACAATTCCAAAAACGCCTTATCCTGCATCCTCTTAACCCGTCTATCCCCATCCCCATCCACATACAGGTCAAAATGCTTGTCCAACCGCTGAGTCTGCCCCATTAACGATTCCTGCTCGCCTTTACCATCAATATTAAATACCGTCTTTATATCTGCATTCTTGATTTCCGATAGCCTGAGAGTAAAGTTATACGTGGCATCCAGATGGAAATTAAATCGTTGCTGATAACGTGGGGCCGACTTACAACGGGTTAAAATCTCGGATTTACCATCCCCGCTGCTGCCGCAAAGAAAAATGATTTCGCCAGGCTCTGCGATATCAAGGTAGCGCTGCAATTCTGTCTCAATATCTTGTTTAACGAAGAGCTGCTCTTTTAGCTCATCGAAAACATCCCTTTGGCGGTTCGTTATCGTAGTGACAGAAAACGAGGATGACTTCGCAAGTACACCTAACGCCTGACGTAACGTGATTGCGCTCATAGCTCCATGCTCTTTGGGGGAGGGAATCGAACTATTCTATACAAGCTACCTTATGATATCTATAGGTATTTTTACTAGTAAACTGTCATAATAATTTTATCTATAGGTGGACGAGAAGAGTTTCTGGTATTGATAGTATTCATTAGTAATTTATTTCAAAAAAAAGACATTTAGAAGTCTTTATATCTAAATGTCCTTTATTTACTCTAATTATATATAACAAGAGCTATATGAAAAATGGTGAAAATTACTTCCCCCGAACCTTCGCAAAATCAAACGGACTAATCCCCCTCTCCCGATTCGCATCCAGAAAATCCGCCCACCACTGCATCATAGCCCTACGTTCGTTCAGGTGTTCCGCTTTATGAATGTACGCCGCTCGGACATGATTACGCTCCTGATGGCTCATTTGGCGTTCAACGGCGTCCCTAGACCATAGCCCGGATTCAATCAGTGAACTGCAGGCCATGGTACGAAAACCGTGCCCGCAAACTTCCATTTTTGTATCGTAGCCCATAACCTGTAGAGCTTTGTTCACTGTATTCTCACTAAGAGGCTTACTAGGGTCGTGATCGCCGATGAAGATCAGTTCACGGTTGCCGCTGAGTCGATGAATCTGCCTTAGAATATCCAATGCCTGACGGCTAAGGGGAACCAGGTGCGGTGTTTTCATTTTTGAGCCGCGCTGGGAGTGTTTGACGCCGGGAAGCTCTTCTCGCTCACCCGGAATCGTCCATAAATCTCGTTCAAAGTCAATTTCTGACCAACGGGCGAAGCGTAACTCGCTGGAACGGATAAAAAGTAGCAGAGACAGTTTGATCGCATAAGTGGTTAAACCTCTCCCTTTATAGCTATCCAGACGCGCTAGTAGCTCAGGAATACGCTCAAAGGGAAGGGCGGGGCGGTGGATCTTTTTGCCGGTTGCGATAGCGCCAGTTAAGTCTTGTGCGGGGTTATAATCGATAATGCCGTTTTGCACTGCGTAGCGCATAATTGCAGTAACCCTTTGCTGTAGACGGGTAGCAACTTCTAGTCGGCCAGACTCTTCAACTTGCTTGATCGGCAAAAGCAGATCGCGGGTTTTAAAGGTGGAGATATCTTTTTTACCAATCTCAGGAAAGATATCCAGTTCTAGACTGCGTAGAATGCGGGCGGCATGGGATTCAGACCACTTTCTGTTCGAGCTATGCCATGCGCGAGCGACATCTTCAAATGAGTGGGCGTTGGCCTGCTCGACTTTTACCTCTTTTTTCTTTTCGCTAGGGTCAATGCCGTTGGCAAGAAGCTTTCTGGCTTCGTCTCGCCGCTGTCTGGCGTCCGCAAGGCTGATTTCTGGATAAACGCCAAGGGCTAGCGTCTTTTGTTTCCCTGCGAAACGATATTGTAGTCGCCAGTATTTAGAGCCGTTTGGGGGAACAAGCAAATGCATGCCGTCACTGTCAGTTAGTTTGTAAGCCTTGTTTTGCGGTTTGGCTGATTTGACTTTGATATCCGTAAGCGCCATTTTTGTACCTCCTCTGTTGGTACAAGCATATATCGAACCGACTGTACCATCACTTATACCAACAAGCAGATGTTGATGTAGGTCGAGTTCAGTATACCTCAGTTGAATGAAAAAGCCCGGAAAGCCCTACAGAACGCGGATTTCAGATACAAAAAAAGACGTCGGTTGACGTCTATTGATGTATCCATGGTGCCTGAGGCCGGACTCGAACCGGCACACCCGAAGGCGGTTGATTTTGAATCAACTGCGTCTACCGATTTCGCCACTCAGGCATGGGAGGGATACGGAAAACCTCGGCATTATACCTTCACTTGGAGGCGACGCAAGGGCTATTCCGCAAAAAAACGCTTAACTGATATGAAAATAACCACTGGGGCAGCGGCAGAATTTTTATCGCCGTGTACTATTAGTTAGGCAGTAAATCAATTCATCTAAAAGGAGTCGCAATGACAACGCCAAAACGTATTTTAATGCTGGTCGGCGACTACGCCGAAGACTATGAAACCATGGTGCCGTTCCAGACGCTGCTGACGGTGGGGCATCAGGTTGACGCGGTGTGCCCCGGCAAGGCCAAGGGTGACTATATTCAGACGGCTATCCACGACTTTGACGGCGCACAGACCTACAGCGAAAAGCCGGGCCACCGTTTTACGCTGAATGCTGACTTTTCCACCGTCAAGGCACAGGACTACGATGCGCTGGTGATCCCCGGCGGTCGCGCCCCTGAATACCTTCGCCTTAATCAAGAGGTTATCGATATCGTGAAGGCGTTCGACAAAGCGGGTAAGCCGATCGCCGCCGTGTGCCACGGGCCTCAGCTGCTGGCCGCTGCCGGTATTCTGAAAGGGCGTACCTGTAGCGCTTACCCGGCCTGTGCGCCGGAAGTTCGCCTAAGCGGCGGTGAATATGCCGACATCGGCATCGATCAGGCGCACGTTGACGGCAACCTGGTGACTGCGCCCGCCTGGCCTGCGCATCCTCAGTGGATGGCGAAGTTTTTAGCCCTGCTGAATTCCAAATAAGCCCAAACGAATCGCCGGTCGCCTCTTTTGGGGAGGGACCGGCGGTTACGGCAGGCTTACTCTTCTTTTTCCGCCTGAACGATGTGGATCTCGACCTGATGCTGTTTCAGCCGGGATGTGAGCTGCGTTGGCGGCATTTCATCGGTAAACAGCGCCCTTGCCTGGCTGACGTTGCCGATTTCCACTGCCGCTGAGGCGTGATATTTGGTATGGTCCGCCGCCAGCAGCAGGCTGCGGGAGTGGGCGATCATCGCCTTAACGACCGCCGCTTCGTTGACGTCAAACTCCAGAATGCTGCCGTCGCTCTCCAGCGCACCCATGCTGGTGATGAGATAGTCGGCGCGAAAGCCCTCGACGAAGGCGACGGCGCTCGGGCCGATGATCCCCCCGTTGTGGCGACGAATGGTGCCGCCGGGCACCATCACTTCGAACTCCGTATGCTTATAGAGAAGATGGGCGACGCGCAGGCTGTTGGTGATAATGCGCAGATCTTTGCGACCCTCCAACGCCCTGGCGACCTGCTCAACGGTGGTGCCGATAGTGATAAACAGCGTGCTGCCGTCTTCGATATAGTCAGCTATTGCCTGCGCGATGGCGATTTTCTCCTGGGTGTAGGAGATTTCCCGCTGTTCGAAGGCGGTGTTGATCACGCTGGAGGCTCGCCCGGCCCCTCCGTGGTGGCGGGAGATAAAGCCCATTTCGCTCAGCTTTCGAATATCGCGGCGTACGGTTTGGGTCGATACGTCCAGAATTTGCGCAAGATCGTCAATATTCATGTAGCCGCGCTCGGCGATGAGTGAAATCAGGCGGTCGTGCCTGGGATTTCCCGTCAGCTCCGTCAATGTCACGTTAGCTCTCCCATTAATTGACATCACATAAGACTGTATTTGTCCATTTTATACTGAATGTGACAAAAAATCGTCTGTTTGTGAGCGCGTTGGAATACCTTCCCTCCCTCCGGGGCGCGTACACTTCAGCGCGGCAACCGCGTTGGCGAAGCGAACGGCATCGCTGATTTCCTGTTTCTCTGCCAGCGCGTAGGCCAGCGCGCCGTGGAAAACGTCCCCGGCGCCGGTGGTGTCGATCGCCTGAACGGTAAACCCGGCTTTATGATTCAGTCGACCTTTATTTATCCACGCGCAGCCCTTTGAGCCCTGCGTTACGTAGGCGATGCCCGGCGTCGCGTCGGCGGCAAGCTTGAGGCCTGTCAGCGCATCGCTTTCTCCCGTCATTTTCTTAAGGCCCGGCTCGGAGAACACGGCGTGGTCCGCCAGCGCGACCAGAGAACGTATGTCCTGCGGCGTCAGGTCTGCATCCAAAAGCGTCGGAACGCCGACTTCTCGGGCGCGTTTTAGGGCGCATTCCGCGCCTTCATGCCAGCGGACGTCGGCCAACACCATGTCGTACTGTGAAAAATCAATGTCGCTCATCCAGGCGGCATCGCTTAGCAGTTCGGGGCTGGGGTGGTTGATGATGATCCGCTCTCCCTGGCGGTCAACCAGAATGGCGGACTGGGATGAGCGGGCGTTGGAGTACACGCGGGTTAGAGACACGCTAACGCCTTCCTGCTCCAGGTCTGCCAGCAGGGTTTTCCCCGCGGCGTCATCGCCCAGTCGGCCGATAAAGTCAACGCTGGCGCCCAGCCTGGCCGCGGCTACCGCTGCCGTGGCGGCGGGGCCTCCGCCGATCTCCTTATAGTCGTGGGCAACGTATTTGCCGCCGCCGTCCGGCAGTGAGTCTACGTAATAGAGGCGATCCTGAACCGCGATGCCAACGCAGGCGATCTTCAGCATGGTAAGACTCCTTTTTTCATTTTTGTCGTCATTGTCAGATGTTGATCTCATTGTGTCCATTTTAATTCATTTAAATGCCAAAAGAGTGATTGGTGTCACTTTAATTACTAAAAACTACAAATATCATCAATTCAATTCCGGTAAATGACAAAAAATGACATTTTCAGTCAAGAGTGATAGGAGGGGGAAATGGCGGATATAGCCTTTATAGGGCTGGGACAGATGGGGTCTCCGATGGCGACCAATCTGATTAAGAAAGGACACCGGCTGACGGTATATGACATAAATGCTCAGGCAGTGGCTACGCTTGGCGAATTGGGAGTCGCAGCGGCAGCCAGCCCCGCGGAGGCCGCCAAAGGCGCGGAGTTCGTGATTACCATGCTGCCGAACGGCGATCTGGTTCAGGACGTTCTGTTTGGCGAGCGGGGAGTGACGCAAACGCTCAGACGAGATGCGCTGGTCATCGACATGTCGACTATCCACCCGCTGCACAGCGATCGCCTTTGCCAGCGCATGAGCGAAGCCGGGTTTAGCTATATGGACGCACCGGTAGGGCGCACGTCGGATCACGCCATCGCCGGCACGCTGTTGATTCTGGCGGGGGGAACGGCGGAGCAGGTCGCGCGGGCGACGCCAATTCTGATGTGCATGGGGTCCGAGCTGGTCAACTGCGAAGGGCCGGGCATGGGGATCCGCGTCAAGCTGATTAACAACTACATGAGTATTGCGCTCAACGCGCTGTCGGCCGAAGCGGCGGTAATGTGCGAAGCGCTGGGACTGCCGCTTGAGGTGGCCGTCAAGGTGATGTCCAACACGCCGGCCGGTAAGGGGCACTTTACCACCAGCTGGCCGAACAAGGTGCTCAAGGGCGATCTGACTCCGTCGTTCATGATCGACCTGGCGCATAAGGATTTGGGTATCGCGCTGGACGTCGCCAACCAGCTTAAGGTGCCAACGCCTCTGGGCGCGGCGGCGCGGGAGGTTTACAGCTTGGCTCGCGCGGCGGGAAGAGGGCGGCAGGACTGGACGGCCATTTTAGCTCAGGTTCGTCAGCTTGCGGGGCGAGCAGCTGATTAACGTAATTCATGAAGAACAGAGAAACACTAAGAGAGACAACTATGCCGTACATATCGGGAAAACAGATGATCCAACGGGCCTGGCTGGGCGGTTACGCCATCGGCGCCTTCAGCGTCCACAATGCCGAAACCATTCGCGCTGTGCTTTTGGCCGCGAAGGAAGAGCGCGCGCCGGTGATGCTTCAAATCGGCCAACGGGTGATAAACACCTTGGGATTACAGCCGATGAAGGCAATGGTGGACGCCTTTATGACCGAGTGCGACGTGCCGGTGTGTATTCATCTGGATCACAGCCGCAGCTTTGAGCAAACCATGCAGGCCGTGCGCGCCGGTTTCCATTCGGTGATGTTTGACGGCTCCCACCTGAGCTTTGACGAGAACGTGAGAATAACCCGTGCGGTCGCCGACGTTTCACACGCTTTGGGCATAGGATGTGAAGGCGAAATAGGTAAAATCGGCGGTACGGAAGACGATATCTCCGTTGATGAAAAAGAGGCCTTTATTACCAGCTGTGAAGAAGCGCTCTCGTTCTCTCAGGGCACTACCGTTGACTATTTGGCCGTTTCCATCGGCACTGCGCACGGTATCTACAAGCAGGAACCCAAGCTGGCGTTCGGTCGACTGGCGGAAATTCGCGACGCGGTGAAAAAACCCATCGTGTTGCACGGCGGCTCCGGCGTGCCCGACGAGCAAATTCGCAAAGCCGTTGAGCTGGGCGTAGCGAAGGTCAACGTGGATACCGAACTGCGTCAGGCCTTTACCGAAGGCGTGTTGGACGTGCTGGGCAACGATCCGCATGAATACACGCTGGCCCTTTCTCTTGGCCGCGGAACGGACTTTATGAAAGAAAGAGTAAAAGAAAAAATTCGCCTGTTTGGAAGCAGTAACAGAGCGGCGGACTTTTAACGCCGCCTTGCAACAGGCTGACTCCGGTTTCTTTTTTATTAGATAAGGTTGCCATTATGAGTAAAGTGACAAATGTCCTGTTCTCGGCCGTAGGCCAGGTAGTAACGGAACACCGCGACGTTGAGGATAAGGCGCTGGCGCCCGGTGAGGTGCGTATCGCTCCCGTTTATATGGGCATCTGCGGCTCCGATCTGCACGTTCTGGCCGACGGCCATCCGTTTGCCAAGCCGCCCATCGTTCCCGGCCATGAAATTGCGGCAAGGGTGACTGAGATTGGCTCGAATGTGACCAACGTCAGCGTTGGCGACCACGTGGTGGTCGACCCGATTATGGCCTGCATGGAGTGCCGCGCCTGTAAGGCCGGGCGCTTCAATCTGTGCGAGCCGCCGCAGGTCGCGGGCTTCCGCGCGCCGGGGTTTGCCCGCTCTTCTCACGTCGTGCCGGCCCGCAATCTCCATATCGCACCCAAGTCGCTGCCGCTTAGCGTGCTGGCCTTCGCCGAACCTGCGGCCTGTGCGCGCCATTGCGTAAACCGGCTGCCGGAAGCGGCGCGGGAAATCGTGCTGGTGATTGGCGCGGGCACTATCGGCCTGTCGGTGGTTCAGGCGCTGCACATTATGGGGGCGCAAAAGATTACCGTCGTTGAGCCGGACGCCAAGAAGCGCGAACTGGCGCTGAAGTTCGGCGCTTCCAGAGCGCTGGCTCCGGGCGAACTGAGCTCCGACGAACGCTTTACCGGCGTTATCGACGTGGTGGCCGCTCAGGCGACGCTGATGGAAGCCTGCACCAAGGTGATGGCGGGCGGCACCGTTATCTGCATGGGCGTACCGAGCGGAAACCGCGAGATCCCGCTGCCGAGCATGCAGCGCTTTGAGCGCGACCTGCTCAGTTCCGGCATGTACGTTCCCGAAGACTTTGACGCGGTGATTGAGTGGCTGGCCGACGGCCGCTTTGATACTCGCGATCTGGTGACGGACGTTTTCCCGGTCGAGCAGGCGTCGCAGGCCTTCGCCAGAGCGAAAGAATCGGACTCTATTAAAGTGCTTATCCAGTTCGATAAGGACTGATTGACTGACGCCCTTGGCTCTCTCCATACGGGGGAGCCTGATTTCAGACTATAACGACAACAATAACACTATTACTGAAATAGTAAGGACACCTCAATGACGTGCTCTACAGCCTTAACGTCTTATCGGATAAGCCGTCCGCAGGACGTGATCGACATCGTTAACCGCAATTCTGCGCTTCGCTCTAACATTGGCATCGTTTTAATCGCGCTGGGAGGCATTCTTATCGATGCCTATCAGGCGGCGATGGTGGGTTTTGGCAACAAATACATTGCCGCCGAGTTCGGCATTTCTCCCGGCCTTGCCGCGACGGTCAACGCTTCAGTGCTGATTGCCGCGCTGGTCGGCGGGCTGCTGGCTAACCGGGTTATCAATACCTTTGGGCAGCGCAGGGCGTTTCTGATTGGTATGGGCCTGTGTACGCTGGGGGCGCTGTCGGTCGCCTTTGCGCCAAACATCTGGTGGGTGCTCGTCGCCCGCGTGATTATGGGCTTTGGCTTAGGCATCGACTTCCCGCTGGCGACCAGCGCGGTAGCTGAACTTCGCGGAACGTCGTCGAAGAAGTCGGGTTCATCGGTAAACCTGTGGCAAATGGGATGGTACGTGTCTACGACGATAGTGTATCTGGTGCTGATCCCGCTGCATTTTGCCGACGTCACGGAAAGCCACCTGTGGCGCTACGGTATCTTTATTGGCGCCGCGTTTGCCGTGCTGGTGATGATCCTTCGCTACGTTTTTATCGGCGAGTCTGCCATGTGGGCGGCTCGAGTAGGTCAGTACGACCTTTCCTGCCGAATACTGAAAGCGCGCTATGGCATTGACGCCGAGGTCGCCGAAAACGTTCAGAAGGCGCAGCAGGTTGAGCAAAAGGCCAAGATTGAAGGCGCTTACTCCGTTTTGTTCAATAAGACCTACCGCCGCCGCACGATCTTGGGCTGCATCGTCGCGACGATGCAGGCGTGGCAGTACAACGCCGTGGGCGTTTACCTGCCGCTGACGCTGGCGGGCATTCTCAGCGGCGGCCTGTCCGGCGCTTTGACGGGCTCGGCGGTGGTTAACGCCCTGTGCGGCGTAACCGGCGGTGCTATTGGTTCGCTTATCGTCAGCAAAGTAGGTTCACGCCGCCAGTCCATGATTGGGTTCGCCATGGTGACGATTGCGCTGCTGGCTCTGGGGGCGCTTGCGACCACTAACCCATGGCTGTCACTGGTACTGTTGGGCTCTATCATCTTCTTCCACTCAGCCGGACCGGGAGGGCTTGGCATGACGATTGCGACGCTCTCCTACCCGCCAAGCATTCGCCCCGCCGGGGTTGGCTTTGCTCGCGCCATCATGCGGACTGGCGCCATTGCCGGGCTTATCTTCTGGCCGATGCTGTGGGGAAGCCTGAACACTCAGGCCTTCTACTGGCTGGCGATTGTTCCTTTCATTGGCTTTGCCACCTGTCTGTGTATCCGCTGGGAGCCGATTGGCGCCAACGTTGACGCCGAGGATGAAGCGGTGCTGGCAGAGCTTAGTGAAAATCGTTCTCGACATGAGTAACGCGCGTCGCCGGCGTTTTGCGCCGGCGGCCTCCGCCGTAGAAGGAAGCAAGCGATGAAGACGAATAATAATAACGGCGCCTCCAACAATCGGCTGTCAGACGCGGCGATGCGTCGGGTGGTCGCCGCCAGCTTTGCCGGCGCGCTGTTGGAATGGTACGACTTCTTTATTTTTGGCACGGCGGCGGGTCTGGTATTCGGGCCGCTGTTCTTCCCACAGGAAGATCCCATCGTAGGCACTATTGCCGCCTTCGCTACCTTTGGCGTAGGCTTTTTGGCGCGTCCGCTGGGGGGCATTGTTTTTGGCCACTATGGCGACAGAGTTGGCCGTAAGGTGACGCTGATTTGGACACTGATTATCGTCGGCCTGTCGACGTTCCTTATCGGCCTGTTGCCGACCTACGCCAGCGCGGGCGTATGGGCGCCGGCGCTTCTGGTCGTGCTGCGGCTGGTTCAGGGCTTCGGCCTGGGCGGTGAGTACGGCGGTGCGGCGCTGATGACCATTGAGTCCGCGCCTGAGCACAAGCGGGGCTTTTTAGGCTCTTTGCCCCAGACGGCGGCTTCGGCGGGCATTATGCTGGCCACCGGCGTATTTGCGCTGTGTAACTGGCTTTTGACGCCGGAACAGTTTATGGACTGGGGGTGGCGTATTCCTTTCATGCTGTCGGCGGTAATGCTGGTGGTAGGAATGTATATCCGCCTGCATACCGAAGAAACCGGCGATTTTAAAAGCGCCAGGCGTGAAAACATGGTGCAAAAGCGTGAGATTCTGACGGTGCCGATGAGCGAAAGGCCGTCGGAGGAGGTTCTTAAAAAAGAATCTCTGCCGATCGTCGAGCTGTTTCGCAAGCATCCGCGCAACATTTTTCTGGCGCTGGGCGCGCGGCTGGCCGAAACCGTCTCTTCCAATATTATCAACGCGTTCGGCATCGCCTATCTCTCAACGCAGCTGGCGATGGACCGACAAATCCCTCTGACGGGGATGCTTATCGCCTCTGCGATTGGGCTGATTTCCTGCCCGCTTATCGGCTGGCTGTCCGATCGCTTTGGCCAGCGCGCTTTTTATACCGCCGGTGCGGCGTTTTGCATCGTTTTCGCTTTTCCGTTCTTCTGGCTTCTGGGAACCCAGCAGCCGCTGGCTATCTGCCTGGCGATGATTATCGGCTATAACTTCGGCCCGACCATGATGTTTGCCGTTCAGCCGACGATGTTCACCCGCATGTTCGGCACTAAGGTTCGCTATACCGGCCTCTCCTTCGCCTATCAGTTCTCCGCCATTTTGGGCGGTATGACGCCGCTTATCGCCTCCTCGTTGCTGGCGCTCGGCGGCGGTAAGCCCTGGCTCGTGGCCGCTTACTTCGCGTTGATTTCCGCCGTTTCGTTTATCTGCGTACGGCTTATTCGCCAGCAGGAAACGCAGTAGGCGAAGACCGTTTTTTAAAGAAATAAGGATTGGGTTATGACAATAAGCACAGAAGAAAGCCCCTACCTGGCGGTTCGCCGCGCGTTTGACGCTCCCTGGCCAGGGCCGAGAGGGGAGAAAATCGAGATTGCCAGCGGCGATTTGCGGGCGGTTATCTATCCGCAGGACGGCTGCCGGATCGCGTCTCTCAACGCGTTTGGCTATGAGCTGCTGCGCCAGTGGAACCCGCAGCGAAGAGCGTTTCAGTACGGCTGTTTCCCCATGATGCCGTGGGTTGGTCGCATGGGCGGAGCCGAGTTGAATTTTGAAGGAAAAAGCTACCCGCTGCCGATGAACAAACCGCCCCACGCGCTGCACGGCATGGCCTGCTTTGGCGCGTGGGAAATTGTTGATGCGTCGCCGACCGAGGCCGCGTTCAGGCTGAAGTTGGATAAGCCCTGGCCGTGGAAGGGCGAGGTGATCCAGCGCTTTTCTCTGAAGGATAACGCGCTGACGGTTAGCCTTTTGGTTAAAAGCGATGGAGAGCGCTTCCCGGCAGCGGCCGGCTGGCACCCGTGGTTCGCCAAATGGACCGGCGACGAGGAATACGTGAGCCAGGCGCCGGTGGGTGCGGCTGACGAACAGCTGCAAGTATCATTTAGCGCCGACTGGCAGGAAGAGCCTGGTGACAACGAGCTGCCCACCGGCAGGCGCATCGCACCGAGGCCTGGCCCGTGGGACGACTGCTTCGGTTTTGAAAACGGCATGTCCGCCGAGCTGCTCTGGCCGGGGAAAGTGCGCCTGACGATGAGCTCGAAAGCGCCATCGATGGTGGTGTTCGACAAACAGCCCGACGCCGCCTGCGTCGAGCCGCTGTCTGGCCCTCCAAACGGCGTAAACACCGCGCCGACGGTAGTGACTAAGGATTCACCGCTGTTTATTGAGAGCCGTTGGGAGATTGCTTCGCTGTAAGCTAAACGGGGCTCTAGTGAGCCCCGTCTTCAGATGGCTAAACCACCTCCAACTGCCCCATCATGCCAAGCGTTTCATGCTCAAGAATATGGCAGTGGTACATGCGAATGCCCTTATGATGCTGGACCATCCTGATGCGCACGCGCTCGTAGGGTTTAAGGTTGACGGTGTCTTTGTGCCCCACGTAGTCGGGTTTTCTCACCTGGTCATTAAGCCGATAGTCCACGACGGTGAACTGCGTGCCGTGCAGGTGGAAGTTGTGGTCCATGTGGGAGTTATTGAAGATTTCCCACTCTTCAACCTCGTTTACCCGGCTGGTTAGATCGATGCGGTTAAGATCGTGCTTCTTGCCGTTGATCAGGAAGTTCATGCCGGACATGCCT
Source organism: Leminorella grimontii ATCC 33999 = DSM 5078 (assembly GCF_000439085.1). Taxonomy (GTDB): domain Bacteria; phylum Pseudomonadota; class Gammaproteobacteria; order Enterobacterales; family Enterobacteriaceae; genus Leminorella; species Leminorella grimontii. The sequence goes on along the minus strand of NZ_AUUA01000003.1, from coordinate 281,090 downwards.
TTGCCCATTTCCATAGTTTCCGTGTATTCCAACGTTTTTGTCGCCGTAGGCTGGCCTAGCGCAGGCAGGGTGCGAAGCGGGTTCGGCAGCGTCGGCATATTCCCCTGCGTCATAGAGACTGCCGCCAGAATACGCTCGCCCTCTACGCCGCTGCAGCCCATCTTGCCGCGGTCGTAGGAGAGTGAGCGCAGGTTCTGTTGGCCGGTATTGGTTGGAACAATCAGCACTTCGGCCCGCTCGCCCGGCGTCAGCAGCAGCGCGTCAACCTTGTGCGGTCGCTCAATCAGGCCGCCGTCGGTGCCGATAACGTAAACGTCGGCATCGCTCAGCGCCAGGTTGAGGTAGCGGCCGGAGCAGGCGTTCCACAGTCGAGCGCGGGTTGCGCCGTTGAGCGACATTTGCGGGCGAAGCGCGCCGTTAATCAGCACGAACTGGCCTTCGCGGCCGTTCATCCAGTCCATCATCGAGTTGTCGGCGATCTTTCCATCGGCATTAAGCTTCAGGTCCGAGATAAGCCAGTCCTGTACCGGAATGTGGGACAGTCCGTCCTGCTTCGGCTTGACGATAAAGGCGCCCGCCAGCCCGCGAAAGGCCTGCTCGGCAACGGTGTTGTGGCCGTGGGGGTGATACCAGTAGGTGCCCGCCGAGCCTTGCGGCAAGGTGAAGCGATAGGTGCGGCTTGCGCCGGGGGCGACTTCGTCCTGTGGGTTGCCGTCCTGATCGGGTGGGACGGGCAGGCCGTGCCAATGGAGCGTCGTCGGCTGGGGCAGCTCGTTTTTAAACGTGATTTCAACGGTGTCGCCTTCAAAAACCTCTATCGCCGGGCCGGGGATCTGGCCGTTGTAGGCCCAGAATTCGGTCATCAGGCCGTCAGCCAGCTCAACGCTAACGGGTTTTGCCGTAAGGCTAGCGGTGAATACGCCGCCTTTACCGCTGCGGTTGGCAAGCTTGGGCAGCGCGGGAAGCGGATTTCCCTGCGGCAGCGCCGATTCCGGCAGCAGCTTGCTCGCTCCCATATGGCTGCTCATACCGCCGTTTGGCATGTCGTGGCCCTGCATTTGTCCGTGGTCCATGCCGTGCCCGTTTGATGAGTGGTCCATCGCTCCTCGCTGCGCCATAACGTTGGTGGCGGCCAGGGCGCCTACGGCGGCGGCGATCTTGGTTAAAAACAGTCTGCGATTCATATAAATATCCTCTCTTTTCCGCACGGTAGCGGAGCAGGCGCAGAGCAAAACCCTGCGTCAAAAAGTTACGTTATCTTGGTAATAAAAATAGATTAAAAACGATAACTTCTGGGAGGATGCGGCTCGGGAGACAGCGAGCGGGAAAACTTACGCTGGTTGTCGACGCGGTACGGCTCGCGTTCCGCTTCGCCGCTGAACGTGAGCGAAACGGAAGGAAGCGCAAAGATGCACTGCGCGCAGTGGGCGGCGTCAATGCAGTGGGTTTGACAGGACGTATCGGCTTTTGCTGCTGCGTGATGGTGTTCTGACACGCTAGCTTCCTGACCGGCATGAGCACAGCCGAACGCCGGTGCGGAAAACGCCGCGCCGGAAAACAGCAAAGCCAGGATGAAAAACGTGCCGGTCAGCCAACGTAAATGCATAGCAGCAAGCGCAAAGCCTCAATAAAAGAAAAGCATTGCGGTGAATGTTAACCGTGAGTTACACGCGTTGCAACGCGATTTGCGTTTCTTTAAATAAGGCCTCTTTCAGCATGAGCGGTTTGAAAGAGGCCCTCGGACTACTGTCTTCGCCTGAGAAGAAGCAGGCTGAGCAGGAGGAAAGCGGCGCTGGGCAATAGCGCCCCCAGCATTGAGGGAACGTTGTAGATACTGCTGAACTGCCCAAAAATCTCGTTGAGCACGTAAAAAACGAAGCCGCAGGCGATGCCCGTGACGACCCGCACGCCCATCGGCACGCTGCGAAGCGGCCCGAAGATAAACGACAGGGCCATCAGCATCATCACCGCAACAGATATCGGCGTGAAAATTTTCTTCCAGAACAGCAGAGAATAGCGGTTGGCTTCCAGCCCGCTTTGCTTGAGATACTGGCTGTATTCATACAGCCCGCTGGCGGACAGAGATTCTGGGTTCATAGCGACCACCCCTAGCTTGTCCGGCGTCAGGTTGGTTTTCCACTCTTCGTTTAGCGTTTGAGTGCCGACGATTTTATTCGTCTGGCTTAGGTCTGACTGGTCTACCTGAGACAGTATCCAGCTTTGCTTGTCTTTATCGTACGTCGCCGTACCGGCGTAGCGCACTGATATCAGCTTACGCGCATTGTCGAAGTGGTAGATGCTGACGCCGGAGAGCTCGTTTTGATCGACGACGTTCTGAATGTAGATGAAGTCGTGATTATCCTTTGCCCACATGCCGTCCTTGGTAGACAGCAGCGAGCTGCCGTATAGCATCTGGGCGCGCACGTTGCGCGCCGTCTGTTCGCCGATGGGGGCGACCCATTCGCCGATGGCCATCGTCAGCAATACCAGCGGGATCGCCGTTTTCATCACGGCGCTGGCGATCTGCAGCCGCGTGAAGCCGGAGGCCTCCATGACGACCAGTTCGCTGCGGGTCGCCAACATGCCCAGGCCCAACAGCGCGCCGAGCAGCGCCGCCATGGGGAAAAACACTTCGATGTCCTTCGGCACGCTTAGCAGCGTATAAAGCCCTGCGCCCCAGACGTCATAGTCGCCTTTGCCGGTTTTGCGCAGCTGGTCGACAAACTTGATAATGCCTGACAGGCTCACCAGCATGAACAGGGTGGCCATAATGGTGCTGAAGATAGTCCGACCGATGTAGCGATCCAATACGCTAAACATAGTTATGCCGCTCCCTTCAGTTTTGCACGCAGGCGGCGCATAGGTATGGAGTCCCACAGGTTGAGCATAATGCCCAACGCCAGATAGGCAAGGTTGACGACCCAGGTCCACATCATAGGGTCGATTTTCCCGCGGGCGGCGTTGGACTTAAGGGAGCTTTGCAGCAGGAAATAAAGCAGATACAGCAGCATGGCCGGCAGCATGCTGACCACTCGCCCTTGACGCGGGTTCACTTCGCTTAGGGGAACGACCAATAGCGCCATCAGCGGGACGGAGATGATAAGCGTCAGACGCCAGTTCATTTCGGCCTTGGCCTGATGGGTATCGGTATCCATCAGCGTGCGGAAGCTGGCCTGCTCTACGTCGCCGTCGTCCAGCGTCACTTCCTGATGGCCGATGACGGCCTGATAGTGGTTAAAGTCGGTAATGCGGAAATCGCGCAGCATGGCGGTGCCCTCATAGCGAGTGCCCTTATCCATGAAGATACGCTGGTTGCCGAGGTTATCTGATTCAATGTGGCCCTTGTCCGCCACTACGACGGAAGGGCGCTGGTTGCCGGAAGGGCGAAGCTGCGCCAGAAAAACGTCGTTGAACTGGTTGCCGTCTACGCTGCCGACGAACAGTACGGCGTTGCCGTCCTGCGAGGTTTGAAACTGCCCTTCGACCAGCGCGCCGAGGCTGGGGTTGGCTTTGGCGTCGGCGATGATTTTTTCCTGACTGATGGCCGACATCGGGCTAAACCAAAGCGCATTGACGGCGGCGGCTACGCCCGTTACCACCGAAAGCGCGAGCGCTGAGACCAGCAGAACGTTTTTACTCAGGCCGCAGGCGTGCATAACCGTGATTTCGCTTTCCGAATACAGCTTGCTGAAGGTCATTAAAATGCCAAGAAACAGGCTTAGCGGCAGTATAAGCTGCGCCATTTCCGGAACGCCCAGGCCAAGCAGGGAAAACACCAGGTTTGCCGGAATATCACCATCAACGGCCATAGACAAAACCCTGACCAGTTTCTGACAGAAGAAAATCAGCAACAGGATGAACAGGATCGCGACTTGGCTCTTGAACGTTTCTCGGATCAGATATCTAATGATTATCAAGTTAAATACGCCTGTGAAAACTTGTTTTTTTGCAGGAAAGCCGATACTTTCTTGGTTAATTCGCTATTTTTACTAACATCCACCATAATGGCAGGCATCTCGTAGTAATAAATAGTAGAGCTAATAATAGTATTAATACGCAGAAATATTAACACGAAATGTGTCGTGTTAATGAAAACTTCAGGTGGGCGGTGAGCCGATGGTCATTTTATCCTCAACCGCTTGGCCTTGTCTCTTTAAGATTCAGGAGAGTGCATGGAGTTCAGTGTAAAGAGCGGTAGCCCGGAAAAACAGCGTAGCGCCTGTATTGTCGTCGGCGTTTTTGAACCTCGTCGCTTGTCGCCGATCGCCGAACAGCTGGATAAAATCAGCGATGGCTACATCAGCGCGCTGCTGCGCCGCGGCGAGCTTGAGGGCAAAGTCGGTCAGTCTCTGCTGTTGCACCATGTGCCCAACATTTTGTCTGAACGCATTCTGCTTATCGGCTGCGGTAAAGAGCGCGAGCTGGACGAGCGTCAGTATAAGCAGGTCATTCAGAAGACCATCAACACCCTTAACGATACCGGCTCAATGGAAGCGGTGTGCTTTTTAACAGAGCTGCACGTTAAGGGGCGCAACACCTACTGGAACGTGCGTCAGGCGGTAGAGACGACGAAAGAGACGCTCTACATTTTCGACCAGTTGAAGAGCAATAAGGTTGAGCCGCGCCGCCCGCTGCGCAAGCTGGTGTTCAGCGTGCCGACTCGCCGCGAGCTGACCTGCGGCGAGCGCGCTATCGCCCACGGTCTGGCGATTGCCGCCGGCGTGAAGGCGGCGAAAGATCTGGGCAACATGCCGCCGAACATTTGTAACGCAGCCTATCTGGCCTCTCAGGCGCGTCAGTTAGCGGACGCCTACAGCGACAGCATGGCCACGCGCGTGATCGGCGAACAGCAGATGAAAGAGCTGGGCATGAACGCCTATTTAGCGGTGGGCCAAGGTTCGCAGAACGAATCCCTGATGTCGGTGATTGAATATCGCGGCAACCCGGCGGCTGACGCCAAGCCTATTGTTTTAGTCGGCAAAGGGCTTACCTTTGACTCCGGCGGCATCTCCATCAAGCCTGCGGAAGGCATGGATGAGATGAAGTACGATATGTGCGGCGCCGCGTCGGTTTACGGCGTAATGCGCGCCGCCGCCGAACTTGGGCTTCCGCTCAACATCGTTGGCGTTATGGCCGGCTGTGAGAACATGCCGGGCGGGCGCGCCTATCGCCCCGGCGACGTGCTGACGACCATGTCCGGCCAGACGGTCGAAGTGCTTAATACCGACGCGGAAGGGCGGCTGGTGCTGTGCGACGTGCTGACCTACGTGGAGCGCTTCGAGCCTGACGTGGTTATCGACGTTGCGACCCTGACGGGCGCCTGTATCGTTGCGCTTGGCCACCAGATTTCCGGGCTTATGTCCAACCATAATCCGCTGGCTTCCGAGCTGCTTAACGCCTCAGAACAGGCGGGCGATCGCGCGTGGCGTTTGCCGATGAACGACGAATACCAAGAGCAGCTGGACTCCAATTTTGCCGATATGGCGAACATCGGCGGTCGTCCTGCCGGTGCGATTACCGCTGGCTGCTTCCTGTCCCGCTTTACCCGCAAGTACAGCTGGGCGCATCTGGACATCGCCGGCACCGCCTGGCGCTCCGGCAAGGCCAAGGGCGCAACCGGCCGCCCGGTCGCGCTGCTGACGCAGTTCTTGTTGAACCGCGCCGGTCAAAGCTTTGAAGAGTAACAGCGCTGAAGCACCGCTTCAGCCCGCTGCGCGCCGCAGCCTTAACCGGTAGCGGCGCAGGTTTAAATCCTTCAGAGGCCCGTTCGCGGGCCTCTGACCATTACGTGAAGAGATTCGCTACCGGCCGTTATGAAGAGTGCGACATTCTATATATTGGAAAACGATGACCTGTCGGCAGGCCTGACGCCCGTCGAGGCGTTAACCTGCCATCTTGCCGCGGAGCGTTGGCGCATGGGGAAACGTATCCTTATCGCCTGTGATTCTCAGGCGCAGGCCGAGCGTCTGGACGAAGCGCTGTGGGCTCGCGACGCGTCGTCGTTTGTTCCCCATAGCCTGGTTGGCGAGGGGCCGAAGTACGGCGCGCCGGTTGAGCTGTGCTGGCCGGGCAAGCGCAGCAATATGCCTCGCGATCTTCTGATTAATCTGCAAGTAGCGTTTCCCGACTTTGCCACCGCTTTCTATGAAGTGGTAGACTTTGTGCCCCATGAGGACAGTCTGAAACAGCAGGCGCGCGAGCGTTATAAAGTGTATCGCAGCGTCGGTTTTAACCTTTCGACGGCAACGCCGCCACCTTTTTGAACGACATTAAGAAGACCATGGAAAAAACATACAACCCGCAAGAGATTGAGCAGTCCCTGTATAAGCAGTGGGAAGAGAGCGGCTATTTCAAGCCGAACGGTGATAAAGACAAAGAAAGCTACTGCATCGTCATTCCTCCGCCGAACGTCACCGGCAGCCTCCACATGGGGCACGCTTTCCAACAGACCATCATGGACGCCATGATCCGCTATCAGCGCATGCAGGGTAAAAACACGCTTTGGCAGGCAGGAACCGACCACGCGGGCATTGCGACCCAGATGGTGGTTGAACGCAAGATTGCGGCGGAAGAGAACAAGACCCGTCACGACTACGGACGCGAAGCCTTCATCGACAAGATTTGGCAGTGGAAGGCGGAGTCCGGCGGCACTATTACCCGCCAGATGCGCCGTCTGGGCGCGTCCGTTGACTGGGACCGCGAGCGTTTCACCATGGACGAAAGCCTGTCTGACGCGGTGAAAGAGGTGTTCGTTCGCCTGTACAAAGAGAATCTGATCTACCGCGGCAAACGTCTGGTCAACTGGGATCCGAAGCTGCGCACCGCGATATCCGATCTGGAAGTGGAAAGCCGTGAAACCAAAGGCTCTATGTGGCACCTGCGCTATCCGCTGGCGGACGGCGTCAAGACCGCCGAAGGCAAAGACTATCTGGTGGTTGCTACCACCCGTCCGGAAACGGTGCTGGGTGATACCGGCGTGGCCGTTAACCCGGAAGATCCTCGCTATAAGGATTTGATCGGCAAATTCGTCGTTCTGCCGCTGGTTAACCGCCGCATTCCTATCGTCGGCGACGAGCACGCCGATATGGAAAAGGGCACCGGCTGCGTGAAGATAACGCCAGCGCACGACTTTAACGACTATGAAGTCGGCCGTCGTCATGCCCTGCCGATGATCAATATTTTCACCTTCGACGCCGAAATCCGCGACGTCGCCGAAGTATTCGACACCAACGGCGAACCCAGCGAAGCTTATTCTGCCGAACTTCCCGAAGCGCTGCGCGGCTTAGAGCGCTTCGCCGCTCGCAAAGCGGTGGTCGCCGCGTTTGAGGCTGCCGGTCTGCTTGACGAAATTAAACCGCACGACCTGACGGTGCCTTACGGCGATCGCGGCGGCGTGGTGATTGAGCCGATGCTGACCGATCAGTGGTACGTTCGCACCAAGCCGCTGGCCAAAGTCGCTATCGAAGCGGTAGAAAACGGCGACATCCAGTTTGTGCCGAAGCAGTACGAGAACATGTATTTCTCCTGGATGCGCGATATTCAGGACTGGTGTATCTCTCGCCAGCTGTGGTGGGGCCATCGTATTCCCGCGTGGTACGACGCCGAGGGCAACGTTTACGTTGGCCGCAACGAGGAAGAAGTTCGCAAAGAAAACGGCATTGCGCCGGGCGTTGCGCTTTCTCAAGACGAAGACGTGCTGGATACTTGGTTCTCCTCCGGTCTGTGGACTTTCTCCACGCTGGGCTGGCCGGAAAACACCGAAGATCTGCGTACCTTCCACCCGACCGACGTACTGGTCAGCGGCTTTGACATCATCTTCTTCTGGATCGCGCGCATGATCATGCTGACCATGCACTTTATCAAGGATGAAGACGGCAAGCCGCAGGTGCCGTTCAAGCACGTTTACGTTACCGGGCTGATTCGCGATGAAGAAGGGCAGAAGATGTCCAAGTCCAAGGGCAACGTTATTGACCCGCTGGATATGATTGACGGCATCTCGTTGGAAGACCTGTTGGAAAAGCGCACCGGCAACATGATGCAGCCGCAGCTGGCGGAAAAAATCCGCAAGCGCACCGAGAAGCAGTTCCCGAACGGCATCGAGCCGCACGGCACCGACGCGCTGCGCTTCACGCTGGCGGCGCTGGCTTCAACCGGCCGCGACATCAACTGGGACATGAAGCGCCTGGAGGGGTACCGCAACTTCTGTAACAAGCTGTGGAACGCCAGCCGTTTCGTGTTGATGAACACCGAAGGCCACGACTGCGGCCAGAACGGCGGCGAAATGGCGCTCTCTCTGGCGGACCGCTGGATCCTGGCCGAGTTTAACCGCACGGTGAAGGCCTATCGCGACGCGTTGGACGGCTATCGCTTCGACATGGCGGCCGGAATCCTGTACGAGTTCACCTGGAACCAGTTCTGCGACTGGTATTTGGAGTTGACAAAGCCTGTGATGAACGGCGGCTCCGAGGCTGAGCTGCGCGGCACGCGCCACACGCTGGTGCAGGTGCTGGAGGCGCTGCTGCGCCTGGCGCACCCGATTATCCCGTACATTACCGAGACCATCTGGCAGCGCGTGAAGACGCTTAGAAACATTACGGCAGACACCATCATGCTGCAGCCGATGCCGGAATACGACGAGCGGCTTAACGACGAGCAGGCGCTGGCCGATTTGGAGTGGATCAAGCAGGCGATCGTCGCGGTGCGCAACATTCGCGCCGAGATGAACATTGCGCCGAGCAAGCCGCTTGAGGTGCTGCTGCGCGACGCCGACGCCAATGCGGCAAGGCGCGTTCAGGAAAACGAATCCTTCATCAACACGCTGGCGCGCCTGACGGGCGTTACCGTTCTGCCCGCGGGCGACAAGGGGCCGGTGTCGGTCACTAAGCTGGTGGACGGCGCCGAGCTTTTGATCCCGATGGCGGGGCTTATCGATAAAGAGGCCGAGCTTGAGCGTTTAACCAAAGAGGTGACGCGCATTGAGGACGAAATCGCCCGCATCGAGAGCAAGCTGTCGAACGAAGGCTTCGTCGCCCGCGCGCCGGAGGCGGTAGTCGCCAAAGAGCGCGAAAAGTTGGTTAGCTACGCGGACGCCAAGGCTAAGCTTTTGGAGCAGAAGGCGACGATTGCGGCGCTGTAAGTTGTCGTTAATGTAAAATAAACGCCGGAAGAATAACCTTCCGGCGTTTTTGTTTCTACGCTCAGGCCAGCTATATCGACGCGGAATTAATTCCGTCTAATTCAATAACGCCATGGCGAACGGTAAAACAGACTTCTAGCGCCAGATAATCCTGTTCTACGGGAGCCATAGGGGAATACTCTGAATCCCAGCAAACATAGTTATTATCAGGATTCACTGTTGTAAACGTTAACTTATTTAGCTTTTCAAAATTCATTGTTTGCTCTTATTGATTCCAGATAGCATTCCACCAAACTGAACTACGCCAATAATAGCATTTGTTCCCCATAAGGAACGTGAACATCATGATACTGATGGTTTTTGCGCTGCGATACGGCTGTTGACAGTGCTCTTTTTTTAACCTAGAGTGAAGACAAAGGGTGAGCGGGGTTTCCCCCGCTCTGGCGCTCTAGTTAGCCGGCAAGCTTATTACCAGAAGCACCACGATGATGACTAACCTCATCATGTCCCTTTCCTCTTTAGACCCCTGCTTCGGTAGGGGTTTTCCCGTTTCAGCCCCTTGCTGATCCTTTGTAGTAAAAGAATCTCTTCGTCCGCAGTCGATGTATCTTATTAATGCGGATATTTCACATAGAGGTGGCGTTTAATATATCGATGATTAAATAAGGCCTAGCATTACATCTAAGCAATACTCAATCAGCCTGATAAGTGATGCCAAATATATGCCGAAGGACAGCATTACCCAGTCGAGCTGGGCTCGTAAATAGCTCACGGCTGTTTATTGCGAAGCGTTGCGCAACTTTGAATAACAATAGGAGAGGAGGATTAGCCCTTAAATAAGGGGCAAGCGTTTATTTATATTAAGCGTTAGGCGTTCTGCTAACGAAGTAACGTTTCAATAAGCGGCCACGCCTCACTAAGCGAATCAATTTGCCCATCGGCAATGCCAAATCGCCTGTCGGAACGGGCTTCTGGCGCCGGTATTACGATAACCCGCATCTGGGCCGCCTTGGCGGCTATCGCACCGTTGACCGCGTCCTCAATCACAATACAGCTTTCTGGCTCAACGCCGAGCGCCTCTGCGGCCAGCAGGAACACGGCAGGGTGCGGTTTTCCGTTGATTAGCCCTTCGGCAGAAACGAGATGGGAGAAGTAGTGGGTCAGGCCGAGGGCGCTCAATACGCGTTCTATCTGCTTTTGAGGGGAGGAGGAGGCTACCGCCAGCGGAATGCCGTGCCCGCGTAGCGCGTTAAGCAGCGTTTCTACGCCGGGCATAGGCTCAGGGGCGGATTGAATGCGGTTGCCAACTTCGGTCACGATGTCCGATACGCGTGCCGATATTTCTTGCAGCGGCAGGCCGTAGCGAAGATGGTGCATCGTGAGCACCTTATCAATACGAACGCCTGCGGTGTCCCTAAAGTCTTCATCGGTCAAGCGTATGCCGTAGCGATGAAGATAGATCTCTTTTTCCACCTCGACCCAAACCGGCTCTGAGTCAACCAACACGCCGTCCATATCGAAGATTACGGCTGTCTTCACGTCGCGCCCTCCGTTCTGATGATGTTAATTCCCGCCTGACGATAGCGATAATAGACGTCATCGGGCAGGAGCGCATCGCTGATGATGCAGCTTATCGACAGCAGGGTGGCGACACTGTGGGGCTTAACCTGCTCAAACTTGCTGTGGTCGGCCAAGAGTATCGTCTGGCGGCCGCGCGGAATAAGGGCCTTCTTGACGCCCACCTCAAATACGGTCGAGTTGGTTATTCCATCGTCCAGCGACAGCGCGTCGCAGGACATAAACACTTTATCGGCGGAAAACTGCTTTAGCATATCAACCGCCAGGCTTTCCCCGACGGAAAAGAAGCCGGGGCGGATCATTCCGCCGATGATGTAACTTTCCAACTGGGTGTAGCTGCCGAGCTGGTTAGCGACCTTCACGTCGGTGGTGATGACCTTAGCGGATACGTCAGACAGCAGCTTGGCCAGCGCCAGACAGGTTGAACCGGAGTCCAGCAGAATGCAGTCGCCGGGGGTAATCATGGCTCTGGCGGCTTTGGCGATTTCCTGCTTGGCGACCCGCTGCATGCTCTGTTTGACGTCGAAGATGTATTCCTGATCGACGGTGGATTCGTCAAATTCAATACCGCCGTGGCGCCGCACCATACCGGGGTAACCCTTTGCAATAATGGCAAAGTCGCGTCGCACGGAGGCTTCCGCATAGCCAAACAGCTCTATTGCCTGTCGCGTAGTAATACTCTTGTGTTGCCACAGGTAGTGTAAAAGATTGCGCATTCTGTCTGAGCGTTTGTCACTCATTGGCTATCTCCCTGAACTGGTCTATGCGGCGTGGATAATCGTTAGCGCTGAAAATCGCTCGGCCTAATACCAGATGCCGCGCTCCGGCGGTAAGCAGCATTTTTGCCGACGGCAGAGTGATGCCGCCGTCAGCCCATATTTCACTTGTTGTAAATATCGACGCGGCCTGAGCAACTTTATGCACCAGGCGTTCGTTGAAGGCAAGCTTCTCGCCGTCCGGTTCGCTGGTCATTATCATGACGCTGTCGAGACGGTTGGCGAGGTAATCATAGGGGGCAAGCGGCGTCGCCGGGTTGAACGCCAGCCCCGCTTTGGCGCCGATTTTTCTTGTCGCGGTCAGAATCTCTGACGGATTGTTCAGCGTTTCCGCATGCGCAAAAATCCACTTGGGGCGCAGCGGTGCAAGCCAGGTTACCCAAGGGAAAGGATCGGCCACCATCAGATGGACCGACAGCGGCCAACACGAGGCCGCTGAGATTTGAGTCGCCGTCTTAAGCCCGAAAGTGATATTGCGGATAAAGCTGCTGTCCTCGATGTCCAGATGCAGGGAGGCGATCTCCGAGCCGCAGAGCAACCGTATTTCCTCACCCAGCGCTAAATGATTGGCCGACGCCAGCGAAGGGTGTATGTAAACGACGCTCATAGCGCCAGCGCCTGTAACAGGCGGCAAAGCGAACGATCGTCTTCGGCGCTTTTTATCTTTTCGAGCGTTTCGCTTTGCTCTAAAAGCATCGCGATCCTTTGGATGGTCTTTATATGTCGCTGAGCGTCAGTCGCGCAGATGCTGATAAGCAGCCAAACCGGATCGCACTCTTCGTTTCCAAAAGGAATCGGCTCTTCCAGCGTGGTAAACGCGATACCGTTGCTGAGCGCACCCTGCTCAGGCCGAGCGTGGGGCAGGGCAATACCTGGCGCAATCAGATAATAGGGGCCGTATTCCAACGTGTTGTCGATGATACCCTGTCCGTATTCTTCTCTGGCGTAACCCAGCTCGACCAACGGGGCCGTTGCCAACACGATCGCCTCGCGCCACGAGGGCACGCGGCGTTTCGCCTGTGTGGTGCGACTGTCCTTAATCAACATGGTTGACTCCTTTTAGGGTTGGGATATTGTTAATGCCCCCGAAATCACTTTTGGCGAAGGCTTCGGGGGCCGGTATTTACCGGGATGTAGCCTAAGCGGGGCAGACGCTTTCCGTCTGTTCCCGCTTATTGCCTGATGCGGCGGACGCGTTCCATAAAGCGAGCGACGCGATCGCCGTCGACAAAGTTCTCAAAAATACCGTCCTTCTTGAAATGGGTCGCCGTGACGCAGCCGTCGGCGATGGCCAGCTGTTCGTCCACGTTTTCCAGGCAGACGCCGGTGTTTGCCAGCACGACGGTGTCCGGCACGGTATCTTTCACCAGCTTGAGCGTCGCGGTATCGGTTTTACTGCCGGCGGTCAGTCCGGAAACGCACAGCGCATCCGGGCGATTGTTAAACACCGTTGATTTGGCGATAGCGCGAATGTCGCGTTCTCCCAGATATACCGCCGCCTCAGGTACGATGTTGAACAGGGTTTTAACGCCCTGTGCGCCGATACGATGCTGGTGGCGAATGGTTTCTCCGACGTTGGTGTTCCAGATGCCGAAGTCGCTGGCGTAGGCGCCAGTGAAGATTTCTCGAACGAACAGACCGTCGACCGCTTTCGCCAGATCGAACGAGGCGACCGGATCCCAAAGCACGTTAACGCCGTAGGGCACCTTGATTTCCGACTTTAGCTGACCGACGATCCGCGCCATTGCGGCGGAGGTTTCCGGTTTGACCTTGGTCAGATAGGGCATGCTGAACTCATTGGAAAACATGACGGCGTCGACGCCGCCGCTTTGCAGCGCCATCAGGTCGTCATAGGCGCGATCGACCACCCAGTTCATGCCTTTGCCTTCGTCAAACCCCGGATCTCCCGGCAGGGCGCGGAAGTGACACATGGCGATGACCGCTTTTTCAGTCCCAATGACGGATTTAAGCCAACTCATTATTGATAACTCCTCTTCATGATGTCTTTATTTCGCCGTCACGCTGACAGCTCTTTGTTTCTAAGACCCAGCACCACCAGGCAGACGATGCCGACGGCGATAACCACGCCGATAGCGCCCAGCGCCATGAGCTCGGTTATTGACCAGCCGAACATATTGCCGACCGACAGCGCAGAAATAGACGCCCCGTCGGCTGCAAAGCTAAAGCCGCCGCTTCGGGCCATCTCGGTGAAATAGGGGGCAAAGCGAGTTGCGATAAGCAATACGGTAATCATTACGATGATGCCGCTGACCAGCGTGCGAAGAAGATCGCCGCGGTGAATAACGGTCGCCATACAGATAAAGAACGGCGCAACCGGTAAATCCGCCAGCGGCAGCACTTTGTTGCCCGGTAGAATGCTTGCGATAAGCAGCATAATAGGGATAAGCAGCAGGCCGACGGCGATGGTGGTCGGATGGCCTAAGGTTACCGCCGAGTCCAGACCGATAAACACTTCCCGCCCGTGGAGGTAGCGCTGGAAGAATTTACGCGCGCCGTCGGAAATCGGCATCAGCCCTTCGACAATCAGGCGGATCATGCGCGGAAACAGCACCATGATAGCCGCGACCGTAATCATCAGGCCGGCGGTGCCCTTAAAGTTCTCGCCCGCCGCCAGGCCGAACACCAGCCCCAGTACGACGCCGATAATTACCGGGTCGCCTATCATGCCGAAGCGCTTTTGAATCTCCGTTGCGTCTACGTTGCGCCCTTTCAGGAAAGGGATGTAGCCGTAGAGTTTGTCCAACAGGATAAACAGCGGCACCGAACTTGAGCCATAGCCTTGAGGAATAGAGATGCCGTCCAGGCCGACGATGCTTTGCACCCGCTTGGCGGTGAGGTCAGCCATCTTCAGCGACAGCGCGGCGTGGCAGATAGCCCCTAACACGCCGTAAATCAGGCTGCCGGTCATCAGCTGAACGATGGAGCCGGTAATGGCGAAGTGCCAGTAGTTGTAGATGTCCACGTTCATGGTTTTAGTCAGGCGGGTGACCAGCATGGCGACGTTAAGCAGGAATATCACGGGGATAATCATGGCGCCGATAGCGGTAGCGTAGCCGACGCCGGAAGCGGGGCCTGCGCCGACGTCCAGTACGTGCAGCGTCAGGCCGAAGCGCTCAATCATTACTTTAATCGGCGGGCTCAGGCTGTCTATCGCCATAACGATCACAAGCCCCATGCCGACAAAGCCGATGCCCACGGTGACGCCGGCCTTAATGGCCTGCAGCAGCGGGATCCTGAAGATGAGGCCGATAACGATCATCACGATCGGCACAAATATCGTTCCGCCGAGTGAGAGGATATAGTCAAACATGTCGCCTCCTGCCTATTGGCTCAACAGGGCTTTGACTTGCTCTTTCAGCGCTTCGTCATTAATGCCGGTTAAAAGCGGCGCGCCGTTTAGCGTGGGAATGCCGTAGTCTTTATCGACTTTCATCGACGTGATGATGAGGTCCATACCGCTACAGTTGTAGGGAATTTCGTTTAAGCAGCACTGGGACATCGTGACCGCAATGCCTTGGGACGACAGGTAATCCTGCACCCGCTGGGCGATCATCGTTGAGGTGGACATGCCTGTGCCGCAGGCCACGAGTATCTTTTTCATGATGTTATTCCTCGTTACGTTAACGTGGTGGCAACGCTTGGCCCGAGCGTTAGGGTAATGGCGATGCTCGGCCAAGGCGTGGGTGTGACGGAAGTGCGCTATCAGAGCGCGGGTTTGGCGGCGATGGGAAAACGTTCGCCTTTTTCTTTTGCAACAAAAGTCAGTAGGTGAATACAGTCCGCCAGATCGCGTAGGCTAGCGACTTCGCTGGGCGAATGGGTATAGCGACAGGGAATCGACAGGCTGGCGCAGGGAATGCCGTCCTGCTCCACCTGAATGTAGCCGGTCTCAGTGATGACGCCCGGCGCGACTTCCCGCTGTACGGGAACGCCGTGCTCTTTGGCAATCTGCTCCAAAAAGGCGATGAGCGCGGGCGGCGTAATAAGCCCGGCCAGCGTGCCGCGACCGTGGTAGTTCAGGCAGGTGATGCCCGGCCCTTTATTGATAACGACGTCGGAATAGTCGGCCAGATCGGGCGTGTCGCATGACGGCGTGATGTCGATGCCGATGGCCAGATCCGGGTTAACGCGCTTGAGCACCGGCAAAATGCCGCGAATGTTGAACTCTTCCTGTACTGAGGCAACCAGATAGAGCGCGATATCCAGCTCCTCTTTTGCGACGGCGTCCGCAACGCCCAACAGGGCGGTGCAGCCCAGGCGATCGTCCAGGGCTTTGCTGCAAATCATATCGTTGCCTAGGGCTACCGGCGGGTTGTAGAGGCTGACCGGCGTACCGACCTTAACGCCCATGGCTTCGGCATCTTGCTTACTGGACGCGCCGATGTCTATCCACAGTCTGTCGATCCCCGGTGACTGGGTGCGCTCGTCGCCTTTGCTGAAGTGGTAGGACTTAATGCCAATGCAGCCAGGTACCGGGCCAAATTCTCCGGCCAGTCGAACCGTTGAGCCGGGCATGGTTATCTGCGCCGGGCCGCCCACTCGCTCAAAGCGCAGAAATCCGTTGGCTTCAATTTTTCGCACCATGAAGCCGACCTCGTCCATATGGGCGAAAATCATGAGTCTGAACGCGTCGGGCTTCTGGCTGCCGTAGCGGGCGACCACGTTACCCAGCCTGTCCTGCCAGACTTCGTGTGCGTGCTGCTCAAAGTTGCTTCGCATCTCTTTGGCGATGGCGCCTTCGTGGCCGGAAATACCGTCCAGCGACAGCAGGCGCGTTAGCGTACAGCAAATATTAAAGGCCATCTTTCCCCCTGTAGCGCCGGGATGTCACCGGCAACGTTCAATCAATCATTTCGTGAACGGTTATATGCGCTGAGTGGCGTTAATTTTGTGATTTGCGTCTCTTAAATGGGGAGGGAGAATGAGGTTATGTGTGTTCTGTGATTAATTTCAAAATAAAATAATCATATATAGTGATTGTTAGCGTGAAATGCGCAGCTGTCGTGATTGAACTTCGAGCGAAAGTTGAATTGTTGGAAAAGCGTGTTAATGATTATTTTGCTGCAATTTACGGGCTTTTTAATAAAAGAGAGTGGCTGATAGGGTTACCGACGCATAACGATTTTTTGTCATCGCTGGTGGGGGATGGCCGCTTTGCGATAGGGAAACGACTTTTAGCCCGTCTAAAAAGGGTCAATGTCGTTTCCCGTTAGCTCCGTTTAGAAAATGAAGTAGGCTAGCTGTACAACGCAAAGAGCGGCTATCCCGGCAATGACGTCATCCATCATGATGCCGAACCCGCCGGAGAGGTTTTCATCAAACCAGCGAATAGGCCACGGTTTGAGAATGTCGAAAAAGCGGAAGGCGATAAAGGCGAACAGCATCCAAACGATGCCTGAAGGCAGCGCAATGCAGGCAATCCACATGCCGATAAACTCATCCCAGACGATAGCGCCGTGATCGTGTTCGCCGATGGCGTTAGCCGCGCTGCGGCAGGCCCATACGCCGAGGAAAAAGGCGACGACGAGAATGACCAGATACGCCGGCAGAGAAAACCACTGTAAAAACAGATAATAAAAGGGGATAGCCGCCAGAGAGCCAAAGGTGCCGGGCGCTTTCGGCGATAGCCCGGAACCAAACCCGACGGCAAGCCAGTGCAGCGGATTACGAACGGAGAGGCGATAGAGCTCGGGTTTTATCGTTATACGCAAAGTCAATTTCTTCTTTTAAAGCGGTTCTTCCCGAACCGCTGTGCGTTCGGTCGTTTACAGCATTTCCAGCGGCGTTTTTCTGGCCGGGGGTGGAAATGCGGCGTTTAGCGTGACGTAGTCTTCATGGCTCAGCTCAATGCTAAGGCTTTCAATATTTTCCAGCATGTGCTGAACGTTGGCGGCTTTCGGGATAGTTATCACGTTGTGGTCATGCAGCACCCAGGCAATGGCGATTTGGGCCGGGCTTACGCGATGGCGCAGAGCGACTTCTATCAATGCAGGATGTTCCAGCAGCCTTGCCTGTTCAATCGGAGAGTAGGCCATGACCGGCATGCTGTTGCTGCGACACCACGGCAGCAAATCGTACTCAATGCCGCGCCGAGACAGGTTATACAGCACCTGATTGGTAGCGACCTGCTCGTGGCCTACAATGGTCATCAGCTCTTCCAGGTCATCTACGTCAAAGTTGCTGACGCCCCACTGGCCGATTTTCCCTTGTTCCACCAGGTTTTCCATCGCTTCGGCCGTTTCAGCCAGAGGAATGCGGCCACGCCAGTGAAGCAGATAAAGATCGATGTAATCAGTGCCCAGCCTGCGCAGGCTGGCTTCGCAGGCGTCCATCGTTCCCTTAAGGCTGGCGTTGCCAGGCAGCACTTTACTGACCAGGAACACCTCATCACGGCGGCCCTTTATGGCTGCGCCGACGATCTTTTCGGCGCCGCCGTCGGCATACATCTCAGCGGTATCAATGAGGCTAAGGCCGCGCTCAATCCCCTGCTGGAGCGTGTGGATCTCCTGCTTAAGGTCCGAGTTGCGTTCACCCATAAACCAGGTGCCCTGCCCGAGGACCGGCATTTCGTCCCCGCTGGGCAGCGTGATGTAGCGCATGCGCTGTCTGGCCATTGCTTACCTCCGTTAGGTTATGAATTTAGCCTAGTGACGGGGCTGTTTTTCTTCCTCTTCATCTTCTTCGGCATAGTCTTCGTCTTCATCGCCGTCGCTGCCGTTGGGATCTTCGAAATAGGTGCCCCAGCCGTCATAGTTGACTTCAAAACGCTCGGCGAGCCGAACTAATTGTTCGACCTGCTTATCGATAATGTCGGCGTTAAGCCCCACCTCGCTGATGACGTCGCAGCACAACAGAGTAAGGCCGTCTTCCACTTCAAGCTCTTCCGGGTCGGTAACTTCGTAGCCGAGCTTAAAGGCCTCTACGGCCGCCTTTTCCAGCGAGTCGAAGTCTTCGGCGGAAAAGTGGTGCTCGATTGCGTACAGCGCGTCTGGATCGCTGCCGTCTTCCAGAAGTTCTTCGATGATCAGGCGGGTCTCTTCACGCTGTTCTTCGAGCAGCGCGTTCAGTTCGTCGTTAGCAGTGGCCATGATAATTCTCGCTTGTGATAGTCAGTTATCGCTATTCTCACACAGTGCCCTGATAAGCTCCACCACAAAAGCCAACGTTTTACCTAAACTTAGGTTGATTGTGAATATTAATTCATATAAATTGATTTTAAATTCATCATTGCGTTAAGACGACATAGTCGAGGAGAACCGTCGATGCCTCAGTTTTATCAGCGCCACCTGTTACGGCTGCTAGATTTTAGTTCGCAAGAGATCCACTCGCTGCTTTCTCTGGCCGCCAGGCTGAAAAAGGAAAAAAAGGCAGGAGCCGAAAAGCCGACGCTGTGTGGTAAAAATATAGCGCTTATCTTTGAAAAAGACTCAACCCGTACGCGCTGTGCGTTTGAAGTCGCTGCCTTCGATCAGGGCGCGCGAGTGACCTACTTAGGGCCCAGCGGAAGCCAAATTGGCCACAAAGAGTCTATTAAAGACACGGCACGCGTGTTGGGCGGCATGTACGACGGCATTCAGTATCGCGGCTTTGGCCAGCACATTGTCGAAACGCTGGCGCAGTATTCGGGCGTGCCGGTGTGGAACGGGCTGACCGATGAGTTTCACCCGACCCAAATTTTGGCCGATCTGCTGACCATGCAGGAGTTCTTGCCGCAAAAGGACCTGTCAGAGATGACGCTGGCCTATCTCGGCGATGCACGCAACAACATGGGCAATTCTCTGCTGGAAGGGGCCGCGCTGATGGGTATGGACCTTCGCCTGGTCGCGCCGAAGGCCTGCTGGCCCGATCCTGCACTGGTGGAGGCCTGTCAAAAGGTGGCGGCGAAAACCGGCGCGACCCTGACGTTGACGGAAGACGTAGCCGCAGGCGTAAGCGGAGTCGACTATCTGTACACCGACGTGTGGGTTTCCATGGGGGAGCCTAAAGAGGTGTGGCAGGAGCGCATTCACCAGCTTTTACCTTATCAGGTTAACCGTAAGGTGCTTGAGCTGACCGGCAATCCTCAGGTGAAGTTTTTACACTGCCTGCCGGCTTTCCACGACGACCAGACGACGCTGGGAAAACAGATGGCGCAGCAGTACGGCCTTCACGGCGGGATGGAAGTGACCGACGACGTGTTCGAATCAGAGCACAGTATCGTGTTTGTGCAGGCGGAGAACCGAATGCACACCATTAAGGCCGTGATGGTGGCGACGCTGAACAAAGAGTAGTTCAGGCTATTTCGCGGCGGACAAAAGCCCCAACGACTTGGGGCTTTTACACGTTTAGGAGAAATTAAAGCGCGCACACCAGCATCTTGATAACCGCTTTACGTATCCGCGCCGGTTTACCGACGGCGCAAAGCGGCTTGTGAAGCTCTCCCGGATAGAAGACGATAAAGTCGCCTTCCTGCATCGCAATAAGCTTTTCCTGAGGACAGGACGGTACAAACGCCAGATCTTTTTCCGCCAGCCGGTTTTCCGACGTTTCGGATACCGGCTGGTTGCTAAATCCCATGCCTTCCACGCCGTCCAACACGATCTGAATGTCCAGATAGCGCTCATGATACTCTGCTCGGCGGCTTTCCTGCGCTTGGGTATCGTTATGGGAAATCGTCACGAATGCGTTCTGGCCGTCGATCTCGTACCGGCCGTCCGGCGTATCGCTGGTAATATTTTTCTTAACGAATTCAATGGCGGATTTAAGCTTTTGGGGAAGGTAGGGCGTAAGCTCAAGGTGGTGAATATTGCCGGTAAGCATTATGGGTGTCCTTATAAAATGAAATACCGTTTCATATTCGTTAACTCTATCTCAATAGGCAAGGTTTTTATTCTAAACCGTACACCCGGCGTTACATTAGCCGGATATATCGTACAGTTAAGAAGAATTGAATTTACATCTCAGGGGTTGCCGCTTATGGTACATCTCTCTATGCGCGCCTTATAATGACGCCAATGATCTAAAACTAAAGATACTTAAGGAGCATTCATGTCCCACATTATTAATACCGACAAAGCGCCTGCGGCTATTGGTCCCTACGTTCAGGGCGTCGATCTGGGTAATATGATTATCACTTCCGGCCAGCTGCCTCTCGATCCGAAAACCGGCGAGTTTCCTGCCGACGTTGCCGCACAGGCTCGCCAGTCGCTGGAAAACGTTAAGGCCATCGTTGAAGCTGCAGGCCTGAAGGTTGCGGACATTGTGAAAACGACGGTTTTCGTTAAGGATCTGAACGACTTTGGTACGGTTAACGCTGCCTATGAAGCTTTTTTCACCGAGCATAACGCTCCGTTCCCCGCGCGTTCCTGTGTGGAAGTTGCGCGCCTGCCGAAAGACGCCAAGGTAGAGATCGAAGTTATCGCCGTTCGTCGCTGATATTATAAGCGCTAAGGCTGTTTTGTAAGACGGGCTTTCCCCTTAACGAGAGGAAAGCCTGTTTTTTATGGAAATGCGTTAGCGAGACTTCGCCGCTCGCGTCAGCGTCGCTTGATACACTTTAAACTTGCCGGTCTGCGCCAGCACTTCATGTGAGCCAAAGGCCGCGTCGAGCATGTTGGGATAGGGTAGGAAGGCGTTCGCCACAATGCACAGTCGCCCGCCGACGTGGAGATGTTTCACTGCACCACGGATAAGCGCTTCAGCCGCGTTCAGGTTGGTCTGCAGGCCGTCGTGGAAGGGCGGGTTGGAAATAATCAGGTTGAAGCGCCCCTGAATATCGGAAAAGACGTCGCTGGCGATCGCTTCGCCCTGAAGGCCGTTGGCGGCAAGCGTCGCGCGGGCGGCTTCCAGCGCGGCGGCGTTAACGTCGCTTAACGTAAGCTTTAATCCCGGTGCGGATTTTGCCAGCGCGGCGGCTAAAACGCCCGCGCCGCATCCTACGTCCAGTACGGTTCCCTGAGCGTTTTTAATGGCGGAAAGCAGCAGCCGGCTGCCTACGTCCAGCCCGTCCCGGCTGAATACGCCGGGTAGCGTTTTTACAACAACGCTGTCCATATGATATTCCGACCACCAGGCGTCGAACGCGAAGGTAGCCTGGCGTTCTAGGCGGCAGTGGTACAGCCCGCACCGGCGGGCGCTGTCGATTTTGGCTATGTCGCCGAAGTTCGCCAGTATCGTTTCCGCGCTGCGCACGCCGCTGCGGTTTTCGCCGACGATAAACAGCTCGCTGCCGACGGGGAGCTGGCTTAACAGAGCTTCAAGCTGAAACTGAGCTTCCTGCTTGCTCTTGGGCCAGTAGTAAATCAGCGTGTCGATTCCGTCCGTTAGTTCAGCTTCCGGCAGAAGGCCAAACGTCGCCCGCTCTCCCATCGACTGATGAAGCCGACGCCAGTGGTGGTACTGCGTGCAGTAGGCGCGAACTTCCTTCGCCTCAAAGCGCGCGGCGAGCGTATCCTGTATGTCTCCGGCAAACAGCACGCGGCGTTCGATAAATTCATCGGTGTGGCGCAGCATAACTTCACTGGCCGGGGAATAAGCGGACATGACCTTCTCCTGTGAAACGCCCAAACGCAGTGATTAACGGGCGTGCATAAAGTTGGGCGGGATTATAGTGCGTTATTGCCATTGGCGGAAGCTCACGGGGTTTGTTAGCATACGCGTCGTCATATTGGATTTCTTACTATGGGCAAAACGATGACAACCTCACGTCGCGACTGGCAGCTAGAACAGATGGGCATTCGACAGTATCAGCTGGCCCGGCCGGCCGCGCTGCGCGGCGAAGTTGCCGTGGCGATCCCGGACGACGTAAAGGTGATAGTCATCAGTGAAGCGTTGCCGCAGACGGCTTCACCTCTATGGCAGGATCTATTGAGAGCAATGGCGTTAACGCCAGCGCAGGCGTACTGTTTGACGCTGGATAACGTTATGATGATCCCTGAAAACGTGCGCTGCGCACTCTGGCTGCTGGGGCAAGATACTCCCCCAGCGTTGCCCGATGCGTTAAAGGCGCTCCCTTTGCTTGAGAGCCCGTCGTTGGACGCGCTGTCGGCTAACCCTGAGGCGAAGCGCCTTTTCTGGCAGCAGATTTGTCATCATGAACACCATTTCTTCCCTCACGCCTAACGATCTGTCGTCGGCCTATCAAATTGAGCTGGCCAGTCACGCCTTCCCCTGGACGGAAAAAACGCTGCAAAGCAATCAGGGCGATCGCTACCTTAACCTAAAGCTTGAGGTTGATGGCCAGATGGCGGCGTTCGCGGTGACTCAGGTTGTTCTCGACGAAGCGACGCTGTTTAACATCGCGGTTCATCCGGATTTTCAGAGGCAGGGGCTTGGACGGGCGCTGCTTTCACATCTGATCGAGACGCTAAGCGAGCGTGACGTAATGACGCTGTGGCTTGAAGTACGCGCTTCCAATGAAAAGGCCATTGCGCTTTATCGGTCTTTTGAGTTTAACGAAGTGTCGGTAAGAAAAGGCTACTACCCGTCGGCTGAAGGGCGGGAAGACGCCGTGATTATGGCATTGACGCTGTAATTTAGCGGGCGCGTTGGCGCCCGCAGCGCAGGTCGCTTTGTCGGGCCTATTTAACGATAAGGTCGTTAGCGACTGAGCGCACGCCCTCTACCGTTTTGGTTACGTCGACGGCCGCTCTGGCTTCATCCTGTGAACGAACAAAGCCGCTTAGCTGAACGCGCCCTTTAAAGGTAGTTACGGTGATTTGCGTTGAACGAATGGTTTTTTCTCCCAACAGCGCGGCCTTCACCTTGGTCGTGACGACAGAGTCGTCGATATAACCGCCGGTGCCTTCGGTTTTCTCCGTCGGCGCACAGGCCGCAACGGTGAACGCGATGATAATGGCGCTGAGCAGGGCTGCGATGGGTCTGATTAGCTTCATTTTCATAACTCCTTAGCGATACGCAATAGGTTAAACAGATTGTAGCGCGTTAAAAAACGGCAACGGCCAAAAAGGTTGTCTTTTGATAAATGATAAAACTGCACTATTTACTATAGTCGCAGAATAGCGCAGCGGCGAATCATCTCATTAAATAACGGTGAGTTATGAAATGTAGCATGCTCCTCCTAAAGCGGGAGGAACAGGCCTCGCTGTGCGGGGTTTTTTCTGTCCTTTCCTTCGCCATATGTGTAAAATTCCCTCCCATTGCCAGCGCGATCCCTAAAACCCCGCGCACGTCAGACTGAATTTTTGCTGAGACTACCCGGATGAAAGAAACCACAAAGGCCGCAGAGATTGCGTGCCGACGCACGTTTGCCATTATTTCTCACCCAGACGCCGGTAAAACGACGATTACCGAAAAGGTGCTGCTGTTTGGACACGCGATTCAGACGGCGGGAACGGTAAAGGGCCGCGGCTCGAGCCAGCACGCCAAGTCCGACTGGATGGAGATGGAAAAGCAGCGCGGGATCTCAATTACTACTTCAGTGATGCAGTTTCCCTATAAGTCTCGACTGGTTAACCTGCTGGATACCCCGGGGCACGAAGACTTCTCGGAAGATACCTACCGTACGCTAACCGCCGTTGACTGCTGTCTGATGGTGATCGATGCGGCCAAGGGCGTCGAGGATCGTACCCGCAAGCTGATGGAGGTTACGCGCCTGCGCGATACGCCGATCCTGACGTTTATGAACAAGCTGGACCGTGATATTCGCGATCCGATGGAGCTGCTGGACGAAGTGGAAAGCGAGCTTCGAATCATGTGCTCCCCCATTACCTGGCCTATCGGCTGCGGTAAGCTGTTTAAAGGGGTTTATCACCTGTACAAGGATGAGACCTATCTTTATCAGAGCGGCATGGGCCACACCATTCAGGAAGTCCGCATCGTTAAAGGGCTGGACAATCCGGAGCTGGATGCCGCGGTCGGTGAAGATCTGGCGTCCCAGCTGCGCGAAGAGCTGGAGCTGGTGAAAGGCGCGTCCCACGAGTTCGATCTGGACACCTTCCTGGCAGGCGATCTGACGCCGGTATTTTTCGGCACCGCGCTTGGCAACTTCGGCGTAGACCATATGCTGGATGGCCTGGTCGAATGGGCGCCAGCGCCGATGCCGCGCCAAACCAACGTACGCACCGTTAAGGCCGATGAAGAGAAGTTTTCCGGCTTTGTGTTCAAGATCCAGGCCAATATGGACCCCAAACACCGTGACCGCGTGGCCTTTATGCGCGTCGTTTCCGGTAAGTACGAGAAGGGCATGAAGCTGCGCCAGGTGCGAACCGGCAAAGACGTCACCATTTCCGACGCGCTGACCTTTATGGCCGGCGACCGCTCTCACGTTGAAGAAGCCTATCCGGGCGACATCATCGGCCTGCACAACCACGGTACCATTCAGATTGGCGACACCTTCACTCAGGGCGAAGACATGAAGTTCACCGGTATTCCGAACTTCGCGCCGGAGCTGTTCCGCCGCATTCGCTTAAAGGATCCGCTAAAGCAGAAGCAGCTGCTTAAAGGGCTGGTGCAGCTCTCCGAAGAGGGCGCGGTTCAGGTATTCCGACCTATTGCCAATAACGATCTTATCGTCGGCGCCGTCGGCGTGCTGCAGTTTGACGTGGTGGTTGCTCGTCTTAAGAGCGAGTATAACGTTGAGGCGATTTACGAGTCGGTCAACGTCTCTACCGCCCGCTGGGTTGAGTGCAAAGACGTGAAGAAGCTGGAAGAGTTTAAGCGTAAGAACGAGCTGAATATCGCGCTCGACGGCGGCGACAACCTGAGCTACATCGCGCCAACGATGGTAAACCTCAACCTGACGCAGGAACGCTATCCTGACGTAGAGTTCCACAAAACGCGCGAGCATTGATTTCAAACGTTGCGCTATTTCCATTAATTTCAAACCCGGCATAAGCGCCGGGTTTGTTTTGTGTGGGAATCAGTTACTCGCTACGCACCTTCCACTGCTTGGCTAACTGAGATTTGGTCTCTCCCGCCAGCCAGGCGTTGATGCTTTCCAATAGCTTGGTGTTGTCCTTTTTCACCATGTAAACCTTATGGCTTTCGGTGCCGGGGAACGGCTTTTGGGTTGCCATACACAGGACGCCGGGCTCTTTGTTTTGATAGTAGTCGCCCTCTATCAGGTCAGTGACCATCATGTCAGCGGTGCGATCGCGCAGCGCCTGTAGGTTATCGTAGTTGTCTTTAACGCGGATAACCTGCGCTTTTTTAATGTTTCCATCGACAAAGCTTTGGTTGGTGCCGCCCGGGTTAACCACTACCTTGACGCTGGGGCGGTCAATTTTTTCCAAATCACCCAAAGATCCTGCAACGGCGCAGCTCGCCAGCGCGATTTTGCCGTTAGGCACGATGGGCTTGGTCAGGCCGAACTCTGCTTCACGCTTTGCCGTTGCGGTTACGCCGCCCATGGCGACGTCAAACTTGTCGGCGGCCAAATCGCCGGAAAGCGTAGGCCAACTGGTCAAAACGAATTCGACGTTCAGCTTCAGATCTTTTGCCAGCGCTTTCGCCATATCGATGTCGTAGCCAACCAGCTTTCCATCGGCGTCATGATAGGCCAGCGGTGCGTAGTCCCCCGGTACGCCAACCTTGAGCGTCCCCGATTGTTGAATGTCGGCCATGGTGCGGGCTTCTGCCTGCATGGCGGTAAGGATTAGTACGGAACTCAATAAAACGCGCAGCTTCATAATTATTTTCCTGTCGGTGCTGTGATTGTTGATGTCGCATTAATAAAACACCAATAGCGTGGCAAACGCCAGTAAAACGCGTTGCGCTATCGGGTCGGAGTGCATTTTAATGCAGTGATATATAGCAGTTTTCTAATCTTTTTTGGAATAAAAAAGCCCCGCCTAAGGGCGGGGCCGGGAAGGTCTGATTACAGAATGCGGCTAATCAGGCGGTCGATTCTGATGCGCCTTAATCGGCGGATAAGCTTTCGGATCTTGACCGGATAAAACTGCATGCTTTGCAGCTGTTGGAAGTGATTAATCACGAAAGTGTGAGTGCGGATAAGCTCCAGCTCGCGCAGGCTGTCTTCCTTTAGCTCTTGCTTGGGGTCATGGATAAGGATGGCGTTTTCCAAATCCAGATGCCAGGCCCGAGGGTTCAGGTTGTTGCCCGTTATCAGCATCCAGCTGTCGTCGACCCACATTCCCTTCAGGTGATAGGTGTTATCTTCGTCTTTCCACAGGCGAACCGTCAAAAGGCCTTCGTCAACGTAGCGCTGCAGGCGCGTTACGAAGCGACGCAGGTTGATTTCGTACAGGTAAGGCAGTGCGCCGATGATTTTGAACGGCTGATCTTCTGGAATATAGAAGTCGTTTGCGGTTTTATCGCCAACGATGATTTCAACCTGCTTGCCCTGACGAAGCAGGCCAATGATGTTTTTCACCAGCGGCGCGGGCAGGTTGAAGTAAGGCGTACAGAGCGTGAGCTTACTCTCCGCGCTGTTCATCAGGCGGTCGATAACCTTATTGAGCGGGCTGTGGCGACCAAGCCCGACCAGCGGCGTAACGGACAGCTCTTCATTAGTCGCGCCGTTCTCAAACTCATAGCCGTTCTGGCGCAGGCTTTGGCGAAATTTTTTGATATCGCCTTTGATTTCCGGGCTGCGCGGGCGATCGTGGCAGTCGAGATTTCTCACCGCTTCGGCCGGCAGCAGATGCTGCTTAACGTAATCCACCATGCTGGTAGCAAGCGTTGGGTTAGTAATCAGCTGATAGCGATCGTAGCGGTATTTGTCGTGGCGGTGCAGATAAACGTCGTTGACGCTGGCGCCGGTGTAGGCGACGGTATCGTCAATGATGCTGCCCTTGAGGTGTAACACGCCCAGCGCTTCTCGCGTGTTGACCGGAACGCCATAAACGGGAACGCATACGCCGGGGTGTTGTTCAGCCATTTTACAGTACCAGTCTGCATTGGTGCTGCTGGCGGCATCGCCGATTCGGCCGCGCTGGGCGCGGTGCCAATCGACCAGAATAGCGACTTCGAGCTCCGGGCGTTGCATTTTTGCCCGATAGATGGCCGATAGGACGTCAATCCCTGCGTCGTCTTGTTCAAGATAAAGAGCAATCAGATAAATGCGTTTTTCTGCACGGCCTATCAAATCAAGCAGCTGGGTGCGATAGTCGCTTGGGCTTGATAATATTTTAATATTATCAATTTGTTGTGAAATTTTAGGCAGTTGTGCAAGGTGTTGTTGAGATTTCTTACGTTTAAATGATGACAACATCACAGAGCATTCTTCTCTTGTTGAGTTACGGCCGTTGCCATAACGAGCAATAACAATAATTAACTAAGTCGGATCGCGTAATACTATCACCACTCGTCGTGAAAGTGACGAAAAAAACCGAATGAATCTGGTAAAACTGCCGCAGATGTAACATTTTTTCCGAGTCTTGTTTTTTATCTCAATGATAGTTATGGCTATTTTTAACCTTCTTTTTCGCCATCACCAGAGGCTCAGTCAGCGACGTTCTCCAACGGCACGTTGGCTTTTCCCGCCAGATAGCGCCGCCTGAACTCGCTAAAGTGGGCTGCGAGACGATCGGCGGCTGGCGTTTCTCCAGCAAGGCGCAATAGGCTGACGGCCACTTCCGCCGTGCAGAGCTGTTCTTTATGGCTGGCTTCTCGAAGGCGGTAATCCGAGCTTTCCAGACTTTCAATCGACAGCACGGGCAGGCCGTCCAGATAGGGGCTCTTGCGAAACATCTTTCTTGCTTCGGTCCAGGTGCCGTCAAGGATAATAAACAGGGGACGCTTGCCCGATTCGGGGGCAACTTGCGTCGTCACGCGTTCAGGAGCGGCGTAGGAGGCCGGAAAAATAACGTAGGGCTGATAATCCTGCGAATTTAGCAGAGCGAGCAGCTCGGCCGACGCTTCGGTACGAGACCAGAGAAAAGCGGCCGTATCCGGCAGCACGTCGGCGATAAGCCGACCGGTGTTGCTGGGCTTAAGCGGCTCGGTATCGTACATCACCAGGCAGAAGCGGCAGTCGGCGCGACTGACTGAAAGCGTATGGCACAGGCAGAGCTTCTTGGACAGTAGGCAGCGTGGGCAGCGAATAACGCGGCATCCGCGAGCCCGAAACGGGCGGGTCGCCTGAGCCAAGCGCGCTTCTCGCAGTTTGAGTACGGCGTTGCCGTCTACGCCGCTGAGCGTATTAATAGAAGAAAGCGCATCGTTTTCCATTGCTATTCACCGTGCCTATAAAACGAAAAAGGCGCATGATAACGGATCGTGCGCCTGAATCATCGGGTTTTTTCAGGTTTTTAGCCTAACGATTCGTCCAGCCACTGGTTGAATGGCTCTTTAGGCATAGCGCCGTTCAACATATCGACGCGCTGGCCGTTTTTAAACACCATAATGGTAGGTATACTGCGAATGCCGAAGCGTGCGCTGAGGGCGGGTTCTGCTTCGGTATCGACCTTGATGAAGCGGATTGAGTTGGCCCTTTCCTGCGCGACGTCTTCAAAGATAGGCGCGAAGCTGCGGCAGGGGCCGCACCAGGGAGCCCAGAAGTCGATAACGACGGGCAGATCGTCGTTTAACAGCGCATCGAAAGAGGATGCCGTTGCGTTAATAACCTCTCCGTCAAAAAGCGAATGCCCGCAGCGGCCGCACTTGGCGTCTTCTTCCAGACGATCTTCAGGGACGCGGTTTTTGGTCTGACAGGAAGGACAAAGCGTATTCATGTATTACCTCAGTCGATATTACGTAGGACGGTATCGCGGTAAGTATGGTCAACGCTTCGGATATCGACAACGGGATTTTATCGATAGCTATAATAGTTTTAGGCTTAGGCCGATTCATTAGTGGCTAACTACCGCGACATCGGGTAATCTTCGCGCCGGATGCGATGGTGAAGTGGAGAAAGTAATTATGAGCGACGCGTTTAACGGCAAGAGCGGCAAGGTTAAAGTGATGTACGTCCGCAGCGAGGACGACAAAGACAACAGCAAAAGCGATAAACGTCCGGACAGAAGTCGCGGCGGCCAAAAGAGCGCCGGTCGCGGCGATCGTGAACGCGAGCGCGCTCCCCGCTGGGGCGACGAACAGCGTCCGCGCGCACCGGTACGTAAAGCGGATGAAAAGCCCCCTCGCTCTGCGTGGCAGGCAAGGCTGCAGGACGCCAGCGAACCTGAACCGTTTGACCACGGCGGCATCGCCGGCAAAAGCCAGGTCGATCCGGCCCAGCTGCGTAAGCAGCGCGAAGAAGAGAGCAAGGTTTACGGTGAGAACGCCTGTCAGGCGCTGTTCCAAAGCCGACCTGAAGCGATCGTTCGCGCCTACTTTGTCCAGTCCGTCACGCCGCGCTTTCGCGACGCTCTGCGCTGGATGGCGGCCAACCGTAAGGCCTATCACGTCGTTGACGAACAGGAACTGGCTAAAGTATCGGGCACCGAACACCACGGCGGCGTCTGCTTTCTGATTAAAAAGCGTGCGGGCCTGAGCGTTGCTGACTACCTGAAAAGCGCATCGTCTAACGACTTCGTGCTGGTGCTGGACAACGTCGGCAACCCCCATAACCTGGGTGGCATGATGCGCTCATGCGCATTTTTTGGCGTTAAGGGCGTATTGCTGCGCGATCCGGGCCAGCTTGAGTCCGGCGCGGCGGTGCGTACGGCGGAAGGCGGTGCGGAGCGCCTGTCAGCGATCGGATGCGATGACTTTTCACAGGCGCTGGACGAATTCCAACGCGCCGGCTATTCCGTCGTCGTCGTCGGCAAGGGCGAAGGAAAGAACGAGACGCTGTCAACGCTTTCATTCCCGGCCAAGACGGTGCTGGTGCTGAGCGAAGAGCGCGACGGGCGTTCCAGCCTGGCGGCAAAGCAGTGCGATATTAACGTTGAGGTTGACGGCTCAGGCCAGTTGGAAAGCCTGAACGTGTCGGTCACGGCGGGCGTGCTGCTGGCGGCCTGGTGGCGTCAGTTTGGCACGAAATAATAGAGCGACAACATACTGATTAAAGAAGGGGCGAAAGCCCCTTTGTTCGTTTTAATCATCAGTTATTGGTGCCAAGCGGAGAATACGCTGACGCTATTGGTGGTAGCGCTTTAGCTGAGTTATTTCTGCGTTGGCTGTACACATCATGAAGTACTTGTAGGCCAGTTCATCAGGAGAACCCTTGTTTTCCAGTGCGAATTGAAATGCTTCATCCATAAGATCGCTGATTTCTTTATCGCCTCGTTGGAAGATGTTCCCATATGACGTTTTGAATGCCGGTAGGTCAGCTGCCGTTAACTTCTCTGCGGCAACTCTATAGCTTATTTTGGAAAGAAAGTAACAGATCCTTGAATAGGAAAAAGCCTCTTGGCTAACGGTGGCTATGATCTCTTTATTCTGCTTGTTGTAATAGAGGCTGACTCCACCAAAGACAATGGCTGCTGTTATGAGTATATTGATCCATCTCATATTTAATTCCTTTAAATTCCATTTTAAAGCGAAAGCTATTGTCTGTTTATAGCTTATCCGCATGATGCAACAGCACGAACTTATCCCATAGCTCTTCGTTGGTCTCCCGGTGCTCAGGGTCATGAATAATCGTGTTGTCGATAGGGCAGACCTTCATGCAGGTCGGCTCGTCGTAGTGACCGACGCATTCGGTGCAGCGAGCGGGATCGATTTGATAAATCTCGTCCTCCATGGAGATAGCCTGATTGGGGCACTCCGGTTCGCACATATCGCAGTTAATACAGCTTTTTTTTATCAATAACGCCATTACGCTAAGCTACCAAAATACGCTAAATGTCTGTCGGGAAGGCGGCAAGAGGAAGTGTTTAGACATATTTCCCTTATGTTGCGCCGGGCCCATAGTATACGCTGATTTTCTTTAACAGCGGGAGCCTTCTGAAACGCTTCCTTACCGAACGCCTCATCCCATAGCGATAAATGCGCGTAAAAACGATATACTTTCTTTAATTTCCCCAATGCAATCAACAGGAGCACCGCTTTGTCCGACGGTAACGCAAAGCCACGTCACGTATTCTTCGATCTGGACGGTACGCTGCACCAGCAGGATCTGTTCGGCAGCTTTATCCGATATTTGGTAAGAAGCCTGCCGGCTAACCTACTGCTGCTTGTCCCGCTTTTGCCGATTGTCGGGCTGGGGCTTCTGGTTAACGGACGTTCGGCGGGCTGGCCGGTGAGCCTGATGCTGTGGGCGATGACCGCCGGGCATGCGCAGGGCAAGCTCAACTGGCTGATGGAGCGCTTTGTGACGGACATAAAGAGCCAGTTGATTCCCTTCCCGCAGGTGTTGGAGCGGCTGGCGGAATATCTCGACGATGAAAACACCACCGTCTGGCTGGTGACGGGCTCGCCTCAGCCGCTGGTGGAAGCGGTTTATGAAGACGCTTTCTTTTTGCCTCGCGTTAACCTTGTGGCTTCCCAAATCGTTTACCGCTGCGGCGGTTGGACTATTTCAATGCGCTGTCTGGGGCGAGAAAAGGTGAAGCAGCTTGAGCAGCGCTTGGGCAAGCCGCTCGCGCTTTATAGCGGATACAGCGACAGCGAACAGGACGATCCCGTGATGTTGCACTGCCTTCACCGCTGGCGAATCGATCCTCAGGGAAACATGAAGGCGCTGACTGACGATGATATCTCCGGCGCTAAGCGGAGCGGCAGGCCATGATGAGTCGCGACAATGATGAGAACTGGATGCGCTATGCGCTACAGCTTGCCGAACGCGCGGATGAAGAGGGGGAAATCCCGGTCGGCGCGGTGCTGGTGCTGGATAACCGAATTATCGGAGAAGGCTGGAACCGGCCGATTGGTCGTCACGATCCGACGGCGCACGCGGAAATTGCGGCGCTAAGGCAGGGGGGCGAAACGCTGCAAAACTACCGCCTGCTGGGCGCAACGCTCTATGTGACGCTAGAGCCCTGCATTATGTGCGCGGGCGCTATGGTGCACAGCAGGATTAGTCGACTGGTCTACGGCGCGAGCGACTTCAAAACCGGCGCGGCGGGCTCTCTTATCGACATTCTTGGCCATCCGGCAATGAATCATAAAGTTGAAGTGACCGCTGGCGTACTGGCCGAGACCTGCTCGTCCCGGCTTAGCGACTTTTTTCGCCGCCGCAGAGAGGAAATCAAAGCGAAAAAAACGCGGGCTGCGTCCGGCGAACTTTAATTTTATGCCGGAGTTCGCGCTTGGTTATTGCGCCGGGTGCGCAAGCTGATCGGGCGTCACGGCAGGATAAGCGCCTGCCGCTCTCGCCCCCGCAGCGTCGATGACGTCAGTCAGAGGAATTCTCGCCGTACGCTGTGCTTTTTCCTTTTCCTGAAGATAGCCGATCAGGCTTATCTGATAGCGCCGAATGTTTTCTACGAACTGATACGCCTGATAGCCTCGCGCATAGCCGTATCGCGTCAGGCTATAATATTTTTTCTGCGTGAGCATCGTCAGCCGTTTTTTAACCTCTGCCCAGCTGTTGGGGTCGCCGCCCTGCTGCTCGGTTAGGCTTCTGGCGTCCATCATGTGGGCAAACCCCATGTTGTAGGCGACCAGCGCAAACCAGATTTTCTCATCTTCAGCAATAGTCTCCGCAGCTTTTCCATCAGCTGTTCAAGATAGACTAATCCGCCGCGTATGCTTTGTTCCGGATCGAGGCGATTGGTAACGCCGAGAGAATCGGCCGTGTTGCGGGTCAGCATCATTATTCCCCTAACGCCGGTAGACGACGTGGCGGTCGGATTCCAGTGGGACTCCTGATAGGCGATAGCGGCCGCCAGCCGCCAGTCTATCTGTTTAGAATACTGTTCAAACAGAGGCCGCAGGTTGGGGAGCACGTTGTCTACGGCATTAAGAAACGTTCGAGTGTCCACATAGTTAAACTCACCCACGTGGCCGAGGTATTTCTCTTCGAGCTTGGCCAACGAGCCGTCCTCGTTAATCTGGTTAAAGAAGTCGAGCATGGCGGCGTTCAGGCTGTTATCGTCGCTTTTATAGGTATACCACACCACAGGCTCCTCTTCGGTGATGTCAAAAGCGACGGCCAGATTGGGGTAAATGCGCTGGAGGATGGCAATGGTCACCGAGTCAGCGATGGTGTAATCCAGCTCGCCGCTGGCGACCTGCTTGAGCAAATCCGTAGAGGAAAGCGTCGATGAGGTTTCCCACGTAAGGTCGGGATAGGCGCTTTTTTTAAGCTGGTGCAGCGTTGAGATACTGGCCGAACCAGAGACGATGCTAAGGCGCCCCTTCAGGTTTTCCAGCGACGACGGTTTGGCCGCATTTTGTCTATATACCAGCTGTTGCGAAACGGAATAGTAGGCAGGACCGGCGCTCAGCGCCTTCATCCTTTCCTGATTGAAAATAAGCCCGGCGGCCAGCATGTCGGTTTTACCGTTTTCCAACCCTTTAAACAGGTCAGTCACGTTGCGCTGAGTCTTTATGTTGAGCTTGACGCCAAGATAGTCGGCGAACATTTTCGCCAGCTCGTAGTCCAGCCCCTTAACGCCGCCGTCGTCTTGATAGTAGTAGGGCGCTGCGCGAAGGGTATCTACGTTGAGTTCACCGCTGGCGATAATTTTCTGTAACCGGGTACCGCCGTCATGTTTCCAGTACAGCATGGGCCAGAGCGCCAAGGCTAGCAAGAGGGTGATAACGCCAATAAAGAAGTAGTTAGTTTTTAACGGCTTCAATAGTTTTTCTCTATACTCGTCATGCTTCAAGCGACAAATGGTGATTAACGGCTATGGGGGCGATCATCCCAGAACGGTGAGTCGTTTTATCTTTGATTTGTAATGCGTTTATACTTATTTTTCTACTTTTTCTACTCGGTTTTTATTCAGGCTTTGTCTAGCGCCGAGCGGTGCTTTCGACGGGCCAGGCGCCATTTTGCTTAAGCGTTCAGCGCTTGGCAAATAGTATATGACGCATTCTGGGGATCGTTCGCATAAATAATGAACACGCAAACGGTTTCGTCGGCGGGCGCGATTCTCTATAATGTAGCCAGTTTTTTTCTCCTAGCCTTAGACCAGAGATATTCTCACTATGGAAATTTTCCGCGGCTCGCCTGCTTTATCTGCATTTCGTATCGCTAAGTTGCTCTCCCGCTGTCGTGAACTTCGCCTGCCCGTCAGTGATATTTACGCCGAATACCTCCATTTTGCTGAACTGAATGCCCCGCTGAGTGAAACGGAGCGGGAAACGTTAAAACGGTTGCTTAAATACGGCCCCTCTTTGGCGGAGCATGAGCCCGAGGGCCAGCTGCTGTTGGTGACCCCAAGGCCCGGCACTATCTCTCCGTGGGCTTCTAAGGCAACGGATATCGCCCACAACTGCGGGCTGAACCAGATTCGTCGGCTTGAGCGCGGCATCGCCTACTACGTGCAGGCGCCTACTCTCGACGACGAACAGCGTCGAGCGCTGGCCGGCCTGCTGCATGACCGGATGATGGAGTCCGTATTTAGCGACGTTTCGCAGACCGAGGCGCTGTTTGCCCGGCACGCGCCGATGCCGCTGGTCGAAATTGATGTCTTGGGCAAAGGGAAACGGGCGCTTGACGATGCAAACGAAAGGCTGGGGCTGGCGCTGGCGCCGGACGAAATCGACTATCTGCTCGATGCTTTCACGCGACTGAACCGCAATCCGACGGACGTTGAGCTTTACATGTTCGCTCAGGCCAACTCGGAGCACTGTCGCCACAAGATTTTCAACGCCGACTGGATTATTGACGGCAAGGCGCAGCCGAAGTCGCTGTTCAAAATGATAAAGAACACCTTTGAACAAACGCCGGACTACGTGCTGTCCGCCTATAAAGACAACGCCGCCGTGATGGAAGGTTCGGCGGTAGGGCGCTTCTTTGCCGAGCCGGGCTCTGGCGTGTACGACTATCATCAGGAAGAGGCGCATATTCTGATGAAGGTGGAAACCCATAACCACCCGACGGCGATTTCCCCCTGGCCGGGGGCGGCGACCGGTTCCGGCGGTGAAATTCGCGATGAAGGCGCTACGGGGCGCGGAGCCAAGCCGAAGGCGGGCCTGGTTGGCTTTTCCGTATCTAACCTGCGCATCCCCGGTTTTGAACAGCCTTGGGAGCAGGACTTCGGTAAGCCGGATCGCATCGTTACCGCGTTGGATATCATGACGGAAGGGCCGCTGGGCGGCGCCGCGTTTAACAACGAGTTCGGCCGCCCGGCGCTGCTGGGCTATTTCCGCACCTATGAAGAGATGGTGGATAGCCACAACGGCGCGGAGCTGCGCGGCTACCATAAGCCCATCATGCTGGCTGGCGGTATCGGCAACATTCGCGCCGAGCACGTAAAGAAAGGAGAAATCAGCGTTGGCGCCAAGCTTATCGTGCTCGGCGGGCCGGCGATGAACATCGGGCTGGGAGGCGGAGCCGCTTCTTCAATGGCCTCCGGCCAGTCTGACGCCTCTTTGGACTTTGCCTCCGTGCAGCGCGATAACCCGGAAATGGAGCGCCGCTGTCAGGAGGTTATCGACCGTTGCTGGCAGATGGGCGATGAAAACCCGATCCTGTTTATTCACGACGTGGGCGCGGGCGGCCTGTCTAACGCCATGCCGGAGCTGGTAAGCGACGGCGGAAGGGGCGGACGGTTCGAGCTGCGCGACATCCTGAGCGACGAGCCGGGCATGAGCCCGCTGGAGGTGTGGTGCAACGAGTCTCAGGAGCGCTACGTTTTAGCCGTTGCGCCGGAGCAGCTGCCGCTGTTTGACGCAATTTGCCGACGCGAAAGAGCGCCCTATGCCGTTATCGGAGAAGCGACGGAAGAACAGCATCTGTCGTTGCACGACAGCCACTTTGAAAATCTGCCTATCGACCTGCCGCTTGACGTCTTGTTAGGCAAAACGCCGAAAATGACCCGCGACGTGGCCACGCTTCAGGCAAAGGGGAAACCGCTGGTGCGTGAAGGCATTGAGCTTGAAGAAGCCGTAAAGCGCGTCCTTCACCTTCCCGCCGTAGCGGAAAAAACCTTTTTGATTACCATCGGTGACCGCACGGTGACCGGCATGGTCGCTCGCGATCAGATGGTCGGGCCGTGGCAGATCCCGGTAGCGGATTGCGCGGTCACAACCGCCAGCTATGACAGCTACTACGGCGAAGCGATGTCTCTGGGCGAACGGACCCCTGTCGCGCTGCTGGACTTCGCCGCCTCGGCGCGCATGGCCGTGGGGGAAGCGCTGACCAATATTGCCTCTGCGCAGATCGGCGAGCTAAAGCGCGTGAAGCTTTCGGCTAACTGGATGGCGGCCGCCGGGCATCCGGGCGAAGACGCCGGCCTATATGAAGCGGTTAAGGCGGTGGGTGAAGAGCTGTGCCCTGCGCTGGGGCTGACTATCCCGGTGGGTAAAGATTCGATGTCGATGAAAACCCGCTGGCAGCAGAACGACAAGGACGTTGAAATGACGTCGCCGCTGTCGCTGGTGGTTAGCGCCTTTGCTCGCGTAGAGGACGTTCGCGGCACCGTTACGCCGCAGCTGCGTACCGATAAAGGGGACGCGACGCTGCTGCTTATCGATCTTGGCGAAGGGCGCAACGCGCTGGGCGCCACCGCGCTGGCGCAGGTGTATCGCCAGCTCGGCGACAGGCCTGCCGACGTCAGAAGCGTAGATAGGCTCGGCGCCTTCTTTAATACCGTACAGGCGCTGGTGGCCGATCGTAAGCTTCTCGCCTATCACGACCGTTCCGACGGCGGCCTGCTGGTGACGCTGGTGGAAATGGCGTTTGCGGGCCACTGTGGGCTGACGCTGGATATCGCCTCGCTGGGCGACGACGCGCTGGCTGCGCTGTTTAACGAAGAGCTGGGCGCGGTGATCCAAGTCGCCGACGCGGATCTGGCCGAGGTTGAGGCACTGCTGTCTCAGGCCGGGCTTGGCGGCTGCGTGCACCACCTCGGCCGTGCGGTAGTCGGTGATGAGATTGTTATTCGCAGCGGCGATGCCGCCGTCTACCGGCAGAGTCGCCAAACGCTGCGCGTCTGGTGGGCGGAAACCACGTGGCAGATGCAGCGCCTGCGGGACAACCCTCAGTGTGCGGACATGGAGCATCAGGCCAAGCAGGACGCCAACGACCCCGGCATGAACGTAAAGTTGAGCTTCTCGCCGAAAGAGGACGTCGCCGCGCCTTACCTGCTGAAGTCAAGGCCGCACATCGCCGTGCTGCGCGAGCAGGGCGTCAACTCTCACGTTGAAATGGCCGCGGCTTTCCATCGCGCCGGCTTTGAGGCGATTGACGTTCATATGAGCGACCTGCTGTCAGGCAACGTCGGTCTGGAAGGATTCCAGGCGCTGGTGGCCTGCGGCGGCTTCTCCTACGGTGACGTGCTGGGCGCAGGCGAAGGGTGGGCCAAGTCGATTTTGTTCAACGAGCGGGTGCGCGAGCAGTTCACTCGCTTTTTCCACCGCCCTGACACGCTGGCGCTGGGAGTGTGCAACGGCTGTCAGATGATGTCGAACCTCAATGAGCTTATGCCGGGGGCTTCCCACTGGCCGCGCTTTGTGCGCAACCTCTCCGAGCGTTTTGAAGCGCGATTCAGCCTGGTTGAAGTAGTAGACAGCCCCTCTCTGTTGCTAAAAGGGATGGCAGGCTCTCGGCTGCCGATCGCCGTTTCTCACGGTGAAGGTAGGGTGGAAGTGCGCGATGCGCAGCACCTTGGCGCGCTGGAAAGCGCAGGGCTGGTTGCCATGCGCTACGTTAACAATCGCGGTGAGGTAACGGAAGATTACCCGGCTAACCCGAACGGCTCGCCTAACGGCATTACGGCGGTGACCAACCTTGACGGTCGGATCACGGTTATGATGCCGCACCCTGAGCGGGTTTTCCGCACCGTCAGCAACTCCTGGCATCCTGAAGAATGGGGCGAAGACGGGCCGTGGATGCGGCTGTTCCGTAACGCCCGCAGGCAGCTAGGCTAATTCTTTCTCGAACTTATCGGGTTAGAACATAAAAATCCCTCACACGATATGTGAGGGATTTTTTATCGCATTGATTTAAAAATTGTTTTTTATAGTGTTGGTAAACGCAGACAGTCGGTGGTTTTGAGTGTCTCAAAAAAGAGACATTTAATTCATTGATTTTTATAGCGGTATTTGGGGTGTGAAAAGGGTGTCTGTTTTTAGAGACACAAATTGTGATTATGATCGGATAAATTTCACCAGAAGCGCTGCTCATTTCAAAGCCAATATTATTTTTGTTTTATATATCAGTGAATTAATTTAAATTTTAAAAGTTGGCACGACAAGTGCATTAGTTTATACGTCGCTCATTCACCTTTTTATGTCAGAACGCGGTAACGTGACGCTACATAAGCCTTAGAATGACGCCAAAGCCATGGTGCCTATCGTCAATTGAACCGATATCAACCGCGCAAGCGGCTTATCAAACTCAGGACGACACGTTGAGTGAGGCGCCAGCCCTTAATGTCATGCTGTGATGAAACGTATTTCATCAATATTTGACACTTCGGATGTTATTCGTCCGGTTTTCCGATGACGGCGTAGCCTCATCACCTTGCGGACGACGTTGAAGGACATCCACGTATTTTTCTCGGGTGATAGATAATTATCTGAGATAAGCAAATAACATTCTATCAGGCACTTAACCATTTTTGGATAAGTGCCTTTTTTTTGCTTTAACGCGCTAAAATCTTTACTGAAGTTGGGCAATAACGCTGTTTTCTTCCGCTCAGGTCGGATAGCATCGTTATCGGTTTGATATCGTTATGAGAGTGCCTCATTGAAAAAGTTTAGCCGTTTCCCCCGCTCCCTACGCCAACTGGTGCTGTTGGCCTTCCTGTTGGTGCTGCTTCCGCTGCTGGTGCTGGCGTGGCAGGCCTATAAGAGTCTGGATCTGCTTAGCGAGCAGGCTGCGGACATTAACAGCACGACGCTTAGGGACGCGCGCCGCAGCGAGGCGATGACTAACCTGGCGCTAAGCATGGAGAGAAGCTACCGTCAGTACTGCGTACTGGGGGACGAGACGCTGGAAAAGCTCTATCAGGAGCAGCGCCAGCAGTACGCCAGCATGCTGGACGTTCATGCCGCCGTGCTTCCCAACGAAGAGCTTTATAAATCCCTCAAGAAGCTGCTAAACGATTTAGGTAAAATCCAGTGCAAAAACAGCGGCCCGGACGATGCATCCTCGGCGCTGCTGATCCAATTTTCCAAAACCAGCAATGAAATGGTGCAAACGACTCGAGGCATCATTTTTTCCCGCGGCGAGAAGCTACAGCAGGCGATCGCAGATAAGGGCTATTTCTTTGGCCAGCAGGCGCTTTTACTGTTTTTGCTCAGCGTCCTGCTGGTTTTCCTGTTTACGCGTATGATAATAGGGCCGGTCAAGCAGGTGGAGCGGATGATAAACCGCCTGGGTGAAGGTAAAAGCCTGACCTCGCTGGCGGCGTTCAAAGGGCCGCGTGAAATTCAATCGCTGGCGCAGCGCATCGTTTGGCTAAGCGAGCGCCTGTCGTGGCTGGAGTCGCAGCGACACGAGTTTTTGCGTCATATCTCTCACGAACTGAAAACGCCGCTGGCCAGCATGCGTGAGGGTACAGAACTGCTGCTGGATCAGGTTGCCGGGCCTTTGACGGAAGACCAGAAGGACGTCGTCGCCATTCTCGACAACAGCAGCCGCGATTTACAGCGGCTGATAGAGCAGCTGCTTGACTACAATCGATATCAGGCGGATGCGAGAACGGAGAAATCCCATATCGATCTCGAGCTGATGGCGTCGGAGGTTATCGCGGCCCACAGCCTTCCCGCACGCGCCAAACTGATGACTACCGAATGCCGACTGGCGCAGAGCGAATGCTGGGCAGAATCACCGCTGTTGAAACGGGTGCTTGATAATCTCTACTCCAATGCGGTGCACTATGGCGAGGAATCCGGTACTATCTGGATTGTGAGTCAACGAGTCGGCCAAATGATTCAAATAGATGTCGCCAATACCGGTGAAAAAATACTGCCGCAGGAAAAAGCGATGCTGTTTGAACCCTTCTATCAGGGAAGTCGTCAGAGAAAAGGCGCCGTGAAGGGCAGCGGGCTGGGGCTTAGCATTGCCCGTGACTGCATTCGCCAAATGGAGGGCGAACTGCATCTGGTTGACGTAGACTATGCCGACGTGTGTTTCCGCATTGAGTTACCTTTATCCATTGAGAAGTAAAAGATAATGCCTAAGAGTTCTGCCAGAACCATAACAGCAAAAGAAAAGGCGAAGAACGCGCGCTGCCGACTGAAAAGTAAAATCGGCGGCGCTTTACTGCTGTCAGCATTCGCCCTGTTGAGCGGATGCGTCGAACGCGGCGTGGTTGACGCCGCTTCCGGAGAAATAAAGTATGAATCGCCCGATCGTAAAGTGAACGACTACTCGCGCGTGCGCTGCGACGGCGATATCTGGAAAAGCCAAAACGATGAAACCAATGCCAACGGGCTCTATTGGCTGAGGCTGATTAGCTGTGCCGGAACCTTTACGCCGACGCAGGCGCGAGCGCAGTCTTACGGCTACGACGGCACGAAATGGGACGGCGTGTTTAAGCGCGCGATCCTGCTTTCCAAGCTGGATTTAGGCAACGCAGAGCGGCGCGGCGCATTGGAACAGCTAAAGAATTTTCAGGCAACCTATCCCGACAGCGTCTATTCGCTGGTTCAGATGTGGCGCAGCGAGCAGCAGCTCCAGCTAGGCCTTCAGGAAGAAAGGGCGCGCGCTCAGCGTCAAAAAGAGGGCGCGGAATCGCAGATAGTCGACCTCCAGCTTCAAATGGTGGAGATTAAGCATCAGCTGCACGAAACAACCCGTAAGCTGCAAAACCTGACCGACATCGAGCGCCAGCTTTCCTCCCGCAAGCTGACGCAGGGCGAGTCGCTGCCTCCGGTCAATGCGCTGCCTCCTCAAAATCCGAACGCGGGCTCGGCGGTAAATGAGCCTAAGCCTCAGCCGGTAGAAGCGGCGGCGCCGAAGGTGGATGAAAAGGTTGAAGAGAAGGCGGCTCAGCCAGCCAAGGCCCCTCAGGAACCGGCAGTTGCTGAACCTAAAGCAGAGATTAAAAGCAGCGGTGCTTCAACAGAAACAAAGCAGCCTGAAAAACCGGCCGCCGCAGCGCCTGAGTCCAAGCCTGCGCCCAAATCTGAGACAAAGGTAGAGAAGCCCGCGCAGCCGGCTCAAAGCCAGCCTGCGCAGAGTGAAGCCGCACCTGCGGCGCAAAAGCCCTAATGCGGTGACGGATGAAAGGAGTTTGCTGAAATGACACAGCGTAAAACCGCCAGTCTATTGTTGGTTGATGACGACCCCAGTCTGCTTAAGCTGCTGGGAATGCGCCTGACCAGCGAGGGATTTAACGTCACAACGGCGGAAAACGGTCAGGAAGCGCTGCGGCGTTTGGCCAGAGAGCAGGTCGATTTGGTGATAAGCGACCTGCGGATGGACGAGATGGACGGCATGGCGCTGTTTGCCGAAATACAAAAGCGCCAGCCGGGCATGCCCGTCATCATCCTGACGGCGCACGGTTCTATCCCCGACGCCGTGGCTGCAACCCAGCAGGGCGTATTCAGCTTTTTAACCAAGCCGGTAGATAAAGACGCCTTGTATAAGGCGATCGACGACGCGCTGGCGTTAAAAATACCCGCCAGCGCCAGCGACGACGGTTGGCGAGAAGAGATAGTCACCCGCAGCCCGACGATGCTGCGCCTGCTGGAACAGGCAAAGATGGTGGCGCAGTCCGACGTCAGCGTACTGATTAACGGCATGAGCGGTACCGGTAAAGAGGTGTTGGCGAAGGCTATCCACCGCGCCAGCCCGCGCGGCGGCAAGCCGTTTATCGCGATCAACTGCGGCGCGCTGCCCGAACAGCTGCTTGAATCAGAGCTGTTTGGCCACGCCAAGGGCGCGTTTACCGGCGCGGTCAGCAGCCGGGACGGCCTGTTTCAGGCGGCAACCGGCGGTACGCTGTTTCTCGATGAAATCGGCGACATGCCTCTTGCGCTGCAGGTCAAGCTGCTGCGGGTATTGCAGGAGCGTAAGGTCAGGCCGCTGGGCAGCAATCGCGATCTGGACATCGACGTGCGCATCATTTCCGCGACCCACCGCGATTTACCTAAGGCGATGGCCAAGGGCGAGTTCCGTGAAGATCTCTACTACCGTTTGAACGTCGTAAACCTGAAGATCCCCGCGCTCAACGAACGCTCGGAGGATATTCCCCTGCTGGCGGAGCACCTGCTGCGCGAGTCCGCCAAGCGCCATAAGCCGTTTGTAAAAAGCTTTTCCACCGACGCAATGAAGCGCCTGATGGCCGCCAGCTGGCCGGGCAACGTGCGCCAGCTGGTAAACGTGATAGAGCAGTGCGTCGCCTTGACCAGCACGCCGGTGATTAACGAATCTTTGGTGCAGCAGGCGCTGGAAGGGGAAAACACCGCGCTGCCGACCTTTGTTGAAGCGCGCAACCAGTTTGAGCTGGTTTACCTGCGCAAGCTCCTGCAAATGACCAAAGGAAACGTGACCCACGCGGCCAGAATGGCGGGCCGAAATCGAACCGAGTTCTACAAGCTGCTTTCGCGCCACGAGCTGGATGCGAACGATTTTAAAGAGTAGGCTTTTTAATTCTCAGGACGGTCATTTATACTGCCGTCCTCATTACCCGATAGCGAAAGTGAATTGATATGAGTAAAGCGCTTTCTATTGCATTAGCGCAGTTGAACTGGCTGGTTGGCGACATCGAAGGAAACGCCGATCGGATGCTCCGCACCGTTGACGAACAGCGGCAGGCCGGAGCGGATATCGTCATGTTTTCGGAGTTGGCGCTGACGGGCTATCCGCCGGAAGATTTACTCTATCGCGACGACTTTTATCATCGCTGCGATGAACAGCTTGAGCGCCTGCGTGAGGCTTCCAGCGACGTTGCCGTTATCGTTGGCCATCCTTGGCGGGCGGACGGCAAGCTTTATAATGCGCTGTCGATGTTCTGGCAGGGGGCGCTTCTGGTGCGTTACTACAAGCAGCAGCTTCCCAACTACGGCGTGTTTGACGAGAAGCGCTACTTTAGCGCGGGCAATGAGAGCTGCTGCATTGAGTTCAAAGGCTATCGGTTAGGCTTGCTCATCTGCGAAGATCTTTGGTTTAACGGGCCGGTCGACGCGCTTAAGGCGCTCGAAGTCGATCTTATACTGTCGATTAACGCGTCGCCCTATAATCGCGAAAAGCCCTACATTCGCAACCAGCTGCTGTCTGAGCACGCGCGCCGCACCGGCATTCCGCTGGTTTACTTAAACCAGGTAGGCGGGCAGGACGAGCTGATTTTCGACGGCTGTTCCAAAGCGTTTAATGCAGACGGCGTTATGACTCACAAACTGGCGCCGTTTAACGAAGAAGTGCGTCGGATTGCTTTTCAAAACGGCCAGCTCGACGCGATGACGATTCCCGAGCAGCCGTCCGACCTTTCGCTGATTTACGATGCGCTGGTGCTGGCGGTGCGCGACTACGTGACGAAAAACGGCTTTAAGGGGGCGATCCTCGGGCTGTCCGGCGGGATTGACTCGGCGCTGACGCTGGCGATTGCCGTCGACGCGCTGGGGAAAGACAAGGTTCAGGCGCTGATGATGCCGTTCCGCTATACCGCCGAAATGAGCATTGAAGACGCGCGGGAAGAGGCGGAGCTGCTTGACGTCGAGTTTGACGTGGTGTCCATCGAGCCGGTGTTTGACGCATTCATGGGGCAGCTTTCTCCGCTGTTTGCCGATACGCGCCGCGACACGACGGAAGAGAACCTGCAGGCCCGCTGCCGGGGCGTTATCCTGATGGCGCTTTCCAACAAGCGCGGCCGTCTGGTATTGACCACCGGTAATAAAAGTGAGATCGCCGTAGGGTATTCGACGCTTTATGGTGATATGGCCGGCGGTTTTGATGTATTAAAAGACGTACCGAAAACGCTGGTGTTTAAACTTTCAGAATATAGAAACACGCGTTCTTACGTTATTCCGCAACGCGTTATCGACCGCCCGCCGTCGGCGGAGCTGGCGCCCGACCAGAAGGACGAGGACAGCCTGCCGCCTTATCCTATACTGGACAGGATCCTGGACGGCTACGTCGAGCGCGACATGTCGGTCGAAGAGCTGGTGGCGGAAGGATTTGACGAGGCGGTAGTGCGTAAAGTAATCCGCCTGGTGGATATTAACGAATACAAGCGTCGTCAGTCGCCGGTGGGCCCAAGGATCACCGCGCGCAACTTCGGTAAAGATCGGCGTTATCCGATTACTT
This sequence comes from Leminorella grimontii ATCC 33999 = DSM 5078, assembly GCF_000439085.1. Classification (GTDB taxonomy): domain Bacteria; phylum Pseudomonadota; class Gammaproteobacteria; order Enterobacterales; family Enterobacteriaceae; genus Leminorella; species Leminorella grimontii. The sequence continues at coordinate 236,425 of NZ_AUUA01000003.1, read as the reverse complement.
CAGGCTTCGGCCGCAAAAACTGGTAAGGGCTCGACTTTAATGAAAAAAATTGACGCGATTATTAAACCGTTCAAATTAGACGACGTTCGCGAAGCGCTGGCGGAAGTCGGCATCACCGGTATGACCGTCACGGAAGTGAAGGGGTTCGGCCGTCAGAAAGGCCATACCGAGCTGTATCGCGGCGCCGAGTATATGGTGGACTTCCTGCCCAAGGTAAAAATTGAAATCGTCGTGCCTGACGACATCGTCGAGGTATGCGTTGAAACCATTATGAAGACCGCCCAAACCGGTAAGATCGGCGACGGAAAGATTTTTGTCTTTGACGTGGCGAGGGTTATCCGCATTCGCACCGGCGAGCAGGACGAAGACGCGATTTGATGCAATAGAAAAGCCGCTGCAAAACAGCGGCTTTTTTGTCACCGATAGCCCGCGCTACAGCACCTTATGCGGGCCGAACACCTCATAGTGCAGGCGCTCTTTCGCTACGCCCCGGTCAGTTAGCTGACGAGCGGCGGACTGCATAAAGGCCAGCGGGCCGCAGAAGTAGAACTCCGTTTCGGGTGGAAACGCTTCGTTTATGGCCTCCAGCGAGAGCAGCCCTTCGTGATGCGCTATCGATCCGGCGATTGAATTGCGATACCAGACGTGGCAAACGGCGTCAGGCAGAGTGCGGCAGGCGTCAGCGGCCTCCTGCCTGAAGGCGTGGCGCTCTTCGCTGTCGGCGGCGTGCAGCCAGTAGACCTTCCCCTTATGCTGACGCTGTTTTAGCGTATTGAGCATGGCGAGCATCGGCGTTTGCCCGACGCCGCCGGAAAGCAGCGCGACGGGCGCGTTTGGAGGCACGTCCAGCCAGAAGTCGCCATAGGGCGGCGCCAGATGAATCACGTCCCCCTGCTGCGCCACGTCGTGCAGATAGCGGGACACTTTCCCTTCATCTTCACGTTTAACGGCGATGCGGTAGGAATGTCCGTTAGGCGCGTGCGTTAGCGAATACTGTCTGATCTCCTGGTTGTCCATATCGTCGCTGCGAATATAGACGGCGACGTACTGGCCCGGCCTGAAGTCTGAAACCGGCTGTCCGTCCGTCGGGACGAGGGTAAAGCTGGTAATTACGTCACTTTCGCGCCGCTTCTCTTCAATGCGGAAAGGACGAGTGCCTTGCCAGCCGCCCTGAGTTTCCACCCTGTCCTGATAGATTTCACTTTCACGATTGATAAATACGTCGGCCAGCACCTGATAGGCTTTTCCCCAGGCGTCGAGCACGTCCTGTCCGGGGCTTAGCATTTCGTCGATAGTCGCCAGCAGGTGGTGGCCGACGATAGCGTACTGTTCGGGGCGGATGCCGAAGCTGGCGTGCTTTTGTGCGATGCGCTCAACGGCAGGCAGCAGGGCGGGGAGGTTTTCGATGTTTGCGGCGTAAGCGCAGATGGCGTCAAACAGCGCCTCTCTCTGCGCGCCGCTAAACTGATGGCTCAGGTTGAAGATGTCCTTTAGCTCTGGATTGTGGAGGAACATACGGTCGTAAAAATGGGCGGTTAGCGCCGGACCGGTTTGGGCAAGGACCGGGATTGTCGCCTTAACGGTGGCGATAGTTTGGCCGTCTAGCATGATGCTTCCTGTCGTTGGATTTAACATGCATTTAAAATATATGTTTATATTGATCTATGTCAATAACTTTCTTTACAGACGATCTTGTCGGGTTAACCTACTGACGAAGTGGAAAAAACGTGTTGGTATAAGATAAACATCGGTATTAGGTAGTTTTTCCTGAGAATATTCGGATGTATTCGACGGAAAGCCCCGCAGGCAGTGGAAGCAATCGTTTGCTATAAAAGCGGTTGAGGGGTCTATTTAACAACATGAAAACATATTACACTGAGGCAGGTCACACTTTTAGGCGTTGATTAATACTATTCAGGAGATGCGGATGTTAAAGCGAGAAATGAACATTGCCGATTATGATGCCGAGCTGTGGGCGGCGATTCAAAAAGAAAATGTTCGCCAAGAAGAGCATATCGAGCTGATTGCTTCTGAAAACTACACCAGCCCGCGCGTTATGCAGGCTCAGGGTACTCAGCTAACCAACAAGTATGCAGAGGGCTATCCGGGCAAGCGCTACTACGGCGGCTGTGAGTACGTCGACATCGTTGAACAGCTGGCGATCGATCGCGCTAAAGCGCTGTTCGGCGCCGACTACGCTAACGTGCAGCCGCACTCCGGTTCTCAGGCTAACTCCGCCGTTTATATGGCGCTGCTGAATCCGGGCGATACCGTGTTGGGTATGAATCTGGCCCACGGCGGCCACCTGACCCACGGTTCCCCGGTTAACTTCTCCGGCAAGCTTTACAACATCGTGCCTTACGGCATCGATGAAAGCGGCCACATCGACTATGACGATCTGGCCCGCCAGGCGCAAATCCACAAGCCGAAGATGATCATCGGCGGCTTCTCCGCTTATTCCGGCATCGTCGACTGGGCCAAGATGCGTGAAATCGCCGACGGCATCGGCGCCTATCTGTTTGTCGACATGGCCCACGTCGCGGGCCTGGTTGCCGCCGGCGTTTATCCAAACCCGGTCCCTCATGCGCACGTGGTGACGACGACGACCCACAAAACGCTGGCCGGCCCGCGCGGCGGCTTGATTCTGGCGAAAGGCGGCGATGAGGAGCTGTACAAGAAGCTGAACTCTGCCGTCTTCCCCGGCGGTCAGGGCGGCCCGCTGATGCACGTGATTGCGGCCAAGGCCGTGGCGCTGAAAGAGGCGATGGAGCCAGAATTTACCGTCTATCAGCAGCAGGTAGCCAAGAACGCGAAAGCGATGGTTGAAGTCTTTAAATCTCGCGGCTACAAGATTGTCTCCGGCGGAACCGACAACCACCTGATGCTGCTGGACCTGGTCGATAAAGACATCACCGGTAAAGACGCCGACGCCGCTCTGGGGCGCGCTAACATTACCGTGAACAAGAACAGCGTGCCGAACGATCCGAGAAGCCCGTTTGTCACCTCCGGCGTGCGCATCGGTACCCCGGCCGTCACCCGCCGCGGTTTCAAAGAAGCCGAAGTGCGCGAGCTGGCGGGCTGGATCTGCGACGTGCTGGACAACATCAACGATGAAGCGGCTATTGCAGCCGTGAAGGCGAAAGTGCTGGATATTTGTAAGCGCCATCCGGTTTACGCGTAATTATTCGTTTCTAACAGACATAGGCCTCGGAATATTTCCGAGGCCTATTTTTTTATGGTCAATTTGTATCGTCAGTTATGATTTATAAACGAGAAAGCTTAGGCTGTGCCCTGCAATTGCGGGACATAACTTGGTATAAGCATGTAAAATCATTTGATGAATATTCTCATTTACGCTATCTCTGTGGCGATAGCCGTGGAGAGTCAATCAGTAGAAATTTCAAAAGGAGAGGCGGATGAAAAAGCATAACCCCGGGTTTGAAGCACTGTGTGAAGCAGCTCGCAAGCAGGTTAAAGAAGCCAGCGTTGAGCAGGTAAAGGAGATGATGGACAACGGTACTATCCCGCTGGTGCTGGACGTGCGTGAAGAGAGCGAGTGGGGGAAAGACCACCTGCCGGGCGCTCGCCACCTTGGGCGCGGCGTTCTGGAGCGCGACATTGAAACCGTCGTTCCCGATAAGGCGACGCCGATGGTGCTCTACTGCGGCGGTGGCTATCGTTCCGCGCTGGCGGCTGAGAGCCTGCAAAAAATGGGCTATACCGGCGTGATTTCCATGGACGGCGGTTACCGCGGTTGGAATGAAGCCGGTTACCCGCTGGTAAAAGAGTAATCCGCTGGGTATGACGCCGCTAATGCGCTACGCCGCAATGGCGCTATGCCTGATGCTGTCGCCTTTAGCGGCTGCGCATCCGCACAGCTTCATTGATATGGAAGCCCGACCGGTGGTGAAAGAGCTGACGCTGGTCGGCGTTCAAGTCACGTGGGAGATGGACGAACTGACGTCGGCTGAGCTGCTGCTTGACGCAGCGATGGCAAAAGATAACCCCACGGTTTGGCAGAGCATGGCCGATGAGCTGATGGAAAATACGCAAAATCAGCTCTACTTCACCTATATGCATTACGACGGCAAACCCGTGCGCTTGGGCGAAAAGGCCAACAACTATTCTCTGTCGCGCCACGGCAATCGGGCCGTGTTCACGTTTGTCATGCCGTTAGCCAAGCCTTTAGCCTTGGCGGGGCATACGATAACGATGTCCACCTATGAGCAGAGCTACTATGTCGACATCCGCTATCCGTCGGCGAAAGGCTTTCAACTGCCGAATGAAATCGCCCACCTGTGCCGCGTTGACGTTAACACGCCTAAGCCTGACACCTCGCTGTTGGCTTACGCCCGGTCATTGGATAAAAAGGACGCACCGCCTGAAGACATGATGCTAGGCCGCCGGTTCGCCCAAACGGTGACGATGGTATGTCGCTAAACGTCATCCCCGCCAGCGCACCTCCCTCCGGCTGGAAAACCTTCTGGCCTCTATTGCTGTGCGCTGCGCTTTTGCTTGCTCTGGGCGCCGCGCTGTGGCTGCACTGGCAGGACGCGCTGCTGCAAAGCTCGCTGTGGCAAAAGGCGCTGCACCAGCGGCTGGTTTCTCTATTGCAACAGGTGGTGGAAAATCCGCTGAACGCCGGCGCGATGCTGATGCTTTTCAGCTTTATTTACGGCGTGCTGCACTCGGCGGGGCCGGGGCACGGCAAGGTGATTATCGCCACTTATCTGGCGACTCATCCGCTAAAGCTGAAGCAGAGCCTGAGGCTGACGCTGGCTTCCTCTTTGGTTCAAGGCATAGTTGCCATTGTGCTGGTGACCGTTGTGCTGTCCGTCCTTCAGCTGTCTACCCGCATGGTTCACCAGAGCGGCTTTTGGTTGGAGAAGGGGAGTTACCTGCTGGTAGCCCTGATAGGTCTGATGCTGTGCTATCGGGCCGCAAAGAGGATGATCACCCTTGTTCGTTCGTCCCGGCGAGCGCCTTTGCAGATTTCCGCTATCAGACCGCTTGAACCAATGCACGTTCACGGGCCAGACTGCGGCTGCGGCCATCGTCATCTGCCGACGGCACAGGAGATGGAGGCCAAAGGCGGTTGGAAAACCACGCTGGCTATCGTGTTGTCTATCGGCATGCGCCCCTGTTCAGGGGCGATTGTGGTGCTGCTGTTTTCTAAGGTTTTAGATATTTATTACTGGGGAATGGCGGCGGCGATAGCGATGTCGTTCGGTACCGCCGCGACGATTTCTCTACTGGCGCTGCTGGTTCACAGCGCGCGCCGTTTGGCGCAGCGATTGACCGTTCGCGGCCAGTCCCCCGCGTGGGGAAGCATTGCGGTTTCCAGCCTGTCCCTGCTGGGCGGGGCGCTGTTGATTATCGTAGGCGTGATGCTGTGGGCGTCGGTATCGCCCGCGGCGTCCGGCGGGCTGCGGGCGTTTGGCGGATGATGAAAGAGAATATGAAAAGAATCTACGCTCACCGGGGCATGTCGTCTCTGGCGCCGGAAAACACCCTGTTGGCCTTCAGGCTGTGCGCCGAGCACCGGGTGGCGTGGTTTGAGTGCGATATCGACATATTAAGCGACGGCACCATCGTGGTTTTTCATGATGATACCTTGGAACGCTGCACCGACGGCAGCGGGCCGCTGTTTGCCCAAACGCGGGCGTCGTTGAATACGCTGGACGCCGGAAGTTGGTTTAGCCCACGGTTTGCCGGCGAACGCGTGCCGACGCTGGCGCAGCTTATCGCGCTAATGAACCGCTGTCGGCTTAATGCGAATATCGAGATAAAGCCCGGTGAACGTACGCCCGAAGCGACGGCCAGCCTGCTGAAGGGGCTTGATGCCGCGCTTGACCGGCTTGACGCCGAGCGGCAGTACCTGATCTCCAGCTTCGATCCTTCGCTGGTTGGGGCTTTTAAGCAGCAGCGACCGCAGGCCGACGTCGCCTGCCTGTTTGAGAACGAAGCGCTGAACGACGGCTGGCGTGAAACGATGGCGCGCGTTGGCGCAACGGCTATCCATCCGCAGAACGAAGGGCTGACGCGGTGTCAGGTCGAGGCGTTCAAAGCGGCGGGCTTTCTGGTTAACGTGTGGACGGTCAACGATGCCCAAAGGGCGCGGGAGCTGTTTGAATGGGGCGTCGACGGTATTTTTACCGACTATGCGCAGGAATTTGTGGATTAGCCCAGTTCGTATCTTAAGCTGCTTTTTCGAAAGTCTTTAATCGTAACACTGTTCTTGCAGAGCTGGCTTGCATCATGTGCATCTAGCTCACGTTGGGAAACGCAGTGAACCTCTTGATGAAACCCGTTGTTTTTAACAAACATGACCAGGTTGAGGTTGGGCTGATAGCGGTCATGCGCTTCGTCATAGCCGAATAAATATTCTTCCCGTCGACAGAGAAAGCAGACCGTCTTGCCCGGTGCTATTTTTATTGCAGCTTCCGGGCGGGGGAAGTCTGTCCATACTGTGCCGTCGGGCTTAACGTCGATGATGCGAAATCCGTGAGGCGCAGATACGCTGGCTGCATCAGGATGAATACAGGTTTTGATCCCGCTTTCTCGCCTAATCCATCCGTTTTGATAAAAGAATTCGCCTTCAACGCTAAGTACCGCATGGATGTTCTCGTCTATCCAACGTTGTACCACCGCCTGATGCTCGGAAGAGTGGGAAACAGAAGGGATGCCGTTAATAAATGAGAGTGTTCGCTCCGGCGCATGAGGATGGATGTCCCGATCACGAATATTCCAAACGCTTTCTGTCCATCCGGCTTGCCCGGAAAGGTGATAGCGCTTGGCCGTGGAGTCTCCGGTATAAAACGCGGCGTAGGCGGGTAACGCGGCGCGCTGCGTTCCTTTTCCTTTAAACAGGGTTTCTCGAACGAAAAATTCTAAAAACAGAATAGGGCGGGGAAGAGTCAGCTTATCCATATAAAATGCGGGCGGGATACGTTTCCCGCCCGATTCTTTATTAACGCTTCAGCGCGTCGCTCAGCTCGTCGCGAACGTTGGCCAGCAGCGCTTTAACCACGCGCGGGTTACCCGCAACAATGTTGCCGGACGTGTAGAAATTGTGGCCGCCGACGAAGTCGGTGATGATACCGCCGGATTCGCGAACGATAAGCTCGCCGGCCGCGAAGTCCCACGGCTTGAGGCCGATTTCAAAGAAGCCGTCCACGCGGGCTGCGGCGACGTAGGCCAGGTCCAGCGCGGCGGAGCCGGTGCGGCGGAAGTCGGCGCATTCGGTAAACAGTTTGCTCACCATGTTGATATAGGCCGGCGCGTGCTGCTTGAGCTTGAACGGGAAGCCGGTGGCTAAAACGGTGCCGGAAAGGTCGCGCGCGTTGGAACCGCGCAGGCGATAGCCGTTGAGCTGGGCGCCCTGACCGCGGGTCGAGGTAAACAGTTCGTTGCGCATCGGATCGTAAATGACGGCGACTTCCGTGCGGCCTTTGATGCGCACGGCGATGGAAACGCTGAAGTGGGGTAAACGCTTAAGAAAGTTGGTGGTGCCATCCAGTGGGTCGATAATCCATTGCACGTCCTTGTCTTCGCCGACAATCTCGCCGCGCTCTTCGCTGATGATGGTGTGTTGAGGATAGGCTTTGCGAATAACCTCAACGATCAGGTGTTCTGCATCGCGGTCGACGTTAGTAACGAAGTCGTTGTTGCCCTTCAGGCTGGCTTCGACGGCGTCGGGCGTTTCGTAAAACTTGGCTATCAGGTTACCGGCCTTACGCGCAGCGCGTACGGCGATATTCAGCATTGGATGCATGGGTATCTTCCACTAGATGTTAAAGAACGAATATAAAAAGCGGCGCGTAGTGTATCACCACATGTAGCCGCCCTGCAATCGGCGGCGCGTTTTTTGAGCGGCGTTTTCTTTTCGGCTTTTCTATCATTCATTCTCCATTCTCACTATCGCCGTCGTTCTTAACCTACGCCAACAGAATGAAATAATGCGTGGTAACGTCAGGATAAGATAATGGCGAACGCTTTCCCGAGCATCATGTGTGATACAACGGGGAAGGAAGATGGTATATTTCCGTCCCTCAATGACATTATTTCGCAGGGAGCAATTCATATGGCAAACCGATCTTATCTTTATAGTCTTAGCAATCGACCTACATCTTATGCGGATCGCCCGGAAACTATTTCAGGCCTTTCCGAGTGGGGATACTGCGTGCCCCTTTCCTTCCGTATCTTAATGTCAGGCGATCCTATCCTGTGTCCTTCATTAGTCTCCGATGGTTTTGATGAGGAACCTGAAGATAAAAAGACGAAGCTATATGCTATTAGCAGCGATTTTGAGACAGGCTTCCTGCGATTGAAAAAATTTTTTACCATCCTAAATGCGGCAGTGGGGGACAAAGCGCCCTATCTGTCCGAAGAAATCGACGACGCTCTTGCCTTTCTTGAGGCGCATCGTGATAGCCATCTTTTACTCGAAACTATTGAGTTGGACATGATGACTGCCGCTGATGAAAGCGCGCTTAAGCAAAGCGTTAACGACGAACTATCTCGCTGTTTTTTTACGGGCATAGCGGTTGATGCGCTTTCAGATAATATTGATGAAGCGGTAGAGCAGCTACGCCATGCGGGTGAAGTTTCTGCCGGTTTAGAGCTGGTTCCTCTCAGCATGCTCAATCTGAATGCCGATTACGATCGCAGTGACGATGGATGCCCTGCCGGCGTAGGATATTGGAGTGAGCATCTATTTTTTGGGCTCTGGAACCGCGCTGAATTTGAAGCGGCGCTTTAGGGCTATAACGTGAGCAACTTTTTATGTCAGATCTGATTTGTAATCAAGACGCCAGCACGCCCGACTCGCTGGCGAACATTCGCATCGTGCTGGTGGAAACCTCCCATACCGGCAACATGGGATCGGCCGCCCGGGCGATGAAAACCATGGGGTTGACCAATCTCTATCTGGTAAACCCGTTGGTGCTTCCAGACTCCCAGGCCATTGCGCTCGCCGCCGGCGCTAGCGAAATTATCGGCAACGCGACCATCGTCGATTCGCTGGACGACGCGCTGGAGGGCTGCCGCTTGGTCGTTGGCACCAGCGCGCGTTCGCGTACGCTGCCGTGGCCGATGCTGAGCGCGCGCGAATGCGGCGTGAAGATGATGCAGGAATCCGCCGCTTCCCCGGTTGCGCTAGTATTTGGCCGCGAGCGGGTGGGGTTGACAAACGAAGAGCTGCAAAAGTGCCACTATCACGTCTCTGTACCGACCAATCCGGACTACAGCTCGCTGAATCTGGCGATGGCGGTACAGATCATGACTTACGAAATCCGCATGGCGTGGCTGGCCGCGCAGGAAGGCGGATTGCCCGAGCCGGTGTACGACGTTGCCTACCCGCCGGCAGACGATCTCGAGCGTTTCTATCAGCATTTGGAAAAGGTGCTGCTGGACATCGGCTTTATCCGCGCCGCGCATCCGGGGCAGGTGATGAACAAGCTGCGCCGTTTTGTTAACCGCGCTCGCCCCGAAAGTCAGGAATTGAACATCCTGCGGGGGATTTTAAGCGCTATTGAAACGCCCGATGCGAGAAATAGGCATAAATAATGCTCGTTATACCCCTTTCGAACTTGTTACAATAGGTATGACAATATCGACCAATCCCCTGTTTCCGCGGGTTTTGGATGAAACATCAGCGTTCATGCAACGAAGCTAATAGTTGACTAAAATAGTCAAGTAAATAGTTGACTGAAATAGTTGGGAATGCCAAACTATCTGCATATTCACACACAGATGGGCAATACCAATGAGACTGACATCTAAAGGTCGTTATGCCGTTACCGCCATGTTGGACGTGGCGCTGCATTCACAAGATGGACCTGTCCCTCTGGCCGATATCTCCGAGCGTCAGGGGATTTCTTTGTCGTATCTTGAGCAATTGTTCTCCCGCTTGCGCAAGAACGGGCTGGTGACCAGCGTACGCGGTCCCGGCGGCGGCTACCTTTTAGGTAAAGACGCGGGAGACATTGCCGTAGGTTCAGTGATTAGCGCGGTCGACGAGTCCGTTGACGCCACTCGCTGCCTTGGCCGAGGCGGGTGTCAGAGCGGCACGCGCTGCTTGACCCATACGCTGTGGCACGACTTAAGCGAACGCATCAGCAGCTTCCTTAATGAGATCACGCTGTCTGAGCTGGTCAAGAATCAAGAAATACTGGAAGTCGCCGATCGTCAAAACGGCGATAGCCAAAGTTCGGTCGTTCCCTCTCGTCGCGATTACGATGAGTCAAAAAAAATTAATCTGCGCGCATGACGGGCGGAAATAGATACATTATTTAATTTAGAAGTAGTGTACGGAGCAAAGAATGAAATTACCTATCTATCTTGACTATTCAGCAACGACACCGGCTGACCCGCGCGTAGCTGAAAAGATGATGCAGTATCTGACCCTGGACGGGATCTTCGGCAACCCGGCTTCCCGTTCGCACCGTTTCGGCTGGCAGGCCGAAGAGGCGGTGGACATTGCCCGTAACCAGATAGCCGAACTGGTCGGCGCCGATCCGCGTGAAATCGTGTTTACATCAGGCGCGACAGAGTCGGACAACCTGGCGATTAAAGGCGCTGCAAATTTCTACCAGAAGAAAGGTAAGCACATCATTACTTGCAAAACCGAGCACAAAGCGGTTTTAGACACCTGTCGTCAGCTGGAGCGTGAAGGTTATGAAGTGACCTATCTGTCTCCGCAGCCTAACGGCATTATCGACCTGGGCGAGCTGGAAGCGGCGATGCGTAAAGACACCATCGTAGTTTCCATCATGCACGTCAACAACGAAATCGGCGTCGTGCAGGACATCGCCACCATCGGCGAAATGTGCCGCAGCCGTGGAATTATCTTCCACGTCGACGCGACCCAGAGCGTGGGCAAACTGCCTATCGATCTGTCCCAGCTGAAAGTCGACCTGATGTCGTTCACCGGTCACAAAATTTACGGCCCGAAGGGCATTGGCGCGCTGTACGTTCGCCGTAAGCCTCGTGTACGCATCGAAGCGCAAATGCACGGCGGCGGCCACGAGCGCGGCATGCGTTCCGGCACGCTGGCGGTTCATCAAATCGTCGGTATGGGTGAAGCCTACCGCATTGCCAAAGAAGAAATGGCGACCGAAATTCCTCGCATTCGCGCGCTGCGCGATCGCCTGTGGAACGGCCTGAAGGACATTGAAGAAGTGCACTTAAACGGCTGCCTGGAACAGGGCGTCGCCAGCATTCTAAACGTCAGCTTTAACTATGTTGAAGGCGAATCTCTGATGATGGCGCTGAAAGATTTAGCCGTCTCTTCCGGTTCCGCCTGTACTTCCGCCAGCCTTGAGCCCTCTTACGTACTCAGAGCGCTGGGGCTAAATGATGAACTGGCCCACAGTTCAATTCGCTTCTCTCTGGGGCGTTTTACCACCGAAGAAGAGATCGACTACACCATCGATCTGGTGAAAAAGTCCATCGGCCGCCTGCGCGAGCTTTCCCCCCTGTGGGACATGTTCAAGCAGGGCGTAGACCTGAACACCATCGAGTGGTCTCATCATTAATAAATGCGGGTTGCAGGCTGTGAGAACCGCAGCCTGCGCCAGAAGAGCAGGAGTAACAACATGGCTTACAGTGAAAAAGTAATCGAACACTATGAGAACCCGCGTAACGTGGGCTCGTTTGACAACGAAGACCCGACGGTCGGCAGCGGCATGGTCGGCGCGCCGGCGTGCGGCGACGTGATGAAATTGCAGATTAAAGTCAACGATAGCGGTATTATAGAAGACGCGCGTTTTAAAACCTACGGCTGCGGCTCGGCGATTGCCTCAAGCTCTCTGGTGACGGAGTGGGTCAAGGGCAAATCTCTGGAGCAGGCAGAAGCCATCAAGAATACGGACATCGCGGAAGAGCTGGCGCTGCCGCCGGTAAAAATCCACTGTTCTATTCTGGCGGAAGACGCCATCAAGGCCGCGATTGCGGACTATAAAAACAAGCGCGGTGAAAAATAATATCGGCTCGCGGCATGAAGCGCCGCGGGCATAAGCGAGAACGATTAGAGGTTTGGTTATGGCGATTACCATGAGCGACAGCGCGGCACTGCGCGTTCAGACTTTTTTAACCAACAGGGGCAAGGGAATAGGCCTGCGCCTGGGCGTAAAAACGTCGGGGTGCTCCGGCATGGCGTACGTGCTCGAATTTGTTGACGAACTGCACGATGAAGACCGCGTGTTCGAAGATAAGGGCGTGAAGGTAATCGTCGATGAAAAGAGCCTGGTCTATCTGGACGGCACCGAACTCGACTTCGTCAAAGAGGGTTTAAACGAAGGGTTCAAGTTTAACAACCCTAACGTCAACAGCGAGTGCGGCTGCGGCGAAAGCTTCAACGTTTAACCGCTCTGGCGGCGTCCTTTATGACGCACTGATTTGTTAACCTCCACTGGCCGCGCGTTTCTGACTGAATCAGAGCGCGCGGCCTGATAAAGAGCATTAGAACACGTCATGGATTATTTCACTCTGTTTAACCTTCCCGTCCGTTTTGACGTGGATACCCAGGCTCTTTCCTCCCGCTATCAAGAACTCCAACGTCAGTACCATCCCGACCGTTTCGCCTCGGCGCCTGAAAACGAGCGCCTGGCTTCCGTTTCACATGCGGCCACCGTCAACGACGCTTATCAAACGTTGAAAGATCCGCTGCGTCGTGCAGAATACCTCCTGTTGCTTAACGGGATAGACGTAAAAAACGAACAGCAAACCATGCACGATACCGCGTTTTTGATGGAGCAGTTGGAGCTTCGCGAAGAGCTGGACGAGATTGAGCGCAGCAAAGACGCAGAGCCTGCCCTGTCAGCCTTTCGCAAGCGGGTTGAAGAAATGAGCCGCGTTCGAAGCGAACGCTTAAAGCAAGAGCTGGACGCGCAGAGCTGGCCCGCAGCGGCGGATACCGTGCGTAAACTGCGTTTTTTAGACAGGCTTTCACAACAGGTCGAGCAGTTGGAAGAAAAACTGTTTGATATCTGACGGACACTGAACATGGCTTTATTACAGATTAGCGAACCGGGCATGACTGCCGCCCCGCATCAGCGCCGTTTGGCTGCGGGCATCGACTTGGGGACGACCAATTCTCTGGTGGCGACGGTTCGCAGCGGGCAGGCGGAAACGCTGCCTGATTCAGAAGGGCGCCATTTGCTGCCCTCCGTCGTTCACTACCGGCAGGACGGCATTGACGTCGGCTGGGACGCGCGCGCGCAGGCGGCGGAAGACCCAACCAATACGCTAAGCTCGGTCAAGCGCATGATTGGCCGCTCTTTGGACGATATCCAACGGCGCTACCCCAATCTTCCCTACCGGATGGCACCGACGGAAAACGGCCTGCCGATGATGCTGACCGCCGCCGGAGCGATAAACCCCATTCAGGTATCGGCAGACGTGCTGACTTCGTTGGCCGCTCGCGCTCAGCAAACGCTGGACGGGGAGCTGGACGGCGTAGTGATCACCGTTCCCGCCTACTTCGATGACGCGCAGCGTCAGGGCACCAAAGATGCGGCCCGCCTGGCCGGGCTGCACGTACTGCGGCTGCTCAACGAGCCCACGGCGGCGGCGATTGCCTACGGTCTGGACTCCGGACAGGAAGGCGTGATCGCCGTTTACGATCTGGGCGGCGGCACCTTTGATATTTCCATTCTTCGCCTGAGCCGCGGCGTGTTTGAAGTGCTGGCGACCGGCGGCGATTCCGCGCTGGGCGGCGACGACTTTGACCATCTGCTTGCCGACTGGATTTGTAAGCAGAGCGGCATCAGCCCGCAGGGGAACCACCGGCTTCAACGCCAGCTGCTTGACGCGGCGACGGCGGCGAAAATCGCGCTAAGCCAAAGCGACGCGGCGACAATCAGCGTCGGCGGTTGGCAAGGTTCGGTGAGCCGAGCCCAGTTTGATGAACTGATTACGCCGCTGGTGAAAAAGACGCTGCTTTCCTGCCGTCGCGCCTTGAAAGACGCGGGCGTTGACGCCTCCGAGGTGTTGGAAGCGGTGATGGTCGGCGGCTCGACCCGCGTGCCGCTGGTGCGCGCGATGGTGGGCGAATTTTTTGGACGCACTCCGTTAACCAGTATCGATCCCGACCGGGTTGTCGCCATCGGCGCGGCAATCCAGGCCGACGTTCTGGTGGGCAATAAGCCCGACAGCGAACTGCTGCTTTTGGACGTCATCCCTCTCTCGCTGGGAATAGAGACCATGGGCGGGCTGGTGGAAAAAATTATTCCTCGCAACACCACGATTCCGGTAGCCCGAGCGCAGGAGTTCACCACCTTTAAAGACGGACAGACCGCGATGATGGTGCACGTGCTGCAGGGCGAGCGCGAGATGGTGAGCGACTGCCGCTCGCTGGCGCGCTTTACCCTGCGCGGCATTCCGCCGATGCCCGCGGGCGGCGCGCACATCCGCGTAACTTATCAGGTTGATGCGGACGGGCTTTTGAGCGTAACCGCAATGGAGAAATCCACCAACGTTCAGTCGTCCATTCAGGTTAAGCCCTCCTATGGGCTAACCGACGACGAAATCGCCAACATGATTAAAGACGCGATGGCCAATGCCCAAGAGGACAACGGCGCGCGCAGGCTGGCGGAACAAAAAGTCGAGGCTGCCCGCGTGCTTGAGAGCCTCTACGCGGCGTTAAACAGCGACGGCGACCTGCTGTCGCCTGCTGAAAGAGAAGAGATCGACGCCGCCGCATCGGCCCTGTCGGCGGTGGCCGAAGCGGATTCCCCTGTCGCCATCGAAGACGCTATTAAAACGCTGGATCGTGTGACTCAAGATTTCGCCGCGCGCCGCATGGATTCATCCATCCGCCGCGCGCTGGCGGGCCATTCTGTAGATGAGGTTTAAGCAATGCCTAAAATCGTTTTTCTGCCCCATCAGGATCTTTGCCCGGAAGGTAAAGTGGTTGAAGCGAAAGAAGGGGAAACCATTCTGGAAGCGGCGCTGCGCAACGGCATCGAGGTTGAGCATGCCTGCGAGATGTCCTGCGCCTGTACCACCTGCCACTGCATCGTGCGCGAAGGCTTTGATTCCCTTGACGAGAGCAGCGAGCTGGAAGATGACATGCTGGATAAGGCGTGGGGGCTAGAGCCCGAAAGCCGCCTCAGCTGCCAGGCGAAGGTGACGGATGAAGATCTGGTGGTCGAAATTCCGCGCTATACCATTAACCACGCCCGCGAACACTAAAGCGTAAGGAAAAGAGCATGAGCCTAAGCTGGAAAGATTCACGCGAAATCGGCGAAGCGCTGTACGATCTCTACCCCGACGTCGATCCGAAAACCGTTCGCTTTACCGACCTGCACCGCTGGGTTTGCGAATTGGAAGAGTTTGAGGACGATCCGAACGCTTCGAATGAAAAAATTCTGGAAGCCATTTTGCTGGTCTGGCTGGACGAAGCCGACTAGCTGAAATTTAATGAGGCCGCATGACGCGGCCTTTTTATTGTTTTAAAACTTGTGTCTTAAAGAACGTATTAGAAAACGGAGAAAATAATGACAACAACCTCTATGCCTGTCCGCCTGTCCTATGAGCCTGCCGACGCCGTCTGGGGAGAGAAGGCGCTGCTGAGCGCGAACGCCGACGGCATGACGATTCACCTGACCGGGGAAGGGCGTCTGGGCGCCATCGCTCGCGCGGGCCGCAAGCTGGATGCGCAAGGTATTCGCCAAGTCGCATTGATCGGCGACGGCTGGGATCTGGAGCGCTGCTGGAGCTTCTGGCAGGGGTTTCGCTCGCCGAAGGGGGAGCGCAGCGTCGTTTGGCCGACGCTTTCGGCCGATGAGCGTGAAGAGCTTGAAAGACGTTTAAAAATCGTTGACTGGGTGCGCGACACCATCAATATGCCGGCTGAGGAGCTGGGGCCGGAGCGCCTGGCTCAGCGCGCCATTGACCTGTTCTGCGGCCTTGCCGGCGACGCTATTAGCTATCAGATTATCAAGGGCGAAGCGCTGCGCGAGCAGGGCTATATGGGCATTCACACCGTCGGGCGCGGCTCCAAGCGCGAGCCGGTGCTGCTGTCTCTGGACTATAACCCTTCCGGCAACTCGGACGAACCGGTGATGGCCTGCCTGGTGGGCAAAGGCATCACCTTTGACTCCGGCGGCTATAGCCTGAAGCAAAGCGCCTTTATGGATTCCATGAAGTCCGACATGGGCGGCGCGGCGACGGTTACCGGCGCTCTGGCGCTGGCGATAGCGCGCGGCCTGAATAGCCGAGTGAAGCTGTTCCTTTGCTGCGCCGACAACATGGTCAGCGGCAATGCCTTCAAGCTGGGGGACATCATTCGCTATCGTAACGGGAAAAGCGTTGAGGTGATGAACACCGATGCGGAAGGGCGGTTGGTTCTGGCCGATGGCCTGATTGACGCCGAGGCGCAAAGCCCGCAGATGATTATCGACTGCGCGACGCTGACCGGCGCGGCTAAAACGGCGTTGGGCAACGACTATCACGCGCTGTTTAGCTTCGACGATGCGCTGGTAGGCGAACTGCTGGCCTGTGCGGAGGAGGAAAACGAACCCTTCTGGCGCCTGCCGCTGGCGGAGTTCCACAGAAGCCAACTGCCGTCTAATTTTGCCGAGTTGAACAACGTGGCGGGCGCCGCCTACACCGCCGGCGCCAGCACTGCGGCGGCGTTCCTGTCCCACTTTGTGAAGAACTACCAGCGCGGCTGGATCCATATCGACTGCTCGGCTACTTACCGTAAGAGCGCTGTCGAGCAGTGGTCCGCCGGGGCGACGGGGCTGGGGGTAAGAACGCTGGCTCAAATGCTGTTGAGCAAAGAAAGCTAGCCAACGGTGCGGCGCTTCTGTACTCCGGAGCGCCGCGTTACGTTCTTGCCCTCGCTATTTAACTATGCGCCGCCTTCTCTCTTATCCCGATCTCTACGCCACGCTTCGTCGGCTGCTGATTGCGACGCTGGTTGGCGTATTGGCCGCTTTGGCCGTAGCGCTGTTTCGCCACGCCATGCTGGCGTTGGAATGGCTGTTTGTTGACGGCAGCGGCAGCCTGGTTTTCGCTGCCAGCACTCTGGCGCCCTGGCGCCGTCTGATTACGCCCGCCTTGGGCGGCCTTGCTGCGGGCGCGTTGCTGTGGGGCTGGCAGCGGTATACGCGTCAGCGTCCGCATGCGCCTACCGACTATATGGAAGCGCTGGAAACCGGAGACGGGCAGTTCGACTACGGCGCCAGCATCGTTAAATCATTGGCTTCGCTGCTGGTGGTGAGCAGCGGCAGCGCAATCGGGCGCGAAGGCGCAATGATCCTGCTAGCGGCGCTGGCTGCCTCCTGTTTTGCTAAGCGATTTGCGCCCAAACAGGAATGGAAGCTCTGGGTCGCTTGCGGCGCCGCTGCCGGTATGGCCAGCGCCTATCATGCGGCGCTGGCTGGCAGCCTGTTTATCGCCGAAATTCTTTTTGGCACGCTGATGCTGGCCTCTCTGGGGCCGGTTGTCGTCGCTGCCGTCGTCGCTCTATTGACCACCGTCCTGCTCGACGGCGGCGTCTCGACGACGCTTTATCACGTTCAGCCTTTACAGAGCCTCTCAGCGCTCGACTACGCGCTTATTCTTGCGGTTGCTCTATTTGCCGGCCTTTGCGGCCCCGCGTTTATTTGGCTGATGGCGCGCAGCCATGAGCTGTTCCTGCGGCTTAAGCTGCCGCCGCCGCTGCAGCTGGCGCTGGGTGGGCTTATCGTCGGCGGGCTGTCGCTGTTAACGCCCGCCGTTTGGGGAAATGGCTATAGCGTCGTGCAGTCGTTTTTATCGTCGCCTCCGCTTACGCTGACGCTTCTGGGCATTTTTGCGTGTAAGCTGCTGGCGGTGTTGGTTAGCAGCGGCTCTGGCGCTCCGGGCGGCGTTTTTACGCCGACGCTGTTTATCGGCCTGGCGGTGGGAATGCTGTTCTCCAGCCTGTGCGGTCTTTGGCTGCCTGGGGATGGAGAAACGGCTATTTTGCTGGGGCTGGCCGGTATGGCGACGCTGCTTGCCGCGACGACGCACGCGCCGATAATGTCTACGCTTATGATCTGTGAAATAACGGGAGAATATGCTCTTTTGCCCGCGCTGTTGATTGCCTGTGCGATAGCGTCGGCGCTTTCTCAAACGTTACGTAAAGATTCCATTTATCATCAACAGCCTTCCGCGCGCCGCTAAAATTCCGCCTGCAAATTATACTATGCTCTATGTCGTGCCCCCTTATCGCGTGATAAGATATCGAGTATTTGGCTGTCTAATCCAACATTTCAGAGAGAATCGCTTATGCGTCAGGGACGTTCTGATTTTTTGTTGCTTAAAGGATTGCTGCTGGCATCATGCCTCAGCCTCTCATCGACGCCGCTTTACGCCGCGCCGTCCGCACCGGTTGCCGCTTCGGCGGAAACAAAAACCCCCGAGCAGCAGCTCGCCGAGCGCTACGCAGGAAAGGCGTTTACTATCCTTGATGCGTCCGAAGTCCAGCTGGACGGAGCCAGCGCTATGGTCGTGACGTTCTCAATTCCCGTTGCCGCGAATCAAAAGTTTGCCTCGATGCTGCATTTGGTTGACGAAACCAGCGGCAAGGTCGACGGCGCATGGGAGCTGTCCGATAATCGGATGGAGCTTCGACTTCGTCACCTGGAGCCTGCGCGCAAGCTGATTCTTACCGTTGATAAAGGCATCGCGGGCGTGAACGGCGCTTCTCTCGGTTCCGAGTTTCAAAAGAAGCTGACGACGCGGGACATTGAGCCCTCCATCGGCTTCGCCAGCCGCGGATCGCTGTTGCCGAGCAAGGTGATTACCGGCCTGCCGGTAATTGCGCTTAACGTCAATGCGGTCGACGTCAACTTTTTCCGTATCAAGCCTGAAATGCTCTCCAGCTTTCTGGCCGACTGGGGCGGCACCGGGGCGAAAGGCTACTGGGAGTCTCAGGATTTTCTGAAGAAGGCGACGCTGGCCTATACCGGCCGCTTCGATCTTAACCCACAGCGCAATACGCGAGAGCAAATTCTGCTGCCGCTGGGCAGCATCAAGGCGCTGCAGCAGCCCGGCGTATATATCGCCATGATGCAGGAAGCGGGCACCTACAACTACAGTAACCCCGTGACGCTGTTTACCCTAAGCGACATCGGCATTTCTTTGCACCGCTACCATCAGCGCTATGACGTCTTTACTCAGGCGCTGGAAGGCGGGGAAGGCATTTCCGGCGTGAAGGTTGAGCTGCTGGACGAAAAGGGCAATTCGCTGACGCAGGCGAAAACCGACTCTGACGGCCACGCTCAGCTCGTTCGGGCGGAAAAGGCAAAAATAATGTTGGCGACCAAGGACGGCCAGACCAGCATGATCGACCTGTCCAAGGCGGCGCTGGATCTGTCTGAATTCGATATCGCCGGGCCGGAAGGCTTTGCGACCCAGTTCTTTGCGTTCGGACCTCGCGACTTGTATCGCCCGGGCGAGACGCTTCTGGTTAACGGCTTGCTGCGTGACGCCGACGGCGCCGCACTGCCGGACAGGCCGGTAAAAGTGGACGTGCTGAAGCCCGATAACCAGGTGACGCGCAGCTTTGTCTGGCAGCCGAAAAAGAACGGTTTTTATCAGTTCCAGTATGACATTCCGCAGGGCGCGCCGACCGGCGAGTGGTCTTTGCGCATCAATCTGGGCGACTCGCTGCCCCGTTTCTATAAGTTTAAGGTTGAAGACTTCATGCCCGAGCGCATGGCGCTGGACCTGAAGTCAGTGGAAAGCGAGCCCGTATCGCCCAAGCAGGAAATCACCTTCGATGCCACCGGCCGCTATCTGTACGGCGCGCCGGCCTCCGGCAATAGCCTGCAGGGGCAGCTTTATTTACGCCCGATGCGGGACGCAGTGGCGAAGCTTCCCGGCTATGAGTTCGGTTCCGCGCTGGATACCAACCTCAGCCGTTCGCTGGACGAGTTCAACCTGAAGCTGGACGAAGAGGGCATGACCAGCGTTACGGTGCCGAGCAGCTGGGGTGAGAGCAAGTCGCCGATGAAGGTGATGGTTCAGGCCAGCCTGATGGAGTCAGGCGGTCGTCCCGTCACGCGCCGCGCCGAGCAGGCAATCTGGCCTGCGGATAAAATGCCGGGCGTTCGTCCGCTGTTCAGTCGTAAAGAGATGTACGACTACAAGACCAATAGCTATAAGCCGCAGTACATGGTTGATGAAGACAGCCTGGCCGGCTTCGACATTGCTTACGCCGACGTCAAGGGCAACAAGCTGTCGGCTAACGGTTTAAACGTTCGCCTTATTCGCGAGCGCCGCGACTACTACTGGGAGTGGTCTGCCAGCGACGGCTGGAGCTCTCGCTACGATCAGAAAGATCTGGTCATCAATCAGGAAACGATTTCCATCGGCGCCGGGCAGACGATGAAGGTCAATTATCCGGTCGAGTGGGGTTCTTACCGCATAGAAGTTGAAGATCCGCACAGCGGCGTAGTGACCAGCCTGCGCTTCTGGGCCGGCTATAGCTGGCAGGACAACACCGACGGCAGCGGCGCACTGCGCCCCGATCAGGTGAAGCTGAAGATTGACAAACCGGCCTATCGCCCCGGCGAGAAGGTGAATCTGCACGTTGAGGCGCCGGCGGCGGGTAAAGGCTATCTGATGCTGGAATCCAGCGATGGCCCGCTGTGGTGGAAAGAGATTTCCGTTCCGGTCGGCGGCGCAAACTTTGAGGTGCCGATTAACGACGAGTGGACGCGTCACGATCTGTACCTCAGCGCGCTGGTGGTTCGCCCCGGTGACAAGGCCGTTCAGGCAACGCCTAAGCGCGCAGTCGGCCTGCTGCACCTGCCGCTGATGGATGAAGGCCGCAAGATTTCACTGGCATTGAACTCGCCGGAGAAAATGCGCCCGAACCAGACGCTGACGGTGAAAGTGAAGGCGTCAATGAAGGACGGCGAGCTGCCAAAATCCATCAACGTGCTTCTGTCCGCCGTGGACAGCGGCGTGCTTAACATCACTGACTTTAAAACGCCGGATCCTTACGACGCTTTCTTTGGCCGCAAGCGCTACAGCGTCGATCAGATGGACATCTACGGCCAGCTGATTGAAGGCAAGGGCAAAACCGCCAAGCTGAGCTTCGGCGGCGACGGCGAGGACGACAAGCTGTCGCGCGGCGGCAAGAAGCCGGTGACGGTGGTGAAAATCGTTGCCCAGCAGGCGGTGCCTATTACGTTGGACGATAAGGGCGAAGGCGAAATTCAACTGCCGATCCCTGACTTCAACGGCGAGCTGCGCCTGATGGCGCAGGCCTGGAGCGATGAAGAGTTCGGCAGCGCCGAAAGCAAGGTTATCGTGGCGGCGCCGCTGATCGCGGAGCTTTCCATGCCGCGCTTTATCGCCGGTGGCGATCGCAGCATTCTGGCTTTGGACTTAAACAACCTGAGCGGCGGTGAGCAAAAGCTTAGCGTCACGATAGAAACCAAAGGTCTGGTGAAGCTGACGTCCGGTTCGAAGCAGGACGTTAAGCTGGCGAAGGGCGAGCGCAGAACGCTGAGCATTCCGGTTGAAGGGCTTCACGGCTTCGGCCAGGGCGATATCACCGTTCGTATTAACGGCCTGGTGCTGCCGAACGAACCGTCGACCGCGTTTGAACGCCACTGGACGCTGGCCGTTCGCCCGGCAGTGCCTGCGAAAACCAACGGCTATGCGCTGACGCTGCGCCCTGGCGAAAGCTGGGCGCTGCCGCCGGACGCTCTGCAAGGGCTGGCCACGCCGACGATTGAAGGGCAAATGACGCTGACGGCGACGCCGCCTCTGAACGTTGCTCAACATATCCGCGAACTGTTTGCCTATCCGTACGGCTGTCTGGAACAGACTACCAGCGGCCTGTACCCGTCGCTGTACTCGAATCAGGCGCAGCTGGCCGCCATGGGCATCAAGAGCGACACCGATGAGGTTCGCCGCCGCAACGTGGACGTCGGCATCGAGCGACTGCTGGGCATGCAGAAAGACAATGGCGGTTTCTCCCTGTGGGAGCGCGAAGGCTATGAAGAATACTGGCTGACGGCCTACGTCACTGACTTCCTGACCCGCGCTCGCGAACAGGGGTACTCGGTGCGCGATGAGGCGCTGAATAAGGCCAACCAGCGCCTGCTGCGCTACCTGCAGGATCGCAACCAGATGGAAATTCGCTACGGCAGCAGCACCGATGCGACCAACTCGGCGAAGTTCGCCGTGCAGGCCTACGCAGGCTTGGTGCTGGCTCGCCAGCAGCAGGCACCGCTGGGGGCGCTGCGCCAGCTGTTTGACCGCCGAGCCGAAGCCAGATCCGGCCTGCCGCTGGTGCAGCTTGGCGTTGCGCTGCAGCTGATGGGCGACATGCCGAAGGCGCAGCAGGCGATTAGCCAGGGCATCGCCATGGGCGGTTCTCCTCGCGGCAGCGTCTGGTTAGGCGACTACGGCAGTACGGTGCGCGACAACGCGCTGATCCTGGCGCTTCTGCAAGAGTACGGCCTGCAGCCGGAGCAGCAGGACAGTCTGCTGATGACGCTGTCCGACGAGCTGGTGGCCCAGCGCTACCTGTCAACGCAGGAGCGTAACGCCGTCTATCTGGCGGGTCGCGACCTGCAAAAGCGCCAAAGCGCCGAGTGGGAAGTCGAAATGACCGGGGCGAAGAAAGAAGCCTTTGAAGAGGACAAGCCGATAAGCCGCCTCTTTGACGCGGGGCAGCTTGGTCAGGGCATTAATCTGAGCAACACCGGCAACGTGACGGTTTATCCGCGCGTCGACGTCGTGGGCTATCCGCTCAAGCAGCCTGCGCCGGTAAGCAACAAGCTTTATATCGAGCGTCGCTTCCTGAATCTGGACGGGTCAGAGGTTTCTCTGAATAACGTTCAAAGCGGTCAACTGATGGTGGTGCATCTGAACCTGTGGTCCGACAGCCAGATTAACGACGCGCTGGTGGTGGATCTGCTGCCGGCCGGTTTCGAGCTGGAAAACCAGAATCTGGGCGACAGCAGCGCCAGCCTGACCGATAGCGCGGGCGAACTGATGTCGCTTCAGAGCAGAATGCAGAGCGCGGAAATCCAGTATCAGGAGTATCGCGACGACCGCTACGTGGCCGCGGTGAAGGTGAACGGTTCAAGAAAATACCCGGTCACCCTGCTGTATCTGGTTCGCGCCGTAACGCCGGGCAGCTACAGCGTGCCTGCGCCTCAGGTGGAGTCGATGTACAAGCCTGAGTGGCATGCAATTGGCTCGACGCCGGGGCGGCTGGAAGTAAAGTAACCGTTAAGGTATGTGGAGAAAGGGCGAGCGATCGCCCTTTTAACGTCCGCTGATGGATAGTTTTAATCGGCTTCAGTGAATATTCCGGCCGAAAATACGATGTGCTTATATGACCATCGTGCTCGGCCGGAAGGTCGCTTGTATTAGCTTAGGAGAGCGTCGGGCATAGCCTTCCTAGGGGCGCTTCGTTGGCTTACGCCAAGTCGACCCCAACGGAAGACTCTCCCTCCGGTCGACTCTGCTGGTGTTCAACATCAGCCATTAGACGTCTTCAGCGAGTTAGAGTTACTAGAGTTTACGGACAGGTTACTTTTGATCCGCTTTTTTTCCCACATGAAAACCCTGCGCTTTTGGCGCAGGCTGTTTGTCGCATTTACCCTATTTATCGCATTCAGCGCTGCGGCGCTGTGGTGCGCGGACAGGCTTTGGCCGCTGCCGGACCCTAACGTTCAGGCGGCGCGGGTCGTTGTGGCGGACGACGGTAGTCCGCTGTGGCGCTTTGCTGACTCGGAGGGCGTGTGGCGCTATTCCGTCTCGTTAGACCAAGTGTCCCCTTACTATCTTGAGGCGCTTTTGACCTACGAGGACCGCTGGTTTTATTCTCATCCCGGCGTTAATCCGCTGTCGATTTTGCGGGCGCTGTGGCAGAACGTCACCAGCCATCGGGTCGTTTCCGGTGGCAGTACGCTGTCTATGCAGGTGGCGAGGCTGATAGAGCCGCATGATAAAACTCTGACCGGCAAGCTCAGGCAGGTGTTTCGCACGCTGCAGCTGGAGTGGCATTACAGCAAAGAGCAAATACTCACCATCTATATCAACCGCGCGCCCTACGGCGGTACGCTTCAGGGCATCGGCGCGGCCAGCTGGGCCTATCTGGATAAGCCGCCTTCAGAGCTGACCCGTTCGGAGGCGGCGCTGCTGGCGGTGCTGCCTCAGGCGCCGAGTCGGCTTCGCCCGGACCGCTATCCCCAGCGGGCTCAGGAGGCGCGGGACAAGGTGCTCGATCGCCTGCAGGAGTATGGCGTGTGGAGCGAGCAGCAGGTGCGTGAAATCAAGCAGGAAAGCGTCTGGCTCGCCGAGCGTCAGGTGCCGCAGCTCGCGCCGCTGTTGGCCCGACGCCTGCTGGAGGAAAGCAAAGACGACGTTATTCATTCCACCATCGACGCTTCGCTGCAGCGGCGGCTTGAAGACATGGCAATGGGCTGGAAAAGCCAGCTGCCCGCCAATACCTCGATGGGAATTCTGGTGGTGGAAAACGCCACTATGTCAGTGAAGGCTTACCTCGGTTCGGTCGACCTGAATGACGACAGCCGCTTCGGTCACGTCGATATGATTAGCGCCTGGCGTTCGCCGGGCTCGACGCTCAAGCCCTTTGCTTACGCGATGGCGTTGGACGAGGGGCTGATTCATGCGGAATCGCTGCTGCAGGACGTGCCTCGCCAGTTCGGCGACTATCGCCCAGGGAACTTTGATACCGGCTTTAGCGGCCCGGTCAGCGCGTCAGACGCGCTGACGCGCTCGCTGAACCTGCCCGCCGTACAGATTTTGGAGGCCTACGGGCCCAAGCGCTTTACCGGCAACCTGCGCAACGTCGGCGTTGAGCTGCGTTTCCCGATGAACAGCGACCCTAACCTTTCGCTGATACTGGGCGGGACGGGCATGCGGATGGATCAGTTAGTCAGCGCTTACAGTGCCTTTGTGCGCGAAGGTAAAGTGGCGGCGCTGCGCTATCGGCCTGAGGATCCGCTGGTTGAACGGCGCCTTATCTCTCCGGGGGCGGCCTGGATTGTTCGCCGCATTCTGGCCGGGGAAGCTCGCCCGGTGGCGGACAGCCAGCTGTCTGATTCGCCGGGGCTTGCCTGGAAAACCGGCACCAGCTATGGCTATCGTGACGCATGGACAGTGGGGATGAATGGCGGATACCTGATCGGCGTTTGGGTTGGTCGACCGGACGGGACGCCGGTAGCCGGGCAGTTCGGCTACGCGACGGCGGTGCCTGTCCTTCATCAAATTAATCATTTGTTGATTAACCGGGCCGGGCCAGCCGCCCAGCGCTGGCCGAAAGATCCCAAACCGGTGACCGTCAGCCGCGCAACGATTTGCTGGCCTCAGGGGCAGAGCCTGGCGGCGAACGATCCCAACTGTCGGCAGCGCAGACAGGCCTGGATTTTGGACGGCACCATTCCGCCGACGCTCTCATCGCCAGGGCAGGACACCGGCATCGGCGGCTGGCTAAACTTTTGGGTCAACGGGCAGGGCAAGCGGGTTGCCGCCGACTGTAGCGGCGCGATTAGTCGGCGCATTGCCCTGTGGCCAATCGCGCTGGAAAGCTGGCTGCCCCCGTCCGAGCGGCGCGCCAACCGGCTGCCGGAAAGGGACGACGCGTGCCCGCCGATAGGATACGACGCAAGCCCTCCTCTGCTGATTTTGGGCGTGAAGCAGGATGCGGTGCTTAAACGGCTGCCGGGTACGCCTTCGCTGGATCTACGGTTAGATACTCAGGGCGGTCGAGGCAAGCGCTGGTGGTTTATCAACGGCGAAGCGGTGATGGAAACCGAGGAGGACAAGCCGATGGTGCAAACCCTGTCCGATCCCGGTAAATATCAGGTCAGTGTGCTGGACGAAGGCGGGCAGGTGAGCAGCGTCGGGTTTGTGTTGGAATAGCCCTAAGCCAATACGGAGACATATATGAACGTTACGTTGAACATTAGGGATAAAGCGCCCGAACTGGACGAACATTTAGACCAGCAAGAGATGGAGTGCTCTGACTTTTGGTTTTATATGGAGAGCCTTCTCCAGTTTGTTAACGGCGACATCACTATCGATTTTGGCGATGGGAAAATAATTGAGCTCGACTTGGGATACGACTTTTTTGTGTGCCATGACGAGATAATTGATTCCGTTGCGTCTGTTTCCCGCGGCGATAAGGGATACCGCCATATATGGTTTTGCGAACAGGGTTCTGACTTCTATCTTTACTATGAAACGGCTGGCGATTGCGTCCGGATTGAGTTCAAAAAAGGCCCTGAAGCGGGCTACCCAAACCGTCGGGTTGATGAGTTTAGCGCGCTGGTTGACAGAACGTCCTACGTTGAGGGCTGGCGGGACGTATTCAACGCCCTCAGCGCTCTGTTTGACGAGCGGGTAGGCGCTGAGGGGAAAGGGCTCATTCAGTTTAGCTAGCAATTTCCTTTTACCTTTTCATCCCGCCGGAGTGATTTCTCATTTGGATTGAAGTCTCTTTCGTTATGTAATTTAATATATATCGAAAAATAGCTAACACAACAGAGAGAAATCCTATGCCTACCTTAAAACAGTGGACGCTCGGCGCGCTTTTGGGCGCGTTTAGCCTGACGGCGTTTTCCGCCGAGCTACATCTTTACGCCGGGGCCGGGCTGCGCCAGCCGGTTGAGGCCGTTGTGAAACGGTTTGAAGAGCGAACCGGCAACCGCGTGACTATCGAGTATGGCGGTTCGGGGCAGATCCTTACCCGTTTTAACCTGACCAAGTCTGGTGACCTGTTTTTGTCCGGCTCCGCTGACTATGTAGAAAAGCTGCAGCAACAGGGTGATGTTTCAGCTTCCGCGCCGCTGGTGCTGCATACGCCGGTGATGGTGGTTCGCAAGGCGGTGACGGGAGATGTAAAAACGCTGGCCGATTTGGCTAACAGCAGTTTGAAGATCGGCATGGGCGACCCGAAGGCCATCGCGCTGGGCAAAAGCGGCGACAAGCTGCTGGCGGCCAGCGGCCACGAGCAGGCGCTGAAGGCTAAGATTGTCGTTCAGGCAACGACGATTAAGCAACTGCTGGTCTATCTGATGAACGGGGACGTTGACGCTGCCGTTATCGGGCGCTCCGATGCGGTTAAGAATCAGGATACTCTCCTGATGCTGCCTTCTCCGGAAGGGACGCCTGAAGAAGTGGCGACGATAGCGGTGCTAAAAACCAGCAAGCATCCACAGGAAGCCAAAGCGCTGATGGACTTCTTCGCTTCAGAGCAGGGCATTAAGCAGTTTACCGACCTTGGCTACCTGCCCGTTAAGGCGAACTGACCCTTCGTGGCCAGGCTAACGCTGCTGCCGCTGGCGGCACTGCTGTTTTTTATCATTGGCTCGCTGTGTGCGCTGCTTTTCCAGCTCGATCTTGAAACGCTGCCTGCTCTGCTGGCCGACGTTGAAATTCGCTTTGCGCTGGGGCTGTCTTTACTGACGTCGCTGATTTCTCTGGCGCTTGCCGCGCTAATTAGCCTGCCAGCGGCGTGGGCGATGGTGCGCCTGCGCATTCCCGGCAAGGGAGCGCTAAACCTGCTGCTGGATTTACCCATGGTGACACCGCCGCTGGTGGTCGGTATCGGCCTGCTGCTGCTGTTGGGCCGAGAGGGGCCTGTAGGGCAGCTTGCGCCGATGATTTCTCAAAGCCTGTTTTCTCCTTTGGGTATCGTTATCGCCCAAACCTACGTCGCTAGCGCGATTATCGTACGCAGCGCCAGCGCGGCGCTGGCGTCGATTGAGACGGCCTACGTTCAAACCGCCTATAACCTTGGCCTCACGCCGCTAAAGACGCTTCTTCTTGTGGAAGTGCCATTAATTTGGCGCTCTTTACTCAGCGGCTGTGTGCTGGCGCTTTCCCGCGCGCTTGGCGAGTTCGGCGCGACGCTGATGCTGGCCGGGGCGACCCGGATGAAAACCGAAACGCTGCCGATTGCCGTCTATCTCAACATCGCCAGCGGCGAGTTTGCGCCTGCCATCGGCTGCGCGCTGGTGCTGATCTTTTTCGCCTTTCTTCTTTTGTTGCTGCTGCACCTTTTACAAAAAGCGCCTCGGAGGGAAAGCGATGTTAAGTGTTAACGAACTGTCCTGCGGCGTGCTTGACTCAGTGAGCTTTACGGCTGTGCGCGGGGAATGTACGGCTATCAGCGGTCCTTCCGGCAGCGGCAAAACGACGCTGCTTAACGCCATTGCAGGCCACGTGGACTACCGAGGGAGTATTCTCATTGGTGGGGGCTGCGTGAATAGCGTTCCCGCCTGGCGTCGCCCCTGTCGCCACTTAAACCAGCGCCTGTATCTGTTTCCCTTTTTGAGCGTCGAAAACAATCTGAAAATGGCGCAGTACGCAGCCGGGCAGCCTTGCCGAAAAGAGAAGCGTAAAGAGGTGCTCGACTGGCTAGAGATTGGTCAGCTAGGCGGGCGATATCCTTCTCAGCTGTCCGGCGGCGAACAGCAGCGCGCCGCGTTGGCCCGTGCGCTGGTGACCGAGCCGGGCCTTTTGCTTTTGGACGAGCCGTTCTCCAGCCTGGACTGGTCGCTGCGCACTCGCCTGTGGGCGTGCCTGCAGGACATTCAGCGGCGCTTGTCCACAACGATTTTACTGGTAAGCCATGAGCCCAGAGAGGTTGAAGCGTTGGCGTCGCGGCGGTTTGCTCTTAAAGAGGGGCGTTTGAGCGTTTAAGTGTATGGGACACACTCTAGCGTTGCCCCATTTTTTCATAGAGAATTTGCAAGGCTTCTTCCGCGTCCATCATCCGGTCGGCATCTCCGCTTTCTTTCGCCAGCGCCAGCCGCTGTTTCATCAGGCTTTCGGCTTGGGCATTTTGCCCCTGCTCAAAGGCAAGAACGCCTAGCTGGAACAGGCTGTCGTCAATATCCCATTCTTCGTTGTGTGCCTTTGCGATAGCGAGGCGGCGCTCAAGCAGCGCCTGAGCGCGATCGTATTGTTTTAACATATAAAAGTTTTGCGCAAGGTTGGTTATCACCGACAGAAGCCTTTCGCTGCCCTGACCGTACAGCGTTTCTCCCTGCGTCAGGATATCTTCATTCTGCGCGCGGGCGTCGTCATAGCGCCCGGCTTCATGAAGGCAGTAGGCCATTTCGCTACGCAGGCCCAGCCGCTGCCCTTCGTCATATTTGCCCGCTAAGGGGAGCCGTCTTTCATAAAGCTCAACGGCCGTTTGCCAATTTCCCTCATTTTTGGCGCTCTCTGTAAGCCAATGAATGAGGATCTCTTTGTCTTCATCGGATAGAAATGGCGTTTGGTCGTCAATTTTCAGGGCTTCGAGACCGACAGACAGCGCCTCTTCGTCCCTATTGGCTTTGCTTTGGACGAAACTGCGTAAGAAGAGGAGTTTTCCTAGCGCGGCGGTATCGTGGGTTTGAATCGTTGGTTCGATGATTTCCAGACGTCCAAGCGTTTTACTAATGCTGAACATTTGGTTGGGGTCCATAACCAGTTCGTATATCTCTTTAAGCTCAGCAAGCGCTGTGCCGTTTGTCTCTTGTGCGCCGGTCGATCCCATAAACAGGGTGAGCGGTAAAGCGAATAGCTTTATGAGCCATTTGGCGTTCATTATCCTTCCTTGGCTGCTTTAATGATGAATGAAATAGTTATCGTTATCGTTCGGTATTTTAAGCGCAGCGTAAACGCATCGTCTATAGGTTTGGACGGGAAAGTAAAGAGGCGTAAAAAATGACTTTTTGCCAAGTGAATCGCATTTGCTTCATGAACTTTAAAAAAATGTTAAAGCCCAGATAGGCAAGTTAATGCACCCACCGTATAATCACTGGCGAAAAGACGTTGTTAAATCACAGTTAAACCCGTCCAGAGGTGAAAATGTCTACGGAACGTACCCTTTCAATTATTAAACCTAATGCGGTAGCCAAAAACGTTATTGGCGCTATTTATTCTCGCTTCGAAAATGCGGGCTTTACTATCGTTGCGGCCAAGATGCTGCATCTGACCAAGGAGCAGGCGGCGGGGTTTTACGCCGAGCACGAGGGGAAGCCGTTTTTTGACGGGCTGTTGGCGTTTATGACTTCCGGCCCCGTTATGGTACAGGTTTTGGAATCAGAAAATGCCGTACAGCGCCATCGCGACCTGATGGGGGCGACTAACCCGGCAAACGCGCTGGCGGGCACGCTACGCGCTGACTATGCAGACGGCCTGACGGCGAACGCGGTTCACGGTTCTGATTCTGTCGCGTCGGCGCAGCGTGAAATTGCCTACTTTTTTAGCGATAGCGAAATTTGTCCAAGATAGGACTAATAACACACTGTTTTTAAAAAAGGAAAGGTGAGTATCAATAACTTACCGCGTTAATTTGGCCTGTCAGTATGCAAAACCGGCGATTTTTAGCGCTGGTTTTGTTTTTTTGTTCCGACAGCGGCAAACCTGAACCAATGTGCGTGGCAACACAATAACAAAGAGAGTACAATGCCACGGCATAACCCTCTGCCCATAGGCTTTGAGCAGGGGATAGTTTTAGTCTTTTTGGAATATCTAGATTTTCTAGCGCCATAATGTGTAATAACGAGGCCCCTGCTTTTTATGAATGACGCCGTTTCCGTATCTTCTGACGATCTCGCTGTTTCTGAGCGCCCCGCAGAAAAAATCAACCTGTTGGATTTGAACCGTAAGGCCATGAGGGAGTTCTTTATCTCCCTGGGCGAAAAGCCGTTTCGCGCCGATCAGGTGATGAAGTGGATTTACCATTTTGGCCACGACGACTTTGAGCAAATGACGGACGTCAATAAGGCGCTGCGTAATAAGCTTAATGAAGTGGCGGAAATCCGCGCTCCGGAGGTTGTTACCGAGCAGCGCTCGGCGGACGGCACCATCAAGTGGGCGCTGGCGGTAGGCGATCAGCAGGTTGAAACCGTTTATATTCCTGAAGACGATCGCGCGACGCTGTGCGTGTCGTCCCAGGTTGGCTGTGCGTTGGAGTGCAAGTTCTGTTCAACGGCCCAGCAGGGGTTCAACCGCAACTTACGGGTATCGGAAATTATCGGGCAGGTGTGGCGCGCGGCCAAGATTATCGGGCCGTCCCGTATTGCCGGGCAAAGGCCTATTACGAACGTTGTTATGATGGGCATGGGGGAACCGCTGCTGAATCTGACCAACGTCGTGCCGGCGATGGAAATCATGCTCGACGACTTCGGCTTTGGGCTTTCCAAGCGCAGGGTTACGCTGTCTACGTCAGGCGTAGTGCCGGCGTTGGAAAAGCTGGGCGATATGATAGACGTAGCGCTGGCGATTTCTCTGCATGCGCCGAATGATGAGATCCGCGATGAGATCGTGCCGATCAATCGTAAGTATAATATTGAGACGTTCCTGGCGGCCGTTCGGCGCTATCTGGAGAAGTCCAACGCCAATCAGGGGCGGGTGACGGTGGAATACGTCATGTTGGATCATATTAACGACGATATGACGCACGCCCACCAGTTGGCTGAATGCCTGAAGGATACGCCCTGCAAGATTAACCTGATTCCGTGGAACCCGTTTCCCGGCGCACCCTATGGCCGCAGCTCGAACAGTCGCGTCGATCGCTTCTCTAAAGTGCTGATGGAGTATGGGTTTACGGTTATCGTGCGCAAAACGCGCGGCGACGATATTGACGCCGCCTGCGGTCAACTGGCCGGCGAAGTGATTGACCGGACCAAGCGTACGATGAAAAAAAGAATGCATGGGGAACCAATAGGCATTAAAACTGTCTAAAAATTAATTTGCTACAAAGAGATACGCACTACTGTCTGGGGGAGACGGCGAGCGTCAGAATAGGAAACCAATTCGATGCGAAACAGGCTGTTACCTTTACTACTTGCCGCCGGGCTGTTAACCGGATGCGCAGCAGGCAGTAACGATGATGCGGGCTTTGACGTTAAGCAGGCCGCGCAGATTCGTTTAAATTTAGGCTTAACCTATCTGACGTTGGGAAACGTTCAGAAGGCGCGTTTTAATCTGGAGCGAGCGCTGGAGTATGCGCCAGAGGACTATCGCATCCAGCTGGGAATGGCGCAGTATCTGCAGGAAACGGGTGAAAATACGTTGGCGCAGGCGCGTTACCAGCAGGCTTTACGGCTAGCGCCGCAGAGCAATGAGGTTTTAAATAATTACGGTGCGTTTCTTTGCCGCATAGGGCAGTATGATTCAGCGCTGGGTTATTTTGATAAGGCTTTGCAGACACAAAATTTAGGAGAAATTGCCAATAGCCTTGAAGGTTCAGGCTATTGCCTGCTTGATGCCGGAAGAACCGATGAAGCGTTTGAACATCTGGGACGGGCGTTAAAGCAGGATCCGAGCAAGGGCGAGCGCGTATTGACCGAATCCGCCCGCGACTTTCAGCAGGGGAAGCATAAAGAGGCCGTTGCGTTACTGGGTTTTTACCACCAGGCGTTGCCCGCTACCGCTGAAAGTTTATGGATGCAAATACAATTTGCCGCGTCAGAAAACCGTATGGCCGACGTTCAGCGTTACGGGAAAACTTTGGCGCGAGAGTTTCCACAGTCACGACAATACCAATTATTCTTAGCCCATGAATACTGATGTATCACAAGAAGTTACACCGCTCGCCGAAGTCGGTCGCCGACTCCGCGAAGCCAGGGAAGCGTTGAACCTCAGCCAACAGGTGGTTGCCGACGAGCTGCGTTTGAAAGTGACTACCGTCCGCGAACTTGAGGAGGGGCTCAATCCGCTTGGCTTGGCTCCGACCTTTATTCGCGGATACGTCCGTTCCTATGCGAAGCTGCTTCAACTGCCGGAAGAGGAAATCCTTGCTCTGTTGCCTAAAGGCGTTCAGGGTAAGAGCGACAGCCTCGCATCGAACCGCGTAAAAGGCTTTTCGCTCAGCAAGCCGCGCAAGAAGCTCGACCGCTGGTTGACCCTCTTTACCTGGCTTATTATTTTTGTCGTACTCGGCCTGACGGGCGCATGGTGGTGGGAGAACCACAAGGCGCAGCAGCAGGACGACGCCATAGAGGTCAGCGGACAGAATCAGATTGCCCTGCCGGGCAGCGGTTCTTCATCGCCTTCAGTACCTTCAGAAGGCGCTTCGATCTCTCTTTCTCCTTCTGGCAATGCCGCCAACGCGCCGGCGGCGGCTCAGCAGGCGCCCGTTCAGTCTACTCCTGCATCTACGCCTACGCCTGCGGCTCCGACGCTCGAACAGGCCGTTGCCGCTCAGGTTGCGGAAGCTGAAGCGGCTAAGAATCAGACTCAGGGACAGCTGGCTCCCCAAACGCCGCAGGACGGTAACGATATTTATCTGACCTTCAGCGCCGACTGCTGGCTTGAGGTGATTGACGATCGCGGCAAGAATCTCTACAGCGGCCTACAGCGTAAAGACGGCAAGCTGTCTTTGACCGGCCAACCGCCCTATCAACTGAAGCTTGGCGCACCGGCCGGCGTGTCGATAACCTACAAAGGCAAACCGGTTGATATGAGTCAGTACAAGAACGCGAATCGCACGACGCGCATGACGCTACCGGCCAACTAAGGCTGCGTCGGGCAAGGTTTTTGGGAGAGTAGAGTAAGATGCACAGTGAAACGCCGATAGTTCGTCGCAAGTCCAAACGTATTTATGTCGGAAATGTCCCCATCGGCGACGGCGCGCCGATTGCCGTTCAGTCCATGACCAACACCCGCACTACCGACGTCGAGGCGACGGTGAAGCAAATCGAAGCGCTGCAGCGCGTTGGCGTTGATATCGTCCGCGTTTCCGTACCGACGATGGACGCGGCGGAAGCCTTCAAGTTCATCAAGCAGCGCGTGTCGGTGCCGCTGGTGGCCGACATCCACTTTGACTACCGTATTGCGCTTCAGGTCGCCGAATACGGCGTTGACTGCCTGCGCATCAATCCGGGCAACATTGGCCGCGAAGATCGCATCCGAGCGGTAGTGGACTGCGCCCGCGACAAGAATATTCCTATTCGCATCGGCATTAACGCCGGTTCGTTGGAAAAAGATATTCAGGAAAAGTACGGCGAGCCAACGCCGCAGGCGCTGGTTGAATCGGCGATGCGCCACGTGGAGATTCTAGACAGGCTTAACTTTGACGCGTTCAAAGTCAGCGTTAAGGCGTCGGACGTGTTTCTGGCCGTGCAGTCCTATCGCCTGCTGGCTGGGCAAATTGAACAGCCGCTGCATTTAGGCATTACCGAAGCCGGCGGTGCGCGAAGCGGTTCGGTGAAGTCCGCTATCGGGCTTGGCATGCTGCTGGCCGAAGGCATCGGCGATACGCTGCGCGTTTCGCTGGCGGCGGATCCGGTGGAAGAAGTGAAGGTTGGCTTTGACATCCTGAAAGCGCTTCGCATTCGCTCTCGCGGCATTAACTTTATCGCCTGCCCGACCTGCTCTCGTCAGGAGTTTGACGTTATCAGCACGGTTAACGCGCTGGAACAGCGTCTGGAAGATATCCTGACGCCGATGGACGTCTCGATTATCGGCTGCGTGGTCAACGGCCCGGGCGAAGCGCTGGTGTCGGACCTCGGCGTGACCGGCGGCCACGGCAAAAGCGGCTACTACGAAAACGGCGAACGTCAGAAAGAGCGCCTCGACAACAACGATATGATCGACCAGCTAGAGGCCAAAATTCGCGCCAAGGCGGCGATGCTGGATCTGTCAAAGCGCATTGACGTTAGCGAGAAGTAGTCTGGGCGAGTTGAAAGGGCGGTACTGATTTCATCATTACCGCCTGTTTGCATTGATGTCAAAGGCCGAAAGCCCCTATAATCAACCCCATTTGATGAAAACAGACAGAGAATTGACGTGGCAAAGAATATTCAAGCCATCCGCGGGATGAACGATTACCTACCGCAGGAAACGGCGCTGTGGCAGCCGATTGAGCGCGTATTGAAGCGGGTGTTGGCAAGCTACGGCTACGGAGAGATCCGCCTGCCTATCGTTGAGCAAACGCCGCTGTTTAAGCGCGCCATCGGCGAAGTGACCGACGTGGTTGAAAAAGAGATGTATACCTTTGACGACCGCAACGGCGACTCCTTAACGCTGCGCCCCGAAGGTACTGCGGGCTGCGTGCGCGCCGGTATCGAACACGGCCTGGTTTACAATCAGGAGCAGCGCCTGTGGTATATGGGGCCGATGTTTCGCCACGAGCGCCCGCAAAAGGGCCGCTATCGTCAGTTTCATCAGCTTGGCGCGGAAGTTTTCGGCCTGCAGGGGCCGGACGTCGACGCTGAGCTCATCATGCTTAACGCCCGCTGGTGGCGCGAGCTGGGGATTTCCGAACACGTCACGCTGGAGCTGAACTCTATTGGCTCCTTAGAGGCGCGCGCCCGCTATAAAGAGGCGCTGACCGCCTATTTGGAACAGTTTAAAGAAAGGCTGGATGAAGACTGCCAGCGCCGCATGTACACTAACCCCATGCGCGTGCTCGACAGTAAGAATCCTGACGTCCAGGCGCTGTTGAACGATGCGCCCGAGCTTATCGACTATCTGGACGAAGAATCGAAGGAGCACTTTACCGGCCTGTGCGCCTTGTTGGACAACGCGGGCATCAGCTATCGCATTAACCCTCGTCTGGTGCGCGGCTTGGACTACTACAATCGGACGGTGTTCGAGTGGGTAACGACCAGCCTGGGTTCTCAGGGGACGGTATGCGGCGGCGGTCGCTACGACGGTCTGGTGGAGCAACTGGGTGGGCATGCGGCTCCCGGCGTTGGCTTTGCCATGGGCATGGAACGGCTGGTGCTGCTGGTTCAGGCCGTTAATCCTGACTTCGCTGCCGATCGCGGCGTAGACGTTTATGTGATTTCCTCCGGCGAGGGGGCGCAGGCTGCGGCGATGATGCTGGCCGAACGCCTTCGCGACGAGCAGCCTGAACTTCGCGTTATGGTGAATCACGGCGGCGGAAACTTTAAGAAGCAGTTTGCCCGTGCCGATAAGTGGGGCGCGCAAGTTGCGCTGGTTCTGGGCGAAAATGAAATCGCTGCGGGCGAGGTCGTGGTTAAAGACCTACGCAGCGGCGAACAGCAAACGCTGGCGCAGGCGAACGCTGCGGCGCATTTGGCTAAATTGATCGGTTAATTCAAGAGGGACACCGTGCAAGTCTACAATAGCGAAGAAGAACAAGTTGAAGCGGTGAAAGGCTTTTTCCGCGAGAACGGTAAAGCTATCGCGGTTGGCGTCATACTGGGCGTAGGCGGCCTGTTCGGCTGGCGCTATTGGCAATCGCATCAGCACGAAACCAACACGACGGCGTCAATGTCTTTCGATCAGGTTGTGGCCCATGCAGACAACGCCGCGAATGCAAGCGCCTTTATTCAGGCTAATGACAACAGCTATGGCGTTTTCGCCGCGTTGTCCCAGGCCCAGCAGTGGGTGGATAAAGGGGATTTCGCCAAGGCTAAAGAACAGCTTTTGTGGGCGCAGAGCCATACCAAGGACGATAACCTGCTGCCCGCGATAGCGTTACGCCTGGCGCGCGTTCAGGTTCAGGAAAAGCAGTTTGACGATGCGTTAAAAACGCTGGATTCAGTACAAAAGGGCAGCTGGTTTGCTCAGGCTCAGGCAATTCGCGGTGACGTTTTGGTCAATAAAGGCGACGTTAAGGGCGCGCGCGAAGCTTACAGTCAGGCGATAGAGGCCAATCCTTCGCCGATGCTGAAAGAAATGCTGAACATTAAGCTTAACAATCTGGCCGCCTAAAGGGGATGTGAATGAAGTTACGTAAACTTTTTTGCGTAGGATTACTTTCTGCCACCATGCTGAGCGGCTGTTCGCTGTTTGGCGGTGATGACGATGCGGTAAAGGTGTCACCGCTGCCTAAAGTAGACAACCAGTTTTCTCCCAAGAAAATGTGGAGCACGTCGGTAGGTGACGGCGTTGGTGAATACTACTCACATCTGCGTCCGGTCTGGAAAGACGGCCGTATCTACGCTGCGGCGCGCAACGGCATCGTTAAGGCCGTGGACGCCGATAGCGGCAGCCAGGTGTGGAAAACCGACGTCACGGAGAAAAACGGGTTCTTCTCTTCATCGACCTCTCCGATGCTGTCCGGCGGCGTAGCTGCGGCTGAAGGCAAGGTCTTTGTCGGCAGCGAGAAGGCAATGGTGTATGCGCTGAACGCTGAAGACGGTACGCTTGCGTGGAAAACGACCGTTGCCGGCGAGGCGATTTCTCGTCCGGTCGTCAGCGATGGCCTGGTGCTTATTCACACCACTAACGGCATGTTGCAAGGGCTTAGCACGACCGACGGGTCCATCAAGTGGACCGCTAACCTCGGGATGCCGCTGCTCTCTCTGCGTGGGGAATCTTCTCCCGCTACGGCTCACGGCGCGGCGATCGTCGGCGGCGATAACGGCCGCGTGAGCGCGGTGATGATGAACAGCGGCATGCTGATTTGGCAACAGCCTATCGCACAGCCGAGCGGTTCTACCGAAATCGACAGGCTGATCGACGTCGACAGTACGCCGGTAATTATGGGCAACGTCATATTCGCCCAGAGCTATAACGGCAGCTTTGTCGCGCTGGATCTGCGCTCCGGTCAGATTATCTGGAAGCGCGACGTCGGTTCGGTTAATGACTTCTTTATCGAAGGCGATAAGGTTTATCTGGTCGACCAAAGCGACCGCGTGATGGCGCTTTCCTTGAACGGCGGCACCATCTTGTGGACGCAGAACGACCTGCTGCACCGCGGCCTGACCGCGCCGGTCGTCTTTAACGGCTATGTAGTCGTAGCCGACGCAGAGGGTTATATGCACTGGATGGACAGCGCGTCCGGCCAGTTCGTGGCTCAGAATAAGGTCGATGGCGACGGCTTCCTGTCTTCACCGATCGTTGCAGGAGACCGACTGGTTATCCAGGCGCGCGGCGGCGACGTTTATTCGTTCACGCGCTAATCGGCAGTAGTGATTATGTAAACGGCTCCTGACATCAGGGGCCGTTTCGTCTTGTAAAAGCGGACGCGCTGCGCGCCCGCTTAATGCTATAGAAAGAGGCTTTTATCATGGTTCCAGTTATCGCGCTGGTCGGGCGTCCCAACGTGGGCAAGTCCACGTTATTTAACCGTTTAACGCGTACTCGTGATGCCCTGGTGGCTGATTTCCCCGGTCTGACCCGCGACCGTAAATACGGTAAGGCGGAAATCAACGGGCGCGAATTTATCGTTATCGATACCGGCGGCATCGACGGCGCAGAGCACGGCGTGGAAACCCATATGGCCGATCAGTCTCTTCTTGCCATCGAAGAGGCGGATATCGTTCTGTTTATGGTCGACGCCCGCGCCGGGCTGATGCCTGCGGATTCGGCTATCGCTCAGCACCTGCGCGCTCGGGAAAAGGCGACGTTTTTGGTCGCCAACAAAACCGACGGTCTGGACGCTGACAGCGTTATTGGCGATTTCTACGCGCTGGGGTTGGGCGACGTGTATCCGATCGCGGCTTCCCACGGTCGGGGCGTGACGTCGCTGATTGAGACCGTGCTGGGGCCGGTGGATGAAGAAGAGGAACCCGCCGCCGATGAAGACGACTGGGAAGACTTCGATACCGAAGATTCAGAGGAATCAGGCGAGGATGAAGAGGAAGAGTTCGACAGCGCCTATCTGGAAAATCTTCCTATCAAGCTTGCCATTGTCGGTCGCCCCAACGTCGGTAAGTCCACGCTAACCAATCGCATTCTGGGCGAGGATCGGGTCGTGGTGTACGACATGCCGGGCACCACGCGCGACAGCATCTATATTCCCATGACGCGCGACGAGCGCGAGTACGTGCTGATTGACACCGCGGGCGTGCGTAAGCGCGCCAGAGTGACAGAAACCGTTGAGAAATTCTCGGTCATTAAAACCCTGCAGGCCATTGAGGACGCCAACGTCGTGCTGCTGGTGATTGACGCCCGCGAGGGTATCTCCGATCAGGATCTGTCTCTGCTGGGCTTTATTATCAACAGCGGGCGTTCGCTGGTCATTGCGGTCAATAAGTGGGACGGACTGTCTCAGGAAGTCCGCGAGAAGGTGAAGGAAACGCTGGACGAGCGCCTGGGCTTTGTCGACTTTGCCCGCGTGCACTTTATCTCCGCGCTACACGGCAGCGGCGTAGGAAACCTGTTCGAATCCGTACAGGAAGCCTATCGCTGCGCAACCCGTCGGGTGAGTACGTCGCTGCTGACCCGCATCATGCAGATGGCGCAGGACGATCACCAGCCGCCTTTGGTCGGCGGCCGCAGAGTAAAGCTGAAATATGCCCACGCCGGTGGCTACAACCCGCCTATCGTAGTGATCCACGGTAATCAGGTGAAAGACCTGCCGGATTCGTACAAGCGCTATCTGATGAACTATTTCCGCCGCTCGCTGGAGGTGATGGGTACGCCTATTCGCATTCAGTTCAAAGAGGGGGATAACCCGTTTGCCGGCCGCCGCAACAAGCTGACGCCGACCCAGCAGCGCAAGCGCCGTCGTCTAATCCAGCATATTAAGAGCCGGAGTAAGTAGCGGGCACGGTTCTGATTGAAGGGCTAAAAAAGCAAGGGCGCCAAATTTGGCGCCCTTGCTGTTTATTGGACCAAAGCTTAGTTCGCTTCGGGCTTTTGCTCCGGCATTATTGGCGCATTGGCGCCGTCGTCCTGCGGCAGCTCAAAGTCGGTATCGGTTTGGATGAGCGATGCCGGCGCGTCTTCCGGCTCGTCCTCTGGGACGATTTCTGACGCCAACATTTCGTCCTTACGCAGAGAGTCAACCAGCTCGGACACTTCGTCGTCGGCAACGCCCAGCACCTTAAGGGCTTCGGCGCCGATGTGCAGGCTGCTTTCCAGCGTTTCGATAACCACCCAGTTGGCGCCGGCTTCCAGCAGCTTATCTTTGAGGTCCATGTCGAGCACCCGTGCGAGGATTTTCAGCATCGGGTAGAGCGATCTTAGGGTCGAAACGGCCTTCAGCGCGCTGGCGCTGTGGTCGATGGAGACGATCACCATCTGCGCCTGTTCTACACCGATAACGTTAAGCAGTTTGGGATCGGTGATGTCGCCAAAGTAGGCGGGAATGCCCGCTTTTTGCGCTTTTCTAACGATTTCCGGATTTTTTTCAATCACAATGTGCGGAATGGCGGAATCCTGCAGCATTTGCGCCAGAACGTAGCCGGTGTCGCCGTAACCGGCGACGACTACCTTCGCGCTGTGCGCCGCGTCGTCCGGCTTCAGGGCGGAGTTTTCTACGTCCGCGATGACCATCTTTTTAGTCAGGCGGCAGCCGAGCGCGTACAGGCTGGGCGTAAAGGCCATGCTGACGGAGATAACGCCGATGCCGATGATGAAGGTGGAGTCGTCGATGACGCCGAACGCCTTGGCAACGCCAAACAGCACGAAGCCGAACTCACCGCCCTGGCACAGAAGGAACGCAACCTTGGTAGCCGCCTCTTTCGAGGTGCCGAACGCCAAAGACAAAACGAACAGCAAAATGATTTTCAGCAGCAGGATGACCGCGACGTGGCTGATAAAGAAGAACGGCGCCTGCGCCAGCGTTGCAAAATCGATGGACATCCCTACCGAAATAAAGAACAGGCTCATCAGCAGGCTTTTGGCCGATTCAACGCTGGCGTGAATTTGGAATCCGTACTTCGACGTTGAGAGCATCATTCCCATGATAAACGCGCCGAGCGCCATCGACAGGCCGAAGTGGTCCATGATGTAGGCTGCCAAAACCACGGCGAACATGACGAACAGGGAAAAGCTTTCGCGATAGCCTTTCTTGGCCATGCGGTTGAGGATCCACGGCACGCCGTAGCGGCCAAAGGCGATAACCACCAGCAGCGCGCCGATAACCGACAGGGTCTGCATCCACATCGGCGAGTCGTCCGGCAGGACGGCAATTTTGTCCGACAGTAGTGGCACCAGCGCCAGCAGCGGTACGATGGCTAAGTCCTGCATCAGCAGGATGGCGAAGCCGAGGCGGCCGTGCTCGCTGGAAAACTCGTTATGGTCCTGCAAGATTTGAATAACGAAGGCGGTGGAAGAGAGCGCCAGCGTCAGGCCGATAATCACGGCGGCGTTTACGCCATAGCCGAACAGATAGAAATAGCCGCCGATGGCCGCGCCGCTGAGAAGAATTTGCAGCGTACCCAGCCCAAACACCATGCGGCGCATTGACCACAGGCGCCTTGGCTGCATTTCCAGACCGATGATAAACAGCAGCAGCACGATGCCGAATTCCGAAACGTGCAGGATCTTATCCACGTGCTCTTTAAGAATGAGCTGACCCGGCGTATGGGGACCGATGACGATCCCGGTGAGCAGCAGGCCAAGGATAGCGCCAAGACCAACCTTCTTTGATAGCGTAACGGCAATTGCAGCAACGAACAGAATAATAACTAAAAGCAGCATCGGGTCATTCATCGGCAGACCTTCCTGTAACCGGAGCTATTACTGGTTAGACCAGAGGAGAGCAGAGACTTCATGGCGTGATATTCCTTATCGCGTAATGAGTGAGTATCAGGCTGTTGCCGTTTTCTGAATTGACCGGAAGCTTAGGCTGCGTTCTTAACGAGGAACACAGTCTGGTGATTGCACCGCAAATCGGGCGGGACATCGTCTAAGCGTGGCGCATAGCGACGGACAAACTCCGTATATTATACTCAAAGCGGCAGGTCTCGTGCAGACCTTAAATGATTTTTTTGGCAGAAATATCGATGAATAATGCGAAATAGGAATAAGTCCCTCATAAGAGGTAAATAATTGTTCCCTGCACCTGTTGTTATATTTCTATTTAAAAATAGAATGAGAGAAGGCTGTCTTATATTTTCTCATTAACGTTACGCTCAAGCTGCACAAAGGATAAAACATAAAATGATGTCGTGGGAAACGTGGCAGTTCGCTTTTAGCGTAACGGTGCCCAACCTGCTGATGCTGCTGATGGGGATAGGGCTGCGCCGCTTTCGCCTGATTAATGATGAGTTTTGTGATTCCGCCAGTCGCCTGGTGTTTAACCTGGCGCTGCCCTGTATGCTGTTTTTCAGCATCGCCACTAACCACAGCGGCCTTACTCATCACCTGCTTTTAATGAGCTTTGCCGGCGTAGGCACCTTTATCAGCTGGCTGCTGCTTGAGCTAGCGGCACCGTTTCTGGTTCGCGAGAAGAAGGAGCGCGGGGTTTTCGTTCAGGGTGGCTTTCGCGGCAACGCCGCTATTCTGGGCGTGGCGTACTGCGCCATGGCGTTCGGCGATGAAGGCGTTGCAATTGCCTCATTTTATATCGTCATGACCGTCATTCTTTACAACGTCCTTTCGGTGGTGACGCTGACCCGCAGCCTGTCCGACTGCGAAGGAAGCGGGCTTGCCGTTTTCAGCATGGTAAAAAATATTGTTAAGAATCCGCTTATCGTCGGCATTCTGACCGGACTGCCGTTTTCTCTGTTCGACGTTCCGCTGCCGGATGTGCTTATCCGAACCGGCAGTTACGTCTCTTCCATCGCGCTGCCGCTGGCGCTGCTGTGCACCGGCGCGAGCCTGGACTTTCGCTCGATGCTGAGGACCTCTAATACCGCGATACTGGCGAGCATTGCCCGAGTGCTGGTCGTGCCGACGCTGCTGGTGCTTGGCGCTATGCTGTGCGGCTTTAAGGGGATGACGCTGGGGATTATTTTCCTGCTGTCGGCAACCCCCACCGCAGCGGCCAGCTATGTGATGACGCGGGCCATGGGCGGCAACGCGACGCTTGCCGCTAACATCATCGGGCTAACGACGGTAGGATCGTTTTTCACCACTGCGCTGGGCCTGCTGCTGCTTCGCGGAAGCGGAATGATATAAAACGAGAAGGGCGCTTCTTTGTAAAGCGCCCGTCATTTAGCGTTTTTATCAAAACTGGTAGCGCAGGCCGCCGTTCACCGTCCAACCGCGATACCCCTCGCTCAGCTCTCGCTGGCCAGCGGCGTCCGCATACAGCGACAGAGCGTTATTGACGTTAAACGTGACGCCGCCGCCAAGCTCTACGGAACTGCCATAGTCCGCCGTACTGAAGCTGTCCCCGCCCAGTTTGATATGGCCGCCGTCCAAAAAGCCGTGCAGTACGTTGGCCTTAACGTAGGGCGTTACCGTTTGGCCGTTGTTTAACACATGCGAGTAGAGCAGGCGCGCGCCCAGCCGGCCGATGAGCTGGTCCTGATCCCCGAGCGAGACGGAGAAGTTGTCTTTCTTATCGTGCGTATTGTCAAAGTGGGCGCGGATATAGCTCAGCTGCGCCTGCGGCTCTAGCGACCAGCCGGCGGCGGGCGTGAACGGATATCCGGTTTCCAGCGAAACAAACCACGTTGAGCCGTCCAGATTGGCCGTTTTGCCGCGTGCATTGGTCTTCACGTCGCCGTCAAATATTCCAGTACCCAGCACGGAGTCCACATACCAGCCTTGCTGAGACTGATAGGTGCCGTACAGCGCCACCGAATAGGAGTCGGAGCGTCCTTCCGGGGAGCTTTCCGCGTCGGCGGTATAGCGCAGATGACCAAAGGAGACGGCAACGCCTGCGCGCAGCGTTCCTGCGTCATCCCGGCGGGCGAACAGGTTGCCGCCGAGCTGGACGGCGGCGTAGTCCAGATCGCCGTCGTACTTATAGCCTGCGGCACCGTCGTCCGAATGGTAGTCGTAGCTGCCGCCGTAGCCGCGTATCCAGACTTCGCCGGTTCCGGTATCGCGGTTATACAGGCGGTCATCGCGGATTTCCCCAAGTCGACGGTGTAGGCTGTTGATGTCCAGATATCCCGCATACAGCACGGCGTTTGGCGCGCTCAGGTAGGCCGCGCCCTGCGGCACAAGCATTCTTACCGCAGGCGGACTGTCGGGGTTATCCGGATCTTCCGGTTCGGTTGCCGGAGCGTAATAGGCCGACTGCAGGCGGAAGTCCCAGTGGTCGGTCGTGCCGTCGACTATCTTTTGCGTGGGGTCCGCTTGGCCATGTTCTGAATCCGGGCCGTAGGCGTACAGGCGATACTGATACGGCTTTCCGTCCATCGCGACGTAGCCGCCCGCCAGCTGGAAAGACGCCGCCGTTGCCTGGCCGTTGACCTGTATCAGCGAGATCCCCTCACAGGAGCTGCCGGTGCCGCCGCCTGCCGTGGTTGGCTGCGGGTTACTGTTAGCGCTTGGCGACACGTACACTTTTGTAGTGCCGACAGCGTCGCCGTTGATGATGAGCCGGTCAGTAAACTGATTGCCCACCGCGCCGCCGCCGTTCATCAGGGTATTGAACACCAACGTGGCGTTACTGGCGGTGTAGTTGTTTTGTACGGTCAGCGTTTTGAAGTCCGTATTGCCTGCCGGCGCGGCAAAGGCTAGCGTACTGTCCGATATCGCCAGCGAAGATATCGTAGAGGCCATGCTTATGCCGCCGTTAACCACGTCGCTGGCGGGAGTCAGCGTCCAGACAGAGCCATTTTGCAGCGTTAAGTCCGTGGTTGAGCCGTTGCGCAGCAGCGCGCCGCCGTTCAGCTTAGTATCGTCAGCCAATATAGTGAGCTTGGACGGCGTTAACTGCGTTGCATGCTGGTCCACGTCGAACAGTGTGCCGTTGCCTGACGTTACCGTCGTGTCGGTAAGAGACAGATAGTTGTCGCTGCCGCGTACTGAAATGGCGACGCCCTGCGCGCTGGTATAGCTGCCGCCTTTAATCGTGATAGTATTCACCTGGCCATCGTAGCCCGTCATGTGCAGCAGTCGCCCATTCGGACCTGTGGTTGTTACCTGCATGTCAGTCAGCTTCACTTCGCCTCCCTGCCAGGCGATTACGCCATACG
Source organism: Leminorella grimontii ATCC 33999 = DSM 5078 (assembly GCF_000439085.1). Lineage (GTDB taxonomy): Bacteria > Pseudomonadota > Gammaproteobacteria > Enterobacterales > Enterobacteriaceae > Leminorella > Leminorella grimontii. The sequence goes on along the minus strand of NZ_AUUA01000003.1, from coordinate 191,705 downwards.
CAGAGTCGCCAGCCGTATTTACCGAGCCGCCGGTCAGGTCGATTAACGTGTAGCTCGAACCGCTTGCCACCAGCGACACAATGCCGTGGGCCTGAGCGCCGGTGGTGTTAACGTTTACGTTATTGCCCGTTATGCGGCTGGTCGTGGCGGTGTTGCCGCTGTTACTGCTGGAAGCATACACAGCCCAGCTGTTATCGCCTTGAGTATTTATATTCATATCCGTCAGCGTCGTCGTAGAGTTTGACTCGGCGTTGATGCCGTATCCGTAATCACCCGTTGCCGTAATGGTGGAGTCTTTGACGTTGAGCACTGAACAGCTGGCGTTTTTATTGGCCAGGTTGCAGCCTGCGTGTATGCCGGAGCCGCTATTTTCGATGTTTACGCCGTCAAGTATAGCGTTGCCGTTCCACAGGTGCAGCGCCCACGTGCTTGCGCCGGTCATTAGTTCGCCTCCGGTCATGGTGAAAACGGTAGTGCCGTCGCCGATACCGTTTACCTGCACGCCGTAGGTTCCCGAGATGGACGAGACGTTAACGTTGCTTAGGTTCATCCACCCGGTTGTACCGGTGCCGCTGGTGCCGACCAGTATGGCGGTGCCGCTATGAGTGCGGGTAATCGAGCCTCCCGTTAGCGTCATTTTCCCACCGGCGCCGGCCCGTACGGGGGCGCCGCCGGTTATGGCGCCGTCGTTGATCGTCAAGTTAGTGCCGTTAATGGTGCTATTGAGCCCGATGGCATACACGGCGCCCCCCGTCGTGAGGTTTGTGCTAAACGATTGATAGGTCGCTCCATCCGGCGCGGTGGCGGTGGTACCGTTGGTGACCAATAGCTGATTGGCTAAGGCTTTGGATGGTAAAACCATCAAAGCGCTCAGCGCGGCGGTCATTGACAGTGCAAATCGTATATTTGTGCCTAATAGTGATAGTTTATATGCGTTGCGTTTCACGGAGGCCTCCCAAAGACTTCTGGTTTTAAAGTGTTTTTAATTATTTGAATTGAATTATTCCCTCTTGAAATTAAGTTTTAGCTCTATTTACATTATTTACAAATTTTAATTATTTATAATATTTTTAAATGTTTTCAAAAACGTTTCTTTAATATTTAAATCTTATTTCAAAAAGCAATTAATTTGTTTTAATTCAATTGAGTGAATTATTTTTAAGGAGTGTTTTAATGAAAGTAATTGTCTTAATAATTTTGTTGTTATGAGGGGCGATTTGTAAAATGGTGAGTTGAAAAATAAACAAATATGTTGGCGGTGGACGCCAGTTTCCGGCATGATTTATGCGAAATAAAATAACGTTAACTGCAGCGCCCCGCAGGAAGTGCTTTTTTGCTCATGTCCTGAGAGGCTTTGCGTTAAATAGCTAAAGGACGTTCAATGACTTCGCTTTGCCCACGTTGCCGCAAGGCCATGCTCTGGCGGGAAGGGGACCGCTTTTACTGTGAAAGCTGCCGCAGGGTTTATCAGCAAATAGCGCGCTGCCCGGAATGTGAACATCCGCTGGAAAAGCTCGCGGCCTGCGGCGCGGTGGACTACTTTTGCCAGCACGGCTACGGGCTGATATCGAAAAAGAGGATTGTGCTGAAGTATGAAGAAGTGGCCTAAGGGGCTAACTTACGTACGGCAGTGACCGTGCTGTCCACCCAGCCATCGCTCAGGCGAGTGGCGATAGCGTCGCCTGGGCTTATCGACTCGATGTTTCGCAACGCTGCGCCGTTTGCGCCCTGCGTAACGCTATAGCCTCTGGCGAGCGTCGCCAGCGGGCTTACGCCCTCAAGCTGCGTATAGCCGACGCTAAAGCGCTGGCGCGCGGCGTTGAGCCTGCGCTCCATCGTTTCTCTTAGCTGAAACTGGAACTGCTGAATTTGCCGCTGGCCTCGGTGTACTTGCTCCATCGGCTGGGCCTGCTGTAGCCTAAGGCGCAGGCGCTCGGCCCTTCTACCTTCGCGCAGCAGCTTTTGCTGTAGGCCTTCTTCCAGCCTGCGCTGGAGCTTTATCAGCGCCGTTTGCTGGCGCAACAGGCGAAGCTGCGGGTGCTGCTGTTGGAGGCGGCTTTCCCGCTGCGCCAGCGCCTGACGCCGACGGGCAAGGAAGTAGTCCATCGCCATTTCGAGCCTCTGCCGCTGGGACAGCAGCTGGCGCACCAGCTCGGTTTGATTGCGGCTGACCAGCTCGGCGGCGGCGGAGGGCGTCGGCGCGCGCAGGTCGGCGACAAAGTCGGCGATAGTGACGTCGGTTTCGTGTCCGACGGCGCTGACGATGGGAATTCGGCTCTGATAAATCGCTCTGGCGACCGCCTCTTCGTTAAAGCACCACAGATCTTCCAACGAGCCGCCGCCGCGCCCGACGATCAGCACGTCGCACTCGTTTCTTTGGTTGGCGATCTCAATGGCGCGAACGATTTGCATCGTCGCCTCTGCGCCCTGAACCATGGTCGGATAAATCACCACCGGCAAGGAAGGATCGCGCCGCTGAAGAATGTGCAGCACGTCGTGCAGCGCCGCGCCGGTGGCGGAGGTCACTATCCCGACGCGGGTCGCGGGGGCGGGCAGCGGGCGTTTGCGGGCCGGATCGAACAGCCCTTCTTCGGACAGCTTCCCTTTGAGCAGATCGAACCGCTGCTGTAAGAGGCCGTCACCGGCGGGCTGCATGCTTTCGGCAATTAGCTGATAGTCGCCGCGCGGCTCATAAAGCGTGATGGTCGCTCGCACCAGCACCTGCTGGCCGTTTTGCGGCGCAAAGGTGACTCGGCGGTTGGCGGTGCGAAACATCGCGCAGCGCACCTGCGATCGGTCGTCTTTCAGGGTGAAGTACCAGTGGCCGGAAGAGGGCTGGGAGAAGTTGGAGATTTCCGCCGACAGCCAGATTTGCCCCATTTCCATTTCCAAAAGCTGGCGAACCGTTTGGTTTAAACGGCTGACGGTAAAAATAGAGGGGGTAAGAGGTATCGACATGTGACGGAGATCAAACTCTAAAACAGAGACTTAATTTACTGATACTACATGGCTGAGCCAATGAATCAAGCCCTGCGTGAAAAAAAGTGTGGAGGGAAATCGGTTTCCTCTGTATACTTCACCGGCAATATTTTATCAGTTTCCCCTTCAACCTACCCGGTGAGATATTGCACATGCTACGTATCGCGAAAGATGCCCTGACGTTTGACGACGTCCTGTTAGTTCCCGCCCATTCTACCGTTCTGCCCAACACTGCCGAGCTTTCTACCCAGCTGACGAAAACCATTCGTCTGAATATTCCTATGCTTTCCGCCGCGATGGACACCGTGACCGAAGCGAACCTGGCGATTGCGCTGGCGCAGGAAGGCGGCATTGGCTTTATCCATAAAAACATGTCCATCGAGCGCCAGGCGGAAGAAGTTCGCCGCGTGAAGCGCCACGAAAGCGGTATCGTCACCGACCCTGTCACCGTCGCGCCGGAAACCACCGTGCGTCGGATTAAAGAGATGGCGGTCGAGCACGGCTTTGCCGGTTTCCCGGTGGTGATTAAGAACAACGAGCTGGTCGGCATTATTACCGGCCGCGACGTGCGTTTCGTCACCGATCTTGACCAGCCGGTCAGCGCGCTGATGACGCCGAAAGAGCGTCTGGTCACCGTGAGCGAGAAAGAAGCCAAAGACCGCGATCTGGTATTCCAGAAGATGCACGAAAAGCGCGTAGAAAAGGCGCTGGTGGTGGATAAGAAGTTCCAGCTGCGCGGCATGATCACCGTGAAAGACTACCTGAAGGCCGAACAGAAGCCGAACGCCTGTAAAGACGAGCACGGCCGCCTGCGCGTAGGCGCTGCGGTCGGCGCCGGCGCCGGTAACGAGGAGCGCGTTGCCGCGCTGGTGGAAGCGGGCGTAGACGTGCTGCTTATCGACTCGTCTCACGGTCACTCTGAAGGCGTGCTGCAGCGCATTCGCGAAACCCGCGCCGCCTATCCCAAGCTGCAAATCATCGGCGGCAACGTCGCGACGGCAGCTGGCGCTAAAGCGCTGGTGGAAGCGGGCGTGAACGCGGTGAAAGTGGGCATCGGCCCCGGCTCTATCTGTACCACCCGCATCGTCACCGGCGTGGGCGTACCGCAAATCACGGCTATTGCCGACGCGGTTGAAGCCGTAGGCTCCATGGGCATTCCGGTTATCGCTGACGGCGGCATCCGCTTCTCCGGCGACATCGCCAAGGCTATTGCTGCCGGCGCGTCCTGCGTGATGGTGGGCTCCATGCTTGCCGGTACGGAAGAATCTCCGGGCGAAATCGAGCTGTATCAGGGCCGTTCGTTCAAGTCCTACCGCGGCATGGGCTCACTTGGCGCGATGTCTAAAGGCTCTTCCGACCGCTACTTCCAGACCGACAACGCGGCGGACAAGCTGGTGCCGGAAGGCATTGAAGGTCGCGTGGCCTATAAGGGCTACCTGAAGGCCATCGTGCATCAGCAAATGGGCGGCCTGCGCTCCTGTATGGGCCTGACCGGCTGCGGCACGATCGACGAGCTGCGCACCAAGGCCGAGTTTGTCCGCATCACCGGCGCGGGCATTCAGGAGAGTCACGTTCATGATGTGACAATTACTAAGGAATCGCCTAACTACCGCATGGGGTGATTAGGTTCGGCGGCCTTAGCGCTAAGGCCGCCGCGTTTAAGCGAGGGGCGAGTTAGGTCGATACGCCTCTCGTAATCTTTCTGGTAAGTCGGCTATAATGCCGGGTCTGATTGTTGGCAAAGTCTTTAAATATACATCAGTGATCGTTCCGGCCGAGAACACGCCGTGCCTATATGATCATTGTGTTCGGCCGGAAGGGCGCTTGTTTTTAGTCTTGGAGCGCGTCGGGCATAGCCTTCCTAGGGGCGCTTCGTTGGCTTACGCCAAGTCGACCCCAACGGAAGACTCTCCCTCCGTTTGGCTCCGAAGGTCGTCCGGAACTTACTTCAGGCGTTTGTCATTATTCTGACTCGGTTGTAGCACTGAGTAATTTTCTTTTTCTTGCTCGTTTATCGGGCGTGATTCTCTCGTTTTTGGAAAGCGTACATGTCAAAAAACATTCATAGTCACCGCATTCTGATTTTGGACTTTGGTTCTCAATACACTCAGCTGATTGCCCGTCGCGTTCGTGAGATCGGCGTGTACTGCGAGCTGTGGGCCTGGGACGTCAGCGAAGCGCAGATCCGCGAATTCAATCCGACCGGGATTATCCTTTCCGGCAGCCCTGAAAGCACCACCGAAGCGGGCAGCCCGCGCGCGCCGGAGTACGTTTTTAACGCCGGTATCCCGGTGCTCGGCATTTGCTACGGCATGCAGACCATGGCGGTCCAGCTGGGCGGCGAGGTGCAGGGCTCCAACGAGCGTGAGTTCGGCTACGCCAAAGTCGACGTGATTAACGAAAGCGCCTTTACCCACGACGTGAAGGACTCTATCTCCGCCGAAGGTAAAGCGCAGCTTGACGTTTGGATGAGCCACGGCGACAAGGTGACGGCAATCCCTGCGGGCTTTACCGCCGTTGCGCGCACCGACACCTGTCCGTTCGCCATTATGGCTAACGAAGAGAAGCGCTTCTACGGCCTGCAGTTCCACCCTGAGGTGACCCACACCAATCAGGGGCTGCGCCTGCTCAAGCGTTTCGTGTTGGACATCTGCGGCTGTGAAGCGCTGTGGACGCCGGCCTCTATTATTGAAGACGCCGTTGAGCGCATTCGCCAGCAGGTGGGCGACGACGAGGTTATCCTTGGCCTGTCCGGCGGCGTTGACTCCTCCGTTACCGCGATGCTTTTACACCGCGCTATCGGCAGCAAGCTGACCTGCGTTTTCGTCGACAACGGCCTGCTGCGCCTGAACGAAGCCGAGCAGGTGATGGACATGTTCGGCGACCGCTTTGGCCTTAACATCGTGCACGTGCCCGCCGAGCAGCGCTTCCTGAGCGCACTGGCCGGCATTGCCGATCCGGAAGCCAAGCGTAAGACCATTGGCCGCGTGTTCGTCGAAGTGTTCGACGAAGAGGCCTCAAAGCAGGTCAACGTTAAGTGGCTGGCGCAGGGCACCATCTACCCTGACGTGATTGAATCCGCCGCGTCCGCGACCGGCAAGGCCCACGTGATCAAGTCTCACCACAACGTCGGCGGCCTGCCGGAAGAGATGAAGATGGGGCTGGTTGAGCCGCTCAAAGAGCTGTTCAAAGATGAAGTGCGCAAAATCGGTCTGGAGCTGGGCCTGCCGTACGACATGCTCTACCGCCACCCGTTCCCAGGCCCCGGCCTCGGCGTTCGCGTGCTGGGCGAAGTGAAGAAAGAGTACTGCGACCTGCTGCGTCGTGCCGACGCCATCTTTATCGAAGAGCTGCATAAGGCGGACCTGTACAACAAGGTCAGCCAGGCGTTCACCGTCTTCCTGCCGGTGCGCTCCGTCGGCGTAATGGGCGACGGCCGCAAGTACGACTGGGTCGTCTCCCTGCGAGCGGTGGAAACCATCGACTTTATGACCGCCCATTGGGCGCATCTGCCGTATGACTTCCTGGGGCGCGTGTCGAATCGCATCATCAATGAAGTGAATGGGATCTCTAGGGTGGTTTACGATATTTCTGGGAAGCCGCCGGCGACGATTGAGTGGGAATAGGAATCTGATATTCTCCGATAGTTAGAGAGCATTTAAAAAGCCAGCTATGTCATTTGATTAGCTGGCTTTTTTATTCACGACACTATGTATTCTTTCAATAGGAATAGTATTTATACCCGTTTGCGATTATTTTATGTTCGGCATAAAACAGAATTTATAGGGAGATAATTCTGCATGATGAATTTGGACGAATTTACTCAGCGGCGCAGGCTTTCTGAATTCACTCTGCGGAATGAGAATAACGTTGTCTTTACCCGACTGGGGATTTCCATCTCGTTGCTGTTAAAGCAAACGCATATCCACGCTAAAAAAGTCAGGATTATTGAGTGTTACCGGCGATTTATGGCTGAGTTTAGCGATCGCTTATGCTTTCATCGGCATGAATTTGATAATATGAAAAAATTTAATGCCGAGAATATCGCCAAAATTGAAAATATTATTTTAGAGTCTGGCCCAGAAACAAGATGTGGGTGGTATGTCAGTGATGCAAAAAATAAAGATGTCGCCCCTACCTGCGTTATGCGATATCTGGGTACTTCATGGGATAGTGAAGAAGAATGCGACAATACTGGTTATTTAACACTGATTCTACCCTGGGATTATATTAATACGGATATTGGCCTGAAGAAATTTCATGAGTGGGTCGTATTTCTTTGCGAAAAACTCGAACCACAGAGCGGTGACTGCGGTTATTGTTTAACGATACCTAGGGACTATCATCAGTATATGTCAATGGAATATCAGTTAGCGCTGCGATACCCTTCACTTTCAGTAATTTCGACTATCCATTTACAGGACATTGCGAACAACAATAACCTGAAAACCATTAACTGGATAACTATCCTGGACCATTCATTGGTTAAGCGGTTGGGGGGGGCGGAATGGCTTGAGAAGCTGCTGCACGTTGAGAGTTCCGCCTCTGTCAGCCGCTTCAGTCATGGCCTTATTATTCAGGCAACAGAATATCCTGACCTCATGCCCGTATCGGAAGGGCTGAATAAATCTTATCAGGCCGTCAATAAGCTGCTTCGCCCCATACGGGTACCGCCTGAAAAGATTGATTCACTGCATTTGTTTGGTGCCAATCAATTTACTAACGCGACAAGCATTGTCTGGTATGCGCGTTTTGATGAGTGATTTTGGTTAAGTTGTCGCCTTGTACGCGGTGGAAGTTAATAGTATTTATCCTGCAAGTTGATACAACAACTGGCGGAATCATTGTCGGCTTTATATGCACTGTTGTTCTTATCGCAGCCATTGTGGCACTTGTAGCAATAGTATCAGCTATTGGTACCTTAGGTAGCGCTGCTGCTGCGGTAGCCGCCTTTTTCGCTATGTTAAGTATGACCATGCTACCGGCTACCACCTGAGATATAAAGGATCGTATCGTATGTGTGCAGATGTGGTTGATATGAAGTTCCAGAAATTCTTACTGGGGCTGGAGAAGCGAGTTCCGGAATTTACGTTTGTTGATCATGATAAGAAGCCAGTTATTAAGCTGGGCATTGCAATAACGCTTTTCTTCAAAAAAAGCGCTACGCTGGAGAAAAAACGCAGGATTATTGAATGTTATCGTCGCTTTCGTGAAGAGTTCGGTGAGTTCTTGTGTTTTCAGCGCCATGAATTTACTAATATGAAGCGCTATACTCCAGAAAATATTCAAAAAGTTGAAGAAGCCATTCTCTCTGTAGCTGAAGGGCAACTTTCTGGATGGGATATTAGCGATGCCAAAGGGCAGACATACGCCCCTGACTATTTGATTAACTATCTTGATTCATCCTGGGATGACAGTAATGGCTATCTTTCAGTCACATTTCCCTGGCATTTTATGAAATCGGAGGAGGGAATTACCCGTATCCATGAGTGGCTGATTTACCTGTGCAAACAACTGGAACCGGATAGTGGAGAGTGTGGTTACTGTTTAGCGTTGCCAAGGAGTTATCATGAATATGAACCGATGGAGTATCGATTAGCGAAGCGGTACCACTCGCTCCAGGTAAATTCAACGGTGCATATGCAGTCGAAAAACTATAATGATGCTATTCGTAGCATCAACTGGTTTACTGTTCTGGGTACCCCTTTTATTAAGCGGCTGGGGGGGGAGGAATGGGTAACCAAAATCCTGAGTCGATGTAAAGATATTGAAATCGAGAGATATGCTAACGGACTAATTATCCGTTTGGGGCATTATCCCGATCTGTCTTTGCTAGCTGACGATGTACCAGAAGCATATACTTTCCTGAATCAGTTTATTCGTCCTATCAGAGTGAAACCCTCCAAGGCTGATTCTTTTCATCACTATGGTCAGGGACAGTTCAATAAACAAAGTACAATTGAATGGTATTCCCGTTACGACAAAAAGCCTCTGGCTGTGACGCCGTTACAGGCAGGGACTCCGGCGTTAGTTAGTGGATTCTGGACCACCCGTTCCAGACCAGATATGGAAATGTTTATGGCTCAGGGGACCGTAGCCCCGGATGAGCTGGGGCAAACATCAGGAACAACTTTGTGGGAATTGGTTCGTGAAGCTGAATCTGTGTCGGATAGTTAGTAAGAGTATTCTACATATAAGAGTCGTTGTTCAGGGGAAGAAAGTGGTCTTTAAAGGGAATTCAACAACGGCGGGTGGATTTATTCTTGCCGATTCAGCGAGAGCGTTCAGAATTCTGTGTCACGTTAAAAATTCTACAGCGTCATCATTTTATTCAGCCGCCCATCAAAATAAATGGCTAACTGCGACAATGTCAAATTCCAGCTCTGGATGGGCATTGTCCATTTTTCCTGTGCGTTGATCAGTCCCAGATAAAGCAGCTTCAACAGGCTGTTTTCATTCGGGAAAGCACCTTTGGTTTTCGTCAGTTTCCTGAACTGCCGATGTACCGATTCTATCGCATTCGTGGTGCAAATGACCTTGCGGATATTTGCCGGATAGCGGAAGTACGCTGACACGTTTTCCCACTTGCGCCGCCATGACTGGAGCACCACTGGATATTACTGGAATGACACAGAATTTCTAACACTCCCATTTCTGGAGAGGATTTGGCATCCCAAATTGAGAACACAGAGCTCGGCCCTCGTAGTAATTATTTTTATTAATTTATTGTCCAATCTTCCAACCTCAAACCCGGGACTCGCTCAAATTCTCGAGTATTATTTGTAACCAGAACGAGCCCTAGGGAGCGGGCATGGGCTGCAATCATGCCATCATAAGGGCCAATAGGCGTTCCTAGTTTTGCTAGTTCTGCACGTACCTGACCGGTATGTACTGCGGCATTGGCATTGTAAGTTAATACTTCCAGACGGGCAGCAAAGCCTTCGACCTCCTGCAAATTTTTCTTTGGGTTAGCCGATTTCTCCGCGCCGTAGATAAGTTCCATGAGAGTGATGGTGCTTATGCACATTCTTCCATAGTGAAGGTTAAACGCCTCCCACACGGCCTGAGGTTTATTTTTTATCGTGTAAATGCAGATATTGGTATCCAGCATATATTTGAGCATCAGAAATCTTCCCTAATTTGATCATCTGGCTGTTCCCGAGTGGACATAAAGTCAGACGTTGCGCTTTCTCCATCAAACCAACTATCCCAGCCTTCTCCTGCTGGAGTGATGATTCGAGTACGACCGATCGCCACAATATCTACGTGTTTCACGTCTTCTGGTAGTGCAACGGCTTTTGGTAAGCGCACCGCTTGGCTGCGGTTGCTCTTGAATATTGTCGTTTTCTCCATGATTCCTCCTATGTAATGGTTAATTCGGGGATGACGGATTGAATTACTATCAGCATATTACATGGCAGGGATATGTCAATGGGATATACGCCATTCTGAAATGTATGCTCCAGAAGTTTACTTGTGGAATTGTTACATCACAGCCTTTTTGAAACTCAAACTGTTTAGGATATAAAGCGATTATTGCGGTGATAATCGCATTTGGCATGTAGTACATCTGAAATAACCACAGGCTAGCCTGACGAAAAGTCGCAATTTCCCCAAATATCAAATCGAAGGTGAAGACAAGCGCCTTGGCTTTCTAGTATACCTCCATAACCCACTGACAAAAGATTAAAAACAAAGCCTCGCTTGTTGATGGTCTAAATATGGTCTATATTAAAACCAAGGTGCATTCCATGAGATCAGAAGTAATGAAAGTAGAAACCATCAGCTACATCAAAAGAAACGCGGCGACGCTTGACCTGTCCGAGCCCATCTTGGTGACGCAAAACGGCGTGCCTGCCTACGTGATAGAGTCCTACGACCAGCAGCAGGAGCGGGAAAACGCCATTGCACTGCTGAAGCTGCTTACCCTTTCAGAGAAAGATAAGTCCGAAGGGCGCGTGCTTTCAAAAGCGCAGCTGTTAGACGGCATTGCGGATTGAAGCCTGAGTTGCTTAATCGCTAAGGGACCTAGATGAAAAACGACGTTATCTTTGAGTACACGCTCACGGCAAAGCACTGCATTGACCATATAGTGAATCACCTCCGCCGCATTGACGTTGAACCTCGCCCGGTTATTGCGGATATTCTGACCCAGTTTGAACATACCGTTGGGCAATTTCCGCTTGGATGCCAGATTTGCCCTGAACTGCTGAAGATTGGCTGCGCGAAGTACCGTGAATATAACCACGCCGAAGGTTATCGGGTTTTGTATTCCGTTGACGAGGTATTAGTGACCGCGCATGCGATCCTGTCGCATCGGCAGGATATACAGCAGTTGCTGTTTAAGCGTCTGATAGCGGCGTGATCCCGCTCGGCAATAGTTCAGTTCCCCGCAGCTTTATAAAAAATTGCGGGGATCTTCGTCGGACAATCAGTTACCGCCCACTTCCTGCCTCTCCTGCGTAGAAAACGCCACCCGTCCCAATTCCCCCAGCGCCGGCACCAACAGCCCGATCGACGTTATCCCATGCCCCAGCTGACAAAGGCTCTCTGGCGTGAACTCGTGCACGTCGCTTTGGGCGAAGCTCAGCATCGTATCGCCGATAAACGTCAGGCAGTGGCAAAGGCCCGCTTGCGCTTCCTGACAGCAGTGGGCCAAGTGCAGGCGCTCTTCCGGCGTCATGGTGGAAACGTCGACCTTTTCCAGCGCGTTCGCCAGGTCAGAATAGAGGATCTCGGCGTTGGGCAGTGCGTCGAAATACTTGTTCGTGTTACTATTATCGATAGCCATATCATTACCTTGTTTAATGTTGTGGTTAGACGCCTCGACAGTGTTACCGCACTTCGGGGCGTTGTTTTTTGTTCGGTGTGATAGTAATGTGTCATTACACATAGCTACATTAACTCAAGTGTAATTTAGGTGTCAATACACATGAATGAAAGAAGAGGTAATCCTCCGTTTCAGTTTCGCCTCGACCCCGAGCTGAGAGCCGCAATGGAGAAAGCGCAGCGTGAGGACGGCGATGAGTCGCTGGCTGCGTGGATCAAACGAATCCTCCGTAAAGAGCTGCGCGAACGCGGCATCGATCCAAAAGGCTAATCCAACCCCAACGGCCAACACCGCCATGAAAACAAAAATCCTGGTCAGCGCCTGTCTGCTGGGCCATGAAGTCCGCTATAACGGCAGCGCTAAAGCGCAACTGTTGCCCACGCTTGAGCGCTGGCGGCAAGAGGGGCGGCTGGTGGTCCACTGCCCGGAGCTGGCGGCGGGGCTGCCGACGCCGCGCCTACCTGCGGAAATCGTCGCCAGTCAGGGTAGGGCGGTGATGCAGGGCAGGGGAAGGATTGTCGAAAGCAGCGGCCATGACGTCACCGCGCACTACCAGCTAGCAGCCTGGCTGGCGCTAAAGGCTGCGACGGAAGGCGGATGCCGCGTGGCGCTGTTGACCGACGGCAGTCCGACCTGCGGTAGCCGGTTTATCTACGACGGCTCGTTTAGCGGGCAGCGTAAGCCGGGCGAAGGCGTCGCCGCCGCGCTGCTGCGCGAGCACGGTATTGAGGTGTTTTCAGAAGAACAGCTTGCCGAGCTTATTGCTCGTGTGGAAAAGATGGACGCCGATTAAATCGAGGTACCTTACAGGGAAGAGTAACAAGATGAAGATAATAGCCGTTTCCGGGCTTTTGCTGCTGGCGTTTTTGCTTCCTAACGTCGGCTATAGCCATATCTATCGCGGTTTGGAAGACGATCGCACCAACGACGTCAAGCATGGGCTGTATGAAATCAACGAAGAAGCGAAAAAATTTCTCGTTGAAGAGGAAGCCAGAACGCATATCAAAAGAAAAAGCCTGGGGCCAAACTTAAAAGTGGTTGTTGCTCCGTGCGCCGTTCCCCTCAAGTCAGGGTGGGCGCCGAAAAGCATGGGGCTTTCTGTAAAATATACGGTTTTGGTAAGCTGCGAGCGAAGCGAAAAGGGCCAATATGGGGATGGTAAAGGCTGGCGCGTCGGCGTTCCCACGGCGCTTCTGGATGAGTAGTTAATTTTGTAATAGGCACAGGCCTAATCGGCCCGAGGTCAGCCCTGCCGCTATCGTCAGTGATGTTTCATTCGTTATTATTTATTGTTAACTTATGCTGCGAATCCACCCATTGCCACACTACGGAGCAAACCCATGCAAAAATGGCTAAACGCCGCGCTGCTAGCGCTACTGTTTTCGACTCCGTTAGCTCAGGCGAATGCCGCATCGTCTGAAGAGGCGCTGACGGGCGAATGCTTGAAATACGGCCTGGAGGCGGTTAAAGACAACCCAGGGTTTCAGACCCGGCTGAAGGGGCTGACGCCAGAGCGCGATAGCATTATCGTAGAGAGGTATGACGCGAAGGTGGGCAGCCAGCATATCGCCACGCAGCTGACCGCGACGCTGGAAGATAAGCTCGGGGAGCCGCTTAACATGCTGTGCCTGTTAGAGAACGACGCTCCGCTTTATGTTTATTTTTATGAGTGAGCACTGACAGGCGTCTTTGTTTGCGTTGCTAATTAAAAACCGGACTTTTTGATTGAGAAGTCCGGTTTTTTAGGAAAATGGCCCTGATATTATTTATCTACTGCCTTCGATAGAACATGAGGTTGAGCTGGAACCAATGCCGAACAGCCGCTCAATCTCTGCTTCTCCCATCCGGTCAAAATCATCAGGTACGCTGATATTTCCCACCATAAAGCCTAAACGCTTTTCCTTATGGGCTTTTGGCGAATTGACTGTAGGAATTTCTATCTGTGGTTTATCCGCTTTGCCTTCGTGAATGTTGGGTATTTTCATGACGTCCTCGTAATCTTTGAGGTGAAACGCCCCTCCACCAGAACAGCGGCAGCGGCCTCCATCACCCGTAACGATAAAACCCTTTCCCACTCTTCTTGCCAAGCGCGCCGCCGCGGACCATCTTGCGCAGTAGCACGTGCGGCCGATACTTCGGATCGCCGGTTTCTGAGTAGAGCACTTCCATAATGGCGAGGCAGACGTCTAGCCCTATAAGGTCGCCCAGCGCCAGCGGGCCCATGGGGTGGTTAGCGCCAAGCTTCATGGCGGTATCGATGTCTTCCGCGCTGGCGGTGCCGTCAGCGTAGATGCCGATGGCCTCGTTCACCATCGGGATCAGCACCCGGTTAACGATAAAACCGGGGGCGTCCTTGGAGATAACCGCCACTTTGCCGACTTTTGTCACCAGTTCCTGCATTTTGGCTACCGTTTCGTCGGTAGTGCCTAGACCAACGACGATTTCCACCAGCGCCATCACCGGCGCGGGGTTGAAAAAGTGCAGGCCGATGACCTGGCGGTCCAGCCCGGCGCTGAGTTCGGTAATGGACAGCGAAGATGTGTTGGAGGCGAAGATTGCGTCGGGCCGGCAGGTTTTCATCAGGCTATTAAAGAGCTGGCGCTTGATCTCGATCTTCTCGACTACCGCCTCGATGATGAGGTCGCAGTCGGCGACGGCGTCCGTCAGGCCCGGGGTAATATTGGCCGCGATCGCCTTGGCCTTTTCTGGCTCCATCTTGCCTTTTTCCACCAGTCTGCCGAGCGCGGCGATAATGCCGTTTTTCCCTTTCTCTGCGAACTCCTGCTTGATATCGCAGAGAACCACCGAAAAGCCTTCTGCGGCGGCAAACACCTGAGCAATGCCTGCGCCCATTGCGCCTGCGCCGATAACGCCTACTTTCATATTTGGATCCTTTCTATTTTTCAACCGGTTGGAGAGCTTTTTATATTTATTTAAGGATTATATCGCCAAGCGGCGGAGAAGACCGTGTCGCGGAGCGCAGATTTGGAACATGCGTTGTATTTTATCCGCCGCACTCGCCCTTTAGCCATTGGCTGAACGTCTTAAAACGAGGGCGCTCGCGGTTTTCCTTCGGGCAGATCAGGTCGTAGCCAAACGGCGACGCAACGGCCTCGTCGCTGAGGCTAACCAGCCTTCCTGCGGCCAGCAGCGGCTCGATCAGCGTCAGCCGCCCCATCACCACGCCCAGCCCGCTTTCCGCCATCTGTACCGCAATGGAATGGTTGTTGACGCCGTAGTATCGCGCTTCAAAGGGGAGGTCGCGGCCCGTTTCCTTGCACCACAGGCGCCATTCGGCAAACCGGTCCTGCACGTCGGTGGACTCCTGTGCGTGGATAAAGGTGGCGTCGGCGAGTTTCTCTACGGAGTGTAACCGGTGCTGCTGCCGATAGGCGGGGGAGCAAACCGGCAGCAGCTTTTCTCCCATCAACCTTTCCTGATAAAGGTCGGGGTAGCGCGCCGCGCCGTAGTAGAGGGCCAAATCGACGCGCTCTTCGTTGAAATCCATCGCCCCGGCGCGCACTTTGAATTGGAGATTCAGCCCCGGCCAGGCGGCCTGAAAGCGGGGCAGGCGAGGCGTCAGCCACAGGTGCGCCAGCGTCGGCGCAATGCCGATGTGCAGCGTGCCGCGCAGGTCCTGTTCGCGGATATCTTCAATTTCGTCGACGATGGCGCGCAGCGAGTGGCTCAGCGTGGCAAGCAGCCGCTTTCCCTCTTCCGTCAGCGCTAGTCTTCGAGTCATGCGGATAAACAGCCTAAAGCCAATCTGCATTTCCAGCCGGTGGATGCGGTGGCTGATGGCCCCCTGCGTCAGGTTTAGCTCCTTTGCCGCCAGAGTAAAGCTCAGGTGCCGCGCCGTCACCTCAAAGGTTTGCAAAAGCGCCAGGACGCTCTGTTGTTCCAGCATGTTTTTCCCCTTCGTTATGCATTAATCAGGTTAATGCATAAGCCGATTTTTTTCGTTTGTTCGCGCATTTCATCGCCTTTTTAATAGTTATATATCAATTCATGAGGGGTGAACCATGTCGAAGCTTAAAATTGTCGTCATCGGCGGCGGCTCCAGCTATACGCCGGAGCTGATTGAAGGATTGCTTAAGCGCCACGGCGAGCTGCCGGTAGGGGCGCTGTGGCTGGTGGACATCGAAGAAGGGCGCGAGAAGCTGGAGATTATCATGGGCCTGGCACGGCGGATGATCGCCAAAGCGGGGCTGTCGATTGACGTGGTAGCCACGCTTGACCGACGGGCGGCGCTAGAGGGGGCGGACTTCGTCTGCTCCCAGTTCCGCGCAGGCTGCCTGGAAGCGCGCATCAGCGACGAGCGCATCTCGTTGAAGTACGGCCTGATTGGCCAGGAAACCAACGGCCTCGGCGGCTTTGCCAACGCCTGTCGAACCATCCCGATCGCGCTGGAGATTGCCCACGAGATGGAGCAACTCTGCCCGGACGCATGGCTGCTTAACTTCACCAACCCGTCGGGCATGGTGACGGAGGCGATTTTACGCCACAGCGGTGTCAAAACCGTTGGCCTGTGCAACGTGCCGGTCATTATGCAAAAGGGCGTGGCGCAGCTGCTGGAATGTGAAAACGAGAGCGACTTCATTATGCAGGTCGCCGGGCTAAACCACTTTATCTTTGCCCGTCAGATCCTGCACAGGGGCAAAGACCGCCTTAACGACGTTATCGCCCACATCAGCGCCGGGCGCGATCCGCTGGTGCCAAGAAACATCCCGCCGTTCAGCTGGCCGAAGCACCTGCTGCAAGGGTTGGGCATGATCCCCTGCGCCTACCTGCGCTACTACTACATGAAGGGGGATATTCTTAAGCAGGAACAGGCGGAAGCGGGCGGCGAGGGTACGCGCGGCGAAGTGGTGAAACAGCTGGAAAAAGAACTGTTCGACCTCTATCGCGACCCAAGCCTTGCGGTTAAGCCGAAGGCGCTGGAAGGGCGCGGTGGGCAATACTACTCCGAAGCGGCCTGTGAGCTGATGAACGCTATCTACAACGACAAGCGCACCATCATGCACGTCAACACGCGTAATAACGGCGCTATCAACGGCCTGCCGGACGACTGCGCGGTGGAAGTCAGCTCGCTGATTACCCGTTCCGGCCCGCTGCCGCTGAACGTCGCGCCATTCCCGGAGGACACGCTGCGGCTTCTCCAACTGATGAAGTCGTTTGAGCAGCTGACTATCGAGGCGGCCATTACCGGCGACCGGCACACCGCGTGGCGCGCGCTGGTGCTCAATCCGCTGATTACCAGCGGCGAGGCGCTTGAGCAGGCGCTGGACGAGGTGATTGAACACAATCGGCCGCTGATGCCGGCGTTTCATCGGCGTCGGGGATAGGCTACGGTCGCGTAAAACCCTGAGCTGAACGCCTTCGCTCAGGGTCTTTGCGCTACGGCGGCGTCAATCCTGTCGGCAATTTCCCTAATTTGATAAACCGGTATCCCGTTTTTTGCCAGCTCCACCATGGCGTTGAGATAGGGCACCATCGTGGCGAACATGATCTTATAGCCTTCGCAGAAGTAGGAAATTGGGTTGTCCGTTCCCCTGTTGATCCGATGCTTTGGGCAGCCGCCGTGACAGATGGGCCTATAGCTGCACTGCTGGCATTCCAAAGAGAGCTTCTTTTTCTGGGCGGAGAGCGTCACGCTGCTCATGGTCTTGAGGCTGTCGCGGTGTATATTCCCGGTTTTATAGCCGTCGTAAACGAAGTGATCGCACTCATAAATATCGCCGTTGGACTCGATCACCATGTTGTCTTTGCACGACTCCTGAAAGATACAGCTGGTGTGGCCGTTGCCGAGAAAGCGGCTGACGAAGGTTTCAAACTGGCGGACGAACACGTCGCCGACGTCGTTTTTTACCCACTGCTTGAATATCGCCGACATAAAGCGACCGTACGCCGCCGCCGGAACGGAAAAGGCGATAACGTCGTGCTTTTCTTCCAGTGAGCCGAAGCAGACGTTGGGCTTGGCCGTTTCAAGCAGCTCGATAAACTGCATGTGGCGGCTGCCGATGCTTTTTAGAAACTCGTAGACTTCAAGCGGATGCTGGACGTTGTGCGCGTTGACCACCGTCAGCGTATTGAACTCAACGCCGTGCTGCTTAAGCCGTTCGATGGCCGCCATCACCTTATCAAACGTGCCTTTTCCCGCTCGCGTGCGGCGATAGCGGTCATGCATTTCCTGCGGGCCGTCGATGGAGATGCCGACCAGAAACTGATTATCCTTCAGGAAGCGGCACCACTCGTCGTTAAGCAGCAGCCCGTTGGTCTGAAGCGCGTTGTGGATAGTTTTACCCTTTTTGAAGCGTTCCTGATAGCTCAGCGCTCGACGAAAAAAGTCGATGCCCGCCATGGTCGGCTCGCCGCCCTGCCAGGTGAAGTAGACGTCGTTACCCGGCGAGGCCTCAATATAGCGGCTGATAAAAGCGCTCAGCGTTTCGTCGTTCATCCAGCCTTCGTGCTTAAAGACCGTCTCTTTTTCCAGATAGAAGCAGTAGTCGCACTTTATGTTGCACTGGTAGCTGGTAGGTTTAATCGTGAAGTGCATAGCGTTCCTCAAAAAGGCAGGAGGAGTATTCCCCCTGCCGAACAGTCAACTACTTGGCGGCGCCGAGCGATGCCTTAATATGGTCAAACTTCGCCTGATTGACTTTACTCAGAGGCCTTTGGCTCCCGTCAATGAAGTCTTTAACGACGCCTTTCATCTCTTTGACGACGTCAGGCTTTTGGTCCGCCAGATTGTTGGCCTGCTGAAGATCCGTCAGCTTATACAGCCCCAGCTTATTGCCCTCGTAAGTGTAGACCAGCGAGTACTCGTTGCTGCGAACGGTATAGGAGAACTCGCTCAGGTCTTCGGTGTTGGGGTTGTGAGGATATTCGTCGGACTGCTTGCGTACGTACTTGTGATAGTTGTCCCAGAACGGGATGTTCTCTTCATCGAACCAGTGCGAGTAGGAGGTGACCCACGTCAGGTACTGGTGCGGATTACCCGCTTTTTTCTCCTTGGTCAGATAGGGCAGCAGGGATACGCCGTCGAGGTTTTTAGGCGCGTCGATTTTGGCTGCGTCCAGCACCGTGGGGTAGAAGTCCATGGCGGACACCAGCTTGTCGTAGTTGCCTTTTACCAGCTTGCCTTTCCACCACATAAACATCGGCGTGTGGGTTCCGCCCGGATAGGTTTGGCTCTTGTAGCCCTTTTGCGCGCCGTTAAGCGGCAGCGGGCCGTCAATGACCGCACCGTTGTCGGAGGTGAACAGAATGATGGTATTGTCGTACTGCCCGTTCTTTTTCAACTGCTCGAGCAGCTTCTTCACGCCCTGATCGACGGAATAAATAGCCGCGTAGAAGTTATCTGCGGTAGGGCTGCCGGTGTTGAACTGCTTTTGATATTGCTCCGGCGCAGGATTATCGTTCGGCAGGTGCGGCGCGTTGTAGGCGAGGTAGAGCATAAAGGGCTCATCGAGCGACTTGGCGCGGTTGACGACGCCGATGGCCTCATCGGTCAGTTGGTCGCTTATGTAGCCTTTGGCCGCTACTCGCTCGCGGTTGTGGAACAGCGACGGAGAGTTGTAGTAAGCCGTGCCCGCCGCGTGGAATCCCATAAAGTAGTCAAAGCCGCGGTTTTGCGGCTGCCACTCTTCGGCGGAGTAGGTGGTGAAGTTATCGTGATAGTCGCGGGTCTGCTTGGACTCCGGCACCGGCACGTTGCTGATTTTCGACAGGTGCCACTTACCGATGGCCGCCGTATAGTAGCCGTGGTTTTGGAACAGCTCCGGCAGGAATTTTTCCGTCAGAGGAATGCCGTCCTGCGCATCAGTGTTGGAGTAAACGCCAAACCGCGCCGGGGAACGCCCTGTCATGATTGCCGCTCGGGATGGGCCCGACACGCCGTGAGCCACGTAGCCGTTGGTAAAGCGTACGCCTTCGTCCATCAGTGAGAGCAGAGTAGGCGTTGACTTCTTGGCCGCTTCGATAGCCTTATCGATACCGATCTTGTAAGTATCAACGACCTTGCGGTTTTCCATTGATTTTGTATCGAACGAGCCCTGATCGAAGGGCAGTTGGCCATATCCCAGATCGTCCATCGTCAGAATGATAACGTTGGGCTTCCCTTTGGTGGAATATTCTGTCGGCGTGAAGTCGGAGAAGGCAACGTTGGTTTTAGTCGCTTTCAGATTGACGTCATCGGCGGCGTTAACCGATGCATTCATCATTGTGCCGGCTAATACCATTGATACCGCCGCACTGGCGACGCTGCGTTTAAATGTCATTGTCATAAAGTCTCCTCGTTTTAAAGAGCCTTTTATTTTTTGTTGAAAAAAAAGATTTTTCTGTGAAGAGTCTCAAAAATAAGTTCCAAAAGAAAATATTTACATTGGCAATTGATTTAATTTTAAATGATGGATTTTTTGGCGTCATTGGCAGGAAATTTGAATAAGGATTGACGGTTATTATTGGTTTTGCAGGTGATATATCCCCTTATTTTCTCTTGAGAATTAAATGTGGCGCCCTGCTTAATGCGGGCGGGCTCTCTTCGTCAGCCGATGCGCAAACGCGGCGGAAAAGAAAAACGCCCGATAAGGCCGAGAATAATCGCTCTGTATGACTAACTGCATGAAAATAATGAGATACCGCTAGCAGAACCGTCGAACTCAAGGGCGTATAGTTTTGCCCACGCGTTTTTTCACAAGGCAGGAAAGAGTAAATGTTTAAAAAGGGTTTATTCGCACTGGCTCTGGCCTTCAGCGCTTCGGCCTTTGCCGCCGAGCACTGGATTGACGTGCGCATTCCAGAGCAGTATCAAAGAGAGCATATTCAGGGCGCGGTCAACATCCCGCTGCAGGAGCTGACGGAGAAAATCGCCGCTCAGGTGCCGGATAAGAGCGACACCGTCCATCTCTACTGTAACTCCGGCCGCCAGTCCGGCCTGGCGAAAGAGGCTCTGCTGGACATGGGCTACACCCAGGTGTTTAACGACGGCGGTATTAGCCGGATAGATAAGCCTAAGGTTAAGGGCGAGTGATCGGCCCGGTTAGTTTTCTGACCGCAGCTGCCAAATCTGTTTAAGAGACTCGGCGCTATCAACGCTGTCGCAGCTGGCCGGGAAGGGCTTTTTCTCCCGCGCCAGCGCCGTTATTTTATCTTCCTGGCAGAGCTCGGCCTGCCCCTTGGCATAGCCTTCCAGATAGGCGATGCGGTTGATCTCCGCTTCCCCGTACCATTCCGACAGCGATGCGTTGTCCTTTACTCCGTTGCCTTCTGCGGCCTCTTTATAGCCGACGTCAAACCAGGTGGAGGAGCGCTCAGTCGTTTCTGCCGCGTCGGCGGGGACGCTTTCGCTGGCAGCCGCTCCGCAGCCGGTCAGAAGCCCGACCAACAGCAGCATGGTGATATTTTTCACGTTGTTATTCATTTCCGTTATGCAATGCCCAGTTGTTCTTTCAGCGGTTTCAGATAGCGGCGGCTGACGGGGATGCGTTTGCCCGAGCGGGTTACCGCCTCCGCGCTGCCGTTATCCAACAGCTGGATTTCGCCGATGTGGTCCAGATTTAACAGGTACTGCCGGTGGCAGCGGGTAAACGGCGTTTTTTCTTCTAAAATTTTCAGCGTAAGCTGAGTATATCCGCTTTGCTCTGTACCGATGACGCGAACGCCGCTCAGCTCGCTGCTTAGGTATTCGACGTCGTCCAGCCTCAGGAGAAAAATGCGGTTGTGGCCGTAGCAGGGAATGTGCTTCAGCGCGTTGTCCGCAATCAGGTGGACGTTTCTATTGACGGACCTAGCCCCTCTCAGACGTTCGATGGTCTTGAGCAGGCGCTGGCCGTCGACCGGCTTTAGCAGGTAGTCAAAGGCGTGCTGCTCAAACGCCTTTACCGCGTATTCGTCATAGGCGGTGGTGAATACGATGTGCGGCATGGTGGCCGGATCGAGCATGGCTGTCATTTCGAGCCCGCTTATTCTGGGCATCTGTATATCGAGAAAAACCACGTCAGGCTGCAGGCGATGAATGGCCGCAATGGCTTCCAGCGCGTTGCTGCATTCGCCGACGACGGTCAGGTTTTCAACATCGGCAAGCAGTTCGGCCAGCTCTTCCCGAGCCGGCTGCTCGTCGTCAACAATCATTGCTCTAAGCATGTTCCCTCCACAGATTTCGGTCAGTTTATCATGTAGGTAAATCTCCTTAAATGGAAAGATATATTTACGGTTATTTTTGTTTCTATTGCTGTTATTACTGGATATAAAAATAACAGTAAAATTATCTTTACAAATTTGGATTCTAAAGTTTACACTCAGCTCAGCGTCGTTAAAAACGACCCTCGACTCTTCATCTTAAGGCGTTTTAACCCATCAGGGGATGGGCCTAAGGAACAACTATGATCATGCAGAAAGACCAGCTTAATAACGTAAACATCAGCGCAGAACAGGTTTTGATTACGCCCGAAGAGCTGAAGCAGAAATATCCCCTGAGTCGGGAGGATGAGGCCTCTATTTCGGCCGCCCGTCAGACTATCGCCGACATTCTCCACGGGCGCGACCGTCGCCTGCTGGTAGTCTGCGGCCCCTGCTCGATTCACGATCCCCAGGCCGCTATCGAGTACGCCCACCTCCTGAAAAAGCTAGCGGACGAAACCAAAGATCGCCTGTTTATCGTGATGCGCGTTTACTTTGAAAAGCCGAGAACTACCGTTGGCTGGAAGGGGCTGATTAACGACCCTCACATGGACGGATCGTTCGACGTTGAGCACGGTCTGCACGTGGCGCGTAAGCTGCTGCTTGAGCTGGTGGCGATGGGGCTGCCGCTGGCGACCGAAGCGTTGGACCCGAACAGCCCGCAGTACCTTGGCGACCTGTTCAGCTGGTCGGCCATCGGCGCGCGCACTACCGAATCGCAAACCCACCGCGAAATGGCATCGGGCCTGTCGATGCCGGTCGGATTTAAAAACGGCACCGACGGCAGTCTGGCGACGGCGATCAATGCCATGAAGGCCGCTGCTATGCCGCACCGCTTTGTCGGCATCAACCAGGAAGGGCAGGTTTGCCTGTTGCAAACCCAAGGTAACGCCAACGGCCACGTCATTTTGCGCGGCGGCAAAACGCCGAACTACGATCCTCAGAGCGTGAAGGATTGCGAAGAGCAAATGAAGAAAGCGGGGCTTAATCCGGCTCTGATGATCGACTGTAGCCACGGCAACTCCAATAAGGATTTTCGCCGTCAGTCCGAGGTCGTCTTCTCCCTGTTGGAACAAATTAAGGCAGGCAATCGTTCCATCATCGGCATGATGTTGGAAAGCAACATTCACGAAGGCAACCAGTCTTCCGAACAGCCAAGAGCCGACATGCGCTACGGCGTTTCCGTAACGGACGCCTGCATCAACTGGGAAACCACCGAACGCCTGCTGCAAAAGGTGCACGCCGAACTGGGCGAAGCGGTGCTTGTGTGTCAGTGATTTTTATCTGATGATTATCGTTTATCAGGCTGATGATAAATTATTCAATCGGCTTTGGAGTATGTTCCGTCCGAAAACACGGCCTGCTTATATCACCATCGTGCTCGGCCGGAAGGGTGCTTGTATTAGGCTTGGGTGTGCGGCGGGCATAGCCTTCCTAGGGGCCGTTATGAAGCCCTTCGGGTTTCACCCTAAAGGGCCAGCGCAAGCGCTGTTCAAACCGGCTTTGCCGGTTTGTCGTTGGCTTACGCCAAGTCGACCCCAACGGAAGACTCTCCCGCCGATTGATGCCGCAAATTATCCAGAATTTACGTTTAGGGTTTGTTAGCAGCCGAATGCCGCCGAAAGGCGGCATGTTTGTATACTCGAGAAAATAAAGGGTATAAGCATTAATTTGGGGAGAGAACAACAACATGGTGGCGGAACTGACGGCGCTGCGCGAGCGCATTGACGAAGTGGACAAAGGGCTGCTGAAGCTGCTGGCTCAAAGGCTTGCGCTGGTAGCCGAAGTAGGGGAAGTGAAAAGTCAGCACGGGCTGCCGATTTACGCGCCCGATCGGGAAAGCAGCATGCTGGCTTCTCGCCGCAAAGAGGCGGAAGCTATGGGCGTGCCGCCGGATTTGATTGAAGACGTTCTGCGCCGCGTGATGCGTGAGTCCTACACGAGCGAAAACGATAAAGGATTTAAAACCCTGAAGCCGGACATGGGACCGATTGTTATCGTCGGCGGTCGCGGCAAGATGGGGCAGCTGTTTGGTCGACTGTTTACGCTTTCAGGCTATCAGGTTCGCGTTCTGGAGCAGGAAGACTGGCCGAACGCTGACGAGATACTGAAAGACGCCGGTATGGCGATCGTCAGCGTGCCTATTCATCTGACCGAACAGGTCATTCGCCGGCTGCCTAAGCTTTCCGACGACTGCATTCTGGTGGATTTCGCCTCTATTAAGCAAAAGCCGATGGAAACCATGCTGGAGGTTCACGCCGGGCCGGTGCTGGGCCTGCACCCAATGTTCGGGCCGGACGTCAGCAGCCTGGCCAAGCAGGTGATCGCCTACTGCGATGGGCGAATGCCCGAAGCCTACCAGTGGCTGTTGGAACAGCTTCAGGTCTGGGGATCGCGGCTGCATGCCATTACGCCTGCGGAGCACGACCGCAACATGGCCTTTATTCAGGCGCTGCGCCACTTCGCTACCTTTACCTACGGCCTTAACCTGTCGCATGAGAACGCCGAGCTGGAGCAGCTTTTGGCGCTGTCGTCACCCATTTATCGCCTGGAGCTGGCGATGATCGGCCGCCTGTTTGCGCAGGATCCGCAGCTGTATGCGGACATCATTATGTCGTCTGAAGAGAATCTGGCGCTGATTAAGCGCTACTACGCCTGCTTCGGCGAGGCGGTAGAGATTCTGGAGAGAGGGGACAAGGCGGCGTTTATCGACAACTTCAATCAGGTGAAGGACTGGTTCGGCGATCACGCGAATCGCTTCCTGAGCGAAAGCCGAATCCTACTGCGTCAGGCGAACGACAGTCGGCAGTAAGGGAATTAGAAAAATGGAGAGTAGCCACGCCGTTCGGCGTGGCTTCAAATAGCTCAGGCTACGTCCGGCATGTTCCTGCCGTAGTAGATTTCCTGCATTTCTTTACGCACCAGATTAGTAATGTGCTGGCGCTCGCTCTGGCTTAAGTCTTCCGGCTTGGCGTTGAACAGGTAGTGGTCGAGATCGAACTCTTTGAGCATCATCTTGGTGTGGAAGATGTTCTCCTGATAGACGTTAACGTCCACCATATGAAACTGAGAGGTGATGCTCTCGGCCATAAAGTTCTGAATAGAGTTGATCGGATGGTCGATGTAGTGCTTCACGCCGTTGACGTCGCGGGTAAAGCCGCGCACGCGGTAGTCCAGCGTTACGATGTCGGACTCAAGTTGGTGAATAAGATAGTTGAGCGCCTTAAGCGGAGAAATTACGCCGCAGGTAGACACCTCAATATCCGCTCGGAACGTGCATATCCCGCCCTGAGGGTGGCTTTCCGGGTAGGTATGAACGCAGATATGGCTTTTATCCAGGTGAGCGACCACCGCTTCGGGCAGCGGGCCGGGATTTTCTGACTGGTCGACCAGGCTTGGGTCGATCGGTTCCTCGCTGATGAGGATCGTCACGCTGGCGCCCTGAGGATCGTAGTCCTGACGGGCGATGTTGAGGATGTTTGCACCGATGATAGAACAGGTTTCCGTCAGGATTTCGGTCAGACGGTTGGCGTTGTACTGTTCATCGATGTAGGCAATATATTGCTCTCTGTCATAGTCCGTTTGGGTATAACAGATGTCATAGATACAAAAACTCAGGCTTTTGGTTAAGTTATTGAAGCCGTGTAGTTTTATTTTGTGCAATTTGGTTCACCGCCTTAGTTTGTCGATGTAGGAAACGAATGATTATTTATCGTTCAGCGCGTCGTGTAAATATTGCGGTAGCGCAAAGCTGCCCGCGTGTATCGCCGGGTTGTAATAGCGGCAGTGCAGGCCGGAGGCCTTAAAGCGCGCTTCCAGCGTCGCCAAGTCGTGCTGGCGGAGCATCGGATTCTGGCTCGCCCAGGCGAAGGTCATGATGCCGCCGTAGTAGGTTGGGATCGCGGCCTGATAAAAGCTGACGTCGTCGAAGTAGTGCGACAGCTTGCGGTGGCTGTTGACCGCTTCGTCCTGCTGAAGGAAGCAGACGCCGTTTTGCGCAACGAAAATGCCGTTTTCATTCAGGCAGCGCGCGCAGCCCTGATAGAAGTCCGACGTAAACAGGCTTTCTCCGGGGCCGATGGGATCGGTGCAGTCGGAGATAATTACGTCGAACTTCAGGTCCGTTTGGCTAACGAAGTTAACGCCGTCTTCGATAACCAGATTAAAGCGCGGATCGTCATAGGCGCCGCTGCTATGGTTGGGCAGGTACTGGCGGCAGAATTCCACCACGCCCGCGTCAATCTCCACCATCGTCACGTGCTCGACGCTCTGATGGCGGCACACTTCGCGCAGCATTCCGCCGTCGCCGCCGCCGATGATAAGAACCCGCTTAGCCTTACCGTGGGCAAAGATCGGCACGTGAGCCATCATTTCATGATAGATAAACTCGTCGCGCTCGGTGGTTTGAACGACGCCGTCGAGCGCCATCACGCGCCCCAGCACGTCGTTTTCAAAAATGATTAAATCCTGATGTTCGGTCTTATTGTGATAAAGGGTTTTATCAATGGAAAAAAACTGACCAAAGCCGCTATGCAGCGTTTCAAACCAGATCTCTTTTTGAGACATGCGCCTTAATCCTCAATGCCGGACAAAAAATTTAGCGCGATATCATAGCGAATTTGGGGCGGGGATGCACGGTAAACGCCGTATTTATGCACACCAGGCTGCAAATATAGGCACAACGAAACGGCAGGGGGCTTCAGCGAGCGATAAGGCCGAAAGAGTCTTTGGCAAGGCTGCGGCACTTAATCTTTTCATCAATGGGAATTCGTTTTAAATCTCGGTAGCTGGCGCTGCCGAGCTCTTCCATATTGAGCTGGTTGTAGTTGCTCAAGTCCCAGTGGTTTTGTTGAGCAAAATAGATAAGCGCGCGCTTGATTTCAGGAATAGGCAAATCACCGTAGCCGCACTCTTGCTTAAGGTATAAGAATACGGCGGTCAGGTCGGCGAGGTCTTCGGCCTCGGGCTCCGTTAAAGCCTGGCTCTCGAAAGAGAGCCCCGACAGGGACAGCAGTAAAAGGGGTAATCGAAAGAAGGATTTGCGCGTCATATCACTGATATTCGTTACGGATTCCTAACGACGTTATCACACCGCATGACGATGACAAATCTTTTTATTCTTTCGGCCTGCGCGGGAATAAAACGGAAAAGGGTAACGACACCGCTCTCAGGCGCGATAGCGGTAGTCGGAAGGGGTCTTGTCATACATTTTTTTAAACGCTCGGGTAAAGCTTTGCTGAGAGTCGAACTGATACTTATAGGCGATGTCCGCAATGGTTTTGCGGCTTTGCTTAAGCTCGGACGCCGCATTTTGCAGGCGCTTTTTGCGAATGTAGGTCGCCAGCGAATCGCCGGTGGTGTTCTTAAACAGCCGCTGTAGATGCCACTGAGAGTAACCGGCCTTCGTGGCGACGCGCTTGACGTTAAGCGGCTCCTCTAAATGGTTCTCTATCCAACTGACCAAGTCATGAATAATGGTTGTTTGCAGCATTGCGTTATTTCCTTCAGCTATGGTTCCGAGCTCGGGTTCTTCAGGCTCGTCTTTTGCATTTCTTGACTAAATGCGTCTTATTCATTTCATATTCGTACTGTACGGTACAGTATTTTATTGAGGGAAAAGCGTCAAATAAAACAGCACTAAAGGTCAAAAATGGGGGAACCCGCAGGAGAGCTGGAATGTGTGGACATGTAATCAAATTAATTTATAAATGTTAAAAAATTTTAGCATTAAAAGTTAATACAGCGTCAGTTTTTGGATCTAGGATTCATGCATGGTTTGAATTAAATTGATTTAGATTTTTTTATTATATTTATTTAATTCAAATTATTAGGTTTTTATCCATTAATATGTTGGATAATTTTGAATATCATATTCAGAAATTTTGAATTAAATATCTGGATGAAAATTACGAGGCAATTTTATGAAAAAGTCAGCTGCACTTATCGCTTTGCTATTCTCACTTGGCGCCGGTTCCGCTATGGCGGCGACTCAGGTTAGCAGCCAACAGGCACAGCAGTTACAAAGCATGGGCTCTATTTCCGGTTCGGTTCAGGTCGTTGACATGGACCAAGCGGTGAGCGCCATTGCGAAAAAGGCGGAAAGCATGAATGCAGGGCACTATCGCGTTATCGCGGTGGATTCACGGGATAACTCGAATAACTGGCGTATTTCTGCTGAGCTCTACCGCTAACCGGTTGTAGTGGCTGCCGAAGCGGGTATGAATAGTTTGGGACCGGACGGAATTTTATTTGCCTTCTGTCCGGCGTATGATGACGGAACGTAGAATTTGAAAGGGCGTTCATCATGAAATTAGTATCGGCTTCGGTGATGTTTCTGACGCTTATTATCAGCAGCTATGCAAGCGCCATTACGGAGATCCCCCGCCGCGACGTGGCTGAAAAAATGGGGCTGCAGAGCATGGGGGTGATTAGCCTTACGGTAGACGTTTCAACCCAGGATCAGGCCGTTGAGGCGATTGCTAAAAAGGCTGAAAAAGAAGGGGCTGACTACTATCGCGTCATTGGCGCACGCGACTATGACACTTCCCCTTACTGGCGGGTTTCCGCCGAGATTTACCGCGCAGGCGGAACGGATACCGCGCCGGCTAAAAAGTAGCGCACCCTATTTTCCCTCGATTGAACCAAACGGCGGCCTCGTCCTGTAGGCTGCCGTTTTTCTATTTTGATAAGCAAACGTTAACGTATTTTACATATGCCACATCCATCAAAAAGATGCCTTCTGATAACAATAAATAATTCATTGTTTTTAATTTATAAATTTACCGTGGTGGCCAAAAGGCCAGTTGCGTGAATACGTATCAAAATGTAATAAAAAATACATATATCTCTTTGGGAGAGGTCGGAGGAGTTTGTCGTTGGCTTTTTTGTTTGCAGGTTTTTTTGCCCTGCGAGTTGAAACATTTTCAGGTAAGGGGCGCTCTTGAGAGCGCGGTTAGGGGAATATTCGGAACTCTATGATGAAAATAAAAAATGACGTCCAGGATGGAAAACGCGCCGCTTTGACCGATGAACCACAAAGAATGACTCGGGTGCGGGCCCGTACGATGGACAAGTTGATGACGACGGCAATGAACGTGCTCGAGAACGGCAAAATACCCTCCATTACAGAGCTGGCATGCGAAGCCGGCGTATCCCGGGCAACGGCCTACCGCTATTTCCCAACTCAGAGTGCGCTGATATCCGCTATCGTCAGCGACGTTTTAGCCCCGATGAAAGCCTGGAAGCCAAAAGAGAAGTCCGTGGCCGAGCGTCTGGAATCTCTGCTGGCTTTCGCCTATCCCCAGTTGGAAAGGCACGAAGGCGCCCTGAGAGCCGCGCTGCGCATCTCTCTTGAGCAGTGGGCTGCCCAACGCTCAGGGGAAGGCGAGGCCGACATGGGGCCGCCGCTGATAAGAGGAAACCGTAAGCAGCTGGTGGAGTTAGTCGCTCAGCCGATGAAAGAAAAGATGCCCAAGGCCGAATGGGACAGAATGAAGTATGCCTTTTCCCTGATTTATGGTTCAGAAGTTTTTCTTGTCCTCAAGGATATCTGGGGGCTGGAGAGCAACCAGGTTCTCGACGTCATACAGTGGATGGGCAAGGCTATCGTGCGCCAGTCCGAAGAAGAGGCCGGGCTGACTCAGCATTAACCAACGTTGATGCCCAGCGTCTCGGCGCCGTATGGCGGCAGCCTGAATCGCAGTGGGTATAGCCGGTCGATGTCCCCTTTTTATCGTCCGGCTTTTTTCTACCTTTAACCGCTTACCTTTCTCCTCGTGGGTTATGTATAACCGATGCTAAGATGTGTTACACTCCTTGGCCTTCCGTTTAATAACGCTCAATTCTAAAGGATCGTTCGATCGGGCTCCCCGATCGTTTTTCGCTATGAAACATATTGTTGAAACCATGATTTCCGAGCAGGAAGTGAAGGCGCGCATTGCTGAACTGGCTGCTGAGATTAACGCACGCTATAGCGATAGCGGTAAAGAGCTGGTGCTGGTTGGGCTGCTTCGCGGTTCGTTTATCTTCATGGCCGACCTGTGTCGAATGATAACGGTTCCCCACGAAGTCGATTTTATGACCGCTTCCAGCTACGGCAACAGCATGGACAGCAACCGCGACGTAAAAATTCTTAAAGATTTGGATGAAGACATTCGCGGTAAAGACGTGCTGATCGTCGAGGACATCATCGATACGGGCTATACCCTGACCAAAGTACGCGAAATTCTGCTGCTGCGAGAGCCTAACTCGCTGGCGCTCTGTACGCTGCTGGACAAGCCGTCTCGCCGTGAAGTACCGGTACCGATCGACTATATTGGCTTTTCTATCGCCGATGAGTTTGTAGTGGGATACGGTATTGACTATGCGCAGCGCTATCGCCATCTGCCCTACGTCGGTAAGGTCGTTCTGCTGGACGAATAAAGTTAAAAAAATAACCCGGGCGGCGTCTGCCGCTCGGGTTTTTACCTGAAGGCGGTTACTTGTCCGCCTTGTCCGTAACGAGCAGGTTGGAAATAGCCTTGCGGTACAGCAGCTCGAGTGATTCGCGGCTTGAGGCGCTGATTTCCAAGTCGCGCAGTTTTCCGTCCTGTACGTCATAAACCCAGCCGTGGATCAGCACCTTTTGCCCGCGCTTCCAGGCCGACTGCACGATGGTTGAGTGGCCCAGGTTATAAACCTGTTCCACCACGTTGATTTCGCTGAGCAGGTTGGCGCGCTTTTCCGGCGGGAATTCGCCGATAAGCGAGCTGTGCTTATACCAAATGTCGCGGATGTGCAGCAGCCAGTTGTTAATCAGCCCCAGCTCCGGGTTGTCAATGGCGGCAGTAACGCCGCCGCACTCGTAGTGCCCGCAGATGATGATGTGCTCAATTTCCAGCACCTCAACCGCATACTGCACGACGGAAAGACAGTTTAAATCGGTGTGAATAACCAGGTTAGCGACGTTGCGGTGAACGAACAGCTCGCCAGGCTCAAGCCCGGTCAGGCGTTCAGCCGGTACGCGGCTATCGGAACAACCAATCCATAGAAAACGCGGCTTTTGCGCCAGCGCCAGACGTTCAAAAAATCCGGGATCGTCCTTGCTGATAGTAGCTGACCAAACCTCGTTGTTGTGCATCAGTCGTTCAATGTCTTTCATAAGTGCTATCGCTCATTGTGTTTAACGGCGTTAATATACTCGTCATACTTCAAGTTGTTGGCGCAGAAGCTGACCGTTCGGCAGAGAAGGGCCAAGGCAGCTTCATCAGGAAGACGACCGAGCGTTATTTTATACCTGATTGAATTGTTTCAAAAGTGTTAATTGATTTGTTATGCAGAGCTAGAGCGATTAAGCTGGTCGTATGTGTGGGGAATAACCCACGAATCTGCTCCGTTCCTCATTTTTCAAAATAAGGTAATCCTGTTGGCTATGACGTACGCGCTAGAATTATCTAAGTTAACCAAAGTGTATGCCGGCGGCGTTAAGGCGCTTAAAGGCATCGATTTGACCGTCGAAGCCGGCGATTTTTACGCGCTGCTGGGGCCCAACGGCGCGGGGAAATCGACCACTATCGGCATCATCAGTTCCCTTGTCAATAAAACCTCCGGGCAGGTAAAGGTGTTTGGCTACGATACCGATACCTCTTTGGTAAACGCCAAGCGGCAGCTGGGGCTGGTGCCTCAAGAGTTTAACTTTAACCCTTTTGAAACCGTGCTGCAGATAGTTGTCACTCAGGCCGGATACTACGGCGTGCCGCGCCAGGAGGCGATGGAGCGCGCCAAGATGTATCTTAAGCGCCTGGAGCTTTGGGAAAAGCGCAACGAGCGCGCGATGCGCCTTTCCGGCGGCATGAAGCGCCGGTTGATGATTGCCCGCGCGCTGATGCATCAGCCCAAGCTGCTTATCCTCGATGAGCCGACTGCGGGCGTCGATATCGAGCTGCGCCGCTCGATGTGGCTATTTTTGAAAGAGCTTAATCAGCAGGGCATTACTATTATCTTGACCACGCACTACCTGGAAGAGGCGGAGATGCTGTGCCGCAACATTGGCATCATTCGTCAGGGAGAGCTGGTGGAAAACACCTCCATGCGCGAGCTGCTGTCCAAACTGCAGTCGGAAACCTTTATTCTCGACCTGGCGCCCAAGAGCCCGATCCCGCAGTTGGAAGGGTACGTCAGCCGCCTGGTGGATACCGCCACGCTTGAAGTCGACGTGGAGAGGGAGCAGGGGCTTAACGGCGTCTTCGCCCAGCTTAGCGCGCAGGGCGTGCCGGTCTTGAGTATGAGAAACAAGGCGAACCGTTTGGAAGAGCTGTTTGTTCATCTGGTTAACGACTATAAGGAAGGCGAGCAATGATTCGTTTGTACTGGATTGCGCTAAAAAGCATCTGGATTAAGGAAGTCACCCGCTTCGCCCGGATTTGGATCCAGACGTTGGTGCCTCCTGTCATTACCATGACGCTCTACTTCATTATTTTCGGCAACCTTATCGGTGGGCGCATCGGCGAAATGCAGGGCTTTGGCTATATGCAGTTTATCGTGCCGGGCCTTATCATGATGTCGGTTATTACCAACTCCTACTCTAACGTGGCGTCTTCGTTCTTTGGCGCTAAGTATCAGCACAGCATTGAAGAGCTACTGGTAGCGCCGGTGCCTACCCACATTATTATCCTTGGCTTTGTCGGCGGCGGCGTTGCGCGAGGGATCTGCGTCGGCATTCTGGTTACGCTGGTGTCGCTGTTCTTCGTACCGCTGGAAATCCACTCCTGGTGGGTGATTGCCGCGACGTTGCTTTTGACGTCGGTACTGTTTTCACTCGGTGGATTGGTTAACGCGGTGTTTGCCGAAACGTTCGACGATATCAGCATCGTGCCGACGTTCGTGCTGACGCCGTTAACCTACTTGGGCGGCGTCTTCTATTCACTGACCCTGCTGCCGCCGGTGTGGCAGATGGTGTCCAAAGTGAACCCGATAGTCTATATGATTAGCGGCTTTCGCTACGGCTTTCTCGGTATTACCGACGTATCGCTTGCGATGACGTTTGGCGTACTGCTGGCCTTTACCGCCGGGTTTTATCTGCTGAGCTGGTGGCTGATTTCCCGTGGAAGAGGGCTGCGTAGCTGACGTTTATTTGTTTGTATTGTTTCGGCGGGTTATCATCCGCCGACCGTTTTTCCTTTCTTTGATTTAAACAGGGACGTTTTAGTGATGAAAAAGATATCTTTTATTTTCGGCGCATTTTTAATGCTGCTGCTGACCGGTTGCGACATGAACAAGCCGGAAATCACCGCCGAGCAGTTTCAAACCGCGATGGAAGCGGAAGGCTTTACGATGGATAACTCCAAGGATTCAAACGGCAAAGACGACGTTATCAAGCGCTATCTGATTGCGGAAAAGGACGGCGTGGCCGTTAATTTCTTGACGTTTTCCAACGAGGCGCAGGCTACTCGTGCCTATAGTCTGATGCAAAAAAAGTATGAGGAAGAGAAGTCGGCGTCGAACCTGACCTCTTCAAATAAAGTCAGCATGGGAAATTACAATAAATACTCCCTGAGATATAACGATAACTATGCGCTGATGTCTCAGATTGGCAGTACGCTTATTTATGTCGGCACGCAGGCGGACAAACGGGAATGGATTGCTTCCGTCGTCGAAAAGCTGGGCTACTAGCGTTTTTTGTAACCCGTTCCGTCTTGGATGAAAAGGATGTCATCAATGACAAAGACCGTTTTAATCACCTTCCTGCTGCTGGGCGCAGGGCTTTTCGCCTCTTACGCGGCGCTCTCTGAGCAGCCGCTGGAAGTTCCGTTCGCGGCGCAGGACGCGGTGATATCGGCGCCCGTGAAGCCTAAAACCAACCTGGCGCTGGCCCGCAGCGCCGAAACTCAGATTGGCAAAACCCTCTACTACGACCCCGCCTATGTCTCTTTGCCTTATCCTAACGGCGACGTACCGGAAGACCGCGGCGTGTGTTCTGACGTCGTTATTCGCGCTTTGCGCCTTCAGGGCGCAGATTTACAGCAATTAGTTCATAAGGATATGAAGGCGAATTTTTCGTCCTATCCCGCGCGCTGGGGGCTAAAAAAGCCCGATACAAATATCGATCACCGACGCGTTCCGAATCTTGAAACTTATTTTAATCGGCATAGAATGGGCGAGCCGATTACGTTTAATCCAAAAGATTACCAGCCCGGAGACATTGTTTCCTGGCGTTTAACTAATGGATTACCCCACATCGGTATTGTGACCGACAGCTATACCTCTGACGGACGGCCTTTAGTGGTTCACAATATAGGTTCCGGAGCTCGGGTTGAGGATATTCTCTTTTTATGGACGATAAACGGACACTACCGCTATTTTTCTGAGTAAATAATGACGTTATTTATTGGAAGGACGGCGCGGTCTTATTTCAGGATGTCTCATCTTTGCCTCTATCGTCCGGTTATCTTTATGATTCTAATAAAATCAATACGATAATTTTATGAACTTCAAACATGTTCTCCGTTTGCCGATTGCGCTGTTTCTGTTCGTCGTCGGCTCCATGCTGGTCTGCGCGCAGGATACGCCTTTGCCTGATGCGAAATCCCCTCCGATTCAGGTCAAGCTGATCCGCGACAGCGAGGTTATGGCGCCGGTTGCTGGCGAAGTGATTAAGGTCGGCACGCTGCGCGAAAACGTGGAGCTTATGGCCTATCCGCTTAACGATGACTACTATGAATTTACCTTCGGCAACGGCAACGGGCTTATTGATAAAGACGATCTGAAGCCGGTGCAAAAATCGAAAAAGGCGATGGGGCTTGAACTGGCGGATCTGCAAAAGCTTAATCAGAACCTGATAACTACTCGTACGACCTCGCTCTACAACCATCCTACTGCGAAGAGCCGCGTCTTCGGCGAGCTGAACGAGAACCTGCGTTATCCTATTTTGGGGCGGCTTAAAGGCGATGACGGGGTCCTGTGGTATGAAATCAACGTCGGTGACGACGTAAAGTACGTGCGTGCCGACGACTGCGAGCTGGACAACGGCATTCCCGTCCTGACCTATCACCACGTGCTTCGGGACGAAGAGAACA
Organism: Leminorella grimontii ATCC 33999 = DSM 5078; assembly: GCF_000439085.1. Taxonomy (GTDB): domain Bacteria; phylum Pseudomonadota; class Gammaproteobacteria; order Enterobacterales; family Enterobacteriaceae; genus Leminorella; species Leminorella grimontii. The sequence continues at coordinate 156,665 of NZ_AUUA01000003.1, read as the reverse complement.
AGCTTTTCCGCAATACGTCCACCACTACGTCGGATACCGCGCTCGACGCCCAGATGGGCTACCTGAAAAGCGCTGGCTATAAAACCCTGTCTATGGCTCAGCTTGAAGGCTATTTGAACAACAGCGTTAACCTCCCGGCGAAGGCGGTCGTACTGACGTTTGACGACGGCCTGAAGTCGGTTTATCGCTACGCCTACCCAATACTGAAAAAGTACGACCAGCATGCGGTTGCGTTTATCATTTCTTCTCGCGTTAAGCACAATCCTCAGGCGTGGGACGCCAGTTCGCTGCAGTTTATGAGCATCAGCGAACTGAAGCAGATTCAGGACGTGTTCGAGATCCAGTCGCACACCCACTTTTTGCACCGCTATTCTGACGACCGGCGCCCGGTTCTGCTAAGCCGCACCGAGCACAATATTCAGCTGGACTTCGAACGCTCTGCCCGCGCGCTGCGGCAGTTTAATCCTAAGGTGCTTTACGTTTCCTATCCGTTTGGCGGCTATAACGACAAGGCGATTGAAGCGGCCAGGCTGGCGGGGTATCGTCTGGCGGTTACGACGGTGAGAGGAAAAGTGAAGCCGGGCGATAACCCGTTTACGCTCAAGCGGCTTTATATCTTACGCACTGACTCTATCGACACCATGGCCGAGCGCATTGCCAACAACCGTTCAGACGTCAAGCCGATGGAGGTAAAGCAGTAAGCTCAATAGCCTAGGGCGAAAACCAGAGAGAGACTCCCTCATTGCTCAGCTGTGCCAGACGTTGGTGCAGCGGCGTTCCATCGGGGAAGATGAGGTCGGGAGCGATGTCGGCCAGCGGGTAAAGCATAAAGGCCCGATTGTGCATATCGTAGTGGGGGACCGTCAGGCGAGGCGTATTGATGATGCGCTCGCCAAACAGCAGGATGTCGAGATCCAGCGTGCGGGGGCCCCAGCGCTCTTCTTTTCTGACCCGTCCCTGCTGGAGCTCAATCTTTTGAGTGGCATCCAGCAGCGCTTCAGGCTCCAGCGTGGTTTCCAGCTCGACCACCGCATTAAGGTAGTCGGGCTGATCTTTAGGCCCCAGCGGCGCAGTGCGGAAATAGCGCGAACAGCTGACCAGCCGCGTTTGTTCAATGCGTTTGATAGCCTCCAGCGCCGCTTCAACCTGCTTTAGCGGCTGCTCCAGATTGCTTCCCAGCGCGATAAATACCCGAGTCACGCCTTAGTCCTGAGCTTTAGGCGTCCGCTTGCGCGGACGGCGAGGGCGGCGGGGCCTGTCGGGTTCGTCGCCCAGAGAGTTAAGCATGGTTTTTTGCCGCTGGGTGTCCGCTTCCTGAAACTCTTCCCACCAGTGGCCAAGCTTCTCCAGTTCGCCTCGCTCAATTTCGCCGCGCAGCAGCAGCAAATCGAACGCCGCCCGGAATTTGGGGTGCTCCATCAGCTTATAGGCCTTTTTACCCTGGCGGCGCGGCAGGCGGATTTGTAGCTGCCAAATGTCGCGAACCAGCGAAGTGATGCGCTTAGGGATAGCCAGCGTACGGCACTGTTCGTCCAGCGTATCGTTCATTGCCAGCGCAAAGGCGTCGTAGTAGGTCAAGCCGCTTTCCTGAGCCAGCTTGTGGGCAAGCTCGACCAGCGGATACCACAGCATGGCGGCAAACAGGAAGGCCGGATTAACGCGCTTTCCGCTTTGCAGGCGGCGGTCGGTGTTCTGCAATACTTTCGCCAGCAGCTTTTCCATATTGCTGTCGCCGCCGGGCGTGAAGTTACGGGCGATAACCGGGAACAGCGGGCCGAACAGCCGGTGCTCGCGCATCAGCAGATAGGTATCGTACCCTTGGCCGGACTGTAAAAGCTTGAGCGCCTCCTCAAACAGCCGTGCGGGAGGAATGTCGTTCAGCAGCTCCGCCAGTCGTGGAATGGGCTCGGCGGTCGTCGGGTCTATTTTCATACCTAGCTTGGCGGCAAAACGCACCGCCCGCAGCATTCTGACCGGATCTTCGCGATAGCGAACTTCCGGTTCGCCGATAAGCCTGATGATGCCCTGCTGGAGGTCGCTTAAGCCGCCGGTAAAGTCGCGCAGCGTGAAGTCGCTGGCGCTGTAGTAAAGGCTATTGATAGTAAAGTCGCGGCGATAGGCATCTTCAGTAATTGAACCGTACACGTTGTCGCGCAGCAGCATGCCGCTGTTGGCCTGCTGAGAGGCATTTTTATCGTCGCTGTCGTCGTGGGTGCCGCGGAAGGTGGCGACTTCGATGATTTCCGGCCCGAACATGATGTGGGCAAGGCGGAAACGGCGACCAATCAGGCGGCAGTTGCGAAACAGCTTGCGCACCTGCTCCGGCGTGGCGCTGGTGGTGATATCGAAATCTTTCGGCTTTTTGTTTAACAGCAGATCGCGGACGCCGCCGCCGACCAGATAGGCTTCATAACCGGCCTTATTCAGCCGATAGAGCACTTTCAGCGCGTTGTCGCTGATGTCTTGGCGGGAAATGTTGTGCTGCGCGCGAGGAACGATAAGAACGTCGTCTTGGGCATTGTCGTCTTGCAGTTCGCCTGATCCAGGCTCTCGAGTGAATACCTTGCGGCAAAAATCAGCTACGCGGGTAAAAATAGGACACCTCGGTTGTTGTCTTTCTGTAAACCAATGAGCCCGAAAGCGCGCTTGCGCCATAACGGCCAAGCGGTCGGGCTCTGAAAATTCGTTAATTCCGCCCTTAGGCGGACGACATCATCCACTGTGGATGAAAAAATCGGCGGCCTATGATAGCTCACGCGAAGGCGTTTGAGAACGAAAACCGTATTAGGGCCGCTTTCCTCAATTACTGGTAGCGCCTGTACTGTGCGAAGGGCAGGGGATCGACGACGGCGTCCAGTGGCCGATCGCCCACGCCAGAAGTTCGTCGGTCGATGCATCGGCCCAGCCGTCGGGCAGCGTTTGCCCAAGAAACGTGAGCGCCTTGCCAAGCGTCGGCACGGGATTTCCTTCCGGCAGCGCCGGCGCGTGATTCTGCTTGGACAGCTTGTCGCCCGCCTCGTTGAGCGCCAGCGGCAGGTGCAGGTAGTCCGGTTCCCGCCAGCCAAGCTGGCGATAGAGCGCAATCTGCCTGACGGTGGGAAGGATGAGATCGGCGCCGCGTACGATTTCCGTCACGCCCTGAAAGTGGTCGTCCACCACGACGGCAAGGTTATAGGCGAACAGGCCGTCTTTGCGGTGAATGATAAAGTCTTCTTTGGCAAATTCAGGCGGCACGTTGATATCGCCGCAGAGTTGGTCGTGAAAGCCTAAAACGGGCTTAGCTAATCTAAGTCTGAGGGCAGCTCCGCCTGCGGGAAGGTTCAGGTCTCTGCAGTGGCCGTCGTAAACGCCGTCAAGCAGCTGGATTCGAGCGCGGGTGCAGTTGCAGTAGTAGCAGAGATTTTGTTGATAGAGGGAGTCAAGCACCTGCCGATAGGCGTCGGCGCGCTGAGACTGATAGAGAACGTCGCCGTCCCAGTGAAGCCCGTAGCGCGCAAGCGCGTTCAGTATTCTGGACGCGGCGCCGGCAACCTCACGCGGAGGATCGATATCCTCAATGCGGACCAGCCAGCGTCCGCGGCGGGCCTTGGCCTGCAAGAAGCTGCCCAGCGCGGCGATGAGTGAACCAAAGTGCAGGTCTCCGGAAGGAGAGGGGGCAAAGCGCCCCACATAACGAGTCGTCATGAAAATGGAGTATGCGTTAAGAAAGGCGAACCTTTCTCTTTAACGGTATATCAGCGAAGCCGGATGGCGGCGTTAGCCCGCCATCTGCTTTTCACGGATCTCAGCCAGCGTTTTACAGTCGATGCACAGATCGGCCGTAGGACGGGCTTCAAGACGGCGAATGCCGATTTCAACGCCGCATGACTCACAGTAGCCGAACTCGCCTTCAGCGATTTTTTGTAGCGTTTTGTCGATTTTCTTGATCAACTTACGCTCGCGATCGCGGTTACGCAGCTCCAGGCTGAATTCTTCTTCCTGCGTCGCACGGTCAGCAGGATCGGGGAAGTTTGCCGCTTCGTCTTGCATATGGCTAACGGTGCGGTCAACTTCATCCCTGAGCTGCCCACGCCACGCTTCAAGAATCAGCTTGAAGTGTGTAAGCTGGGCTTCGTTCATATATTCCTCTCCCGGCTTCTCTTGATAAGGCTCTAAGCCCGCAATAGCCAGGATACTTAAGGACGAGGTCTTACGCTTTTGCCCTTCTTGCATTTTGCTTCTCCTACAAAATACGCGTTGTCGATTTGACTCTAAGAAAAAATCAGGCCGCTATAAATAACAGATGAGGATGAAGTTAGCAATTTTTCCTCCTCTGAGTATGACAATGCTGTGAGGGAAAGCACTTTCCGCTGTAAACACTGTCGTTTCTTTAAGCAAAACTGTTTCACGCGTTATTTTTTATTCTAAAAATCACTCTTTAAAAGGTAGCGGCGCCTGCAGGATCATCCCCTTTGGGGAGATATCTGCTTTATAACAGACGACTTCGACACCGCATTCCTGAACTCGTTCAAAAAGCTTAGCGTAAGTCGGATCTACGTGCCTTGCGACGTCGACGCACTCAATGCCTGAATGCAGTACGGCAAACAGCAAAACGGCTCGATGACCCCGCCCGGCTTCGGCCTGCAGCTCTCTTAGGTGCTTCTGGCCGCGCGCGGTGACGGCGTCGGGAAAGTAGCCGCATCCGTTTTCCAGCAGCGTGACTGACTTCACTTCAATATAGCAGTCAGGCCTGTTTTCGTGCCCCAGCAGAAAGTCGATGCGGCTGTTCTCTTCCCCGTAGCGCACCTCGCTGCGAAGGGTCTCGTAGCCCTTTAGCGGTGCGATGTTGCCCTGTTGCAATGCCTCTTTCACCAGCTCATTGGCCCGTAACGTATTGATACAAATAAAGTGCCCAGCTTGAGTTTGAGTGAGCTCCCACGAGTGCGCATATTTCCGCTTTGGATTCTCGGACGTAGAGTACCAAACCGTGTCGCCGGGCTCCGCGCAGCCGGTCATTGCGCCGGTGTTGGCGCAGTGCAGCGTCAGGGTTTCGCCCTGTGGCGTGACGACGTCGGCTAAAAATCGCTTATAGCGCTTGATAAGCAAAGCGGATTTCAGCGGGGAGGAAAACAGCATGGCAGTCGTTGTCCTTCATAAGTAAAACGCTATGGGGGGAGGATTATTCACTATGTCGGGCGATAGGTAAAACACTAAACGCGTCATTTCGTCGTTTATGTCGGCAGGAATTGAAATCCCCGCGAAGCCTTATCGCTTCGCGGGGGCGCTCACTTCAAGAAGTGACGAACGTCGTCGGCAAAAAGATGAGTATCCAGAATGCCGGCCATATGCCCCTTTTGGCTCTCTATTTCTACTAAAGTGACCTCTTTTTGCATATCGCTTAGCGTCTGCGCCATCTGGCGGTTATAGACCGTTGGCTGAAGCTGATCCTGTCGGCAGGAGACCAGCAGGACCTTAGCCTGAATTTTCTCCAGCGCGTTTTTCAGCGAACCGTGCCCTCGCGCCGCGTCGTGAAGCATCGTTGCCCGGCAGGTGTAATACCAGTGGCTGGCGTCAATAACGGCGCAACTTGCCGCGACGGCGTTGCCCAGCGTGGTCTCGAATCCTAGCGGATGATCTATCGACGCATAGGGTGAACCGTCCGCGCTGTCGCGCGGGTAGGCCTGCTCATATAATTCGGCGCTAAAGGCGCTAGCGTTCATCATCTGCACCGCCAGGCGTTTACCCTCTTCTGGCTCCCGATCGTCTTCGTAGTCGCCGTTCTGCCATTTGGGATCCAGCGCAATGGCGCGCATGGCGTGCTGGCATACGTTAAACGAGGTCTGAACTGGGTTTTGAGGATTGGTGATGACACCGATTGCCCGCTCCAGCATGGTCGGATAGAGGATAGCCCACTCAATGGCGGCAAAGCCGCCGGCGGATGCGCCCGCTACGGCGTACAGTTTTTCAATACCCAACTGAGTGGTTAAGAATTCGTGCTGAATGCGCACCATGTCCTTGAAGGTGAATTGGGGAAAGCGGCTTCCCCAGCGCTTTCCCGTCGCCGGGTTGACAGATCTTGGGCCGGTCGTTATCACCTTTGGGTTTTTCCACTGTACGTTGCAGAGGTTGTCGATGGCGATAACGAAAAACCGACGGGTGTCGATAGCTTTTCCCGGCCCGATCAGGCCGTCCCAGTATCCTGGCGCTGCGTCCTGCGGCGAGTATTTTCCCGCAGCGTGGCTGGAGGCGCTGAAGTAGTGGGCGATAAGAATAACGTTGGACTTTTCGTCGTTCAGCGTTCCGTAGGTTTCATAGCCCAGCGTTATCGGAATGGACTGGCCGCACTCCAGCGTGAAGCTTGCTAACTGAAAGCTTTTCTTTTCTACCTGATTGAGTTCCATTACTTAGCCTCCTGACGCCGTTTTCTGCCGGTTTCAGGCAGAAGAAAAGAGCCGATAAAGAAAGACAAACTCAGCGCGACCGACAGGTATAGTCCGGTCTTAAAGCCGTAGGCATCGATGACCAGCCCTACGCCGTAGTACGCTACCGTTTCAAAAATATAGGAAAAGGACCAGAAGAACCCCATCATCAGCGTGAGCCTGGACGGCGTCATTTCCGGCAGCTCCTGCGGAATGGTCAACAGTGCGGTCATCGGCAAAAACATCATAAAGCCTAGGCCCGCAGCGGCGGCTAACGCCACCGGCGCGGATGATGCTGTCACCATGAGCAGACCGAAAGCGCTCATTACCAGGCCGGACCAGCGAACGATCGGTAAACGCAGCGGGAATTTTCGTACGGCAAAAATACCGCAGGCCGCGCCGACGACGCCGGCGAAGGCCACCGTGGCGCTCAGGTTTTTCGGGTCGATGGCGCTTATCTTGGAAATCGGCAGGATAGTTAATACCACGATGTAAAGCAGCAGCAGGCCGGAGTAGGTAAAAGGCATAGCATAATTGAACGGGTCTTTGAGCCCGTCGGAAAAGCCGTACTCTTTTTTCGGCGTTGAGGCAGTCGCCGCGTTAGCGGGCTGGTTCAGCGGAAAGTCTTCACCGATAAACAGCCACAGCACTAAAAGCACCGCGCTGCATCCGGCAAAGAAAATCAGCGTTCCCTGCCAGCTGTTTTGCTGCCAGGCGACGACCGGCGCAACCACTATCATGGCTAAAATGCCGCCGATGTTGTACGCCGAGGCGTTGATGCCGTTCATCAAGGGGCGCTGCGACGCTTCAAAATAGCGCACCACAAAGGGGGCGAAGTAGACCACCAGCAGCGCGCCGCCGAACCCCATGACAAAACGCATCAAAACAAACATCCAGTACTGGGTGGCGAACGCCGCCAGCAGGGCGCCCAGCACGATCGCGCTCGACGCGAAGGCCACCGCCCACTTGGGGCGAAGCTTGACCAAAAACCAGGCCGCCATCAGGTTTCCTACGATTTTTGCCAACGTAATCGCATTGGAAATCAGCGTGGCCAATGCGAACGACGTCAGGCCGAAGAAGGCCATTATGCTTCCGGTCAGCGTCGAGCCGGCAATCCAGTTCACGGCAAAAAGGGCGTAGGAGAAGAAAAGTAAAAACTCAACGAGGTAAGCGCGAAGTCCCGGTTTGTTCATTTTTCATGTCCGTCTCAGAAGTTGAAGGAAGTAACAAAAAGGAAAGGGCTCTTGGCATTAATTCTATACTGCGGCGATTTTTATTCTATGAAAGGCGACGCGTGAAATTCGTCGTCAGAAGGCGTCGTTTTAGGTTCTTTAGCGGCGACAAGTTATCGGAGCGGATGTTTCTATATAAGATGCCGCCTGGGTTCTACGCAAATGACGTGTATAATTGCGGAACACTGCGGAGGCACACTTTTTGACTATGTATGGTTTTCAGCAAAACTCTTTTTCGTTATCCATAAACGACGTTCTTGAACCTCTGTTCGAGGAGATGCAGCGTTCGCAGGCCGTATTGTTACAGGCGCCTCCCGGCGCGGGGAAGTCGACCTGGCTGCCCCTAAAGCTTCTTGAGCAGGCGTGGCTTCCTGGGAAAATTATTATGCTGGAGCCGCGCAGGCTGGCAGCGCGCAGCGTTGCCCAAAGGCTGGCGGAGCAGCTCAATGAGCCGGTGGGAGAGCGGGTCGGCTATCGCATGCGTTCAGAAAGCCAGTGTGGGGCAAACACGCGCCTTGAGGTGGTTACCGAGGGCGTGCTCATTCGCATGCTCCAGCGAGACCCCATGATGGAAGGCGTTTCTCTCGTTATCCTCGACGAGTTCCACGAGCGCAGCCTGCAGGCGGATTTGGCCCTTAGCCTGCTGTTAGACGTTCAGGGCGGTTTGAACGATGAATTAAAGCTCCTTATCATGTCGGCCACGCTGGATAACCAAAAGCTTCAGCAAACGCTGCCGCAGGCGCCGGTGATTAGCGCCGAAGGGCGCAGCTTTCCCGTCGAGCGCCGCTACCTGCCTTTACCCTCTACCGGGTACTTTGAAGATAACGTCGCCCAAGCCGTTCGACAGATTTTGAACAAGCATCAGGGCTCGCTGCTGCTGTTTTTACCCGGTGTGGCGGAAATCCGACGCGTATACGATGCGCTGAACGGTACGCTTTCGCCCGATATCGACCTGTGTCCTTTATATGGCGCGCTTTCGCTGGCCGAGCAGCAAAAGGCGATAGCGCCGTCGCCCGACGGCAGGCGCAAGGCGGTGCTGGCAACGAACATTGCCGAAACCAGTCTGACGATCGACGGCATCAGCCTGGTGGTGGACAGCGGCCTGGAGCGTACCGCGCGCTTTGACGCCAAAAGCGGGCTGACTCGCCTGGTGACGATGCGCGTCTCCAAAGCCTCGATGACCCAGCGTGCCGGGCGCGCCGGGCGACTGATGCCCGGCCAGTGTTGGCACCTGTTTTCTCAGGAGCAGGCCGAACGGGCGGCGGAACAGGGCGAACCGGAGATTTTGCAGACCGACCTTTCTATGCTCTCGATGGAGCTTCTACAGTGGGGCTGCCGCGACGCCCAGCAACTCACCTGGCTCGATCGCCCGCCGGAGGCATCGCTGTCCGCTGCGCGCCGCCTGTTGACTCAGCTTGGCGCATTGGCGCCGGACGGCGGGCTGAGCTCGGCCGGTAGAAAAATGGCCCAGATGGGCTGCGAACCCCGGCTGGCGGCCATGCTGGCCTTTGCCCAGACGCAGGGAGAAGGCTCGCTGGCGACGGCGCTTCTGCTTACGGCAATGATGGAAGAACCCCCGAGAAGCGGAAGCCGCGACGTGGCGCACTGGTTGTCCAAGCCGCTTCCCCAGTGGCAAAAACGCGTTCGACAGCTTCGCTCCAGGCTGTCTGGCCCAGTGGGAAGGCCGGACGCCGACGAAGCGCCGGTGCTTTTGGCCGTAGGGTTTGCCGACCGCATTGCCCAGCAGCGCGGCTCCGACGGCCGCTATCTGCTGGCAAACGGGCTGGGCGCACAGCTGGAGCCGGACGATCCGCTAAGCCGCTCCCCCTGGCTGGTAGCGGCCTCTTTATTACAGGGCGCCAGTAGCCCCGACGCGAGAATTTTGCTTGGTGTCGCTGCCGATCCCGAGCGGCTTGCCCTGCGCCTTCCCCATTTGGTGAGCAGCCAGAGCGCCATTGAATGGGATGAAGAAAAGGGCACGCTGCGCGCCTGGAAGCGCCAACAGATAGGCCGCCTGGTGCTGAAAGCCGCGCCGCTGGCCAAGCCGTCAACGGAGGAGCTGCACGCAGCGCTGCTTAACTGGGTAAGAACGCAGGGCGTTGACGCGTTGGGCTGGGACGACGACGCTCGCCAGCTTCGTTTGCGCATTCTGCGCGCCCGCGAGTGGCTGCCGGATTCCCCTTGGCCGGACGTCAGCGATGAAGGGCTGCTGGCGTCGCTGGAGCGCTGGCTGCTGCCTGCGCTTGAGGGCGTGCGGGATATTAAAGGCTTAAAGCAGGTTTCTTTAGCGAAGGCGCTGGGCCAGCTGTTGGACTGGCGGCAAAAGCAGCGCCTCGACGACGCGCTGCCTGTCGCCTACCGCGTGCCGACCGACAGCCTGATCCCTATTCGCTATAGCGAGGAGGGGCCGCCCGCGCTGGCCGTGCGGCTACAAGAGATGTTTGGTGAAAGGCAAACGCCGACCATTGCCGATGGGCGCGTTTCTTTGGTGGTCGAACTGCTTTCCCCGGCCCATCGGCCGTTGCAAATTACGCAGGATCTGGCCGCCTTTTGGCAGGGCGCCTATCGTGAAGTGCAAAAAGAGATGAAGGGCCGCTACCCGAAGCACGTATGGCCGGACGACCCGGCGAACGCCGCGCCGACTCGCAGAACCAAGCGGTTTTATGAGGGGTGAACGAGCCAAAATGAGATGGCGAACCTTGCTGTGTTCTAGGGTACAATACGCCCCGGTTGCGAGGATGCAGTCGGGATATTTCAAAGGGAATAAACAAACGTTGCTTGGAGTTATTGATGGCGAAAGCAAAAAAATCCCGTAAGAAGCCGGGCTTGATAAGACGCCTTTTCGGGCTGTCCATCAAGCTGGGGATTGTAGCGATAGCGCTGCTGGCTTTTTACGGCGTCTATTTGGACTCTCAGATCCGCAGCCGTATCGACGGCAAGGTATGGGATCTGCCCGCGGCGGTTTATGGCCGGATGGTCAACCTTGAGCCGGGCATGTCCTATAGCCAAAAGGAGATGGTCGATCTGCTCAACGGCATGCAGTATCGCAACGTTACTAAAATTACCCGGCCCGGTGAATATTCCGTGCAGGGCAACACCATTGAACTCCTGCGCAGGCCGTTTGACTTCCCTGACGCGAAAGAGGGGCAAATCCGCGCCCGATTGGAGTTTAACAATCTGGGCCTGGCGCGCATTTTGAATTTGGATACCGGGCGCGAGTTCGGCTTTTTCCGCCTCGATCCTAAGCTGATTACCATGCTTCAGGCGCCGAACGGCGAACAGCGCCTGTTCGTTGCCGGTAAAAATTTCCCGTACCCGATGTCTGACATGCTGATTGCGACCGAAGACCGCAACTTTTATCAGCACGACGGCATCAGCATTTTGTCTATCGGCCGGGCGGTGCTGGCTAACCTTTCCGCCGGACGCACGGTGCAGGGCGGCAGTACTCTGACGCAGCAGCTGGTGAAGAACCTGTTTTTGACCAACGAACGCTCCCTGTCGCGCAAGCTGCGCGAAGCCTATATGGCCGTTATTCTCGACGCCCGCTATAGCAAAGAGCGCATTCTTGAGCTGTATATGAACGAAGTGTTCCTTGGCCAAAGCGGCGCGGATCAAATTCGCGGCTTCCCGCTGGCCAGCCTCTACTTCTTTGGCCGACCGGTTAACGAGCTGAGCGTCGATCAGCAGGCGATGCTGGTGGGGATGGTGAAGGGCGCTTCGCTGTACAATCCGTGGAAGAACCCGCAAATCGTGCTGGAGCGCCGCAACCTGGTGCTGAAGCTGGCGCAGCAGCAAAGCGTTATCGATCAGGAGCTGTATAACGTGCTGAGCGCTCGCCCGCTGGGCGTGCAGCCCAGAGGTGGGGTGATCACGCCGCAGCCTGCGTTTATGCAATTGGTGCATCAGGAAATGAACGAAAAGCTGGGCGATAAGGTGAACAACCTGTCCGGCGTGAAGATTTTCACCACGCTCGATCCGGTATCGCAAAACGCGGCGGAAAAGGCGGTTGAGGACGGTATCCCGGCCCTGCGCGCAGCGCGCGGCGTAAACGATCTGGAAGCGGCGATGGTCATCGTTGACCGCTTCAGCGGCGAAGTGCGCGCGGTGGTCGGCGGCTCTCAGCCGCAGTTCGCCGGCTTTAACCGCGCCGTTCAGGCGCGTCGCCCTATCGGCTCTTTGGCTAAGCCGCCGACCTATCTGACCGCCCTGAGCGAGCCGGATAAGTATCGGCTTAACACCTGGCTTGCCGACGAGGCGCTGGCTATTCCTCAGCCCGGCGGTAAAACCTGGCGGCCGCAAAACTACGATCGCCAGTTCCGCGGCCGCGTGCTGCTGGTGGACGCGCTGGCCAACTCGCTGAATATCCCAACGGTTAATTTGGGGCTGGAAGTCGGGCTGGACAAGGTCAGCGATATGCTGCAGCGTCTGGGCGTGCCGGAAAGCTCGATTCAGAAAGTGCCGGCCATGCTGCTCGGATCGACCAGCCTGACGCCAATGGAGGCCGCGCAGATGTATCAAACCATCGGCAGCGGCGGCCAGAGAGCCAAGCTGTCGGTACTGCGTTCCGCTATCGCTGAAGACGGCACGGTGCTGTATCAAAGCCTGCCGCAGGCGCAGAGGGTGGTTGAACCGCAGGCGGCCTATCTGACGCTGTATGGGATGCAGCAGGTCGTTGAGCGCGGAACCTCGCGTTCGCTGACGGGCAAGTTCGGCAAGTATCATCTGGCGGCTAAAACCGGTACCACCAACGATCTGCGCGACAGCTGGTTTGTCGGCATCGACGGCAAAGAGGTGGCGATCGCCTGGGTGGGGCGCGACAACAATGGTCCCGCCAAGCTGACCGGCGCCAACGGTTCGCTGACGCTCTATCGCCGCTATCTGGAAAACCAGACGCCGCTGGCGCTCAACCTGGTGATGCCGGAGCGCGTTTCTATGATGGGCATTGACGCTGACGGCAGCTTTGTTTGCAGCGGCGGTGCACGTACGCTGCCGGTGTGGACCGACTTCCCGGATGATCTGTGTCGACAGCAGCAGCCTGCGGCTCCAACCCAGCAGGAAGAGAGCAGCGTGCCGGGCTGGATCAGGGATATGTTCGGCAACTGATGCATGACCGTGCTTTAGGGTAAATAACGGAAGGCCGCTTTGAGAAAATGCGGCCTTTTCTCTAAAACGGATATGTTTGGCGTAGTTTAAAAGGAGACTAAGTACATGGAGTTAACGTTAGAGCGCATGCGACAGGCGTTTGCCGATCTGCCCGAAGGCTATGTGACCTACGAAGAATTTTTTTCCCACCGGCCCATTGTGGACTTTTACCAGCAGAGCATCCAACAGAAGCGGCAGGATGACGCCGTAAGGTTTCTGGCCAGCGAGTTTAGCCAGAAGTCCCTGCCGCAGGCGGCGCTGATGGCGTTTCTTTGCGGCAGCCTGGTTGAGAGCGGCGCCTCGCCGGAAACCGCCTTTCTTCCCTCTGCAAACCTGCTGCTAGCTATTCTTCAAGCGCTTGAGCCTTACTGTGCCGAAGCGCCGAGCGAGGTGGAAGAGGGGGAAGAAGACGAAGAGTATATCGCTGCCTCCACGCATTTTAGCGACGTGCAGGCGCTTCTTGCCAACCTGTCGAAAGAGCCCAAAGATCGGTTAGATAAGCTGCATCGCGCCGCTGATATTCTGGTGCTGCCTTTAATGGCGATGCTGATGCGCAGCACGGAAAACCATCGGCGCTTTCTGGAAAATAAGGCGCTGGTCGCCCTGATTCGAGACTGTGCCTATAACAATGCCCTTGAGTTTAGCGATCTGCACTATTTAGAGCTGTCGGCACAGTTGACCTACGAGGACATCGTCGTTGTGCTCCCGACCAGCCGAACCGGTCTTTTGGTGAGGATCCACGCCGCCAACAACACCTTTCACGCGCTGACGCTGCTCCAGCCGCTGATGGCGGAGCATGCCGCTGCCCTACGGTTAGGACGCGTGAATCCCGACGTTTTACAACCCGAATCGGTGGAGTATGCGCGCTATAGCTGGCTGTCAGCCGTCGCCTATCAGGGTGGCGAGCTAAAAAACAGCCTGGCGCTGGCGTGGGGCGAGCCCCCTTTATACTCGCACCCGAGGCGCGGCGGGAAAGTGGTGCTTTTTGCCGTTGAAGATGAAGAGAAGAACTACCTGAAAAGAAGCTGGAATAACTTCTGTAGCGTCATCCATGAGGAACAGCGGGCCAGCGCGACGTTTATACGCTATCTGACCGAGGAAGAGGTTTCTCTATATATGGCGGGTTAGGCCCGGTTTTCCCGTTTTCTCCTTCCATTTTCTTCCTTGTTTTATTTTGAAATAACCCGCTTTCATTTTGAAATGAAAGCGGGTTTCTTCATATTAAGAAACGTGACGCTAGTCACCGGCAAAAAAACGAATCCGAAAAAAGCGTTTATTAAAAATTTTTAATATCAATTGGATATGATTTTTCCGTTTGAGTTTATGCCGCTTGGCACGGCGAATGCAATAAGGAGGACGTAGCTAACAACAAACTCAAAAAGGAGAAAGTGAATGACCTTTAAAATTCTGCTTCCGCAGGAAATCATGCAGGAAGGAAGAGAATATCTTGAAAGCCGCGGCTATCAGCTGATTGACGGCTCCGGGATGGAAGAAGAGGACATTATCCGCGACATTCCCGACTGCGACGGCATCATCGTTCGTCTTTCCAAAATGTCCGATCGCGTGTTTGAAGCGGCGAAAAAGCTGAAGGTGGTTGCTCGCCACGGTGCCGGCTACGACACCGTCGACCTGGAATCCGCCAAGCGTCACGGCGTCACCGTACTCAATGCCCCGGTGGCAAACAGCATGTCGGTGGCTGAACTGGCCATTTTCTACATGCTGCACTGCTCTCGCAACTTCAAGCTGGTCCAGCAAAAGATGCTGGAAGACTACTACTTCGCCAAGCTGCGTACGCCAAAGGTTGAGCTGGACGGTAAAACGCTGGGCATCATCGGCGTCGGCAACATCGGCTCTCGCGTAGCGCTTAAGGCCCTTCACGGCTTTAACATGAAGGTCATCGCCTACGATCCGTACAAAACTCAGGATCAGGTTCCGGAAGGCGTAGAGCTGACCGACGACTTCGATCGCATCTTTAAAGAGAGCGACTTTGTCTCTCTGCACTGCCCGGCGACTAAAGAAACCTTCGACTTCATCGGCGAGAAGCAGCTTGCCATGATGAAGCCGACCGCTTATCTCATCAACACGGCGCGCGGAAAGATTGTCGATGAAGGCGCGCTGTATCGCGCTCTGAAAGACGGCGTTATCGCCGGCGCTGGCGTAGACGTCCTGAAAGAAGAGCCGTTTAATCCTGAACATCCGCTGTTTAGCCTGAACAATATCGTTATTGCCCCCCACATTGGCGCGGCGACCAAAGAGGCAACGGACAGGGCTTCCCTGCATTCCGCCATCGGCGTTGACGAAGTGCTGTCTGGCAAAAAGCCATCCTGGCCGGTCCCTGGATTCTGAGGAGAATAAAAATGACGATTGGAAATCGAATCTTCACCAAGCGCCCTGAGTTTGATCTCGCACTGATCGAGGGTTACAAAGCGCTTCCTGCCGCCAACGTAGCGGACAAAATGAACCGCATCGCCGTACTGGGCAACGGTATTCGGCGGATTTCATCGCCCAAGGCGCCGGTAATGGCGGGCTATGCGATTACCGTAAAGGCTCGCGCCGGGGATAACCTGATGCTGCACGCCGCGCTGGACATGGCGGGAGAAAATGACGTGATCGTGGTTTCAAACGAAGGCGATCGTTCGCGTGCGCTGATGGGCGAAATCATGGTGGCCTATGCGCACTACGATAAAAAGATCGCCGGCATCGTGCTGGACGGCCCGATACGGGATATCGACGCGCTGTCACAAATGGACTTCCCCCTTTTCGCCACCGGCTCCAACCCGGCCGGCCCTTTCAAAGAGGGACCGGGCGAGGTGAATACGCCGATTGCCGTCGGCGGCGTGGCCGTTTGTCCGGGCGATCTCATCATCGGTGACGCCGATGGCGTTATCGTTGTTCCTTTAAGCGACGCCGCTGGTCTGCTTGAGGCAGCGACGGAGTATGCGAAGTTTGACTCCTCCAAGGTTGAAGCGGCAAAAAGCGGAAAGGCGAACCGCGCTTGGGTAAATAAGTCGCTTATTGAAAAGGGCGTTGAAGTTATCGACGACGTGTATCGCTAAGTGCACGTTTTCTATAAATTCTCATAAATAATAATCAGCCATGCTAACCGCACGGCGGCGCATGGCTGTCAAAAAAGGGTAACAACGATGTTCTATTTAAAACTCTTACCTATTATTTTATTTCCGGTGCTTTTCTGGGTTATACCTAATCCCGAAGGCGTTTCGGCCCAGACGTGGCACATGGTCGGCATTTATTTGGCGATGCTGTGCGGGCTGGTTTTACGCCCATTTACCGATGCGGTCATTATGCTCATTATTCTTGGCATCGCTTCGGTCTTTATTTCTCCCAACCTGCTTTTCGCCGGATTCGGCAGCCCGATGGTATGGTTTATCATCAGCGCCTTTATCATCTGTAAGGCGTTCGTCATTACCGGACTGGGTAAACGAATCGCCTATTTGTTGCTGAGAAAATACGGAAAAAATACGCTGACGCTCGGCTATCTAATGATGGTAACCGACACCGTTTTGGCGCCGGCGACCGGTTCCAACATGTCTCGCTCCGGCGGCATCACCTATCCTATTTTCCGCAATATCGCCGAAGCGCTGGGCTCCACGCCTGAAGAGGGCAGCCGCAAAATCGGCGCCTACCTGACTATCCTGATGTACGTTGTGTCAATGGGCACCTCGTCGCTGTTTTTGACCGGCATGGCGACTAACTCGATCACCGTGTCGCTTGCTAACGAAATCATGGGGGTAAACCTCGAGTGGATGGTCTGGTTCAAGGCCGCCATCGTTCCCGCCGGCATTATCCTGTTGGCCGCGCCGCTGATTATGTACAAGCTTTATGCGCCCGAACTGAAAAAGATCGACAACGTGGCTGAAATCGCAAATCAGGGGCTATCCGCGCTTGGGCCGGTGAAGCGTGAAGAAAAGCTGCTGATGCTCTTCTTCGTGCTGGGCGTTTTGGGCTGGATGACAGGCTCGCTGACGGGCATTGCCTTTATTCCCGTCGGATTGGCGTTTTTAGGCTGCCTACTGCTGTTTAAAGTGCTGAGCTGGAACGACGTGGTTAGCGAAAAGAGCGCGTGGCAAACCTTCGTATGGTACGGCGCGTTTTACGGCGCGGCGGTAGCGCTTTCCAAGGGCGGTTTCTACGTCTACCTGGTGGAGCTGATTAAAAACTATCTCGATCTTTCCCAACTGAGTGAGCTTAGCGCGCTGGGCGTGCTGGTGTTTATCAGCCTGGCGGTGCGCTACTTCTTTGTTTCCAACAGCGCCTTTGTGGTGTCTTTCTATCCGGTGCTGTTCACGCTGGGAATGACGACGCAAGCACACCCTATGTACGTCGCGCTTTCGCTGGCCTTCTCTGCGGGCTATGGCGCGCTGCTTACCCACTACGGCAACGGCGCGGGGGTCTTCACCTTCTCAAGCGGATACGTGCCGCAAAAAACGTTCTGGCTGCTTGGCACCATCATGGTGCTCATCAACGTGTTGGTCTACTTCCTCATCGGCATACCGTACTGGAAGATGATTGGAATTTAACGTTTTAAGGATGCCTTATGAAACTGGATATTTTGATTAAAAACGGTTTGGTTGCCGACGTAGAGAGCGGAACCTTTTCTAACCGCAGCATCGGGGTACGGGCAAACAGGATAGTCAGTCTGGCTGACTGCGATGAAACCGATGTGGAAACGGTGATTGACGCAAACGGCGCGCTGGTGCTGCCGGGGCTGATTGACTTTCATGCGCACGTTTTTCACGGCGGCGCGCCGATTAGTGTCAATCCGGACGTAGTTTGCCTTCCTAACGGCGTCACCGGCATCGTTGACGCCGGAAGCAGCGGCTGGGCGAACTACCCCTCGTTTTTTAACTCGGTGATTACGCCTTCGACGGTGAAAATCAAGAGCTATCTAAACGTAGTGAACGTGGGGCTCTCCACGCTGGGCGGCGGCCCAACCGGGTATTTGGAAAATACTAACCCTGCCAACTACAACGTGGAAAGGATCAAAGCGACGTTTGAGCGCTATAGCGAAAACCTGCTGGGCCTTAAGCTGCGCTACAGTCAGGACATCGCTAAAAACCGGAACTACAGCGCCGATCCGTTTCTTGCCACGCGGGCGCTGGCTGATGCGCTGAACGTCTCTTTGTGCGTACACGTGACCGATTC
The DNA here is from genome assembly GCF_000439085.1 of Leminorella grimontii ATCC 33999 = DSM 5078. GTDB lineage: Bacteria > Pseudomonadota > Gammaproteobacteria > Enterobacterales > Enterobacteriaceae > Leminorella > Leminorella grimontii. Next base: position 138,730 of record NZ_AUUA01000003.1, on the reverse strand, counting down.
GCTGATGAGCGCCGACGAGCTGGTCGGCCACTTCAGGGAAGGGGACGTTTATGCCCACTGCTTCCACGGCACCGGCCATACGATACTGGACGACTCGGGCAAGCTGTATGATTCGGTCAAAGCCGCCAAGGCGCGGGGCGTTATTTTCGACTGTTCCAACGGCGTGGCCCACTTTGACTTTAAGGTGGCCAGAGCGGCGATGGAAGACGGCTTTCTGCCCGACGTGATAAGCACGGACTTAACGACCAGAAACAGCCTGAGAACCAATAAGGTCTACAGCCTGCCGTTCATCATGTCGAAGTACTACAACATGGGAATGCCCCTGATTGACGTTATTCGGGCTGTGACCCAGACGCCGGCCCGATTGATGAAGATGGCCGGAGAAATCGGCACGCTGAAGCCGGGCGCCTTTGCGGATATTTCCATTATGAAGGTTCGTCATGAAAATATCGTTTTTGAAGATACGGTCGGAGAAACCATGAAAGGGGATAAGTATTTCGACAACTGCGCGACCGTGTGCAACGGCCAAATAGTTTATCGGAGATTTAGCTTCTAATTTCTTTATTGTGCCGCAGGTAAAACTGCGGCTTTTTTATGGCTTCCCCGATTCTTTATCCCCGCTCATCACACTTTTACACGCTGCCGACGCAGGCGGGATCGTGGGGATGATACTATCTGGTCGAGTTAAAGTTGATGGATAAACGTTGGACTGGCCATGGGTAAAAATGAAATTGTCATATTCTCGGTTTCTCTGAGGATCACGCAGCGCATTTCTACGCTGCTTGCCGAGAGAAAGCTTCAGATCCCGGTTTATGAGCTCAATTATTTTGACGTTCTTGATAAAGCGAATGAGTTAATAAAAAACGGCACCAAAATAATCATCAGCCGGGGCGGAACGGCCGATCTCCTGAGAAACAACGTCAGTATCCCCATCGTCGAGATATCGCATAATTTTTATGGCATCTACCGGACGCTTAAAGAGGCGAGGGAGAAGTCCCATAAGATCGCAGCCGTCGGCTTTCCGAGGTTTTGCGACATGCTTAAGCACTATCAGAGCCTGACGAACGAGGAGTTTAAAATATGTCAGGTGTATAACCACGCCGACATTGAAAACGTTATCAGGCAGCTGTCGGAAGAGAACTATCGGCTGGTTATCGGCGGGCTTACCGTAGCGGAGAAGGCGAAAAAGTACGGCCTCGGCGTCGTGATGGGGGATACGGATAATATCTCTATCGAGCAGGCGCTTAACGAGGCCTTCAGCTTTCTGAAATACATTCGGGAAGAAAACGAGAAGCTGCTGATTTCCAACGCGGCGCTGAACCAGACTCGCGAAGGCATTTTATGTATTGATGAGTCGGGAGAAATTAAGCGAATCAACGCCAAGGGCGTCGATATTTTTAAGTGTAATGCTGGCGAAAACATATTTAGAAAACCTCATTTTGAGCCAATTCATAACAGCATCATCAATGAGGTTGAGCTTAAGGATCACCCCGTTGAAATTCACGGTGAAACCGTATTTTTAAACCTCAGGCACGTTAAGAACAGGCAGAACTTCTACACCATTTTATCGGGCAACCGCTCGGACAGCGCTTTCATACTTAACGGTAAAGCGGGCGGAAAGCTGTCGCCGAAAAGCTTTTTGGTGAAGTACGGCTTTTCTGACATCGTTGGCTCGTCAAAGCCCTTGATGCACGCCGTCGACCTGGCGAAGACCTATGCGAAATTTGATTTCCCCGTGCACATCTATGGCGAAACGGGGACCGGCAAGGAGCTGTTCGCCCAGAGCATACACGGTGAAAGCGCGCGCAAAAATGAGCCGTTTATTGCGATAAACTGTGCGGCGCTGCCGGAAAGCATTCTGGAAAGCGAACTGTTTGGCTACGTTGACGGCGCCTTTACCAGCGCGCGTAAGGGGGGAAAGGTCGGCATTTTCGAGCTTGCCCGCAACGGCACGGTGTTTATCGATGAAATCAGCGAAGCGCCGCTGTCCGTCCAGATTAAGCTTCTGCGCGTACTGCAAGAAAAGTCGTTTACGCGATTGGGCGGTGAGTCGCTAATCAGCACTGACTTCAGGCTCATTACGGCCAGCAATAAGGACCTGTCGCCGCTGGTTGTGAGCGGGGCGTTCAGGGAGGACCTCTTTTACCGAATCAACATACTTAATCTCAATCTGCCGGGCCTCTGCGAAAGGCGTGACGACGTGATGGCGATTATCTACGCGCTGTTGGCGCAAAGCGGCCGAGAGCTCTCCTTTACCGACGCCGCGATTGTCTGCCTTAAAGAATACGCCTGGCCGGGCAACGTTCGCGAGCTTCAGGCGGTTGTCTATCGGCTGCTGGTTCTGGCGGAGCGAGACGTTGTCGACCGTGAGGATCTGTACCGCTATGGGAAGATGGCGCGTTCAGACGCCTCTGCATCAGCTTCTCTTGCGATTGATGCGGATGCCACCGACTTGCTCAGGAAGAACGAGCAGCACCTTATCAGGGAGGTTATGGCGTTAACGGCGGGGGACAGAGTAAAGGCATCAGCGATTTTAGGCATTAGTCCTTCTACGCTGTGGAGAAAGACAAAGGAGCTGGAGTAGCAAAAGTAGCGGCACCCGATTGGGCGCCGCTAAGGTTAATAGGAAAGGTGGAAATTAGAAGCTGTACTTCATCCCCAGAGTGGCGGAGGTGTCGCTGTAGCCGGCGTCGCCGAGCTGCTGGCCCACGTTCCCCCACACCGTGAAGCGCGGAGACATCATGCCTTCAACGCCGAGCTTAATCTCCCCGACGTTTTTAGCGCCTTTTTGCTCGTCGCGCGTTTCGTTCATTTTGACCGTCGCGTTGCGGGTGTTGTGCAGCCAGTTTGCTTCAATAAACGGCTGGAATTCTCTGCCCTTACCGTTATCCTGCTCGCTGTGGCCCATCATGGAAGCGCGAAGGCCCAGGCGCGTCATCACGTTGCCCGCCGAGTCGTCCTGTACTCGCGTTCCGTTGCTTTCGGTATGGTCATCCGCTTTAACGTCCATCCAGATAACCTGGGCTTTGGGCTGCAGCCAGTAGCTGGCGTTTTGGGTCTGCCCCAGCTTGAAGGTATATCCGCTTTCTACCGAAGCCGTGACGCCCTTGGAAGAATACTTCTCGGCAGACAGCCCTTCGCCCTCTACGCGGTTATCGAACCAGTTATAGAGTGCCCAGGTGTCGACGTACAGACCTGACTTGTCTTCTGCATTGGCATACCAAGTGCCGTACAGACCCGCGCTGTAGCCGGTGCTGTGGCCGCGAGAGGTGTGGTCGGTCACGTCAGAGTGGGTCTTGCTGCGATTGTTGGCATAGCCGCCCATAACGCCCAGGTGCCAGCGGTCAAGCCCGTTTCGGCTCCACTGAGCAACGTCGCCGCCGAGCTGTGCGACGTAGCGGTTGCTGGTGGTTTTTAGCTGCTCGCTGCCGTCTTTAAAGCCGTTGTGGCCGCCGACGTGGCGCATCCACAGGCTGGTGACTTTCTTTTCGCCGGTCAGGGCATCGGTATACTGAGTTTCGCCCAGACGGTCATGCAATCGGGTGATAAACAGGGTATTGGCCGCCGCGTTGTTGGCCAGATAGCTGCCTGCTTCCGGGCGATAAACGTGCTGGTCGTCATCGCTGGGAGTTGGCGTGGGAGTCGGTGTCGGATCCGGATCGGGCGTAGGCTCTGGCGCCGGTGAATAAGTGCTGGTCAGGTACCAGTTCTTATCGTTGGTGCTCGATCCCTTTTCGAGACGGTATTCGTAAGCGCCGGCGACAATACGCCCCTGCTGCGTAAAGGTAGCGTCGGAGTTACCCGCAATGCTGATTAACTCAATCCCTTCCAGCGTTTGAGTGCCGAGGCCGCCTGCGTTTTTAACGGCGACGAAGGCCGTACCGGAGGCGTTGCCCGTAACGTTCAGTTTGTCCGTCAGAGAGGCGTCTTCGTTTAGTTCGGTATTAAAGACGATCGTTCCTCCGTTACCGACAAAGTCGCTTACGCTAAGCGTTACTGGAGTAAAGCTTCCCGCTCCGGCGTATTCCCGCTGGAACGTCAGGGTACCGGCAAGGTTAAGCGAGGAGAGGGTCTGGTCGAATCCGTTAAGATCGAGCGTTCCTGCCGTTTGAACGTTAAAGACGGACGCGCTGCTGAACGCCGTGTTTGAACCCGCTTGAAGCGTACCGTCATAAACGGTGGTGCTTCCGGTATACTGATGAGTTCCCGTTAGTCTGGTTACGCTGTTTGCGCCGCGATGCTCCAGGCTGCCGTTCCCCCTGGTGTTAGAGGCGAACTCATAGTCACCGTCGGTGTGGTTAAAGTTGATAACGCCCTTTTGGCCGATAATGATATTTTCCGCGTTAAGCGTACCCGCCTGAACGGCAGACTGACCCGCAGCGGCGCCGATATTGAGTATGCCGGTGCTGATATTGTTGTAGCCAAATCCCATGCTCGCCGTACCCGCAGCGGCGTTGACGTTAACGACGCCGCCGTTGTTGATGGTCAGCGTACCTACTGAATCGGCGCCGGCCAGGTTGGATCCCACAAAAATGAGACGTCCGACGGTGAGCTCAGAATTCTGTCCGCTGACTACGACGTGCCCCTCTGAACCATTCTCAAAGGCGATCAGCATCTGGCCTGCCGTACCGACGGTAACCTTACCGGCGTTGGTGACGTTGAGCCTGCCTATGCCCTGCGCGCCGATGGTCATTGAGCGAAGCACTTCTACATGGCCACCGGTGCTGACGTTGACGATGCCCGTACTGTTTTGAAGATAGCCAGCTTCCAGGGTGTCTTCAGAATAGAGGTAACCGCCGTTCTCAACCGTGAGTTCCCCCTGGCCGCCGGAAGTGCCCAGACGGATACTCGGCATGAGGACGTTATTGTTTCTATCATTGGCGTCGACTAGCGTTAAAGACGATCCTGCGCCGCTGATGGTCAGCGAGCCCGTAGAACCTGATCCAGCGCCGATATAGCCGCTAAATCCGCTGACTGCGCGGCCTCCGCTGATGGTTAGCGAGCCGCTGTTGGTTGCTGAAGGTGCGGAAACATCGGCGCCAATGATAATGCGATAAAGGTGGTCCCAATCGCCCGTTGCGTTTGTCGTTGCGTCAAGAGTCACGTTTTCACTGTTGTTAATCGTGAGATCGTCTTGGGCCGCAGGAGAATAATCAGCCAAAGCAATAGAAGGGAGCGTTCCTAGAAGTATTGAAATAGAGAGTGCGATGGTAGAAATGCGAATTTTATCTTTATCCATGACAAAGCGTTCCTTGTATATGTTCACTCTTAAAATAAAAGAGGGGATAATAATTCCGGTTTTCTTATATGTCTGGCATGGCTGTAATACAGAGCGCTCAGCCGTTACCGGTTTAGCCTTCTGCTATGCCATACGTAGTCATTTATAGGGTTTTTTAGGCATTAACTTAAATTTAATAAGCTAATGCTCGTTCGATGATGCTACCAATATTTTGGCTTTGATCAACATTTTAGTTTGTCCAAATTTGTCATTTAGATTTTTAATCTAATTGTTTTGCTATTTATATCTTTTTTGTTTTTTCTATGCGTGACATATAGATTATGAGATCGAGATGCTTGGGGTATATAGAATTACTGCTTTCTTTAATATCGAATAAATATATCCATATTCGTTATTTTTTCGTAAATAAAACGGTTGTTGCTGTTTATTATTTCTTCTTTGTTAAATGTAGGTGTAATTTTTAATTATTTCTTGTTTATAAATATAGCCGGGAAATAGTATTGATTGGGAAGCGATCGAGGGGCGGCGTCTTGGATGTTCAAGGTCGTTTAAGTTTGCTGTCAGGAAGGTAGGTGGAGGGAAGGGGAATCGCTTAACCTCAGACCTCAAAAGAGGCCGAAGTTAAGCGACGTTGGGGCTTAAAGAGGCTATTCGAGGGAAACGGGGACGACGTTCTCGCTCGGGAAGCAGCCAAGCACTTTGACCGAGCGCGTAATTGGGCGCAGGTCTTCCAATGCGCCCTGCATTTCGATGGAGTTCAGGTTGGCCTGCATATCGATATAGAACATCTCCTCCCACGGATTGCCGTTGATGGGGCGAGATTCCAGCTTGGTCATCACGATATTGTGCTTACGCAGCACCAGCAGCGCCTCGACCAGCGCACCAGACTGCTGGCCGGTCGCCATGATTAGAGTGGTCTTGGCCGGTATTTGCGCGGCGACCTCAATGGGCTTACGGGCAACGACGATAAAGCGGGTGATGTTTTCTTTTTGGTTAGCCCGTATGTGTTCCAATACCTGAAGTTGGTACAGCGCGCCCCCTGGCTCGCTGCCGACGGCGACCGCGTGCGGCGACTTGAGGCTTGCGACTTTTTCCATGGCGGCAGAGGTGCTCTCGCAGTATTCGATTTTCCAATCGGGGAAGCCGCTCAGGTACTGGGTGCACTGCTGGAAAGGCTGCGGGTGACTGTAGAGGGTGGTGACTTGATCGAGCGTCGTCTCTACCGCGCTGAGCAGGCAGTGGTTAATCGGGTTGGTCAGTTCGCCGACGATAAACAGGCTGGTGGACTGCAGGAGATCGTAGACTTCATTAATCGATCCTGAGCTGGTGTTTTCGATAGGCAGCACGCCGTAGTCTGCCTGGCCGGTTTCAACCAGCTTAAAGATGTCGTCGAATCGGCTGCATCCGCATTCGACGAGGCCGTCAAAGTAGCGGGCGGCGTATTGGCGAGCGGCCAGATGCGAGTAGGAGCCCTTGGGGCCGAGAAAGGCAATTCTGGCGGTGCTGAGCTTGTCCTGATTGATAAACTGCTGCAGGAGCGCCTGCTGCGTCAGTACGGAGTCTTCAATGATCAGCTGAAATACGCGGGTAATGTAGTGCCCGTCCAGGCTGTGCTTTTTGCCTTCTTCAACCAGGCGGCCAAGCAGCGCGCGCTCGCGTTCCTTATCACGGATCGGTAGATGGGTGGCCTGTTTGGTGCGGGCTACGTCCAGCGCCAGGCTGCGGCGCTGCGCCAGCAGTTCCAGCAGTTGCAGGTCAAGCGCGGTAATGCGTTCTCTGAGTCCAAGCAGTGGGTTTTCGTTCATAACGTTGTGTCACCTGTTTTTATACCCGTCATACTTCAAGTTGCCTGTGCGTTGGCTGCGCTCGTTCACCCCAGTCACTTACTTATGTAAGCTCCTGGGGATTCACTCCCTTGCCGCCTTCATGCAACTCGAATTATTTAGGGTATATGTTCTGTAGTAATAAAAAGCGTCCAATAAAAAAGCCTCCCTTTTGGGAGGCTTCAGTGTTCGTCTTCGCTTTCTTTCTGCTCGCTTTGGAGCTACGGACGAAACGCCTCCCAGTCAGGGGTGGCTAAAAAAGAAAGCGAAGAAAAACGGCACGGATCTCATTGCGTTGGAAATATCCTGAATAAAAAGATGCCCTAACTTAACCGGCACCTTTCCGCTCTGTCAACCGATATTGTTCATCGGCGAAGTAAAAGGCCCAAATGCAGGGAAGGCGAAGGCGTTATGGCCTACCGGAATGAAAAACGCGCCCCGGAGGGCGCGTAAAATAAAAAAGAGAAATCAAATCAATCTTCTTGCAGCTGCTGCAGATTCGCTTCCTTTACGCTGCCGTCGGCGCGGCGGGCTTCCGCCTTGTGCTGCACTTTGTTGAGCTGGCGTTCAAGCTTTAACAGCAGCTCGTTGATAGCAGCATACATGTCTTCATGTTTGGCGCTGGCGACCAGTGGGCCGTTCGGCGTTGTTATCGTCGCATCGGCAACGAACACTTTAGGTTCTTTAGAAAGTACGATATGGGGATTAATTAACTGAACCTGCCATTTCTCCAGCTTTTTGAGACGGTCTTCGACGTGAGTGCGAATTGCCGGGGTAATATCCATTTGTTTGCTAGTAATATTTACTGTCATATAACTTACCTCTTTATCAGTCAACTGCCGTCAAATTCAATTTTAGAATACCGCTCCGGGCAAACAATTATGTGATCGAAATCAATTTTTCCTTTGCCCTGAAGTAAAGATGGCAGAAGTGTGATAACCGTAGTGGTTTGCGACTTTCTGCTTGAGTAATCAGTATAGCTCAAGCAATATTATCAGTTGTGTCGACCTTACAAATCTGTACAAAAGAACACCAATTCCCCTTTTTTTAATCAATTATTTTTTATCTTCCGCAATGTTCCACTTCATTTGAGCGCCTGCGGCTGCGCCTTTTTGGCACCTTGACCCAAACGAAAATTCGTCGAATAATGACCTTCTGACTCGGGGTGCTTCGCTTAACGCGCGGCTGAGATATCACCCGTATTACCTGATCTGGATTATGCCAGCGTAGGGAAGTCACCGTTTCCCAACGGACCTGTCTTCTTCTCGCCGGTTGGGAGCCTTATGACCTCATCTGACCCTGTTATTTTTTCCGGCGCGATTGCCGCCGATTCTCTTTCCCTGCTGCGTAAGAAAGCGCCGCTCATACACTGCCTGACCAATCAGGTAGTGCAGAACTTTACCGCCAACGTTTTGCTGGCGCTCGGCGCTTCCCCTGCGATGGTCGTTTCCCGGCAGGAGGTCGCTGAATTTGCCGCCATTGCCGACGCGCTATTGGTTAACGTAGGGACGCTGCATGACGAACAGAAAGACGCCATTACGCTGGCGGTCGCCTCGGCCAATCGAGCCGGCGTTCCCTGGGTGCTCGATCCGGTTGCCGTCGGGGGTCTGCGCTACCGCACGGCGTTTTGCCGGGAGCTGATAGCGCAAGGGCCTGCCGTTATTCGCGGCAACGCCTCTGAAATCATGGCTCTGACGGGAAGCGCCGCCCGTGGGAGGGGAGTCGACAGCGCTGATGCGTCCTTCGCCGCGCTGCCTTCGGCGAAAGCGCTGGCGCAGGAGACGGGAGCGGTGGTGGCCGTAACCGGCGACGTTGATTATATCACCGACGGGCATTTGACCTACTCTGTACCCTACGGCTCCCCGATGATGACCCGCGTGGTCGGCACCGGCTGCGCGCTGTCCGCCGCGGTGGCGGCGTTTATCGCCGCAAGCAAAGAGCGGCGACTGGAACGGGCGGCATCTGCCTGCATGGTGATGGCCGCCTGCGGCGGCATTGCGGCGGCTGAGGTCGATGGGCCGGGCAGCTTTACGCCGCGCTTTCTGGATTTGCTTTATCAGCTTAGGCCACAGCGGCTAGAGGAGATGACGGTATGAGAATTAACGCACTGACCATTGCCGGTACCGATCCGAGCGGCGGGGCGGGCATTCAGGCGGATTTGAAGGCCTTTTCAGCGCTGGAGGCCTATGGCGCCAGCGTAATGACGGCCCTGGTGGCGCAGAATACGCGGGGCGTGCAGTCCGTCTACCGCATTGAGCCGTCGTTTGTCTCCGCCCAGCTGAGCTCCGTGCTGGACGACGTCAGAATTGATACCGCCAAGATAGGCATGCTGGCGGAGTCTGACATTGTGCATACCGTCGCCGACGCGCTGGAACGCTACGATATCCCCTTTGTTGTGCTGGATACCGTGATGGTTGCCAAGAGCGGCGATCCGCTGCTGGCGCCGGAAGCGGTGGAGGCCATTCGTCGGCGCCTGCTGCCGATAGTGTCTCTGATTACGCCAAACTTGCCGGAGGCCGCCGCGCTGCTTGAATGCGCACAGGCCGCAAGCGAGCGTGAAATGCTGGAGCAGGGAGAAGCGCTGCTGGCCATGGGGTGTAAAGCAGTGCTGATGAAAGGCGGGCACCTGAGTGAATCCGAAAGCCCGGACTGGCTGATAACGCCGCAGGGAAGCCAACGTTTTACCGCGCCGAGGGTAGCGACTCGCCACACTCACGGCACTGGCTGTACGCTGTCGGCCGCGTTGGCGGCATTACGTCCTCGCTGTGACGACTGGCCGCAGGCGGTCGAAGCGGCGAAGGCCTATTTGCAGGGCGCGCTTGTGGCGGCGGATTCGCTGGAGGTTGGCGGCGGCATTGGGCCGGTTCATCACTTTTATCGCTGGTGGTGAACGTTGAATGAAGGTCGGGCGCTAAGGCGCCCGATGCTTTTTCTAACGAGATATGAAGGCCGTCAGGCCTGAGCCTCTTTTTCCACTGGCGCGCTTTGACGCAGCGCCTTATCGCAGTTGCTCATCGCCCATGCGGTATCCAGCATGCGGTTGGCGAATCCCCATTCGTTGTCGCACCACACCAGCATTTTCACCAGGTGCTGGCCGCTGACGCGGGTTTGGGTTCCGTCGACGATGGCGCTGTGCGGATCGTGGTTGAAATCGGTAGAAACCAGCGGCAGCTCGGTATAGTCAACGATGCCGTTAAGCGCATTGTTGGCGGCGTGCTCCAGCAGGCGGTTAACGTCGCCGACGTTGACCGGCACTTCCAACGTGACGCTCAGGTCGATGGCGGTGACGTTAACGGTAGGAACACGCACCGAAATCGCCTCGAAGCGATCGCAAAACTTGGGGAAAATGCGGGTGATGCCCGCCGCCAGCTTGGTATCCACCGGGATAATCGACTGCCCGGCAGCGCGGGTGCGGCGCAGATCCTTGTGGTAGGCGTCAATTACCGGCTGGTCGTTCATGGCGGCGTGGATAGTGGTCACCGTACCCGAACGGATTTCGAAAGCGTCGTCCAGCAGCTTGATGACGGGAATAATGCAGTTGGTCGTGCAGGAGGCGTTGGATACGATGCGGTGCTCCGCGCGAAGAATAGCGTGGTTGACGCCGTAGACAATCGTTGCGTCGAGGTCGTTGCCGCCGGGGTGTGAAAACAGCACCTTTTTGGCGCCGGCCGCAATGTGGGCTTCGCCGTCGGCCCGGCTGCCAAATACGCCGCTGCAGTCCAGCACGATGTCGACGTTAAGGGACTTCCACGGCAGATTGGCGATCTCTTTTTGATGAAACAGCTGGATGGCGTCATCGTCAATCCACAGCATCTTCCCTTCCTGGCGGACGTTCCGGGCGAAGCGACCGTGGGTTGAGTCATATTTCAGCAGGTGAGCCATTCCCTTAGGCTCGGCCAGTTCATTAATGGCGACGACGCTGATATCCCTATTCCGGCCGGATTCGTAAAGCGCACGCAAAACGCTGCGGCCAATGCGGCCAAAGCCGTTAATGGCGATTCGAAGGGTCATGTTATTCCTTATAGGTACTTGGGGCCGTTCAGCCCTGTTGTCATGCCGGATTGGCAGAATAACACAATGGAGTAAGGGAAAAAGCCTTCCGAAAGGCGTTTAATAGTAAAAGATCATGCGCAAATGTTGACGGCGATGTAGCGTTGGATGAACAGAATGTGCTTTTTTCAACGCGTTTTCGAACTTAATTTGCCGTCGCCTCCGATTATTGCTTCATAATCAGCGCCGCTTTAGATAGCGCTTTTTGTTCTTTACATGTAGTAAACGTCATGAATACAAACCTCTTTACCGCCCGCTGGAGCCGCTCCGGCAACCTGCTGTGCCACGGCGAGTGGCAAATTACCTATAACGGAATCCCCATCCTCCTCCCTGAACGCCTGCGTGACAAAGACATGGGCACCTACGGCATATATGACATCATGGATCCCGATAACGAGCTGTTTGCCGACGGCCTGAAGGAAGACGACTGGATCTTAGCTAATCTGGAGTGGCTGGCGGATTTTTTCACCGAGAACGACATTCCCATTGAAGAACCGCTTATTCGTCAATTTTATCAGGCAATTAACCGACAGGACTGGCGCTGCACCAGCTGTGCGGGATGCATGTAGCCGGTTAATCACGCATAAAAAACAGGGTTGAATCGAAACAAATGGATTCATATAGTTACACTTGTAAATTAATTGCGAGGGAGAAGCCGTATGAAGTGGATGCTATGTGCCGTCGTGCTGCCGCTGGTTGGATGTGGAACGTATCAAAGCGGATGCGACGTCAGGGAGCCTTTGCCTATTTACAAACGCGACGCCGATACGGGAGAGTACAGGCGCGATCGGCGAATGGAGCGGGTTCGGGAGCAGGGAATGCGAGACGGTTCGACGGACGGCGGCGCGATGGGGTGTCGATAGCGCTGGCTACCGCTCAAAAAGCGCGGTAGAGAGTTCGGCAACGTAAATTCCTTCCTGTGAATAGGCAGTTACGCAATGGCCGCGCATGTGATAGAACGCGGCGGTCAGATTTTTATCGGCGACAGCAGTAAGGGTTAGGTTATCCCGTTTCTTCATTGACTGGGCAGGCTTGATATCCATAAAGGAAGCAGCGCACGGCCTGGCGCACGTGGAGGTCGATCTCTTCTTCCGACGGCACGGGCACGCCGAACAGCGCGTCCTGCATCAGATTACACTTAATCAGGTTGATCAGGTGGTCGCAGGCCAGATGAGGGTCGGTTTGAATCAGCTCGCCGCGGTCCATGTAGCCTTTCAGAAACGTTTCCAGATAGCGTGAAACGCGGCCCGGGCCTTGGGTAATAAAGAATTCGCCCAGCTCTTTGTCGTGAAAAGACTCCGTCAGCAGCAGGCGATAGGTATTGACCATGCAGGGCTGAAGGATGGTGCTTAGAAAGTTGCAGCCAAGCTGCACCAGCTGCTGTTCCAGCGTTTTGTCATCATCGTGACGAAAGTTGAAAACGGCGGCGACGTGCTCAATGCTTAGGCCGATAACGGCGGTCAGCAGGCCGCGCTTGTCGCCAAAATAGCTGTAAATAGTCTGCTTGGAACCGCCGCAGCGCTCAATAATCTGATCCAGGTTGGTTTGGGTATATCCTTGCTCAAGAAAAAGATCGCTGGCGGCCTTAATAATTTTTTGCTGTTTTAGCTTTGTCGATGGGCGCATGTAAATACCTCGCGAATGTCGTGTCATTAGAACAGCATTCGTTCTGCTATGCAATTCCCCTTAGTTTATTGATTAATAAAAACTAAATTCGAAAAATAGCGCGTTATCGGCCGTTTTACGTACTTATTAGTACGAATTTTGCGCGGGGCGGCCTTTTAACTTTGCCAGGTACTGATGCTGGAAAATGCACATACGAATGGCGTCACGATACTCTCCGTTAATAAAAAACTCGTGCTTTAACGTGCCTTCGATTTCAAAGCCCAGCTTGGCGTAAATGTGGATGGCTTTTCCATTTTCCCTGTCGACTATCAGATACAGCTTATACAGGTTGAGCACCGAGAAGGCGTAGTCCATCGCCGAGCGGGCGGCCGCGCTGGCGTAGCCTTGGCCTTGAAATGCCGGATCGATAATTATCTGGAATTCCGCCCGGCGGTGAACGTGGGTGATTTCCACCAGCTCAACCAGCCCGACGCGCTGGCCTGCGGCTTCAATGATAAAGCGGCGCTCGCTCTGATCGTGAATGTGCTTGTCGTACAGGTCCGACAGCTCGACGAAGGCTTCATACGGCTCTTCGAACCAGTAGCGCATGATGCTGGCATTATTATCCAACTGGTGGACAAACCTTAAATCTTCGCGCTCAAGAGGGCGCAGGGTAACGAGGGGACTGTGGCCCGACATGGGAACTCCATAGGAATATAATCGCATTGTTAAAAACGAGCGCGCGGGGCGCCCGTTAACTAGCTTAGTCGGGTTTTTGGTGGGAGGGCAAGGGGCGTTTGTAGGAATGCGGCCAAGAAAATCGGCCGCCTTGTGCTATTTAAAGCTGATATCCCTGAGCCGACAGCGCCTCTCCATCCATCCAAACCTTGCCGTTGCGCATGGCGAGCCGCCCGTCGACAAACCAGCTTACCACCAGCGGATAGATGCGATGCTCCTGCGCCTGAACGCGCTTGGCGAGCGTCTCTTCCGTGTCGTTTTCAAGCACCGGAACGGCGGCCTGAAGAACGACGGGGCCGCCGTCGAGCTCTTCGGTGACGAAGTGGATGGTCGCGCCGTGCTCGGCGTCGCCGTTTTCCAGCGCTCTCTGGTGGGTGTGCAGGCCGGGATATTTCGGCAGCAGGGAAGGGTGGATGTTGAGTAGCCTGCCCGCATAGCGGTTGACGAATGCCGGGCTCAGGATGCGCATGTAGCCTGCCAGCACCACGAGGTCCGGGCGATAGGCGTCGACGGCGTCCGCCAGCGCGGCGTCGTAGGCGGCGCGGTCGGCAAACCCGCCGGGTTCGACCACTTCGGTAGCGATCCCGGCCTGGCGCGCGCGCGTCAGCCCATAGGCGTCGGCGACGTTGCTGAAGACCGCGCAAATGCGGCCGTTAATTTCGCTGCGGGCGCAGGCGTCAATCAGCGCCTGAAGGTTGGATCCGCTGCCGGAAATTAAAACGACGATCCGTTTCATCAGCGGATCACCACGCGCTCATCGCTGTTGGACGCCTGAATTTTGCCAATTTTCCAAGCGGTTTCTCCGGACGCGTTCAGGCGGGCAACGGCGTCGTCGGCAAGCTCCGGCGACAGCGCGATAATCATGCCTACGCCGCAGTTAAAGGTGCGGTACATTTCGCGGCGCTCGACGTTGCCCGCTTTCGCCAGCCAGTCAAAGACCGCAGGCCAGCGCCAGCTGGCTTCATCAATCACGGCCTGCGTTCCTGCGGGCAGAACGCGGGGAATGTTTTCCCAGAAGCCGCCGCCGGTAATGTGGGCGATGGCTTTAGCGTCGACGTGCTCAAGCAAAGACAGGATGGACTTGACGTAAATACGGGTGGGCGCCAGCAGGCTGTCGGCCAGCGGTTTGCCTTCAAGCGTCGCGACCTGAGGGTCGGTTTTGCTGACTTCAAGAATCTTGCGAACCAGCGAATAGCCGTTGGAGTGCGGGCCGCTGGAGGCCAGCGCAATCAGCGCGTCGCCTTCACAAACTCGGCTGCCGTCGATAATTTCGGACTTCTCGACGACGCCGACGCAAAAACCGGCGACGTCGTAGTCTTCACCGTGGTACATGCCGGGCATCTCCGCCGTTTCGCCGCCTACCAGCGCGCAACCGGACTGCTTACAGCCTTCGGCGATGCCGGTAATGACGCGGGCTGCGGTATCGACGTCTAACTTGCCGGTTGCAAAGTAGTCCAGGAAAAACAGCGGTTCAGCGCCTTGAACAATTAAGTCGTTGACGCACATGGCTACCAGGTCGATCCCGATCGTGTCATGGCGCTTAAGGTCCATCGCCAGGCGAAGCTTGGTGCCGACGCCGTCGGTGCCGGAAACCAGCACGGGTTCACGGTACTTCTTAGGCAGAGCGCACAGCGCGCCGAATCCACCGAGGCCGCCCATCACTTCTGGACGGCGGGTTTCTTTGACGACGCCTTTAATACGATCGACTAATGCATTGCCGGCATCGATGTCCACGCCGGCGTCTTTGTAACTTAAGGAAGTTTTCTCAGTCACTTCGGGATCCCCTGGAAGGTATCTGTAGGCTATACATTGGTAAATAATGTTTCGCAAAGCGGCGCTATTCTATCAGGGAAAGCAATCGTTTGCTCCTGTTATTTGGGCTAGCAAATCAGGCCAAGGCGCCGGGTCTGGCGGGCGCTTTTCCGTGTGGCCATTTAGTAATCAGTATTTCATTATTCGAGCAAGCTGTAACCGTTTATGATCTTAATCATGCATTTGACGATCTCTTGCCCGTCGTTATGAGGTATAATTTACCGATTTTTTTGAGAACGACGTGCGCCATCCGCAGCAGGGGAGAAAATAAAAATGAAGATCGTAGTAGTTAGCCATCCGTTAGTTAAGCACAAGCTGGGCCTGATGCGTGAAGAAGACATCAGTACCAAGCGCTTTCGTGAACTGGCGTCAGAAGTTGGCAGCCTGCTGACCTATGAGGCAACTGCAGATTTAGAAACCGAAAAAGTGACTATCAACGGCTGGAACGGTCCGGTTGAAATCGATCAGATTAAAGGCAAAAAGATAACCGTCGTTCCTATCCTGCGTGCGGGCCTGGGCATGATGGAGGGCGTTTTGGAGCACGTGCCTAGCGCGCGCATCAGCGTCGTCGGCGTATATCGCGATGAAGAAACGCTTAAGCCGGTGCCTTATTTCCAGAAGCTGGTTTCCAACATTGAAGAGCGCATGGCGCTGGTGGTTGACCCGATGCTGGCGACCGGCGGCTCTATGATTGCAACGATTGATCTGCTGAAGAAGGCGGGCTGTCACTCTATTAAGGTACTGGTGCTGGTTGCCGCGCCGGAAGGCGTTGCGGCGCTGGAAGCGGCGCATCCTGACGTAGAGCTGTATACCGCCTCTATCGATCAGGGCCTGAACGACAAAGGCTATATCATTCCGGGTCTTGGCGACGCCGGCGACAAGATCTTCGGTACCAAGTAATACGGGTAGCGGTTTTTTAAGCCGCAGCCTCCTTTCGACAGGGACGTGCTTACGGCGTCAACGTTAGGGTTGGCGCCTAATCAGGCTTGACAGATAAGGGGTTTCGAATGTCTCGATATCACAGTTTTTTAGCCGCAGCTCTGACGCTGGCGCTTGCCGCGCCGGTATGGAGTAAAGAAGCGCCGACCAGCAACGCCAACAGCAACGTTAACAGCCGTGAAGTGGCGAGCGCGCTGGGCGGCATCACCAATAAAACCTTTTCTTTGCAAGAAGCGCCGGTGTTGAAAGTGGCGTCGTTTAACATCGCTGCCGGTAAGGTGAGCAAGATGTCCGACATCGCCGTCGCCATCCGTGCGATGAACGTCGACATCGTTGCGCTTCAGGAAGTGGACAAGCTGACGGCGCGCAGCGGCAAGGTCGATCAGCTGGCCGAGCTGATGAAGCTGACCGGGATGTACGGCGCGTTTGGCCGTGCAATTGACTTTGACGGCGGTGAATACGGACTGGCCTATTTGTCAAAGTATCCTATTAAGGATACGGTGATTTACCCACTGCCTTCCGGCCAGCGCGAACAGCGGATCGCCTTTGTGGCGAAGGTTGAGGTGCCGCACTTCGCCGCGCCGATAACCGTGGTGAACGCCCATCTGGACACCAAAGAAGATCCCGCGATGCGTTTGGATCAGGTGCGCGAGCTTAACGATCGCACTATTGAGATCCGAGGCATCAAGCTTTTGTTCGGCGATATGAACGACGTTCCCGGAAGCGTAACCTGGCGTGAGCTTGGTCGTTACTGGAACGACATTCAGCCGGCGGATAAAGACGGCCGCAGCTGGCCTGCGGAAAACGCCGAGATAAAAGTCGACTATATTTTTACCGGCAACGCACAGCGTTGGCATCTGGACAACGTTACCATCCCGAATGCGAACGGTGAATGGGCCGGCGTTAACTGGCCTTCGGTAAGCGATCACCTGCCTATCGTGGCAGAGCTCAGGATGACTGAGCAATAAGGCACTGAGATATGGGCGATACGATCGCCCATATTTATGGCCGCAGTTTATGGACACGGCTTCAAAATGCGCATCGGAAGCGAACAAACGGCCGGTCGTCGATCGGTAAAAAGGAAGCAACAATAACGAATTACGGGCAAGGTACGCTCGCGACGCTTTGCGGGCGCTTATATCATCATTCAGATTAGAGGTTTACGTTATGCAACAGCCGACTATAGCCGGCACTCAGGCTCCGACCTGGCAAAACGTTCTGGTTGGCGCGCAGATGCTGTTTGTCGCATTTGGCGCCCTGGTTCTGGTTCCGCTGATAACCGGGCTGGACACCAACGTGGCGCTGTTTACCGCCGGCGTGGGCACGCTTCTGTTTCAACTTTGCACTAAGGGAAAGGTGCCGGTCTTTCTGGCGTCTTCTTTCGCGTTCATCGTGCCGATTAGCTACGGCGTTCAGACGTGGGGTATTCCTGCGACCATGGGCGGGCTGTTTGCCGCAGGCGTGATGTACATGATTTTTGGCGGGCTGATTAAGCTACGCGGCTCTCGAATTATTGAGATCCTGCTGCCGCCGGTGGTGACCGGCCCGATGATTGCGATTATCGGCCTTACGCTGGCGCCGGCTGCGGTCAACATGGCGTTGGGAAAAAGCGGTGACGGCGGGTCGGTTATTCTGGCCGACTACAGCGCAGCGCTGATGGTTTCCATGCTGTCGCTGCTGACGACGCTTCTGGTGGCCGTATGGGCGAAGGGTATTTTCCGCCTTATCCCTATTCTGTCTGGTATCGTCGTTGGCTACCTGGTCGCCTTGGCGATGGGGATCGTTAACTTCCAGCCGGTGTTGGACGCGCCGTGGTTCGCCGTGCCGAACTTCACCGCGCCGGAGTTCCACTGGCAGGCGATTCTGTTCATGCTGCCGGTGGTTATCGCGCCGACTATTGAACACGTGGGCGACATCATGGCGATAAGCTCGGTGACCGGCAAGGACTACGCGAAAGATCCCGGCCTGCACCGTACGCTGGGCGGCGATGGTCTTGCAACGTCGGTTGCAGCCTGCTTTGGCGGGCCGCCGTGTATTACCTATGCGGAAGTTATCGGTGCGGTAACGCTAACGCGCAACTTCAATCCGATGGTTATGACCTTCGCTGCCTGCTGGGCGGTGTGCATGTCCTTTATCGGCAAGATTGGCGCCTTCCTGAACACCATTCCTTCTGTGGTAATGGGCGGGATCATGGTGCTGCTGTTTGGATCGATCGCGGCGGTCGGGATCAACATCCTGATTAAAAACCGCGTCGACCTGTCGATAGCGCGCAACCTGTGCATCGTCTCTATCGTACTAGTGTTCGGCATTGGCGGCATGGTGTTTAACTTCGGGCAGTATTCTTTACAGGGAATTAGCCTGTGTGGCGTTATCGCCATCCTGCTGAACCTGATCCTGCCTAAGGCGCCGGCAAGCTCTGGTACAAGCGGCTCCGCGCACTAACGGCGAAAGCCGGCGGCGATCCCTTCGTCGCCGGTTCGTTTTCCGGATCCTGCTGTGATAAAATGAAAAGATCGTCGATCCGTTTTTACTGAGGCCTTTCTGAACTCGTCTATGCAGCTTTCTTTTCCGCTCTATCTCTCTGACGATGAGGTTTTCGCCAGCTTTTATCCTGGGGAAAACGGCGCTCTGCTGTCGGCTGTCCACGCGGCGCTAGAGCAGGAGCACAGCACCTATATCTATTTTTGGTGCTCAGAAGGGGGAGGGCGGACGCATCTGCTCAACGCCGCCTGCAGTGAGCTTTCCTTGAAGGGGCTGGCCGTCGGCTACGTGCCGTTGGACAAGCGCGCCTACTTCGTGCCGGAAGTGCTTGAAGGCATGGAACAGCTCTCTTTGGTGTGCATCGACAACATCGACTGCATCGCCGGAGACGAGGCCTGGGAAATGGCGATCTTTAATCTCTATAACCGCATTCTGGAAACGGGCGCCACCCGGCTGCTGATAAGCGGCGATCGCCCGCCGCGCCAGCTCAACTTAACGCTGCCGGACCTCGCCTCCCGCCTCGACTGGGGGCAAATCTACCGCCTTCACCCGCTGTCGGACGAAGATAAGCTGCAGGCGCTTATTCTGCGCGCCCGGCTGCGCGGCTTCGAGCTGCCGGAAGACGTCGGCCGCTTTCTGCTCAAACGCTTGGATCGAGATACGCGGACGCTGTTTAATACGCTGGACAGGCTCGACAGCGCCTCCATTAGCGCGCAGCGCAAGCTGACTATTCCGTTTGTGAAAGAGGCGCTGGCGCTGTAGGGCGCATTTTTTAACGCGATTGAGTAAAGGCGCAGGGATAAAGAGCGCAAAGTAATTGCATAGGGAAGATAATGCCATGTTCAGGCTCTGTACATTCTATATATTCATATTGTCGCTGTTTTCCGCACCGTCGACGGCCTGTTCGCTGGGACCGGACCCTGAGTATCATTATCAAAAACGTGGTAGTGGAACGATATACGTCGAAGTTTTTCGGGATCAAAAAGCGCTTATTTCTCGTTTACCCGACGTGAAATATGGCCAACTGCGTAGGATTGCCGATCTGTCGGCAAAAGAAGAATCACCTCTATCAGATCTAACGACTGATATCGCTGTCGGGACAGCGCTCGGCGACGTCGAACTTTACTCTTATCATACCGATGGTCGCTATGTCGTGTGGGCCGGAAAAGTATTGCGTAATCCTAAGGGCAAGCCGAAGGTTGATGCGACTAGCTTTCGCGCTTTTGGGCGTTTTGCCGCCGATAAAGACAGCCTCTATTTTGACGGCGTGCGTACCGATGACAACGTGGGCGAAAAACGCGTGGATATGGCGTCTCTGGAGCGGGCTGGCGGTAGTGAAGAGGAATATCGGCCTTTTCAACAGTTCAATACGGAATTGCTAAGAGACAGAAATAACCTCTATCTTAGCGGGCGCTGGTTAGGAAGCGCAGCAGGCTTCGCCGTCGTTGGAAAGAAAGAGTGGGATCAACGCGGTAAATTTGATCCGGCTCGCCGTTACCCCTGTGGATTTTCCGATTCTCGACGTTTTGACGCCATTGTTCGTACCGATAAATGGGTTATCGTCAACAGCACGCCCATAGACGCCGATCCCGAAACCTTCCAGATTGTACGCTGGATCCCCAATGCATTGCTTGTTTACAAAGATAAAAACGGCGTCGGACGCTATACCTTTGGCAAATCGGAGGAAGAAGCGCTTGTCAAAGAAAGCTGCTGGCAACCTTTCAACATGCTGGAAGACAGGGTGACGTGGCGCAAATCCACCTCAACTGAGCCGGAAGTATGCCAGACGGAAGAAATCCCTGGCCTTGATCCTGAGTGGTTCCACCCGGTTAGTAATGTTGTCGCGCAGTATAAGGATCGCCTGTACGTGATAAATAAAACTGACTCAGGCGAAGCGCGGCTTGACGTTATTAAACTGGACGATCCCAATCTGATTATCGATAAGCGATTTAATGCTGGGAAAAAGCACGGCTATTTGCTCATCGAGTGGCGTCGAAACGATGTTGAAACGGGATTTGACATGTTTGAGACTTCCGGGCCGCTGGTGCTTTTAAATAAAGACGACGGCAAGAAGCTTGAGTATGAAGATGGCTACGCGGGTCGATGGTATGCTCGCGACGATCGTTACGTCTATATATTTAACGGGTTTCGGCTCTATCGGTATGAAAGTGCAGATCCCGCGGCCGCGCGGCTGCTCGATATGGATTTTTACTATCCCTACTGTCGTACTAAAAAGCATGCCTACCTGGTGACGGTTGAGGGTATTTATGACAATCACGGCGTGCTGATGTCCGCAGAGGACCTATTGGACAGGATGGGGAGGGAAAACTACTGCAGCTAAGTCAGGACTATTAGCTATTGTGCTGTTTTTGTTTGGCTCTCTCCTATGGGCGAAGGCGCTTAATCAGATCTGGAGGCGATTCTATTCACGACGAACATCAAATTTTTATTAAAGTGCTCTTTCATTTTTTAAATGGCGTTGATTTAATTGGTTTTTTAAGTTTTTCATCACACGTTTAATCAAAAAATCCTTCCATCAAGGCGTATGCTCTCAGCGTCTTTTCGTATGAATTTCTATTGAGTGAGTCGCGCGACTATTTTTTATCAATACGGCAGTAAATAACGGCCTTTATTAAGCGTGCGGACTAAAAAGCGATAAATAAATTAGCCTCTGAAAAGAATTATTCCAGATTTGGAATAATTGACTTTTTAGTGGGTTAGCTTTCCTGTTGCCAATTGCTAGCTTTTTGGAAATTTGAAATATAAGTTACCTGGATATGGAAATATAACGCTATGAATTTCCCTAAAAAGCTTTCCGTCATCTCTACCGCGCTATCCTTGGCTATTCCCAACTGTGCCTGGTCATATATAGAGGATGAAACCGTCGAGGTGGGAACGGTGGTCAACGATGAAATAGTCAAAGGCGTGCAATTTGTTTATGGAACGACCAACAACATTCGGTTGGTCAAGGACGATACATCGATGGCCCTCAGCGGAGGGTATCAGGTGGTTGAGAATGGCGGTATTGTTAACAACACGATAGTTGACTGTGATTATTGCTCAATTCGGCTGTATGACGGCGCTACTAGCAATCATACCGTTATTAGCGGACTTGGATATAACGCAAATATGGAGATTCTTGTCACGGCGACCACCGCCGTCGCTAACGATACGGTGGTGAATGGCGGCTATTTTCGTGCGTTTGCGGGCGTCATTAATCGCACCATATTGAACGCGGGGGGATTCGCCGTAAGGGCCGAAGAGAGCTATGGGTCAACGCCAACGGCGAATGACTCAACGGTAAACGGCGGAATAATGTACGTTGAATCCAACGGGGCTAGCGCAAATAATACAACGTTAAACGGCGGTATGCTGGCCGTTGCCTACGGCGGCACGGACAATAACACGACCGTTAACGGTGGCGTTTATTTGTTGGGGGATGACTATGAGCCCGGCGCCTATTCCAATAACCTGATCGTTAACAGCGGCGGCCACGCCTATATCGTCTCCGGCGTTTTGACCGACTCAACCGTCGGCGGCACCATGAAGATAATGGAACAGGCTACTCTTCAGGGAAGGCTGAGCGTGACCGACAGCGGCGCGGTTACGGTTTACGGTGGCGCCAATACGTCTGACGCCAGCGTTGACCTGTCCGGTTCGCTTATTTTGGGTGATTCGGGCGGCAGCTATGCCTTTAACGCGTTGACCATGAGCGGTGGCAGCGTAGTATATGCCGCGCCGACGGACGGCTATTCGTCGTTAACGCTGGCTTCTCTGTCCGGCTCCGGATCGTTTTATATGAATACCGCCATTGCCGACAGGCTCACCGATTCTCTGACGGTTGCAGGTCAGGCCAACGGCGACTTTTCCGTTTATGTCGCTGACACCGGCGTGAGCCCGTCCAGCGCCTACAGCCTGACGCTGATTCAAACCGGCGGCGGCGACGCGCAGTTTTCGTTGGGGAATGACGGCGGCAGGGTTGATTTGGGTACCTATCAGTATCAGATGACCACGGACAACGGCGGCAACTGGTTTTTGACGCCGGCGACGGATGAGCCGGTTCCTCCGGCCCCGCCTGAGCCAACGCCGGCGCCCGCTCCGACCATCATTACGCCTAGTACGTCGGCGGTGTTGTCGATGGCGACCGTCGATCCGCTTATTTTCCAGTCTGAAATGGATACCGTGCGCAACAGGCTAAACGGCGTTCATTCCGCCAATCGAGAAAACGGCATGTGGGGCGCGTCTTTGGCGGACAGGCGGAATGTCAGCGATCGGGCGGGCGCCGACTATACGATGGACACCGCGTCGTTGACGATCGGCGCCGACCACCCGTTCGCCGTGCAGAACGCGACGTTGACCGGCGGGCTATTTTTTAACTACGCCCATTCTGACGTGGACTTCAATCGCGACGGCGACGGCGACGTTGATACCTATGGCGCGGGCGCCTATGCCAGCTATCTGCACCACAGCGGTTTTTATCTCAACGGGATCGCCCAGTTTAACCGCTTTAAGCACGACGTATCGCCGCGCATGAGTTCCGGGGAAAGGGCTTACGGCGATTACGACACCAACGGCTATGGGATGAATCTGGAGGCCGGTAAATATTTCTACTTCGGTGATGCGTTTATCGCGCCCTATACCGCTTTGACAGGGTTTATCGCCGACGGCAAATCCTATCGGCTGTCCAACGGTATGAAGGCTGACGTCTCGACACAGCGTTCGCTGCTCTCCGAGGCGGGCGCTCGTGCAGGCTATCGGTTTTCCGTCGGGAGCGTTCAACTGAAGCCGTACGTCAGCGCCGCCGCGGCGTCCGAGCTGGTGGACAATAACGACGTTCGGGTCAACGACGACGGGTTTACTAACGATTTGAGCGGCGTACGAGGCATTTATCAGGCGGGTGTCGGCGCCAGACTGTCCAGGTCGCTGTCGGCGCATGCCAGCGGCGCCTATGCAGATGGGAAAAACGTTGAAGCGCCTTGGGCGGTCAATATTGGCTTTTCTTATTCATTTTGAGTCGTGATGACACAAGAAGGTAGCGGCTAGTCGTGGTCTGTGGTTTAGCGATAGCCGCTGCGTTGTCAGGTTTACTGAGCCTGATACCGCTCAAACTCCGTATTTACGTTCCCCTGCGCATCGTAAGATACGCTAATCGCCATCTCATCCAGGTCAGAAACCATCGCGAAGGGCTTGCCATTCAGCGCCTCTTTCATCGCCTGATAAAACGGCTGATAAAAGTCCTGCGTCTGTCCCTGCGGATCGTACTTCAGGCTGACGTAAAAGATGGGATACTCTCCGGTATTGCACAGCTGTGCTGACGTGACGGTGATGGCGTAGTGCTCAAAAACCGCCAACGCCGGATGCTGCCATCCCTGTAGCTGCACGCTGCGGCATTCGTCGGCCAGTTCGGTAAACAGCCGCGTTTTATCCAGCGTCGGCGCGGCCTGCGCGCCGACGGCGATGAAAAACGACAGCGCGGCGAAAAACGTTTTTTTCATGATTCGTCCCTGATGGCTAGAAGAAAGCCTAAAGAATCTCTAAAACCTTCTCGGGCGGGCGTCCTAAGCGCGCCTTATCGCCAACGATAACGATCGGGCGTTCAATCAGTTTGGGGTTTTGGACCATCGCGTCGATAAGCACCTGTTCGGAGGCGTCTGCCAGATTCATCTCTTTATACAGATCCTCTTTGGTCCGGATCAGCTGGCGAGCGGAGCTAAAGCCGAGCTTGGTTAAAAGCCCTTTAAGCGTTTTGGCGTCCGGCGGGGTGTCCATATACAGGTTGATTTCAGGCGTAATGCCTTTTTCCTCCAGCAGCGCCAGCGTTGTGCGGCTGGTCCCACAGCGTGGGTTATGGTAAATGGTCACTTTGTTAGACATCGAATTCTCCTGTTCTTACTGCTTTGAATACTGTTTAAAGCGCTGCTGTAGCTGGCGCAGTTGGTCAATGCGGGCGTCGTAGCGCGCCTGCTTCAGGCTGCCGGTTGATACGCTGGCGCTGGCGGTGCTGAGCATCTCAATCGCCTGGTCTAAGCGGCCTACCAGCGCCATGCTTTCGGCGCGAGCCGCCAACTCTTCATCGCGCAGCCCTTGGCCTGCGCAGGCCTTGGCTAAAAGCTCCCAGCCGTTTGGATCGTCTGGGTGGGCATAGGTATAGCGATAGAGCAGGGTTGACGCTTTAGCCGACTGCCCTGCCTCAATGTAGGCGTTGCCCAGGTTAATCTGTAGTACCGGGTTATTGGGCTGACCCTTGATTGCCTGCTCCAGCCTGCTGACGGCGGCCGGCGCCCGGTTTTGATCGAGGTCGATATCGGTCGCCAGATCCAGGAACCAGGGATTATTGGGCTGGGCGCTAAGCAGGGACTGAATGGTTGTCCGCGCCGCGTCGTACTGCTGTGACTTGTAGTCCATGATGGCCTGCCCGTAGCGGCCGGCAAGTTGCTCGCGCGAGTTGCCTTTTTTATAGTCGTCCAGAACGTACTGGTTCAGGCCGCCCATGCTGCCATACATGCCCATAACGCGCACTTTAGCGAACAGGTAGTCCTGAGACGATGCGACGATCCTGCGCCCCATCTGGGCTGCGCGGCTTCGGGTGTCAGACATACGAGAGTCCGGCATCGGGTGAGTCAGCAGCATTTCCGGCGGCTTGCTGGCGTAGCGATATTTGTCCGCCAGCTTTTGCATAAAGTCCGGCATGCCCATCGGATCGAATCCGGCCCTTTGCAGCACACGAATGCCGATACGGTCCGCTTCCTGTTCGTTGGACTGCGTAAAGCTGATCATGCCCTGCTGCGTGCCGGCGATGGTGGTGCTGAGCGCCGCCATGCCCGCCTGTGGATTGGCCATCGTCAACAGGATGGAGCCCAGCGCGCCGACCCAGGTCAGCGGGGCGTTTCGCTGCTGTTCTTCCATTGCGCGGGCCAGGTGGCGCTGAGTCACGTGGGAAATTTCGTGCGCCATGACCGAAGCCAGCTGGCTTTCGTTGTCGGTTTCTTTAAATAGCGAAGAGTGAAGCACAACGTTGCCGCCAAAAAAGGCGAATGCGTTGATTTCGTCATTTTGAATTAAATAGAAGTGAAACGGCGTACGCACCGAATCGGCTTTGGATACCAGGCGCTGGCCCAAACCGTTGACGTAAGTGGTCAACAGCGGGTCGTAAATCAGCGGCGCGCCTGCCCGCAGCTGGCGAAGATAAAAGTCGCCCATCTGCAGCTCTTGGTTGATGCTGAGCGTCCCGCCTGCGGTAGTGCCGATATCGGGAAGGTCGTTCGGCGAATCCGCCATGCCGGAGGTAAGCGGGCCGCACAGCAGGGCGCTGCCCAGTAGGGTAACGAGTAGGGGTTTACGAAAGCTGATGGACATAGCGCTATTCATTCCTGAAGTTGTTCGTACCGTTCAACATTGTGCAATGCAGCCAAGCGTCACTTTACCACCGGCGGGCGCCTGAAGACACCGTCAAAATCCCGTTGTTTTTAGGCTTTAATTCTTGTCGGTGCGGCTGAAATTTATTGCTATTATAGCCTACTGTTTTATAAAACCGCCGTTCGTTAACAGATAGACAACGACAGCGGCGTTTTGTCCCACTGGATTTACGTTTCCGCATCTCTTGTTAAGCCGAAAGAGGGGGCGGTTATTTCGGCCAAACCTGCGGCGGCCCCGTCGGCGTTTGGTTCTAACGGAGGTTGTTTATGCTGGACATGTTGCTGCGCTGGTATCGCCGGCGCTTCTCCGACCCGCAGGCGGTGGCGCTGCTGATTATTCTGGTGGTCGGGTTCGGCATTATCTATTTTTTCAGCGATATTTTAGCGCCTCTGTTGATAGCGATAGTGATTGCCTATCTGCTTGAGTGGCCGACTACCAAGCTGCAAAACATGGGCGTTTCTCGAGGGCTGGCCGCAGGCGGCGTAATAGTGCTGTTTGGCGGAGTCATGTTTGCAACCGTGGTGTTTATCGTACCTGCCGCCTGGCAGCAGGGGGTTAACCTGCTGACGGACCTGCCTAAGATGCTTAATCGCTTGCACGACTTCGCCGCCACCCTGCCTGCGCGCTATCCCGCTTTGGTTGACGCCGGCATTATCGACCTGATAGCCGAAAACCTGCGCTCAAAGCTCAGCGGCGTAGCGGATTCGGTGGTGAAGTACTCGGTGGCCTCCCTGATGGGGGTACTGACGCTGGCCATTTATCTGATTCTGGTTCCGCTGATGGTTTTCTTTCTTATCAAGGATAAGAAGCAGATGATTTATGCCGTGCGCCGCATTCTGCCCAGAAACCGTGGGTTAGCCGGCAAGGTCTGGCTGGAGATGAACCAGCAGATAACCAACTACATTCGCGGCAAGGTGGTGGAAATCGTTATCGTGACCGTGGCGACCTATCTGGTGTTTTGGGCGATGGGGATGCGCTATTCGCTGCTGTTGGCGGTGCTGGTCGGCGTGGCGGTGCTGGTGCCCTATATCGGCGCGGTGCTGGCGACGATCCCTGTGCTGTTTGTCGCGCTGTTTCAATGGGGCGTTGGCCCCGATTTCTGGACGATGTTTATCGCCTATTTGGTGGTGCAGGGCTTAGACAGCAACCTGCTGGTGCCGCTCCTGTTCTCTGAGGCGGTTAACCTGCATCCGCTGGTGATTATTCTTTCGGTGATTATTTTTGGCGGCATGTGGGGCTTTTGGGGCGTTTTCTTTGCTATCCCCCTGGCTACGCTGGTGAAGGCGGTCATGCACGTCTGGCCGGACGACCTGATAGCCGAGAATCTGAATTAACGTAATGAGAAAAAGGCGGGGTTGAGCGCAACGCCCGGAAGGTTAGCGGCCGTTTCCCCTGATGAAACGGCCGCTCTTGAGTCAGTTAACCCTTGCCGTTCAGATAGTTCAGAACGACGTCATGGTGGTTGTTGGTTTTAAAATCGTCAAACACTTTCTCAATCTTGCCGTCGACGCCGACCAGAAAGCTGATGCGGTGAATACCGTCATAGGTTTTGCCCATGAAGCTCTTTTCACCCCAAATGCCGAACAGTTCGCAGACCTTATGCTCTTCGTCTGACAGCAGCGTAAAATTCAGCAGGTCGCGCTCAACGAAGCGGGACAGTTTTTCAGGCTTGTCGGTACTGATGCCAAGTACGTCAATGCCCAGTTTTTTAAACTCATCCATGTTATCCCTCAGTCCGCACGCCTGCACGGTGCAGCCGGGCGTCATCGCCTTGGGATAAAAGTAGATAAGTACTCTTTGCCCTTGAAAATCACTGAGACTGATATCTTCACCATCTTGATCCGGGAGTGTAAATTCAGGGGCGATATCACCGGCTTTTAATGGATTTATCACGAGTTTCCATCCTTTTGTTCATGCTGTGGGTTGATGACTATGTTAATACTGCCCTGTGCGTTAAGTTCTGCACATAGGCGATAAAAGCGTTGCTCAAGATCGTCATGGTTGCCGGTTAAGGCGCTATGTAGCGTCATTTCAATACCCAGCATCGGGGTATTGGTTTCTTTACAAATACTGGTCTTGGATATCAACTCCGCAATGTTGGTCTGCGCCGAATCGAACAGGTTGGTAAACCGTTCAATAATATGGGGAGAATCCTTTACCTCTACTTTTACCCACATTGTCATCGGCATGGGAGGGCGAAGATGCTGGGTTGTGCGTTTCATCACAATCAGCAGATCGAGCTCGACGCCTTTTTGTACAAGCGTTGACTCCAATAGGCTAATCGCGTTCCAACTGCCCGACAGCAGCATGATAAAGGTAAACTCTTCTCCCAGCAGTGCCAGACGACTATCCTCAATATTACATCCACAGCTGCTGACGTGCCGTGTAATGGTGTTCACAATACCGGGGCGGTCCGTGCCCAATGCGGTAATGACGAGATAGTGTTCAGATTGTTGTGGCACGTTAAAATTCCAACCTAAAATGGGTGGTACTATGGTAAACATAAAAAAATCACCCAGACAAGCCGTTAGAGTGATGTTGTGACTTGCTTTTCGCTATGAGTCAAAAGTACCATGTTTGTTATGTTTATAAAGGGGAATCGCTTATGTTTACGGGGAGTATGGTTGCGCTGGTAACACCGATGGATTCAACAGGATCTGTTGACCGTGCCAGTTTGAAAAAATTGGTTGATTATCATGTGGCTAGCGGTACTGCCGCCATCGTCTCCGTAGGCACGACCGGAGAGTCCGCCACGTTGAATCACAGCGAGCACGTCGACGTCGTCAAAATGACGCTGGAATTGGCGGACGGGCGTATCCCGGTAATTGCCGGTACTGGCGCTAATGCGACCGCCGAAGCCATTCTGCTGACGGAACATTTCAACGGCACCGGCGTCGTGGGATGCCTGTCCGTGACGCCTTACTACAACAAGCCGACTCAGGAAGGCCTGTTCCAGCACTTTAAAGCGATTGCCGAACATACCGATTTGCCGCAAATCCTCTATAATGTGCCGGGACGTACGGGCTGCGACATGCTGCCTGAAACCGTTGCTCGCCTGGCGGAAATCCCCAACATTGTGGCGCTGAAGGACGCAACCGGCAATTTGAGCCGCGTTTCACAGACTCAGGCGCTAGTGGGCAACGACTTTAAACTGCTTAGCGGCGATGACGCAACCTCCCTGGACTTTATGCACCTGGGCGGCCACGGCGTTATCTCTGTAACGGCCAACGTGGCGGCGCGCGAAATGGCGCTGCTGTGCAAATTGGCGGCAGAAGGGAACTTTGCCGAAGCGCGCGGTCTTAATCAGCGGCTGATGCCTTTACACGTGAAGCTATTTGTTGAAGCTAACCCGATCCCGGTCAAATGGGCCTGTTATCGCTTGGGCCTGATTGCTGAAAATACGCTGCGTCTACCCATGACGCCGCTGGCTCAGCAGGCGCGTCCGGTCGTCGAGCAGGCTTTGACGTCTGCCGGTTTGCTCTAAATTTTAGGAAGATTTAATGGTTCACTCATTACAGAAAGCCGCTGGCGTTTCTCTCGTTATGTTATTGGCTGCATGCTCTAACGATCAGTCATACAAACATCAGGTAAACGGCAACGAAGACTACTTGAAGGCGCCTGAACTGCGAGAGCTGCGTGCGCCGGCGGGAATGGTTCTGCCGATGCAGAACGGGCAATACGGCATTAACAACCGCGTATCTGACGCGGGTAGCGTAGGCTACGCGTTAGACATTCGCCCACCGTCACAGCCGCTGGCCTTGATGGCCGGCTCACGCGTTCAGTTCAGCGGCAACACCGCAACGCTGCTGCTGGAAGACAACGCGAAGAACCAAGGGCTGTGGAATCAGGTTATTTCCGTGCTGGAAAGCAAGGGCTACCGTATTACTGGCCACCAGGAGGCCAGCCAAACGTTGACCACCGACTGGGTCGAGTGGCCGCGCGGAGATGAAAAGGTTGCCTATCAGGCTCGCTACCAGATCGGCGTTCAGCAGCAGGCTTATCAGCACCAGCTTTCTGTCAAAGTGCTAGAACTCAAGGCTGACGGTAAAACCGTCTCCGACGCGGCTAACATGCAGCGCTATAGCATTAGCATGCTGAATACGATTAGCGAAGGGCTGGAGAAGCGTCAGAACGCAAGCAACGCGCAGAACGCCGCGGGCGTTGGTTCGATGGTCGTTCAGGCCGCGGCTGACGATACCGGGCTGCCGGTCGCGATTGTTCGCGCGCCGTATTCTGTCGTTTGGGAACGCCTGCCCGCCGCGTTGGAAAAAATGGGCATGACGATTACCGACAGTAACAGGCCACAGGGCACGATTGCGGTGACCTTCAAGTCTTCCAACAGCAACTGGGCCGCGCTGAGCGTTTCGAATCCTGACCTGAGTAACGGTGATTACAAAATTCAGGTAGGCGATTTGGATAACCGCACCAGCCTTCAGTTCAGCACCGATAAAGGCCGCGTGCTGAAAGAAGCCGACAACGCGGCGCTGGTGACGATACTACAGGCCGCGCTAAACCAGAGCGTAGCGGTCACTAAATAAACAAAAAAGGGGCGCACGCCCCTTTTTTATTTCCATTCCTAAAATCAAACGGAGAACACTGAAGATGCAAAAGGTCGCCGAGCTTTATCGAGGTAAGGCAAAAACCGTTTATACCACTGAGGATCCCTCCCTATTAGTGCTGGAGTTTCGTAACGATACTTCCGCAATGGACGGCGAGCGTATCGAGCAGTTCGATCGCAAGGGCATGATCAACAACAAGTTCAACTTCTTCATCATGAGCAAGCTGGAAGAAGCCGGCATTCCCACTCAGATGGTGCGTATGCTGTCGGATACGGAAGTGCTGGTGAAAAAGCTGTCGATGGTGCCCGTCGAGTGCGTTATCCGCAACCGCGCCGCCGGTTCTCTGGTTCGCCGCTTAGGCGTTGAAGAAGGCCTGATGCTTAATCCGCCTCTATTCGATCTGTTTTTAAAGAATGACGCCATGCACGACCCGATGATCAACGAGTCCTACTGCGCTACCTTTGGCTGGGTGAATGAAGCTAATCTGGCGCGCATGAAGGAGTTGACCTATAAGGCTAACCAGGTGCTGAGCAAGCTGTTTGACGACGCTGGCCTGATTTTGGTCGATTTTAAGCTTGAGTTTGGCCTGTTCAATGGCGAAGTGGTACTGGGAGATGAATTCTCGCCGGACGGCAGCCGCCTGTGGGATAAAGCCACGATGGATAAAATGGACAAAGACCGTTTTCGCCAACGCATGGGCGGGCTGATTGAAGCCTATGAAGAGGTTGCACGCCGTCTCGGTATTTCTTTGGACTAAATGCGCAAACGATTACGTATTCATTAACCCCCGTCAAAGCCGGCGTTTGCCGGCTTTTTAACGCTTGGATTTTGGCGTTGCCCCAAGGTCCGTCTCCATTTTGTCACACGCATTTTTGCCTTTGTCGTTTATACTATTAACACTATTTATAAGCGCAGGGCGTGCTTAAAAGGCGCTCCAAGCCAGTGTTAATGAGAGTAAAGCTATGCGGTGGCAAGGTCGTAGAGAAAGTGAAAACGTCGAGGATCGTCGGCAGCAGTCCGGAGGATTTTCACGGGGCATGGGTGGTGGAAACATTCGCCTGCCGAGCGGAAAGGGCGGGCTAATTTTGCTGGTGGTCGTGCTGGTCGCCGGCTATTACGGCGTCGACCTAACGCCTCTGCTGACGGGGGGAGAGGCGCCGACGACGGAGCAGGTTCAGCCCGTATCGGAAAAAGACAACGAACAGGCCAAGTTTACCTCTACCGTGTTGGCGTCAACGGAAGACTCTTGGCGAGCCATTTTTAAACAGCAGGGCGCACAGTATCAGGATCCTAAGCTGGTGCTGTATCGCGGCGCGACCCGGACCGGATGCGGTACGGGGCAGGCGGTGATGGGGCCGTTCTATTGCCCGGCGGATAAGACCGTCTATATCGACCTCTCTTTCTATCAGGATATGGAAAAGAAAATGCGTGCCGGAGGCGATTTTGCTCAGGCCTACGTGGTGGCGCATGAAGTGGGGCATCACGTACAAAACCTGATGGGAACGGCAGACAAAGTACGGGCCCTGCAGCAGTCGTCTAAAAGTCAGGCGGAGGTTAACCAGCTGTCCGTACGCCTTGAACTTCAGGCCGACTGCTACGCAGGCGTTTGGGGGAATACCCTGAAGAACCAGCAAATTTTAGAGGTCGGTGATTTGGAAGAGGCGTTGAACGCTGCGCAGGCCATCGGTGACGATCGCCTGCAGAAGCAGAGTTCCGGCAGGGTTATCCCCGACAGCTTTACGCACGGCACATCACAGCAGCGCTATACCTGGTTCAAGCGTGGTTTTGACAGCGGCGACTATCGCCAGTGCGATACTTTCAACGCCGCCAAACTATAATTTCTCACTATTTGCGCTATGATAGGGCGTCGATGCCATTTGGCATCCGACGCCCGTCAACGAGTTAAGGCCTTTTGACTACGAGTAACGCGCAAATGCCCCATATCGATCCCACGCTGATAGTCCTGCTGGTGCTGGCAGGTCTGGGAATATTAAGCCATAACAACACCGTTACTATCGCTATTCTTGTACTGCTGATCCTGCGTCTGACCCCGCTTTCGGCCGCTTTCCCCTGGGTGCAAAAGTACGGATTGACTATTGGAATCACCATTTTGACCATTGCGGTAATGACGCCGCTGGCAAACGGCAAGATGTCGCCGTCTATGCTGATGCAGGTTTTTGTTAACTGGAAGTCGCTGGTGGCGATTGTTATCGGCATTGTCGTTGCCTGGCTCGGTGGGCGCGGCGTGACGCTGATGACCAACCAGCCGAGCGTCGTCGCCGGGCTTTTGGTCGGTACGATTATTGGCGTAGCCTTCTTTCGCGGCATCCCGGTTGGGCCGCTCATCGCGGCAGGCGTGGTATCGCTGATTGTAGGTAAAGGCTAACGAATAGGCGCTGGATGCCGACGGCAATATAAATGATATGACTTCTCGCCAACAGCCCTTATAATCGCCCCTAACCTATTGTTATTGCGTGGCCTCTATCCAATGTACGTCGACCTTTCTTTTCATCTGAATCAGATGCAAGCCTGCGGTATGCGACGCCTGCTCGTTTTGAGCGGCGATGCGGCGTGGCTGCGCCTGCGCGTCGACGAACTGATCGAACGGCACGGCGGCGACTGGCTGTGGGTGTCTGAAGCAGAGCCCAAAGGGAAGGGGGTAAAGTACCAGAAGCCGTCAAGCGTCAATCGACTTCTGGGGACAGAGCTTCGCCATGCGATCATTGATGCGACGCGGGGCTTCCACGCCGAAGCGTTCGCCGCGGTTTCCGGCCTGCTGGCGGCAGGCAGCCTGCTGGTGGTACTGACTCCAGAATGGGAGCCGTGGGCTTCGCTTCCCGATGAGGACAGCCTTCGCTGGAGCGACGGCCCCGGACCCATCGCGACGCCCAACTTTGTTGAGCGCTTTCGCCGATGCGTCAATGAGGATGCTGACGTTATGCTGTGGCGACAGCCGGATCCGTTTAATCCGGCGTTGCTGACGGGAGATGCGCCTTGGCAGGCTCCCAACGGGCAGCCGACGCCCGCCCAGCAAAATTTGCTCTCCCAGCTGCTTTGCGCTGAAAAGGGAAACTACGTTCTGCTTGCCGACCGGGGACGCGGGAAGTCCGCCGTCGCGGGCATGCTGGCCGAACGCTGGCAAGGGAAGGGGGAATGCTGGTTGACCGCGCCTGCGAAGGCCTCGGTGGAAACGCTGCTTGCCTGGGGCAAAGCGCGCGTACGGTTTTTCTCTCCGGACGCGCTGTTGGCGCTCTGTGGGCAAACGCCGCCCGACGACGTTGACTGGCTTATCGTCGATGAGGCCGCGGCTATTCCTGCACCATTGCTTTATCGGCTGGCGTCGCTGTTCCCCCGCGTGCTGTTCACCACGACGGTACAGGGCTACGAGGGCAGCGGACGCGGGTTTTTATTGAAGTTTTGCGCCGGCTTAAGCGACCTGCATTTGCTGCATCTGGAGCACCCTATTCGCTGGGCGCAGGGCGATCCTCTAGAGCGTTTCACGCGGCGGCTTTTGCTGATGGACGTGGAAAATACGCTTAGCGATTCGTCCGGCGGAAGCTATCGGGTAGAAGACGTGAGCCGAAGCCAGCTGGTTGAAAATGAAGGGCTGCTTGAGCAGTATTATGGCCTGCTGACCAGTGCGCACTATCGCACCAGCCCGTTGGATCTCCGCCGCCTGCTTGACGCGCCGGATATGGCTTTCTCTGTTGCGAAAGACGAGCGCGGCGCGGTTATTGCTGCGCTGTGGTTAGTTGACGAAGGCGGGCTTTCGCCTGAACTCGCCAGAGACGTCTGGGCAGGCCGGCGACGGCCTAGGGGAAACCTGGTGGCGCAGTCTTTAGCGGCGCATGGCTCTGAATACCAGGCTGCGAGGCTTCGTTCCGCACGCGTTTCCCGCATTGCGGTGCTGCCGTCAAGAAGGCGCAGGGGCGTGGCGAAGGCGCTAATTGAAGCGCAGATTAAATGCGCCCGTGCCCGCGGCCTGGACTATCTTTCCGTCAGCTTCGGCTACATCGAACCGCTGTGGGCCTTTTGGCAGGCCTGCGGCTTTGAGCTTGTCCATATGGGCAGCCACCCGGAAGCGAGCAGCGGCTGCTGTGCCGCCATGGCGATCGTTCCCTTCACTCAGGAAGCCAACGCGCTGGCCCGGCGGGCCAAGCGCCAGTTTTTGCTCAATCAGTTAACCCAGTGTTCCGGGCTGCGGCATATCGGCGCCGTTGCGCCATCGCCGTTGGACGAAGAGGACTGGAGAGAGCTTGCGGGATTTGCCTTTGCCCATCGCTCCGTGCTGGGTGCGCAGGTGGCGCTGTATCGGCTGCTGCGCCACCGCGAAGCGGCCTGTCCGAGCCTGCGTCAACTGCTGGACGACAGGCTGGACGAACGGCAGATTATCGAGCGTTTTGCGCTTAGCGGGCGTAAATCGCTGATTCAGGGTTGGCGAGATGAGGTCGCTAGCGCGCTGGCCGCGATAGACGGCGAGCGCTGCAATTACTGGCAGTCATGGGCAACGGGCCTTACGACATTGGAACACTAGTCCTGGTTTCATCGCAATATGCGGGACGTGCCGCAATCTTTTACATTCCTTCCAACCTTTCCGAGTAAACCTTTAGGGTATCGTGCATGATGTCCTCGCTGTGGCGATGGTCTGCGGTTTTTCGTGTAAATGCGGCGCTTCTTCTCTTTTTGTATAGTAAACTGACTATCAGTTTATAAATAAATGAGGATGGACCAATGCAATCTGCGACCATAGGGCAAAAGGTCATAGACCAGAAGGTGATAGACCAGAAGGCGTTGACGAACCTGCTTGCGTCCGGCGCCGTGACGGCGGTCAGGATCGTTGGCGTTTCGGGCCGTTGGAACGTGGCCATTAAAGTCGGCGACGGCAGCGAGCTGTTTTTGGTTTCTCAGCGCAGTAAACAGGGGGAGGCGAGAGTCTTCCGCAATCTGGATACTGTCGTGGCGTTTCTTTTTGATATGGGGATTAGCACCATGAATATTAGCGTGATGGATAGCAGTATTAGTAAGTCGACGCGGCCCGACAGGTCGGCGGCAATGAAAAGGGTTCATGAGGCCGCGGCCTACGACCGGTGGTTTAGAGAACAGGTCGCCGCTGCGCAAAATAGCGCCCGCCCGGCGCTGACGCTGGAGCAGTCAAACGCCAGCCTGGCGGCGCGTAAGGCCGCCAAAATTAACAGCATGAAATGACAAGGATCGTTAAATTCAGAGCGGAAGCTGACGACGATCGCTTCGCCATTTGGGATTATTTAAGCGACCGTGCAGGGATTAAAAAGGCTGATGAAATGGATGCGCTTTTTGTCGCCGTCGCGCTAAGGGCGGCTGAAGCGCCTGATATGCATCGGCCTGGGCGGGTAGAAGGAACGCGTGAAGCCGTGGTAACGACGAGCTATCTGTTGATTTATGAGGCCAGTGACGTCGAGTTGCATGTCTTACGCGTGCTTCATACCGCGCGGCAATGGCCACGATAAGGCCGTTCGCTACTTCTGGTCCTTTTTATCTTTATTCCACTCGTCGTCTTCCTCTTTATCCCACTGCGCGTTGTTGTCGCGATGAGGCGGAAGGTTGGATTTCTTTTTCAAAGAGCCGTCATAGTTGATTCTGGAAAGCGCTTTGATGCTGTTGATAAGCATCCCGACCAGAACCAGTAAAATGACCCACCAGTAGTCCGCTAGCCAATGCATGACGGCGCTCCCTTACAAACGGTTATGTAGCGTTGAAACACCTCGTCAAGATGGGTCGATAGCCAATCGTAGCCCGCGATCTCCTGACCTTCCCAAGCCGATAGTAAAAGCTTAGGCGTTAACTGTGTCGATAGCTTCTCTGACAGCGGAAAATAGCTCAGGTGCCAGGGCTCAACGGCTACGCCGCCTGCGTCGTTAACGAAGGGGCGGTAAAAGCCGTACCGCGCCATATTGACGTCGAGCCAGCGGGTCAGGGCGTAGAAGTAGCCGCCGCGTTCGTATTCCCAAGGCTCCAGATGCAGCTTTTTCCCTTCGGACAACAGGTCGGGATCGTAAACGTCGAGATCGGTTCCCCAGTGGTGACGGCTTGCGCCCGGCAGCGCCGACCAGCGCAGTATCGCACGGCAGCGCTGCTCTACGCTGAGCGTTGAGATGTCCATGGGGCGACTGTCTGCGTCCAGCACCGGACGTAGGCCGTTAAACTTGTCGTTCCAGATTTTTTGCTGGCGGGCGAAGTCGCGAAAGGTGCTGGCCGGCTGCAGGTCAAAACCAGCCTCTTTCGCCGCCGCCTGCATGGATAAAAATGCGGAGGCGGCCTCCGGCTGGAGGCGGTGGTTGCCTGAGAGCGCCGTTAGGTGTCCGTCGCTTTGACCAGTGAGTTCTGTGGGCGCGATCATGCCAGCAGCTGCTCCATAATTTTTTGGTACATGCGGCTAAGCAGCTGAAGGTCGGCGGCGTTCACGCATTCGTTCACCTTATGGATAGTGGCGTTGACCGGGCCGAGTTCAACTACCTGAGTTCCCAGCTGGGCGATAAAACGCCCGTCCGACGTGCCGCCGTTAGTTAAAAGCTCAGGGCGAATGCCTGCGTAATGCTCTACCGCGGTAGAGACGGCGTCGACCAGCCTGCCTTTCGGCGTTAGGAACGGCTTGCCGGAGAGGTTCCAGTCGATGCGATAGCGCAGCTGATGACGGTCAAGCATGGCCTGAACTTTAGCCATAATTTGCTCATGGGTCAGCTCGGTGCTGTAGCGGAAGTTGAATTGAACGAACAGCTCGCCGGGGATCACGTTATTGCTGCCGGTGCCCGCTTTGATATTGGCTATCTGC
Organism: Leminorella grimontii ATCC 33999 = DSM 5078; assembly: GCF_000439085.1. Taxonomy (GTDB): domain Bacteria; phylum Pseudomonadota; class Gammaproteobacteria; order Enterobacterales; family Enterobacteriaceae; genus Leminorella; species Leminorella grimontii. The sequence goes on along the minus strand of NZ_AUUA01000003.1, from coordinate 101,260 downwards.
ATGCTGGTCGCAGGGAAGAACTCATTGCCGCGATCCCATTGTACGTTAACCAGCTCCTGAATAAACGCTGAAGCGCGGTGAACCGGGTTGTCGGCCAAATGAGGGTATGCGACGTGCCCCTGAGTGCCGAATACGGTCAGGTTGGCAGTAATCGATCCGCGCCGCCCGTTTTTAACCACGTCGCCAACGCGCTCAGTGCTGGACGGCTCGCCGACCAGACAGTATTCGATGCGCTCTTTACGCGCCGCCAGGGCTTCAACCACCTTCACCGTGCCGTTAACCGCGCTGGCCTCTTCGTCGGAGGTGATGAGAAACGCGAGCCTGCCGGAATGGTTGGGATTTGCTGAAACGAAGCGTTCGGCGGCAACCACCATTGCGGCCAGCGATCCTTTCATGTCGGCCGCGCCCCGTCCGTACAGAAAACCGTTTTCAATCGTCGGCGAGAAGGGGGGCTGTCGCCACTGGCTTTCGTCGCCGGCCGGAACGACGTCGGTATGGCCGGCGAACGCCAGCGTTGGCCCTTCGCTGTTGCCTTTACGCCAGGCCCAAAAGTTTTGCGTATCGCCGAAGTTCATCTCTTCAACGTGAAAGCCGATAGCTTCCAGACGCTTAATCATGATTTGCTGGCAGCCTTCGTCGTTAGGGCTAAGGGACGGGCGAGATATTAGCTGCTCTGCTAGGGTAATGACCGGACATGCCATAGCGCTACTCTCCCGAAGTAAACTGTTGATAGCCCGCGTCGGAAAAACCGAGCAGCATGGCGCCGCCCTTAACCAGCAGGGGGCGTTTGATGATGGCGGGCTGCTCAAGCATGAGCGCCTTGGCTCCGGACTCGTTTGAGGCCGCGGCCTTCTGTTCATCGCTAAGCTTGCGCCAAGTGGTTCCCCGCGTATTGAGCATGGCTTCCCAGCCTAACGCGTCAATAAAGCGCTGTAGCAGCGCGTCATCCAGCCCGTCGGCGCGGTAGTCGTGGAAGCTATATTCTACGCCGCGCTCTTCAAGCCAGCGGCGCGCTTTCTTAATCGTGTCACAGTTCTTGATGCCGTACATGCAGTAGGTCGTCAAACGGAGTTCTCCCTTTAATAAAGTCCGTTTCTTTTTCTTTAAGTTGATTAAACGGAAAGGCGATAGGCGGAATTAATAAATTTATCATTTATTGACGACAATGTATGAGAAATTACCGCGCTTTGAGATTGTTTTATTGTCGTTTGCGCGCTTTGGCAATAGAGAGGGGCGGCGGGAGAAATAAGAGCGCCCGCCTGAGGCGGCGGGCCTGATGCGAGAAGCGCTACTTACTGGCTTTTTCTTTCCAAATACATCACGGTCGCCGCAACGCGGGAGCGGACGTTAAGCTTGCGCAGCATGTTGCGGATGTGCACCTTTACCGTTTCTTCAGAAATGTGCAGATGGGTGGCGATTTGCTTGTTGGACATCCCGCGGGCGACCTCCTGCAGCACGTCAAGCTCCCTTTCCGTCAGCGATTCGAACGGATCGGTCTGGTCATTGCGCGAAGCGAGATAGTCCAGAATTACGTCGCTGTAGACGTTCTCTCCTAAAGAGGCCTGCTTGATTTTTTCTAAAAGCAGTTCGGGCTCGCTGTCTTTGAGCAGATAGCCGTCGGCGCCTGCGTCGATCAGGGCGTAGATGTCGTTGCGGTTGTCTGAAACCGTCAGCACGATGATGCGTGAATCGATACCCTCGTTGCGCAGCGCTTTCAGCGTGTCCAGCCCGGACAGCCCCTTCATATTGAGATCGAGAAGGATGAGGTCTGGCTGGAACTGGCTTGCATAGGTAATCGCTTCGTTTCCGTTGCTGGCTTCGGCGACGATGTTCAGAGAGGGTTCAAGTTCCAGCAGTTGGCGGACGCCGCGACGCATAAGCGGATGATCGTCCACAATTAAAATACTGTACTGTTCTTGCACGGTCGTTACTCCCTATCGTTTATGCTTAACGTATCAAGCTAATTATTGTTGTGGAAAACGCAGACACACGCAGGTTCCCCCTTCTTCTCGCCGACGAATATCTAGCGTTCCGCCCAGGCGCGAGGCCCGTTCGTTCATAATATTCAGCCCGTAGTGGCCTTCCGGTTCGCTAAGGCTTTTTATTCCTTTGCCGTCATCGACGATAGTAATCATATTTTGGCCGTCCGGCGTTGGCTCACAGTTTACTCGAATTTCGCTGGCGTTGGCGTGTTTTATAGCATTAAGCACCGCTTCCCTGACAATTTGCAGCGCGTGAACCTGCTGCTGGGCGTTCAGCGCCTGAGACGACAGTGCGCAGTAAATGTGAATGGGAACAGCGGTTTGCGACTGCAGCGGCGTGATTAGCTGATTAAGCGCTTCGTGCAGATCGGCTTCTTGAATCGTCAATCTGAAGGTTGCCAGCAGTTCGCGCAGTTGGCGATAGGCGCTGGCCAACGCCTGATCGAAGTCCTTGATAACCGCCATCGCCTTTTCGTTATCGGTAGGAACTTCCCGTTTAAGCAAGGTTAGCTGGATGCGTAGGAAAGAGAGCGACTGGGCCAGAGAGTCGTGCAGTTCGCGCGCGATGGTGGCGCGCTCTTCCATCAGGATAACCTGCAAATAGCGTTTTTGTGCGCGGTTAAAATAGATGCCTCGACTGATAACGTTGGCGACGTTTTCGATAAGCTGAGGGTGAACGGCCGTTTCCGAGCACTGCCAGCTGAGCTTGCCCAGCGTTTGTTCGTGTTGATGCAGCGTAAGCTGCTGCCAGCGAACGTCCGGATTCTCGGCGCCTTCAATCAGCACCCAGCGCCCCTCGCCGCTGTCTTGCACTTCCAGACGGATCGTCACCAGATTTTCGCTGTTGCGTACGATCTTCAGCACCTGCTCAAAGCACTGGCGATCGACTTGGCTCACGCTGAGCGCCTGCAGGCAGTCGTATAGCACGCCGAGAGAGCGGTTGGCCTGAGTGAGCTTTATCGTTTTCTCTTCAACCTTTTGCGCCAGAGACTGATAGAGCTTTGCCAGATCGGAGGACATTGACGTAAACGCCTCGGCCAGAACGCCCAGCTCATCGGGTTGGCCTACGTCGAGCGGCAGGTGATCGAAACGGCCGCTTTGAATATGGTGGCTGGCCACCACCATGCGGTTAAGCGGAGCCACGATCTTACGACGGCTGAAGTGGATGACGAAGAATACCAGCCCTATGGTTGCCAAAAAGCTAACAATGCTGATTGCGCCGGTGACCTGAAGCTTGAGCTCAGAGAAGCGCTGAATGGCAAATACAAACTCGTTGATTTCGCTGACGTACTCGGCAAGCTGGCTGATGTAAACGTCGCCGCTGCCGCGATAAAGATCGCTTTCCAGCCCTTTCCATCGGTTAAGAAGGTTTTGATACTTGTTTTGGATATGCTCTGGAAAATAGAACTGGTTCACTTCCTTTAGCGCCGGCGCGTTGATGGATACGTCGTACTGGCGGATGTGTGAATGCAGGTAGGGCGACTGGGTGGTTAAGTCATAGGCCAGACGATAGCTCTGCATCCGCAGCGAGCCGGAAATGTTAATCGCCTCAGCGTCGGTGCGGCTGGCGACCAGCGTCACCAGAGCTAGCCCCGTGGATAAAATGGAAAGCACCACAATGGCGATGAGCATGCGGGCGATGGTGCTGGTGACGGAGCGTTTTACTGAGACGGCCATAGTTCCTCTGGCTGCGGTATAACTTAATCGTCTTTCGACGATTAGCAATGTTTATCTATGTACTTTAGGCCACGGGAGAACCAACGTCTTCTCCTTACTTTTATTTAATTAACAAACAATTAACAAAAGCTGTTGGCAGCGACGTTTATTTTGCCGCGTTTGATAAAAAAATGCTGAAGCGAAATCGCGACTGTGTCAAAAAACTGATTAAAAGATCCGCGAACGCTTGATCTAGCTCAATCGAAACGGCTATTTACCCCTTAAGAGTGATTATCACATACCTCCCTAAAGTTTACTTTAACCTCGCCTATTTCTATTGGGCAAAAGCGCTAATAAAAGATAAGAAATTTCTCCTGATGGTTTGAGGTGAGCATGTCGACGTTATCCAGACGAAACCTGCTGCGGGGCCAGTGGCGCAATAGCTCCACCGCAATCAGGCCGCCCTGGTCGGTGGAAAATTCTCTGTTTGTCGACGGCTGTACCCGCTGCCAGGCCTGCGTAAGCGCCTGCGAAACGGGCGTCATTACTATCGCCGGTCGATTCGATTATCCCGAACTCGACTTTCAGCGAGCGGAGTGTACGTTTTGCCGACGCTGCGCGGAAGCCTGTCCCGAACCGATCTTTAAAAGGGCCGAAAGTCGACCGTGGCGGCGCGTTGCCGTCATTGACGAATCATGCCTGACGATGAAGGGCATTACCTGTCGAAGCTGTCAGGACGTTTGTGAGCCTTACGCTATTCAGTTTCGCCTTCGCCTGGGCGGCATCGCCCAGCCGCAGCTGGATATAGACGCCTGCACTGGATGCGGAGGGTGTGTGAAAAGCTGCCCGGTAGGGGCAATAACAACCCGTGAGAGTGATAAAGAAAATGACGGAACCGCATAGTGAGCACGGCAGTTGGCACGTTTGCAGTTTAATTTTTCAAGTTAGACCTGAAGCAATTGAAACAGTAAGTAAGACGTTGTGTGCACTACCGGGGACAGAGATCCCCGGGGTCAATAACGAAGAAGGGAAACTGATCGTAGTTATGCAGGCAGAAGACGCCGACGCGTTATATGCCCAAATTGAGTCAGCGCGAGATATAGCGGGCGTGCTGGCTGTGTCGCTGGTTTACCACCAGCAAGATGAGCAAGGTGAGGATACGCCATGAAACTCAGTCGTCGAGACTTCATGAAAGCTAATGCAGCCGCCGCCGCCGCGGTAGCCGCAGGAATGACGATTCCAACCGTCGCGGCTGCGGCCGGGGAAGATTCGTCAATTAAATGGGATAAAGCGCCGTGCCGTTTCTGCGGTACCGGATGCAGCGTTCTGGTCGGTACGCAAAACGGCCGGGTGGTCGCCTCTCAGGGCGACCCTGATGCGCCGGTTAACCGTGGCCTTAACTGTATCAAAGGCTACTTCCTGCCCAAGATCATGTACGGAAAGGACCGTTTGACTCAGCCGCTGCTGCGTATGAAAAACGGCGAGTACGACAAAAACGGCGAGTTTACCCCGGTCAGCTGGGATAAAGCTTTCACCGTAATGAGCGAAAAGTATAAGAAAGCCTTTAAAGACCAGGGGCCTAACGGCGGCGGCATGTTTGCTTCCGGGCAGTTCACCATCTGGGAAGGCTACGCGGCCGCCAAGCTGTTTAAAGCGGGCTTCCGTTCCAACAACATCGACCCGAACGCGCGCCACTGTATGGCCAGCGCCGTGGTTGGCTTCATGCGCACCTTCGGCATGGACGAGCCGATGGGCTGTTACGACGACATCGAGCACGCGGACGCTTTCGTTCTGTGGGGCTCCAACATGGCGGAGATGCACCCGATCCTGTGGTCTCGCATCACCGATCGCCGCCTGTCGAATCCGAACGTGAAAGTCGCCGTGATGTCCACGTTCGAAAACCGCAGCTTCGAGCTTGCCGATAACCCGATTATCTTCAAGCCTCAGACCGACCTGGTTATCCTTAACTATATTGCTAACTACATTATCGAAAACGGCGCGGTTAATCAGGACTTCCTGGATAAGCACGTCAACATTCGCCGCGGCGCGACGGACATCGGCTACGGCCTGCGTCCGACCCATCCGCTGGAAAAAGCGGCCAAGAATCCGAACAGCGACGCTTCCACGCCGATGACGTTCGACGAATACAAGGCGTTCGTCGCCGAGTATACGTTGGACAAAACGGCCGAAATGACCGGCGTACCGAAGGACTCTCTGCTGGCGCTGGCCAAGCTGTATGCCGATCCGAACGTGAAAGTGGTCTCCTACTGGACCATGGGCTTTAACCAGCACACGCGCGGCGTTTGGGCTAATAACCTGTGCTACAACATCCACCTGCTGACCGGCAAGATTTCCATTCCTGGCTGCGGCCCGTTCTCCCTGACCGGCCAGCCGTCCGCCTGTGGTACCGCTCGCGAAGTGGGCACCTTTGCTCACCGCCTGCCGGCCGACATGGTTGTGACCAACGAAGCGCACCGTAAGATTGCCGAAGAGAAGTGGAAGCTGCCGGAAGGCACCATCCTGGGTACGCTTGGCCTGCACGCTGTGGCGCAAGACCGCGCGCTGAAAGACGGCAAGCTGAACGCCTACTGGACCCTGTGTACCAACAACATGCAGGCCGGTCCGAACATCAACGAAGACCGCATGCCGGGCTGGCGCGATCCGCGCAACTTCGTGGTGGTTTCCGATCCGTATCCGACCATCAGCGCCCTGTCTGCCGACCTGATTCTGCCGACCGCCATGTGGGTGGAAAAAGAGGGCGCCTACGGCAACGCCGAGCGTCGCAGCCAGTTCTGGCGTCAGCAGATTAAGGCTCCGGGCGAAGCGAAGTCTGACCTGTGGCAAATCGTTGAATTCTCTAAGTACTTCAAGACCGACGAAGTGTGGCCGGCGGAGCTGCTGGAGAAGAACCCTGAATATCGCGGCAAGACGCTGTATGAAATCCTGTTCGCCAACGGTCAGGTTAACAAGTTTAGCCTTGACGAACTGGCGAAAGATCAGCTGAACGATGAATCTCACGACTTTGGCTACTATCTGCAAAAGGGCCTGTTCGAAGAGTACGCCGGCTTTGGCCGCGGCCACGCGCACGACCTTGCTGCGTTTGACGACTACCACAAGGCGCGCGGTTTACGCTGGCCGGTCGTTGACGGCAAAGAAACGCTGTGGCGCTATCGCGAAGGTTACGACCCGTACGTCAAGAAGGGCGAAGGCGTTCGCTTCTACGGCAAGCCGGACGGTAAGGCGGTTATCTTTGCGCTGCCTTATGAGCCGCCTGCCGAGAGCCCGGACGAAGAGTTCGACCTGTGGCTGTCCACCGGTCGCGTACTGGAACACTGGCATACCGGCTCTATGACGCGCCGCGTTCCTGAACTCCACCGTTCATTCCCTGAATCCGTGCTGTTTATCCACCCGAAAGACGCCCAGAAGCGCGGCATGCGCCGCGGCGACAAGGTGAAGGTGCAGTCTCGCCGCGGTGAGGTTGTTACCATCGTCGAGACGCGCGGCCGTAACCGCGTGCCTGAGGGATTGGTTTACATGGCGTTCTTTGACGCGGCGCAGTTGGTTAACGTGCTGACGCTGGACGCGACGGATCCTCTGTCAAAAGAGACTGACTACAAGAAGTGTGCAGTCAGGGTTGTTAAAGCTTAAGACGGAAGAGAGCGCATCGTAATGGCTAATGAACGGGATAAGGGACCGGCGCGGCGTCGCTTTTTACGCGACGTCGTACGCAGCACGGGCGGCCTTGCCGGGCTGGCTCTGTTGTTGAGTATCCCTCAAAGGCAGTCTCTGGCGAAGGAAGGGGTAGCGCTTAGGCCCCCCGGCGCGCTGTCGGAAGAGGCGTTTAACCGCGCCTGTATCCGCTGCGGCCAGTGCGTCCAGGACTGTCCTTATGACACGCTGAAGCTGGCGACGCTCCTGTCGCCGGTCTCCAGCGGGACGCCCTATTTTGTCGCGCGGCAGGTTCCCTGCGAAATGTGCGACGACATTCCGTGCGTTAAGGCCTGCCCGAGCGGCGCTCTCGATCCTCAGTTAACAGACATTGATAAGTCCCGTATGGGGCTGGCGGTCCTGCTCGATCACGAAAACTGCCTCAACTGGCAGGGGCTTCGCTGCGACGTTTGTCACCGGGTTTGCCCGTTGATCGGCAAAGCTATCACGCTGGAGCACGAGCACAACGCGCGTACCGAGAAGCACGCCAAGTTCATTCCGACGGTCCACAGCGAATACTGCACTGGGTGCGGTAAATGCGAAGAGGCCTGCGTACTGGACGAAGCGGCTATCAAGGTGCTGCCGCTGGGGCTTGCGCTGGGCAAACTGGGTCATCACTACCGGCTTGGATGGGTGGAGAAAGAGAAGGCGGGTCAGTCCCTGATCCCCGAAGCGCTGACTCTGCCGACCCGTAAACCGGAAGGAGGGCAATAATGGCAAACGCACCCATGCTTGCGGGCCGAGAGGCGCGCGTTAAGTTTGGCTGGTGGTATAGCCATCGCTTCCTGCTTCTGCGTCGGCTAAGCCAGCTTGTGATTCTGGCCCTGTTTTTGACCGGCCCGTGGTTTGGCGCGTGGATCCTGCGCGGCAACTACAGCGGAAGCATGCTGCTTGGCGCCGTGCCGTTCAGCGATCCGCTGATGGTGCTGCAAACGCTGGCGAGCGGCTATCTGCCCGATATGCCAACGCCGGGTGAAAGCTGGGCGCAGTGGTACGCCGTTATTGGCGGCGTCATTATTGCCTTGGCGTACGCGCTGTTCGCCAGTCGGCTGTTTTGCGGCTGGGTGTGCCCGCTGGCGCTGGTGACCGATTTGGCCGCCTGGCTTAGACGCAAGGCCGGCATTCGCAACAGCGCGACCATTCCTTCATCGCTGCGCTACGGCATTCTTCTGGCCATTCTGGTCGGTAGCGCCATTAGCGGCACGTTGATATGGGAGTGGGTCAACCCGGTTTCCGCCTTCGGGCGAGGGTTGATTAACGGGCTGGGGCAGGCGCCTACGGCTGGCCTGGTGAGCGGCCTGGCGTTTGGTTTTGGCGCAAGTATCTGGCTTATCGTGGTGGTTTTCCTGTTCGACCTGCTGGTGGTTGAGCACGGCTGGTGTGGTCACCTGTGTCCGGTTGGCGCGCTGTATGGCGCTATCGGCTGCAAGGGCGTGCTTCGCGTCAGCGCACAAAACCGTAAAGACTGCACCCGCTGTATGGACTGCATCCACGTCTGCCCTGAGCCTCAGGTGCTGCGCGGTCCGCTGTTCGGTAAACAGGAGGGGCCTTTAGTGTTGAGCAAAGAGTGCATTTCCTGTGGTCGCTGCATTGATGTCTGTTCAGAAAAAGTATTTCAAATAAAAACACGATTCCATCGTTCGGGAGAAGAGGAATGAAGAGTAACGTCTTGAAAAAGCGAGTTACCTTATGGACTATGCTAGGCGTATTGGTTTTCGGCGGCGTGGCGTTTGCCGCCAATAATGGCGTGGATTTAACTCAGTCACCGGAAGTGTCGGGTACGGCGGAAGGACAGATTACGACGCCGAAAGAGCAGCCTCGCATCGCTCTTGACTATGTAAACCAGCCGCCAATGATTCCGCACAGCGTAGACGGCTATCAGGTAACGACGAAAGTAAACACCTGTCTGAAGTGTCACGGCGTTCAGGGCTATCGCACCACGGGCGCGCCGCGCATCAGTCCGACGCACTTTATGGACAGCAACGGGCATATCAACAGCGACGTGGCGCCGCGTCGCTATTTCTGCCAGTCCTGTCACGTACCTCAGGCCGACGCAGCGCCGATTATCGGCAACACGTTCCAGCCTGCGCCTGGATACGGTAAATAAGCGGGGATTGCTATGAGTAAAGAGAAAAAGCCGGGCATCGTTCGCCGAGCGTGGCGCTGGTTTCGTACCCCCAGCCGCTTGGCGATCGGTACGCTGCTAGGGCTAGGCTTCATCGCCGGCGTCGTTTTTGTCAGCGGTTTCAACACCAGTATGGAAGTGATGAACAGCGAAGAGTTTTGTATCAGCTGTCACGAAATGCGCGATAACGTATACCAGGAGTATATGGATACCGTGCACTACACCAACCGTACCGGGGTTCGCGCCGTGTGTTCCGACTGCCACGTTCCGCACGAGTTTGTGCCGAAGATGGTGCGTAAGATCAAGGCCTCAAAAGAGCTGTACGGCAAGGTGATGGGCATTATCGACACGCCGCAGAAGTTCGATGAGCATCGGCTGCAGATGGCGAAAAACGAGTGGGAGCGCATGAAGGGCAACAACTCCCAGGAGTGCCGCAACTGCCACAACTTCGACTATATGGACTTTACCGGGCAGAAGACCGTTGCCGCCAAGATGCACAGCATGGCCATCAAGGAGAATAAAACCTGTATCGACTGCCATAAGGGGATAGCCCACAAGCTGCCTGATATGACGGGGATTGAGACTGGGTTTTAATAAGCAAGTAGAAGCTGACAAACTGTTCTAATCAGCTTCAGAGGATATTCCGGCCGAAAGTCCGGCCTGCTTATATTACCATCGTGCGCGGCCGGAAAAGCGCTTGTATTAGGCTTGGGTGCGCGGCGGGCATAGCCTTCCTAGGGGCGCTTCGTTGGCTTACGCCAAGTCGACCCCAACGGAAGACTCTCCCGCCGTTTGGCTCCTCAAATCGTTCAGAACTTATCTCTGGCATTTGGCATTTATCATTAATCTGAAACCGCAGACTTGTTCTGCGGTTTTTTATGGCGTGTGTTTTACCGGTCAAAAAGAAGCTTATCTCTCCTACCAACATAGCGGCTGGGCCAGATATTTTCCGGCGAGATTTCAAGCGCGTCAGCAATAAGCTTTTCGCCTTTCGGCCACGGGCGCAGTAGCGTATTAGCCAGCATTGTTCCCTTCTTTGTTTAGTCCGACGACGATGTTTGCTAGATAACAGTTCTGTATTTTTTTAGCTCCGTAACCTGGTTAGAATACCAATCATCCTGTTTTGGGATATATCTCGGAGTTATCGTCATGCCCTCAATCTATTCATCTGAATATCAGCTTGTTATAAAGAGCCTTCGTGAGGCGAGGATGCAAAAGGGCATCACTCAGGAAAGGTTGGCTCAGGCGTTGAAACGCCCACAGTCTTTCGTTGCCAAGGTTGAAAGCGGTGAGAGAAGGTTGGATGTTATTGAATTTGCTTATATTGCGCGATTATTAGGGATTGACCCCGCCTTACTTTTACAAAAGATAATGGCGAAGGTCGTTCCGCTTTAATAACAGAATAGCGTTACGCCAAAATCAGGTCTGGATGCTCTTTGGAGTGCCCGGAATCGGCGGTAAAGCCGATTGCCGAGTAGGTTTTCTGTTACTTGATTGACTGTAACCACTTACTCAACTCATTGGCAAACGCCTGACGGTCGCGCTGGCTGAGCGTGCTTGGGCCGCCGGTTTGGATGCCGCTGGCGCGCAGGGTGTCCATAAAGTCGCGCATCGTCAGGCGTTCGGCGATGGTGGCTTCGGTGTAACGTTCGCCTCTAGGGTTCAGCGCCGAGGCGCCTTTTCCCATCGCTTCGGCGGCGAGGGGGATGTCGGCGGTAATGACCAGATCGCCTTTCTCCACTCGTTTTACGATTTCGTTGTCCGCCACGTCAAAGCCTGCGGCAACGCGCAGGCTGCGAATATAGGCCGAGGGCGGCGTTTTTATGCTTTGGTTGGCAACCAGCGTGACGTGAACCTTTTCTCGGTCGGCGGCGCGAAACAGCACCTCTTTTATCACGTTAGGGCAGGCGTCGGCGTCGACCCAGATTTGCATGCTTTTTCCTTTTATGCCCAATCAGGGCTCGGGTTCATAGGGTGATTCGGGCATATGCTAGCAGGCGTCGCGCAGCTTAAAGCTATAGGCATTGCTTCCAGACCATATCGTAAAGGTCAGTGAAGATTCTGACGTTATTCTCGTGAACGTCAATAGCGGTGCGAAATCTTCCTTGCGCTTGGCGCTAAACTTATCATAATCGAGGGCAACAACTGAAAGCGCGGTGGAATCATGGAAATCCGTATTTACAGACAAGATGATTTTGAAGACGTTATCACACTTTGGGAGCGCTGCGACCTGCTTCGCCCGTGGAACGATCCTGAGACCGACATTGAGCGTAAACAGCATCATTCTCCGGAACTGTTTCTGGTTGCCGAGGTCGGAGGAGAGATGGTCGGTACGGTCATGGGCGGCTACGACGGCCATCGGGGCTCGGCTTATTACCTCGGCGTTCACCCGGACTACCGGGGCCGCGGCATTGCCAACGCGCTGCTAAGCCGGCTGGAAAAGAAGCTGATTGCTTTGGGCTGCCCCAAGCTGCATTTGATGGTGCGCGAGGAGAACGACGCGCTGGTCAGCATGTACGAAAAGCTGGGATACGAGGTTCAGGAGGCGGTTTGCGTCGGCAAACGTCTTATCGAAGACAGGGAATATTAGGGCGCTTCTGGTTAGCGTACCTTATTGAATAACATAGTAGGATTATTGATGAAGATTCGCTCAGTTTTACTTTTAGCCTGTTTTTCTCTGGCAGGGTGCTCTACGGTTAGCCAGATGTCCTGGTCCAGCCTCTCTCCGTTTAGCTGGTTTGGCAGCGATTTGACGCTCAGCGATAGCGGGTTAAACAATATTACCGCGTCGACCGCGCTTGACGAAGCCACGCTGGATAAAGCGCTGGACGGCGACTATCGCCTGCGCAAGGGGATGGGAATTGAGAACGGTCAGATGGTTTCCTATTACGAGGCGCTGAACGGAGAGAAGGTCGAGTTGGTTATTCACGGCGACGCCAACAATCGCGTATCGCGCATTGACGTGATGGATAAGGCGGTAAAAACGCCTAAGGGAACCGCGGTCGGTACGCCGTTTGCCGATCTCTACAGTAAAGCGTTCGGCGTCTGCCAGGTGGCGGAAGACGACAGCGGCAACGTGATTTGCCGCTCACAGGAAAGTAGCCACATCTCCTACGTGTTTAGCGGAGAGTGGATGGGTTCAAAGAGCATCATCCCCCCCGATGACAAGCTGAAGACCTGGACCATTGGCAAAATGGTGTGGCAATCGCAGTAATAGCCGAAACCATCGGCGGAAATTGCGTTAGCGCATAGTTCCTCGAGCGCGTTTGGTTATGATAAACCCTCGTTTCTATTTCACGCTGCGGTGACGTTATCCTTTCGTCGCCGCACGACTATTATGATAAGGAGTTAGACATGGCTCAGGTGCAGAGCGGTATTCTGCCGGAACACTGTCGTTTTGGTATTTTCATTGAAGCAAAAGCTGGCGACGACCTAGAAGCAATCCGCAGCGGGTGTAAAACCTTTATTTCTGCCTTGACGGAGCTACAGCAAAAGCACCCTGACGCGGCGCTGGGCGCGACGATTTCTTTCGGTTTCGACCTTTGGCAGCGCCTGTCTGGCAAGGGCGCTGCCGAGCTCAAGCCGTTCCGCCCGCTGGGCAACGGCCTGGCGCCGGCGACCCAGCGCGACATGCTGATTCATATTCTTTCCCAGCGCCACGACGTGAACTTTACGCTGGCCCAGGCGGCGCTGAAGGCCTTCGGTAAGGCGATTACCGTCGAAGAAGAGACCCACGGCTTCCGCTGGACGGAAGAACGCGATCTGAGCGGCTTTGTCGACGGTACGGAAAACCCGACCGGCGATGTTCGCCCCGGCGTTTGCGTGATTGCCGACGGTGAAGACGCAGGCGGAAGCTACGTGATGGCCCAGCGTTACGTGCACAATCTGGACGTGTGGAACAATATGCCGGTGAAGGCGCAGGAAAACGCCATGGGCCGCACCAAGGTCGATAACGAAGAGCTGCCGGGCGACAAGCGCCAGCCGACGTCGCACCTTGGCCGCGTCGACCTTAAAGAAGACGGCAAAGGGCTTAAAATCGTCCGCCAGAGCCTGCCGTACGGCACCGCCAGCGGCGAGCACGGCCTGTACTTCATCGCCTACTGTGCGCACCTGCACAACATCGAACAGCAGCTTCTGAGCATGTTTGGCGAGCTGGACGGCAAGACCGATCAACTGCTGCGCTTTAGCAAACCGGTGACCGGCAGCTACTATTTTGCGCCGTCGCTGGACAGGCTGTTGGCGCTGTAAGCGCGGGTGGTGAAGGTTAGGGAAGGGGCTTTGCGCCCCTTTTTTGATAAGGTTGTTTTATGCCGCTTCCGCTTGATTACTATTCTCAGGACTACGACGTTGTTTGCCCCAAGTGCGCCGCGAAGGCCGTGGCTAAAACGGCTCCCCTAGGTACAAAGGGGACGTATCGGGAATGTTTAGTGAAGTACGTCGCCACGCGCATACTGTGTCCGTCCTGTGGATTTAGCCGTGACGTGCCAACTCAGCAGGGACAGAACGATGAGGATTATACGTTCTGGTACGCCTGCGAATTTAAGGGGCATCGGCTGTGGGCGGTTAATCTGTTGCACGTCCGATTTTTAATTTCGGTTATTTCAGGCGAGCTATCAGAAAAAGCGCTTTCGCTTTATCATCAAAGCGTTATTGAATCCTGGCCTACGTGGCTAAAGTTAGCGAAGAATCGGGATGAGGTTTTGAGGATTTTGCGGCAGTGGGGGAGGAAAAGCGTTTAAACTATTTATCGCTCAACAAAACGGTTAGGCAGAGCAATAAGAATAACGGGATAGAACCTGCAAGGATGAAAACATGAGAAAACTCATTGGCGTACTGATTATCGCTGTGCTGCTATCAGGCTGCGATAACAAAGATAAACCGCACGAAGGATATTATCTGACGGATGATATCCAGATTGAATTTGATAACAGCGATGTTAAACCGCAGGATAATCGCGTTGTTCGCCCTGAACAACAACGCCAAATTGCCCAAGAAATAAAGAAGCAGAATAGCAAAAATTATTTCAACTTTACGCCTTCGACCGTAACGTACTACACCCCGTTTAGCAGCAGTGTGAAAAATATCCAGAACGGACGCGTTCAGCTTGATGATATTGACTATACGATTGCTCAGGGAGAAGGGCGCACTTTACGTCTGCTTTCGGATAAGGGGATAGACTGTAGTTATCATGCTTGCCAAATTACGATAACGCTGAAAAAGGTTCGCGAAGACTCGTCCGAACTGATAAAACGCCAAGAGCAGCAAAAGAAGAGCGAGAGCGCTTACCGGGCGCAAATGAGCCGAAATATCGACTATTTTAAACATCCCTCACTGGACGACTTCATCGGCGTCCCGCTTTCTCTCGGCAAGCCCTTCGCCATCAAAATTCCGATCGATATGTATAACCAGTTCGTCGACCGCACGCCGGCGGACTGCACCCGTAACTGTAACCTGAATGCGTTCCCGCTAGCCTCGCAGGACGACGGCGAAACGTCTATTTTCACCTACTACAGTAAGCAGGAAAAACATGGCGGCACGCTGTATATCTTCAACGGGAAACCGGGGGATGTGACGCTGGAGGAGCGGCTAAAAAAGCAAACGCCGATTCTTTTACAAACTGAAAACGGCGCGGTTTATTACAATACGCAAGGGGAACTGGAAGCCTTCTATTTTCAATATGATGAAGCCAGCAAGCGTTATTTTGTCGGCGTAGCGAATGCCGCGACGGCTGAGCAAATAGCCAGGGAGTTCACCGTGTTGCGCACGATGGACCCGCGCTATCGCGGGAAGAAAACCGTCTCAATGGCGGATTTACAGCTCTCTCAGCAGGCGTTGGAGGAGAAATATCAGGCAAAGGTCAGCGACTACTTTGATACGGCAAAAGTGCAGAAAGCGATTTGGGATGCAGTTGAACTAATGGTGCATAAGCCTGAACGGTTTTTTAACCCAAACGGCATGATTGCGGCACCCGTTTGGTTTCCATCGGAAAATAGTAATCAAGATATCTATGTACAACTCTACGCCCAGTCGATCGATTCGCTGATGAAGGATGAGGAGCAGATAGGGATAAACTCAAAATATACGCCTAAAGGAAAGCGGATGGGCAATTTTCTTGTCTATACCGATCGGCGTCTTGTTAGCTATTACTACCTCATTAAAGTAGACGATCGACTCACGCTTGTATTGGGTGTAGGTAGTGGTGATAAACGGGAAAAGCTGCTCTTAGCTCAGGTTTTCAAACAGCTCGATCTATCCACAATCCCGACGACGACCATACCCGCCGAGGAGAGAAAAAACCTGTTTAAATATGAATCACTGCACGATCGCTATGCCCGTAGCGACGACCGCTATTTCACCGTTGGCGAAGGACTTATTGATAACCACGGCAATCTGATCATTGCCCAACCGGAAAATGGTCGTTATCGCTTCTTTAGCGAACAGCCGCCTTTTATTTTCGCGCCACTGGAGGACAAAGAGCGAGAAGCAATGGGGTGGTCATTATTTAACGAACAGGGAAAATTGTTACTTCATTCCAAAGAACTACACGATGAGATTATTGATCAACATCTGGCAATGGCTGGCGATAAAGAGAAATACGGCATTTTCGACCTGGATGCACAAAAATGGCTGTTGCCGCCAACCTATAAGCGGATAGACTGGCAAAAAAGCGCGTTTGTCGTCGCTGATGCAGAAGAAAAACAATATCTTCTTGATAAAGAGGGTAATGTACTGACCTCGGCAGCAAAAATGATTTACATCACTGACGATAAAAATCATTTTGCCGTGATTGGCAATAACGGCGAACTCAGTTTGGTGAATGAACGGGGTCAGACGTTGTTCCAGCATCGGGGAAAGTCGCTGAAATATATTGCTCAAATTGACGCTTGGCTCATCGTCGTTCCCGACGAAACCGGAGAAGACGAGCTAATGGGGGTTATCAGCGAACAGGGTGAGATGATTATTCCTGCAAAATACTACGGTTATCGGGTGATAGGTGACAATCTGCAAATGCTGCAACCAGGAGGTAAACGCCCTATCTTCTACAATCTTGCTCAAGTGAAGGATTGGAAGAATCACCAGCCGCTACAGGAAGTTTCTGTGCGTTAGGGCTGAACTTCCGGACGTATATTGGCACTGTCAGCTTGGGGTCGAACAGTGCTGATATACGTCTGGTGGGCTAGGCGCTTATGGCCCGACCCAATCCGCAAACAAGTTAGATCTTCTTTCTGCGAGCCATCCCCAGAATCCCCCTCTTGCCGCCGCCCGCCGATCGCGCTATCTTTTACCCGCGCTTGCAAAATCAAGCGCCGGGCTTGACCTCCTGAATTTTCATACTGGCGACACAGAGCGCGTCCGCGCTTTTTTTTGTGTGTCGTGCGGCTTGCTGCATCTCAATGGTGGGCCGGGCGAGGGCGTCGCAAGACGCGCCGGTGTCCAGTATGGCCGGTAAGGTCAACCTCGTCCGGTTCCACCACCCATGGGATTGACCTCTCAGGTGGTGGCTTAAACACTACATACTGAAGGATGCCCTCATGGCTACCACCCCAAACCAAACTCCCCCATCACCCGAAGCACCCGCTAAAGCCCAGCGCCGCTACACCGTCGGCTATCTCCCCGGTCGGGGTGACGCCAGCACGCCTTCTCTACATTTGAGCGGAAAGTGGCTTAAGGAGGTCGGGTTTAACGTTGGCGCCGGCTTTACGGCAAAGATTGCCGGTGACTGCATTGTTCTCATCCCCGACACTAACGAAGTGCAGGAACTGCGCAAGCAGCTTAGGCAGATAGAAAAGGCGTTTAAGGGGATGAAAGAGAGCATGGCCGCGCTCTGAGACTAGATTTTTGCAGGCGGCAGGCTTTGCACCTATGCCGCCCGTTTCCTCTTCCTATCGCGTAATCCGCGCCACTCGCCCCATATGCCTTTTCGCTCTTATTCAGTGCCAAACGGTCTATGAAAACGGTATATACCCGCGAAATCAGGCCATACACTGTGACTTATGAAGCGTTGGTTCCAATGCTCAGAATATTGACAAGGCTCTTGAATAAAACTTACGGAGTCAAACGGCGGGAGAGGGTTACTCGCTTCGCTCGCCCTACGGGCCAACACGTTGTGTTGTTCAACGCCTAAACGCGTTGTCCGTTGGGGTCGACTTGGCGTAAGCCAACGAAGCGCCCGTAGGAGGGCTAGGCCCGCCGCGCTCCCAAGCTTAATCCAAGCGCCCTTCCGGCCGAGTTCGATGGTGATATAGGTAGGCTGTATTTTCGGCCGGAATATCCTCTGAAGCTCATTAGGACGGTTTGTCATCAGTCTGAAGTTTTGGTTCCCAACGCCATTTCTTAATCACGGTGAGAACGCATATGAAAAAAACGATTCTGAAAGGCTGGGCCCTGGCCGCGCTGCTGGCGACGGGAACGGCGTCCGCGACCGAGCTGTTAAACAGCTCCTATGACATTGCCCGCGAGCTGTTCGTTGATATCAATCCTCTGTTTGAGAAGGCGTGGAAGGAACAAACCGGCGAAACGCTGACCATCAAGCAGTCTCACGCGGGTTCCTCCAAGCAGGCGCTGGCGATTTTACAGGGGCTGAAGGCCGACGTGGTGACCTACAACCAGGTGACGGACGTCCAGATCCTGCACGACAAGGGGAACCTGATCCCGGCAGACTGGCAGGCGCGCTTGCCCAACAACAGCTCGCCTTACTACTCCACCATGGCGTTCCTGGTGCGCAAGGGCAACCCGAAGAACATCCATGACTGGAACGACCTGGTGCGCGACGACGTGAAGCTGGTGTTTCCCAACCCGAAAACTTCCGGCAACGGCCGCTACACCTACTTAGCCGCCTGGGGCGCGACCGCGCAGGCCAACAAGGGCGACGAGCAGAAAACCCGCGACTGGATGACCAAATTCTTAAGCAACGTGGCGGTGTTTGACGTCGGCGGCCGGGGTGCTACCACCTCGTTCGTCGAGCGCGGCCTGGGTGACGTGCTGATTAGCTTTGAGTCCGAAGTTAATAACATCCGCAAACAGTACGGCGAAGCCGACTATGACGTCGTCGTACCGCCGGTGGACATTCTGGCGGAGTTCCCCGTCGCCTGGATTGACAAAAACGTCGAGCGTAACGGTACCGAAAAGCAGGCGAAGGCCTACCTGAACTTCCTGTACGGCCCGCAGGCGCAGGCGGTATTTACCCGCTACTACTATCGCGTTTACGACCCGGCGGCAATGAAGGCGGCCAAGGCGCAGTTCCCTGACGTGAAGCTGTTCAAAGTCGAAGAGCAGTTCGGCAGTTGGAATAAGGTGATGAGCGAGCACTTCGCCACCGACGGCGTACTGGATCAACTGCTGAGCGCGGGGCATAAACGCTGATGATGCTGTCGACCTCCGTTAAGCGCGTGCTGCCGGGCTTCTCGCTAAGCCTGGGCAGCAGCCTGCTGTTTACCTGCATCATCCTGCTGCTGCCGATGACGGCGCTGGCGATGCAGCTTGCCGGCATGAGCTGGCAGGAATACTGGCAGGTGGTGACGCATCCGCAGGTGGTGGCGGCCTATAAGGTCACGCTGTTGGCGGCGGCGGTCGCCAGCGTGTTTAACGGGGCGTTCGGCATGCTGATGGCGTGGGTGCTGACCCGCTACCGCTTCCCCGGCCGCAGCCTGCTAGATGGCCTGATGGACCTGCCGTTCGCCCTTCCTACGGCGGTGGCGGGCTTAACGCTCGCCAGCCTGTTTTCCACCACCGGATGGTACGGCCAGTGGCTGACGCCGCTGGGCATCAAGGTCTCCTTTACCTGGTTGGGCATCGCGGTGGCGATGGCCTTTACCAGCATCCCTTTCGTAGTGCGAACCGTTCAGCCAGTACTGGAAGAATTAGGGCCGGAATACGAAGAGGCTGCGCAGACGCTGGGCGCAAGCCCCTGGCAGAGCTTTAGACGCGTGATCCTGCCCGAAGTGGGGCCTGCGCTGATGACCGGCGTCGTGCTGTCGTTTACTCGCAGCCTCGGCGAGTTTGGCGCGGTGATTTTCATTGCGGGCAACATCGCCTGGCAGACGGAAGTGACCTCGCTGATGATTTTTATCCGCCTGCAGGAGTTTAACTATGCGGCGGCCAGCGCTATCGCCTCAGTGATATTGGCGGCGTCTTTGGTGCTGCTGTTTGTCGCCAACGTACTGCAAAGCCGCTACGGCAAGCGAGTAGGAGGGCACTGATGGCCGATGTGATTTTACAGCAGGCGGCGGTTCGCAGTCGCTTTAACTGGGGCAAGTGGGTGCTGATTACGCTGGCCGTTGCGCTTTCACTGCTGCTTTTGGCAATCCCGCTGGCGGCGATTTTCGTCACCGCGTTTTCCGCCGGCCTGGCGGCGCTCTGGAACAACCTGCTGAATGCCGACATGCTGCACGCCGTTTGGCTGACGATGCTTATCGCGCTGATTACCGTGCCGGTCAACTTGGTTTTCGGCACCCTGATGGCATGGCTGGTGACCCGCTTTGAGTTTCGCGGCCGCCAGCTTTTGCTGACCCTGATTGATATTCCGTTCGCCGTATCGCCGGTGGTGGCAGGCCTGCTTTATCTGCTGTTTTACGGCGCTAACGGCGTAGTCGGCGGCTGGTTGGAAGATCACGGCGTTCAGCTGATGTTTTCATGGCAGGGGATGGCGCTGGTGACGATATTCGTTACCTGTCCGTTCGTGGTTCGCGAGCTGGTGCCGGTAATGATGAGCCAGGGCAGCCAGGAGGACGAGGCGGCGGTTCTGCTTGGCGCCTCCGGCTGGCAGATGTTCTGGCGCGTGACGCTGCCGAACATTCGCTGGGCGCTGCTGTACGGCGTGGTGTTGACCAACGCCCGCGCTATCGGTGAGTTTGGCGCGGTGTCGGTGGTTTCGGGCGCTATTCGCGGCGAGACCTATACGCTGCCGCTGCAGGTTGAACTGCTGCATCAGGACTACAACACCGCCGCGGCGTTTACCGCTGCGGCCTTACTGACGCTGATGGCGATAGCCACGCTGTTCTTAAAAAGCGCGTTGCAGTGGCGGATTGCTCGCCAGGCGCGGCGCGACGCTTTGGAGGTGGAAAATGAGCATTGAAGTCAGAGGCATTAACAAGACGTTCGACGGAACGCAGGTTTTGCACGATATCTCTTTGGATATCTCCTCGGGCGATATGGTGGCGCTGCTGGGGCCATCGGGGTCAGGAAAAACCACGCTGCTGCGCATTATCGCCGGGCTGGAGTTCCAGGGTTCGGGCGGGCTGCGCATCAACGGCAGAGAGGTTAGTCGCCTGCACGCGCGAGACCGCAAGGTCGGCTTCGTTTTTCAACACTATGCGCTGTTTCGCCACATGACGGTGTTCGACAATATCGCCTTTGGCCTCTCCGTGCTGCCCCGCCGCGAGCGTCCGTCGCCGCAGGCCATCAGGCAAAAGGTGGAAGGGCTGTTGGAAAAGGTGCAGCTGTCCCATCTGGCGGGTAGGTATCCGTCCCAGCTTTCCGGCGGTCAGCGTCAGCGAGTGGCTCTGGCGCGCGCGCTGGCGGTCGACCCGCAGATCCTGCTGCTGGACGAACCCTTCGGCGCGCTGGACGCGCAGGTGCGCAAAGAGCTACGCACCTGGCTACGTCGCCTGCATGAAGATTTGAAATTCACCAGCGTGTTTGTCACTCACGATCAGGAAGAGGCGATGGAAATCGCCGATCGCATTGTGGTCATGAGTCAGGGAAAAATTGAACAGGAAGGCACGCCGGAAGAGGTGATGAACGAGCCGCAGAGCCGCTTCGTGCTGGAATTTTTAGGCGAAGTAAACCGAATCGCGGGCGCGGTGAAGGGCAACCACCTGCGGGTAGGGCAGTACGTCTGGCCGGAAACGGTGTCTCCTTTGCATCAGGGGGACGTCGAAATTTACCTTCGTCCGTGGGACGTCGAGGTTAGCGCACAGCCTACGGCGGAGTGCGTTTTGCCAGTGACCGTTGTAGATTCGCAGCCAAAAGGGCACTACCGTCAGTTAACGGTTCAACCTTTAGGCTGGCAGGAAGCGCCGCTTAGCGTTACCTTTAATGAGGTCGGCGGACTACCGCCGCAAAAGGGCGCCCGCTATTTTATCGGCGCGCGGCGTTTTTATCTTTATGCGGGCGACAGGCCTTTGAACGCGTCGTTTCCGTTAGCCAAAACGGCGTAAATAGTCGCTTTAAGGGAGTAACCGTTTTCGTGTCTACGTTGGAAAACTATATAGGCAATACGCCGCTGGTGCGCCTTCAGCGCCTGACGGAAGGGCTTAACGCCGAGGTTTGGGTGAAGCTTGAAGGAAACAACCCTGCCGGCTCGGTAAAAGATCGTGCCGCGCTCTCGATGATCGAACGCGCCGAGCTGCGGGGAGAGATTCGCCCCGGCGATCTGCTGATTGAGGCGACCAGCGGTAATACCGGTATTGCGCTGGCGATGATTGCCGCGCTCAAAGGCTATCGGCTGCGCCTTATCATGCCGGACAACATGAGTCGCGAGCGGCAGGCCTCTATGCGGGCCTATGGCGCTGAGCTAGTGCTGGTCAGCCGCGAGCAGGGGATGGAAGGCGCGCGCGACCTGGCGACGCGCATGGCGCAAGAAGGCGAAGGTAAAATCCTCGATCAGTTCAACAACGACGACAATCCCTATGCGCATTTCTCCACCACCGGCCCGGAAATCTGGCGTCAGACGCAAGGGCGTGTGAGCCATTTTGTCTCCAGCATGGGAACAACGGGCACCATCACCGGCGTCAGCCGCTATCTGAAGTCGCAAAATGAAGGCGTGCGTGTGATTGGGCTTCAGCCCGCGGAAGGCAGCAGCATTCCCGGCATTCGCCGCTGGTCCCCGGGCTATCTGCCGGGAATTTTTCGCGCCGAGCTGGTGGATGAGGTCTTGGATATTTCGCAAACCGAGGCGGAGACTACCATGAAGCGCCTGGCGACTCGCGAAGGCATTTTTTGTGGCGTCAGCTCCGGCGGCGCGGTGGCTGGCGCACTGAGGATTGCGGCAGAGAACCCTGGCGCGCTTATCGTCACGGTGATTTGCGATCGCGGCGATCGCTATCTGTCGACCGGCGTGTTTGACAGCGTTTAGCAGGTAGAATCACAATCTCAACCCCTTCGAGACTTGTTAACCGGTCTTTTTGCTATTAGGATAAGACCGATTAACAGGTTTTTTGGGGGATATATGCCAAATTTAGTCTTAAGTGATATCAGCGCCAGCGTCAGTGAGTTAAAAAAGAACCCTATGGCGACGGTGAATGCAGGAGCAGGATATCCAGTGGCAATTTTAAATCGTAACCAGCCCGCGTTTTACTGCGTGCCCGCGGAGCTGTATGAAAGAATTTTAGACGCGTTAGACGACGGGGAACTGGCGAGATTGGTCAAAGAGCGCCAGAACCAGCCGCTGATTGAGGTGGATCTGGACTCATACCTATGAGTTTTACCGTCAAGTTCAGGCGCGATGCGTTAAAAGAGTGGCAGAAGCTGGATAAAGCCGTTCAGCAGCAGTTTGCTAAGAAGCTAAAGAAATGCTGCGAGGAGCCTCATATTCCTGCGGCGAAGCTAAACGGAATGCCGGACTGCTATAAAATCAAGCTTCGTGCTTCCGGCTTTCGCCTTGTCTATCAGGTAATTAATGACGAGCTGGTTATTGTCGTCGTTGCGGTGGGTAAGCGAGATCGTAGCGGCGTTTATAGTTTGGCCAGCGAGCGAATGAGGTAGATAGCGAAATCACCAGAACCCCGATTGCTCGGGGTTTTACGTCTTTGGTGGATAGAAATGAATTTATTCCCTTTCCAGCGCGTTGATAGGATCCATTCTCGCCGCCCGGCGGGCGGGGAAGAAGCCGAATACGACGCCTATCATCGTGGAGCAGACGAAGGCCGCAACGATCGAGGTGACGGAGTAAATCATCGAGAAGCTGCTCACCAGCTGGTGGAATATTACGCCGATGCCGAGCGCCAGCCCGACCCCAAGCGCGCCGCCTAAAAGGCAGACCAGCACGGCTTCAATCAGGAACTGCTGCATAATGTCGCTACCGCGCGCGCCGACCGCCATGCGTACGCCGATTTCTCTCGTTCGCTCAGTAACCGACACCAGCATAATGTTCATCACGCCGATGCCGCCGACGATAAGCGAAATCACCGCAATCATCGAGACCAGCAGCGTCATGGTAGCGGTGGTTTTCTCAATCGTCTGACGGATGCTGTCAGTATTGAAAATGAAAAAGTCCTGCGTGCCGTGGCGCTGGGTAAGCAGCTTGGTGACGCCCTGCTCGGCGACGTCCATATCGACGTTGTCTTTAATCCTCACCGTGATGCTACGGAGGTAGGACTGGCCCAGCATGCGCTTCATTACGGTGGTGTGGGGCAGCCATACGTTGAGGCTTTCGCTGCTGCCGAACCCGCTTTGCTGCTCTTCGGCGACGCCGATAATGCGGGCTGGGAGGCTGCCTAACAGAATAACCTGCCCGATAGGATTGCTGTTTTTGCCAAACAGCTTTTCGCGGGTATTGGCGTCGATAACCGCTTCCTGGGCCAAAGCGTCAACGCCGGCCTGACTAAAGGATTTCCCCAGCTCCATTTTATAGCCGCGCACGTCGAAAAACTGCGGCCCGACGCCGTTTACGGTGCCGGTGACCGCCTGGTTGTTCACCCTAAAGGTGGTTGATGACGAAACGCTGGGCGTGACGCTGTGTACGTAGCTTTGCTGGCTCAGGGCGTCCGCGTCGGTGTCTCTTAGCGTATGAATAGTGGAGGCTTTTCTATCGCCGAAGTCTTTACCGGGGAAGACCTCCAGCGTGCTGGTGCCCATGGCGCTGATGTCCGACAGTATTTTCTGCCGAGAGCCCTCTCCCAGCGCCACCACCGAAACGACGGAGGCGATGCCGATGATAATGCCGAGCATGGTGAGAAAGGTGCGCAGGCGCTGGGAAAACATCGCCAGCAGCGCCATCTTGAAGGCTTCGACGAAGCGGTCGCGCAGCGCGCCTAAGCCGTTGTTGGTTTTTATCCGGTGCTTGGCTTCTTTGTTTGACTTATTTGTGGAGCCTTCGGCTTCCGCTTTGTGGCTACGGTCGCTAATGACGACGCCGTCGCGAAGTTCTATGATCCGCTCCGCGTGCTCGGCGATTTGCATATCGTGAGTCACGATAATCACCGTATGGCCCTGTGCATGAAGGTCTTTCAGGATTTTCAGCACTTCCTGACCGCTGTGGGTGTCCAGCGCGCCGGTGGGCTCGTCGGCCAATATAATCTGGCCGCCGTTCATTAGCGCTCGAGCGATGCTGACCCGCTGCTGCTGCCCGCCGGAAAGCTGGCTGGGGCGGTAATTTATCCGCTCCTGCAACCCTAGTCGGGTAAGCAGCTCGGCGGCGCGGGCCTTGCGCTTTTGGCGCTCGGTGCCAGCGTAAATGGCTGGGATTTCTACGTTACCCGCAGCGGTCAAGGCGCTGAGCAGGTGATAGCGTTGGAAAATAAAGCCGAAATGCTCTCTGCGAAGCTCTGCCAATTCGTCAGGGAGCAGCCTATTGGTTTCTCGCCCATCAATGCGGTAAACGCCCGCGCTGGGTTTGTCCAGACAGCCCAGAATATTCATCAAGGTGGATTTACCCGAGCCGGAGGCGCCAACGATAGCTACCATTTCCCCGTGGCCTATCGTCAGGTTAATGCCGTGTAGAACGGTAACCGTCTGTTCGCCGGTAGGAAACGTCCGGGTAATATTTTCAAGCTGGAGCAGCGGCTGAGTCATCGAATTACATCCTCATTCGCATACGAGCCGGAGAGGCTCCGGGGGCGCCGCCTTCGCTGACGATAACGTTGTCTCCTTCTTCCAGGCCGGAGAGGATTTGGACGTTAACGTTGTTGTTGATGCCGATTTTCACCTTTTTATCGACCACATTTCCTGATGTATCCACCACGCGCACGGTGGCGTTACCGTCCTTATCGATATTGTCTACCGCCGTAGCGGGAACGAGCAGGGCGTCTTTCGCCTGTGCGAGCACGATGTAAACCTGTGCCGTCATGGATATGCGCAGCTTGCCGTCGGGGTTTTCAACGTCAAACAGGCCGTTGTAGTAGATGGCCGTGGTGGTCGACGTGGAGGAGCTTGAGGTGGTGGTCGTGTCGCTGTTGATGGAGTCCGGCGCGGGCTCAATCGCGCGAAGCTTGGCGGTGTAGTGCTTGCCCGGCTCGCCCAGAATGGTGAAGTAGACCGGCATGCCGATGTTGACCTTTGGCACATCGGCTTCAGAAATCTGGGCCTCGATGGTCATGGTGTCAAGCTGTGCGACCTTCAGGATGGTCGGTGCGCTTTGTACGGCGTTAACGGTTTGCCCTTCCTCTACCGGAATAGCCACCACCACGCCGTCAATCGGCGAGGTGATTTTGGTATAGCCCAGATTGAGCTTGGCGGTGTCTACTGCAATATTCGCCTGAACGATTTGGGCGTCGAGAGATTCAATTTCCGCTTTGGTGGCGTCCAACTGGGCCTTTGCGCTGTCGTAGTCCGCCTGCGCACCGACGCCGCGGGCCAGTATTTTACGCTGGCGGTCGAAGGCCAGCTGATTGTTTTTCAACGTCGCCAGCTTGGCCTGACGCTGGGCCTGAACGCTTTTTAGCCCGGCTTCTGCATTTTGGAGGTCGTTTTTCTGCGGCAGGTCGTCAATTTCTGCAAGCGCCTGTCCTTTTGTTACCTTATCGCCCAGCTCGACGTGCAGCGCTTTAATCTGCCCGGAAACCTGCGCGCCGACGTTAACCTGCTTGAGCGCTTTGATTGAGCCATCGGCCAGCACGGTTTGTTCTATATCGGCTTTGACCACCGGTGAGGTAATATAACCCGGCTTAACGTCCTCGGAGAAAAGGAAGTGTTTGATTAATCCGGCGATAATGACGATGCCTAGGATAATCAGAACAATGCGAAATTTTTTATTGGATAATTGCATAAAAAGGACTGCCTTAACGCCGTCAGTAAAATGTCACAATCGTCATAGGAACGGACGAAATAGTATAGTCTTCAATGTACAACGAGTTTATCCGCATTAGGGTAATGGCGGCATAAATAAAATGTAAGGTTTAAGTAAAAGTAGCTGCATCTTGGGCGGTAACGGGCAAAATGATAAGAGCTACGCTAACTAATTAAGAAAAATCAGGAGAGCGGCATGCAGATTCTGTTGGTTGATGATGACGTTGAGCTGGGCAGTATGCTCAAAGAATATCTGACGGCGGAAGGCTTCTCGGCGACGGTGGCCCTGACCGGTCAGGACGGCGTCGACGGCGCGTTATCGGGGCGCTACGGCGCGATGATTTTAGACATCATGCTGCCCGATATGAGCGGTATTGACGTATTGAACAAGGTGCGCAAGCAGAGCCGCATCCCGATCATTATGCTGACGGCCAAAGGCGATAATATCGACCGGGTCATTGGGTTGGAGATGGGGGCGGACGACTACGTGCCCAAGCCCTGCTACCCGCGCGAGCTGGTGGCACGCTTGCGCGCCGTTCTTCGCCGCTTTGAGGAGCATATTGAGCCGCCGAGCGGCGCCGTCGCTACGTTTAGAGAACTGTCGCTTGATTCATCACAGCGCATCAGCGCATGGAAGGGGACGCCTTTTGAGCTGACCGCCTCCGAGTTCAACCTGCTGCTGCTTTTGGTTCGAGAAAAGGACAGGGTTGTCTCGAAGGATGAACTCTCCGAACTGGGATTGGGGCGCCCGCGCGAGGCCTACGATCGCAGCGTTGACGTCCATATCAGCAACATCCGTCAAAAGCTGGGGCAGGTGGCCAATGATGCAATCTCCATTGAGACCGTTCGCAGCATCGGCTATCGCATTCGGTAATCGCTATGCGCAAAAGCCTGTTTTGGAAGATTCTGATCGGTTTCTGGATTACGTTTATCGTGATTACGCAGGCCGTTTGGCTGGTGTTTTACTATTATGCGGGTCAAAAGGAGCCGTTTGAGAACCGCATTGCCAACCGCATCGTGTCGCTGCAGTTTACGTCGGCGGTGTCAGTACTGGAGACGGAGGGGATTGACGGGCTTAACCGCATGACGGACGGTTGGCCTACGGTCGATCAGCGTCACATTGCCGTCATTCCGCTCAAGATGCCGCTGACGGACCGGCCTGGCGCCGTTTCGCTTATTCCACTGACGGATGACGTCCGGCTGGAGCACATTCGGGGCGGAGATGGAGAATACTACTTACTGAAGTATGACGTTGAGGCGCTGCGTAAAGAGTATCGCCCTGACCGAACGGGGCGCGTGCTGATTTTCAACATGCCGCCGTCGCTGCTGGTGTTAGGGGCAATCGGTGGCTTCCTGTTCAGCGCCGTGCTGGCCTGGAACCTTACCCGGCCAATGAGGCAGATGCGCTCAGGGTTCGATAGGGTTGCTCAGGGCGATCTCGACGTTCGGCTTTATCCGGTCATGAAAAACCGGCGCGATGAGCTGGGAGATATGGCGCGCGACTTTGACTCGATGGTCGAACGTCTTAAGCTTCTGGTCGGCGCCCGAGAGGCGCTGCTGCACGATGTTTCTCACGAGCTGCGAACGCCGCTTGCCAGGCTACAGCTGGCGATAGGGCTGGCGCGGCAGAATCCGCAAAACGTTGAGAACGAACTTAAGCGCATTGAGCTTGAGTCCGAGCGTCTGGATAAGATGATAGGCGAGCTTCTGACGCTTTCGCGTACCGACGCCACCGGCATTTCAGATGAAGAATATTTTGACCTCTATGGGCTATTAGAAGCCGTCGTTAGCGATGTAACCTATGAAGCGCAGGTGCCTGGCGTTGAGATTGCGCTTGACGCAAGCGAACAGGCGCGAGAAATGTCGACGGTTAAGGGTAACTCCGAGCTGATGCGCAGAGCGGTGGAAAATATTATCCGCAACGCGCTGCGCTTTTCTAAACAGGGCCAAAGAATTGAGGTCGGGCTGTTCTATACGGAAGGGGAGCTGCTGATCCAGGTGAATGACCAAGGCCCGGGCGTCGATGAAGATAAGTTATCGAGCATTTTTGACCCGTTCGTTCGCGTGAAGTCTGCTTCTTCAGGGAAAGGATACGGCCTTGGCTTGGCCATTGCCCGTAAGGTGGTCAATGCGCACGGCGGGACCATTGAGGCTAAAAATCGTCAGCCTCACGGCCTGTCGATTGGCATTCGGCTGCCTGCATGGCAGGGCTGATTTTCCCTACATAAAACAAAAGCGGCGCTCTTGGCGCCGCTTTTGTCGTGATTCTGTGCTTACTTCTTAACGCGGATAACCGGCGTTTCTCCCACAACAACGGTACCGCTGAGCTTGGTCAGCTCTTTGATTTCATCCATATTGGAAATAACGACCGGCGTCAGGGTTGATTTGGCCTTCTCTTCCAGCACGGCCAAATTGAACTCGATAATCGGATCGCCTTTCTTAACGTGCTGGCCTTCTTCTGCGATGCGCTTGAATCCTTCCCCTTTCAGCTCGACGGTGTCGATGCCGAAGTGAACGAACAGCTCAATGCCGCTGTCGGATTCGATAGAGAACGCGTGGTTAGTTTCAAAAATTTTACCGATGGTGCCGTCTACCGGAGCGACCATTTTGTCTCCGGTGGGCTTGATAGCGATACCGTCTCCGACGATTTTCTCCGCAAAGACAACGTCAGGCACGTCTTCAATGTTGACGATGTCACCGGATAGCGGAGCAACAATTTCAATGCTGCCGGCGTCTTTCTTATCATCAGAAACAAGCTGTTTCAGTTTATCGAACAGACCCATGATTTTCTCCTCAGCAATAATATTTTTAACGGCCTTGCACCCAGCCCATTCCGCTATTTTACATGTTATTTTGGGCCTGAGTAGTATTCATATCGCCTGTGGGGATATTTCCCGCGATCTTGTCATACTTCTCGGGCCCAAATTAGCCGCTTGGCAGCAGCGTTGTGGGTGGCCTTAGTTATAATAATAACTTAGCAGAGCGTTTTTTCTTCGATAAATTTATTCACCACTTCTAAAACGTCCTGAGCGGTTGGCTGGGCTAACGCATTTTCAGCCAGCGTCTTGACGTCGGAATAGTTGGCGTTGCGAATAATTTTCTTGATTCGCGGGATCGAGATGGCGCTCATACTAAATTCATCCAGACCCATTCCGAGCAGCAGAAGCGTTGCTCGTTCGTCACCGGCCAACTCTCCACACATGCCCGTCCACTTGCCCTCTTTATGAGACGCGTCGATCACCTGCTTGATCAGCGTCAAAACGGACGGAGAGAGTGGGTTATAGAGGTGAGAAATCAGCTCGTTGCCGCGATCGACGGCCAGAGTATACTGGGTAAGGTCGTTTGTACCAATGCTGAAGAAATCGACTTCTTTCGCCAGATGGTGGGCAATCGTTGCTGCAGCGGGCGTTTCAACCATGACGCCGACTTCAATCGTTTCATCGAAGGCGATTTTTTCATCCCGCAGCAGCTGCTTAAGCATTTCCAGCTCGGCTTTCAGCAGGCGAACTTCTTCAACGGAGATGATCATGGGGAACATAATGCGCAGCTTGCCGAACGCAGAAGCGCGGAGCACCGCGCGAAGCTGGGCGTGCAGAATCTCTTTGCGGTCAAAACAGATGCGAATTGCGCGCCAGCCCAAGAACGGGTTCTCTTCCTTCGGCAGATTCATGTACGGCAGGTCTTTGTCGCCGCCGATGTCCATGGTGCGAAGAATCACGGCCTGTTCGCCCATCGCTTCAACGACGGCCTTATAGGCTTGGAACTGCTCTTCTTCGGTCGGGAATGCGTCCCTGTCCATAAACAGGAACTCGGTGCGGTAGAGGCCGACGCCTTCTGCGCCGTTGCGCTCAGCGCCCGGCACGTCGCGTACGGTGCCGATGTTAGCGCACACTTCTACCTGATGGCCGTCCAGCGTGATGGCGGGCAGGTCTTTTAGCTTAGCCAGCTCGTTTTTATCGCTCAGATACTCGGCCTGCGCCTTTTTCAACTGCTCAACAGTTTCAATCGGTGGATTGACGTAGACGTGGTTGTTGACGCAGTCGAGGATCAGGTAGTCCCCGTTTTTTACCTGTTTTGTCACGTCATTGGTGCCGACGATGGCCGGAATTTCCAATGAGCGCGCCATAATGGAGGTATGCGAGGTGCGGCCGCCCAAATCGGTGATAAAGCCGAGCACTTTATCCAGATTAAGCTGGGCGGTTTCCGACGGCGTCAGGTCGGTCGCGACCAGAATGACTTCTTCCTGGATCGCGCCGAGGTCGACGATGGTCATACCGAGGATGTTTTTCAGTAAGCGCTTACCAATATCACGAATATCGGCGGCGCGTTCCTTCAGATATTCATCCTCAAGGCTTTCCAGCTCGATAGCCTGTGCTTCGAATACGGCATAGGCCGCCGCGTCGGCGCTTTCTTGCTTGGTTTTAATACGGCTTTCGATTTCCTGCTCGAGGTCTTCGTCCTCCAACAGCATGATGTGGCCTTCAAAAATAGCGGCCTTTTCTTCGCCAAACGTTTCGCTGGCCTTTGCCATAATGGCGTTAAGCTGCTCGCTGGCCTTGTCGCGACCAGCTTTAAAGCGGGAAATTTCCTTCTCGATATCATCGGCGGAAATTTTCTTGTTATTAACAACGATAGGATCGTCTTTTAATATCAGCGCTTTGCCAAAGGCGATGCCGGGAGATACTAGGATGCCTGAAATCATAAGCCTACCTTCAAATTAAAACGGGATTAAAACGCGTGGGTTGTCCTTACTCCAGTTCCGCCATCAGTTTCACCAGATGCTCAACGGCTTCTTTTTCGTCTTCACCTTCGGCAGAGATGGTGACTACGGTACCCTGAGTCAGGCCTAGCGTTTGCAGTTTGAACAGGCTTTTAGCGCTGGAGCTTTTGCCGTTGGAGGTTACGGTGATATCAGAAGTAAACGCCTTGGCTTCTTTTACAAACTGAGCCGCAGGGCGGGTGTGCAGGCCATTCGGAGCGGTAACGGTAACGTCTTGCTGGTACATAGTGTTCCTCAACTTGGTTAGTGAAGCGCTGGTGCTATAGCACTTAAGTTTAGCCTAATTTTCATTGGTTCCCGCCCCGACATTGTGAAAAATGACGTTGGCTCGCCAACGGGTTAACAGAGGGATGTCCTGCTTTACGACGCGCCCGTGCATCAGAGAGACACTTTTGGACGTCCTACGTCCAGAAATCGCACTTTCTATCTTCAACGTCGAAGGTAAAAAGATTTAATTCGCGCATCGAAAAAATTAGTAGCTTGATACTTTTCACCGACGAATAAATCAAATGTTAGTGTGAAAAATCGAGATCCAGCGCACATAAAATGCGCTTTTTTGTTCGTTTTTAACTTTTCCGCAGGCTGCTTTTGCCAAAGTTTGTTGTGGCCGACAAACGCGCGAAAAAGAAAACGCCCTAGCGATAAAGCCAAGGCGTAGTGGAGCTTTCAGTTTGGTGAGCGCTTGCTACTGTTGAAGCTCTTGCTCTGTGAACAGGCCTGCAAACAGCGGCGTGCTTAAATAGCGTTCACCGGAAGAGGGCAGAATGACCACGATGTTCTTATCCGCGAATTCGGGGAGCTTCGTCAGACGAATGGCGGCAGCAACGGCCGCGCCGGAAGAAATGCCGGCCAGAATGCCTTCTTCATCCATCAGACGGCGAGCGGTTTCAATGGCCTCTTCGTTGGTAATCTTCTCTACGCGATCGATAAGGCTCAGATCGAGGTTGCCGGGAATAAACCCTGCGCCGATGCCTTGAATCTTGTGCGGGCCGGGCTTCAGCGGCTCTCCCGCCAGCGCTTGGCTAATCACCGGCGAGTCGGTTGGTTCAACGGCGACGCTGATAACGCTCTTTCCTTTGGTTTTCTTGAGATAGCGGCTAACGCCGGTCAAAGTGCCGCCGGTGCCTACGCCGGCGATAAACACGTCTACGTCGCCACCGGTATCTTCCCAAATCTCCGGCCCGGTGGTTTTCTCATGGATTTCCGGGTTAGCAGGGTTGTTAAACTGCTGCAGGAGGATAGTGTGTTCAGGATCGGCTGCGACCAACTCTTCCGCTTTTTCGATCGCGCCCTTCATGCCCTTGGCGGCTTCGGTTAAAACCAGATTGGCGCCCAGTGCTTTTAACAGCTTACGGCGTTCCAAGCTCATTGATTCTGGCATAGTGAGCGTTAACTTATATCCACGGGCCGCGGCGACAAACGCCAGCGCTATGCCGGTATTACCGCTGGTAGGCTCGACGATTTGAACGCCTTTTTTCAAAATGCCACGCTTTTCTGCATCCCAAATCATATTGGCGCCTATGCGGCACTTGACGCTGAAGCTTGGATTTCGAGATTCAACCTTCGCCAGGATTTTCCCGTTGCCCAGGCGATTTAGACGCACCAGAGGGGTGTGACCAATAGTCTGTGAGTTGTCTTCATAGATCTTTGTCATGGGTTATCCTTTTAAATTTGATAGGTTTTTATCACAATACCTACAGCATAGCGATAAAATCAGGATAGGGAAGGAAGGAATCGGTATATCGATATGTGATTAGGGAATATATAAGCAATAAGATAAGAGGGACGGTTATAAGGTGAATTCATGCTTACCTAAGTATGAATGAAGGCTAATGCGTTGTCATCCTTAGGGTTTAAGCAGATGGCTGGCTCTTATAGTAAATAAGAAATATGGCTTATTATTACTTTTCATTTAATAAACAAATGATATGAGTTTGTTGATGCTTAGCCTATTTTTAATATAAAATCAACGGGTTATTTTTGTTTTTAGTCTGTTGTCAAAATGGAGCTTGCTTGCGATTGAGGGGTAAGCGCGTATAATTAGCTGACATTAATGCGGCGTAATCTCTTGTTAGTGTATGTATGAAAGATTGCGTTATCGCTTTGTCTATTGGCTCTCGGGGGATTCTACCAACGCAGGCTAGTAGCGGAGCTACGCCCTTTTTACTGCCTCTTTGGGAGCCTGACCCAAGGGCGGTAGCGTGTCTAAAAAATATTATGTTCGTTTAGTCGCTTTCTTTTTCCTTGATTAATTGGATAAGTTTAATGAGCAATAAAGAGCCTTCTCAGACAGTGGTTTCCCAGCCTATTAATTATTCTGAATACCAGTTGCGAAACCGAGATGAAATCGATCTGTTTGAGCTAATATCCCAACTGTGGAAGAAAAAATTGTGGATACTTGGCTGTATGTTCGCAACGACGCTGATAGCCGGTATTTATGCCTTTACTGCGAAGGAGCAGTGGACGGCAACCGCGGTTATTAATGCGCCGACGTTTAATACCATGGCTAATTATTATCAGGGATTTCGGTTGGTGGAAGGGGATGTAGATAAGCCGACTACATCGGAAGAAGTTTCTACTAAGTTATTCCAACAGTTCGTTAGTTTGGCTTCATCTTATAATGAAGTCAGCCAGTTTGTTCAAAATAGTGATTATTTTAAAACGTTATCTGAAGGAATGACCGCTCAGGAACAGTCCCGTTTGTTAGAAGAGATCGTTGATAATATTAAGTTTATCAAGGATAAGGAAAACCCATTTTATACGGTAAATTTTCCCGCTCGAACGGCAGAACAGTCTAAAAAACTATTGACCGACTATATGGTCATGGTGAATAAGAACGTCAGTAACGTTCAGTATTCTCAACTAGCGGCCCAAATCGAGGGTAAAAAGCAAAGCGTTGGAAACCAGATGTTGTCTCTGAAAAAGATTGCGGAAGAACAGCGCCAGGAAGAGATTGAAAACGTAAAGATGGCGTTAGCTATTGCAGAAAAGGCCAATATCCAAAAGCCGGAAACGGCGGGTTTGGCAAAGCTGGATAACTCGAATATGTTCCTGTTAGGGAAAGATGCGCTGATGGCGATGTCGGACTCTATCGCTAAGCAACCGCTAGTGCTGAGCGATAAATATTATGAGCTGCAGGGGCAGTATATGGCTTTGACCGGTTTTAAAGCCGGTGATGAGAATGCGCAGGCGTTTAGTTATTTGAAAAGCCCTGCTGAGCCAGTGACTAAAGATAAGCCGAAGAGGGCGTTGATTTTGGTGCTGGGGGCGCTGCTTGGGGGAATCTTGGGGGCAGGGATTGTGTTGGTAAAGAATGCGATCGCATATACTAAACAGAGTAAATTTGTATCTAATTAGTATCGTTATTTTATTTATAGAAGGAAAAATAACGTTATATATCCCTATTAAGGACT
This sequence comes from Leminorella grimontii ATCC 33999 = DSM 5078, assembly GCF_000439085.1. Lineage (GTDB taxonomy): Bacteria > Pseudomonadota > Gammaproteobacteria > Enterobacterales > Enterobacteriaceae > Leminorella > Leminorella grimontii. The sequence goes on along the minus strand of NZ_AUUA01000003.1, from coordinate 66,652 downwards.
AAATTTTACATGACGTAATGTTTGTATACTTCTTCATTTAAAAAAATAACAAAATCCAATTTAAACATTTTCTCAAGAGAACGTAGTTAATGAATATCCTACTTTTTGGTAAAACAGGGCAGGTTGGCTGGGAACTTCAGCGAGCATTGGCGCCATTAGGTAATTTAATTGTGCTTGATGTTAATTCCAAGAAGTACTGTGGAGATTTCAGTAATCCTGAAGGCATTTCTGAGACTGTGCAGATTATCAAGCCGGATGTGATAGTTAATGCTGCGGCATATACTGCTGTTGATAAAGCAGAATCTGAACAAGAACTCGCACAACTTTTAAATGCTACAAGTTTGGATGCCATTGGAAAAGAAGCTACAAAACTTGGTGCATGGGTAATTCACTATTCCACAGATTATGTGTTTCCCGGATGTGGAGAAACGCCATGGCGGGAAACAGATCTTGCTGCTCCACTAAATGTATATGGACAAACAAAACTGGCGGGTGAAAAAGCGCTACAGAAATATTGTGAAAAACACTTAATTTTCCGTACAAGCTGGGTTTATGCAAATAAAGGGAATAACTTTGCCAAAACTATGTTGAAGTTGGCGAAAGAGCGTACTGAGATTTCCGTTATTAACGATCAGTTCGGCGCACCGACAGGTGCTGAATTATTGGCTGATTGTACTGCGCATGCGATTCGCGTTGCATTGATGAAACCAGAAGTAGCTGGTCTTTATCACTTAGTTGCCAGTGGTACGACAACTTGGTACGACTATGCAGCACTTGTCTTTGAAGAGGCTCGTCAAGCAGGAGTTGAACTGGCGCTGAAAAAGCTAAATGCTGTTCCAACAAGTGCATACCCAACACCTGCTCGTCGGCCAAATAATTCACGCCTGAATACAGAAAAATTCCAGAAAAATTTTGGATTGGTTCTTCCTCAATGGGAAATGGGGGTGAAACGTATGTTGAATGAGTTATTTACAGTTACACCTAGTTGATATAGATATTGATCTTTTTGTGATGACTTAAAACGTTAGCAATTCAAAGTTTCTTGTTGCTGTCATTAGTGAACAATACCTGTTTAAGAAGCTTAAAGGTTATAGGTAATGAATGTAATAAAAACAGATATTCCAGATGTCCTTATACTAGAACCACGAGTATTTGGTGATGAACGTGGTTTCTTTTTTGAAAGCTTTAATCAGCGAGCTTTTGAAGATATCGTTGGGCGTAATGTTACCTTTGTTCAAGATAATCACTCAAAATCAAGCAAAGGTGTTTTAAGAGGTTTGCACTTTCAAAAAGGCGAATATGCACAAGGTAAGCTAGTTCGTTGTACCGTTGGTGAAGTGTTTGACGTTGTAGTCGATATTCGTAAAGACACTCCTACTTTTGGTAAATGGGTTGGGGTGTATTTATCGGCAGAAAATAAGCGCCAGCTATGGATCCCTGAAGGCTTTGCACATGGCTTTCTTACCCTCAGTGAAACAGCTGAATTTCTTTATAAAGCAACCAACTACTACGCGCCAGCGAGTGAGGGAAGTATTCTGTGGAATGATAAAACAATTGGCATTGAATGGCCTATTACTCAGCCACCTGAATTATCAGCAAAAGATGCAGCCGCTCCCCAATTTCATCAGGCTTCATTATTTGAGTAGAAAATAATCGTGTCTCATATTATTAAGATATTCCCATCGAGCGTTGAGTTTTCTGGCAAGGAAGATGAGTCTATCCTTGATTCCGCTCTTAAAGCAGGCATTCATCTTGAGCATAGCTGTAAAAATGGTGATTGTGGGGTTTGTGAGTCTGAACTCTTAGCAGGCGAAGCTGTTGATTCAACTGGCAGAGTATTTGGTCAAGGTGAAAGAATTTTGACCTGTAATTGTAAACCTAGGACAGATTTACAATTACAGGCTCACTACTTTCCTGAATTGGCTGGGCAGCTAAAGAAACTTGTACCCTGTAAGGTTAGTAGTAGCTATCTCGTATCAGACGATGTTATGAAGCTAAAACTACGTATGCCACCAACTGCGAATATAGGATTCCTACCGGGGCAATATGTTGATCTTCAATATAAAGGTGTAACCCGTAGTTACTCCATTGCCAATAGTAATGAAAAGGAAGGTATTGAGTTACACATAAGAAATGTTCCTAATGGTCAAATGAGTTCGCTAATTTTTAGCGGTCTACAAGAAAATACCTTAATGAGAATTGAAGGTCCTTGTGGGACATTCTTTATCAGAGACAGTAATAGGCCAATTATTTTCTTGGCCGGTGGTACAGGATTTGCTCCCGTTAAGGCAATGGTAGAACATTTAGTGCAAAAGCAAACGACTCGTGAGATCTATATCTATTGGGGAATGCCGCGAGCTAAGGACTTTTACTCGACATTACCCAATGAATGGAGTGAACAATATAAAAATATTCACTATATTCCAGTTGTCTCTGATGATGATCAGACGTGGGATGGGCGAAAAGGATTTGTCCACCATACGATAATACAAGATTTTGATTCTCTTGAACCCTTTGATATATATGCATGCGGATCGCCTGTGATGATCGATGCTAGTAAAAGGGACTTTATAGCAAAAAATTTATCTATAGATAATTTCTATTCTGATGCTTTTACTGCATCCAGATAATATAAAGGGTTAAACATGAAAGCGGTGATTTTAGCTGGTGGGCTTGGCACCAGATTAAGTGAAGAGACAATTGTAAAACCAAAACCGATGGTTGAGATCGGTGGTAAGCCGATTCTCTGGCACATTATGAAAATGTATTCTTCCCATGGTATTAGAGATTTCATTATCTGCTGTGGCTATAAGGGATATGTTATTAAAGAGTATTTTGCCAACTACTTCTTACATATGTCCGATGTAACATTCCACATGGCCGAAAACCGTATGGAGGTCCACCATAAGCGAGTTGAACCTTGGAATGTAACGCTTGTTGATACTGGTGATGCTTCCATGACTGGTGGACGTTTAAAGCGCGTAGCTGAATATGTGAAGAATGATGAGGCGTTTTTGTTTACCTATGGTGATGGCGTTGCAGATCTTGATATTAAAGCGACTATTGATTTTCATAAGGCGCATGGCAAAAAAGCAACCCTGACCGCAACCTTTCCTCCAGGACGCTTTGGCGCATTGGATATTCGTGGTGGCCAGGTTCAAGCCTTTCAAGAAAAGCCGAAAGGCGATGGTGCCATGATCAACGGCGGCTTCTTTGTGCTCAATCCTTCTGTTATCGACCTCATAGAGAATGATGCTACAACCTGGGAGCAGGAACCTCTGATGACCTTGGCCAAACAGGGGGAACTCATGGCTTATGAGCATACCGGTTTCTGGCAGCCAATGGATACTCTACGCGATAAAACTTATCTTGAAGGGCTGTGGGAAAAGGGTAAAGCCCCCTGGAAAAGCTGGGAGTAATAGAATGATTGATAAAAACTTCTGGCAGGGGAAACGAGTGTTTATTACGGGACATACCGGCTTTAAAGGTAGTTGGTTGTCACTCTGGTTAGCGGAAATGGGAGCTACGCTAAAAGGCTACTCATTGGTTCCACCAACTGAGCCAAGTTTGTTTGAGATTGCCCGTATTAATGATCTGATGGAATCAGAAATTGGCGATATTCGTGATTTTGAAAAGCTACGTAATTCTATAGCGGCTTTTAAGCCAGAAATTGTTTTTCATATGGCGGCACAGCCGCTGGTTCGGCTTTCTTATAAAGAGCCCATTGAAACCTATTCAACAAACGTAATGGGTACGGTACACCTGCTTGAAGCAGTTAAGCAGGTGGGGGGCATAAAGAGCGTTGTAAACATTACTAGCGATAAATGTTATGAAAATCGTGAGTGGGTTTGGGGATATCGTGAAAACGAAGCGATGGGAGGCTACGATCCTTACTCAAATAGTAAAGGTTGCGCGGAACTGGTTGCCTCGGCTTTCCGTAATTCTTTTTTTAACCCAGCAGCCTATGACAAACATGGTGTAGGCCTCGCATCGGTAAGAGCGGGGAACGTGATCGGTGGTGGTGATTGGGCCGAGGATCGTTTGATTCCTGATATTCTACGATCTTTCGAAAATAATCAGCAAGTTATTATTCGTAATCCTCACGCAATTCGCCCGTGGCAGCACGTTCTTGAACCGCTTTCTGGCTATATTGTTGTTGCTCAGCGCTTATATACTGAGGGCGCGAAATATTCGGAAGCATGGAATTTCGGCCCTCGTGAAGAAGATGCGAAAACGGTCGAATTCATTGTTGATAAGATGGTATCACTGTGGGGAGAAGGCGCCTGCTGGTTACTGGACGGCGAAAATCATCCACATGAAGCACATTACCTCAAATTGGATTGCTCCAAAGCACATATGCAGTTAGGCTGGCGTCCACGCTGGGAGCTAACTGAAACACTTGGCCGTATTGTTAAATGGCACAAAGCATGGATAAACGGCGCAGATATGCTGGCTTGTTCAAAGCGCGAAATTCATGACTACATGACAACCACTATTAACTAAAGTAGATAAGTAACAGGAATCAGAGTAATGACAGCAAATAGCCTGCGTGAGCAAATTTCCCAACTCGTTGCCCAATATGCAGATGAGGCACTGAACCCTAAACCTTTTGTTGCAGGTACTAGTGTTGTACCTCCTTCAGGAAAGGTGATTGGTGCGAAAGAGTTACAGCTGATGGTGGAAGCCTCTTTAGACGGTTGGCTCACTACTGGCCGTTTTAATGATGCTTTTGAAAAGAAGCTGGGCGAGTTCATTGGTGTCCCTCATGTTTTGACCACAACTTCCGGCTCCTCTGCGAACTTACTTGCACTGACTGCGCTAACCTCACCTAAACTGGGCGATAGAGCGTTAAAGCCAGGTGATGAAGTTATTACCGTAGCTGCGGGCTTCCCGACTACCGTAAACCCAGCGATTCAAAACGGCTTGGTTCCTGTTTTTGTTGATGTTGATATTCCGACATACAATATTAATGCTTCACTTATTGAGGCCGCAATAAGTGATAAATCAAAAGCAATTATGATTGCGCATACATTGGGTAATACCTTTGATTTGAAAGAAGTTCGTCGCATCGCAGATAAATATAATCTGTGGCTGATTGAAGATTGCTGCGATGCGCTTGGTTCGACATATGACGGTAAAATGGTAGGAACTTTTGGCGATATAGGTACCGTTAGCTTCTATCCTGCGCATCATATCACTATGGGAGAGGGAGGGGCTGTATTTACCAAATCTGGCGAGTTGAAAAAAATAATCGAGTCTTTCCGTGATTGGGGACGCGATTGTTACTGTGCACCAGGATGTGATAACACCTGTGGTAAACGTTTCGGTCAGCAATTGGGCTCATTGCCGTTTGGCTATGACCATAAATATACGTATTCACATCTGGGTTATAACCTTAAGATTACGGATATGCAGGCGGCATGCGGATTGGCGCAGTTGGAGCGAATTGAAGAGTTCGTCGAGAAACGCAAGGAGAACTTTGCTTATCTGAAGCAGGGATTACAGTCTTGTGCTGAGTTTCTGGAATTGCCCGAAGCAACTGAAAAATCCGATCCCTCATGGTTTGGTTTCCCTATCACACTGAAAGAAACCAGCGGTGTTACTCGTGTTGATTTGGTTAAGTTTCTTGATGAAGCCAAAATCGGTACCCGCTTGCTGTTTGCTGGTAACTTAACGCGTCAACCGTATTTTGCTAACGTGAAATATCGTGTTGTAGGGGAGTTAACGAATACGGATCGTATTATGAATCAGACTTTCTGGATTGGTATTTATCCTGGGTTGACGAACGATCATCTAGACTATGTCGTGAGTAAGTTTGAAGAATTTTTTGGATTAAATTTCTGAGTTTATTAGAGTGGTAAGAACCAGAGTTTTTCTGGTTCTTTTGGTTTTGAGGTTACTATGAAAGCTTCTGATGCAATCGCTGAAGTACTGAGTGCGAATGATGTTGAATATGGTTTTGAATTAATTGGTGGGATGATTACCCATCTTGTCGATAGCATTAATGTATTAGGTAAAACTAAGCTTATATCTTTACATCATGAACAAGCAGCAGCATTTGCAGCAGGGGGCGTCGCAAGAGCGACGGGTAATCAGAAGTTGGGCTTGGCCTTAGGGACTAGTGGGCCTGGGGCTACAAATCTTATTACGGGGATAGCTGACTGTTGGTTGGATAGTTATCCATGTATATTCATTACTGGGCAAGTAAACACGAATGAGCTCAAGCAGGATAGAAAAATCCGGCAGCAAGGTTTTCAAGAACTTGACATTATAAGTATTGTTAAAAGCATTACTAAATTTTCACATCAAGTATTATATAAAGAAGAAATAATTCCTGTATTACAACAGGCAATAAATATTGCACGAAGCGGACGTCCAGGCCCTGTCTTGATCGATATCCCGATGGATTTACAGCGAGCCGAATTGCCTGATTCTGTGATGGACTATCTTGTTAAGGAAGAAGGGATATCTGATGATTTGAGTCAGGAAACGATAATCGGTGATAAATTTAATGCTGTATTTAATTTATTAGAAAAATCACATAGGCCTCTTTTTCTTATTGGAGGAGGGGCAATTAATGAACATAATTACAATGATTGGAAAAGGGCTATTTCAAAAGTTGGTATTCCACATATTAGTAGCCTGAAAGGTAGTGAAAGAACTTATGCAGATAGTGGTTATTATGGCATGGTGGGAAGCTATGGCACGCGAACCGCTAACTTTGCTATTCAACACTGTGATTTGCTTGTTGTTCTAGGAAGCCGAATGGATGTAAGGCAAACCGGTGCGGATACGAGTGATTTTGCAAGAAATGCGAAAATAGTGCAGATAGATCTTGAAGAAGGCCAGTTAGAAAATCGCGTAAGTGCTGATGTAAGTATTTTGTCTCGATGTAAAGATTTTTTCCAGGAGCACTTAGAACTAATTGAAATAGCTTCTTATCGCTTAAATATAAAGAGTTGGCGGGACGAGTTGGACTCACATTGGAATGAAAATTATACAGATGAGTACTCCGAGTGGTCTATTAGCCCATTTCAGATATGTAGGTTATTAAATATAAGTTTTAATAATAGACCCGTACATTATGTTACTGATGTTGGTAACAACCAGATGTGGGTCGCTCATTCATTATTACTTAATGAACAACAAGTAATCCACCATTCTGGTGGACTCGGTGCAATGGGATTTGCCATACCAACTGCAATTGGTGTAGCGTATGCTGCGAAGTGTCAGACAGTAATATTGGCTGGTGATGGTGGGGCTCAGTTAAATATCCAAGAGTTAGATATTATTGCTAGAGAGCGACTGCCGATACTAACGATTGTTTTCAATAATCAATCATTGGGTATGGTTAGAGCCTTTCAGGAAATGTATTTTGATGGGCGCAATGATTCAACGTACTGGAGTGGATATAGTTCATCATTTAGTAGTATTGGTAAAGCTTACAATATTGAATCTTTTGCAACAGCTAGATTAGAAGAACTGGATGAATATATTAATAAATTTATAAGAGAGCAAAAGCCAATGCTTATTGAGATATTAATGAGCGACGCTCGAGAATGTCGTCCTCGCTTGGCATTTGGTAATCCAATTGATAAGCAATATCCAATAAGGTAAGTTATGCGCTCAATTATTGATGATGATTTGAAGTATATAGAGAATTCTATTTCCTCATGGGAAAAGTTACGTGGGAAACGAATTCTTATAACCGGAGCTAATGGTTTTATACCAGCATATATGGTTGAAACGATCATATATCTAAATGAAAGTCTAAAGTTAAATGCAAAAGTATTTGCATTGGTAAGAAATAAAGAAAAGGCACTTTCTAGATTTTCACACTTGATAGGTAAAATTGGATTAGAATTCATAGTACAGGATGTATGTGATCCTATCAAATTAATAGAACCAATTAATTTTATTATTCATGCCGCTAGTCAAGCTAGTCCAAAATATTACGGCGTGGATCCCATAGGAACTTTAACTGCGAATACTATTGGTTCATATAACATTTTGACATTTGCTGAGAAACAGAAAGAGTTAAGATCTCTATTATATTTTAGTAGTGCGGAAGTTTATGGTGATACAAGTACTAGTGAGGAGTATATAAAAGAAAATGATTTTGGTTCACTGGATTGTATGACGCTACGGGCATGCTACGCAGAAAGTAAGCGTATGGGGGAAACAATGTGTAATTCATGGTGGCATCAGAAAAATATACCAACTAAAATAATTAGGATATTCCATACTTACGGGCCTGGAATGGATCTTGACGACGGACGTGTATTTGCTGATTTTGTAAAAGACATAGTGAATGATAAAAGCATCGAAATTAAAAGTGATGGAAAAGCTATTAGGTCATTTTGTTATCTTGCCGATACTGTTATTGCTGCATTTAAAGTATTATTAGATGCACCAAATGGTGAGGTATATAATGTTGGTAATGAAGATAATCAAGTTGATATGAATGAGCTTGCCCATATTTTATCTGGTATTGTTAATAAAGATAGTTCGATGATAAAACGAGATATAAATGAGGAGAATGGATATTTATCGAATAAAGTTAGTAAAATAATTCCCAACACAGAAAAGTTGAGGTCATTAGGTTGGGGCCCAGAGTTTAGTATCGAGGATGGATTTTCTAGGACTATAACTTATTATAAAAAATAGTGATTACTTTTTTTATAAGAAAATGAAATGTTTGATATAAAAACATTACTGATATTAGTATGACAATAGCTATGGTTTTATATTTTGAAAAAATTTGCCCATAAACTTGGTATTGATTTTGATATTGGAAGTACATTACTTTTAAGAATATGGTCTACGGTATCTGGTGGAATGTTAGTGCTACTGATACCAATATTTCTTTCTTCAGCAGAACAGGGATACTATTTTACATTTTCTAGCATTATAGCAATGCAGGTTTTTTTTGAGTTAGGGTTTAATTTTGTTATAACACAGATGATTAGTCATGAAATGGTCAATGTGTCGTTGGTTAATAACAAACTAGTAGGAAATGAGAATTCAATCAACAGGATTTATTCACTCATTCGGATGCTTATAAGATGGTATGGCGTAGTGTCTGTACTTTTTTTTATTGTGGTATTTTTTGTCGGTGCCTATTTCTTTTCTGTAAAAGGAAGTTTATTAAGAGATGATTGGATAGTTGCATGGACGCTTATTACGTTGTTTTCTGCAATTAATCTTTTTATAAGTCCTTTTTTTTCTGTTCTTGAAGGTATGGGACTGGTTGGTCGAGTGGCACAAGTTAGACTATTCCAATCTATCTTGGGATATTCACTATTGCTCTGTCTATTTCTTTTCCACTATAGGCTTAATGCTTTACCTGCTATAAGTGGTGTCGCAGCATTTACGGGGTTTAGTTTTTTGCTCTATCGCTATTATCCTATCTTATTTGAACCCATAAAAAGAATTGTGAAAGAGAAGAAGATATCTTGGCGGCGTGAAATTTTCCCTTTTCAATGGCGAATGGCATTAAGTTGGCTTAGTGGATATTTAATTTTTCAATTATTTAATCCACTAATTTTTGCAAACCAAGGGGCAATAGAAGCAGGGAAAGTGGGCTTAAGTTTAGCCATATTCTCAACAATATTATCCCTGTCTATAAGTTGGGTTAATGCAAAGGTTCCTACTTTAGCAAAATTTATTTCAGCGGAGAATAAGAGGGAAGTTAATAATTTATTTTCTAACTTATTAATTAAGTCTACGGTTGCTAATATATTTTGCTCAATTTCTTTTATTATTGTAGTTTGTATTTTAAAGTATTATAATTTCTTACTTGTTGAAAGGTTAGTTGATGTAGATATTCTTATTATGATGTCTATTATTACTGTGGTTAATCATGTTGTATATTGCTGTGCAACTTATATGAGAGCTCACAAAGAAGAGCCAATGTTATTCAATTCTATTATTACGGGGGGACTCGTTAGTTTTTCAATATACTTTTTATCTAAAGTTAGTGTATTTGTTACTATTCTCTCTTATCTTTTAATCTTATCTCTTATTTGCTTTCCTTGGACAATTTTGTTATTTAACAAATATTTTCGTAAGAATAAATTGATTTAAAAATAATATATATTGTTTGTAATTAATATTGTTATAAAAATTTTTAATTTAAATTTTGTCGTAATTTCTGTCATTGAATGTTTTTAAGTTTTCCATATCTAAATTTATAGTTATGTAAGACATCAACTACTGTTTAATGTAGTATTAGGATGATTGAAAGTGGAGAGCCATTGCCGTGAGTGAGATTTTGTTGTCAATTTGCATACCTACATATAATAGGTATTTTTACTTAAAAAGATTGCTTGAATCTTTATTGCCCCAACTGGCATACTTTAAAGATAAGGTTGAGGTAGTTATATCAGATAATGCATCTTTGGATAAAACTATCCATTTATGTGATGAATATGCTAAAAGATATCCGTTTTTTAGGTACAGCCAAAATTCTAAAAATGAAGGGCCCGACTATAATATTCATAATGCTTTTGATCATGCAAAGGGACGTTATGTTTGGATTGTAGGTGATGATGAAGTTGTTATTAACAATGCCATTGGAAATGTATTTTCTCTTTTAGAAATATATGAACCAAACTTTATTTTTCTAAACAGTGTTAGTGGCAGTGTTGATAAGCTAGTCAAGTTAGACTCTATTAATTATCTAGTGACAGATAATAATGAGAAGTTCTCAAGACTAATTGGTGTGTACTCTACTTTTATTTCAGCCTGTATTATAAATAAAAGTGTCTTAGTCGCTAGTGAGCTGTATGAGGGAAATGAATATAAGAAATTACTTGGAAGTTATCTCGTTCAATTATCGTGGGTTCTGCCATCTCTATTACATGGTGGTATATATATATTCGTTCAGACACCTTTAATTATTGCTCAACAAGATAATTCAGGTGGATATAAATATGTTACGGTTTTTTCCGCTAATTTCTTAGGTATAATAAAGTCTTATTATAAAGAAGGAAGCAGCCTGTATAATAGCTTCTTGTTATCTGCATTATTACATTTGTATCATTTTCAATATAATACTGAGATGAGTAATTATGTATCTGAAAATAGCACTTTTTTAATGAAGCGGGCTTTTTCTTCTTCATATTTATATAGGTATGTTATTTCCCCATTTGGTAAAATGAGGCTTTCCTATCTTTTAATAATGAATATAACGAGAATTCGGCGGTTTTTCCTTAAAATAACTCTCAAGAAAAGAAAAATTGATTCTATGATATCATAAGGTAAACGAAATTAATATGGCATAGAGCGTTATGAGTTGATGATAATATGTTCTCTATAGGTGTTAGAGGGAAATGGAATCTAAAGTTCAGATGGTTTGTTAGATAAGCAATTCATCGTGGAGGAATTACATTAAGTTGTTAACAAACGGTAGATCATAACCATTAATATTAGTATGCATGCTGATTATTAAAGATAAAATATAATTTATACTGATGCTATCAACTTAATATACGTGGACATATAAGAATGTAACTGTATCTAGAGTATAGCTATTAAATCTCCTAAAATAACCATGACGGTTTTAAAGGGCGTTATTCTATTTTATGTTTGCTTGATGCTCTGAAATAGCAATGAATAAAAATGATTGCAAGATAAAAAGAGTATATGCTTGATTTGTTCCTAAGGGGAAAGTATATAGCCTTAAATATATCGAGGATAATGTAAAAATTAAGGCTGTAGGGAAGGGGAAAGAATATAATTATGTAGGAGAAATATCTTCTTATGGGAATTGCTTAATGTAGAGTCCTGTAAAATTTTCCTAATATATTAACTTGAGTTGTAAATGTGAATCCAGAGATAGGATCTATGATGAATATAATAATTATTATTTTTGTTTTTTTTTCTTTTATTATTGATTCTGGCGGGCCTATTGGGATTCGATATATAGGATTATTCTTTGTTATTATAGGCGCTATTCTCCATTTATATTTTAATAGTAATTACAAGTCAGAACGTCATATGCTAGTTTCTTATTTCCTTTTTCTCTTTCTAGCTATGGCTGGTCTTGGTGTGTCATTAATTGGTGGGCAGAGTATAGCTGATATTATTATTTGGATAGCTCCGCTCTTATTTATTCCTTTCTTTTTTTGGTTCTTTTCTCTCTATAATAAAACTGAATTATTGAAGGGGGTTGTCTATTCTGGGTATGTATTTTCAATAACGATATTAGTAGTATTTATTCTTCTTCTAGTATATGGTCAAAGTGTAACTGATTATTTTAATTCTTTTCCTGGTTGGTTTTATGTGCGAGATGATGGCTATCCGCAAGTTTATTTTCAAAGCACACTTGTGATGGTTGCGATTTCATTATATTCATTCTTCTCTGGATACAGAAAATCGGCTTTCTTTTTTGTATTTTTATTAGGCCTATGTTTGTCTAGATTTGGTGTTTTTACTGTATTATTTTTCATGTTAATGGCTGCCTTTTTTAAGAAGGAAACTATTGCAAAATTTATTAGATATTTATTTCTTCCCCAAGCTGTTCTCGTGTTATTAGCCTTTGTTATGGTTTATCTTCCATATTCAAACTTAAGTATTATAGATGATCCTTATGATGGAATTAGTATCCGCTTGGGACATTTAGTTTCAGTTTTTAATAATCTTGATGGATTCAATATTTTATTTGGCATGGGGCCTGGTTCCCATTTTTACTCTATAGGATTCAATTCGTTTACAGACAATATAGAAATTAGCCAGCTAGAGATTATTAGAAAGTATGGGGTTTTAGGATATTTACTTCATAGTCTTGCATTCTTTTATATTTTAATCTTATTCTATAAGAGGGAACGATATCAAGAAATAATATCACTATATGGTTTTTATCTTGTATCATATTCTAACCCAGTACTTGTCTCTTTCACGTTCTCTGTTTTTCTAGGGCTTTTGATGGCCATTAGTTTAAATAAGAAGAAGTTAACACACCCTTTGAATATTAGGTTTTCATAATGACTAATGCTAGTGAGTGCATATATGGTATTCTGGTAACTTACAATCCTAATTTAAATGAATTAATAAAAGTCTTATCTTCAATTCAGCCTCAGGTTGATCATTTAATTATTTTTGATAATGGTTCAAAAAATTCATTTTCTATTGCTGATAGTATAAAATTTCAGACTCAGGTAATAACTTTTATTCAAAATGATACAAATATTGGGCTTGCTGATGCACAAAATATCGCTGTGAAGATGGCTATAAAAAGCAAGGCTTCTCATATACTACTATTTGATCAAGATAGTGTTATTGAGCCATTTTTTGTTAAAGCCTTATTAGATGCAGAATGTGAGCTTATTAATAAAGGTGAGTCTGTTGCTGCTGTTGGGCCAATATTCTATGATCCCATCTCTAATAAATTATATCCAGCTACCGTATATTGTGGCCCATTTATTCGGCGTATAGATCCTACGGATATAATAGATGCAACTTTCATAATTGCTTCCGGTTGTTTGATTCGGACTAGTGTATTAGAAGATATTGGCCTAATGAAAGGTGATTTATTTATAGATTATATTGATGTAGAATGGTCATTAAGAGCAAAAAATATGGGGTATCGTGTTTTTATATCACCAAAAGCTAAAATGGCTCATTCTATTGGAGACCGCCGAATATCTGTTTTCGGTCGACAAATTTCAGTACATAGTCCTATTAGACGGTACTATCTTCTAAGGAATAGCTTTTATATGGTTCGGTTACCCTATGTTCCATTTGGATATAAGTTACGAGAGAGTGTGTTTAATTTTCTAAGGCTTTTATTTGGTTATTTTAGCTCTGAGAATAGAAAAGATTATTTATATTATGCTTATCATGGAATTAAAGATGGTATACGTGGTAAGTTTGGTGCCTTCGAGCGTATTGAAAAATAGTTTTCATAGATAAAAACTATCCAATTAATTTCGTGAGATAAAATTCATAACTCACCTTGGTCCAGATCCTCTGTCAGAGAAAATGGTATTCAAATTATAGATAAAGATAGAGAGAAAGATATTATATATAGATTTGTTATGAATTTTGTTAGTCTACTAATATATTTTTATGATTGAGTTATTCCCGGTAAATATTCATGATAAAGATTGTACATATACAATTGTTACCTTTACTGAGCGGTGTTCAGCGAGTTTGTTTAGATGAATTGCAACGCTTGGATCCTTTTATTTATGAGAGATTCTTAATTTGTAAAGAAAGCGGCCCCTTATCTAAGGAGGCTGAAAAGATAGGTGTAAAGTGTATATTTGTTGATGAGCTATGTAGGGACATTAATATAAAAAATGATTTTCTAGCACTTTGTTCATTATTCAAGATAATAAAAAAATATAGATTCGATATTGTTCACACCCACTCTTCTAAGACTGGGGTTTTAGGGCGTATTGCTGCCTATATCGCTAGGACGCCTTATATTATACATACAGTACATGGTTTTTCATTCTCATCTGCAAATACTAGAATTCAAAAAGCAATTTATTTTATAATGGAGCGCTTAGGTATTATATGTGGAGATGATATTATTACTCTACATGATGATGATAAAATCATAGCTTTAAGGGATCTTAAGGTTAATTGTAAAAGAATACATGTAATACCCAATGGTGTTGATATTAATAAGTTCTATTCTTTTACTTATGAAAATAAATTAAAAATACGAGAAAAAGAAGGTTTCTCCCATCATGATATTATCATCGGTATGTTAGGTAGATTATGGGAACAGAAGAACCCGTTATTTTTATTAAGGGCTTTTAATATAATATCCAAGAAATTCCCTAATGTAAAACTTGTTTATATCGGTGATGGTGATTTAAAGAAAGATATACTTGAATGTATTTCATATGAAGGACTAACGGATAAAGTCAAAGTATTGGGATGGAGAGAGGATACAGAATTTCTTTTAAATATACTAGACATCTTTGTTCTTCCTTCAAAATGGGAAGGGATGCCATTAGCTATTCTTGAGGCTCAGAGTGTTGAATTACCCTGTTTAGTTTCAGATATTCCTGGAAATAGACATATAGTGAAGAATAATAAGACAGGCTTGTTATTTAATCTTAATAATATAGATGATTTAATTTTAAATTTGGATAAAGTTATTATTAATCAATCTGTTCGTAAGTTTTTAGGCGAAGAGGCTAGGGAAGATGTATGTAGAAACCATAATATCGATAAGCGTATCCAGATCATACATAATTTATATCAGAAACGCCTAAGGATGGAATAATATAAATTGGTTTTTTATTAAGTTAAGCTGCATATTAATGCATAAGTATGCAGCTATTAATTTGTTCCTATACAAACCTCCCCCTATACCTCTCCACCCACATCGCCGTTGCCCCACAAACGGCAACCGGCATAATGAACAAGTTCAGGATCGGCACCATAGTAAACAAACTAACAACCATGCCGAACTGTACGTTGCGCACCTTTTCCTGGCTCAACGTTAGCTTCATATCTGAAAAGCTTATCTTATGGTTATCGAACGGATAGTCGTTGTACTGAATGGACAGCATCCAGGCGCTAAACAGGAACCACAGCACGGGGAAGACCGTTTGGCCGACGCCGGGAATGAAATACAGAATCAAAAGCAGTAGGGCGCGGGGCAGGTAATAGACCAGCTTAAGCCATTCGCGCTTCATGATGCGCGGGACGTCTTTCACCAACCCAAAGATGCCGGTGTCCGGCAGCGGTTTGCCCGTAAGCTTTGCTTCCAGTTGCTCCGCTAGCAGCCCATTAAAGGGAGCTGCAATCCAGTTGGCGATTGTGCTGAAAAAGTAGCCGAAAATAAGCAGAATCGATATTACGGCCAGCGGCCAGAGCAGGTAGCTAAGCCACTGCAGCCAGTCGGGAACGTAGCTCATCATCGCCGGGATCCATTCTCCCAGCTTACCGTAAAGCCACCAGAAAGCGCCGCCTACCAGAAGGATATTCACCAGCAGCGGCAGAACGACAAAGCGTCGAATGCCAGGCATCCTGACCAACTTGAAGCCTTGAGCAATGTAGTGAAAACCGCTTTTTTCAGGTAAATTTTGTCGAATTGAGTCTTGTGTCATGCGTTAAAGTTCCCGTTATAAACGCAAATCAGGTTATCATATTCTATGATAAATACATTACGAACTTTGTGAAGCTTAAAAAGTAGACAAAAAAGTAGAAAAAATCGTATTTATCGTGAATAAAAATGAGCATAGACTTGCACTTGGATACGTAGGCAAATAGGATTATGTAGGTAGTATGTTTGCCGCGGTGGCACGTATAAAAAGCAGAGATAGCAACGATGCAGAATTTGCGTCTGATATTGATAGTCGTTGGCGCTATAGCGATTCTAGCGTTACTCGTACACGGTTTATGGACTAGCCGTAAAGAACGCTCATCTATTTTTCGTGATAAGCCCTTCAAGCGTGGGATTACACAGAAAAAAGAACAACCTTTTGACTCTCTGGACGAAGGCGTCGGTGAGGTGAGGGTGCGTTCTGTGTCTACGCCGTCGGCCGATCCATTGGTTTCATCTTCCTCTCCTCGTAAGTCAGAGGAGCCTATCATTTCGTCTATTGGCGAGCCGCAAGAGCCAGACCTCGTTGATTCAGCGACGGAAGATGCAAAGGAACCATCCCCGATTCAAATGTCGTTTGATGACGTCTTACTTGACGACAATGAGCCGGAAGAAGTTGAACAGCCCGCAGCAACGAATGCGTCCGACAGCGCTGAGCAAAGCGCCGTTTCGTCTCCTGAGCCGCTAAAAGAGCTGGTTATTGTTTTGCACGTGTCGGCGCTTAACGGCGGCACGGTGGCCGGAGAACCCCTGCTGCAGAGCATTCTGCACGCTGGTTTTAAGTTTGGCGCGATGAATATTTTCCACCGCCACGTCGACCCGGCCGGCAGCGGCCCCGTGTTGTTTAGCTTGGCCAACATGGTCAAGCCCGGTTCGTTTGACCCGGAACATATGGCGGATTTTTCGACCCCGGGCGTATCCATCTTTATGATGGTGCCTTCCTACGGAGATGCTCACCAGAACTTTAAGCTGATGCTGCAGTCCGCTCAGCGCATTGCGGACGATGTGGGCGGCGTCGTGCTGGACGAATCCCGCCACATGATGACGCCGCAGAAGCTGGAAACGTATAAAGCGCAAATTCGCGAAGTGCTGGAAAATACGGCCAAGCCGACAAAATAATACGGTTCGTTTTTATTCAATAAACCCCCGCCTGCCGGGGGTTTTTTATCATATGAGTGGTGAATTATGACGTCGCTAGAGCAGCGTTTAAATCAACTTAGAGACCAACTGCGTCATCATGAATATCTCTATCACGTTCTGGATGCGCCGGAAGTGCCGGATGCAGAATACGATCGCCTGATGCGCGAACTGCGCGAAATTGAGGCCGCTCATCCCGAACTGATTACCGACGATTCACCGACCCAGCGCGTCGGCGCCGCGCCGCTTTCCGCGTTCAATCAGGTGACGCACGAAGTGCCCATGCTGTCTCTGGATAACGTATTTGATGAGGCAAGCTACTTGGCGTTTGATAAGCGCCTGCACGATCGCTTAAAGAGCGATGATGAGATTACCTTCTGCTGTGAGCTGAAGTTGGACGGCCTGGCGGTAAGCCTCCTGTATGAAGACGGGCGCCTGGTGCAGGCCGCAACCCGAGGCGACGGTACGACGGGGGAAAACATCACCTCTAACGTTCGCACTATCCGCGCAATACCGCTGCGTCTTCAGGGCGCTGATATTCCTCGTCGTCTGGAAGTGCGCGGGGAAGTTTTCATGCCGCAGGCAGGCTTTGAGGCGCTTAACGATCACGCTCGCCGTAACCATGAGAAGGTGTTTGCCAATCCGCGCAACGCGGCGGCGGGCTCGCTGCGTCAGCTGGATCCCCGAATCACGGCCAAGAGGCCTCTGACCTTTTTCTGTTACGGAGTAGGGCTTATTGACGGTGGGGTTCTGCCTGAAAGCCATATGGCGCGTCTGCAAAAATTTAAAGAGTGGGGGCTGCCGGTCAGCGACCGCATTCGCCTGTGCAAGGGGAGCGAAGAAGTGCTGGCGTTTTATCGTCAGGTTCAGGAAGATCGTGCAACGCTAGGGTTTGATATTGATGGCGTCGTTATCAAGGTTGATTCTCTGGAGCTACAGGAGGCGCTGGGCTTCGTCGCCAGAGCGCCTCGGTGGGCTACCGCCTTTAAATTTCCCGCACAGGAGCAGATGACGGTTGTACGAGACGTTGAGTTTCAGGTTGGACGCACCGGAGCCATTACGCCCGTCGCTCGCCTTGAGCCCGTCAGCGTGGCCGGCGTGACGGTCAGCAATGCTACGCTGCATAATGCTGACGAAATTGCTCGCCTGGGCCTGTGTATTGGCGATACGGTCGTTATACGCCGGGCGGGAGACGTTATTCCCCAGGTTGTAGGAGTTATTGAGGCGGAACGCCCGTCAGACGCAAAGGCGATTGTTTTCCCGACGTCCTGCCCGGTTTGCGGTTCGGCGATCGAGCGCGTAGAAGGGGAGGCAGTAGCTCGCTGCACGGGCGGGTTGGTTTGCGCAGCCCAGCGTAAAGAGGCGCTAAAACACTTCGTATCCCGTCGGGCGATGGACGTTGAGGGGATGGGCGACAAGATTATCGAACAGTTGGTAGACAAAGAATATGTGAAGACGCCCGCCGATCTGTATCGCCTCAGTCTCGGCATTCTTACTCGCCTTGAGCGAATGGGGCCGAAATCTGCGCAAAACCTGCTGGAAGCGCTGGAAAAGTCGAAAAGCACTACGCTGGCGCGTTTCCTGTTCGGCCTGGGCATTCGCGAAGTCGGTGAGGCGACTGCGGCAAACCTGGCGTCCCACTTCGGTTCTTTACCGGCTATTGAACAGGCCGATATCGACGCGCTAAAAGAGGTTCAGGACGTTGGCGAGGTCGTGGCTAAGCATACCTATAACTTTTTTAGGGAAGAGCATAACCGAAGCATCTTGGCCGAATTAACGGGGCCAGAGATCGGCATTCACTGGCCCGCGCCGGTCGTGATTGTTGCCGAAGAGATAGACAGTCCGTTTGCCGGTAAAACCGTGGTGCTGACCGGTTCTCTAAGCCAAATGTCGCGAGACGACGCCAAAGCTCGCCTGATAGCGTTAGGAGCCAAGGTGAGCGGCAGCGTGTCGAAGAAAACCGATATGGTGATTGCCGGTGAAGCGGCCGGTTCCAAACTTGCCAAGGCGCGGGAGTTGGACATTCCGATTATTGACGAGGCCGAGATGCTTCGGCTGCTAGGCGTTTAAGGTTCGGCCATTCTGATGATAGAAAAAACGCACCTGATAAAAATCGCTAATACGCCCATGCCGTTTGGCAAATATAAAGGACGTATGCTGGTAGACGTGCCGGATGAATACCTGCTGTGGTTCGCCAAAAAGGGCTTCCCGAAAGGGGAGCTCGGCGAGCTGATGGAGCTTACGCTGGCGCTGAAGATTGAAGGGCTGGACAGCGTGATTCGGCCGTTGAAAGGTAAAGCCTGAAAAAGTAGTCACGCGTAATAGGGAAGGGCCGAGGGATTTTAAATCCCTTGTGCCTTTTTGATAGAAAAACAGAAATAAAAAAAGCGCCTTAAGCGCTCATTCAATTCGTTCTACTTCAAAATAATGGTGGGTCGTATAGGATTCGAACCTATGACCAATTGGTTAAAAGCCAACTGCTCTACCGACTGAGCTAACGACCCAATAACTGCCAGATAGTAGATGGTGGGTGATACCGGGTTCGAACCAGTGACCCCCTCCTTGTAAGGGAGGTGCTCTCCCAACTGAGCTAATCACCCCAAAAACTATCTATTTTGCTGAGAGCGCTGGTGGGTGATACCGGGTTCGAACCAGTGACCCCCTCCTTGTAAGGGAGGTGCTCTCCCAACTGAGCTAATCACCCTGAAACCGCCTACTCTCATAACTGCAACAACTACACAAGAAGATGGTGGGTGATACCGGGTTCGAACCAGTGACCCCCTCCTTGTAAGGGAGGTGCTCTCCCAACTGAGCTAATCACCCTTCTCGTGTGGAGTCGCATTATAGGGAACGAAGCAACTGAGTCAATGGTTTTTTCTACGAATCTGACCGTTCGTCGTAAAATTAGTCAGACCCGCAAGGTTTTTTACCAATGAGCGGCTTTGTTCTGCGCGGGAACGTTGAGGATTCAACGACTGGTGGTAGAATATCGGCTACTTTTTGTCGCGGCCCTTAATCTTTCTCTTTGCGATAAGCGACCGCCAATCATGTTTATACCATCTTGAACAAGGCCAACGTTGAATGTCCATGAAAATAAAAACGCGTTTTGCACCAAGCCCAACGGGAGATCTCCACGTCGGCGGCGCCCGTACAGCCCTTTATTCCTGGCTTTTTTCCCGTCATTTTGGCGGCGATTTCGTTTTGCGCATTGAAGATACCGATCTGGAACGCTCAACCCAGCAGGCGATTGACGCCATCATGGACGGTATGAACTGGCTTAACATCGATTGGGATGAAGGCCCTTATTTTCAAACCAAGCGCTTTGACCGTTATAATGCTGTGATTGACGAGATGCTCAAAGCGGGAACGGCCTATAAGTGCTACTGCTCTAAAGAGCGTCTGGAGCAGCTTCGCGAAGATCAAATCGCCCGCGGCGAGAAGGCCCGCTACGACGGCCACTGCCGCGACAGCCAGTGCCAGCACGGCGACGACGAGCCGCACGTTGTTCGCTTCCGCAACCCGCAGGAAGGCTCCGTCATTTTTGATGACAAGATCCGCGGCCCGATTGAAATCAGCAACCAGGAACTTGATGACCTGATCATTCGTCGCACCGACGGCGCGCCGACCTACAACTTCTGCGTGGTGATCGACGACTGGGACATGGAAATTACCCACGTCATTCGTGGAGAAGACCACATCAACAACACGCCGCGCCAGATCAACATCCTGAAAGCGCTGGGCGCGCCGGTGCCGGAATATGCCCACGTGTCCATGATTTTGGGCGACGACGGCCAGAAGCTGTCCAAGCGCAACGGCGCGGCAAGCGTGATGCAGTACCGCGACGCAGGCTACCTGCCAGAAGCGCTGCTGAACTATCTGGTGCGCTTGGGCTGGTCCCACGGCGATCAGGAAATCTTTAGCGTTGATGAAATGAAGCAGCTGTTTACGCTGGACGCGGTCAGCAAGTCCGCCAGCGCGTTTAACACTGAAAAGCTTCAGTGGCTGAACCACCACTATATTAACCATCTACCGCCTGAGCACGTTGCCGTTCACCTGGCGTGGCATATCAACCAGCTGGGCTATAACACCCAGAATGGCCCAGAGCTGGTGGAGATCGTTAAGCTGCTCGGCGAGCGCTGCAAAACGTTAAAAGAGATGGCGGAGTCCTGCCGCTACTTCTACGAAGAGTTTGACGAGTTTGATGCCGATGCGGCGAAGAAGCACCTGCGCCCGGTCGCCAAAGAGCCTCTGGAGCGCGTTCGCGCCAAGCTTGAGGCGATTACCGACTGGACGGTGGAAAACGTCCACCATGCGATTGAAGGCACCGCGACGGAGCTGGAGATCGGCATGGGCAAAATCGGCATGCCGCTGCGCGTAGCCGTCACCGGCTGCGGCCAGTCGCCGTCGGTTGACGCGACCGTTCAGGCTATCGGCAAGTCTCGCTCTTTAGCGCGTATTGATAGGGCGTTAGCCTTTATTGATGCAAGAGCGGCCCAGTAGTAAAGTATAAAGAGTACAAAAGCCGGGCAGCGCCCGGCTTTTTTGTCGATGACGTAAGCGATTTGCTCTCTTTTTCAACATTCGAACAATTTGTTTTAATTAGGCGTTGACAGACGTCCCCGATGTTTCATATTATGCGCCCGTCCCGTTAAGACAGCCGGCGGTTGAACTAACGAAGACAGTTTGGGGTTATAGCTCAGCTGGGAGAGCGCTTGCATGGCATGCAAGAGGTCGACGGTTCGATCCCGTCTAGCTCCACCAAATTCTAAGAGGCCGATGCGAAAGCATCGGCCTTTTGCTTTTCTATCTCCAATAAAAAAGGGCCACTATGGCCCTTATCTCTTTCCCTAAACTCACCTCAACATCGTCGACATCGCCGAAAAGCAGTTAAGGATGCGAATGGCGGACTGGACGGACTCCGCGTTAAAGCCCACCTCGTCGCTTGCCAGCCGTTCGACGATCGGTAGCTGGCCGAACAGGTCTGCCAGCGCTGGGGTTTGGGTTTGTAGGCGGCAGGTAATCGGCGGTTCGATTTTAAAAGGATGCCACTGGGCCGGATTTTCCACCAGCATGCGGGCGGCGTCGTAAATAGCCCGGCAGGACTCTTCCGGCGTGATGGACAGACCGCTGTTTTGGCCTTCTGCCTGCTTGGTTTCAACGAAGGTGACTTCAGGAAACAATGGCAGCGTTTCTTCAATAAAGACGTCGTCGCCAGCGATAAGCGCGACGGGAACGCCGAATTCGCCCGCCAGCGCGCCATACAGGCCCGCTTCGCCCAGCTCCATGTCGTTAAGCCAGATGCGGGAGAACGCAAAGCTATTTATCGTATGGGCCAGGATGCCGCGGGTTTTTGACTTGGAGTGATAGCCAATCATAAACATCGCATCGGGGGAGCGCTCAACGCCGGACGCCATGCTCAGGTAGCGCGGCTTGCCCTGAAGCAGCAGCGCGCGCGGATCCAGGCGATCGGCGATGATGTTGCGAAAGCTGCCGTGCGAGTCGTTGACGATAACCTCTTTGGCTCCGCCGTCCAGCGCGGCGCGCACGGCCGCGTTGGCCTCGTTGGTCATCCAGACGCGGGCGCGCTCATATTCGCCGTTGCCGGGGCGAACCTGTTCGGGATGAAATACCCCGGCGACGCCTTCAATATCGGTAGAGATAAGCACTTTCACGATTGAATTCTCCTTTATGATGCCAATAAACTCTGTAGATCTGGGGCTAAATCACGCAGTGATACCCGGCGGTTGCCGTCTCGCCCGTCGGTGGTGGTCGCATACCAGAGCGCGTTGACGATGGCCTGCTCGACGCTGTCGGCGGTAGCCTGGAACAGCGGATCCATCAGGGCGTCGTGTAGGAAGGCGACGGAAGGCATTGGGCGGTCGGTCTGTTGTGGAACGGTATAGGCGGTGGAAAAGGCCAGCGAGATGTCGCCGCTGCCGTTGCCGAAGAAGGCGCCGGTGCGCGACAGGCCAACGCCGGCGCGTAGGGATAACCGACCCAGCTGGCGGGAATCCAGCGGCGCGTCAGTGGCGACAATCATGATGATAGAGCCTTTTTCTTCCATCAGGGCCTGCTGTTCAAGGCGCTCTTTTAACAGGGTTCCCAAATGTTTGCCCGCCAGCGTGAAGGTTGGCAGGCGGCCGAAGTTGGCTAAAACCAGCGCGCCGACCGTGTAGGTTTGGCCAGAGGCCAGCGTGGCGATCCGGGAGGCGGAACCGATGCCGCCCTTAAGCTCGAAGCAGGACATCCCACGCCCCGCGCCGACGGTGCCCTGTGCAAACTGAGCGTTGGCTTCTTTTAAGGCCGTCTCGTAGTGGCTATCGTTCAGGATCATGGCCTGAATGTCGTTGAGATAGCCGTCGTTGCACTCAAACACTAGCGGATTTACCGTCGACCACGCCCGCCCGATTTCCGGATTTTGTGCAACGGCCTGGCGAATTTGCGCCTGCGCCATAGCGCCGACCGAAAACGTATTGGTTAACGCAATCGGCGTCTCCAGCACGCCAAGCTCGTCGACCTGCACCAGGCCGACGCTTTTACCAAAGCCGTTAAGAACCGTTGCCGCAGCGGGGACCTTATCGCAAAACAGGTTTCCCGAATGGGGCGTAATCACCGTTACTCCGGTTTGATGGGCGCCGTCGTTGACGGTGCTGTGCCCGACCTCCAGTCCCTGTACGTCAGTAATCAGGTTGAGTTTACCGGCGGGGAGCTGGCCAATGTAGGGAGGTAATACAGAGTGTGCAGAAGTCGCCATGAGGTAATGCCTTTTTTCTTATTCGGATAATAACGCGTTGTATCACAGAGCGTTCTGGCACTCTGCGATACAGCGCAGCTATTTTTACTTTCTACCTTACTACCTTCTATTTCTGGTCGATTTTAGGATCTAACGCATCGCGCAGCCCGTCTCCCAGCAGGTTAAACGCCAGTACGGTCAGGAAAATGGCGATGCTGGGGAAGATAGCGACGTGCGGCGCCATCACCATATCGGCGCGGGCTTCGTTGAGCATGGCTCCCCACTCCGGCGTCGGCGGCTGGGCGCCCATGCCTAAAAACGACAGGCTGGCGGCGGTGATGATAGAGGTACCGATCCGCATGGTGAAATAGACCACGATGGACGAAACGGTGCCGGGCAGAATGTGGCGCATAATGATGGTCCAGTCGGACGCGCCAAGGCTTCGGACGGCTTCGACGTAGGTCAGGTTCTTTATCACCAGCGTATTGCCGCGCACCAGGCGAGCAAAGGCGGGGATGCTGAATATCGCTACGGCGACGATGACGTTCGTCATGCCGCTACCCATAATCGCCACCACGCCAATCGCCAGCAGGATGCCGGGGAAAGCGAACAGCACGTCGGAGATGCGCATCGTGATGCGATCCCACCAGCCCTCATAGTAGCCCGCCATCAGTCCCATAAAGGTGCCGATCACTGCGCCGAGCGCAACGGAGAAGAAGCCCGCGGCCAGCGAGATTTTCGTGCCGGCGATGATGCGGCTAAGAATATCTCTGCCCAGCGAATCAACGCCGAACCAGTGCAGCGCTGACGGGCCTTCGTTGAGCCTTTCGTAGTCAAAGTAGTTTTCCGGATCGAAAGGCGTGAGCCAAGGGCTTAAAACGGCAATAATTACCAGCAACAGGACGAAAACGCCCGCCGCGACGGCGACGTGCTGTTTGCGAAACTTGCGCCAGAACTCGCTCCACGGCGTACGGACGTTTTTTGCGTCGGAGCCGGATACTGCGGTTGGTTCGACGGTCGTTGATGAACTCATATCGGCTCCTCCTATTTATATTTGATCGTGGGGTTAATGGCGGCGTAGAGCATATCGACTATCAGGTTGATCAGGATAAACTCCAGTGAAAACAGCAGGACCTCCGCCTGAATAACCGGATAGTCGCGGGCTTCTACCGAGTCAACCAGCAGTCGGCCCAGCCCCGGCCAGTTAAACACTTTTTCAACCACGATGGAGCCGCCGAGCAGAAAGCCAAACTGCAGGCCCATCATCGTCACCACCGGGATCATGGCGTTACGAAGCCCGTGCTTGATAACGACAACCCGCTCTTTCAGGCCTTTGGCCCGAGCGGTGCGAATAAAGTCTTCCTGTAATACCTCGACGAAGGAAGCGCGGGTAAAGCGCGCCATCACCGCCGCAACGGCAGCGCCCAGAGTGATGGAGGGAAGGATGTAGTGCTTCCAGCTGTCGGCGCCGACCGTAGGCAGCCAGCCTAAGTTGACGGAAAAAACCTGCATCAGCAGCATCCCCAGCGCGAACGAGGGGAAAGAGATGCCGGATACCGCGAGCGTCATGCCCAGGCGATCGGGCCATTTATTGCGCCAAACGGCGGAAATAATGCCGATGCTCATACCGAAGATCACGGCCCAGACCATG
This sequence comes from Leminorella grimontii ATCC 33999 = DSM 5078, assembly GCF_000439085.1. GTDB lineage: Bacteria > Pseudomonadota > Gammaproteobacteria > Enterobacterales > Enterobacteriaceae > Leminorella > Leminorella grimontii. The sequence goes on along the minus strand of NZ_AUUA01000003.1, from coordinate 41,062 downwards.
CTGGTTACCGTAAGCCAGAAGGTGGGCATAAAGCGCGAGGCGATCTCTTCGCTGACGGGGCGCTTAGTGCGAATGGACGTACCGAAATCGCCCTGCACCATATTGGTAAAAAAGCTGACGAACTGCTGGGGCAGCGGCTTGTCCAGTCCGAGGTCTTTACGCACCAGGTTGACGACGGTTTCGTCCGCCTCGGGGCCTGCGGCTAACCGGGCGGGGTCGCCGGGCAGCATGTGGACAAACAGGAACACCAATACCATCACGATAAGCAGCGTCGGTATCAGGCCCAGAAGCCGTTTTAAAAAGTAACTCGACATGTTATGAACTCAGAAAACAGCACTTTCTTATTAGAGCGCGCCCTCCCGATGAAGGGCGCGCGGCGACGCGGTTATTTACTGCTTAAGATCGACGTTGTCGAAGTTAAACGAACCGTCCAAAGTGATATACATACCGCTCAAGTCTTTGCTGTGAACGTACAGCAGCTGATCGGTGGTCAGGAAGATCCAAGGCGCGTCGGCCCAGATTTGATCCTGAATCTCTTTGTACAGCTTGGCCTTTTCGTCGCGGTTGGTGGTTTTCAGCGCTTCGACGAGTCCCTTATCGACCTTTTCATTGCTGTAATAAGCGGTGTTAAACATCTTCGGCGGCCATGAGGCCGTCGCCAGCAGTGGCGTCAGGGCGAAGTCCGATTCCATGGTGGAAGAGGACCAGCCTGCGTAGTACATGCGCACGCCGGCTTTGTCCGGCGTCGGTATACTCTCTACCTTAGCGACGCGCTGACCGGCTTCCATGGCTTCGATTTGTACTTTTACGCCAACCTGCCCAAGCTGCTGCTGAACAAACTGAATAACTTTCTGTGCGGTAGTGTTGTTGCCGTTAGCCCACAGGACAGTAGAGAAGCCGTCCGGGTAGCCCGCTTCTTTCAAAAGCTCTTTCGCTTTAGCAGGGTCATAAGGCCATGCGCCGTAGCTTACGGCAAAGTCTACGCCCTTAGGCACCACGCCTTCAGCCGGCGTGGCATAGCCGGAAAAGGCCACCTTGGCCAACGCCTGCTTGTTGATAGCGTAGTTGAGCGCCTGACGGACCTTCACGTTATCAAACGGCTTTTGCAGCACGTTAAAGCTAACGTAACGCTGAATGATTGACGGCGAGGACACCATCACTAGCTTGTCGTTCTTTTCCAGCAGCTTGGCCTGCTCGTAGGGGATGGTGTAGGCGAAGTGGGCTTCGCCCGTTTGCATCATCGCGGCGCGGGTGTTGTTCTCAACGACCGGGCGCCAGGTAATGCTGTCAACCTTCGGCAGGCCCTGCTTCCAGTAGCCGTCAAACTTCTTCACCTTCATATAGTCAGTGGCGTTCCACTCGTCAAACTGGAACGGGCCGGTGCCGACCGGATGGAAGGCAATCTCTTTGCCGTACTTTTTCAGCGCGGCTGGGGAGATCATCACGGCTGACGGGTGAGCCAGCGAGTTGATAAAGGCTGAGTAGGGGGCGTCCAGCGTGATTTTCACCGTATAAGGGTCGACGACTTCCGTCTTGGTGATGCGCTTAAACATATTGTAGCGCTTGAGGTGATTGTCCGGATTGGTCACGCGGTCGAAGGTGGCCTTAACCGCATCGGCGTTAAAGTCAGTGCCGTCGTGGAACTTTACGCCTTGGCGCAGCTTAAAGGTGTAGGTCAGGCCGTCGTCGCTGGCGGTGTAGCTTTCAGCCAGTACGTTGATGAGCTTGGCGTCTTTATCGAAGCCAAACAGACCCTGATAGAACGACTTGGAAATGGCCTGAGACAGCGTATCGTTTGCGTCGTACGGATCCAGCGTCGTGAAGTTGGAGTAAACCGCAACGACGACGTCCTTAGCGGCGAACGCGGGAGTTGCAGAGAGCCCGGCCAGAGCGATAAAGCTGGCCGCCAGTAGCGTTCTTTTCGGGAATGAGACTGTAGACATGAAGTAATCTCCGTATGATGTTGTGTTGTTTTATTAATACATTCCGGCAATCCGGTGACGTGCGACAAAATGATTTTCGCTGACCTGCACCAACGGCTGCACAACGGGCTCATCGCCCAGCGCGCGTATCGGGCTTGGGATTTCATCCGAGATAGGCTCTCGTTTTATGTGGCGCCTTGCCGGGTCAGCAATCGGCACGGCGGCCATCAGTTTTTTGGTATAAGGATGCTGAGGGTTTTCGAAAATTTCCCTTCTGGGGCCGATTTCGACGATTTGCCCCAGATACATGACCGCCACGCGGTGGCTGATGCGCTCTACTACGGCCATGTCATGAGAGATAAACAGGAACGCGATGCCGAACTCTTTTTGAAGATCCAGCATCAGGTTGATGACCTGCGCCTGAATAGAGACGTCCAGCGCGGATACCGATTCGTCGGCGATGATGACCTTAGGATTGAGCGCCAGCGCGCGGGCGATGCAGATTCGCTGACGCTGCCCGCCGGAGAATTCGTGCGGATAGCGCTTGGCGTGGTCGGGCAGCAGGCCCACCTTTTCCAGCAGCCAGGCGACGCGCTGCTCGGCCTCTTTGCCCGACGCAACGTTGTGGATAAGCAGCGGCTCCATAATGGAAAAGCCTACCGTGACGCGAGGGTCAAGCGAGGCGAACGGGTCTTGGAAAATAAACTGGATGTCTCTGCGCAGGGTCTGGAGATCTTTACCTTTAAGCTGATTGATCTTTTTGCCGCAGAACTCGATGCTGCCGCCCTGGCTTTCCACCAGCTGTAGCAGTGAACGACCGGTAGTGGATTTCCCACAGCCGGACTCGCCTACCAGAGCCAGCGTTTCCCCCGGGTGAATTTCAAAGCTGACCTTTTCAACGGCGTGCACCCGGCGCTTAACGCGGTTGAACAGGCCACCGCGTACATCAAAGCGAGTAATAAGGTCGTTGACCCGCAGGATGGGCTCTCCGGAGCGTTCAACAACGCGGGGCGCTTCTTCCGCATAAGATGCGTCATTTTTACCGCTTGCGTTTAGCAGCGGGAATTTAGACGGCAGATCGGTGCCGCTCATAGCGCCGAGCTTGGGTACCGCCGACAGCAGCGCCTTGGTGTAAGGATGCTGAGGAGATGCAAACAGCGTATCGGAATCGCCTTCCTCCACCTTTTCCCCTTTGTACATCACCAGCACGCGATCGGCGACTTCGGCGACGACGCCCATATCGTGAGTGATAAAAATCACCGCCATGTTCATCTCTTCCTGCAGTTCGCGAATTAGCTGCAGGATTTGAGACTGAATGGTGACGTCCAGCGCGGTAGTGGGTTCATCGGCGATAAGCAGGGCGGGTTTACAGGAAAGCGCCATGGCGATCATCACCCTTTGACGCATGCCGCCGGAAAGCTGATGCGGATAGCGGTCCAGTACGTTTTTCGCTTCCGGAATACGAACCCGCTCTAACATTTTCAGCGCCATGGCGCGAGCCGTTGCCCGGTCCTTCTTTTGGTGAAGGCGGATGGATTCGGCAATCTGTTCTCCTACCGGAAAAACAGGATTGAGCGACGTCATCGGCTCCTGAAAGATCATGGCGATGTCGGCGCCGCGGATGCTGCGCATCGTTGCGCCGCTGGCCTTGGTTAAATCGACCTGATGCCCGTTGCGGTTAAAGAGGATGCTGCCCTGCGTGATTTTCCCTCCGCCTTGCTCCACAAGCCGCATCAGGGCCAGCGAGGTTACGGATTTTCCCGAACCGGATTCGCCGACGATCGCCAGCGTTTCGCCCTTCTTTATGCTAAAGGAGAGGTTACGTACCGCCTCAACAGTATGCTCTGAGGTTTTAAACTGCACGCAAAGATTTTCGACAGTAATAGCCGAGCCATCCGCGGGCGGCCTGGGGGATTGTTGTTGTGTCACTGTGCGACCCTTAGGTTTGCTTTATTTTTATTGATATTACTGCCGCACTGAGGCGGCGCGGACGTCGCGGCTTATGGCGTCGCTATTATCGTCCTGGTTTTAGGCGCCGGCGGGCGAGAGGAAACTCTTAAGCGCTAGAGCGCTCTCGCGGTGCCGGCTGCCGGTTTGGTTTATTTAATTGTTTTAACTACGATAAATATCGACAGATGCGTCCTGCCCAACTCGGCCGACGCCTCTATACATGCCTTCGGTGTTAAACGGCAGGGCGACGTTGCCGAGGTAGTCCACCGCAATAAGACCACCGTTGCCGTTAATTTCCAGCAGTTTTTCCATAACGACCTTATGACACGCTTCATCCAGCGTGAGCCCTGCGTATTCAATCAGTGCGGATACGTCATAGGCCGCAACGGCGCGCATGAACATTTCACCGGTACCGGTAGAAGAAACGGCGACGGTACGGTTATTGGCGTAGCAGCCTGCGCCAATGATAGGGGAATCCCCAACGCGTCCGACCTGCTTGTTGGTCATACCGCCGGTGGACGTTGCGGCCGCCAGATTGCCGTTAACGTCAAGCGCAACGGCGCCGACGGTACCAAACTTTTTGTCGGGATCGATTGGATCGCCCTGAGGCGCATGAGCGGCCTGTGAGGCGCCGTCGTGATCCAACACGACGCCCTGATCCAACAGCGCGCGCTGAAGCTGTTCGTAGCGCGCTTGGGTGAAGTAGTAGTCCTGATCGACCATTTCAATATTTTGCGTTTTGGCAAATGCTTCTGCGCCTTCGCCGATAAACATCACGTGTCTGCTGTTTTCCATCACGGCGCGCGCGGCGAGAATAGGGTTACGTACGTGGGTTACGCCCGCAACGGCCCCTGCGTTTAGCGTGGCGCCGTCCATGATGGCTGCGTCAAGCTCGTGAGTGCCCGAGTGGGTAAATACGGCGCCTTTCCCCGCGTTGAACAGCGGGTTTTCTTCCAGCAGGCGAACCGCCTCGGTAACGGCATCCAGCGCGCTGCCGCCGTTTGCTAAAATGGACTGCCCTGCGGTGACGATGTAAGTCAGCGCATTGCGAAACTCGGCTTCTTTCTCTGCCGTCATGGCCGAACGAGTGATGGCGCCAGCGCCACCGTGAATAGCGATTACAGGTATACGACTCATTTCTTTGCTGGATCCGTTAGTTTGTCTTCATTTAAGAATATTTTATTAACCAACGCAGTCGCTTTTTATCATTTAGGACAGCGCCTGTTTATATATCCTTTTGTCGTTGGAAAATCGATTATTGAGAAACACCCACGTTTCCCCTATTTTTTGACTATATGTCTTTGGCTCTTGATCGTAAAGCGAAATGTGCCGCCAATAGGGGCGTGTATGAAGAAAGGTAAAATTCGAAAGCATGAATTACATGAATAAGTTATAAGAAAATTGAGATTGATAACTTATTTTTCCCATTATGCTATATGCGTTGTCTGTTTTTCTTGCGCCTACCTTCAATTTATATTTTATATTTCATTTAATACCTAGAAATATATATTGTATTTCTAGCATTTATATAGAATAAACTGTGCGTATTTTCGTCAAAAGGTGATTTTTTATTGCCCATATAGTTTTTCCCCACATTCGCGTTGTTCAGCACCATTTTTCGTTTTACCTTGCATAAATGTTAAATTTGTTACTTTATGTTTTTATTATTGTTGCATAAATGATGTGGCTTTTTTGGCGTACGTAGTATAATCACAACAGGTTCTGCCGGTATCTCCCGATGCGTGAGGAGTGGTTTAATCGTTGATTGCTCCTCTTTGAGCGATACGTATAACCTTCTTGATATTGGTAATGAGAATCATTATCATTTAAGCATAAAGATTAACGGGAGGAGGCGCAGAATGTCTGATTCAAGTGCCATAGTACGGTCGAGCAAGATAACGAGAAAGGCCAGGCTTTCTCTGATGGGGCCTGCCTTTATCGCCGCTATCGGCTATATCGATCCCGGTAACTTTGCGACCAACATTCAGGCCGGCTCCGCGTTTGGCTACCAGCTGCTTTGGGTTGTCGTATGGGCTAACATCATGGCGATGGTCGTTCAGCTGTTTTCCGCCAAGTTGGGTATTGCAACCAATAAAAATCTGGCGGAACACATCCGCGACAGGTTTCCTCGTCCGCTGGTCTGGTTTTACTGGGTTCAAGCTGAATTAATCGCTATCGCGACCGATCTGGCCGAGTTTATCGGCGCCGCTATCGGCTTCAAGCTGCTGCTGGGCGTCAGCCTGCTTCAAGGCGCACTAATTACCGGTGCCTGTACCTTTCTGATTCTCATGCTGCAAAGTCGGGGCGATAAGCCGCTTGAGCGCGTTATCGGCGCGTTTCTACTGTTTGTCGCCTGCGCCTACATTATTGAGTTGTTCTTTTCCGCTCCGGACATGAAGGCGCTGTCAAAGGGCATGCTGCTGCCGGGATTGGCAAACAACGACGCGGTGTTTTTGGCTGCGGGCGTTTTGGGCGCGACTATTATGCCCCACGTCATTTACCTGCACTCGGCCTTGACGCAAAACTCAAAGGGAACGCGCGAGGAACGCTATAGCGCGACCAAGTGGGACGTGGCTGTTGCGATGACCATCGCTGGCTTTGTTAATCTGTCTATGATGGCGATGGCTGCCGCGGTTTTTCACTTTAGCGGCCATACGGGGATCAGTGAATTGGATCAGGCCTACGTTACGCTAGAGCCTCTGCTTGGCAAATTCGCTGCCGTGACCTTTGCGCTAAGCCTGATTGTAGCGGGGCTTTCGTCTACCGTAGTTGGAACCATGGCCGGACAGGTCGTTATGCAGGGGTTTATTCACGTACGCATTCCCCTTTGGGTTCGACGTGTAGTCACCATGCTGCCTTCTCTTATTGTGATCATGAGCGGAATGGACGCTACCCGCATTTTGATAACCAGCCAGGTATTTTTGAGTTTTGGCATTGCGCTGGCGCTGATCCCGCTGCTGATGTTGACGGGCAACCGACAGCTGATGGGGGATATGGTCAACGGCCGCTGGATGCAGAACGTGGGCAAAGCGATCGTTACGCTGGTGGTGGGGCTGAACGTTTATCTACTGATGGGCTTTTTTAGGATAGTCTAACCGGAACAAGGCGTTCCGGTTAGTTCTTGGATTATTAGCAGCTTGGCTTCTCGCTACTCGTTATTTATCTGAACAACAACCTTGCCGAAGTTTTTCCCCTCAAGCATGTCGATAAACGCCGCTGGCGCGTTTTCCAAGCCTTTTACCTTCTGCTCCTGGTATTTGATTTTCCCTTCGGATACCCACTGCTTCATCTGCTGGATAAATTCGCCGTAGCGGTGGGGGTAGTCCAGTGTGATGATAAAACCCTGCATGCGGATGCGCTTTTTCAAAATGATGCTTTCCAGCAGGTTTAATCTGTCGGGGCCGGGGGGAAGGGCAGTGGCATTGTACTGTGAGATCATGCCGCAGACGGGAATGCGCGCCCGGGCGTTCAGCAGCGGAAGTACGGCGTCGAACACTTTACCGCCGACGTTTTCATAGTAAATATCAATGCCCTCAGGGCAGGCAAAGGCCAGGCGCTGCGCCAGATCGGGCTGGCGATGATCCAGGCAGGCGTCAAACCCTAGCGTTTCTACAACGTGACGGCATTTTTCTTCACCACCTGCGATGCCAATAACCCGACAGCCTTTGAGCTTAGCGATTTGCCCTACGGTTGCGCCAACCGGGCCGCTGGCGGCGGCAACCACCAGCGTTTCATTTTCCTTAGGCTGGCCGATATCCAACAGCCCCATATAGGCCGTAAAGCCGGGCATGCCGAGAATGCCTAATGCGTAGGAGGGCTGAGGAAAGGCGTCGTCCAGCTTGAGCAGGCCTTCTCCGTTGCTGAGAAAATAGTCCTGCCAGCCGGCAGCGGCGAGAACCCGCTCGCCCTCTTTAAACTCGGGATTATTAGAACGTTCAACGATGCTTACCGTACCGGCGCAGATAACGTCACCGACTTCCAGCGGGGGAACGTAGGACGGCGAATCGCTCATGCGCCCTCTGACGTAGGGGTCTATAGACAAACATTCGGTGCGCAGAAGCAGTTCTCCCGAACCAGGCAAAGGAATAGACTGCTGCTCTAATCGGAAGTTATCTGCAGTAGGAGCGCCGTAGGGGCGAGAAGCCAGAACGATTCGGCGATTGACGTTGGCATTTTGGGACATGTTAGAACCCTCTGTTTCAGATGAGAATTAAAAAACATGATAGTCGACAAGCTACTGCGGCGAGGGGGAAATAGACAGCTTTTTCTTGGGATGATGGTGAATGTGTGACAGTGCGGCGGTTTTGGCGAAGTGAAGAATTCCGGTCAATAGACCGACCGGAATTCAAAGGAAAATCAACCCATCATCAGTACTAACAAATAGGCGACAAACATGGCCAGATGGGCCGTTCCGTTAAGCACGTTGGTTCTGCCCGTCGCAAACGAGCTTTGGCACAGGATAAGCACGCCGGAAAGCAGCACTGCGTTGGACGTCGAGAGCCCGAAGACCAACTGCTGGTCGGTGATAAGCGCAATGCACACGACGGCCGGAACCGTAAGCGAAATGGTCGCCAGTACGGAGCCAAAGAAGAGGTTCATCGCGCGCTGCACCTGGTTTTGCATAACGGCTTTCATGGCGCCTAGCCCTTCCGGCGATAGGATCAGCAGCGCTATCAGGAAGCCGGTGAACTGCGGCGGCGCGTTCATCGCGGACAGCAGGTGCTCGAGAATCGGCGCGTTGATTTTCGTTACGGCGATGACGGCAATCAGGTGAACCACCAGCCAAACGGCGTGCCAGGCGCTGCTGTGCGCCGAGGGTTTGCCGTGGGGATCGTCAGGGTTGTCGCTTTCGTCTTCGTGCTCATAAATAAACAGGCTCTGGTGCGTTCTGGTCTGAATGACCAAAAAAACCAGATACATTCCGGCGGAAAGCAGAGCAACAATGAAGAGCTGGCCCGTTGAGAAAGTTCCGCTGTCAAACGTCGTCGGTAAAATCAGCACAATAATCGCCAGCGGTAAAAGCGCCGTCAGATACTGTTTGATGCCCGCCAGATTGACGTGCTGGGTGGCGAACTTTCGCCCTCCCAGCAGTAGCGATATGCCGACCAGGCCGCTCATGACGATCATCAGAACCGAATAGAGCGTGTCGCGCATCAGCGTAGGGCCAGTGTCGCCTGTTACCATTAGCGCGGAGATCAAACTGACTTCCAAGATCACTACCGCCAGGCTTAAGATCAGCGAGCCATAAGGCTCGCCTAGCCTGTGCGCCAGTACGTCGGCGTGGCGAACGACGCTAAACGCGCTGCCGAGTATTGCGACCAAAGCGAGAACGTTAACCAGCGTAATAGCTAGAAGGCTGGTGGTGTGCTGCATATAAAGTAGAACCGGTATCGCAATCATCGCCAGAATCAGCGAGTACTCTTTGTGGCGCGTTTTAACGACCAAGTGACCCTGTGTTTGATCCATAAATTCTCTCTAAAAGTTGAAAGGTTAATTTAATAATTAAAGCAGGCTTTACGCTGGCCTTACTGAATTTTAAGCACGGGACTTTGAGGCCAATAGGTTAAACAGTGAGACAAACGTGTTTTAGCTTATTGGCCTAACTAGCCTATCAATTATGGAACGCCACTTAGAACTGCCAGCGCGCCCAGGTAAACAGCACGTTACCGTTGTTATACGTGCCGGGGATATACGTATTTTGAATTGCGAACTTTTTATACTCAATGGAGAAGAGCGGCAGCGGCAGCGGGATTGGAATATAGTTATAGTCGTGACGCGCGGTCACTGCTGCGGTAAACCCAAGCCCTAAGCGCCAGTCGCGCTGTTGGCCTAAATACCAGTTTTTCTGATAGCCATATCCGACGATCGGCTCAATCTCATTGTGAGAGTCCTGGAATTCCATCGCGTAAATGGAATGCCAGTTTCCGTCGCTGTCAAAGCGCGATACTCCGTAACCAATACCCCAGGGCCTTTCGTTATAAGAGTCCGTTTTTTCTTTGTCATACATAGCCCGGTTGTGCCAGGTATTTAGGGGAATGTAGAGATCCCGGGTAGGAGAATTCCACGTTTCTTTCACGTTGCTCTTAATGGTATCCCAGACGCCCGGACCTTCAACGTCAGCCTCAGCAAAGGCGTTGAAAGAGCATGAGAATAGAACGGCTGCGGTAGTGGTAATTATAGTGGCTTTCATAGAGTTAGTGGCTTTGTGTTGTTGATATCCATATCGTTGAGCGCCCTTGAAGAGCGCTTTATTCGGTAATTCGGGCATAGCCCAGACCGAATGTCATGACAAACGGGGCCATTATAGATGATTTTTGGTCTTGAATTCATTAAGAGAGCGTCGTTTTCCCTATTCATGAGTGATAACATTTTGTAATTACGTTGATATTTTTATGTAAAGTTACGTAGTGTGCTTTTCTTGCCTCGCCTGCAGAAAGCGGTAAGCGACATCAACATCGTTTTACGCTAAAGTAGCCTTTATCGTTTACTCATAGAGTTACGCAATACGAGGTTTTCTATGTACGACCGCTATCAGGGACTTATCTTTGATATGGATGGAACGCTGCTGGATACGGAAGAAGGGCACAGAAAGGCCTGGGATGAAGTTCTGGCGAAGTACGGCATGAAGCTTGACCTGGAAGGCGCGATTGCGCTTAACGGCTCGCCCTCATGGAAAATCGCGGAGTTTGTTATTGATAGCTATCAGGTGGATATGGACCCTCACCGGCTGGCGCAGGAGAAGTTCGCTATCGTCGAGGAGATCGTGCTGGACATGGTCAAGCCTCTGCCGATTGTTGAAGTCGTCAAGCATTACCGAGGCCGACGTCCTATGGCCGTAGGCACCGGCAGCATGCACGGCTTTGCCGACAGGCTGCTCCAGCACGTCGGGCTGCGCGACTACTTCACCGCCATCGTCGGTGCTGACGACGTCGTTAATCATAAGCCCGCACCGGACACCTTTTTAGCCTGTGCGTCGCTGATGAAAGTGACAGCCGAGGGATGCATCGTATTTGAGGATGCGCCGTTAGGGCTTCAGGCGGCGAAAGCGGCGGGAATGGACGCCGTTGACGTGCGAACTTTGTGAGCGAAGCGTTATCTTTATTGACGCTGTTTGGCAGCAGCTTTCTTAGTGCAACGCTACTGCCGGGCAATTCAGAAATTGTTTTTGTTGCGCTGCTGTCGACGGTTGATACTCCTGCGGAGTTATTGCTTTTGACGGCAGCGGTTGGTAATACGCTGGGCGGCCTGACGAACGTTGTGATTGGCCGTTTGGTTCCGGTGCCTAAGCACCATCCTCGCCTGGCGCTGGCTACGGCGTGGTTGCAGCGTTACGGTTCGCCCGTGCTGTTGCTCAGTTGGTTGCCCTTTATGGGCGATTTGTTATGTCTGTTGGCAGGCTGGTTACGTTTACCCTGGTGGTCGGTAGCTTTTTTTATGTTGGCAGGGAAGTCATTACGCTACGTTGTAGTGATGATGATAACACTGAAAAGCGTCTCTTTTTTTAGCTGAAAAAGAATGAAAGTTATCAGAATAACGGTTTGTGCAGCAGGTGGTATGAACACCAATTACGGGAGGTCAATTTGATCCCGGACGTATCGAAAGCGCTGTCTTGGCTGGAAGCGCACCCTCATGTCTTAAACGGTATTAAACGCGGTATTGAACGGGAAACGCTGCGCGTTACCCCTCAGGGACATCTGGCAACGACGCCGCATCCCGCATCCTTAGGCTCAGCGCTGACCCACCGCTGGATAACCACCGATTTTGCCGAGGCGCTGTTGGAGTTCATTACTCCCGTTGATGACAGCGTTGACCACACGCTGGCCTTCCTGCGCGATATCCATCGCCACGTGAGCCGCGAACTGGGCAGCGAACTGATGTGGCCTTTGAGCATGCCTTGCTTCATTAACTCTGAGGACAACATCGAACTGGCGCAGTACGGTTCCTCCAACGTAGGGCGCTTTAAGACGCTCTATCGCGAAGGGCTGAAAAACCGCTATGGCGCGCTGATGCAGACCATTTCCGGCGTTCACTACAACTTTTCTTTACCCCTTGAGTTCTGGCAGGCGCGTGAAGGCATCACCGACGAGCAAAGCGGTAAGGACAAGATCTCCGAAGGCTATTTCCGCCTGATCCGCAATTACTACCGCTTCGGCTGGACGATCCCGTTCCTGTTCGGCGCGTCGCCAGCGCTTTGCTCCTCCTTTATTACCGGGCGCGAAACGCAGCTGCCTTTTGAGAAGCTGGAAAGCGGAGCCTGCTATTTGCCCTACGCCACGTCTTTACGTATGAGCGACTTGGGCTATACCAATACGACGCAGAGTAACCTCGGGATTACTTTCAACGATCTGGAAACTTACGTTCAGGGTCTGAAGAGGGCGATTTCTACGCCTGCGCCTCAGTTTGAAGCGCTGAACGACAAGAAAGACGGTCGCTATCAGCAGATTAACAGCAATATTCTGCAGATTGAAAACGAGTTTTATGCGCCGATTCGGCCCAAGCGCGTCACCAAAAAAGGCGAATCGCCCTCTGACGCTCTGCTGCGCGGCGGCGTAGAATATATCGAAGTCAGAGCGCTGGACATCAACCCGTTCTCGCCCGTCGGCATCGACGCGGACCAAGCCCGCTTTCTGGATCTGTTTCTTATCTGGTGTACGCTGGCCGACGCGCCGATGATGAGCAGCGAAGAGCTGCAGTGCACCCGCTATAATTGGAACAGGGTTATTCTTGAAGGGCGCAAACCGGGCCAGACGATCGGCATCGGCTGCGACAGCGCGCGTCAGCCGCTGGACGTCGTCGGTAAGGCCCTGTTCGCCGATCTGATGCGGGTTGCGGAAGTGTTGGACAGCGGCAACAGCAACACGCTGTATCAAAACGTGTGTAAAAAGCTGGTGTCCGCGTTTGACGATCCCGAGTTAACTTTCTCCGGCAGAATGTTACAGGCGGTGAAGGACGTTGGTATCGGTCGATTTGGGCTGGCGCTGGCCGAACAGTATCGCCAAAGCTTGCAGTCCGAGCCTTTGAGCGTGTTGACTGAGGACGTTCTTGAGTCTGAACGCATCGGCTCTCTGCGCCGTCAGGAAGAGATGGAACAGCAGGATACGGTGAGCTTTGATGACTATCTTGCCGAGCAAAACCGGCGCTAGGCCGTGGCCCCTGAGAATCGGAGCAGGCTGGAGGATTGAGAAATACCGACTTTTTACCGACAGCGTTTTTCAGGAGGGAGAGCAGGTTGTAAAACTGCTCTTTGCTTCTAAAGCGGCGGATGGAACGTGGGTATCGACCGAGTCGATAACGGTCTATTTTCAGCGTAATTTTCCTCAGGAAGAGGGGTATTTTCTGATTTGCTACGTGACGCCTTCGTTTTCTAAAAGCTACGTTTGTCGAGATATGGCGTCAGTTGAGGAAAATATTATGTCGCTGGCGTCTTACGATCAGCCGGATTTACAGCCGTTTTCATTTCCGGCGGGTTGGTACATTCGCAGCAATCGGTTTACGACGCTGAACCCTGAGGCGCTTGGCCCGAGTGACTGGGAAAAGCCGCTATTTCTTTTTGAGGATATTGCCCAGTTTGAGTTTTTGACGAACGGAGATAGATGGACGATTGACGTTGGTTACTATCCGGAGGATAGCCCGGAAGGCGCTTTTGGCTGCTATTTGATAAAGAACGTTGACTGGCAAGAGCCGGAGGATGAGTTTCGCAGCCGGTCTCAGCCAGAAGCGGCGAAAAAGATTCAGCTGTGGATCGACAGGATTAGCGGCGAGAAGTAGATAAAAGGAAGGCCACAATCTAGTGGCCTTATAAAACATCTCTAATTGAGGGATGATAACGAGTGTTCTTGTAACTATATGACTCGCGCTTTCCCGAAAGGTTCTTGGCTTGGTGAAAAAATATCGTTTTTTTTTAGAAGGTGACGAAAATGCCGTTGTTAGATAGCTTCACAGTAGATCATACCCGCATGTCCGCTCCTGCTGTTCGGGTGGCTAAAACCATGAAAACGCCTCACGGCGATACCATTACGGTATTTGATTTGCGTTTCTGTCATCCCAACAAAGAAATTCTGCCCGAGCGCGGCATCCACACGCTGGAGCACCTGTTTGCCGGATTTATGCGCGATCGCCTAAACGGCGACGGCGTGGAGATTATCGATATTTCCCCTATGGGTTGCCGCACCGGTTTTTATATGAGCCTTATCGGCACGCCGGACGAACAGCGGGTAGCAAAAGCCTGGGAGGCGGCGATGGCCGACGTGCTGGGCGTACAGGACCAGACAAAAATCCCGGAACTGAACGAATATCAGTGCGGCACCTACGCGATGCATTCACTAGATGAAGCTCACGATATCGCCAAGCGCGTCGTTGACGCCGGGGTTGGAGTAAATAAAAACGACGATCTGGCGCTACCGCCGGAAAAGTTGGCCAGCCTGTAGGTTGGTTATGTAGAAAAAATCCCGCGTCATGCGGGATTTTTTTAAGCGAAGTCGGGCGCTACCGCTTCTCTTTAGGCGCAGTACCGCTTTTGGGGCGAATAAGCACCCGCTTAATCATGTTATTACTGACCTCTACGATGTCCACGCTGTAGTTTTTAAACTCAATGTGTGTCCCCGGCTTAGGAATGTCTTCCAGATATTCCAGCAGCAGGCCGTTGACGGTTTTCGCCGTGGAGGTGGGCAAGCGCCAGCCTAAGGCCTTGTTCAAGTCCCTGATGCTGGTGCTGCCGTTAACATAAACGGAACCGTCGGGCTGGCGTACCACTTCATCTTCGAGCGTTGGCGACATGGAGGTGGTGAAATCGCCGACAATTTCCTCAAGAATATCCTCAACACTGACTAACCCCTGAATATCCCCGTATTCATCCACGATAACGCCAACTTTCTCCCGGTTGCGCTGAAACTTGACCAGCTGCACGTTGAGCGGCGTTCCTTCCGGAATAAAGTAAATTTTATCGGCGGCGCGCAGCAGCGTCTCTTTGTTGAATTCGCTCTTTTCCATCATCAGGCGATAGGCTTCCCGCACGCGGAGCATGCCGATAGCGTCGTCCAGCGTGTCGCGATAGAGCACGATGCGCCCGTGAGGGGAGTGGGTGAGCTGCTTGAGGATGTCTTTCCAATCATCATTAATATTAATGCCGACGATTTCCTGACGAGGAACCATAATGTCGTCGACGTTGACCGCTTCCAGATCCAGCACCGATAGCAGCATGCTCTGATAGCGATGGGATATGAGAGGATTCGAAGCGTTGACGATGGTGCGCAGCTCGTCTTTACTCACCGCGTCGGAGCTTTTGACGTCCGAGCGCAGGCCGAACAGCCGCATGATAAAACGCGTGATGCCGTTGAGCAGCCAAACCAGCGGCGCCATGCAGGTTTGCAGCGGCTTAAGCAGCAGGCTGCTGGGGAAGGCGACGCGCTCAGGATATAAAGCGGCGACGGTTTTGGGCAATACTTCGGCGAATACTAAAATAACAAACGTTAACAGCCCGGTGGCGATAGCGACGCCGACGTCGCCATAAAGTCGGATGCCGACGACCGTCGCCAGCGCCGAGGCGAGTATGTTGACCAGGTTATTGCCGATAAGCACCAGGCTGATTAAACGGTCGGGGCGCTGCAGAAGCTTTTCCACCCGCCGGGCGCGTTCGTTCCCTTTGCTGGCAAGATGGCGCAGCCGATAACGATTGAGCGTCATCATGCCGGTTTCCGACGCGGAGAAATAGGCTGAAATCAGCACCAAAACAATCAAAATGATAATAAGCGTACCGGTCGATACGGTGTCCACCGAACTGTGTCCTCAATGGTTGTATACTCGTTTAAGGTATAAGCGATAGGGCTATTAAAAGTATAAAGCGCCTTTGGCTTAGAGCCTATCCCATTAGGGCTATTTTGCTTGCCATTTTGAACCTGGGTAGTGCTCAGCATCCTCACGTACCAGGTGTACGCTCCGGTTCTTCCGCGCTGTCCGTGTTCAAACCGTCTGCGCCAATAACGTCTACTGAGATAGGCTCTTAGTGACCTAACATCACTTGAATAAAGCGGCTGCCGAAATAGCCCAGCGTCAGCAGCAGCGCGCCGGCCATGCTGAACCAGACCACCTTGCGCCCGCGCCAGCCTTTGCGAAAATGTCCCCAAAGCAGCACGAGATAGACGACCCAGGCCGCCGTTGAGAGCACGGTTTTATGCACGTTATCCCTGCCGAGCAGGTTTTCTAAAAAGACAACGCCAGTAAGCAGAGTCAGGGTCAGCAGGATGACGCCGACCTGCGTGATGTGAAACATCTTGCGCTCAATGGAGAGCAGCGGAGGCATGCCGGGAGTAAACGTCAGCTTTTTGTGCTTAAGCTGGTAGTCAATCCAGGCCAGCTGGGCGGCGTAAAGCGCCGCGATGATGAGCGTTGCGTATGAGAACAGCGCCAGAACGATGTGGATTAACAGCGTCGGGCTGCCCTCCAGATGCAAAATGAATTCCCAAGGCGTAAAGCTGGCCAACGCAAGGTTGATGATGGAAAAACAGTACACGATGGGAAGCAGCACCCAGCCGCGATCTTTAGAAGCAACGAAGGTCATGATGGCGCTGATAAGCAGGCTGGCGCCGGAGGCCATGTTCAGCAGGCTGACGTTTTGGCCGTAGTCAACGTCAAAGATGCGCTGCTGAAGCGCTATGCCGTGAAAGATAAGCGCAAATACCGCCGATGCCAGCGCCCAGCGGCGGTGGAGCCCTTTATTTTTCAGCAAGCCGGGGACGATCAACCCAAGGCTGGCCAGATAGGCAATCAGTGATAATATGGCGAAAACAGGCATAGTCGTTAAAGTTTGGTTTTATGTGACTGAGAAATGTGAAAACAGTATAGCGTTAGTGGCGTTACCCTCCAACCAATAACTGTTCTTCGGCTTCTTCATGGTATACTGGCCGAAATTTTCCCCGCGATCGCGGATTATCATTACGTTGGGCAGAAACGATGTTTGAAAATTTAACTGACAGATTATCGCGCACGCTTCGCAATATCAGCGGACGCGGGCGGCTGACTGAAGACAATATTAAAGACACGCTGCGCGAAGTGCGCATGGCGCTGCTGGAGGCCGACGTTGCCCTGCCGGTCGTGCGCGACTTTATTAATAGGGTTAAAGAGAGCGCGGTAGGCCAGGAAGTTAATAAGAGCCTGACGCCAGGGCAGGAGTTCGTCAAGATCGTTCGCAATGAGCTGGTCTCAGCCATGGGTGAAGAAAACAACGCCCTGAACCTTGCCGCTCAGCCTCCCGCCGTTATCCTGATGGCTGGCCTGCAGGGCGCCGGTAAGACTACCAGCGTAGCCAAGCTGGCGAAGTTTTTAAAAGAAAAGCAGAAAAAGAAAGTGCTGGTGGTGTCCGCCGACGTATATCGTCCTGCTGCTATCCGTCAGTTGGAAACGTTGGCTCAGGCGATCGACACCGACTTTTTTCCATCAGACGCCAAGGAAAAGCCGGTCGATATCGTTAACCGCGCGTTGTCCCACGCCAAGCTTAAGTTTTATGACGTTCTGATCGTCGATACCGCCGGTCGACTGCACGTTGATGAAGCCATGATGGACGAAATCAAGCAGGTGCACGCGTCGCTCAATCCGATCGAAACGCTGTTCGTGGTCGACGCAATGACCGGCCAGGACGCGGCCAACACGGCGAAGGCCTTCAACGAAGCGCTGCCTTTGACCGGCGTGGTGCTGACCAAAGTTGACGGCGATGCCCGCGGCGGCGCGGCGCTCTCTATTCGCCACATTACCGGCAAGCCCATCAAGTTCTTGGGCGTAGGCGAGAAGACCGAAGCGCTGGAGCCGTTCCACCCCGACCGCGTTGCGTCCCGCATCCTCGGCATGGGCGACATGCTTTCTCTTATTGAGGAGCTGGAAAGTAAAGTCGACCGCGTGAAGGCGGAGAAGCTGGCGAGTAAGCTTAAGAAAGGCGACGGCTTTGACCTGACGGACTTTCTGGAGCAGCTTAAGCAGATGCGCAACATGGGCGGCATGGCCAGCATGATGAGCAAGCTGCCGGGCATGGGGCAAATCCCGGATAACGTGAAGTCGCAGATGGACGACAAGGTGCTGGTTCGCATGGAGGCCATCATTAATTCGATGACCTTTAAAGAGCGTGAAGCGCCGGAGATCATCAAAGGCTCCCGCAAGCGTCGCATCGCCGCCGGTTCCGGCGTACAGGTGCAGGACGTTAACCGTCTGCTTAAACAGTTCGACGACATGCAGCGCATGATGAAAAAGATGAAAAAGGGCGGGATGGCCAAAATGATGCGCGGCATGAAGGGCATGCTGCCGCCGGGCATGATGCGTTAAGCGGCTCTAAAGCACCGAGAGAGGAATGCTATGACGTGTTTGATGAGGCTATCTCAGGGGATGGCGCAGTTTTCTCCGTCGGAGAAAAAGATTGCGGCCTTTGTCCTTGAATCGCCAAAGCGCCTCGTTACGCTTTCCTCTCAGGAGCTGGCCGCCGCCTTAAGCGTCAGCCAGTCCGGCATCGTTAAATTTGCGCAAAAGCTTGGCTTTAAGGGATATACCGCCTTTAAGCTGGCGATTAGCGAAGAGCTTGGGCGCAACCAGCAGGCGGAGAAATCGACGCTCCACCTGCACAACGAGATTACCGGTGACGACTCGCTGTTAGAGATAGCCAACAAGCTGCTGTTGGAAAAGCAGAGCGCGCTTAGGGAAACCATGAACGCGCTGGATGCGAAAATCTTCAATCAGGTGGTAGAGAGAATTGCAGCGGCGCACAAGGTGCACATTTCGGGCATCGGTGGTTCGGCGCTGATTGCCAAAGACCTGGCCTATAAGCTTTTAAAAATTGGCATTCCCGCTTTTTCTGAATTCGATAGCCACGTGCAGCTCACCATCGCTCAAACGCTGGAGCCGGGCGACGTTCAAATAGCGATCTCTTACTCCGGCGTGCGCCGCGAGGTCGTGCTGGCTGCCGAAGTGGCTAAATCCCGCGGGGCTACGGTTGTTGCCGTTACGTCGCTAAAGAATAACGCACTGGCGCCGCTGGCGGACTACGTGCTCTATTCCGTCGCGGACGAAGTACAGTGGCGCAGTTCTTCCATTTCCTCCCGCACGGCGCAAAACGCCGTTACCGACCTGTTGTTTATGGGGCTGGTCCAGCATGACAGAGAGCGAGCCAACGACCTGATCAGACAAAGCGGCGAGCTGGTGAAAAAAATACTGCTCTGACGCTTTTCCTTACCTTTTTTCCTCTTCCTTCCCTCATTAACTTCTGGCGATGTGAATAGCGTCATAAAAATTGACGCTGCCGATTTTCCGTTTGGAATATTTTATTATAATTAGCTATCTTTAATTGAATAAAAAATTCATTCAGGTAAGCGAATCCGCAGGAGACAAGCCGCATGATCGATTTAAGCCAAATGGTGACCGAGAGCCGCAATCCGGCCAGCGAACGCATTGACGAGCTCTCAACCCTGGAGATGCTGCGCGTCATTAACGATGAAGACAAGAAAGTGGCGTTCGCCGTGGAAAAAGAGCTGCCCCACATTGCCCGTGCGGTGGATGTGATTGCCGGAGCGTTCGGCAGCGGCGGGCGGCTGGTGTACTGCGGCGCGGGGACGTCCGGGCGATTGGGCATTCTGGACGCCAGCGAGTGCCCGCCAACCTACGGTACTCGGCCTGAGCAGGTGATTGGGCTTATCGCCGGCGGGCATAAGGCCATTCTAAAGGCGGTAGAAAATGCGGAAGATAGCCTGGAAATGGGCGTAGACGATCTGAAGGCCCTTAATTTCAGCGCCCGCGACGTGCTGGTGGGCATTGCCGCCAGCGGCCGTACGCCCTACGTGTTGGCCGCAATGGAGTATGCTAAATCTTTAGGAGCGACGGTCATAAGCCTTTGCTGCAATCCACAAAGCCCGATCGCCAAGGCTGCCGATATCGCCATTACGCCAGTCGTCGGCGGCGAAGTGGTGACCGGTTCCTCGCGCATGAAGGCAGGCACGGCCCAAAAGCTGGTGCTTAACATGCTTACCACCGGCGCAATGATTAAGACCGGCAAGGTGTACGGCAACCTGATGGTGGACGTTGAGGCGACCAACGCCAAGCTGATTGAGCGGCAAAAAAATATCGTTATGCAGGCGACGGACTGTAGCCGGGAAGACGCCGAGGCGGCGCTGGCCCAGTGTAACGGCCACTGCAAAACGGCGATAGTGATGGTTCTGACCGGCATGTCCGCAGAGAGGGCAAAGGCGGCGCTGGAAGAGAATCGCGGATTTATACGCTCAGCGATTAGCGCCGAGCGCAAATAGCCAGGAGACCGCAGCGATGGCGAAAATAACCCAAGAAATGATAGCGAAGATTGCCGAAGCTATCGGCGGGCCGAATAACGTAGTAAAGAGCGGCAACTGCATGACGCGCCTGAGGCTGACGCTCAAAGAAAATGACTTGGTGGATACGGCGAAGGTTAAGGCGATCCCCGGCGTGATGGGCGTGATTGAAACCGACGAACAGCTTCAGATAGTGCTTGGCCCCGGTAAGGCTCAGGCGGCGGCGGACATGATGGCCGAGTATTTAGTGCAGGCGCCGACTTCAGGCAAAAGCGCAGAGAAGGCATCCGACGCGTCGCTTAAAGAGATAGCGGCGTCCAAAAAGCGTGAGGTGAAGTCCAAGCAAAGCAGCGCAATCCACAATTTCCTGAGCAAGTTTGCCACGATTTTTACCCCGCTGATTCCCGGCTTTATCGCCGCCGGCCTGCTGCTTGGCGTTGCGACGCTGATTGAGCAGTCGGTGGTTCAAAGCGGTGGCGCGGTGACCGGCAATCTGCTGTATGCCATTACGTTTATGAAGGTGTTCAGCAAAGGGCTGTTTGCCTTTTTAAGCATCATGATTGGCTACAACGCCCAGCAGGCGTTCGGCGGCACCGGCGTGAACGGCGCGATTATCGCCGCGCTGTTTATCTTAGGCTACGATCCCAAGGCCGCGACGGGCATTTATTCCGGTATGGAAACCTTCTTCGGGCTGACGATTGTCGCCAAGGGCAACATCATCGGCGTGCTGATTGCGACTATTATCGGTGCTTACGTCGAACGGCAGGTGAGAAAAATCATCCCCGGCAATTTGGACATGATCCTGACGTCGGGCATTACGCTGCTGATTATGGGAACGATAACTTTCGTCGCTATCATGCCGTTTAGCGGCCTGTTGTTTAACGGCATGTCCTGGCTGTTTTTGCATTTGAACAGCAACCCGATCGGCTGCGCGGTGTTGGCTGGGCTGTTTTTAATTGCGGTGATGTTCGGCATCCACCAAGGGTTTATCCCGGTTTATTTTGCACTGATGGATGCGCAGGGGTTCAACTCGCTGTTTCCCATTCTGTCTATGGCCGGCGCGGGGCAGGTTGGCGCTTCGCTTGCGCTCTATTTCAAAGCGCACAAGGACTCGGTGCTGCGTACGCAGATCCGCGGGGCGATTATCCCCGGCATTTTGGGCGTAGGGGAACCGCTGATTTACGGCGTTACGCTGCCGAGAATCAAGCCGTTTATTACCGCCTGTATCGGCGGCGCGATAGGGGGCTTTTTCATCGGAACCGTTGCCTATTTAGGGTTGCCGATGGGGGCTTAACAGCGCATTCGGCCCGTCGGGCATTGTTGCTCTGCCACTGATGACGTCAAACCACGGTATCTTTGCCGGTATGGCGGTGTACGGCTGCGGGCTGCTGGTGTCCTATTTTGCCGGTTTTATCATTACGTGGTTCTTCGGTACTAAGGACGTTGATTTAGCGTAATGACGGCATTTCGTGAAAGACAAACGCGCCCCAAAAGGGGCGCGTTTTTGTCTTAAAGCCGAACGATCAGTTCAGCCAGCAGCGCTGAACGCTTAACCAGATCGTCGATGATAATGTGTTCGTATTCCGCGTGCGGACCTGCGCCCGTGGCACCCAGACCGTCAAGGGTAGGGATGCCCAGTGCGGCGGTAAAGTTGCCGTCGCTGCCGCCGCCGACGGAGGCTTCGCCGATTTCAAAGCCGAGGGCGCCCGCCGCCTCTTTTGCTTTTTCCATCAGTTTTCCGGTGGCTTCGCTGCGCTCCATCGGCGGGCGGATCATGCCTCCGCTGACGGTAATCTGGATGCCGTCCATGACGGGCGTTGAGCCGTAAATTGCCTTATGAATTCTGTCCGCTTCGTCCAGACGGGTGACGCGCACGTCGATGCTTAAGTTCGCCTCTTCGGCGACGACGTTGATCTTGCTGCCGCCGCAGGCGACGCCGACGTTAACAGTGGTGCCGTTTTCAGGCGCATTCAGCGAGTGGAGATACTGGATTTGATGCGACATTTCCTGAATGGCGCTGATGCCGTCTTCCGGGTTGTTGCCCGCGTGGGCGGCGCGGCCCTTGATGTGCACGTAAAAACGACCGGTACCTTTACGGCCGGTTTTCAGTGCGCCAGTATTGGCCGTCGCTGGCTCGGGAACCAGTACGGTTTGATAGTTGGGAGCAATCTGTTCAATCAGCGGGCGAGAGCTTGGGCTGCCCAGCTCCTCGTCTGCGTTGCAGAAGAAGCGAATTTGCCTTCCGGTCAGCAGGTTAAGCTCTTTTAATGCGCGAACCGCCCAAATGGCCTGAACCAGCCCGCCCTTCATGTCTAGAACGCCGGGGCCGTAAAGTTTACCGTCTTCTTTCCTGAGCGTCAGGCGGCCGATGTCCCATACTGTGTCAAAATGGCCGATGATAAGCGTCTTTTTCGCGCCGCTACCGATTTCAAACGTCAGGTGATTGCCGTATTCCGTTTGCGGGAAGACTTCCGCTTTTACGCCGAGATAGTCAGCGAACAGCGCCTGAACGCGCTCACCGCAGGCGTCCACGGCCCGCTTGTCGTGAGAAGGCGACTCAGCGCCGGCCAAACGTTCCAGATCGGCCAAGATGTCGTGTTGGTGCTGAGTCAGGTAAGTAAGAATGGTGGACATGGTTTTTACCTTCATTTTTTAGGATGAGGTCCCAAGCATATCCCTCTGAGGAGTGAAAAAAAAGCCGAAAACACCCCTTATGCACTGCAAACGATGTCGGTTTTGCATGGTGCCTGCGTTCTTTGCATTGTGACTTTGACGAACGATTGTTAGTTTGTTCTGAATAAATAATAAACAAAATGAGAACAGCCATGTACCAATACGATACGGTAGTAAAAGGCGTCTGGGTGAAAGATCCAATCAACGGCGTGGACTGCCAGGCAGACATCGCGATTTTCGATGGAAAAGTCGCCGCCGTCGAGCCAGATATCGCCATGAGTCAGGCCAGAACGCTGATTGACCTGAGCGGCTATACCGCCATTCCCGGCATTATCGACCCGCACACGCACGTCAGCGCCTTTTGGGGCAGCGATAACGGCCAGACGATGCTGGCGAAAGCGGGCGTTTGCACCACGCTTGACATGGCGGGGCCGATGGAGGATATCCTTCAGTCGATCCCACAGCACGGCGCCGGGTTAAACGTCGCGATCCTACAGTACGCCAGCCCGCCCTATACGTTTAACAGCGCTTCGCCCTCAGATTCCGAGATTCGGGCGCTGGTTGAAAAAAGCCTGCGAGATGGCGCCTATGGCGTAAAGCTTTTGGGCGGCCACTACCCGTTAACGCCGGACGCTTCCGCGAAGCTGATTGCCGAAATCGCTCGTCAGGGAGGATACGTCGCCTGGCATGCCGGAACGACGGAACACGGCTCCAACATTGAAGGCATGCGAGAAGCGATTGCCATGGCGGACGGGCATTTTCTCCATCTTGCCCATATCAACAGCTACTGCCGCGGCGCGATTAATCCTGAACTGGAAGAGGCTCAGGAAGCCATTTCGCTTCTGGTGAATAATCCCAATATTTATAGCGAGTCCTATATTTCGCCGCTTAACGGCACAAGCCTTGCCTGTAAAGACGGCGCTCCTATCAGCAAAGTAACCTGCAACAGCTTGAAGAAGCTGGGCTTTGAAGCCTCCGAGGAGGGAATGGAGCGGGCCTTCAGGGCCGGTAAGGTCGGCTGCGTGGTTAACGGCGGCAGCGAAAGCGTGCGGGTGACCGGCGAAGAAGGCATTCGCCTGTGGCGTGAGCACGGGACCGAACTGGGCGGCATGTTCCCTGTGAATCCGCCGATGCCCAGAATTATGCTGGCCGAAGCCAAGCGGCCTTCCGGCGATTTTGTGGTTGACTGTCTGTCGACGGACGGCGGCTGTCTGCCTCGTAACGTGCTGGTGGAAAAGGGGCTAGGGCTGGTATTTCTTGACGTTCTCAGCCTGGATGAGTTTATCATCAAAACCTCCTGGAACCCTTCCCGTATGCTGCGCTTGCCGCAGAAGGGAACTCTGGGCATCGGCATGGATGCCGACATCACCGTACTGGACGTAGAGCGCCGGCAGCCTGTCGCCACTATCGTTGGCGGCGAGGTTGTGATGTTTAAAGGGCTGGTTTGCGGGTGCGGTACGACGATTATCTGTACCGAGAAGGGGGAAGCCAGCCTGCGGGCCAGAGGCATTAAAACCTGCGTGGCTGACCCGTCGCAAAAGCCGCTGGCGATGAGCGCCACTCGCTGACCTTTAGAATCAGCGATGCTATGATTAAGAGCCTGGAGGACGGAGTTCTGAGGTTTACATTCATTATTTGAGGCGTTATTTGTGATTAAAGCGCGGATCGCGGGCGCTTTAAGTTGCTTTTTGCGCCAAAATGAGTAAAATTTTCGGGCTTTTTATATGACACCAGACCCCGTTCCTCGATGGGGTCTGTGTGTTTTATTAACTCAAAAGAGGATGTTATGGTAACAATTCGTTTAGCTCGTGGCGGCGCTAAAAAGCGTCCGTTTTATCAAGTTGTCGTGACCGACAGCCGCAATGCGCGCGACGGTCGCTTCATCGAACGCGTAGGCTTCTTCAACCCGGTAGCTACCGGTCAAGCAGAACGTCTGCGTTTAGACTTAGACCGCGTCAATCACTGGACCGGCCTGGGTGCAACGGTTTCTGACCGCGTTGCACAACTGATTAAAGAAGCTGGTAAAGCAGCTTAACTTGTTCGGGTGTCAATCATTATGAGCACGCTGTTAAATCCTGTAGTCCTTGGCAAACTGGGGTCTACGTACGGAATTCGTGGTTGGCTCAGAGTGTTTTCATCCACCGAGCAAACCGAAAGCATTTTCGACTACCGTCCGTGGTATATCAAACGGGCCGGTGAGTGGCGCGTCGTCGAGCTGGAAAGCTGGAAACGCCACAATCAGGATCTGATCGTCAAGCTCAAAGGCGTAGACGACAGAGACGTTGCACAGGCGTTGACCAATTGCGAAATTGCCGTCAACGGCGAGCAGCTGCCTGCGCTTGAAGAGGGCGATTACTACTGGAAAGACCTTATGGGCTGCAAGGTAGTCACCACTTCCGGATATGAACTGGGTAAAGTTACTGACATGATGGAAACCGGTTCTAACGACGTTTTAGTCGTGCGGGCGAATCTGAAGGATGCTTTTGGCGCAAAGGAGCGCTTAATCCCGTTCCTTGATGAACAAGTCATTAAGAAAGTCGATCTCGCTGCTCAATTGATTGAAGTCGATTGGGATCCCGGTTTTTAATTCCGTGCCTCGCGCTCTGCGCAGGGCGGTCGTCATAGATGGAACGTTAAGCATGTGGATTGGTGTTATTAGCCTGTTCCCCGAAATGTTCCGCGCGGTGACCGACTACGGGGTAACCGGCCGAGCAGTAAAGAATGGCCTGCTGAGTGTCAATATCTGGAGTCCTCGCGACTTCGCACACGATAGGCATCGCACCGTTGACGACCGGCCTTACGGCGGTGGTCCCGGCATGTTGATGATGGTTCAGCCCTTACGGGACGCCATACACACGGCAAAAGCGGCAGCGGGCGAAGGGGTGAAGGTGATTTATCTTTCACCGCAGGGGCGCAAACTTGACCAACGTGGAGTTTGCGAGCTGGCGACAAATGAGAAGATGATTCTGATTTGCGGCCGGTATGAGGGAATAGACGAGCGCGTGATTCAAACCGAAGTCGATGAGGAGTGGTCCATTGGTGATTACGTTCTCAGCGGCGGAGAGCTTCCCGCGATGACGTTGATTGATTCAGTTTCTCGGTTTATTCCGGGCGTTCTGGGGCATCAACAGTCGGCCGAAGAGGACTCGTTTGCTGACGGTCTTTTAGACTGCCCGCACTATACTCGACCTGAGGTGTTAGACGGCATGGAAGTTCCGCAAGTGCTGCTTTCGGGCAACCATGAACACATTCGCCGTTGGCGCCTAAAGCAATCGTTGGGCCGAACCTGGCTTAGAAGACCTGAGCTTCTAAAAAGCCTAGCTCTGACTGATGAGCAAGCAGCGCTGTTGACCATGTTCCAAAAGGAATATGAAGCACAGCAAGACTAACGGGTAACGTTGTGTTCCCGACGTTTCAGTTTACCTAGGGTAAGAGAGATATTATGAGCAACATTATTAAGCAACTTGAAGAAGAACAGATGAAGAAGGACGTACCTGCATTCCGTCCGGGTGATTCCGTGGAAGTAAAGGTATGGGTCGTTGAAGGCAGCAAGAAACGTCTGCAGGCATTCGAGGGCGTGGTTATCGCTATCCGTAACCGCGGTCTGCACTCTGCATTCACTGTTCGCAAGATTTCTAACGGCGAAGGCGTAGAACGCGTATTCCAAACCCACTCTCCAGTGGTTGACAGCATTACCGTTAAGCGTCGCGGTGCCGTTCGTCAGGCTAAACTGTACTACCTGCGTGAGCGTGCCGGTAAGTCAGCTCGTATCAAAGAGCGTCTTGCCAAAGCCAGCGCTTAAGCGACATCCAAAAGCGATATACAAAGGGCTTAGCAATGCTAAGCCCTTTTTCATGTGCCCGCGAAGCGGGGTTGTCTTTTTAACTTCGGCTATTTGAAGTAGCTATATAGAAGTGCTTCATTGACGTTCGATCCGCTATTATCAAATCGAATATAGTTAACGCCGTCCCAAAGGCATTTCTTTTCCAGGATGCTTTGAATGAACGCATCCCAGTTTTCCAGCTTCCAGGCGTCGCGGGCATTGTTGCGTGTGATAATCCGATTTTTTAGCACTTCGGGCTTCACAGTGACTTCAAGAACGTTGGCATCAACATCCTGACTCCAGCCGTATTCAGCAATGCTGTTTTTAACAAAATTGGGGTCGGAGAAATAGCCTAAAAAGGGCGCATCAAGGACCACAGAATTGCCTAATTTGAGATTTTCTCCCGCGAGATGCAGTAAGGTTTCATACTCTAGCGGCATAACTTCGTTCTTGTAAAAATCACATCCATCTCTGTCAGTAGGCGCATGTCCTTGCATGACAAGCAGCTTACCGGTAAAGCGATTCGACACGACGTCTTTATCCAGATAGCTGTAGTTTAGCTTTGACGCTAGCAGTTTGCCGATTGTCGACTTACCAGAGCCGGCCGCTCCAATTAAAAAAATAACTTTAGCCACGATGTTCCTCGATGTAAATTCGCATATGCGAACATAATTCGTATATGCGAACCCTTAATGTGAACTGCTATGTACTTTGTACAAATAGTCTATACGGTGTAATTCGTATAATAGTGGCTGTGGTATGCTAAATGAAGTTTTTGGCTCAAATATTTGAACACCTATCACAATTCGCATATGTGAACTAAATATGAAGACTAAGCCTGAAAAAATTAATAAATCCGCTGAGCGCGTTATCGATCTTTTACTTTTGCTTAGCGGTAGTGACAAGGCGTTAACGCTTAACAATATTTGCGAAATGATGCAAATACCCAAAAGCAGCGCCTTTGAATTGGTTCAAACTTTAATTTATAAGGGAATTGTAGAAGTTAAAGACCCGATAAATAAGACTTATGGCCTTAGCATCTTGGCTTTTGAAATCGGCAGCGCCGTTGTGAGCAATTTGAGCGTGGTTGATATTGCCAAGCCTTTTATACAAGAGCTGAATAGGAAAACCGGGAGCACCGTTTTTCTGGGGATGGAAGACAAAGGTAAAATCGTCTATTTGGATAAAGCGGAAAGCCACTCGGTCATGAGGCCTACGGCTAAGCTGGGATCTGCGCGTCACCTGCACACTACGGGGCTAGGGAAGGCGCTGCTTGCGGCTTTCCCCGACCGCAAGATTGCTCAACTGCTTGGCAGCGAGCCTTACCCTACAAAAACGCCGTTGTCCAAAACCAACCTAACGGACGTACTGAGCGACGCCAATCTGACTCGTCAAAATGGTTACTCGATTGACGATCGCGAAGATAATTTGGAAATGTACTGCATAGGTACGGCTATTTATAACCATACCAATCTGCCGATTGCTTCATGCAGCGTTGCTAGCCTGTATAGCGGAATGACTGAAGAAAAAGAGCAAATAATCGCAAAGCTTGTGACTCAAACCGCGATGCAGATATCCAGAAAATTGGGCTTTACGGGGCATAAACCGTATTTGTTGTAATTAGTGATAAGAAATGAACACTTCAGGAGACTCTGATGTATACCAAGTTTAACAATATGAAAAAAATTATCGATTCTGGCGCGGTGCTAATTGTCAGATTAGATAATGAAGAAGAAACAATTAAAATTGCCGAAGCGGCAATTGAAGGCGGTATTACAGTATTGGAAATACCGATGAGCGTTCCTAATGCGCTTGACGTTATTAAATACTTATCAAATAAATATAAATCACAGGGTATTCTGATTGGAGCAGGCACCGTTCTAGACGGTGAAACGGCCAATGCGGCAATTCGCGCTGGCGCAGAGCTGCTGGTTAGCCCGCAGTTAAATCCTGAAATGATAAAAATGGCTAATCGCTATCAGGTCGTGACAATGAGCGGCGCTTTTACTCCGGCGGAGATCCAAAATACGCTGGATGCCGGTGCGGATATTGTGAAGCTATTTCCCGCAGAGTTCCTAAGCCCTGCATATGTTAAATCCATTATGGCCCCTCTTTCGCACGCGCCTATTTCGCCCACGGGCGGCGTAACGCCGGAAAACGTATCCGAATGGTTTGCGGCCGGGGCTATTTGCGTTGGTCTGGCAAGCTATATCACTAAGGCGGCTCAAAAAGATAACGATTATAGTAAGGTCACTCAAGCGGCAAAGACCTTCCTGGCAGCAATAGCGAAGGCGAAAAGCGGTCTTTAATATTTCTAACTTTGAATAATTAATAAATATATTTCGATAACATCGAGATATATTCTTACCTGTAATTTAAAGGAATATAACATGACATTAATAAAGCAAAAGCCTCGCTTGAGGTGGGGTTTTGTCATTTTATTAGTTGTTGGCGCTATTGTTAATTATCTGGATAGATCCAACTTAAGTATTGCCAATACAACAATTTCCGAAGAATTTGGTTTATCCCAAACGCAGATGGGCTTTTTATTATCGGCCTTTCTTTGGCCGTATGCTCTTGCCAATTTACCCGCCGGTTGGCTGGTTGATAAATTTGGGCCGAAAAAGATGTTTGCCTGGGCGTCGGGCCTTTGGTCCATCGTCACCATTGCCTGCGGTTTCTTAAATAGCTATTCGATGTTTTATGCGATGCGCGTAGTTTTAGGCGTTGCGGAATCACCGTTCTTTACCTCCGGCTTAAAGGCTACGCAGACTTGGTTTTCAAAAGAAGAGCGCGGCGTTCCCGTTTCTATTATCAATACGGGCTCGCAAATCGCTAATGCGATAGCGCCTCCTCTGTTAACCATTTTGATGTTAACCATGACCTGGCGCGGCATGTTCGTCGTCGTAGGCGTTTTCGGCCTGTTGGTTATGCTCGTGTGGTTAAAAATTTATCGCGAACCGACGCCGGAAGAAGCGCTGCTTATTAAAGGCGAAGAAGAAGCGAAGGCTGAGCAGCTCGCCAAGTCGTCTTCAGTTAAGCAAGCGTCCTGGGGGGATTTGCTTAAGCAAAAAGTCACCTGGTTTATGATTTTGGGTAACTTCGGCATCATGTTCACGATTTGGGTCTATCTGACTTGGCTACCCAGCTATCTTGAGCGTGAACAGGGCTTTACATTAAAGCAAATGGGCTGGATTGCCTCTATTCCCTTCTTCTGTGGAATTATTGGCGTATTGCTTGGCGGCATTATTTCTGACTATGCCATCAGGAAGGGAATAAAGCCGATTAATGCGCGTAAAATTCCCATCGTTGGCGGCGCTGTTATTGCCGCCGCGTCCGTAGCGCCAATCGCCTTTATTGATAATACGGTGCTCAGCATTGTTCTGCTGTCCATCGGATATTTTGCATCTCAATTGCCGTCGGGCGTTATCTGGACTCTGGCTGCTGACGTTGCGCCAAGCAATCAGGTTGGCTCACTGGGGGCAATTCAAAATTTCGGCGGATTTTTAGGGGCGGCGATGGCGCCTATCGTGACCGGCGTTATTTTGGATAAGACAGGCAGCTTTGGAAACGTTTTCATCCTTGGCGCCTGTTTGCTGCTGGTTGGTGCGATTTCTTATGGCTTCTTCCTGAAAAAGCCGGATGAGAAATAGCGATAGCTAAGAGGCGTGCTATATATGGGTTATGGCGTTAACAGCCATAACCCATTTTTTTCGCTATTGATAATGCGGCCGTTAGGCCGAGAGAATTATACCCAGCCCTTGGCGCGGAACTCGTTAAGCAAGCTGACGAAGGTGGTCATTTCTTCCGGTGTGCCCAGCGTCAGGCGATTCCAACCGGTTGCCGGCGGGAATTCACGGCCGACGAAAACGTGATATTCCTTCATGCGCTGCTGATAGGTTTTTACGTCGCCGGGAACCCTGTGAAAGATAAAGTTTGCCTGTGAAGGAAGATACTCTAATCCCAGCTTATCCAACGCGTTGGTGACGATTTTGCGCGCGGTGTCAACTGACGTTCGGCTAATGGTCAAGAAGGTTTTATCTTCCAGTGAAGCCAATGCGGCAACGGCGCCGGCCGCGTTGGTGTTGTCGAGAGACATGAAGGCTTCAATTTGTGCAATTACGTCTGGATGGGCAACCGCATAGCCAATACGTAATCCTGCGAGCGCATAGATTTTTGAGAACGTACGGGTGACGATGACCTTTTTGTTCTCTTTTAGCACAAGTTCGATGCCGCTGCGAAAGCTTGGGTCCGTGACGAATTCAGCATAGGCTTCGTCGAGGATGAACAGCGTATTTTCCGATGCGCTTGCAATCCAGGGCTCCAGCTGCGCGGCTGGCGTAATGGTCGCCGTCGGGTTATTTGGGTTACACAGATAAACGATAGACACGCCGTCAAACGCCTCTGCCGCTTTCTTCAACCCGTCAACGTCAAATCCCAGCCTGTCGTTGAGCGGTATTTTGACCACGCTGACGCCGAGGGATGAGGCGTAAAGCTCTGCGTAGTTGAAGGTCGGATCGGGTACTATCAGTTGAACTTTTTTACCGGCTTTCTGCGCCTGATAGATCCCCATCTGAACGGCAGCCTGAATTGACTCTGACGATCCGTTTCCTAAGGACAGGTTGGAAACCTGGAGTTTGTGTAACTGAGCGATTTTTTCAATCAGCTTCTCTCTGGCCGCGTCGGGGTAGCGGAAGGCCTGGGGCAGCGCATCAATCACCGCCTGATGCGCCTTAGGCGACATGCCCAGCGAATTCTCGTTAAAGTTTAGCAGCAGCGGCTGTTCTTTCGTTGGTGTGGGCAACACGGGCGTTTGGTTAGCTGCCTGAGTTCCCTGACTCGCCCGCGCCGTGCCGGTTACTAACTGCCCCAGAGTGAGCCCGCCTAGCAGCAGACCGGAAGATTTAAGTAGCGTTCGCCTGTCCATATTATTTGCCCTATAGTGAATTATTATTCAAATAAATCGGTATCTGAGTAAGTTATCCGGTTTTCTGAATGATGTAAATAAGGGAAAACGACGCGCGTAAAGCAGGGGAAGAGTGTAACAGCAGAAACAGCAGAAATAGAAACGGCCGCGGTTGCTGCGGCCGTTTAGAGTAGAAAACCGGCGATTACGACTTGACTTCGTTGGTTTCTATAATTCTTTTGACTTTATCAGCCTGAGCGGCCAGATTCATCTGACGATAGGCGTTTTCCATCAGCGGTAGCGCGTCGCGAGTGGCTTGTGCATCGGGATAGTCGCGCATCATTTGCTCAACGCGGTTAACGACGGCGACATAGGCGCCGCGCTTAGTGTAATATTGCGCGACGGAAAGCTCGTAGTTGGCCAGACGGTTGTGCAAGTACACCAGACGCTTCTGCGCGTCATTGGCGTAGGCGCTCTGCGGGAAGCGGCGAACGAGCTGGGTGAAGTCGCTGAACGCGGCGCGAGCGTGCTGCGGGTCGCGGTCGGAGCGGTCAATCCCGAAGAAGTCCTGTACCATGTTGCCGTCGAACGCCATATCGGTAAGTCCGCGCATGTACATGACGTAGTCAATGTTCGGGTGCGTCGGGTTTAGGCGCGCAAAGCGATCGATGGTGGCCTGAGCGAGGGGCAGCTCATCGGCCTTGTAATAGGCGTAGATAAGATCAAGCTGCACCTGCTGAGAATAAGGGCCAAACGGATAGCGGCTGTCTAATGCTTCCAATTCGGTAATAGCGCCACGAAAGTTACCGCTTTGCAGCTTTTCCTGGGCGGTTGCATACATTTCCGCTGGCGGAGTATCGGGAACCTTGTCCGATGAGCAGCCAGCCAATGTCAGGCTTACTATGGCCGCAGCCATTAACTTTTTCATAGGCATCATGACGCTTTGATTATCCTCAGAGTGTAGTTTCAGAAGCTATCCTTTCAGCTTCTGAGAAGTAACAGATACAATAGCATATTATTTTAAACGGCATTACCGTTAAAACCCAACTGAAAACTTAAGAAGTCACTTTATGTCACAGCAAGTACAGCTTACTGCAACGGTTCAAGAATCACAGCTTGGTCAGAGATTAGATCAGGCATTAGCCGAATTGTTCCCCGATTATTCGCGTTCTCGTATAAAAGAATGGATTCTGGAAGAACGCGTGTCGGTCAACGGCCAAATTATCTCCAAGCCGAAAGAGAAAGTGCTTGGCGGCGAGTGTATCTTAGTCGATGCCCTGATAGAAGAGGAAACGCGTTGGGAGCCTCAGGACATCGCGTTAGACATCGTCTATGAGGACGATGATATTATCGTTATCAACAAGCCGCGCGATCTGGTTGTTCATCCGGGCGCAGGCAATCCTGACGGTACGGTGCTTAACGCGCTTTTGCACCATTACCCGGCCATTGCCGACGTGCCGAGAGCGGGCATTGTGCACCGTTTGGATAAAGATACGACCGGCCTGATGGTGGTGGCGAAGAACGTTCCTGCCCAAACTCGGCTGGTAGAGGCGCTTCAGGCGCGAGAGATTACCCGTGAATATGAGGCGGTGGCGATCGGTATTATGACCGGTGGCGGAACGGTAGACGCCGCGATCGCGCGTCATCCTACCAAGCGCACCCACATGTCGGTTTATCCGATGGGAAAACCGGCGGTGACGCACTATCGCATCATGGAACGTTTTCGCGCGCATACTCGCCTGCGCCTGCGTCTGGAAACGGGCAGAACGCACCAAATTCGCGTACATATGGCGCACATCACCCATCCGCTGGTGGGCGATCCGCTGTATGGCGGCCGTCCCCGTCCGCCAAAGGGCGCTTCCGAAGCCTTTATCCAGCAGTTGCGCGATTTCGACAGACAGGCGCTTCATGCGACTATGCTGCGTTTGCACCATCCCATCAGCGGCGAGCTGATGGAGTGGCACGCTCCGCTGCCGGACGATATGGTGGCATTGGTCGCCGCGCTGCGTGAAGACACTGAATTATTTAAAGATCAACTGGACTGGACATGATCCCACTAATTCTTCCCGAATGGCAGGCGCCGACGAACGTTAAGGCGCTGGCGACAACGCGTGCAGGCGGCGTTAGTCCGCCGCCCTATGAATCGCTAAACCTGGGCGACCACGTTGGCGACTCGCCGCGAAACGTGGAAGAGAATCGTCGACGCCTCAGCGCCCAGCTGGGGCCGCGGCTGGAAATAGGGTGGCTCTCTCAGGTACACGGTACCGACGTTCTGCCTATGGAGTCATACCGCGCCGTTGATAACTGCGCCGATGCGTCTTATAGCCGCTCGCCGGGGAAAGCGTGCGCAGTAATGACGGCGGACTGCCTTCCCGTACTGTTCTGTTCCGCCTACGGTAACGAAGTGGCCGCAGCTCACGCGGGATGGCGTGGGCTTCAAAGCGGCGTGCTTGAGCGCACGCTTGAGCATTTTGATGCGTTACCCGCCGACGTGATGGTTTGGCTGGGGCCAGCGATAGGGCCTGAGCGCTTTGAGGTTGGCGCAGAAGTGCGTGAGGCTTTCATGCGGGTTGACCCACAGGCTTCTCTGGCATTTCAGCCCAGCGGAGATAAATATCTGGCCGATATCTACCTTCTTGCCCGCCAGCGCCTGATCGCTGCCGGCGTGCAAAAAATTTACGGCGGTAACTACTGCACCGTAGGCCAGCCTGAACTCTTTTTTTCCTATCGACGCGAAAAGACCACCGGCAGAATGGTGAGCCTCATTTGGTTTGAGTAAACCGCACGTCGCTAGCTACGTTAGGCTGACTTCTGCCTAACGTATTGATACTAATAATTCTTCAATTCTGTGATTGACGTTGATAAATTTATATTGACTTTAGTCTTGAAAACCACTCTATCAGCCTCATCTATACGACATAGCAACATTGCTAACCCTATTTTTCTCTGGAGGTGTTATGCGTCTAGATCGTTTAACCAGCAAGTTTCAGCTCGCCTTGGCCGATGCGCAGTCATTGGCGCTGGGGCGGGACAATCAGTTTATTGAACCCATTCACTTAATGAGCGCGCTGCTGGCTCAGGAAGGGGGCAGCGTTCGCCCGCTGCTAACGGCGGCCGGCGTTGATGTTTCTCGTCTGCGAAATGACTTGAACGACGCGCTCAGCCGCACCGTTCAGGTTGAGGGCGCGGGCGGCGACGTTCAGCCGTCGAATGAGCTTATCCGCATGCTGAACCTGTGCGACAAGCTGGCGCAAAAGCGCAGCGATAAGTTCATTTCTTCGGAATTGTTTATTCTTGCCGCGCTGGAAGAGCGCGGGCAGCTTGCTGACCTGCTGAAAAAAGCGGGGGCGGTGGAAAATAGAATAAGTCAGGCGATTGACCAAATGAGAGGTGGTGAAAACGTGGATGATGCCAGTGCGGAAGACCAGCGCCAGGCGCTGAAAAAGTACACTATCGACATGACCGAGCGGGCTGAACAGGGCAAGCTTGACCCGGTTATCGGCCGTGATGAAGAGATCCGTCGGACTATTCAGGTGCTGCAGCGCCGCACCAAAAACAACCCGGTGCTTATCGGCGAACCTGGCGTGGGTAAAACCGCCATCGTTGAGGGCTTGGCCCAGCGGATTGTTAACGGCGAGGTGCCCGAAGGATTGAAGAATAAGCGCGTGCTGGCGCTGGACATGGGCGCGCTGATTGCCGGCGCGAAGTATCGCGGTGAGTTTGAAGAGCGTCTGAAAGGCGTTTTGAACGATCTCGCCAAGCAGGAGGGGAGCGTCATCCTGTTTATCGATGAGCTGCACACCATGGTCGGCGCGGGTAAGGGCGATGGCGCGATGGACGCCGGCAATATGCTGAAGCCTGCGTTGGCTCGCGGCGAGCTTCACTGCGTCGGAGCGACGACGCTGGATGAATACCGTCAATACATCGAGAAAGACGCGGCGTTGGAACGGCGTTTCCAGAAAGTCTACGTGGCGGAGCCGACGGTGGAAGACACCATCGCCATCCTACGAGGGCTGAAAGAGCGCTATGAGCTGCACCATCACGTACAGATAACCGACCCGGCAATCGTGGCGGCTGCGACCCTGTCTCATCGCTATATCTCTGACCGGCAGCTGCCCGATAAGGCTATCGATCTTATTGACGAAGCGGCATCCAGCATCCGTATGCAGATGGACTCCAAGCCTGAACCTCTGGACAGGCTTGACAGACGCATTATTCAGCTGAAGCTTGAGCAGCAGGCACTGATGAAAGAGTCCGATGATGCCAGTAAAAAACGTCTTGATATGCTAAACGAGGAGTTGGAACAGAAAGAGCGCGAATACTCCGAGCTGGAAGAGGAATGGAAAGCGGAGAAAGCCTCCGTATCCGGTACGCAGAGTATCAAGGCCGAGTTGGAGCAGGCCAAAACGACGTTGGATCAGGCGCGCCGCGCAGGCGATCTGGCCCGGATGTCTGAGCTGCAGTACGGCAAAATCCCCGAGCTGGAAAAGCAGCTGGCGATGGCGGAAAGCTCCGAAGGCAAGACCATGAGGCTGCTGCGCAATAAGGTTACCGATGCGGAAATCGCCGAAGTGCTGGCCAAGGCGACCGGCATTCCCGTCGACCGCATGCTGGAAGGCGAACGCGACAAACTGTTGCGTATGGAGCAGCAGCTGCATGCCCGCGTTATTGGCCAGAATGAGGCGGTAGAGGCGGTGTCTAATGCGATCCGCCGCAGCCGCGCAGGCCTGTCGGATCCGAATCGTCCGATCGGCTCATTCCTGTTCCTTGGTCCGACCGGGGTAGGTAAAACCGAGCTGGCGAAAGCGCTCGCCAACTTTATGTTCGACAGCGATGACGCGATGGTGCGCATCGATATGTCGGAGTTTATGGAGAAACACAGCGTTTCCCGCCTGGTTGGCGCGCCTCCGGGCTATGTCGGCTATGAAGAGGGCGGTTATTTGACGGAAGCCGTTCGTCGGCGCCCGTACTCTGTCATCCTGTTGGACGAAGTGGAAAAGGCGCATCCGGACGTGTTCAACATTCTGCTTCAGGTGCTGGACGATGGCCGCCTAACGGACGGGCAGGGGCGTACGGTGGACTTTCGCAACACGGTTGTCATCATGACCTCTAACCTCGGTTCCGACATGATCCAGGAGCGCTTTGGTAAATTGGATTACGGCGAGATGAAAGAGCTGGTGATGAGCGTCGTCGGCCACCACTTCAGGCCAGAGTTCATCAACCGTATTGATGAAACCGTCGTGTTCCACCCGCTGGGTGAATCGATGATTAAGTCAATTGCCCGTATTCAGCTTGAGCGCCTGTATAAGCGCCTGGAAGAGCGCGGCTACATGGTAAGCATCTCTGAGGCAGGTTTAGATCTGCTGGCGAAAGAGGGGTACGATCCTGTTTACGGCGCACGCCCGTTAAAACGCGCTATTCAGCAGGAAATCGAAAACCCGCTGGCGCAGCAAATTCTGTCTGGAACGCTGTTGCCGGGTGAGCCGATTACGCTGGACGTAGACGGCGAGCGCATTGTCGCGAAACAAT
The DNA here is from genome assembly GCF_000439085.1 of Leminorella grimontii ATCC 33999 = DSM 5078. GTDB lineage: Bacteria > Pseudomonadota > Gammaproteobacteria > Enterobacterales > Enterobacteriaceae > Leminorella > Leminorella grimontii. Next base: position 3,967 of record NZ_AUUA01000003.1, on the reverse strand, counting down.
AACTGCACATAGTAGGTACAAAGGGGCGAGCGGTTTATACACCGTCGCCCCTTTTCTATGTCGGGAGTAAGGGCTATCTTTTCAACATCTCCCAGCTTAGTCCGAAGCGGGAGAGGTATTTTCTCAGTCTGTCCGCATCGTTGGGGTTCTTCTTCTGGCTGCGGGATACGGCGAACAGCTTGCGCCCGGCGTCAGAAAGGCTGGCGCTTATTCGACACACCTCCAGCACCGCCTTCAACTGATGATAGTCAAAGAGATCGATGGGGGCGTTAACGTCAGGCAGTGCTGCGCTTTCTTCCCGTTGCGCTAGGCCCCAGCCGTAGCGCAGCCGCTCGATTTCCTGCGTGACGATCTCGTCCGTTATGCGTCCGGATTCAGCCAGCGTCGCCATCCGAGTGACGCTAGCGCTGAGCTCCCTGAAGTTCCCCGACCACGAGGCTTCGCTTGACGTGGCGAAAGAGAGATACCGACGGCGAGATTCGGCGTTGAAATAGGCGCGTTCTCCCTGTTCTTTTGCAAAGCGAGCCAGCTCGTAGTCGAGGTTTGGTTCGAGATCTTCTGGACGGTCAGCTAAGCCCGGCAGTTGATAGGTCCAAAGGTTTATTCGGGCGTAGAGGTCTTCGCGAAAGCGGCCTTTGCTGACCTGCTTACGCAGGTCCCGATGGGTTCCGGCAATTAGCTGAAAGTCGCTATGGACCTCTTTATCGCTGCCGAAGGGAAAGAAGGTTTTCTCTTCAATGGCCTTAAGCAGCATGGCCTGTTCATCGAGGCCCAGTTCGCCTATTTCGTCTAAAAACAGCATGCCGCCGTTGGCGGAACGCAGCAGCCCAGGGCGATCCGACTGTGCGCCGGTAAACGCGCCCTTTACGTGGCCGAAAAGCGTCGACATCGCGCTGTCGCCGCGCAGGGTGGCGCAGTTGACCTCAACAAAACGGCCGCTTAGACGATGCCTTTCCTGCTTAAGCTCATAAATTCGGCGGGCCAGAAATGATTTCCCCGCACCCGTGGGGCCAATCATTAAGATGGGTGCCGTTGAGCGGATCGCAACGCGCTCGATTTCGTCAATCAGACGGTTAAAGGTCGCGTTGCGTGTTGCAATTCCTGCTTTGAGATAGGAGACCGAGTTAGCGCTTAGCTGTTTAAATCGAGTCGAGATGCGGTCATAGCGGCTAAGGTCAAGGTCGATGATGGAATAACTGCCGGCCGGGTTTGCGTGTTCACCTTCTTCCTTCGTGCTTTTCCTCTCTGGCATGGTTTGAATAAGCTTGGCGGGGAAATAACGCGCTTCGGTTAGCAAAAACCAGCAGATCTGAACAACGTGCGTACCGGTGGTGATGTGAATCAGATACTCTTCATTTTCCGTATCGAAAGGGTAACGCTCGGCGAAATCGAGCAGGGCGGTATACACCTCTTCAATATCCCATGGGTTACGTAGCGCAATTTCATGCAGGCGTATTTCCATATGTGGCGAGGCCAAAAGAATGTCCTGCATGGTTCTTTCCGCCATGATCTTATCTCTGGGTTGGTAGATAAGCTCCAGCCTGTCGATCGGAAAATCTGGCTGCTGGCACATGCCGACCGTTGGCCGCCATTTGTTCCAGCGATTTTCACGCTTACCACGTTTGTCTAATACGGTTCCCAATACGCCAATGGCGACACGCTTCATGATTTATCTCAAAATATAAAAATTATCCAAAATAATAAAATAATTTTGACCGTATGGCGATACTGTCGTTTGTCAGGGCGTAAGATTTATATTAAAAACAAATAAAACATATAGTTATGATTTTTGAATCAGTTAAGGAAAATTGGCACGGTTCAGGCTATTACCAAAACTAAAACGGTCTGAATAAATAAGGAAGAAACAATGCTAATAGAAGAAAAAGGAATATTTGCTGAAAATGAGCATCCGGTGTTCGACGCCATGAGGCGAAGGATAGAACGAGAGCTGGATGCAATAGAGCGGGCCTTCGACGTAAAAATACTTTATGCATGTGAATCGGGCAGCCGGGGATGGGGATTCGCCTCAACCGACAGCGACTATGACGTTCGTTTTATCTATATACATAAAACCGAATGGTACTTAAAGGTTGAGCCCGGTCGCGATGTGATAGAACGCCCTTTAGATGATGAGCTTGACATAAGCGGTTGGGAACTGCGTAAAGCGCTGGGGCTGTTAAAGCGATCTAACCCGACGTTGCTTGAGTGGCTCAATTCGCCGATAGTTTATCGGGCTGATGAGGCGTTTATGACTGAGCTGCGTCAATTGGCTGTTGATTGCTTTTCAGGACTCAAGGGTCGCTATCACTACCTTTCGATGGCAAAAAAGAACTTTCGTGGCTATTTGAAGGGGGATACGGTCAGGCTTAAAAAGTACTTTTACGTTTTACGCCCGCTGCTGGCCGTGAAGTGGATCGATGAGCGGAAAAGCGTGCCTCCGATGCCTTTTTCACACCTGCTTACCGTACTTGATGATAAAACGCTGCTGGCGGAAATAGACCACCTGCTTGAGAGCAAGCGAAAACATCCAGAATCCAAATTTGGTAACAGGTTAGAGCTGATACACCGTTTTATAGAACAAGAGTTGGATTTTCGCGCTCTTGAAATGGTTAAAAGCGACATGCTGGCGCAGTCTGCAAGCGTAAGCTGTCTGGATCGGTTTCTAAGCGATACCGTTATGCGGCGCTCATGATAGTTGTCTTGGGCGTTCATTGCTGCTTTTGAACGCCCAACCGCATAAAAAAGGTGCGAAGGAAAGCCCAATAAATAGCGCAGAGATAGCGGTCACTAAAGCCGTGCCAAAAGGAATGTGTGGGTATATCCAAATGAGCCTGATGGCAGTAATCAGTAGCGCAACCAGCGAGACGGTTAACCAATAGCGCATTGAGATCGTTGAGTGCTTTTCGGCATGCTTTGGCGTCAGGTAAAAATAAGCGGCAATAGCGGTAAGGCCAATAAAGGTACTGGCGTGCTGCAGGATGCGATAAAGCGGAATTTCATGATTGAGCAGATTGAGGCTTATCGTTTGCCAGCCAAACAGCGTGATGAAGAACGCATCCTGGTGGGTGAATGCATCCCATATCACATGGGAAAGTGCGCCGATAAAAAGAGAAAGCAGCACGATGGCAAAATGGCTTTTGACGTACGCAGGCCAGCTTATCGCTAAACGAAGCGGCCAAAGGCGATGGCGAATAAACGCGGGCAGGTTTTGTATTAGCGGCTCTCTAATCACGCAGTGAAAGGTAAACGTCAGCAGTAGCGCCAGGGGGATATCGAGCAGAAAAATGCCGGCAGGGGTATGCCCATAAAGCCCTTTAACGCTCATGCGAACAAAGTATTCCAGATCGGGCGACACGCTTCCTGCTATCAGCGCAGTCATTGATAGGCGCTTACCTAAGCCGTAGCGCAGAGGAAGGACGAGGGCCGGGTGGGCAAAGGTAAAAGGCATGGGCGTCGGCTTCATTTGAATATGTAGCGATAAGGCTAGGCTTGGCCTGTGAAGCTAATATGAAGAAAATATCCGACGTAAGAGAAAGAAACTGTTTGGATATTAATCAGAATAATGGCGAAAACAAAAAATCTGCAATTATTTCTAATTTACCTCTTGCCAGCCGTTATTAATTCCCTATAATGCGCCTCCACTGACACGGCAGAAGCCGGTTAGCTCTCAGCCAGTCAAGCGGAAAGCAACGCGCAAATCGGTGATTTACCGCTTGACTCTGAAACGGGATGGCGTAATATACGCAGCCCGCGTCACGGGAAGTTTTTCCCCTGACGCACGCTCTTTAACAATTTATCAGACAATCTGTGTGGGCACTCACAGGACGCTATCCAACAGCGCTTCGGCGCAAACGATAGATAAAAGTCTTGAAGAGTGAACATCAGTTAATTCATTACGAACTAACAGTAAAGATTCTTTGAGCATCAAACTTTAATTGAAGAGTTTGATCATGGCTCAGATTGAACG
>NZ_AUUA01000002.1 GCF_000439085.1 Leminorella grimontii ATCC 33999 = DSM 5078 | reverse complement strand
CTACTTCCCGCTGCCGTTCGACTTGCATGTGTTAGGCCTGCCGCCAGCGTTCAATCTGAGCCATGATCAAACTCTTCAATTAAAGTTTGATGCTCAAAGAATCTTTACTGTTAGTTCGTAATGAATTAACTGATGTTCACTCTTCAAGACTTTTATCTATCGTTTGCGCCGAAGCGCTGTTGGATAGTGTCCTGTGAGTGCCCACACAGATTGTCTGATAAATTGTTAAAGAGCGTGCGTCAGGGGAAAAACTTCCCGTGACGCGGGCTGCGTATATTACGCCATCCCGTTTCAGAGTCAAGCGGTAAATCACCGATTTGCGCATTTGCTTCTGAGGCTAACACGGCTTGTGCCGTGTCAGTGGAGGCGCATTATAGGGGTTCGCTGCGGGCTTTCAAGCGCTAATTGAGAAAAGTTGACTGAATGGTCTATTTTTCACCAAAATGCAACGCCACTTACCGAAATGAATAATAATTGAGCGACCCAATAAGCGGGAATTCAGCATTTTGGTTGCAAAGCGTGTGTTAACAGTTGATGGTAATAAGCTGATTATACGAATATGATTGTTCTATACTAACTAAAACACATTTTTACATTTTCATATTTATCAATAAATTATAATAAATATCACTTCTTTTTTAAGGACCACAAAATGCAATTTAGCCTTCAGCAGCAGGCTGCTCACCGAAACTTATCGTACGTAGTTGCAGAAAAGATAGCTCACCGCATTCTGTCTGGAGAATACGCTGCTGAAAGCATTCTTCCCGGAGAGAACGAGCTTTGCGATATTTACAGCGTAAGCCGTACGGCAATTAGAGAAGCGGTAAAAATGCTTACCGCAAAAGGCATGCTGCTAGCGCGACCTCGCATAGGCACCAGGGTCATGCCCCAGCATTACTGGAACTTTCTTGATAAAGAGCTGCTTTCGTGGTGGATAACAAAAGACAATTTTATTGAAGCAACGCAGCATTTCGTTGTGCTTCGCCGCGCGCTTGAGCCTCAGGCGGCCGCTCTGGCAGCCGTTAACGCCAGCAACGAACAGCGCTATCAGCTCTCTTTACTTATGGCCGAAATGAGGGCCTTGCATAAGGAGTTCAATCCGGAAACCTGGGTCCGTGTTGATACGGACTTTCATGAACTCATCTATACTGCTAGCAATAATCCCTTGCTAACGTCGTTCTCTATTTTATTTAGCTCCGTTTATAAAATATATTTCAGATCGGTCACCAATAATGAAGTCATCAAATTAGAGCACCACCAGGCTATTGTTGATGCAATCTTGAAAAAAGACGGGCAGGCCGCTCTTAAGGCAACGCAGGATCTGTTGGAAAAGGATATCAAAGTCTACAACTTCTAATCGATGGGGTAGTGAATGACTCAGGCAACGCGCAGCGTAGCGGGCCTTCCCTGGATAGCCGCGATCGCATTTTTTATGCAGGCGCTGGACGCAACCATTCTTAACACGGCAATTCCCGCAATTGCCAAAAGCCTCAATCACTCTCCGCTCGCTATGCAGTCCGCCATTATCAGCTACACGTTGACCGTTGCGATGCTTATACCTATCAGCGGCTGGCTGGCGGATAAATTCGGCACTCGCAGAATATTCTCTATCTCGGTTTTTTTGTTCGTTTTAGGCTCCCTGCTTTGTGCAATGTCTGGCTCGCTTCTCATGCTGGTCGGCGCCAGAATTATCCAAGGCATCGGCGGCGCAATGATGATGCCCGTAGCCCGTCTGGCGCTGCTAAGGGCCTACCCTCGCAGCGAACTTCTTGCGGTGCTTAACTTTATTACCATCCCTGGATTAATAGGCCCTATCGTCGGCCCGATGCTGGGGGGATGGCTGGTTACCTATGCGACCTGGCATTGGATTTTCTTGATCAATATTCCTATCGGCATCATCGGTATTTTTTGCGCACGCATCTATATGCCGGACTTTACGGCCCCCAGTAAAAAATTCGACACGTCAGGATTTTTTCTGTTTGGGTTTAGCCTGGTCATAATGCTCAGCGCGCTGTCTCTTTTTAGTGAACAAATCGTATCGACGGCCATTTCCGTTGTCGTATTTATCGCAGGCATCCTTTTACTGTTGATGTACATACGCCACGCGCTCAAGTCCCGCTATCCGCTGTTTCACCTGTCGCTGTTTAAAATAAGAACTTTCTCTATCGGTATTTTTGGCGGGATTATTTCCAGGCTGGGAACGGGAAGCGTCCCTTTTCTTATGCCGCTGATGCTGCAAATAGGGTTTGGCTATTCAGCCCTGACGGCAGGCCTTATGATGGCGCCAACCGCCGTTGGGTCTCTATTGGCTAAATCAGCGGTTACCAACATATTAAGACGATTTGGCTATAGAAAGACGCTTATTGGCGTCACTATGATGATTGGCCTAATGATTGCCATGCTCTCTCTACAAACCGCCGATGAGCCTCTCTGGATGCTGATAATTCCCCTTTTCTTTTTGGGAATGGTCATGTCTACCCAGTTCACATCAATGAATACCATTACGCTTGGCGATCTGGATGACAAAACGGCAAGCTCTGGCAACAGCCTGATGGCGGTTAGCCAGCAGCTTGCCGTTAGCTTTGGCGTTGCCGTCAGCGCAACGGTGCTTCACGCTTATGAAAGCATATCGTTCGGCGACACTATCGATCACTTCCACTACACGTTTATTACTATGGGTATCATCACTCTGCTGTCATCAACCGTATTCATGATGTTAAAACCTCACGACGGCAGAGGCCTGATAGATAAAAATCAGTAACCCTTATCAGATTGAACCCCGTCACGTATCCCGTGGCGGGGTTCAATTTAGATATCAATTTGAGTACCAAGCTCAATCACCCTGTTTGGCGGAATTTTAAATTGATCCGGCGCTTTCAGAGCGTTACGGTTAAGCGCCAGAAACAGTCGCCCTCTTATCCGCAGATACCATGGACGTTTACCCAACCTTACTGACTCGTGGGAAAGGAAAAACGACGATTCCTCCATGCTGAAAGAAAGCCCCTCCAATCCGCACAGATAGAAGATGTTTTCAACGTTTGGCGTCTCTTTATAGCCATAGCTAGTCACGACGCGCCAAAAAGAAGGAGAGAGCTGCTCAATAGTCACCCTTTTAACGTTGTGAACATAAGGTGTATCAACAGTTTTTATCGTTAGTAATACAACGCGCTCATGCAGAACCTTATTATGAGTCAGGTTGTGCAGCAACGCGAAGGGAATAACATTCGTCGTTCGAATCATAAAAACGGCCGTCCCCTTCACGCGGGTAGGGGGATTTTTCTCTAAAGACGCAATCAGCGCTTCCAGAGAGTTACCGTGTTCGTTCATAAGACGCAGCAGCCTAAAGCGTTCGCTCTTCCAGGAAGTCATGACGATAAACATGCCCAACCCCAAAAGCAGCGGCAGCCAGCCGCCGGAAAGGACTTTTACTGCGTTGGCGGAAAACAGCGGCACGTCAATGAACAGGAAAACGCAGAGAATCAAAATAACCAGCGGTTTTGACCAGTTCCAGTTTTGCACCGCAACCGTACAGGAAAGAAATGACGTGATCACCATCGTACCCGTTACGGCAATACCATAAGCCGCCGCCAGGTTGCTTGAGTGCTTAAACGTCACTATTACCAGCACAACGGCAAAGTAGAGCATCCAGTTAATAACGGGAATGTAAATCTGTCCGGCTTCCATATCGGAAGTATGCAGTATTCTCATTGGCGGCAGATAGCCCAAGTGGACAGCTTGCCTGGTCAAAGAGAAAACGCCGGAAATAACGGCCTGTGAAGCAATAACCGTCGCCAAAGCAGCCAGTATCAATAACGGGATAAGCGCCCACTCCGGCGCCAGCAGGAAGAACGGGTTTTTAATGGCTTCCGGCGTTCTTAACAGCAAAGCGCCCTGCCCAAAGTAGTTCAGCACCAGACAGGGCAAAACTACGGTAAACCAGGCGTAGCGAATAGGCATCTTGCCGAAATGCCCCATATCCGCATACAGCGCTTCCACGCCGGTAATAGCCAACACCACTGCGCCAAGCGCAAAAAACGAAAGCGATTTATATTGCAAAAAGAAGTCGAGCGCCCAGCTTGGATTAAGCGCATAGAGAATTTGAGGGCTTAGAAAAATGCTGCGAACGCCGAGCGCTCCAATAACCACAAACCACAGCAGCATCACCGGAGCAAACACTTTGCTTATGCCGCCCGTACCGTGTTTTTGTATGCAAAATAAAATAGTGAGCACCAGGATTGCGCACGGAACAATATAGGCATCTAAAGACGGCGCCAATACCTCAAGCCCTTCCAGAGCAGACATAACGGACACCGCCGGCGTAATAACGACTTCTCCGTAAAAGAAGCTGCCGCCGATAAGGCCTACGATGACGATAAGCGCCGTTTTTTTATCGCTGGCAAACCTGCCGGCCAGCGACATCAGGGTCAAAATCCCCCCTTCACCTGAGTTATCGGCCCTCATAACGAAGCAGAGATACTTAATTGAAACAACAAATATCAACATCCAGAAAATCAGCGAGAGAAATCCGAAAATGACGTTCGGTTCAACGCTAAATCCATAATATCCTGAAAAACATTCCCTTAAGGTATAAAGCGGACTGGTGCCAATATCACCATAAACAACGCCTATCGTAGCGAGCATTGCGGCCGGTAACGAACGTTTATTATCTGTACTCATAAGGGCTTCTTTTACCGACGATCCCGGCGGTTGAATATTATTGAAAGTGCATTAACGCACGTTAATGAACAAGATAGGGTAATTATAGATGGTATAGATTCGTTGCACTTTTCTTAAGAAAATATTTTTATAAATGGTAAGTACATATGTTCATTATTTATAACGATAAGATAATTCTATGAATGCTATAATGATAGCTATCTCTAGCGACAGATACCACCTACCATTATGTCTACCTCTATTCCTCTGTCAGAAAGAATTACTCGCTTAAGCAACCACCTTGAGTCAGGCCTCTATGAAAGGCAGCATGCCGTTAGGCTCTGCCTGCTGGCAGCGCTGTGCGGAGAAAGCGTCTTTTTACTCGGTCCGCCGGGCATAGCTAAAAGCCTTATCGCCCGCAGGCTGAAATATGCCTTTAAACAGGCCAAATCGTTTGAATATTTAATGACGCGTTTTTCTACGCCGGAAGAAGTCTTCGGGCCGCTGTCTATTAAAGCGCTAAAGGAAGAAGGCCGCTACGTTCGGATAACGCGTAACTATCTACCTGAAGCTGAAATCGTTTTTCTGGATGAGATTTGGAAGGCGGGCCCCGCCATTCTCAACACGCTGCTTACCGCAATCAACGAACGCCGTTTTCGTAACGGCGATATGGAATCTGCGATCCCGTTAAAACTTTTAATCGCCGCCTCCAACGAACTTCCAGAAGAAGACAGCGGTCTGGAAGCGCTCTATGACAGGATGCTCATTCGAATTTCGTTAACCAACGTACAGGAAAAACACCACTTCTTAATGCTTATAAATCAGCGCAATGAAGAAAACGTTAACTCCGCCGTTGAGGCTCTGGGAATAGACGGGGAGGAATATGAACAGTGGCAGGATAAAATTAATCAAATAGCGATCCCTGAAGAGGTTTTTGAGCTGGTTTATCGCCTGCGCCAGGAAATCAGCGAGCTGGATAACGGCCCCTATATTTCCGACAGGCGCTGGAAAAAGGCCGCCAGACTGCTGCAGGCCAGCGCCTTTTTTAACGATCGCGCGGCGATTAGCATCGTTGACATTATTCTGCTCAAAGACTGCCTGTGGTACGACGAACGCTCTCAATCGCTGGTTGACCATCAGTTAGAAGGATTAATGACTGAAATTGCCTATCAGCAGCAGGCTATGCTGATGCAAATTCGGCAAATAGACAAAGACTGGATGAAGTTTCAACAGCAGCAGTCCAAGCAGCAGTCTTTGACCGTTGAAATAAAAAACGCAATGTTTAGCCGCAAGCCTATTTATCTATTAAACCTTCCAGCCGACACATCAGAAGTCACATTGACTCTGGAAACGCCCCTTACGCTGCACGAAATAGACGTAACGCATGTAGTAATAGAAAAGCAGAGGCTCGAACAGTGGCTGGCTAAAGGTGAATATCTGAAAGGCAAGCTAAACGGCATTGGTTTTATGCAGTCGTTGGATATGGCCGTTAACGACGCTCAACAGCTGGTTTTACAGGATGCCGGCCTGTCGACCTCCACGCTCTATTTATCTAATAATTCGGACCATATTAAGCCTTCGGAAGCGTTAACCCAGCGCCTACAGCAGGTTCAAAACCGGCTTGATGAACAAAGAAAGCGGTTTAACGACGCTCAGCCCTGCCTGTTCGTAGACAAAAGCTGGTTAGCAAAAATAGAGGCCAGCCTTCTTGCCGTTCACGAAGAGATAGAAAAACAGAAACAGCGCTTCCATTCGTCCGGTTCAACTCGATGAGCCTACAAACTATAGAGCTCTTGCTTTCCATCAGCGAAACGGAGCTCATTGAAGAGATTATTATAGGGCTGCTAGCGGCACCTCAGCTTGCGCTTTTTTTTGAAAAATATCCCAAAATAAAGCGCTCATTCGACAAAGAAGTTGCCGCCTGGAAAAAAAAACAACGCTATCAGCTCCAGCAATCAGACGTACCTTCGCCTATATCCCGAGAGTTCGCATTTTACAAACAGGCCATCGCCTGGAGCAGCGCCGACTTTGCCTCGGAAGTAAAAACCATCGTTGAACGGCTTGAGTCGCTCAATTCGTCATTCAGTAACTCGGCCAAAGCGCTTTTAAACTCAACGGAGCGCCACGGCGAAGGGTTTCAAAAGCTGTTTATAGAGCGCTGGCGAAAATCTCTGTCGCTACAGGTGACCTCTCTGCACGTTTCCTTACTCGAAACGGAATGGGAAAAGCTAATGGAAGAGCTGCAGGAGCGGCTGGAGGTCAGCAGTAAGCTGGAGCCTCTGCTGGTTGAAAACGACAAAGGCGCAGGCAGCCTGTGGGACATGAGCCGTCAGCAAAAGTACAAAGCCGACTGCGAAAAGCTTATTGAATACGGTAATTTTCTCGTCAAACAGCCAGAACTGCGTCGACTGGCAGAGATGTTGGGTAGAAGCTATAAGCCTGCCGTTATCTCTCGCCATGAATCCCAAAAAGAAGAATATAAAATCATGGTCAGGGAGCCCGCCGTGCTGCCTGACAGCCTCGAAGGCATACACCAGAGTGATGATATTGTCCGCATGCTGCCGACGGAAATGGTCTTGCTTAACGTAGACGAGCTGGAAACCGAATTTTACCGCCGGTTTCTGGAGCAACGGCTGCTGACCTACCGCCTGAAGGGCGATATATGGCGAGAAAGAACGAAAGTTCGATCTGTTTCAAAAACCGTCAGCGAACGCCAACCCGGCGGGCCGTTTATCGTGTGCGTCGACACATCCGGATCGATGGGCGGATTTAACGAGAAGTGCGCCAAAGCCTTTTGCTTGGCGCTACTGCGCATCGCCATGACGGAAGGCAGAAAGTGCCACGTGATGCTGTTTTCAACCGGCGTGATCCACTACGAGCTTACGTCGGGAACGGGAATTTCAGAAACCGTACGTTTCCTTAGCCAGCGTTTTAAGGGGGGAACCGACCTGGCGGGCTGCCTGCTGCAAACGCTCGAAAAAATAGAAGAAAAAGAGTGGCAGGACGCAGATATTGTCGTGATATCAGACTTTATAGCCCAGAGGCTGCCTGAAAATTTGGCCCTAAGGCTGATTGAAAAGCAGAAAAAAAGCGGCCACCGCTTTCACGCAGTGGCCATGTCTAAACACGGTAAGCCCGGCGTTATGAAAACCTTCGACCGCATCTGGCGGTTCGAAACCGAGCTTGGTCAGCGGCTAAAGCGCCGCCTGTTTAGCCGTTAAAGCATACATTCTACAGCTTCGCGCTGCTCAGGCGTCCACACGCCGCACTGTACCTGTCCAATATGCTTTTGCTGTAGCAGTAGCATAACCAGGCGGGATTGGCCGATACCGCCGCCGATAGTTTGAGGCATTTCGCCGCGCAGCAGCGCCTGATGCCATTCCAACGCCAAGCGAGACTCGTCCTTCGTCAGCGCCAGCTGACGTTTTAGCGTTTCAGCGTCGACGCGAATACCCATGGAGGATATTTCAAACGCATCCTGAAGCGTCGGGTTCCAGACCAGAATATCGCCGTTCAGACCAAGCCCGTCTTCACCCGGCGTTGTCCAATCGTCGTAGTCAGGCGCGCGAATATCGTGCGACTCGCCGTGAGACAGCTTCCCACCAATACCGATAAGGAAAACGGCGCCCAGCTCTTTGGCGATTGCGCGTTCACGCCCTTTAGCATCCAGAGTCGGATAGCGCTGCAAAAGTTCTTCGCTGTGAACGAAGTGAATTTCTTCCGGCAGGAACGGCTTTAAGCCAAACTCGCGTTCAACGGCCGCTTCCGTTTCCTTAATTGCAGTATAAATAGTGCGTACCGTTTGCTTGAGATAGTCGGAGTTGCGCTCCGAATCCGTCATCACGCGCTCCCAGTCCCACTGATCGACGTAGACTGAGTGGATAGGGCTTAAACGATCTTCATCAGGACGCAGCGCCTTCATGTGGGTGTAGATCCCCTCTCCGGCAAGGAAACCAAAACGCCCCATCGTTTGACGCTTCCACTTGGCAAGCGAATGAACAACCTCGAACGTCGCTTCCGGAATAGCCTTTACCTTAACCTGAACGGCTTTCTCGCAGCCGGAAAGGTTATCCTGAGTACCGTCTCCCACGCGGCTCAGAATAGGCGCTTGAACCTCAACCAACCCGAGCTTTTGCTCAAGCTGACGTGAGAAGAACGATTTAACAAAGCTTATCTGTTGTTGTTTTTTAATAAATGGCTGTTTCATTGTGTTTGTCTCAATACGGTGACTTCGTTGATGAGTATTAAGCAACAAAACGGAGAGTAAATTCAATAATCATCAATAAATATAGCCACATTGGTTTTTATTAATCAATTTATAGGCTAGATTAATGATGAAACGATAAAAAAGAGGAAAAAAAATGGCCGATAATTACCAAATCGATAATTTGGATAGAGATATCCTCAACGAGCTCATGCAAAATGCTCGTGTTCCTTACGCCGAGCTGGCTAAAAATTTTAACGTCAGCCCCGGCACGATCCACGTCAGAGTAGAAAAGATGAAACAGGCGGGGATCATTCTGGGCACTCAGGTTGAAATCAGCCCAAAAAGGTTGGGTTACGACGTTTGCTGCTTTATTGGCATCATCCTTAAAAGCGCTAAAGACTACCCGGCGGCGCTGGCCAAGCTGTCCAATCTTGAAGAGGTGGTTGAAGCCTACTACACCACGGGTCATTACAGCATATTTATTAAGGTGATGACCCGTTCAATTGACGGCCTGCAGCACGTACTTATCAACAAGATCCAAACGATTGATGAGATCCAGTCAACTGAAACGCTGATCTCGTTGCAAAACCCTATAATGAGGACGATCAGGCCATAGGCTATTTTTTAGTACCCACATTATCCACAGGTAGATCCCAGAGATTTCACCGCGTACAATGCACAAAACGCAAAGCTTTAAGAGATAACTCATGCCAGATATTACCCTCATTAGCGGCAGCACGCTGGGCGGCGCCGAATATGTAGCCGAACATCTAGAAGAAAAGCTGACTCAAGCTGGCTTTAGCACCGAAGTGCTGCACGGCGCAGAACTTGATGAACTTAGCAACGAAGGCATCTGGCTTATAGTTACCTCGACGCACGGCGCAGGAGAACTGCCGGACAACATTCAGCCGCTCTTTGAACAAATAGAAGAACAGCAGCCGGATCTAAGTCGAGTTGTGTATGGCGCAGTCGGGCTTGGCAGCAAAGAATACGACACTTTTTGTGGCGGAATAAAAACGGTCGATCGCATTCTTCAGGATAAAGGGGCTAAAAGGATCGGCTCACGGCTTGAAATCGACGTAACGGAACACGAAATTCCCGAAGATCCGGCCGAGGTGTGGCTGGATCTGTGGCTTAACGATCTAAAAGAAGCTGGTTTTTTAGCCAAATAAATGTGTATAACTCTATTGAAAACGCGAGATTATCCTGTATTTATCCAAAGAACAACCGAGTTCCTTGGTTTCACATGTGGATAAATACATGTTTTGTACCCACGTTATGAAGAGCATGATCTCCTTTCTTCCACAAGAAAAGGATCCTTTCAATAATATGATCCTTAACGTGAAAAGATCCTTATCCACAGAGAGTGCGGATCCTAATAAAAGATCCAGTAAAGAGATCTTTAAATAAAAAGATCTTTCTTTATTTAAGACCGATCCATCGCGGTTGGACTAATCTTTAAAGTCGAGTAGAATCTGCGCCCCTGGACAACATAATCCAGGCCGAAGATCGTTCGAACATCCCGAGGTGTCATACCATGTTTTATCCAGATTCCTTTGACGTCATCGTAATAGGTGGCGGTCATGCAGGGACTGAAGCCGCCATGGCAGCAGCCCGCATGGGTAAGCAAACTTTATTGCTCACCCACAATATCGATACGCTAGGACAGATGTCCTGCAACCCGGCCATTGGCGGGATCGGTAAAGGACACCTGGTAAAAGAGATCGACGCGCTTGGCGGGTTAATGGCGCACGCCATTGACAAAGGCGGCATACAGTTTAGAACGCTCAACGCCAGCAAAGGCCCCGCCGTGAGAGCTACTCGCGCTCAGGCGGATCGCGCTTTGTATAAATTAGCCGTGCGTACGGCGTTGGAAAACCAGCCTAATCTGACTATTTTCCAACAGCCTGTTGAAGATCTTATCGTTGAAAACGACAGGGTTACCGGAGCGGTAACCAGAATGGGCCTGAAATTTAGAGCTAAGGCGGTTGTTTTAACGGTTGGAACTTTCCTTGACGGTAAGATCCACATCGGTTTAGAAAATTACAGCGGTGGTCGCGCCGGCGATCCGCCGTCAATTGGTCTTTCTCAGAGACTGCGAGAACTGCCTTTGAGAGTTGGACGGCTGAAAACCGGTACGCCCCCTCGCATAGACGCCCGCACTATCAATTTTGATATCCTTCAGCAGCAGCATGGAGACACGCCGGTACCCGTATTTTCATTCATGGGAAGCGCGGACGAACATCCAAGGCAGATCCCCTGCTACATCACGTACACGAATGAAAAAACCCACGAAACGATCCGCAATAATCTGGATCGTAGCCCAATGTATGCTGGGATCATCGAAGGGATCGGCCCTCGATACTGCCCTTCGATCGAAGACAAAGTCATGCGCTTTGCCGATCGCAATTCGCATCAGATCTTCCTGGAGCCGGAAGGATTAACCAGCAATGAGGTTTATCCTAACGGGATCTCAACCAGCCTGCCGTTTGACGTACAGATGCAAATCGTTCGTTCAATGACTGGCATGGAGAACGCAAGGATCGTACGTCCTGGATATGCCATTGAGTATGACTTCTTCGATCCGAGAGATCTCAAGCCGACGCTTGAAAGTAAGTATATTCAGGGCCTGTTTTTTGCCGGCCAGATTAACGGCACTACCGGTTATGAAGAGGCTGCTGCTCAAGGGCTTCTGGCTGGGTTAAACGCCGGACGGTTGGCGTCTGAGGAAGAGGGCTGGGCGCCGCGTCGCGATCAGGCCTACCTCGGGGTACTGGTTGACGATCTTTGTACGCTGGGGACCAAAGAGCCCTATCGCATGTTTACCTCCAGAGCCGAATATCGGCTTCTGCTGCGTGAAGATAACGCAGACCTGCGTCTGACCGAAACGGGGCGGGAAATGGGCCTGGTGGACGATGCCCGCTGGGAACACTTCCTGCGCAAGCAGGAGAATATCGAGCGCGAACGCCAGCGTCTGCGAGACGTCTACGTTCATCCAACGATGCCGCAGGCTGAAGAAATTAATACGCTGTTGAAGTCTCCGCTTTCCAGAGAGGCTACCGGTGAAGAACTGCTTAAAAGGCCTGAAGTCAGTTATGCCTCCCTGACGACGCTGTCGCCGTTTGGCCCTGCGCTTGACGACGCCCAGGCGGCCGAACAGGTAGAAATCCAGGTTAAGTACGAAGGCTATATCGCTCGTCAGAAAGATGAGATTGAAAAGCATCTGCGTAACGAAAACGCCATTCTTCCCGCTGATCTTGACTACCGTCAGGTGACCGGGCTGTCTAACGAAGTGTGCGCAAAGCTTAATGACCACAAGCCGACCTCTATCGGGCAGGCGTCGCGCATCTCCGGCGTTACGCCTGCGGCGATCTCTATACTTCTAATCTGGTTGAAAAAGCAGGGAATACTGCGGAAAAGCGCTTGAGGATATGGCTTTGGAAAATCGTTTTAACAGCCTGTTGGCTTCTGCCGGAATGGCCCTTACGGATGAACAAAAACAGCGGCTTTTAGCCTACGTTGATCTACTCAACAAGTGGAATAAGGCTTACAACCTGACTTCGGTCAGGGATCCGCAAGAGATGCTGGTTCGCCACATTATGGACAGCATCGTGGTTAACGCCCACCTTACCGGGGAGTGCTTTATTGACGTAGGCACAGGTCCGGGCCTTCCCGGCATCCCGCTGGCGATCGTCAGGCCTGAAGCCAGCTTTACCCTGCTTGACAGTCTGGGTAAGCGCATCCGATTTATCCGCCAGGTTGTTCATGAGCTTGGGCTGACCAACGTAACGCCCGTTCAAACACGGGTTGAAGAGTACTCAATCCCTGAAGGTTTTGACGGTGTGATTAGCCGCGCGTTCGCGTCTCTGGGGGATATGCTGAGCTGGTGTCGCCATCTTCCTGGAGATAATGGGCTGTTTTATGCCCTTAAGGGCGTGGTTTCAGAGGAAGAGCTAGCTGAAATTCCTGAGGGTTTTAGCGTTAAAGAGGTTATCAGGCTGGAGGTCCCGCAGCTGGACGGTGAGCGCCACCTGGTGGTGGTTAAAGCTCAAAAATGATGCGGCGCGAGTGTGACTCGCGTCAGAATTTAATTAATTGTGCTTTAGCTACTTCTTTTCAATTTTAAAAAAACACGTTGTTTTTTATTTATTATTGCTACGTTTTTTAATTTACGTGTTAACAATTTTAAAACATAAATTAAACATATTCTTTAGGGCGAGAGCCTGTTGCTCATATTATCAACAGCTTCTCTTTCTTAAACTTCCCCTTAGCTTTCGGCATTGTTGAATCAATTCAGTCTATTGATTTTATATAAATTTATTAATAATTAACAAGATAAGTAACTATTTATGTTCCTTTTCGCTGAATTTATTTATGTGATTCCGTTCACAAAAAGATAATTATTCAATACAGAATTTTGTTTATTAGTAATAATAAGCGTCGTTTTGTTCAAGGCGGGTAAAAAGTGAATATTTGCATTTTTAATTATTTGTTCACTTTTTTGTTACCTAAGTGTGGAATAAACCGGATTTCCCCGTATAATTTAGCTGTCTTTTGCCGCTTGACTCCGGTCAACAAAGGCAGTTTTATACGGTACTTGTGTTTATAAAAAACGGACTTTTGATTTTTATAAAAAGCTAACGCTTGATAGAGATGATACGCCATGTCTGTAGCGCTTTATGATACCGTGATGGCCCGCAGACTGTTGTTGGTTCAGCTTGTCGTTGTTATCCTGTTTAGCGCCGTTTTTTGTATTAACAGTCAGAAATGGGCGATTTCCGCACTTTTTGGCGGGATGTCAGTATATTTGCCCAACGCGCTGTTTTTCCTCCTGACAAAATGGTGTCGGGGCGGGCCTCAGCAAGGGTATCTGGCGTGGCCGTTTTTTATCGGCGAGATAGCAAAGATAGCGATGACTATCGTACTATTGGTCGCTGCGTTGGCGGTATTCAAGGCTGAACCACTGCCCGTTTGTATAGCCTATCTGGCTGTGTTAGTTGCGCAAATAGTGGCGCCTATAGTGATAAATATTTTTCATAACTAGTTGATAATCAAGAGTGAGAGGCATCATGTCTGCATCAGGGGAAATCTCTACTCCACAGGATTACATTGGCCATCATTTAAACAACCTTCAGGTGGATTTACGCACTCTGGAGCTCGTTAAGCCAGGGGTGGATTCGCCAGGGTTCTGGGCGCTAAACATCGACTCGATGTTTTTTTCAATCGTTCTTGGTTTACTGTTTATCTGCATTTTCCGCAGCGTTGCCAAAAAGGCGACCAGCGGCGTTCCCGGTAAGCTTCAGTGCGCGGTAGAGCTTATTATTGGCTTTGTAAACGGCATGGTAAAAGAGATGTACCACGCCAAGAGCCGACTGATTGCTCCTCTGGCGCTGACCATCTTCGTCTGGGTTTTCCTGATGAACCTGATGGACCTGCTGCCTATCGATCTTCTGCCTTACATCGCTGAGCACGTGCTGGGGCTGCCCGCTTTACGGGTTGTACCTACTGCGGACGTCAGCGTCACGCTTTCCATGGCGATTGGCGTATTCTTCCTGATCATTATATACACAGTGAAGATGAAGGGCTTAAAGGGGCTGTTTCACGATCTTGCCCTGCAGCCTTTTAACCACTGGGCGTTTATTCCCATCAACATCATTCTGGAAGGCGTAAGCCTGCTGTCCAAGCCGGTTTCTCTCGGCCTGCGACTGTTCGGAAATATGTATGCGGGTGAGCTAATCTTCATTCTGATTGCCGGGCTTTTGCCCTGGTGGTCACAGTGGTTGCTCAACGTTCCGTGGGCGATATTCCACATCCTAATTATTACGCTTCAAGCGTTTATATTTATGGTTCTGACGATTGTCTATCTGTCGATGGCTTCTTCTGAAGAACACTAATTTTCACAACCAACTGCTTAGTTTTAACTGAAATAAACTGGAGACTGTCATGGAAAACCTAAACACGGATCTACTCTATCTGGTTGCTGCAATCATGATTAGCTTTGCATCAATCAGTGCCGCGATAGGTATTAGTATTTTGGGTGGTAAATTCCTGGAAGGCGCCGCTCGTCAGCCGGATCTTGTTCCTCTGTTACGTACGCAGTTCTTCATCGTAATGGGCCTGGTCGACGCCATCCCGATGATCGCTGTAGGTTTGGGGCTCTATGTCATGTTCGCCGTCGCCGGATAACGTTCGGTGTCAACGGTACTGAAAACAAACCCATTTATTCACTTTAAAAGAGGCATTGTGCTGTGAATCTTAATGCAACAATCCTCGGCCAGGCTATAGCGTTTGTCCTGTTTGTCTGGTTCTGCATGAAGTACGTATGGCCCCCCATTATGGCGGCCATCGAAAAGCGTCAGAAAGAGATTGCTGACGGCTTAGCTTCTGCAGAGCAGGCTAAGAAAGACCTGAGCCTAGCGCAAGCCAACGTGACCGACCAGATGGCCCAGGCGAAAGCCGAAGCGCTGGTGATTATTGAACAGGCTAACAGGCGCAAGACGCAGATCGTTGAAGAGGCCAAGGCCGAAGCCGAACATGAGCGTGAAAAAATTCTTGCTCAAGCGAAGGCCGAAATCGACGCGGAGCGCAAGCGCGCCCGTGAAGAGCTGCGCAAACAGGTGGCTATGCTGGCGATTGCCGGCGCCGAGAAAATTATCGAACGTTCCGTGGATGAAGCTGCCAATAGCGACATCGTTGATAAACTGGTCGCTGAACTGTAAGGAGGGAGGGGCAGATGTCTGAATTTATTACTGTAGCTCGCCCCTACGCCAAAGCAGCTTTTGACTTTGCCGTTGAGCAAAACGCGCTGGATGACTGGCAGCAAATGTTAGCATTTGCCGCTGAAGTCAGCCGCAATGAACAGGTCCACGGTTTGCTGTCCGGCGCTATCGCGCCGGAACACATGGCGGAGACTTTTATTGCGGTTTGCGGCGAACAGCTCAACGAAAATGGCCAAAATCTGATAAAGGTCATGGCTGAAAATGGACGTTTAATCGTGCTTCCTGACGTGCTAGAACAGTTTATTCAGCTGCGCTCGGAACAGGAGTCCACCGTTGATGTGGAAGTGACCTCTGCCGCCGCTCTGAGTGACGACCAGCTGGCAAAGATTGCCGCTGCGATGGAAAAACGTTTGTCGCGCAAAGTTAAGCTAAATTGCAAAATTGATAAGTCTGTTATCGCCGGCTTCATTATTCGCGCAGGCGATATGGTGATCGACGACAGCGTACGTGGTCGTCTGGATCGTTTAGCAGACGTCTTGCAGTCTTAAGGGGACTGGAGCATGCAACTGAATTCCACAGAAATCAGCGAACTGATCAAGCAACGCATTGCTCAGTTCAACATGGTGAGCGAAGCTCACAATGAAGGTACTATCGTTTCCGTCAGCGACGGAATCATCCGCATTCACGGTCTGGCCGACGTTATGCAGGGCGAAATGATCGCGCTGCCAGGCAACCGTTATGCTATCGCACTCAACCTTGAACGCGACTCCGTCGGCGCCGTCGTTATGGGTCCATATACCGACCTTGCTGAAGGCATGAAGGTTAAGTGCACCGGCCGTATTCTTGAAGTTCCGGTCGGCCGCGGCCTGCTGGGACGCGTAGTGAACACGCTGGGTGAGCCGATTGACGGCAAAGGTCCCGTTGAGCACGACGGATTTTCTCCCGTTGAAATGATTGCGCCAGGCGTTATTGAGCGTCAGTCGGTCGATCAGCCGGTTCAAACCGGCTATAAGGCCGTTGACTCCATGATCCCAATCGGCCGCGGTCAGCGTGAGCTTATCATCGGCGACCGTCAGACCGGTAAAACCGCGCTGGCTATAGACGCTATCATCAACCAGCGTGATTCCGGCATCAAGTGTATCTACGTGGCTATCGGCCAGAAGGCGTCAACTATCGCTAACGTGGTGCGCAAGCTGGAAGAGCACAACGCGCTGGCTAACACCATCGTCGTCGTTGCCTCCGCTTCCGAGTCCGCCGCGCTGCAATATCTGGCTCCGTACGCCGGCTGCGCTATGGGCGAATACTTCCGCGACCGCGGTGAAGACGCGCTGATTATTTATGATGACCTGTCTAAGCAGGCCGTCGCCTATCGCCAGATCTCCCTGCTGCTGCGCCGTCCGCCAGGACGTGAAGCATTCCCGGGCGACGTTTTCTATCTCCACTCCCGTCTGCTGGAACGCGCTGCGCGCGTTAACGCCGAGTACGTTGAAGCGTTTACCAAAGGCGAAGTGAAGGGGCAAACGGGCTCGCTGACCGCGCTGCCGATCATCGAAACTCAGGCGGGTGACGTATCTGCATTCGTGCCGACCAACGTTATCTCCATTACCGACGGTCAGATCTTCCTTGAGTCTAACCTGTTTAACGCGGGCATCCGCCCGGCAGTTAACCCGGGTATCTCCGTATCGCGCGTAGGCGGTGCGGCTCAGACCAAGATCATGAAGAAGCTGTCAGGCGGCATCCGTACTGCGCTTGCACAGTATCGCGAGCTGGCGGCATTCTCTCAGTTCGCTTCAGACCTGGACGATGCAACCCGCAAGCAGCTAAGCCACGGCCAGAAAGTGACTGAACTTCTCAAGCAGAAGCAGTATGCACCGATGTCGGTCGCCGCTCAGTCTCTGGTGCTTTATGCGGCAGAGCGCGGCTATCTGGAAGACGTTGAGCTGGAAAAAATCGGTCGTTTTGAAGAGGCGCTGTTAGCCTATGCTTTACGCGACCACGCTGAGCTTATCGAGAAGATCAACCAAACCGGTGGTTACAACGACGAAATCGAGGCCGGCCTGAAGGCTATCCTTGATACGTTCAAAGCCACTCAGTCTTGGTAATAATCCTGCGGCCTGAAAGGGCCGCCAGGTTATGAGGAGAATCTAATGGCCGGCGCAAAAGAAATACGTAGCAAGATCGGAAGCGTTCAAAACACGCAGAAGATCACCAAAGCGATGGAGATGGTTGCCGCGTCCAAAATGCGTAAATCGCAGGATCGGATGTCGGCAAGCCGTCCTTATGCCGAGACGATGCGCAAAGTGATCGGTCACCTTGCGCTGGGGAATCTTGAGTATAAGCATCCCTATCTGGAAGAGCGCGAAGTTAAACGCGTAGGCTATCTGGTCGTTTCTACCGACCGCGGCCTGTGCGGCGGTTTGAACATCAACCTGTTCAAAAAGCTGCTGTCTGAAATGAAAGAGTGGAGCGATAAGGGCGTAAGCGTCGATTTGGCGCTTATCGGTTCTAAAGGCGCCTCTTTCTTTTCATCGGTAGGCGCGAACATCGTCGCTCAGGTCACGGGCATGGGGGACAGCCCCTCGGTCTCTGAACTGATTGGCCCGGTGAAGGTGATGCTTCAGGCTTACGACGAAGGGCGTTTGGACAAGCTGTTTGTGGCGAACAACCACTTTGTAAACACCATGTCTCAGTCTCCTGAAATCCGGCAGCTGCTTCCGCTGCCTCCTTCTGAAGACGAAGAGATCAAAAGCAAGACCTGGGACTATCTCTACGAACCCGATCCGAAGCCGCTGCTCGATATGCTGCTTCGCCGTTACGTAGAATCTCAGGTTTACCAAAGTGTTGTAGAAAACCTTGCCAGCGAACAGGCAGCACGAATGGTGGCGATGAAGGCCGCAACCGACAACGGCGGCGAGCTGATTAAAGAGCTTCAGTTAGTTTATAACAAAGCGCGTCAGGCCAGCATCACTCAGGAACTCACCGAGATTGTCTCTGGGGCTTCGGCGGTTTAAGGCTTGGTTTAGGAATTACGTAGAGGATTCAAGATGGCTACTGGAAAGATTATCCAGGTTATCGGCGCCGTAGTGGACGTCGAATTCCCGCAAGACGCCGTACCGAAAGTGTACGATGCGCTTGAAGTTCAAATTGATGCCAAGCTGGTTCTGGAAGTTCAACAGCAGCTCGGCGGCGGCGTTGTTCGCTGCATCGCGATGGGTACTTCAGACGGCTTAAGCCGCGGTCTGGACGTGCTCGATCTGGAACACCCGATTGAAGTACCGGTGGGCAAAGCGACGCTGGGCCGCATCATGAACGTGCTTGGTCACCCTATCGACATGAAGGGCGACATCGGCGAAGAAGAGCGTTGGGCTATTCACCGCGCAGCGCCGAGCTACGAAGACCTGTCGGGCGCAACCGAGCTGCTGGAGACCGGCATCAAGGTTATCGACCTGATTTGTCCGTTCGCCAAGGGCGGTAAAGTCGGCCTGTTCGGCGGCGCCGGCGTAGGTAAAACCGTAAACATGATGGAGCTCATTCGCAACATTGCGACCGAGCACTCCGGTTACTCCGTGTTTGCAGGCGTAGGTGAACGTACCCGTGAGGGTAACGACTTCTACCACGAAATGACTGAATCCAACGTATTGGACAAGGTGTCGCTGGTATACGGTCAGATGAACGAGCCGCCTGGAAACCGTCTGCGCGTAGCGTTAACGGGCTTGACCATGGCGGAGAAGTTCCGTGATGAAGGCCGTGACGTTCTGCTGTTTATCGACAACATTTACCGCTATACCCTGGCCGGTACGGAAGTATCCGCACTGCTGGGCCGTATGCCTTCAGCCGTAGGCTACCAGCCGACTCTGGCTGAGGAAATGGGCGTGCTTCAAGAGCGTATTACCTCTACCAAGACGGGGTCTATCACCTCCGTTCAGGCCGTATACGTTCCTGCGGATGACTTGACCGACCCGTCTCCGGCGACCACCTTCGCCCACTTGGACGCAACGGTCGTACTGAGCCGCCAAATCGCCTCTCTGGGTATTTACCCTGCGGTTGACCCGCTGGATTCCACCAGCCGTCAGCTGGATCCGCTGGTTGTGGGTCAAGAGCACTATGAGTGCGCACGCGGCGTTCAGTCAATTCTTCAGCGCTATCAGGAACTGAAGGACATCATCGCCATTCTGGGTATGGATGAACTGTCTGAAAGCGATAAGCTGGTGGTATCCCGCGCGCGTAAAATTCAGCGCTTCCTGTCTCAGCCGTTCTTCGTAGCGGAAGTGTTCACCGGTTCTCCGGGCAAGTACGTCTCGCTGAAGGATACTATCCGCGGCTTTAACGGCATCATGAGCGGTGAATACGACCACCTGCCTGAGCAGGCGTTCTACATGGTCGGCTCTATCGATGAAGCCGTAGAAAAGGCCAAGAAACTGTAAGCGTTGACAGGAGGGCTACATGGCCGTATCAACATTCCATCTGGACGTCGTCAGCGCCGAAAGCAGCCTGTTTTCCGGCGAGGTGCAGAAGATCCAGGTGACGGGGAGTGAAGGCGAACTGGGGATTTATCCCCGCCATATTCCCCTGCTCACAGCCATCAAGCCGGGTCTGATTCGTATCGTTAAGCTGGACGGTGAAGAAGAGTTTATCTATCTGTCGGGCGGCATTCTCGAAGTTCAGCCGACCGCCGTCACCGTTCTGTCCGATACGGCTATTCGCGGGCAGGATCTTGATGAAGCTCGGGCATTGGAATCCAAGCGTAAAGCGGAAGAGCACATCCGCAATTCGCACGGTGATATCGACTACGCGCAGGCATCCGCCGAGCTGAGCAAGGCGATTGCGAAACTTCGCGTTATCGAATTGACCAAGAAGCTGATGTAAAGCGCTGCGTTTGTTTTCAGTAATAAAAGCCGGTCTTAACGTCAGACCGGCTTTTTTATCGGCATAATAAGGAAATTATCCGATGAAAAGATGGCCATTGTTACTCATCCTGCTGCTGTGCACAGTGGCTGCCATTTTCATCTATCGTTACGTAACAAGCGATGAAGGGGCGGGATTAATGCCGGATGAACGCACTGAACCGTTTCCCGACGGGGCTCAAATAAAAAGAGAAATCCAACCGGGCGATCGCCTGTTTATCCGAATTCTCAAAGCCGAAGACAAGCTGGAACTGTGGTACAGCGACGGCGTCCATCCGTTCGATAAGTATAAAACTTACACTATCTGCACCTATTCCGGCGGCCTTGGTCCGAAAAAAGCCGAAGGCGACGGCAAGAGCCCGGAAGGATTTTACGCTACAAATAGGGGGCTGCTTAACCCAAACAGCCGCTACCATCTTTCGTTTAATATCGACTACCCCAACGCTTACGATAGGGCCAACGGTTTTACCGGCAGCTTTATTATGGTCCACGGCGGCTGCGCGTCAGTGGGCTGCTATGCGATGACCGATCCTATTATTGAAGAGATTTACGGGCTGGTGGAGCAGGCGCTGGACGGCGGGCAACGAAGCATTCCCGTTCATATTTTTCCGTTCGCCATGACGGATAAAAACTTAGAGCGCTATCGGAATGCTCCTGAGTATCCTTTCTGGATGATGCTTAAGCCTGGTTATGACTACTTTGATAAAAATCGCCAAATTCCCGTCATTGGCGTTGAAAATAAGCGCTACAGGCTGATTGAACGACCCGTTGGCTAAAGGGATAGGATCACAGCATCCCCTTAGTCCGTTCACTCAAAAAATCCAAAAAGCAGGTAATGCGCGCCGAGAGCTGGGTATTGCGGTAGTAAACGGCATTAATCGGCTGCATGGCGTCAACCCGCTTTTCCGGCAGTACTTCTACCAAATCTCCCTGCTTTCTGTCCTGATGGGTCATGAAGTCTGAAAGGCAAACCAGCCCTTCGCCCTTGATGGCCAACTGCCTGATGGTTTCTCCGCTGGAGGCGCTAAGCGTAGGAACTATTTTCAGCAAATGCCCGTTTTCGTCGTTAAAGGGCCATTCGTTAAGCCGGTCGACGTGGGCAAATCCTAAAAGCCGATGCCCGGCGAGGTCGGCAACGTCATTAATCGGGGGCGACTTCGTCAGGTAATCGGGGCTGGCCAGCACCCTGCGGCGGCTAACGCCCAGATGTCTGGCGTGTAGCGTTGAGTCCTGAAGCTCGCCGATGCGAATGGCAATATCGGTTTTTTGCTCCAGCAGATCGATAAAGCGATCGTTAGTGTTCAATTCCAGCGTAATCTGCGGATAGAGGCGGCAAAAGTCGCCGACGATAGGCACGATGGAGTGCGACATAAAGGGAGCTGCCGCATTGATGCGCAACAGGCCCGAAGGCTGCTGGCGTCGAACGGCCATGTGGTCTTCCGCTTCATCGACTGCTTCAAGAATTTTTCTTGCGTGGATAAGAAACGCTTCTCCCTCTTCCGTCAGGGCCAGCCTGCGCGTGGTTCTGTTAAGCAAAGACGTTCCCAATTTATCCTCCAGCCGACCCAGCGCGCGGCTAATGCCGGATACCGTTTGGTTAAGCCTGGCTGCCGCTTTGGTAATGGAAAGGCAGTCGACGACGGTCACAAAAGCCTGAAGTTCTTCCAGCGTGGTTTTCATAAGAAGGCCTGATAAGTGGAAATATCTCTATCTTATTTAAGCGACTTCTTTAAATAAACAGAAAAAACATTACCTTTACACACTCTTTTATTACAGGAACTTATGGATAATCAGATACTCCAATCTATTAGTTGGATCGCCGTTTATTAAGGAATGTACGATGTCTGATATCAGGGTAAGCGCTTCTTCTTTGACGCAGGCCGATGAATTGGCTAATTTTGATACGCCCTATTTATCCATAGATTCGCGGCTTAACGGACTTTTTCTCTCTGCTATGCAGGAGGCGGACGATTGGCACCGCCACCATAATGAAGCCTATGCGATGCTCTATGACGCGCATTTTCAACCAACGATTCCCGTTGCGCTGTTTAAGTCAACCGATCTGGCGACGCCGGTCGCAGACGAAGGGCAGTGGCTGACCAGCTCAGGTACGGGAAGCGGGCGAAAGACAAAGGTATTTTTTGACGTCCACAGCCTGTCTAGAATTCAGCGGGCAATGACCCATCTTTTTATTGCTAACGGCCTGGTCTCCCAGACGCCCTCCCGTTTTCTTTTGCTGTCTCCCGATCCGGCAAAAGGGGATAAGGCCGGGTACGCAACGGCGTTTTTAAAGTTTACCGCCTGCGCGCCGATCTCTGAATGCGTATTTGCCGTCAGCGACGAGGGGCATTTAGACACCGAATTAGCCTGGAATACCTTAAAACGCTGGGCAAGCGATCCTGCGCCAATCTATATTTTTGGCCTGACGGTGTTTTTTGAGCACCTGTGTCTGAGCAGGCCGCAGGCCTTTACGCTAAGCGCACCGGTTCGCGGCTTGACCGGCGGCGGTTGGAAGGGGATGACGCAAAGCCTCAGCCGAAAAGAGATTGTGTCCGGGCTTGCGGAAACGCTGGACTCTCCCCTTGTCGATATTCGCGATATTTACGGCATGACGGAACATCCCCTGCACTACATCAGCTGTCGAGAAGGCCATTTCCACCAGCCGGTGTACGCAAGATTTACCGTGATTAATGCTAGCGGATACGGCGCGCAGGCGGGGGAAGCGGGCCTTATTCGGTTGGAGAACCCTTTCTTCGCCTCTCTGCCGTCCCACAGGCTTTTGACTGAGGACGTTGGCGAATGGAACGAAGGCTGCGCCTGCGGCCTTCCTGGTCGCTTTTTACGCTATATCGGCAGAAGCACCTCTTCGGAAGGCACCTGCGCGGCTCAGGCTCTATGAACGACGAGCTTCAGGCGCGGCTTGTAAAGGTCAAACGTTGGCTCAAAAGCGTTGAATTCAGTGACTGGCTATTTTCCAATGATCCGGACACGCAGGCCTTTTGCCGCTCGCGTATAGCAAAACTATCATCGTCTGACTGGCTTGAACGGAAGCTTTGCGGCGAGCTGGGCGATCGCACTTGGCGTGAGCCCTATCGGCTGCTGCTGGTTATCTCTGAAACCGATCCATTGGGTACGCTGGAAGGCTTTCTTGCCGCCTACCTTATCGGCAGTCGAATAAGAATTAAGGCCAGAGGCTCTTTGCCGCTGCTTGAGGCGCTGCGCCAGGCGCTGGATCTAAGTGAAAGCGAGTGTGAAATAGCTGACTGGCAAAGCCAAAGTCAGGATGACGCCCGCCTGCTTGATGGCGTAGATGTGGTTCTGCTGGCCGGCGGCGATTCGCTGATTCGCCACTATCGCGCCGTTGCCCCTGCGCACGTCAGGCTTGTCGAGCTGGGGCCTAAGCTCAGCGCAATGGCTATTCTGGGAGACGCGCTTCCCCCTGTTTCTCACATACTGACGGACGTCTGCCTGTTTTTGCAGGGCGTTTGCAGTTCCCCGCGCTTTATCGTGGTGGAGAAGCAGCGTATGGCCGAGAGGCTGTTTGACGAGCTGGCTTCGCGCCTTGACGCCCTTCCCCGCCTGCCCGACGACGTGCGCCTTGGGCAGCTTGCCAAGGCAAAAGCGCTTTATTTCCAATCTCTGCTGAGCGGCGGTATGTTTAAAGTAAGCCACAGCGAAGCGTCGGGATGGGGAGTAACGCTCAGCGGAGAACTGTCGCCCGATATTTGGCTGCCTACGGGCATATCTATCGTTTATGGAGACGTAGGCCGCCATCTGGAACAGGCGCACGACCGTTGGTTTGGCCAGCTGCAAACGTTGGGCTACTGGGGAACGGAAAGCGCGCTGCGCTATGGGGGATTTACCCGCTACTGCCCCGTTGGAAAAATGCATATGCGCTCAGCGCTTGCGCCGCGCGACGGCGTGTTCACGCTGGCGGCGCTGGTGACCTTTATTGATGAGGAAAATGAATGACGGCGACAGGGAGCGGGTCAAACGTGTTTGTTACCGGCGGAGCCGGATTTATCGGATCGTATTTACTGAATGAATTACACCGACGGGGATATCGGATAACGCTTCTGGTGCGTTCTGCACAAAGACCAAAAATAGACGGTCGCCCCGATCTGCCGCCGAGCGTTGAGTTAGCGGTAGGAGATCTCCTCCGGCCGGAAAGCTATCGCCATCGCCTTGCGGGCCATCAGGCGCTGGTGCACCTGGCCGCCGACTATCGCGTTGGGCTGCCGGCCACTCGCCGGGCAAGGCGCGCCATGTACTACACCAACGTGGTGGGAACGCAGACGCTGTTTGACGAAGCGGAAAGGGCGGAAATTCCCCACATGGTTTACGTTAGTTCAACCGCTGCGCTGGGTGAAACGCACGGCCAGCTGCCGAATGAAAGCTGGCGGCATAACGGCATTTTTCGCAGCTATTATGAAGAAACCAAACACATCGCCCACGAGCTGGTGGCCGAGCGCCAGCGGCTCGGCATGCCGGTCAATATCGCCATTCCCGGCGGCGTATTCGGCCCTGGAGACGGCAGCATTCTGAGCCAGACCGTCGACGCCTTCTATAACGGAAAAATACCCTTTCAGGTGGAAACCGCCAGCCGCTTTCAGCTCTGTCGCGTCGACCGGCTTTGTGACGGATTGGCTAAGCTGCTTTCGCCGGAAATTCAGCGACAAACGTTTCTGTTTACCGGTGAGGATTTTTCTATGTCGGAGATTTTCACTCTGTTGGCTAACGTCTCGGGGAAGAAAATACCGGCCGCGAAAGGCATCTCTTCACTTAAGTGGCTTGCGCAGGCCATGGACGCTCTTTCTGCTTTCGGTCTCTCGATGCCTCTGTCTAAAGAGGCGCTGAGAGTTATGGATGGCAGCACCTATACGTACAGTTCCGAAAGGGCTAAACGAGAGCTGGGCTGGTCGGCGGGCGATCCCCGTCAGGAGCTGATGGACTACCTTCGGCATCGGGCCGAGAAAGTGAAAGGTTAAATAAACGGGAATGAAAGCAACGTTAAAAAGCCCTTGGGGAAACGTGAGCGTCGAACTGGAAAACGCCCAGCTGATGTGCATACGCGGCGACACCGACAGGGCGGTCTTTTTTGGTCAAGGCTACGGTACAGCCCGGCTGCGCCTGTGGCAGCTTGACCTCTCACGGCGGGTCGCCAGCGGACGATTGGCGGAAATTCTTGGCGACGCGGCGCTGAGAACCGACGTTTTTCAGCGCCGGCTGGGATTAACCGAGCTGGCGAAACGGGCGCAAGCCACCGACGCCTCGGCCGCTCCCGATTCCTGGCAGGGGCAGCAGTATCAGCACGTACAGTCTTATATCGACGGCATAAACTACGCGCTTGAGAGCGCTAAAGCCAGGCCCGCCGAAAGCTGGCTGCTCGGCTATCGCATTGCGCCGTTTAGCGTAACGGACGCCTACCTTCTGGCGCAGCTAAAATATTTTATCAACTCGGCCTGGCAGTATGAGCTGTTTCATACCCGACTGGCGGGCAAGCTGACGCAGGAGCAGCATCGACAGTTGTTCACCACCTTTAGCGAAGAGGGAAGCCGAATATCTCCCCTGCCGCTGGACGCCGAAGGCCAGTGGCTGCCGATGGTGGAAAAGGCGCTGAAAGACGGGCTGTCGGGCCTGAGCTATTTGGGCATGTCGTCGCCGGATACCGGCTCCAACGTTATTGCCGTCAGCGGGCGGCATACCGCTTCCGGCAAGCCTATATTAGCGGCCGATCCGCACATGGGGCACGTTAACCCCGGGTTTAACCTGCTGTGCAAGCTGGTAAGCGACGAAGGGCTGGACGCCATCGGCTCGCACTTTCCCGGCGCGCCGGGGATTATCGTTGGCCGCAACCGGCACGCGTCTTGGGGCATGGTAGGCATCATGGCGGACAATCAGGATCTGTTTTTCGGCCAAATAGACCTGGAGGCCGGTAAAGTGAAAACCGCCGACGGCTGGGTGGCGTTAACCGAAGAGAAACAGCTGATTGCCCGTAAGTCCGGCAGCGTTCACGAATTTATCGCCAGAGGCTTTTCTGAAGGCCGCCTGCTGATGGAAAAGGGCAACTACGGCCTGTTTCTGCGCTGGCCTGCGCTTGAGAAACCGGACGGCGACATCACCTTTCACGCGCTTTCCAAGTGCCACGACTGGCAAAGCTTTCGCGACGCCCTTTCCCGCGTCAACAACTCGCCGATGATGGTGGGCTATGCGGACGTTCACGGCGATATCGGCCTTCAGGCGATGGGCATGATCCCAAGACGGCTTTGCGATATGGGAAGCCTGGTGATGGACTTAACCAATCCCGACCATCAGTGGCGGGGCTACGTGCCGTTTGACCAACTCCCCTCAAGCCACAATCCGCCGGAGGGCTACGCGGTATACGCCAACCAGTACAGCGACGCGCTGTTTAACGGGCGTCAACCGCTGTCAAACCGCTGGCATTCTCCCAGCAGGGCAAAGCGCGTAGCCGAACTGATCCGCGCCACGTCAAAGCATACGGCACAGACCCTGGCTGCCGTTCAGGACGACAAAGTGGACTATTTCGCCCGTCAGGCGCTGCCGGTACTTTTACCCTATCTGACCGTCGATTCGCCGCTGTCTCAATGGGACGGCGATACCCGACAATTGGAATGCGCGCGGCTGTTTGATCAGTGGATCCAGCACCTGATGGATAACGTACTGGCGAAGGCCCTGAAGCGGGGCGCCAGAGCGCTGTACGCTGATTTTTGGCCGGGCTGCCGCTGGAATCTTATAATGATATTGAAAGAGCACCTGTCCGCGTGGGGATTTGAGCAGGAAAGCGTCGCCGCTCTGGTACAGGAGTCGTACGACAAAGCGCTTATCAGTAGCGCAAAAATGACGGTGCCCTGGGTGGAATATCAGCACACGATTAAGCGTCCCGGATGGTTAAAAAAACTGCTGACCGGGCGCTATCCCTATCAGGGCGGCAACCGCGAAACGGTGCACGCCACCAGGCAAAACGCCGACTTTCTTACCCAGTCGCAGTCCAGCCCCGATGGCCAGCTGGTCAGTAAGCCCTATACCTTCGGTCCGGGATTCAAGCTGATAAGCGATATGGAAAGCGCGGGGGACATTCACTATATGACGAACATGCCCGCCGGCGGTTCGCCGTTTTTCTGGCGTTTAGGGCCGACGCTTTCTCGTTGGCAGAAAGGGCTGCGCTTTATTGCGCGTGTCGACAATAAATAGAATATTTACTGGAGCAAAAGGGAACTTAATAATGGCCAGAAAACAGTGGCAGCAAACCGGATACCCCGCCAGGCTATGGAGCCCATTAGCGGATAACGCCATTCGCTGCGAGCTTTGCCCGCGTTCGTGCAAAATTATCCCGGGCCGCACCGGAACCTGCCGCATGCGCCGCAATGAAAACGGTTCGCTCGTTAGCCTGAACTACGGCAAGTCGGTCCCCATGACGCAGGAAAGTATCGAGACCGAGGCCGTTTACCACTATGCGCCGGGGGAGAAAATCCTCTCTTTGGGCAATATCGGCTGCATGCTGCACTGCGACTTCTGCCAAAACTGGACCACCAGCCAGGCGCGCTACGTTCAGGACGACAACGTGATGTACTACAGCCCGGAAGACGTGGTGAACTATGCCCTCAAGCACAATATCCGCGTACTGTCGTGGACCTATAACGATCCGGTCGTTTGGCACGAATTCGTGATGGAAACGGCGAAGCTTGGGCGCGAGCGCGGGCTTAAAAACCTCTATAAAAGCGCCTTTTATATCAGCGAAAAGGGCATTGATGAACTGCTGGGCGTAATGGATATTTTCAGCATTTCGCTCAAATCAATGCAGGACAGCTTCTACCGCAAGCATACCGGCGGCAGGCTTGCGCCCATTTTAGACGGCATCAAGCAGGTCTATGACGCAAGAAAGGGCGGCAGCGGCCCGCATTTGGAAATATCCAACCTGTGCGTCACCGGGCGCAACGACAGCCTGACGGAAAGCCGCCGGGTGTCCGACTGGATGTTGAACCATCTGGATGACGAGATTCCACTGCACTACGTTCGCTTTCACCCCGACTATCGCTATACCGACGTTGAACGCACCTCGATCCCCTTCCTTGAGCAGGCGAGAGTTAACGCGCTGGCCGACGGCATGCGCTATGTCTATTTGGGGAACGTATACGGCACGGACAGCGCCAACAGCTACTGTCCGGACTGCCAGACCCAATGGGTGAAGCGCAACGGGCTGGTGGCTCATTCGTTTCTTAAAGACGGCGGCTGCCCGAACTGCGGCAAGCGTTCACCCATCGTTCTTCCCTGGGGGGATAAAAATCCCCTCTCTGAAGGTATTCGCATCCCGGCCGACCTCTCCTGCTCAACCCATATGTTTCGCGGCGCCATACAGGCGTGCCATATTGAGCAAGATGAAGGAGCCACGCTCTATTACCAGTTCATCTCTTCAGACGGCCAGCCGGTGGGGGAGGTGGGAATGAACGGCTGCGCCCGCTTTATGCTGTCTAAAAGCGACGACAGGGCCGCAGGGATCCGGCTTTATCACCCTGAAAAGAGCGACATTCGGCTATTTGAAGTCTACGACCGCGCCCACTTCCCGGTAATGAGCGCTGAGCAGACGCAGGGCACCAGCGAAGACGTACCGATTACCTTCCATCCGCTGCAAGGGCGCTAATTATGCCGATAAACTGGGGCTATGCGCTGGCGCGAGGGCAAATTATTGCCCAGCGGCTTAAGCGCGCCGGCCTGAATAAAAAGGGCGAAAATCTGCCCGTTTTGTATCTGCCGGGCATTCTTGGCACCAAGCTGTACGACCGGCAGCAGCGAGTGCAAACCTGGGGCGACTATCGCGGCGTGTTTTTCAATCGGCCCGAGCACGCGGGCTATGAGTATGAAGACAGCGACGTTCACCGCGCGCGGGTGTTGGCCAATGAGCAGCTGCATGCCTTTACCATCGTGCCGGGGCTGGTGCACACGCTGGTTACCGCAGAGCTTAAGCTGGTGCTCGAAGCGGCTCTGGGGTATAGGGAAGGGAGAGACCTGTTTTTTGTCGGCCACGACTGGCGGGCCGATCACCGCCATCTGGCTCTTAGGCTGGATGAGGAGCTTTCGCGCATTGCCGCGCTGTTTGGCCCCGAGCAGGAAGTTATTCTTATCGGCCAGTCGGCGTCAAATCTGGCGGTACGCTATTGGCTTGCCACCACCACGGAGGAAAACCGCCGTCGGATAGCCAAGTGGTACGCGTTTGGCCCTCCATGGCGAGGAACCTATCATGCGCTGTCGATGATGATGACCGGGTATTACCCGGCAAGCCGATATTTCCACGGCTTCACGGCGGACGATATTGCCAGCTATCCCAGCGCCTATCAGCTGCTGCCGTCGGACTTTTCGGCGGTAGACGGCAAAGGCAATCCGCTGCCGTCGTTTGATATTTACGATCCCGAATGTTGGAAGGCTTACCGCATGGGGCCCTATCGTGAAACGGGCAACGGCGTTTCTCCCGTCGCCGCTCGCACCAGGGCTGCGCTGGCGGGGAATTTGCAGAGCGCCCGGGAGTTTGCATCCTGGGTACAGGGCGCGGACGCTTATCAATCTCCGGTGCCTCAGGTTTGGTTCCTGAGCGATAACAATCTGGCGGTAAAAACCGCCGTTTATGACGACAACGTCTGGCATCTTGAAGCGAAAGAGATAAAACGTTGCTATCCCGATAGGGCTTCGTCGCTTCTCGAACCAGGCGACGACCACTTGCCTTTGAGCAGGCTGCTTGACGAACGCTGTGGCCCCGTCGTTCGCGACGCTCACCACCAGCCGTGGGGGGAAAGCTTTGTGTACGTCAGTCAGGCAAGAACCCACAGGGCATTGATTAACCATACGCCGAACTTACAGTGCTTGGCTTTCGACTTGGCCGTGGAGCGCCTGAAGCGGCAATAGTCACTATTTTAATAGCAACTTTTTATTTGATAAGAAATAAGGGGTAACCCCGTGGAATAACGCGCGCCGTTTGGCCGATTCGGGGGCAAAAATCTGTCTCCGAACGCAGACAGTTTTTTTGCGGATTTCGCTGAATTGTCGTTTTTTTATCAGCCCTTATGGAACAAGGGCTGAGCGCGTTTCATGATTAAAAATAAGTAGCATTTTTATCGCCAAAAAGGTTTACTTTCGCCAGTTCAATTTATTTACAGGTTGTCTATGTCCAATTCTCAGCTCAGCGTAGTCATTCTCGCCGCCGGTAAAGGCACTCGCATGTATTCCGATCTTCCTAAAGTTCTACACTTATTGGCCGGTAAGCCGATGGTGCAGCACGTTATCGATACGGCATCCAAACTGGGGGCAAAGCAGGTTCATCTGGTTTACGGCCACGGCGGCGACGTGATGAAAGAAACGCTGGCCGGGCAGCCGGTTAATTGGGTTTTACAGGCCGAGCAGCTGGGAACGGGCCACGCCATGCAGCAGGCCGCGCCCTACTTTGCCGACGATGAAAATATTCTGATGCTGTACGGCGACGGGCCGCTGATTTCTGAACAAACGCTGCGTCGGCTGGTGGACGCCAAGCCCGAAGGCGGCATAGGCCTTTTAACGGTGAAGCTTGACGATCCGACCGGCTATGGCCGCATCGTGCGTGAAGGCGATAAAGTGGTTAGCATCGTTGAACACAAGGACGCCAGCGACGAGCAGCGCAAAATTAACGAAATCAACACCGGCATTCTGGTCGCCAACGGGGCGGACATGAAGCGCTGGCTGAGCCAGCTGGACAATAACAACGCTCAAGGTGAATTCTACATTACCGACATTATCGGCTTGGCCCATCGCGAAGGCCGCCGCATTGAGGCGGTGCATCCGGCCCGCGTCAGCGAAACCGAAGGGGTTAACAACCGTCTCCAGCTTGCCCGCCTTGAGCGCATTTATCAGGCCGAGCAGGCCGAGCGCCTACTGCTGGAAGGCGTGATGCTTATCGATCCGGCTCGCTTCGACCTGCGCGGCGAGCTGGTCCATGGTCGCGACGTCGTGATTGATACCAACGTAATTATTGAGGGTCGAGTCGTGCTCGGAGACCGCGTGCGGATTGAAAGCGGCTGCGTGCTGAAAAACTGCGTGATTGGCGACGACAGCGTTATCAGCCCCTATAGCGTGATTGAAGACGCCGTTCTCGGCCTCGGCTGTACCGTTGGGCCGTTCGCCCGCCTGCGCCCTGGCGCAGAGCTTGAGGATGAGGCGCACGTCGGCAACTTCGTTGAAATGAAAAAGGCGCGTCTGGGTAAAGGCTCCAAAGCCGGTCACCTTTCCTACTTAGGCGATGCGGATATCGGCGATCGGGTCAACATCGGCGCCGGCACTATCACCTGCAATTACGACGGCGCCAACAAGTTTAAAACCGTTATCGGCGACGACGTGTTTGTCGGCTCCGACACCCAGCTGGTGGCGCCGGTTAGCGTCGCCAAGGGGGCGACCATCGGCGCGGGTACGACGGTAACGAAAGACGTGGGCGAAAACGAACTGGTGATAAGCCGGGTCGCACAGCGCCACATCACCGGCTGGCAGCGGCCGGTGAAGAAGAAGTAAAAGCAGATTTAAACTTATAAAAGCCCGCATAGCGACGGGCAATAATCCCCATTCTCTACAAGGCTCGGGGACGTCGGAAAATCCGGCACGTTTACTTTAACGTACGTAGGTCAAAGGCATCGCAGGGATCGGTAGACCGATCTCTTAAATCAGGAATAGAAACGATGTGTGGAATTGTTGGTGCAGTAGCGCAGCGAGACGTAGCGGAAATTCTGCTGGAAGGCTTACGCCGTCTGGAATACCGCGGGTACGACTCCGCCGGCCTGGCGGTGATTGACGGTGAAAACCACCTGCAGCGGGTTCGCCGTCTGGGTAAGGTTAAGTGCCTGAGCGACGCAGTGAGCGAGTATCCTCTGTCGGGCGGAACGGGCATCGCCCACACCCGCTGGGCAACCCACGGCGAGCCGTCGGAAACGAACGCCCACCCGCACGAGTCCGGCTTTATCGCCGTTGTGCACAACGGCATTATTGAAAACTACGAGACCCTGCGCGACGAGCTGATGAAAAAGGGCTACGTGTTCACCTCTGAAACCGATACCGAAGTAATCGCCCACTTAGTGCACGAAGAGCTGAAGAACCACGCAGAGCTAAGCCTGCTGGAAGCGGTGCAGCGCGTGCTGAAGGTGCTGCGCGGCGCCTATGGTACGGCGATCGTCGACAGGCGCAATCCGGACGTTCTGGTCGCCGCCCGCTCGGGCAGCCCGATGGTGATAGGCCTGGGCCTTGGCGAAAACTTTATCGCCTCCGATCAGCTGGCGCTGCTGCCGGTAACCCGCCGCTTTATCTACATGGAAGAGGGCGACGTGGCTGAAGTGACCCGCCGCTCCGTGACGATTTTTGACAAGCAGGGCACGCTGGTTGACCGCCCGGCGGTAGAGTCCACCAGCCAGTACGATGCGGGCGATAAGGGTATCTATCGCCACTACATGCAAAAAGAGATTTACGAGCAGCCGCTGGCGATTAAAAACACCCTTGAAGGGCGCATCAGCCACGGGCTGGTTTCGCTGGAAGAGCTTGGCCCGTCGGCGACCGAGCTGCTGGAAAAGGTTCAGCATATTCAAATCGTCGCCTGCGGCACCTCTTACCACGCGGGCATGGTGGCCCGTTACTGGTTTGAAGCGGTCGCCGGCGTGCCGTGCGACATTGAAATAGCCTCCGAATTCCGCTACCGCAAGCCCGCGGTGCGCAAAGGCAGCCTGCTGTTAACGCTTTCCCAGTCAGGAGAAACGGCCGACACGCTGGCGGCGCTGCGCCTGTCTAAAGAGCTTGGCTATCTGGGCTCGTTGGCCATTTGCAACGTACACGGCTCCTCGCTGGTGCGCGAATCGGACATCGCGCTGATGACCCGCGCCGGCGCCGAAATCGGCGTAGCGTCGACCAAAGCGTTCACCACTCAGCTTACCGTCCTGCTGCTGCTGGTGGCCCGCTTTGGCCGCCTGCACGGCATGAGCGAGCAGAAGGAAAAAGAGATCGTGCACGCGCTGCAGGCGCTGCCGAACCGCATCGACCAGCTGCTTTCTTTGGAAAAGTCCATCGAGCTTTTGGCGGAAGACTTCTCCGAGAAGCACCACGCGCTGTTCCTCGGGCGCGGCGATCAGTACCCTATTGCGATGGAAGGGGCGCTGAAGCTTAAAGAGATCTCCTATATTCACGCGGAAGCCTATGCGGCGGGCGAACTGAAGCACGGCCCGCTGGCGCTGATTGACGCCGACATGCCGGTTATCGTAGTGGCGCCGAACAACGAGCTGCTGGAAAAGCTGAAGTCCAACATCGAAGAGGTGCGCGCGCGCGGCGGCCAGCTGTACGTGTTTGCCGAAGAGAACGCGGGCTTTGTCAGCGGTGAAGGCATGACGATTATCCCGCTGCCGCACGTGGAAGAAATCGCCGCGCCGATTTTCTACACCATCCCGCTGCAGCTGCTCTCCTACCACGTTGCCCTGATTAAGGGAACGGACGTAGACCAGCCTCGCAACCTGGCGAAGTCGGTGACGGTGGAGTAACAGGTATTTAAAAAAGAAAGAAAGTAAGACAGTGGCAAAGTAGTAAAGAAGTAAATCCGGCTATGTTTTTTAGAAGCATAGCCGGATTTTTTATTGAGCGCTTTTCACCCCAAGCTCCAAACAAACGTATGCTCCCCACACCCCGGCGCGGGCCGATACAGGGTGGCTATCCTTCCCAATCCTCCTTCCGGCAGCCCCTGTCCCGCCTCTTCCAGCAGATCGGCGGAGAGGATGCGGCGGCGGAACGACTTTTTCTCAATCGGCTTTTCCAGCAGCTCTTCAAACGCCTGCTGTAGCTGGGTCAGGGTAAAGGGCGCGCTGATAGCGTGGATGGGCAGCACCGTATAGGCGGTTTTGTTTCTCAGGCGAGTGCGAGCTTTATCCAGAAGCAGCGCATGGTCGAAGGCGAGCGTCTGCGCTTTGGCTTCATCAAAGGGCCACCAGCGGGCATCGGTGACGGTATCGGTAAACCCTTTCGCCTGCGCGTAGGGGATCAGCGCCATATACAACGTAGTGACCGACCAGCCGCGCGGATCTCGCTCTGCGTTGCCGACGGTTTCTACCTGCTCTAAGTGCGGCGCTGTCGTTGATATAGTCACGCCGGTTTTTTCATTAAGCTTTCTCAGCGCGCAGGCGTGCAGGTCTTCGTCCAACTGCTTATTGATAAAGCCCCCCGGCAGCGCCCACATCCCCTTACAGGGAAAGGAACCTCGTTCTACCATCAGAATGTGGAGCCTGCCTGCAATCAGCGTAAAAATGGCGATATCAATGGAAAGCAGAGGAATGTCGTAATTGTGGATGCGATAGTTTGCCAGATACTCGCGTTCCGTCTGATACATAAGGGTTC
Organism: Leminorella grimontii ATCC 33999 = DSM 5078; assembly: GCF_000439085.1. GTDB lineage: Bacteria > Pseudomonadota > Gammaproteobacteria > Enterobacterales > Enterobacteriaceae > Leminorella > Leminorella grimontii. The sequence goes on along the minus strand of NZ_AUUA01000002.1, from coordinate 478,953 downwards.
CTCTGCGTTGATGAATTGTGCTTGCTATATAGTGGCTATAAGCCAATAATAAGATCATCGGGCGCCAATATCAAGGCGCGCTTTAATAAGCGAAGCGAAAGACGCCTCGCGATACCCCGTTTGCAAGGAGCTTGCAAGATGACGAAACCCTATGATTTCACCGTTTTTATCGGTCGCTTCCAGCCTTTCCACCACGGCCATCTGAAGGTGGTTCGCGAAGGGCTTAATCAGGCGGAGAAGATGATCGTGCTGATCGGCTCCGCCTGGGAACCGAGAAGCCCTCGTAACCCGTGGACCCACCAGGAGCGCGAAGAGATGATCCGCCGCTGCCTGACGCACGAAGAAAACGCCCGTCTGTTCTGCCTGCCTTTGATGGACGTCATGTATAACGACGAGCTGTGGGTGCGCAACGTTCAGTCGACGGTTAACGGATTAGTGACCGCTCACCATCTTTTCCCTCACCGCCCGGCTAAGGTGGCGCTGATTGGCCACAGGAAAGACAGCACCGGCTTTTATCTGAGCCTGTTCCCGCAGTGGCACAGCGTTAGCATCGACAGCGTGCGCGACATCAGCGCGACGCCCCTGAGGGAGGCCTTTTTTACCGATGAGCCCCGGCGGGTGGTTGATGAATTGGTTAGCGGCGAGATTTTACCGCCCCCGGTGGCCGACTATCTGGTGAGCTTTGCACAGAACGGCTCCGGCTATGGCCAGATTCACGATGAAATCACCTTCATCAAAAAGTATCGCGAAGCCTGGAAGGCGGCGCCCTATCCACCAGTATTCGTTACCGTGGACGCAGTGGTTATCCAGTCCGGCCATATTCTGCTTATCGAACGTCGGGCCAGCCCCGGCAAGGGCCTGTGGGCGCTGCCGGGCGGTTTTGTCGATCAGGGTGAGCGCTTGCTGGAGGCCTGCTTAAGAGAGCTGCGTGAAGAGACCAAGCTCAAGGTGCCCGCGCCGGTGCTCAAAGGGTCTATAAGACAGCAGGGCGTGTACGATGCGCCCTACCGCTCGGCGAGAGGCAGAACCATTACCCATGCGTTCTACATTGAGCTTGCGCCCGATACCGCACTGCCGAAGGTGAAAGGAGGCGATGACGCCAAAGCCGCCCGCTGGGTGCCGCTTAGCGAGCTTGACCCGCAGGTGATGTTTGAAGATCACTACTTTATTATTCAGCACATGCTGGGGACGGGATAAAGAAATTCCGGGAAGCTTTCGCTTCCCGGAATCTTCTGAAATTACGCGTAGCCACCCATCTGAGCGCCGATCACCGCAATGCTGGAGAAGATAAACAGCCACAGCATGAAGCGCCAGCTGAAGCGGATCCAGTTACCCCAGTCAACGCGGCATACGCCGAGCGTGCCCATTAGCGAAGCCGAGGTTGGGATAACCACGTTGGTAAATCCGTCGCCCAGCTGGAACGCCAGTACCGACACCTGACGGGTTACGCCAATCAGATCGCTCAGCGGCGCCATTAGCGGCATGGTGAGCGCCGCCTGACCGGAGCCTGACGGGACGAAGAAGTTAAATACGGACTGGAACGCGTACATGCACCAGGCTGCGAAGGAGTCGTGCATTCCGCTGATAGCGCCCGCCGTGCCGTTGAGTACGGTATTCAGCACGCTCGGATCGGTCGCGCCCGAACCGCTGATAAGCAGCATAATGCCCTTGGCGAAGCCGACCAGCAGCGCAGGGGCGATCATCACCGTTGCACCATCTTTAAATGCGTCGGCCGCGTCGTTGGCCGTCATGTTGTTGAGCTTGAACAGCACGCCGATGACGGCGGCAATCACCCCCATGGCGAAAAACTGCCCGGCAATCTCCGGGATGTACCAGCCGTGAACCACTACGCCCCAAACGACCCACACCATAATGCCGACAATCGTCAGCAGCACCAGCCAGTAGCCCAAACCAAAGTCCGTCTTTTTAACCTGAGTTGAGCGCTCGCGAAAGTAGCTGTCGCTGTGGTAGCTGTAGGACTTTTCCGGCGCGCGCTTGATTTTGCGCGCGTAGGCCATGGTAAAGATGATGCCAAACAGCGTAAATCCGAGCCACAGGCCGATGCGCAGCGTCGAGCCGGACAGCACCGGCACGTCGGCGATCCCCTGCGCTATCACGACGCTAAAGGGGTTCATCCACGAGGTGGCGAAGCCGACCTGAGTGGCGACGTAGGTCACCATCACCGTCGTAATGCTGTCGTAGCCAAGCCTGACCATCAACGGGGCAATAATAATGGCGAAGGCAATCGCCTCTTCGCCCATACCGAACACTGCGCCCCCCAAAGAGAACAGGAAAAACATGGCCGGGATAAAAATAATTTCGTTGCCGCGGGTTTTATCGATAAGCCGCAAGATGCCGTTATCGATAGTGCCGGTTCGCATCACGACGCCGAACGCGCCGCCGATAACCAGCATAAACATGATGATACCGATCGCCGAACCGTACTTATCGCCGGAGGCCAGCCCTTCAAACGGGAAGTTAAGCAGGCCGACGCCATCGCCGCTGGCGAACAGCGCTATCTTCTTGAACACCGTCTGACCGGCGTCGTCGACGGAATAGGCAAAGGAGGTGGGGTCGATGACCTTACGGGTTTTTTCCACACCTTCGACCAGATAGTGAACCTCTTTAATCTGGAACGTGCCGACGGGGATGAAATAGGTCAGTGCCGAAACAAAAATGCCGATAAAGAAAATAATAATAAGCGTATCGGGCATTCTGCTGCGCTTATTGGCGCGGATGAGGTCCGGGGAGTTGCCTTCTGGCGTTCCCTGATGTTGTGCGTTATCCATAGTCGTATTTTTTTAGTTTAATTAGCGAAGGCGAGAATACTAATTAACCTGGGTTTTCACATCAAGGAAAAGGGAAGACAAATCTTCATTAGTAAGAAAATTTAGAGAGGGATATGAAAACGGGAGCCAAAAGCCCCCGTTTATCAATAGAACGACCTAAGGCTAGAACTGCGCTTTTACTCCCAGCATAGCGCCGTAGGTGCTGTAGCTGTCTTTACCCATAATTCCGTTAACGTGTCCCCAAACCTGCCAGCCTTTGGCGATACTTTTTTGAACGCCGCCTTTTAGCTCATAGCTGTTATTCGGCACGCCGTCGCTCAGCTTCTCGCCATCGAAACGCTGGCTTCCCTGTGCGCTGTCGTTCCACCAGTTAACTTCCATAAAGGGTTGGATAGCCTCTTTTCCCGGCTTGCTGCGGCTGTAAAAGCGAGCGCCAAGCCGAGTCGTGAAGCCGTCGGCCTTGCCATCGTTGATGCGAGTGCCGTTGGCGTCGTTAAAGTCGTCGGCGCGGTAGCGGCTGTAAATAACCTGCACCTGAGGTTCCAGCATCCAGCTTAAGGTTTCGTTTTCATCGGCGTTGAAGGCGTAGCCTGTCTCAACGGAGGCGCTCAGGCCGCGGCTGTCATAGCTTTCTTTTGCCCTGCCGTTGCCCTGTACGCTGTTGTCGAACCAGCCGTATTGAACCCAGCTGTCGACGTAGGGGCCGCTGAGGGTAGACTGGTTGCCAAGCCAAGTGGCGTAGGCGCCGACGTGATAGCCCTCAACGGAGCCGCTGGCGGTGTTTTTAATGCCGCTGTTGGTGTAAGGCTTAAGGGAGTTTTTGGCGTGAATAGTGCTGCGGCCGTATCCGCCCATCAGGCCCATAAACAGGCGTTCATCGCCGTTGGTCCATTGGGCAACGTCGCCGCCGAGTTGAACAACGGTAGTGTCGGTGTCGATATTAAGCTGACTGCCGCCGCCCTTGCTGTCGGTGTGGGTACCGACGGTGCGTATCCACATGCCGGGCTGAAGGTCGCCTTCGGTACTGCCGTAGGTATTGTGCACGGCGCCCATACGGTCATACATAGTGTGGCGGAACATGCCGGCTGCGACGGTCATGTTGTGGGCGTAAACGCCACTCTCCGGCGCGATGAGCCTGTCGGTCGTACTGTTTGAAGGTGTTGGAGTCGTGTTGGAGCTTGGAGCCGGACTCGGACTCGGCGTCGGCTCTACCCAGTCAGGATCGACAGAGCTGGACAGGTACCAACTGCCGTTCCCTGTATTTTTAAATAGATCATACTGATACATGCCTGCCACGACGCGGTTGCTGAGTGAGAAAACGCCGTCTGACTGGCCATCGACCTGAATTAGCAGAATACCGTTATTGGTCAGTCCGCCTGAACCGCCGGCATTGTTGACGTATACCTGTGTTGTATCGGAGGTGCTACCGTGTACGATCATGCGGTCAGTCAGTGAATTGTCGTCGCCAAGACGCGTGTTGAAGTGCATGCTGCCGTTTCCAGAGTAGTTACCGTTAACAAGCAGGGTTTTGTAGTCGGAAGCCAGAGCTTCATTCGTTGGAGACACAAAAACGATGTTTCCGTCGACGTTGTTATACATATCAGTGACGGAAGAATTCGCCGTGACGTTCCAGGCTGAGTTCGTTAACGAAATGCTGCTGACGTTGGCGGATTTCCCGGTAAGGGATGAGCCGTTGTTTAATACTGCAGTGAGCGTACTGTCTTCAACGTCATCATTTTCCAACAGGTCGCCGCGAAGGGTAGATGCGTTAGCGCGTAGAACAATTTGTCCACCGCCTTCCGCTAGGGCTACTTTACCACGCGTATTTACCTGTGAATTGTATATATCGGCGTTGATTATAGAAGATAAACTGCTAACTTTGAACGCATCTGTGGCCTCGATTCGGCTATTGTCCTTAAGCTGAACGTCTATTTTTGCCGAATGAAAAAGTGAACCTTGCTTATCGATGCTAAAGGCCGCGTCATCCACTTGAATAAGAGAATGGCTTAACGTGGCGTCAATTTTTCCATATATCTCAACTCGGAAACCGTTTTTTCCTGTAAAAATATCGTTTGTGGACGACAGGATATCGCTTCTGTTTGTTTGGAAGCCGGTTAACAAAATGGCGGAGCCATTACGGCCTTCGATAAAACTATTACTGGAAGTTATAGTTGCTTGACCGTTGTATGAAAATATCCCCGCGTTACCGCCTGAAATTGTTGAATTTTTTATTATCAGGTTTGCCGCTATCAGCTGCATAGCGTTATCTTCATCATCGGAGCTGACGTAAACGTCATCTAAAGTAACATTGCTTGAGCCAGCGATATGTATTATTGAACCACGCTTGCCGATGTTGTCACCTGTACCATTTATAAGGTTGTAGTTATTGCTTCCGTAGTACTTCCCTCCGATAATGGACACGTTTGATGGAACATTGTTCATTGAGGTTATCGAGACAGCGCCGCCGCCGTTATTTGCTTCAATCTCCGTATTAAGCAGAGTCAGGTTGACGCCGGTAGCATGGATAAAGCGAGCTCTTTCTGCGCCATTTCCCTGAAACTTTACCGTTGCATTTTCCATTCGGTGTTCTCCAGAAAGTGTCGTGCGCGTAATGTTGCTAAGTTCTAAAGCCGCGGTGTCTCCCGTCATACCGCTCATATCAACGTTGATTTCGTAGTTTTTAATATGAAATATGCCGCCGATGGTGTCTAGCGTGCTATAAACGGGACTATTAAGATAGCCCATTCTGGTGTTTTGCAGATTGATTGTTCCCCCGCCGGTAAGGGTAACGCTGCCGCCATCTATTGCTTCAAATAGCCGCACACCGGAACTCAAATTGAACGTTCCCGTACCGGTTACGTTAATTTCCGAACCTTTATTTTTGCTTTGCATAACCATGCCGGTACTGACCCCGTTCCAGCTTAACGTATCAAAGTTTTTAACCTGGCCGGAGGTAGCTGTAACCTGAGGTGCTGCATTGATGCTGAAAGGGGCGCTAAGTACAGAGATCTGTATAGCAAGAGATAGCGCTTTTTTCTTCCATTGAAAGACGTTTAGTTCCATTAATGAACTCCTTGAAATAATTCAAAATAAGGAATTACTCTTATAATATTTATTTTAAATAATAAATTTTCTTAGTTATTGTAAGTTTGTTTTGGTTTTATAAAAAGTCCACTTTTGGTCTTTTATATTTAAAGCAACTTTTTTGTTTTTTTAATGTTTATTTTATTTGTATGTTGATTGTTTGTTTTTTTGTGAATGGTATGTTTTATTTTTAAAAAATAAAAATATTTTTCAAAATGGATTTTTGTATAAAAAACAACCAATACTAATATATCTAATATAATTAAATAAAAAGGCCAGAAGATTTTTCTTAAGGCCTTTTATTATTAGAATGGTAGTACTATCAGACAACAATACAATCCTGCACCGCCCTCTGGCGAATGGCGTCCAACGTATCGTCAACGATAAGCTGGCCGTCGCGGTAAACCGGTACCAGCAGGTTTTCCGATGGGGAAACGGCGTCCCGCGCGACGGTTTTAAACTCGCCGTTTTCTTTAATCAGCGCCAGTCGGCCCTTTTTGGAGCGCTTGACGCTGTCGGTTATCGGATCTTTATAAACGTCTCTCCACTGTCCGTTAATACAGACGGCGGAGGCCTTCATGGCGAACTTCTGCGTATCGCGGTGGACCTTTTGCAACAGCTCGCCGCCCATGCCGAACGCCACGTTTTCCGCGCTCAGCCGCCGGTTTTTCATTTCTCGCAGAATGGCGGCGATAGAGGACGCTGAAATGCCGTCGCCCTGAATGATGCGAATAAAGTCCGGCAGCACCTTGTAGCCTTTGTCGTTGACGCGAAAGCCGAACTTGGCCATCAGGCGCTCAATCGCTTCGTTAACTATAGCGACCGGTTCGCCGGAATCGGGGCGAATAACCAGCGTACCGCCGCTGTTTTCCACCTGAGACTTCAGGCTGCCGCCCCAGATGTTGTCGATAGCGTTCCAAAGGTCGTAGGAGTCGCTGACCACCGCGACGGTTTTCCCCTTTCCGCCGAAGCGCCTGAGCATGTTGGCGTAGGCGTCGGTTTCCCCCTCACGGCCCCAGCTGGTGATGGTGCTGTGCTCGGCGGCGGGGATGGAGAATCCGGCCATGGGGCTGTGGTAGAAGCGCTTGGCGCTGACCAGCGCCGCCAGGCTGTCGGTGCCCATAAAGTTGACCAAGTGGGCCAGGCTGCCGATGCTGACGCTTTCTTCGGAGCTTGCGCCTCTGGCGCCGAAGTCGTGCAGCTTGAACGGCAGGCCGTCAAGCGAGTCGGCGGTGTCTTGTAAATAGCGGGCTATCAGGCTGTGGCAGGCTTTGGAGATGGTCGCCACCGTCGTCGGATACCAAACGGCGCGCAGCAGCGACGTTTCTATATAGCTGGTTAACCAGGCGCATTTGGGGTCGGTATTGATAACCTGAACCAGCACGTTGCCAGTCGGCACCAGCGTTCCTTCCGGTACGGCTTCGATTTCAAGCGGCAGGTAGCCGTTGTGCGCCTGCAGGATGTACATCCAACCGTCGTAGTTAAACGGCAAGCCGTGCAGGGCCATCATTTCTTCGGCTTCGTTGATGTCCGTCAGGGTGATGGGCGTCATCAGGTATTGCTTGATGAACATTTGCAGGCCGAAAAACAGCGTTTTTGGGTAAACGCCGCCGCGAGACTCAATATAGCTGGAGATGTATTCGGTACCCGCCGGGTACTGAAGGTAGTGAGAGGTTTTGTAAGAATCGCTGTTGAGTATCAGGTTGTGCATGATGGAAATCCTCCAATCAATTGACGTCACGCGCCGGTCTGTCCAGCACGTTGGCAGTTTCCCTGCCCTTTAAGGGTAGCTCCTACCCGGTGTTTTATATACCCGTCATACTTCAAGCTGCATGTGCGTTGGCTGCGCTCGTTCACCCGAATCACTTACTTATGTAAGCTCATCGGGATTAATGAGAGGCTCCTGCCTCTCACCGGAGGCCAGCCTTCGGCTGGTCAAATTCGTTCCCGACGAATTTGTCACTCCCTTGCCGCCTTCCTGCAACTTGAATTATTTAGGTCATATAGTGGCATAAAGACACTATATTGGTCAATGGAATTTAATGGCAATTTGCCACTATTGTGAAAAAAGGTATTTTTATCGCAAAACGCCGGCTGTCATAAAACTGTAATAGAGCCGACATTATACTGTCATCAAACGGTCTTATTGTTTCCAGCGTACTCGTTAATCATCTGAAGTTTGCTTGCAACAGAGTCCCAGCGTTCCTTTAGGAGGAATCATGAAACTGATACGTACGACGCTCGCTTTCGGTATTGCCGCTACCGTTTCAATGACTGCGCTTACCGCCATGGCCGCTGAAAACATCACCGGCGCGGGCGCGACCTTCCCGGCTCCCGTTTACGCCAAGTGGGCGGACAGCTACCAAAAAGAGAATGGAAACAACATTAACTATCAGGGAATCGGTTCATCCGGCGGCGTTAAGCAAATCAACGCGAATACCGTCGACTTCGGCGCATCGGACGCCCCCTTGGCTGACGACCGTTTAGAAAAAGAAGATCTGTTCCAGTTTCCGACCGTTATCGGCGGCGTCGTCATGGCGGTTAATCTTGAAGGCATCAAGTCAGGGGATCTGACGCTGGACGGCAAAACGCTGGGCGATATCTATCTCGGCACGGTGAAGAAGTGGAACGATCCGGCCATCGCCAAGCTGAACCCGGGCGTGAAGCTGCCGGACCTGGCGATTAACGTCGTGCGCCGTGCAGACGGCTCCGGCACCTCATTCGTGTTCACCAGCTATCTGGCGAAAGTCAGCCCCGAGTGGAAAGAGCAAGTGGGCGTCGGCTCTACCGTGAAGTGGCCGGTCGGTCTGGGCGGTAAGGGCAACGACGGCATCGCCGCCTTCGTACAGCGCCTGCCGGGCTCTATCGGCTATGTGGAATACGCCTATGCCAAGCAAAACAACCTGGCCTACACCAAGCTGGTTTCTGCCGACGGTGAAGTCGTCAGCCCAACTCAGGAATCCTTCAGCGCTGCCGCCAAGGGCATCGACTGGTCCAAGTCGTTCGCGCAGGACTTAACGTTCCAAAAGGGCAAAGACGCCTGGCCGATTACCTCCACCACCTTCATTCTGGTGCATAAAACCCAGAAAGACGCCAAGCGCGGCGCCGAAGTGCTGAAGTTCTTCGACTGGGGCTACGCCAAGGGCGGCAAGCAGGCCAAAGAGCTGGACTACGCCGTACTGCCTGACGCTGTGGTTGAGCAAGTTCGCAGCGCCTGGAAAACCCAGATTAAAGACGCCAGCGGTAAGCCGATTTACTAATTATCTTGTAGCCGCCCTCTCGCTTTGAGAGGGCGTTAACCCACTCACAGGGAGACCCAATGGCGGAATATAAGCCGATGATAAAAGCGCCAGGGAAACAGGGCGACATTATTTTCAGCGCGCTGGTTAAACTGGCTGCGCTGATTACGCTTTTACTGCTGGGCGGCATTATCGTTTCTCTGATTATCGCCTCCTGGCCCAGCATTCAGAAATTCGGCATCGGCTTTCTGTGGAGCAAGGAATGGGACGCTCCCGCCGATGAGTTCGGCGCGCTGGTGCCGATTTACGGCACGGTAGTCACCTCCGTTATCGCGCTGCTGATAGCCGTGCCCGTGAGCTTCGGCATCGCGCTGTTTTTGACCGAGCTTGCGCCCGGCTGGCTCAAGCGCCCGCTGGGGATTGCGATAGAGCTGCTGGCGGCGATCCCCAGCATCGTTTACGGCATGTGGGGGCTATTTATTTTCGCGCCGCTGTTTGCCAAATATTTCCAGCAGCCGGTTAACGACGTGGTGGCGAATATCCCCATTATCGGCACGCTGTTCTCCGGCCCGGCCTTCGGCATCGGCATTCTGGCCGCCGGGGTGATCCTGGCCATCATGATTATTCCCTACATCGCTGCGGTGATGCGCGACGTGTTCGAGCAGACGCCGACGCTTCTCAAAGAGTCCGCGTACGGCATCGGCTGCACCACTTGGGAGGTTATCCGCCGCATCGTGCTGCCCTATACCAAAAACGGCGTGATTGGCGGCGTGATGCTGGGCCTCGGCCGGGCGCTGGGGGAAACCATGGCGGTGACCTTTATCATCGGCAACACCTACCAGCTCGACAGCTTCTCGCTGTTTATGCCGGGCAACAGCATTACCTCGGCGCTGGCCAACGAGTTCGCCGAAGCGGAGTCTGGGCTGCACACCGCCGCGCTGATGGAGCTGGGGCTGATTTTGTTTGTTATCACCTTTATCGTACTGTCGCTGTCCAAACTGATGATTTTACGTTTAAACAAGAATGAGGGGCGCTAGGATGAGCATCGTAAGATCTGAAGCCGCCACCCGCGAAGCGACCCGCCGCAACATGCAGGCGTGGCGCCGCCAGAAAAACCGCATGGCGCTGCTGGTGTCCATGCTGGCGATGGCCTTTGGCCTGTTCTGGCTCGTCTGGATACTGTTCTCTACCTTCACCAAGGGCATCGACGGCATGTCGCTGGCGCTGTTTACCGAAATGACGCCGCCGCCCAATACCCAAGGCGGCGGGCTTGCCAACGCCCTGGCCGGCAGCGGCCTGCTTATCCTGTGGGCGACGGTTATCGGCACGCCGCTGGGCATTATGGCCGGTATCTATCTGGCGGAATACGGGCGTAAGTCCTGGTTTGCGTCGACGGTGCGCTTTATCAACGACATTCTGCTGTCCGCGCCTTCGATCGTGGTCGGGCTGTTTGTCTATATGCTGATTGTCACCCAGATGGAGCGCTTCTCCGGCTGGGCGGGCGTCGTCGCGCTGGCGCTGCTGCAGGTGCCGATTGTGGTTCGCACCACCGAAAACATGCTGCGCCTGGTGCCGGACACCCTGCGTGAAGCCGCCTACGCACTCGGCACGCCCAAGTGGAAGATTATCCTGTCGCTGACGCTGAAGGCGTCGACCTCAGGCATCATTACCGGCGTGCTGCTGGCGATTGCCCGCATTGCCGGCGAAACCGCGCCGCTGCTGTTTACCGCTCTGTCGAATCAGTTCTGGAGCCTTGACCTGTCGCACCCGATAGCCAACCTGCCGGTGACGATATTCAAGTTTGCCATGAGCCCCTTTGCCGAATGGCAACAGCTGGCCTGGGCCGGGGTACTGCTGATTACGCTGTGCGTACTGTTACTGAACATTCTGGCGCGTGTCGTTTTCGCCAAAAAGAAATACTAGGAGAGAGGAAGTCATGACGCCTATGGGAAGCAATGCTTACGAAAGCAAAATTCAGGTGCGCGATCTCAATTTTTACTACGGGAAGTTTCACGCTCTGAAGGATATCTCCCTCGACATCGCCAAAAATCAGGTGACGGCCTTTATCGGCCCGTCCGGCTGCGGCAAGTCCACGTTGCTGCGCACCTTTAACAAGATGTATCAGCTGTATCCGGAGCAAAACGCCACCGGGCAAATCCTGTTGGACGGCGAAGACATCCTGAACAACGGTCAGGACGTCGCGCTGCTGCGCGCCAAGGTGGGGATGGTGTTCCAAAAGCCGACGCCGTTCCCGATGTCGATTTACGACAACATCGCCTTCGGCGTGCGCCTGTTTGAAAAGCTCTCCCGCGCCGAGATGGACGAACGCGTGCAGTGGGCGTTGACCAAGGCCGCCCTGTGGGATGAAACCAAAGACAAGCTGAACCAGAGCGGCTACAGCCTGTCCGGCGGTCAGCAGCAGCGCCTGTGCATTGCGCGCGGCATCGCTATTAAGCCGGAAGTGCTGCTGCTCGACGAACCCTGCTCGGCGCTGGACCCGATCTCCACCGGGCGCATCGAAGAGCTTATCAGCGAGCTGAAGTCGGACTACACGGTGGTGATCGTCACCCACAACATGCAGCAGGCCGCCCGCTGCTCGGACTATACGGCGTTTATGTACCTGGGCGAGCTTATCGAGTATTCCAATACCGACATGATGTTTACTACGCCGAGCAAGAAGCAGACTGAAGACTACATTACTGGCCGCTATGGTTGATTTTACACGCTATGTTTTGCGCCGCAGGCGCGAAGTATTCGGTGTAAATAAATGAGGAATAAACATGGAAAACCTGAACTTAGGCAAGCATATTTCCGGCCAGTTTAACGCCGAGCTGGAGCACATCCGCACGCAGGTGATGGTAATGGGCGGGCTGGTGGAGCAGCAGCTGACGGACGCCATCAACGCGATGCATCAGGCCGACGAGGCGCTGGCGCAGCGGGTGATCGACGACGACCACAAGGTCAACAAGATGGAGATCGAGATCGACGAGGCGTGCGTGCGCATCATCGCCAAGCGCCAGCCCACCGCCAGCGATCTTCGTCTGGTTATGGCGATCACCAAGACCGTCTCCGAGCTTGAGAGGATTGGCGACGTGGCGGATAAAATCTGCCGTATGGCGCTGGAGAAGTTCTCCCAACAGCACAAGACGCTGCTGGTGAATCTGGAGTCGCTCGGTCGCCACACCGTGCAGATGCTGCACGACGTGTTGGACGCCTTCGCACGCATGGACATCGACGAAGCCGTTCGCATCTACCGGGAAGACAAAAAGGTCGACCTGGAGTATGAAGGTATTATCCGCCAGCTGATGACCTACATGATGGAAGACCCGCGCACCATCCCCAGCGTGCTGACCGCGCTGGCCTGCGCCCGCTCCATCGAGCGCATCGGCGACCGCTGTCAGAACATCTGCGAGTTTATCTTCTACTTCGTGAAGGGGCAGAACTTCCGCCACCTGAGCGGGGATGAAGTGGAGAGCATGCTGGCGAGGAAGTAGCCGGCATAGCAAAACTGAAAGAGCCGCCGTAAATAATAAGCATCGGCGGCTTTTTTATGGGGTTCGCTAGTTGGCCGGCTGTTCGTCGAACTTTATCGATAGTAGCGACGCTTTGACCGAACTCTTATAGGTGCTCCACAGGTCAGCCGTGCAGTTAAACGCTACCAACACCATCTTGTCCTTATAGGACGTTACCAGCATCGCGTTGTGAATGTCGGTATCGATGGCTTTGGAAGTGAAGTGGATGAGCCAGGCCTTTCTATTGCCGTCGATAGTGACGCTCTCCGCCGCCGGATGATAGTTGCGCATGGCCTGAAGCATGTAGTCTTTATAGGTGTTTAGCTGCTCGGCCTTCAGCGGCGCTTTGCCCGCGCTTAGCGCAACGTTGACCTTCCCGCGCTCATCGGTAAAAACGACGGCGGGGCGGTTTTCAGACGGGTATTTCACCTTTTTCATCGCTTCGTCCATTGGGGTAAAGCCCTTGGGGACGTTGATAGAGATGCCCTGCGAGGGGATCTTCTGGTTTTCCATTTCGACCTGAGCGGCGGCCTGGAAGGAAAAAAACAGGCTAAGTGAGATACTAAACAGCCATTTCCACGTTTTGTTCATAGAGGGCTTCCTGTTTAATCGAGTGGCGGATGTAGATATTTTATTCTTTCCGGGGGTTTTATTCACCTTGCCTTATTTGTTGTTTTGTCGCGTTTGACCTCTCTTTTTTACCGTGAGCTGACGGCTGTTTGTATTACTGTAGTTGGCCATAATACCAGTGCTCGCCTGCAAACCATTCATCCGGGTCGTCACTACCGTGGTATTCAAATGCAATACCTAATTCTTGAATACCTTTTGGAAGAATAAGTCCCCATTCTTTAGCTAGACTACGCTCCCTGAGACGTATTGATGAACCCCTTTCAGTGCTGCTTTCTGATATGAAACCCTGAAAGTAATCCTCAGAGCGGAACAGGCAGACTTCGCTGCTAAACATGTCCGGGAGGCAGATTACAGCAGTAATTCGAGGGCAGTAATCCCATTTTGCCGTTGCGAGTATTAAATTAGAACATGCATTGATTAAGGCTTGAGCGCAGTCTGCCTTGGTTTTCTGCTTGCTGTGCTTTCCTTCAACAAGATTGAAATCTACAGGTATTTTGTAGTTCCAGTAGCGCTGATCTTCCGAAAAAACGGCGCGGATTGGGTTATGGAAGGTTTCTGCCCAACGATTAAGCGCTTTTATACGGCGGGGGATGTTTCTGATTTTCTTGCGGTGATCTCTGTTGAGGCGCCTGCTCATAGGTTTCGAGTTTCTTATCCACTTAACGGGTATTTGTTATTGTCTCACATTTGGCATTTCTCTGTATTTAATTGATTAATGGATAGCCATTTTCACGACACAGTTTTATTCATCATGAAAAGTGAATCCAAAGAAATTATTTGGATCTAAAGATAGCTGTCTTTCGATATTCCCGTCTTTATAATTGATTTTCATTTTAGAAAAAGGAATTGGCTGATAGTTGATATTCAAAATTTTTACGGCTTGCTCTGTTTTAAATAGCATTGAGTGTATCGACATGAGTGAGAAGTTATCATCCTCATCAATATTCTATATTTTGCAAGACGCCTCCAGACTCTAAATTCCCTTTCTTACTGCGGGCCGTAGGCCGCCGTGTCGTCGTTTGAGTATAAGAGATTAGGCTACGAGGTTGGCATCCTGAAAGTCTTATCGGCGACATTATCGTTCAACTATCGTTCAAAAGAGGTCCTTTTATTGCTACAATTTCAACCTAAACGCATTCGCTACTTTCTACTACCGTTTGCTCCAATGCGGATCTCACTGTTCTGGCGTTTCACTCTCCAGCAAGTGCCATTTTTCTCCAATAAAAATGACAGGGGATATTGTTGAAGCATTTTTAGAAACCTTCCTTTTTTTGATGGATATCCAGCAGCAACCCAGTGTTGGGATAATTCACTTACGGACAACCAGTCGCTAGCGGCATTCGGCCATATGTTTAGAATGCAATTTTCCTCAACGGTTAAGGGGATAATTTCTTTAATTTTCGGTCTTTCTTTCATGAAAAACTGACTACAGGCAAACTTGAAGGCAGGAGAAGAACGACTGTCGCCAATACCAATAACGTCAGAACCGGATTCTTTTAGTCGAATGATTAAGCGCACAAAATCACTGTCGCTGGTTACTAAGACAAACGTTTTGAATTGGCCGGAATACATCAAATCCATGGCGTCTATTGTTAGCGTAATATCAGAGGAATTTTTACCTGATACAAAAGACGGTTGGTGTACCGGATTAATGCCATAATTAATCACGGCTTCTTGCCATTTATTCAGGTTGCATTTGGTCCAGTCCGCATAGGCTCTGATAATGTGGCTGCATTGAAGTTTTTCCATAAGCGCCATAACGTCTGGCATAACGCTACTACTGATATTTTCAGCATCAATAAGCACGGCGACGTTGTTCCTGTTTTTCATTCATGTTTCCCAGGGAATATATCGAGTCGAATATGATAGGGATATGGAGGATGTATGCTGGCTAAAAGTCTCAATAATCCTTATTTTCCTTTTTGAGAGTGAAAATAAATGGCGTTACTTTATTTACTATTTTGCGAGACGTCTCCAGACTCTAAATTCCCTTTATTGCTGCGGGCCATAGGCCGCTGTATCGTCGTACTGAGCCTGCAAAATCAGGTTACGGGATTGGCATCCTGAAAACTTCATCGGCGATATTAAGCGCATCAGCGTTTTTTTGTATCGCGCGTCCGGTTCTGGAAACGATATACTGTCGTTTCTCTATGGTGGGCTGGACGGAGGCGCCGTTAGGTGCGCCGGTACCCGATGAGGCCGGTAATGCCAACTCTGTCCAGTTCCGCCACCTATGAAATTGGCATTTCCGGTGGTGGTTATATTAACGACTCATCGGAGGCTGCCTCATGGCTACAACCCCAACCCAAGTTCACCCGTTACTCACACTCTCTATTGACCCCAATGCGGACTTCACCGTTTTGGCCGACTACTGCGAACAGTTTGCCGAAGCTCAGGCCGAATTTGACTTTCCGGGGCTGCGCTCCGCGTTTTGCGAGCGGCTTACCGCCTGCCTCGCGTGTCTAGGGCCACGCAGAACGACCCGATCCCGCCTCATTTGGAATCCCTGTTTATTACTAACGCTCATCCCCTCGTTTTTCCACGCTTCGAGCCCGATACGGAACAGCTGTGCGGCTACTGTATGGCGCTGTCTCAAACCCTCACCGAGCAGGAGCTTCCCCCTGATGTAGAACAAACCCTGTCAGACCTGCTGTTTGGGCTGGTCAGCTACCTCGCGGCGGAACTCAAGGCCCCGCGTTGGGTGCGCATGGGCAATAGGGTCGTTCCCGTCAATGGGGGTGAGTTATGAACCAACAGGACTGGCATTCCGCCGACGTGATCGCGGCGCTGAAAAAGCGCGGCACCTCGCTTGCCGCCGTCTCACGCGAAGCGGGGCTGACATCCTCTACGCTGGCTAACGCCCTGATGCGCCGCTGGCCGAAGGGGGAAAGGCTGATTGCCACAGCGCTGGGCGTTGCGCCGGAGGAGATTTGGCCTTCTCGGTATTGCGGTAGGTAGGGTGTTTTTTAAGAGAGGCTTCCCGCGCCGTTATTGGCGGCGGCGCGGGTTACATAATGCTGAATGCTTCCTAATAAATAGCTTCGTATATTATCTGTTGATTCGATTACTTTCATAAAATATGATTAATGTAGTAAAAATTAAATGTGTTGTTATTGATCGCGTAGCACAAGAAAATCTAAATCTGCGTAAAACTTTGAAAGGAAATGGTTATATGCAGGATGAAAGAAGGATATATCATAATGGTAAGAAGCTATTTTTTACCAGAGAGGATGACCGATATACCATCTGCAACTATTATTAATATTTAGGGAATGAATATGCTAAGAGATTTAATGTTTATATTTTCTTGTGTCATTATGTTAGTTGCATGTGAGAATGAATATTCTAGGGGGGAATGCTCTAAGGATTATGAACGACTGAAGCAGCTTGTCAGTTATGGTGAGGTAGAAGATCATGTCACCTTACAGTTGTATGATATGCAATATGCCTGTGGAGAATGTTTAAGTTTATATAGAGTGGATAAAATAATATATTCTGAAAGTGGTGAATATGAATATTATTTTAATAAAGAAATTAAGTTAAATTTTTTAAATAGAAATTTAGAAGATAAATTTAATAAGTTTGTTTGTGATAGCAATAAATATAATTATATATTTTCTGGGGATTTCCGACGTAACTCGCTGGGGGTTGGGCGACTGGACGTCACTGAAGGGAACTTCGTGTGTATTGATTAATTTTATTTAAGATAAACCCGCGTTACCGTCCGACGTAGAACAAACTCTGCCAGACTTCCTGTTCGGGCTAGTCAGCTAGAACTCAAGGCCCCGCGCTGGGTACGCGTGGGCAATAATAGGATAGTTCCCGTCAATGGAGATGAGCTATAACGCAGCAAGACTGGCATCCTCCACGCTGGCTAACGCCCTGATGCGCCGCTGGCCGAAGGGGGAAAGGTTGATTGCTGCGGCGCTGGGCGTTGAGCCGGGGGAGATTTGGCCTTCTCGGTATTGCGGTAGGTGAGGTGTTTTTTAAGAAGCGTTTCCCGCGCCGTTATCCATAATGGCGCGGGTATCTCGACAAGTAATTTACTGCTTCTCACCAGATTTGCGGCATGGTCAAAACTGAATTGATATACGCGGTGCTGAATAGACAACAGAACAGCAAAGCACTTAATGTAATTCTCGTTTCAGTAAATATGATTAATACTATCGCAGTTTTATAGCCAAGGTATTCGCCAAGAGGGAAAGCGCATGAGTAAAAAGAGATGGATTTCTATTGTTATTATTTTCTTTTGGGGAAGTATCGCCAACGCCGAAAATAGTAAAGAAAATAAGAAATATGCTTATCCATTTATCAGTGCCTGTGTTTCTAGCAACGCAGAGGTATTTGATAAATGTGGTTTAATCAGTCGAGATGGAAAAACTGTCACACCGGCAAAGTATAACGTTATAGATAAATATCCGGATATTTGGTTAGCATTAAAAGAAAATGGTGATACCGATGTGCTGGATCCCGACGGGAATGTTGTTGGCACCATTTCTGGTACGCCCCAAGTCCCTCCTCGTGGATCGATAATTAAAATTGCTGATAATCTTCTGTTTTCTGCAAAAGCCCATGCACTTTATGACTACCGTGGTACGTTAATTCATGCACTGAAGTCCTCTGAAAATTATTCGGATTATGGTGTGTCTGATGGAATGATAAGTGCGTTGAGGATCACCGATAGTGGTGTAAAAAGGGGATATATGGATATCCATACCGGGACATGGATTCTGGAACCGATTTATTCATCTATAAGCGAATTTAAACAAGGGTATGCAAGCGTTTCTGTAAAAAAAGAAGGGGAGTTTTATTCGACTATCATCGATAAGAAAGGTAAAGAACTTTTTCCCTTCTCTTTGGACACAAGCTTCCACTGGATTTCAAATAACAGATGGATAAAGAGCTATGACCCTTCAGGAATGAGAGGGCTTGTCGATATTCTCAATGAGAGGGGTGAAGTTTTGCTCTCACAGGTGACGGTTGAACCTTATTCGTTTTCTGAACATGCTGTTATCGTACAAAAGCAACAAAATGCAGGCTGTTATGTAGTCAAACTCCCATCAATGGAAGAACGGCGTATTTCTGAACGCTGCCGTCTCAGTAAATTTAGCGATGGCGTTATCTGGATTAAGCGCTTTACAGGAGAAGAAAAAAATTCAGAGTGGGCGTTATTTGATGAGTATGGTAAAGAGCTATTCAGGATGAATTATCGCAATGTTTCTGCATTCCATAATGGTTTCGCCGTTGTCGTTGATAATAATGAAAAGTGGGGCGTTATTGATAAAAAAGGCGAAACGGTTATTCCGTTTGAATATAGCAAAATTGGTACTCCGTGGCGTTCGTTTAGACAGCCAATATATGAAGGCGTTTGGCGTGTAAGAAAAAATGGTGTTAAGGGAGATATGTATATAGATAATAACAATCATGTTATTGCAACGCTCACAAGGGATAATATTTCTCAGGAAGGCCCGTGTAGTCAATATAATCCCATGACTCTGTTAAAAAACGAGCAGGGAAAAATCCTCTGGCAGGAGGATCTTGAAGAAACCTGTAAGGCTGTTAATAGCTATAAACAAAGCCGTTCGGATGCATCGATACGGTAAAAAAATAAAAATCCCGCGCCTGAGCGTATAGCCAATGGCGCGGGTATTACGATGATTCATCTACGTGTTAATTCAATAAAAAACAAAACTCCCCTACTCCCCCTCCATCGCCCTCTGCAACTCCCCCATCACCGCCGGCGTCTTCAAACTAAACCCCAGCAGCGCCAGGTCGTCGACCACCAGTAGCCGATGCTTTTGCCCGGCGGGCGTGTGCTTAATGCCGGGAAGCTGCCAGATTTTCTCTTCGCCGCCCAGGCTTTGGAAGCCGGTGGTAGTGATAAGCAGCAGGTCGGGCGCGGCGGCCACCACGCCTTCCTGAGACAGCGGCCGGTAGCGGCTAAAGCCCTGCATGGCGTTCTTGCCGCCCGCCTGCGTAATAATGGCCTCGGCGGCGGTGTTCTGCCCCGCAGCCATCGGTTCTCCGCCGCCGTAGTTCATCACAAACAGCACCTTGGTCGGCAGTGACTTTTTTGGCAAATCCGCCAGCTGGCGGTTGAAGTCTGCGATAAGCTTCTCGCCCTCCTGCTCTTTACCCAACGCGTCAGCGACGACGGCGATCTTCTTCGTTACCGTCTCCAGCGACGGCGTGCCGGGCACGCTGACGATATTCACGCCGGCGTTTTTCACCTGTTCCAGCGCCAGCGCAGGCTGAGAAAGCTCGCTGGCAAGTATTAGCGTCGGGCGCAGGGAGAGCAGCCCTTCGGCGTTAAGCTGGCGCATGTAGCCGACGTCCGGCAGGCTCTGGGCGGCTTTGGGCGTTAGGCTGGTCGAGTCGCGCCCAACCAGTGCGCCCTGCGCGTTCAGGGCGTAGACGATTTCCGTCACGTCGCCGCCAACGCTGATGACCCGCTGTTCGGCGGCAAAGGCCGCTGCGCTGAACAGGGCGCCGAAAGCCAGCGCCGTTTTTACTAAAGCTTTCTTCATGAAGACTCTCTTATTTATGTAGGCCCCTTTATGCAAGCATCGCGCTTTACGCAAACACCATGGGCTGTTGAAGCAGCGTATCGAGCTGCGTTCTCCACTGGGACTGTTCTGGCTTCCCTTCCGTACGCTGGCCGTAAAGCTGGGCGATTTGCGTACCGTCGGCGGCGAACAGCTCAAGGCTGGTGACGACGCCGTCTTTGGTCGGCTTGCGGGTTATCCAGCTTTCGACGATGTCGTCTTCAATCAGGTGCAGCACGAACTCGCGGTTGAAAATGTTCAGCCACCTGCCGTGGGGAACGACCCGTTCGATTTTGCCGGTAAAGATTTGCACGCAGCCGCGGTTGCCGACGAACACCATGATGTCGTTGGCGTCGCGCTTGGCCATGTCCAGCAGCTGTCGCAGGGACTGATTGTCGACGCGCCGGGCCAAGTCGTTGTCTACTGCCGCAAAGGCCTGCTGGCGCGTGACGTTATGCTTGCGCAGCAGGGTGAAAAACTGGTGGACGTCGGTCATCTCGCGCCATTCGCGGTCAATGGCCAGCTCGTCGATTTTCTGCGCTTTTTCCGATTTGGCCGGTTCCGCCGTCAGTAGCGTCAGGGCAGGGTTGTCGTCCTGTAAGAACGTATCGATGACTTTTTGCCACGCCGACGCGTCGGTGTTTTCCGTCATGTAGACCTTGTGCAGCGCGTCGCCGTACTCGTCGAAAAACTGAATGCTGCGGCGTTCGCCCCGCGCCGTTTGTTCCGTCAGGGTGAAGGCGAAGCGCCAGTGGTTGAGAAACAGGCGCAGATCCAGCGCATACGGGTTCAGGATAAGCCCGGCGTGGCCGCTGAGGTGCTGATTGGCGTAGCTTCCCACCTGCTCGTGCACCGCATATTCGTTGCGGGTGATGGCCTTGGTTTCACCGACGCTTTCAAGCGCCGCCAGCAGCGCTCTAACGTCGTCGCCGTTCAGGCGTCGGGCATCGTGGCCCACGCGCGCGTGGGTCAGTTCCGCTTCGCTGACCGAAAGTCGCTTTGCCAGATCTCTGGCGAACTCCTCCGGATGCTGCTGCTTGGCCTGTAGATAGCGATCGTATAAAGAGATTGTCATCTTTGGTTTCCCGTATGCGGTTGGTTAAACGCGGGCCACGCTTTTTATTATTAGCGCGGCCCGATACTGCTTAGAACTGATAGCTGGCGAACAGCTTCACGTTGCGGCCGTCCTGCAACACGCCGCCAGGCGTGTAGTACTCTTTATCAAAGGCGTTGGAGATCACCACGCTGGTCGTTAGCTTGTCTTTAAATACGTCCGGCTTATAGCTGACGTAGAAGTCGTGGGTGGCGTAGCCGCTTTGCGGCGTCGGCGCGTCCTTGATGCGATCGGCGAAGACGCCTATCCAGCCCACGGCGGCGTTGGTGTTGCCCAGCGGGACGTTAAGCTTGGTCGATACGGTGTCCGGGCTTACGGTCGAAAGCCACTCGCCGGTGTCTTCGTTTTTCCCGCTGGTGCGGTTGTAGGCGACGCTCATGTCGAAGTAGTGGGTCTGGTAGTCCATCATTACGTCCCAGCCCCAGATCTTGGCGCGGGGGATGTTGACCGAGGTGGTTTCGCACGGCGAGCAGATAACGCCGACGCCCGGCCTGTAGCCCACGGACATATTGACCTTGGTATCGATGTAGTCTTCCGCCTTGGTGTTGAAGTAGCTGGCCTTAAACTTCAGGTCGTCGTCAGCCATCAGCAGGTTGTCAAACCGCAGGCCAAAGCCCGCTTCGGTAGTGGCGTTGGTTTCCGGCTTCAGGTTGGGGTTCGGCTTCCAGTAGTTGTTCATGTTCGGCCCCATGCTGAAGTGCAGGGAGTCGTTATACATCTCGCCCATGGTCGGCGCGCGGAACGCCTCGGAGTAGGAGGCGAACAGGCTCAGCCAGTGGGTCGGGAAGACGCTCATCGCCACCTTCGGCGACCACTGGTCGGCGTCGATATCGCTATAGCCGCTGCTTTCGGCCTTGTAGTTGTCATAGCGCACGCCGGCGATAAACGACACGGGCAGGTCGCGCAGCGTTAGCTCGTCCTGCAGCCAGCCGGAGGCGAACTTGATTTCTGCATCGGGGTAGCTGGTGGTTGCGCCGCTGGGATTTTGCTTCTGCTTGTAGGTTTCCGCGCCGTAGGTCAGCTGGCTGGGTATGGCGCTTTGCTGGAATAGGCGGGAGCGGTTTTCCACCTTGATCCCTTCGGTTGTTTGCTTGCGATCTTCCCGGCGGCTGCCGTCCGGCGACGAGTCGATATTGGTCTCTGAGTAATAAACGCGGGTGGTGGCGTTCAGCCAGTCCATATCGGACGGGTTGATGCGATAAACCAGCTGGGCGTCTTTACTTTCCGTGGTGCGGTCGGTCATCACGTCGGTGGTGGTGGTGCCCGGCTTGGCGTTTTGCGGGTTCTTCGGCTCTCTGGCGTCGTTGTTGTAGTAGCGCAGGTTGCCCGTCAGCGACTGGGCGTCGGTAATGTACCAGGTGCCTTTGGCCAGGAAGGAGCCGATATTTTCATCGTTAGGGGCAGTTTCGCCGTTGCTTAGCCTGAGGTTTCCCTTGTCGCGGAAGTTGGCGGAGAAGAGGCCGTCCAGGCTGTCGGTTCGCCCAAAGGCGGTGACGCCCATCGCCTGGCTGTGGTCCAGCGTCGCGCCGGAGCCGAACAGGCGCACGCCGCCCTGCTCGCCGTCGCGAAGCAGGTCTTTGGCGTCGACGGTGTCAAAGGCAATGACGCCGCCCAGCGCGCCGCTGCCGTACAGCTGGGCGGACGGGCCGCGAACCACCTCAACGCGCTTTATCAGCGCCGGATCGAGGAATATGCCGTTCAGGTGGCCGGTGTCGGTGCCCTGACGCACCCCGTCGACCAGCGTCAGGATGCCGCGCTTGTCGTAGCCGCGCATGGTGATGTCCTGCCCGTTGCTGCGGCCGATGCCGGACAGGGTAATGCCGGGGATGGATTTCACCAGATCGGCCGCGCTGTTGGCGGCCAGATTTTCCGGCGCGGCGGGGTTGACGACGGTGACCATCATCGGCGCCTCAAAGGCGTTGCGATCGTTACCCGTAGCGACGACGGTCATTACGTCGTCGCCGGACGTCGCGTTTTGTGATTCGGCGTTAGCCACAAGCGGCAACGCGCAGGCAATGGTAATGCATAAGGGCGATAGGCGAAGCATAGCTGCAACACTCCATGAAAGTTATCAATGAAACGAAAGCGGCTGGCTGCCTTGACGCGGGGTCTGGGTGGCTGGCTGAAAGAAATCCGTCTACGACGCGCTGTCATCGCATGCAAACGGCAGTTTTTTACTTGGTTAAAATTAGTTTTCCCGTCTTGGTGATGCGCAGCTGGTACTGCTGGTTCTGATGCTCGATCAGCAGGATGCCGCTTTCACCAAGGAGCTCCCGGCTGTTTACCTGAGCGGGCTTTGTTGATTGCTCAGCGCAAAGGCTCGGTTCTGACTGCGGGAGGGATGGTAAGTTTGTCGATGCCATAGTGTTAATGATAACTAATTGCAAATTGATAATAAGTATCATTTAAAAAATACACATCAACAAGTCTTTCTTTATCTTTAAAGCGGGAATTTAAGAAATGTGGCTGTTTTTAATCGGATAAAATCTGATAGCCCGATCTTTTATCCGGATAAAAATTATTTACGTTATTAATCACATGGTCATTAGCGTTTGTAAGTGATTTGGTTCCCCTGGCGTTAACCATAGAGGGAACCTTCACTTGTTAAACCGAGAAAAAACTACAGCTTTCCGGCGCTCCCGCAGATAGAGATTTTCTCCTCAACCACTTTGCGCATCGCCACCTTTCCCGGCGCCATATAGTGCCTGGGGTCGTTGGCCTCGGGGTTTTCCTTAAAATAGCCCTTAACCGCGTCGGCAAAGGCGATTTTCAGCTCGGTGGCGACGTTGACTTTGCACACGCCTAATCCTATCGCCTCGCGCACCATCTTCTCCGGCAGGCCGGACGCGCCGTGCAGCACCAGCGGGATATCCACTCGGCGTCGGATCTGCTCCAGCCGGGGAAAGTCCAGCTTCGGCTCGCCTTTATACAGGCCGTGGGCGGAGCCGATGGCCACCGCCAGCGAGTCGATGCCGGTGCGCTTGGCAAATTCAGCGGCGGCGTCGGGGTCGGTGAAGGCGCCGTGCTTTTCGTCCACCGTCAGGTCGTCCTCCTGGCCGACCAGCTGACCCAGCTCGGCCTCGACGCTGATGCCGTAGCGGTGGCACAGCTGGGCGACGCGGCTGACGGTGGCGACGTTTTCCTCAAACGGCAGGTGCGAGCCGTCGATCATCACCGAGCGCACGCCCGCCTCGACCTTTCGTTCAATGTCCGGCAGCGCTTCATGGTGATCCAGATGCAGCGCGAAGGGCAGGCGGTGCTGGCGGGCCGCCGACTGGCAGATGGCGACCAGGTAGTCGATGCCCGCGTAGGTGAAGGTGCCGGGCGTACCGGCGAGGATCACCGGAGACGACATTGCTGCCGCCGTTTCGACCACTACCTGCACCGTTTCAAGGTTGTGAACGTTGAAGGCGGGCACCGCGTAGCCGCAGCGCTGCGCCTTTTTGAGCATTTCATGACTGGGAATAAGGTACATAAGCCTTTAAACCTCAACAAACCACCGTATCCCAGCAGGCAGACGCACCGGGCGTCAGGCCGTCAGGACGGTGATGTTCTGTTTCTGAAATGCAGCCTTGTCCCGCTCGCTGATGCCTTCGTCGGTAATAATCGTGTCCAGTTTGTCGATGGGCAGCACCTGATTAAAGCCGCTGCGGCCAAACTTGGACGCGTCGATAACCGCGATCACTCTGTGCGCTCGGCTGGCCATGACGCCGCTGATGGCGTAGCCGTCGTTGAAGGTGGTAATGCCCTTCTCGGCGTCGATGCCGTCCGCGCCGACGAACATCAGGTCGGCGGCAATCCCGTTGAGGGACTGCTCGGTAATGCTTCCGTGCATCGAGCGCGTCTTGTGGCGCAGCGTGCCGCCGCAGACGAACAGCGTGATCTCTTTATTTTCTGACAGGGCGAAAGCGGCCGGCAGATTGTTGGTAATGACGGTGATATTGTCGATTTTCACCAGCTCCTGGGCGAGCAGCATGGTGGTGCTGCCGCTGTCCAGAATGACGGTGTCGCCCGGCTTAACGAACGATGCGGCCAGAATGGCGATGCGCTTTTTCGGCTCCATTGCCTGCTGATAGCGCTCCTCCAGCATCAGTTCATTGGGAAGGGCCGTCGTCTGTACAGGCTCG
The DNA here is from genome assembly GCF_000439085.1 of Leminorella grimontii ATCC 33999 = DSM 5078. Lineage (GTDB taxonomy): Bacteria > Pseudomonadota > Gammaproteobacteria > Enterobacterales > Enterobacteriaceae > Leminorella > Leminorella grimontii. The sequence goes on along the minus strand of NZ_AUUA01000002.1, from coordinate 453,913 downwards.
TCGGCGGTTTTGGAGGCGCCGCCGTGAAAGCGCGTCAAAAGCCCCTTTTTTTCCAGCTGTCGCAGATCGGAACGTATCGTGACTTCGGAAATTTCAAAAGTATTCGAAAGCTGTGTAACGAACACTTTCCCCGAGGCGTTGACCATATCAACGATTTTATTTCTTCTTTCAAAAGAATTCATAAGGCAGACTCATAGAATAATATTTTCGATTAATGGAGAAAAGATAACCAAAATACGTTCTATTGTCATGTCATTACCAACGGCGTACCGGTAGGCTGCGGTGTTATTCGTTGATTTTCATCAACAGTTTTCCATTCATCGGTTTTCCTTTCAGCGCCATTATTTTCTCAGCGAAGCCTTCCGGATTTTCGATATTGGCGATAAGCGGCTGCAAATCGATGCGCTTTTGGGTAAACAGCTCCGCCGCCAGCCGCCATTCCTCTCCCGGCCACGGCGCGGAGTAGTTCATCCAGCTTCCCAAGATGCTGAGCTCCTTGCGCAAGATCAGGCCGAAGGCGGTCTGCGACAGCGTGAGGTCCTGATGCAGGGTGCCTACCAGGGCGACCTGCGCCCTCGGCCCGGCGACGTTGAGCGCCAGCTCGACGGTCTGCGGCGTGCCCGCCGTTTCCAGCAGCAGCTGATTGAAGCGCCTGTCGAGGCTGCTTTCCCGAATCTGCTCGGCCGACTCGCTCTTAGAGTTATAGACGTGCGAGGCCCCCAGTCGCAGCGCCAGGTCGAGCTTGTCGTCGTTGATGTCGATGGCGGTGACGGAGGCCGCGCCCATGGCGTTGGCGCACTGCAGCGCCAGCAGGCCGATGGTGCCCGCGCCGATAATCGTGACGTGCTTGTCTTTACATCCGCCCGCCAGCAGCAGGGCGTGCAGGCCGACGGTGATGGGTTCGAAAAAGGCGCCCTGCAAAAGCGACACGTTGTCAGGCAGGAGGAACACGTTGTTTTTATTGACGACGATGTACTCCGCGTTCCCGCCGTGCTGCCTTGAGCCGACGAAGTTGTAGCGTTTGCAAAGCGAGTAATAGCCTCGCTCACACTCTTCGCACTGAAAGCAGGGAAGTAAGGGGACGCAGGCCACCGGAGAGCCCGGCTTTACGTGATTAACCCCAGATCCCGCCTCCACCACGTGCCCGCTGAACTCGTGGCCCAGCGTAATCGGGTAAAAGTGCGCGCCGCCGTGAAAAATGCGTGGCAGGTCCGAGCCGCATACGCCGGAGTAGGCGATTCGAATAAGCACGTCGTCAGGGGACGTCAGCGCGGGCGTTGGCCGATTTTCGACGTAGGCCTGCCCGTCGCTGCCTATAGATACAGCTTTCATGTTACCTCCAAATGAAAGGGGAGCGGAGTCGCTCCCCCAAGAGAGCGCTAGCTTTGCCCTGCGGCCTGTACCTGAACGTTGGCCGGGCTTTCCGCCTGTGCGGCGAATCGCTTCGCCCTACGCCAGGTCAGGAAGATGCCGATGCCGTACAGCGCGCCGATGGCGACCAGGCCAATCACGTTTTCCAACGTTAATGCCTGTACCAGCAGATAGGTGATGGGAGAGCCGCCCTGATCCATTGAGGCGACCAGGCTGCCGTCGCCGGTCAGAGAACCGGCGTTGGCGGCAAGCTGGGTGTGCAGACCGATGGTTTGTGTGGCTATCCACAGCGTGATGGACATAATAATGACGCCTGAAATCAGGGTGCGGAACAGGTTGCCCTGATGGACGGCGACCGCCATCGCGACAAAGAAGCCGATAGTCGCCAGGTCGCCGAACGGCAGCACCTGGTTGCCTGGCGTGACCACCGCAATCAGAATGGTCAGCGGAATAAAGATCAGACTGGCGGAGACCACCGAGGTGTGGCCGAGCAGCAGCGCCGGGTCTAACCCTATCAGGAAGTCCTGCCCGCCAAACTTGGCCTGTAGGCGGCTGCGCGCCTGTTTGGCAATCGGCGTCAGGCCGTCCATGATGGGCTTGATAACGCGAGGCATCAGCAGCATGACGGCGGCGGTTTTCACCGCCAGCTGCAGCACCGCTTTTATCTCGTAGCCGGCAAGCAGGCCGATGACCAGCCCCATCACAAAGCCGATGGTGACCGGCTCGCCGAACGCGCCAAAGCGCTTTTGCACGTCGTCGGCGCTGAAGTGGATGCGGTTAAGGCCGGGAATTTTTTCAATCACGGTATCGACCAACACCGCAATTGGCCCCAGATAGGCGGAGGTACCGTGCGGAATGGCGATGCCGTCGAGGCCGAAGAAGTCCCGCGTGTCCTTGGCGAACCAATCCCCCAGCTTGTAGACGAAGGCGGCGTGGACTACGACGCCGACGATGGCCAGCGCATAAGAGCCGGTAGCGATGTGCACCAGCGCGCCGGTAAAGGTCATGTGCCAGATGTTCCAGATGTCGACGTTGACCACGCGGGTCATGCGCGTCATCAGCATCACCAGGTTAACCACGATAGCGATAGGAATGGCGATAAGCGCAATTTGAGACGCCCAGGTCATCGGTGAAGAGCCAGGCCAACCGATGTCGACCACCTTCAGGTTGATGTCGAACGCCTCCGCCATCGCCTTTGCGGCAGGGCCGATGGAGTCCAGCATCAGGCCAATTACCAGCCCGATGCCCACAAAGCCGATGCCGATGTGGATGCCTGATTTAAAGGCGTCTCCCGGCTTCATCTTCAACAGCAGCGAGAAAAGGATGACGACGATGGGCAGCATAACCGTCGGGCCCAGGTCGAGCACGTAACGCATGATTTCTGTAAACATAGGTTACCCCTTCAGAATGCCCAGAATTTTCTCTTTCAGCGCGTCCATACCGACGCCGGAAACGAAAGGCATGCCGTGGACCAGAGGAATATCACCGAAAGTCTGGGTCACTTTGGCGGTGGTGCAGATCATGTCCACATCGTCCTTATAGGTGTCGATTTCGTTGACCCGGCACTGAATGATTTCCAGATTGATGTTGTGGGCTTCACAGAGTTCTTTAATCTCTTCCGCCGCCAGCGTTGAGGTAGCGACAGCGCCGCCACAGGCGACGATAACTTTTCGTTTCACGGTTAAACCTCTTGTTATTGTGTTGTAGGGATGACTTAGCCTTGGAATGGAATGTAAACGACGATCAATGAAGCACCGCCTGAGAAAACAGCGTTGCCATGTCGTCTTCCGGCGCGGCCAGCAAGGCGTCCAGAAACGCGCTGTCCTGAAGCGCGCAGAACAGCCTTCTTAAAAGCGCCAGCTGCCTGTCCGGGTGGGTCACGACCAGAGCGATAATCAGCCTGGCCGGCACCGTACCGTCGTCATCCGCCTGATAAAAAGAGACCGGCTTATCGGGGCGGATAAGGTAGATAGCCGGCTCGTTTGCGTGGGTTGCTTCACAGTGAGGGATGGCGACCGCGTGCTGTTCCAGCGCGATGCCGGTCGGGTAGGTCGCTTCTCTCTCTAATAATGCTGACGGGTAGCTCGCTTTCACTACGCCCGCGTTAAGCAGCGTTTCGCCGATGTGGTGAAGCGCGTCGATATCGTCAGCAAACTTGATTCCGGTACGAATTAAAATCTTGCTTTGTTGCATGGGGTTATTCTCCACAGCCGTACGCATAGGCGCGCAGAACGTCCTGAATTTTGTCCATCACCAGATTTTCAGGCGTCAGACGCAGCTTGTTTTCCATCACCCGTTCAAACTGCTGGGCGAAGTATTGGCTCACTAATCCTAAGGGAATGCGGACGTTTTGTAGATTGGCCATCAGCGTATCGACGCTTTGATTGATGCGCTGGTGAGGCCAGTAATAGCGAATGCGGTCCGACAGGCTGAAGTGGATATCCAGCAGAGAGTGGCTGAAGACGTCGCTGTAGTATTTTTTCCAGTAGCCCGGCTCGTCGAGCATTACCGAGTCGATAACTTCCAGCACCCGGCTGCTTTTTTCCGGCGCTATCAGCGCCTTTTCGATATGGGCCAGCGAGAAGATGGCTTCGCGCAGCGCAAAGGTGAGCGCCGGGCCGACCTTCAGAATGGCGAAGTGGTCGTTGACCAGGCTGCGGTAGCTGGCTTTGGTCTGGTAGTCGGTAGAGTGCGCTTCATACACCAGCGGCGTTGATTCGATAAAGTCGGACAGCGCCTTGGCCTTTTCGGGTTGATAAAGAATAACCTGCGAGTGGTCGAATTCGACGCCCGGTTGAACGACGACAGCGACGATGCGAGAGATAGCGTCATCCAATCCCAGCGCGCGAAACGCCTTTTGGTGTGATTCGATGGTGTAAGCGGCGTCTTTTTGCGTTGTAACGTGGATTTCGTTAATGGCCGACGCCTCACCGCCGGGAACCGGGACCTCGGTGCCGATAACGTAGGTCAGCTGCTGCTTTTGCTCTTCGGTCGCGGCCTCTTCCGCCGCTTTACACAGGCGCGCCGCGCGAGAAGCAACTTCGTCCGGATCCAGCGGAACGGCGTCACCCGCGCAGGACATCGAAGCATCAAGGTGGATTTTGCTAAAGCCGGCCTTAACGTAGTCGGCGACCAGCGTCTGCGCCTTTTGCATTGCGACTTCAGCCGGTTCGTTCTGCCAGCAGTTTGGCCCCAGATGGTCGCCGCCCAGAATAATGCGATCGTGGGGGAAGCCCAGCCGGTCGGCAATGGCGTAAACAAACAGGCGAAAATCCTTGGGCGTCATGCCCGTATAGCCGCCGAACTGATTGACCTGATTGGAGGTCGCTTCAATCAGTACTTTTCGGTTGGTATTCAAATCGAAGTGCAGCGCGGCTTCAATGACGCGAGGGTGAGCGGAGCACACTGAACAAATCCCCTGCGCGCCGTGCTGTTTGTGCTGTTTGACGATCTCTTTCATTTTTCATTCACTTCTTCGTCTGATGATGAAAGCATAATCGTAATGAATCGAAAGTTGTTCAAGCTGTGAATTTTCGAATTGTGATCTAAATCGAATAAAATGAAAGTTGCGGTTAATATTCGAAAGTTATTTGGCGTGTTTAAGCTGATTATCGAAAGAATCGAAAGTTTGAGCGCCAAGAGTACGGCAGAAGCAGAAAATGGTGGGAAAGTTCGTGAGTTATAACCAAAAAGAATATCAAAGCCGTTTATGTTATTTCACTTCTCGTTTCGCCTGCGATTAACTCATCATCAACGGCTTCGTCAACAATAACTATTTCTTTAGGATGGCAAACATGGCTCTCAAACTTCGCGCTTTATCATTCGCACTGGCCGCAGGGCTGGCTGGCGTCGCCGGCATCGCTCAGGCGGACCAGCTCGACGACATTCAAAAAGCAGGCGTTATCAACATTGCGGTATTCGACAGCAACCCGCCGTTTGGCTACGTTGACGCCAAGAGCAAACAAATCATGGGTTATGACGTCGATATCGCCAACGCCATCGGCAAGGCGCTGGGCGTGAAGGTTGAGCTGAAGGCCACCAACCCGGCTAACCGCATCCCGCTGCTGGCCTCCAAGAAGGTGGATCTTATCGCTGCCAACTTCACCATTACCCCGCAGCGCGCCAAAGAGGTTGATTTCAGCGTGCCCTACTTCGCCACCGGGCAGAAGTTCATCGCCCGTAAAGGCGTGCTGAAACAGCCTGACGACATCGCCAAGCTTCGCATCGGCGCCGACAAGGGCACCGTTCAGGAAATCACCCTGCGCGACAAGTACCCGACGGCGAAAGTGATCTCTTATGACGATACCCCGGTCGCCTTTACCGCGCTGCGCAACGGCAACGTCCAGGCCATTACTCAGGACGACGCCAAGCTGGTGGGCCTGCTGGCCAACCTGCCGGACGCCGTAAAAGCCGACTTCGAGATTTCTCCGTTTAGCATCACCAAAGAGTATCAGGGCGTCGGCGTGACCAAAGGCGAAACCCGCCTGACTGAAGCGGTCAACAAAGTGCTGCTGGACCTGGAAAAAGACGGCCAAGCGGTGAAAATCTACGACCGCTGGTTCGGCCCCGAAACCAAATCCGCCATGCCCCGCGGCGACTTCAAGTTTGGCCCGGTAGAACCGGATCCGTCGAAGGGTTAATTCCCCAAATAGATAACGGATGCCAAAAGTAAGTTTTGAACTATGTACGGAGTCAAACGGCGGGAGAGCGTTCCGTGGGGGTCGACTTGGCGCAAGCCAACGACAAACCGGCAAAGCCGGTTTGAACAGCGCTTGCGCTGGCCCTTTAGGGTGAAGCCCTTCGGGCTTCATAACTGCCCGTAGGGACGGTAGGCCCGCCGCACTCCCAAAGCTAATACAGGCGCTCTCCCGGCCGAGCACAATGGCAATATGAGTAGATTGTATTTTCGGCCGGAATATCCTCTGAAGCCGATTTAGCAAATTCTCCACCAATCGCAGGGACTCAAAACGAGTCCCTTTTAAGCTTTCAGCTAGAGATAAACGGGCTCCGCGGACAATAAAAAATGACCGAAAAAATAACCCAATGGCTAATGGCCCCCCAGTATCTGGGCTGGCTGTGGGACGGATTCCTGCTGACGCTCGGGCTGTCTGCGGTATCTATCGTTGCAGCGACACTCCTGGGCGCCATAGTCGCCGGCGCGCGCGACAGCCGCCTCGCGTTGCTGCGCCTGCCCTCGGTGGCCTTCTGCACGCTGTTTCGCAATACGCCCCTGCTGGTACAGCTGTTCTTCTGGTACTTCGGCGTCGGCAAGCTGCTGCCGGAGGGCGTTATCCCTTGGCTGAATACGCCGCACGAGGCGACGCTTTTTGGCGTGACCGTCGCGTGGCCTTCGTTTGAATTCATTTCCGCCGTCTTCGGCCTGACGGTCTACTTTTCTGCGTTTATCGCCGAAGAGATCCGCTCCGGCATCCGCGGCGTGGCGGCCGGTCAGAAAAACGCCGCGCTGGCGCTTGGGCTCACCGGCTGGCAGTCCATGCGCTTTGTGATTTTGCCTCAGGCGATAAAAATCGCCTTTCCCCCGCTGCTCGGCCAGTACATGAACATCGTCAAAAGCACGTCGCTGGCGATGGCAATAGGCGTGGCGGAGCTGTCCTACGCGTCGCGTCAGGTGGAAACGGAAACCCTGCGAGCGTTTCAGGCCTTCGGCGTGGCGACGGTGCTGTATATCGTTACTATCGCCCTGATGGAAGCGTGGGGCATGTGGTATGAACATCGCCTGTTGGCGAAGGGGAGGCGTTAGGGATGGATTTCTCAGTGATTTATGACAATCTGGACTACCTGCTGTGGGGCGCCTATCCGGACGGCCCACTGGGCGGTGCGGCGCTTACGCTGATTATCAGCCTGATTGCGGGCGTCGCGTCGGCCGTGCTGGGCGTCATCTTCGGCGTGTGGCTTGCGATGTTTCGCGGCTGGATTGGCGGGCTGTTGGCCGCCGTTTTAGGCTTTTTTCGCGCCATTCCCGTCATTATGCTGATTTTTTGGGCCTACTTCATGCTGCCGATGCTGTTTGGCGTCGATATCCCGGCCATTACGTCGGTGATTTGCGCCCTGGCGCTGATTTCAGCCGCCTATCTGGCTCACGGCGTCAAAGCCGGCATTATCGCCATCGGCGCCGGGCAATGGCAGGCGGGGCTTTCTCTCGGGTTTAACCGCTGGCAGGTGCTGTGGCACATCGTTTTGCCTCAGGCGCTGCGCATGATGGTGCCTTCGTTTATCAACCAGTGGATATCGCTGATAAAGGACACCTCGCTGGCCTACGTGGTCGGCGTCGGCGAACTGACGTTCCTCGCTACGCAGGTCAATAACCGCAGCATGGTTTATCCGACGGAGGTGTTCCTGTTTATCGCGCTGGTCTACTTCCTGTTTTGCCTGACGCTCGACGTCGTCGCCAACGCGCTCAGCAGGCGCTACGCCGTCGCAGGCAAGGGAGCGGCGCGCTCCCGTTCGCTTTGGCGGTTTCTGCTGCCGATAAAGACCGGCGCTAGAGCGCTGTAGAAGGCTACTCTTCCTGTTCAGAAGGCGCGTCGTGCGCCTTTCTGGCCAGGAACCAGTAGGAATAAACGGCGTTAAACAGCACTACCAGCGCCGTAAAGACAAACACCGCGCGAAAGCCGAGGCTGGCGGCTACGGTAGAGCCTAAAAGCGGGCCGCTGACGTTGCCGATGTCTCGAAACGACTGGTTGTAGCTGAATATCCTGCCCGCCACCTGATTACTGCACTGATAGATAAGCAAGGACTGAACGGCCGGCAGCAGCGCGCCGTCGGCGATGCCTAACAAAAAGCGCAAAACCGCCAGCTGCCACGGGCTTTGCACGATAGACATCGGCAGCAGCACCAGTATCGAAAATATCAGCATAGCGACCAGAATGCGCTCCGGCCCGATGCGGTCGCCAAGCTTGCCCAGGCGCGGCGCGCTCAGCAGGGCGGCGAAGCCCGGCACCGAAGCGATAAACCCGCTGACGAACGCCAGGTTGTTGATGTTGCCCGCAATGTCGCGCACGTACAGCGTAAGAATGGGCGCGATAGAGCCGGTAGCGACCTGAATGATCATGGTGGTGATAAACAGCCCCAGCACCAGCTTGGGCCGCTTGAGCGAGGCGAAGACCTGACGGCCGCTGAGCATGTCCTTCTTGTGAACGCGCACGAACTGCTCTTTAACCGTAAACAGCGTCAGCAGAAAACAGACCAGCAGCACGCAGGCGGTGATGAAGAACACCGGGCGCAGGCCGTAGCGGTCCGCCAGAAAGCCGCCGATAATCGGGCCCAGCAGCGCGCCGCTGACAGCACCCGTCGACAGCGTCCCCAGCGCCCAGCCGCTGCGGTTTCTTGGCACCTGCGTGGCGATAAGCGCGTTGGCGTTCGGCACAAAACCGCCCAATACGCCGAGCAGCGCCCGCAGGATAAGAAACTGCCAGACGTTTTGCGCAAATCCCATCAGCATCATGATGATGGCCATTCCCAGCGCCGAGCGCAGCAGCATGACTTTTCTGCCGCGCCGGTCGGCCAAGCCGCCCCAAAACGGTGATGCAATGGCAGAAAACAGGAAAGTAATGCTGAATGCGACGCCGGACCACAGGTTAAGCTCCGCGTGGCCGGTGATGCCAAGCTGCTCCACGTACAGGGGCAAAAACGGCATTACCAGACTGAACCCCGCCCCGGTCAGAAAGCACCCTAGCCAGACAACGTAAAGGTTGCGCTGCCAGTTAACGGCTGAGACGGTGATGGTTTCGGGTTCTGTCGTCATGAGTAACCTGCAAACGAAAGTAAATGGCCGCTTATCATAATTTAAGTGGGTATTGGCTTAAGTTGCCATTAATGCCACTCTTTTAAAACGGGTCTGACCTCCGAAAATGGGGGCTACGTCAAGTTTAGCCCTGATAAATATTCCAGCCTCGGGCTTTCCACAGCGCAGGTAGCTCATTCATATGATAAAAGGGCGTCACCAGCGGGTGGTGGATGGGGTGCGAGTGGGGATCGGCGCAGTAGTAAAATACCGCAATGCCCGCCGCAATGCCCGCGTTGGCGCCGGAAACCGAGTCTTCCACCAGTATGCATTTTTCCAGCTCGACGTTAAGGCCGCCGCAGGCGAAGGCCAGAAGCGCCGGATCGGGCTTCCAGCGCTGGATGTCGAAAGCGCTGTAGAGCCTTTCGCCAAAGAAGTCGAGCAGGTGAGTAAGCCCAAGTGAGTGCTGCATTTTGCTGACCGGCCCGTTGGAGACGACCGCCATCGGTACGGTAATGCCCTCCAAAAGCGATCTTACGCCGTCAATGGGCTCGAGGCGCTGTTCAAACAGCACCGCCATGTTTTGGCGATACTCTTTTTCCAGCTGTTCGTCGCTTTGTGCAAGCTCGTACTCTTTTCTCACTTCGGCAAACACCTGATAAAGGTTGGTGCCCTTGAAGCGTAAAACGCACTCCTGAGTTGAAAGTGGGATGCCGTAGTGGTTAAACACGATGGAAAACGACTCGCAGCAAAGAATTTCGCTGTCGACCAGCGTTCCGTCGCAGTCAAACAGAACGCACTCAACCGGTTGCATTTTTAATTCCTTATTTTTCGTACAGGCCGCTGCGCGGCGGCGGCGCGCTATTGAGAAAAGAGCGTGTCCATAGATAGTAGAACACCCGTATCGTAAATGATAGCCGTCTGTTTATTTTAGCTTTTTGTCTTTACGCCCGCGGCTTAAAAGCGCGAACGAGGCTGGCCTATCCTAAAGGACATGCCTGATTATGAAAATAAACCATGCAATCGATTGCCTATTTTGGTATATCTAGCGGTTTGATTTTTTACCTTCTCTTCACACTTTTCTTCGGATATCGACATGAACAAACCGGTTTCTGGCCCAACCTCCGAGCGGGGGCTGTTAGAGCGCGTGTTTCAGCTACGTCAGCACGGCACTACCGTTCGCACCGAGATCGTAGCCGGCTTTACAACGTTTTTAACCATGGTCTATATCGTCTTCGTCAACCCACAGATTTTGGGCGTTGCGGGGATGGATACCGAGGCGGTTTTTGTTACCACCTGCCTGGTGGCTGCGTTTGGCAGCATCTTTATGGGCGTTTTGGCTAACCTGCCGGTGGCGTTAGCGCCGGCGATGGGGCTCAACGCCTTCTTCGCCTTCGTGGTGGTCGGCGCGATGGGGCATTCCTGGCAGGTGGCGATGGGCGCCATTTTCTGGGGTTCGTTCGGTTTTCTTCTGTTGACGCTGTTTCGCATCCGCTACTGGATGATAGCCAGCATTCCGGTCAGCCTGCGGGTGGGGATCACCAGCGGTATCGGCCTGTTTATCGGCATGATGGGGCTGAAAAACGCCGGCATCATTGTATCTAATCCGGATACGCTGGTAGCGATCGGCAACCTGACCTCGCTGCCGGTGGCGCTCGGCGTGTTGGGCTTTTTTATCATCGCGGTGCTGGCAGCGAAAAACATCCATGCCGCGGTGCTGGTGTCTATTGTCGTGACAACCGGCATTGGCCTCGTCGTCGGCGACGTCACCTATCAGGGAACGGTTTCTGCGCCACCGAGCATCGCCAGCATCATCGGCCAGGTTGACGTGAAGGGCGCGCTGGACATCGGCCTGGCGGGCATTATTTTCTCCTTCATGCTGATTAACCTGTTTGACTCCTCGGGTACGCTTATCGCCGTTACCGACAAGGCTGGGCTGGCGGATGAAAACGGCAAGTTCCCGCGCATGAAGCAGGCGCTGCTGGTGGACAGCATCACCTCGACGGCGGGCGCCTATCTCGGCACCTCGTCGATTTCTACCTATATCGAAAGCTCATCGGGCGTGTCCGTCGGCGGGCGCACTGGGCTTACGGCGGTCGTAGTTGGCCTGCTGTTCCTGCTGGTTATCTTCCTTTCGCCGCTGGCGAAGATGGTTCAACCTTACGCCGTTGCCGGCGCGCTTATCTACGTGGGCGTGCTGATGACTTCAAGCCTGTCTCGAGTGAAGTGGAACGATCTGACGGAGGCTACGCCGGCGTTTATCACCGCAGTGATGATGCCGTTCACCTTCTCTATTACCGAAGGCATCGCGCTGGGCTTTATCTCCTACTGCGTGATGAAGGTGGGCGTGGGCCGCTGGCGTGAAATCAGCCCCTGCGTGCTGGTCGTCGCGCTGCTGTTCCTGTTTAAGATAGTGTTTGTCGACCACTAGATTGTTTATTGGGAGCGCTCCGTACGGAGCGCTCTTTCACTTGCGCAGCTAAAGCGCGTCTTTTCCCACCAACCTCTTCAGAAACGTGACCAATTCCCCCTGCTCCTGGTGCGACAGGCGCGATAAAAACTCGCTGTCTACGCCGTTGGCGATCGGTATGGCCGCCTGTAGCGCGGCTTCTCCTTCGGGCGTCAGGTAAATAAATCGCCTGCGCCTGTCTTCGCTGGTGCGTTTTCTTAAGATAAATCCGCGTTTTTCCATACGGGCCAGCATTTCCGCCAGCGTCGCCTTGGTGCTGACGGCGGCATTGATAAGCTCCATCTGTTCGATGCCGGGCTGCTGTGCGACGGCGAGCATCACTGCATACTGCGGTTTGGTCAGATCGGGCAGGGCCTTAAGCCATTGAGAGGTGTGTTCCTGAAACAGCTGGCGCATCAGGTGAAAAGCAAGGTGTTCGAGTTTAGCTGCCATGTCGTTCCTTCTTTCGACGTTAGGTGAAGGAAAAAAGATAAACAAAGTATATTTCAACAAGCGTGTGACGTTAACGATTGGATGTTTCATTTTGGAAATATTCGCACAAGAACTTTTTTATCGTTCTCTCTTGCCATCCTTTTCGCTCGGCGATAAATTATTCAACCATAATGTTCGTACACGAACAAATTAATCTGGAGCCGTTATGAAACTGATTGTCGGGATGACGGGCGCCACCGGTGCGCCGTTAGGCGTTGCTTTGCTAAAGGCGCTGAAAAATATTCCCGAAGTGGAAACCCACCTGGTGGTGTCTAAGTGGGCCAGAACGACGATTGAGCTGGAAACGTCGTTGACCATTCACGACGTGGCGGCGCTGGCCGACGCCTATTATAGCCCGGCCGATCAGGCCGCCGCGATTTCATCCGGTTCGTTTAAAACCGACGGCATGGTGATTATCCCTTGCAGCATGAAGACGCTGGCGGGCATTCGCGCCGGCTATGCCGATGGGCTGGTAGGGCGCGCCGCCGACGTGGTGATTAAAGAGCGGCGCAGGCTAGTGCTGGTGCCGCGCGAAACGCCCTTAAGCCCCATTCATCTGGAAAACATGTTAGCGCTGTCGAACATGGGCGTGGCGATGGTGCCGCCCATGCCCGCTTGGTACAACCACCCCAAGACCATTGACGACGTTACCGACCATATTATCGCTCGCATTCTTGACCAGTTTGGGCTGGAACACCCTGGCGCCAAGCGCTGGCAGGGCCTGTCCGACACGCGTCGGTCAAGTGGCGATATCAACTAAAGGAGATAAAGATGGCATTTGACGATTTGCGCAGCTATCTGCGCGCGTTAGAAGAGCACGGGCAGTTACTCAAAATTGAGGAACAGGTAAAAGCGGAGCCGGATCTCGCCGCCGCCGCCAATGCGACCGGCCGCATCGGCGAAGGCGCGCCCGCGCTGTGGTTTGACAACATCGAGGGCTTTACCGACGCGCGCGTGGCGCTTAACACGCTGGGCTCTTGGAAGAACCACGCTATCGCGATGGGGCTGCCGCCGAACACCGGCACTAAAGAACAGATTGATGAATTTATCCGCCGCTGGGAAACCTTCCCGGTTGCGCCGGTTCGTCGCGATAATCCGCCCTGGGCGGAAAACAGCGTCGACGGTGAAGATATCAACCTGTTCGACATTCTACCCCTGTTTCGCTTAAACGACGGCGACGGCGGATTCTACCTCGACAAGGCCTGCGTGGTTTCTCGCGATCCGCTGGACCCGGACCACTTCGGCAAGCAAAACGTCGGCATTTACCGTATGGAAGTGAAGGGCAAGCGCAAACTTGGCCTACAGCCGGTGCCGATGCACGACATCGCGCTGCACCTGCACAAGGCGGAAGAGCGCGGAGAGGACCTGCCGGTCGCCATTACGCTCGGTAACGATCCGATCATCACCCTGATGGGGGCGACGCCGCTGAAGTACGATCAGTCCGAATACGAGATGGCGGGCGCGCTGCGCGGCTCCTCCTATCCTATCGCCACCGCGCCGCTGACCGGGTTTGACGTGCCTTGGGGCTCAGAGGTTATTCTGGAAGGGGTGATCGAAGGTCGCAAGCGGGAAATCGAAGGGCCGTTCGGCGAGTTTACCGGCCACTACTCCGGCGGGCGCAACATGACGGTGGTTCGCATCGACAAGGTCAGCTACCGCACCAAGCCGATCTTTGAATCGCTCTATCTGGGCATGCCCTGGACCGAAATCGACTATCTGATGGGGCCGGCGACCTGCGTACCGCTCTATCAGCAGCTGAAGGCCGAGTTCCCGGAAGTGCAGGCGGTGAACGCCATGTACACCCACGGCCTGCTGGCGATTATCTCCACCAAGAAGCGCTACGGCGGCTTTGCCCGCGCGGTGGGGCTACGCGCCATGACTACGCCGCACGGGCTAGGCTATGTGAAGATTGTCATCATGGTGGATGAGGACGTCGACCCGTTCAACCTGCCGCAGGTGATGTGGGCTATCTCGTCCAAGGTTAACCCGGCGGGGGATTTAGTGCAGTTGCCCAACATGTCGGTGCTGGAACTCGATCCCGGCTCTTCGCCCGCGGGCATTACCGACAAGCTGATTATCGACGCCACCACGCCGGTCGCGCCGGATAACCGCGGCCACTACAGCCAGCCGGTGCGCGACCTGCCGGAAACCAAGGGCTGGATTGAAAAACTGAACGCGATGCTGGCGAACAAGAAGGAGGATGCATGATGATTTGCCCACGCTGTGGCGATGACCACATTGAACTGATGGCGACCTCTCCGGTGCCTAACGTCTGGACGGTGCACCAGTGCCAACACTGCCTGTACACCTGGCGCTCCACCGAACCTCTGCGCCGTACCAGCCGCGAGCACTACCCTGAGGCGTTTAAGATGACGCAAAAGGACATTGACGACGCGCCGCAGGTGCCGACAGTGCCGCCGCTGCTGGCGGAAGGGAGCCGTTAATTCGGTTTCGTTCGTGTTTCAGTCGCTCAGGCTGAAATCATAGTTAACGTCGGCGGTAAACGGTGCGTTTTCGCCGACGGACTCAATGAGAAATTCCAGCGTTGGGCCCATTGAGTCGACGGCGCTCGTTTTTCCGTTCTTGTCCGCTATCTCGTATGACTGAAGGGTAAATCCGCCGAGGATGGTCACGGCGTAAAGCCCTTTTTTCAGCCTTATTTTCTCTTTTCGATGTTGCTTCAGGCTGCTTATCGCTTCCGGCGTGAAGTTTTTCAGGTAGGGAACCGTATAAAGATAGATGTCTCCGTCGCCGACGGTGAGAAGGTAGCCGCTCTGTTTATGTTGCAGCTGATTTCCCTGCTTCAGCAGCTCTGGCGCTTCACCGCCAACGTTGAAATACACCGTGTAGGGCTGGTCGATGCCCCGGATGGGGATAATAACGCCTTTTTCAACGACGTCATCGCCTGAATCCTGCGTGGTAAATTCGCCCAGCAGGTCGTTCAGCAGCCCGTTTTCGCGTTGATATTGCAGCAATAGGTCGGGATCGCCCAAAAATACCGCGTCGTACAGGTCGTTAAGCACTTCTTCAAATTTTTGCGTCGTCACAGCCTAGTCCTTTTTGCTCTGCTTTTCCTTTTCCAGCGCGTCCAAAAACAGGCTGAAAAACTGGGCTGTAGGGTACCAGCTGCCGTCTTTGCGCATAACGGGCATGTCAAAGTTGAAGATGAAGGTCTTGGCCTGCTCGTCGGCGCTGTCGGCGTATTTAACCCGCAGTGGGCACAGATAGCGTTCGCTCTCTTCCCCTTCCATTGGGCGACACTCTCCGGTGAAGTTTATCCAGCGCACGAGTTTTTTCATCGGAGGGCGATCGGGATCGCCTTGGGTTTCAATCAGGTAGCTGTCCAGCTGCCTAAGCCCTGCCATGAAGGCTTCGCCGATTTTTTGTTTCTCTTGGATGAACACATAGTTTTTCAGGTTGGCCTCTTTGACGCGTTCAATGAGCGCCTCTTTTCCCTGATGGATGTCGACGTGGCCGTCCTGGTCGACGGTATAGCCGATTTTACCGGTGAGGTTTTTTTGTCCGCCGATAACGGTAGCCTCTTTGTAGGTGACGGTCGCCTCGCACTGCCGCTGACTGGACATGCTGTCGTAACCGGTTTCGGTTAGGTCTGATACTGAGGCGAAGATAAAGGTGGCGTCGTTTTTACCGTTGCCTCCGGCCGCCTGCGTTTTTTCCTTGTCCCTGTAGCTGTATTCAAACTGCTGGCTCAGCTGAGTTTTGGCTTCCGGATTATGGCATTCCGGTACGTCAGGCTCGGAATAGAATAAAAAATAGATAATAGCGCCGAGAGCCAGCGTAATAAGAATAAGCTTACCCATACAGCCGCGCTTTTTCTTTGGCGCCTGCGCTGCGGGCTGGCGCTGCGCATTCTTGAGAGAAGCAGGGGGCACGGCCTTTTTCTTTTTGGCTTTTTTCGGCGCTTCTTTTCTCTCCGGCGCTTTTTTTACTAATTCCCGCGCTTCCAGCCAGGCCAGCAGCTCGTCGTCATCGTTAAAATGCAGCGGTGGCTGCTCGTCCAGCGCCTTTTTGGCTTTCTGTAACGAGCGTTGGTTAAGGGTGCCGGAGTAGTAAAGCAGCATCAGCCGTTCAAGCACCAGAGCCTGCGCGTCGGCGTCAGAATTTGCCTCGACGTCGCGCTGCGGCGCTTGCGTTAAGGAATTATGGGCGATAGCCTCCTGCTCTGGCTCTGGCTCTGGCTCTGGCTCTGGCTCTGGCTCTGGCTCTGGCTCTGGCTCTGGCTCTGGCTCTGGCCGTGCCTCGATGACGTCTGGCGCTGCGCTTTCCTGTGGCTGCTGAAGCTCCTCACTTTGAACAGTGGGGCGTTCGCTGATAATGCGGTTTTCCAGCAGCCAGTCAATTGCGCCCTCTTCGGTGTCGAACCCAACGTGGGAGATAAACTGGAGGTAGAGCTTGCCCCGGCTAAGCTGATCGGCGGTGATAATCTGTCGTTCAAACAGGCGGTCAAGCAGTTGGGTTCTTAGTTGGCTGTCTGACATTCCTTTTCTCTTTTTATTTCCTGCGTTGTGGACGGCCTATCTTAACCTAGCTTGGAGAAACGAGGGTGATAACGATCGCAACGGCGATGAGGGAGAAAAACGTAATAGTGATCCCGATTAAAAATTTTACGTAGAACGGGGTTTCATAACCTTTGGTTTGTATCTGGCGGTTATGGGGACGAGCCTGATGTATTTCCCCACGCCTTTGGCGTTCTTCCTGTTCAATCCGCTCGACGCTTTGTTCTATTTCGGCCTGAGCCGCCTGCCGGTCGGCCCTGTCGTCCACCAACCCCTGCTCAACCAGCCAGGAGAAAAGGTGATGAGCGGTATTGAACCGCAGATCGGCGCGGCTCAGCAGCATCGGGCGGACGATGGAATACTGCCCGTCGGTGATGAAGTCGGCGTTGTGAAGCTGGGTAAGAAGCTCCTGCGTCTGCCGCTGGGCGTCGGTTATCGTGCTGTTTGTCAAAGGCGGCGGATTCCTGTCTGTTGCGTTAAACGTTTGTATCGCTATACCTTATCCCGAGCGGCGCAGGAGGTAAACGTTAAAAGGCCGTCCGTCGGTTCGACGCAAAACGCCAGCGTATCGACGTCGATTCTCCAGACATCAATTTGCTCTGTCGTAAGCAGAGTATCGCAGGCGACGCTCCAGAGGGTGTGGCTATTTTGTTGAACGTAGCAAAAGGGCTGCGGCTCGAAGTCCGTATGGATACGCCGCTGTGCTGGTGAAATGGCTATTTGCTTCATTTGCCAAACGCCCTTGGCCGACAGCTTCAACACCGACTCCCGCAGCGTCCAAAGCCGCCAGAAGCCGTCAGTCTGCTGGTTTTCTGGCAGTGAAGTCAGCCAAAGGCACTCTTCCTCGCTGAAACTGTAGCGCGCCAGATCCATCAGTTTTCTTCTCGGCCTGCTTTGTTCTATGTCGACGCCGACGCGGCAGCCCTGTGCGAGCGCGGCCATCATGTCCTGCCCGCTGTGGCTCAGGTTGAAGTCCGGCAGAGAAGAGGTGGAAAACGAAGGCCTGCCGTTGACCGGTTCTCCCATCTCGGGCAGCTGAGCGCAGCCAAATTGATGATGCATCAGCTCAGCCAGCAGCCAACGCCCCGCTAAAAATTGACTGCGCCGCTTAGGGGCAAGAGCCTCGCTCTGCGTCAACAGCGCCTGCGGCAGCCTCCGTAAAGAGGGCGGCTGCCAGAATTCGTCGGGCAGCCGTACGGTGGCGATAGTCAGATGAGGAGGCGGCGGCATAATGGTTTACGACCAGCGTTTAATAATTAGCGACGTATTGATGCCGCCAAAGGCAAAGTTGTTGGACTGAATATAGTCAGTCTCGATATGGCGGCCTTCCCCCATAATATAGTCGAGCTTGCCGCAGGCGGGATCCGGCTGCTCCAGATTGATGGTCGGCGCAAACCAGCCGTCGCGCATCATCTCGATGCTCATCCATGCCTCCAGTGCGCCGCAGGCGCCCAGCGTGTGGCCGAAGTAGCTTTTTAATGAGGAGATCGGCGTTTTGTCGCCAAAAACGGCCTCCGTTGCCAGGCTTTCGGCGATGTCGCCGCGCTCCGTTGCGGTGCCGTGCGCGGAAATATAGCCAATATCTTGCGGCGACAGGTTAGCCGACTTCAGCGCCTGTTCGATGCAGATCTGCATGGTTTCTTTACGCGGTTGAGTGATGTGTGAAGCGTCGCAGTTGGTGGCAAAGCCGACGATTTCACCATAGATCGTCGCGCCTCGCGCCTGAGCGTGGGAAAGCTCCTCCAGAATGAGCGTCCCCGCACCTTCACCAATCACCAGTCCGTCCCGCTTGGTGTCGAACGGGCGTGGCGACAGCTCTGGCGAGTCGTTCATTTGGCTGGTGGCGAACAGCGTATCGAATACGGCGGCCTCCGAAGGGCAAAGCTCTTCCGCACCGCCTGCCACCATCACGTTTTGGTAGCCGTGGCGAATGGCCTCAAAGGCGTAGCCAATGGCCTGGCTGCCGGACGTGCAGGCGCTTGAGGTTGGAATGACCCGACCGCGCAGGCCGAAGAACAGCCCGGTATTTACCGCTGAAGTATGGGGCATCATCTGTACATACGTTGTGGCGGTGATGCTATAGACGTTTTTGTCGTTTAGCATGGTGCCGAATTCGCCGATTTGTTTGGTGCTGCCGGTTGATGAACCGTAGGCGATCCCGGTGCTGCCGTCGGTCAGGGCGTCGTGCTCCAAGAGCCCAGCCATTTCCAGCGCCAGCTCCGTTGCCCGGGTGGACAGCAGCGAAACCCGACCCATAGAGCGGATTTTCTTACGCGTGTAGTGTTCCGGCAGTGAGAAGTCGACGATTGGTGCGCCGAGGTGGGTGTTTAGCCCTTCAAACTCGGTCCAGGGCGGCATAAACCTGATGGCGTTTTTTCGCCTCTTAAGCGCGGCGTAAACGCTTGGCCAATCGTTGCCAAGCGCGGTGACGCCGCCCATTCCTGTAATAACGACGCGACGCGTCATATCATTCCTCCATTAATCGATATGACCTGACGCGTCACGTAGGCCGCGGCGTCAGACATTAAATAGCTGGCAAGCCCTGCTACTTCTTCCGGCTGCCCCATGCGCTTTAAGGGGATCATGCGCATGGCTTCATCCAGAGCAGCCGGCTCCATATCCAGAATGCCGGTGTCAATTAAACCGGGCGCGATACAGTTTACGGTAATTTTTCGCTTTGCCAACTCCAGCGCTAACGCCTTTGTCGCGCCGATGATGCCGGCCTTGGCCGCGCTGTAGTTGACCTGTCCGCGATTGCCGGTAATACCCGATACGGATGAGAGCGTGACGATGCGCCCTCCCTGCCTGAGGCCGATCATCGGCATAATGCAGGGGTGAATGATGTTATAGAAGCTGTCCAGATTGGTGTGGATCACGCCGTCCCAGTCGCTTTCCGTCAGAGCGGGAAACGCTCCGTCGCGAATGATGCCCGCGTTGCTGACAACACCGTAATAGGCGCCGAACTGCTCAATATCCTGCTCGATTTTTTCACGGCATTCCTGCCGCTGGCTAATGTCGAAACGCAGTAGGCGTCCGGTTCCGCCGGTGCTTTTTATCTGGCTTAGGGTATTTTCCGCGCCGTCGAGATCGCTTAAGTAGTGAACAATAATGCTAAATCCGTCCCGCGCGAGGCGAAGCGCAATGGCCTGGCCGATGCCTTTACTGGCACCGGTAACTAAAACTGAGCGAGTCATGGTGTGGTGTCCTTTCCATTAGGTGGCTGTATTAGCAGCCGTAATTCCGCATCGTCGGGTTGGTAAACGTTCAGCTTTGTCTGAGTCACTTCTTTGCCATCAAGCGTGAGTCGGCAATCGAAGCTTGCCAGTTTATCATCCTGCAGCAGCATGGTAACGCTAACTAAAAGCCTGCTGCCACTGGGATAAGCAGCAAGCGTTGATTTAAAGCCGCGACCGCCCAGCAGCATGCCGAGCCTGGGTTCTTGGCCTAGCTGCATACCGTGCCAACCTCGCCAGACGCCGATAGTCTGCGCCATGATTTCAATGGCAAACCAGGCGGGAAGCTCTCCCTGAGGCGTGAGAAACGGCGCCAAAATGCCGTTGCAGTCAACGTTGACTTCGCAAACTGCGCCTTGACTATCAATGGCACTCACTTTTTCGACAAACACCATTGGCGTTTCGTGAGGAAGATAGCTGGCCGCTGGCTGAAACTCTGTCATCCAACCTCTCCTAAAAGTACGCAGGCATTATTCCCACCGAAAGCGAACGAGTTGGATATGACGGCCTTTTTCGATAATTTCTGCGGATGAGTAATAAGATTGATATCGGCAAGGGCGCGGTCCTTTGCCGATAATGAAAAGTCCTGAATCGGCAGCGGAAGATCTCGATCGAGAAGCAGAAAGCAAAGGATAGCTTCGGTAATACCCGCAGCGCCCAGCGTATGTCCTGTTAGGTGTTTTGTTGAGCTACAGGGCGTTTCAGGGCCGAAAACGCGGTGAACCGCCAGGCTTTCCGCCGAGTCGTTAAGCACGGTCGCAGTACCGTGCAAATTGATGTAACCAACCTGCTGAGGCGTCATTTTCGCCTGAGCGAGCGCCATGCGCATGGCCCGCTCTGCGCCTTCCCCTTGCGGATGAGGCGCGGACATGTGCCAGGCGTCGGACGATTCACCGTAGCCTAACAGTGCAACTTTTGACGGCTCTCGGGTTAGTAAAATCAGCCCGGCGCTCTCGCCAATATTGATGCCGTCGCGGCCTTGAGCAAACGGGCGGCAGCGCTGATAAGAGACGGATTCCAGGCTGTTAAAGCCGTTTATCGCCATGCGGCATAGGCTGTCCGCGCCGCCGACTAGCGCCGCGTCGGCAAGCCCGGCCCGAATCAGACGAGCGCCGCTGATAATGGCGCGAACGCTGGAAGAGCAGGCGGTTGAAATCGTATAGGCCGGCCCGTTTAGCGACAGCAGGCTTGCCAAAAATGAAGAGGGATCGCCCAACTCCTGCTGCTGGTAGTCGTAGTGCTCAGGCAGCTTGCCGTGCGTTAGCTGATGCGCGATGGCTAGCTCTCCTTCGTGAATGCCCGACGTGCTGGTTCCCATGACGACCGCAATGCGATCGGCGCCAAAGCGGGCGATAGCGTCATCAACCCTTGGCCGTATTTGCGCCAGTGCAGCCATGAGTAGGCCATTGTTGCGTGAACGATGCTTCGCCAAGTGAGGCGGGATTTCCGGTAGCGCTTCGGCCACTTCGCCAACCCAGGTTGACTTGCCGTTTAGCAGCCAGCCTTCCTGCTGTGTGAGTCCGCTGCGGCCTGACGTCAGGCGATCGCCGATTTCGGCAAGCGATCCGCCCAATGCGTTTATCAGGCCAACGTGAGACAAATAAATCATGAAGCGTTATCCATATTCTGTATTTGGATCTGATAGCCAAAGCGATGGTGGATAATAGCGACCGGCTGTCGCTTGCCGCCCTCATTGCGATACTGGATCTCACTGACGGTTTCGCCCCGCTCGTCCTGCAACAGGCGCTTATCCTGAATGTCGGTAAGCCGCCAGCCCTTCGGGAGGTTTGGCGTCCAGGCTTCAATGGGCCAGTAGCTCATCATAATGTCTGATAAAACCTGCTCTGCAGGAGGCAGCTCCCCGAGCGCAACCGACTGTTCCGTATGAATTCCCTTCGCGTCATAAGTGACTTTAAACAGCCTGATGCCAATAGGAGAAAGCGCCGCCAGCGTGATTTTCTGTCCGTCGGCGTCCAGCATGACCATCAGCGACTGGGCTTTACCGTCGACGGTAGCCGTCAATAGCTGCTGTTGGTTTAGTTTTACGTTTAGCGTCGGCGCGGGTAGAACAACTCGAGTACCGGGCTTTAGCCATGCCTTGGGCTGAGCGCCATTTTGCGAAAGCGAGCAGCCGCCGAGAAGCAGAGCAAGCAAAGCGAAACGGGGCCATAGCCTTATGTTCATGAAGATTCCTTTTCTGAAGGCGTATTGCCTAAAGACGATTCGTCCAGGGGCAAACTGGGCAGCGCAAGCGGCGACAGCAAGAATGCGGTAAATATACCACCGCTGAGCACCAGCCCAAAGCCTGCAATCGCCTGTGTTCCACTGGCGGCCAGCAGGCCAAAGCTGAGTTCGGTCGTTAAGGCGGCCATGAAAATGGACAGCATCGACGTTGAGGGCGTACCTGAGGGATTGCTGAAAAACAGCGTATAGTCTATGCCGATGCCAAGCACCAATACCAGCGCCAGCAGTGAAAACAGGTTTAGCGTTTGGCCGCTAAGTCCGAGTACGGAGAGCCCTATTCCGAGCGATAGAAGTGTCGGTATCAGGCACCGTATTCCCTGCCGTAAGCCAAAGCGAAATAGAAACAGCACGGCGATAACCGCAACGGTGACGGCGAGTATGGTCGTTAGATGTTGCCGATAAACGGAAAACAGCGAGGAATACTCACTGTGTTTATCCACCCAAACCACGCCGGTATTGGTGTTGGCCAGTTGGCGTAGTGCATCAGGGCGTTTGACGCCGTTGACCGGCACCAGAACGGCCGAGCGACCGTCCGGAAGGCTTAGCCAAAGCAGTCTCCAGCCTTCGCTGGCCGGGCTTTTTAACCAATCGTCCAGCGAAGCGGGCGCGTCCGGCAAGGGCGTGAACCGGGCCGGCAGTCCGGCGTTTTGCAGCCTTTGAACAACGTCTGGCGCGCGCTGGTTAACCAAGGCGATATTGCTGCGCTGTTGCCGCTCTGAGGGGAACGGCATGCAGCGATACCCTTGTAGCGCCCCTTCCTGCTTTGCAGCCTCCAGCGCTTTGCCCAAAGGCTCCAATCGTTCCAGCGTCTGCTGCGGTGAGTCGCCGAAAACCATAAACCATTTTTGATCGCTGTGCTGCCCTGTCAACGCGGCAATTTGCTGCTCCTGCCGTTGAAACTCCGGCGGCAGGGTTTGCAGCTTGCGAATGTCGTCATCGACGCGAAGTTGGGATATGCCGATTGCGGCAACCACCAGCGCCAGCAGCGGAATGCCAAAGCGGATCGCCTTCTGGTTGCGCCAGCCGTCTATCCAGCGCGAGAAAAAAGCGGGGCGCAGGTGGGGGCGAACCCGCAGTTGGCGAGAAAGGTGCGGATACCAGCAGATGACGGTCAGAAATGCGCCGCAAAGCCCGGCGGCGGCGAAAATGGCCAACTGCTGTAGCCCGGGGAAAGGCGCGATAAACAGCAGCAGATAGGCTACCGCACTGGAAGCTACCGCTAATACTAACGCCGGAAACAGCTTTTTCATGCTGACCAGCGTGCTCTCCTCGTTTCCGTGGATCAGGCGTTCTGTCAGGTAGTGCAGCGCATAGTCGATGGATATGCCCACGACGCTGGTGCTCATTACCAGCGTCATAACGTGAATTTCGCCAAACAGCGCAAAAACCGCGACGCTGCCGCACAGCGCGCCAACCGAGAGCGACAGCAGCGTCAGCCAAAGGGGCCTGAGCGAACGAAATACGAGCAGAATGAGTACAATGATGCCCAACCCAGAGACGGTGCCTATGGTTGATATGTCGTTTTGGGCCTGTTGGCTTGCATAGTCGCTGTAAAACAGCGTGCCGCGCTGTAGCACTTTGGCGCCCGGCCATTTTTGTTCTAACTGCGCCTTCAGCGCGTTAAGCCGTTCTACCGTTTGGCGAGCGCTTTGGATGTCGTAGGACGACGCGCTAAGTTCCCCTCGAATGAGAAACCAGGTTCTTCCCCGTTCGTCGCGGCCGGTCAGCCAGCCTTGGCTTAGGGTAAGCGGGCCTGCGCTGAGCTGCTGGTCCATCTGTGAGGATCGCATCGCGAGCAGCGGGTCGCCGCTGAGCTCAGCGGCGCTGACCCCGGCAAACGGCGAGTAAACCTGACTGAGAACCCAGTCGGCCTGTGCGGAAGGCGATGCGGTTAAACGTGTGCGGGTTGCCTCGTCAAGCAGCGGGTAGCGGTGGTCAAAATAGAACTTTCCCCAGGAGAGCTGGTGCGATTCATCCATGCGGCCGGTGATATCGCGCAGGGCGGAAGTTTGTTGAAGCTGCTGTTGCCACCACGCTGCGGGCGCGCTGCTGTCTCCGCTAGGGGGACTAATAAGCCAAACCAGCTGGCGGTCCAGCCTTTGGTTAAACCCTTCTTCCAGCTCGGGAGGAACGTTTTGCGCGTGCTTATTTGGCAGCAGCGCCATCACGCTGCTGTTGAGCCTGCTGTTTGGCAGGATAAGGATGAGCGTTGCGAGCAGCGCTATCGTACAGGCGAGCCATCCCAGCGCCAAACGGCGATGAATGTCAGGGCGAAAAATAGCGTTTTTCATCTGGCGTGAGCGCGTCCGGTTTGGTTTTTTGGTTAAAGAAGCGGACGTGCGTTCCGTCTCCTTGCATGTCTTCTATCTGAATTTCATTAAGAAACTCTGCGCCGCTGAGCGTAATTTGGCGAAACAGTTTATTAATGGGCGTCGTGGTGGGCTGTAAAACCAGACGCCAGCGTCCGCCGCCGAGATCGCTAAACGACAGGGAAAAGTTTTGTTCGAGCGCCTTCCTGTCGGCGTGAAACAGCGCCGTCAGCAGTGAGTTGAACTGGAACAGCTGCGGGTGGCTCTGCGCCGTGACGATTTGCGGCGCTTGGCCGCTTATGCGCTGCTCCATTTTGACGTCGTTCATCAACATCATCATGGCGAAGGGCGCACTCTGGTTCCACACCAGTCCATCTTCGGGAGAGATGAGCAGGTTACCGCTGGACTTAAGCGGTTGAGACATGCCGCTGATGGTGCGTAGTTGTTCAAACTGCGCCCGCAGCGTAGTTTTTTGAGCGAAGCGCTGCTGGAGGTCGCCAAGCGTCACGGCGCGAGCGGCGGTCGATAAGCTCATCATTGCACCGCACAGCAGTACCAGACAGAGGCGTAGCGTATGGTTCATGCGGCGGCCACTCCCAGTTTCTCAAACAGAATGGGCGGGCTGACGAAACACATCTCGCCGCTTTTCTCCTCCACGGCTACCTGAATGGTGTAGCCCTTGGTGGTTCTTTTCCCGCTTTCTGCATCAGTAATGACATAGTCGATCCGCAGGCGGTTTTCATATTCCGTAAGCCTCGCGCGAACCCGAATGCGCTGCTCAAACAGCAGCGGGGAAACGTACTTAACCCGGGTGTCGATAATCGGCCAGACGTAGCCAGACTCTTTCATCTGACGGTAGCCGTAGTCGAACTGCTTTAGCAGCGCTTCGCGGGCTATTTCGAAATAGCGAAAGTAGTTGCCGTGCCAGACGACGCCCATGGCGTCGGCGTCATGAAACGGCACCGTTATCTCAACGTCAACCGAAGCGCGTGGATCGTGTTTAAGCGTCATGGTGGCGGGGTGTCTCCTTCGTATGCTGCGGTTCGGTGAGCTGCCAAAAGTCATAGAAATTAAACCAGTCAAGCGGCGACGTCAGGCAATAGTGTTCCAGACGTTTCGCGTATCGTTCAACGGCCTCTTGTAACGCCTGCTGGCGCTCTGCTCTAGGCAGCGACAGCGGGTTGGCGAAGGGCTCGAAGTGAATGCGAAACTGCCCGTCGGGCTTGAGGCCAAACATCAGATAGACCGGGCAGCGCAAAACGTGCGCTAAAATAAATGGCCCTTGGGGAAACGGCGCCGGCTGGCCCAGAAAGCGCGTCCAGACTAATCTTTGTTCGCCGTTGTTGTCGCGATGATGGCTAATTGGCGTACGATCGCCAACAATCGCTACCCATTCTCCGTCGTCCAGCTTCTGTTTTAGCATAATGGCGGTATCTGGCCCCAGATTGTCTACCTGAATCAGGTTAACGTTCGAGCGCGGATTGACTTCCTGCATGACCTGATTAAAGCGCGCGGCGTGCTGGGTAAAGACCAGTGCGTTGATCTTAACGCCAAAGGAGAGTTCGCCCAGTGCGCGACAAACCTCCAGATCGCCCAAATGGGAGCCAAGGATAAGCGTGCCTTGCTTGCAATTCATTCGTTCAACACAGGCCTGTTTGTCGGGAAAGTCGACCTGTTCCAGCCTGATGTCGCCAAGCCAGCAGGCCAATTTGTCCAGCATGGCTTCGCCAAATCGCATAAAGTGGCGGTAGCTGTTAAGCCCTGCGGAGAGCGCCACGTTTTTTTGATTCGCCGCTTCTTTCAACCGTGCTAAATACAGCTCGGAAGCCTTTCTTTGTCGGCTGCCGGTTAGCCAATAAAAGCCGATAACCGGATAAAGCAGCGCCTTAAATGCGCGCCGGCCGAAAAGACGGTAGGTTTTCACCATCAGGCGAATGCCCCACTGCCCTTTGCGTTCATCCGTTTCTGACCAGTGCGTACGCTGGTTAAAGTGCCGGGCGATGAGGCGAGGCATTTTCGGCAGCATGGAGAGAAACAGGCGCGTGTGCATCCACGAAATGCGTAGGTTATCGCGCCAAACGTCAAAGTGGGATATGCCGTCTTGCGGGTAAATCACTCGAGTGGGAACAAAGCGGGACGCCGTGCCTTCCCAATAGAGCCTGACCATGATTTCAGTATCAAAGTCCATCCGCTGGCCCAGCGTGGTGCGCTCGGCAAGGCTCAGCACCTCGTTTATCGGATAAACCCGAAAGCCGCACATGCTGTCGCGAATGGAAAATGAGAGCGTTTCAATCCAAACCCAAACGTGGGTGATATAGCGCGAATAAAGGCGAGATTTCGGCACGCTGTCGTCGTACATGGGCTGGCCGGAAACAATTTGATCAGGATAAGCCCGCGCCTCTGCCAACAGGCGAGGAACGTCTTCCAGATAGTGCTGGCCGTCCGCGTCGACCTGTAGCCCGTGGCTATAACCCAGACGCCTGGCTTCGCGCAGCGCGCTTAATACCGCGCCTCCCTTTCCCTGATTTTGCCGATGGCGAACCAGCGTTACCCAGGCGTGTTTCTGGCTTAGTCGCTCCAGCTCGTCGGCGGTTTCCTTCTGGCTGCCGTCATCAACGATTACGCAGGGCAATTCGTAAACTTCCAGCTGTTCTAATACGTCGCCCATCGTTGCGCCGTGGTTATAGCAGGGGATGACCAGACAGGGGCTGAAGGCGTTTTCTAGCGGCATAGGCTTATCCTGCCGCTGCTGGCGATGGCGCCTTGGCAGTCATACTGAAAGTTCAGCTTTTTCTTTTCATCATCCCAGGCCAGCGTTAACACGATGTCTTCATGAGGAAACAGGGGGCGTTGAAATTTGACAACGTCAATGCCGGAAAAAGAGAGATCTAAGGCGAAAGCCTCACGGGCATAGTGCAACACCCAGTGTATCTGCGTGACGCCCGGCAGCAGCGCCTGTTCCGGAAAATGCCCTTTGAACCAAAAAAGCTGCGGCGATAGCGTAAAGTGGAAGGTCGCATTGCTGTTTTCGATACGGTGACTCGTTTCTGCGGGTAGCATCATAAAAACAGCTCCTGTAGTTCGCTGTAGGCGCGTTTGCTTTGGGCATTGTGTGGAATTTCATCGACGATGCGCCAGCGTCGCGGCAGCGCCACCGGTTCGAGCCATTCTCGCAGCGACTGGCGCAGTTCACTTATCACGGCGTTATCGCCGTTTTGCCGCCTGCGTCGTTCTCCCGGCGAGGTCAGTACGATGACGGCAGCTAAAACCGACCTTCGCCCCTGAGTAACGGGAAGAACGGCCGCATCGCGAACGACGTCGAGCGCCATCAGACGCTGCTCTACGTCGGTTAAGGACAGCCGTTTTTCTTCAATTTTGACGATTCTGTCCTTACGGCCAAGAAGGTAGAAACCTTCCGGATGCAGTTCGATCAAGTCATGAATTGTTTTGCCGGCATCTCCGTCAAACAGTGGAGAAACGACGTCGATCGTACCGTCTTCTTGCTGATGAACCGTGATGCCGTCCATCGGTTTCCATAGGCTGCCGATGTCGCGCTGACAGCGCGTTGCAATAACGCCGGTTTCGCTGGTGCCATAAATTTCGTGCGGTAGCGCGTTCAGGCTCTGCTTGACGAGTCGGGCATCTTCGAATTCGAGCGGGCCGCCGGCGCTGAAGATTAAAGCGCATGAGAGCGGGGGCAGCGTTGAATCAAGCCGTTTTAAGTATGCCGGGCTTGCTATCAGCGTGAGCGGCGTCGAGCACAGGGGCTGGAGCTGCTCATGGTATTCGGTTAGCAGGGCGTTAAACGGGAGTCCCATAGCCAGAGGAAGGAAAATGCGAAACGTCAGGCCGTAGAGGTGTTGATGGGTAACCGTCGCAGCAATGCGGGTGCCCGAAAGCTGATTACCCCAACGGCGAACCAGAAGTTCGCTCTCTTTTTCCAATAGTGAAACAGGTTTACGGATAGCCTTCGGCCGACCGGTAGAGCCCGAAGTAAACAGAACGATCTCCGCATCCTGAGGCCAAAGCGGCAAGGATGTGCCGGACGTCTCGTTTTTATGCACTATGGATGAAATCCACAGCGTAGGCGTGCCGATTTGTAGCGGGAGGTCGGTTAGCATGCCGTCAAAGTCGCCCTGCTGATGCTGCTCTTGAAGCTGCTTTTGTCGCAGATGACCGGGGATAACGGGCGTTTTTCCGCAGTAGATTAACGCTAGCAGCGCGGCGGTAAACAGATAGCTGTCTTCGAAGCAAACCGCCCAGCGCTTGCCCTGCGTGGCCTGCAGTTGACGGCAGAGCGTTTTGACGCAGGCCCTCAGGTCTGACAGCGTTAGCGTTTCGGCGTTGCGCCAGGCAATGGGCGTATTGTGAGGGCGGTCCGGGCCGAGGATGTCGCTCAGGCGCAGCGTTAAGTGCGTGTGAGCCTTTTTCTGATTATCCATTCAACACCCATTAAGGTTCCCATTAAAAAATAGCTTATCGCACCGTTATACATCGTCCATATTTCGATGTCGTTATAGAGGCAGGTGAAAAGCGCGACGCCGCCGTTAAAAATAAAAAACCAGCACCATACTTTCGTCACGTTGCGCGTATAGCGAACGCCTTCAGGCGGCAGATCCGGCTCGGTTAATCTGGCCAATCGTTCAACTAGCGTTGGCGGTCGCAACAGTGACAGCCCAAACAGCGTGAGCAGCAAAATATTCACGACAACCGGATAGTAGAACAGCCAGTGGTTTTGCTTGAGCAGCCAACTGGCAAGCGCTAAAAGGAGGCCTAAAGCAGAGAATGCTTTCATCAGCCAGGTCAGTTGGCGGACTTTGCCTCGGGCCAGCACCAGCCTAGCGGCAAACAGCGCTATGAGCAGAGGCGCCAAAACGGCGACGCCCCAATAGCTGAGGCCAAAATAGACGGCAAACGGGTAGCCGATAATGGCCAGCGCGGTCAAAGCCTGAATGATAACGACGGGGCGAAACGGCATACGCCGACGGCTGTTCATCACAGTAGGCAATTGTGTTTAGCCGTTCTTCTTTTGCAAGAGCTGGCCTATCGCGTTAACGACGTCTTCTACCGTACGAACGGATTTGAACATTTCCGGGTTAATCTTTTCACCGGTCATCTTTTGCAGGTGTACAACCAGATCGACGGCGTCAATACTGTCAAGCTCCAGGTCTTCATAGAGTTTGGCGTCCATCGTAATGTCATCGGCGTCAACTTCGAAAAGCTTAACGATAATGGCCTTAATTTCTTGAAATATTTGTTGTTTATCCATGTCTTTTACCCTGGTGATTAACCGCGTTGGGACGCAACAAGCTCGGAGAGCGAAGCGACGGAATAAAAATGTTTACGCGTGTCTTCACTTTCGGCCGAGAGTATAACGCCATAGCGATTTTTAATAGCCAAACCCAGCTCCAGTGCGTCAATCGAGTCCAGGCCCAGCCCGTCGCCGAACAGCGGCGCGTCGGTTTCAATATCGTCCGGCGTCATCCCTTCTAAATTCAGGGCTTCAATAATCAGGGTTTTAATTTCTTTTGCTAAATCATCCATTATTTTTCTCATGAGTTTGAACAGGCTCTGGTATGAGCCTTTGGCTTAAAGTCTGCGTCAAACGGCGAGCGGCGATTGCCAAAGAGGCATCGTCATCTGCGACGTAATCCTTTACGCGTAGTTTTTCTTTTACCGTTATGTGGAACCGTGGTTTTACCGGCGGAATATTATACCACTTTCCCCGCTTCGTCAGCATTGGCTGGTCACAATGAATCGCTACCAGACGAATATCCGCCTGGCAGCGTAGTGCGATGTTGGCTGCGCCGCGCTGAAGGCGCATGGGCTCGCCCGGCGTCGTTCGCGTTCCCTCAGGGAAAATGAGGATCATGCCCTTGTCGTCCAGACGCGCCTTACACTGCGGCAACAGCGTCTCGGATTCGGCGTTAGGGATATAGCCAGCGGCCTTGATGACGCCGCGCATGAAAACGTTCCCTAGCAGAGACTGTTTAATGATGCAGTCGCAGCGCGGCATGCAGGATGCCAAAAAAACGTAGTCCAGCAGGCTGGGGTGATTGGCAACAACCAGGGCGCCTGCGTCTTCCGACAGCTTTTCAACGCCGTCAAAGCGGTAGTCCAGCACGCCGAGCGCTCGGGTTAGCCAAAGAAAAAGGCGAAAGTTGTGTCTGATGCTGCTCTGCGTCAGCGTCGCGCAGCGTTCGCCGTCTTTTACCAGCAGGCGTAGCGCCGTGAACCAGAACGTAGACAGCATGAGCGCGCCAATGCCGAACAGCGAGAAGCAGAAACCGGTTGCGGCAATGCGCCAAGCGCGGTTTAGCACGGACGATTGAAGGGATGGGGTTAGCGATTCCATTGCCAGTCAGACCCTGCTCCTTTAATGATAAATGACGATTCCTTTGTCAAAGCGTGACTGGTCAAATAGTGGCGTAGAAAGTCCAGTGACTGTGGGAGTTCGCTAGTTTCATGCTTCGGGCTGGGCGCTTTTTTTATTGCCTGACAGCGTAGAGCCTGGCCCTGTGTAATCAATAAGCCAACCGCGTAGGCGGGAACCGTATGGGTGATTCTGGTGCTGTAGGCTTCGGGCACGGCACCGTCAAAATCAACCAACAGCACCTTTTGCGCACCGGCGCTGATAATCGCCTGTACTTCCAGCATACCCTGCTGAAAACCGTCGATTCCCGCGGCCAGCGAAGTCATGGGCAACGGCGCCTTTCCTCCGATGGTTAGTAGCCCGGCCGCCGTGTTGTGTACCGACATGGCGAAATCGGTGGGGGATACGTCTTGCTGCCGACACAGGGATTCAATGATTTTATAGGTACGCTCAAGTTCACCGTGCCGGCTGATGAATACGGCGGCATCCGGCCGTTGCTCCAGCAGCGTCATACCAACCTCGACGCTAAGCCTACTCGGAGCGCTCATTCTACGTGCCATCATCATCGGAATATGGGGCGTGGGCGGCAGTGAGACCGACCAGTCATCGAACGATTGGCTTGACCATTGACGCCACTGTTCATGGTTGCTAAGCCCCGGCGCCAGCGCGCACCAGTCAAGGATGTTCAGTGAAAACGTCATGAAGTTAAAGAAGGCCTATGTCAGCTAAAAAACTAACGCAATAATACCTGATTGAGGCCTCATTTTATATGAGGTTAGCAATAGGGATATTCGTAAATTAGAGGGTGCGTGAATGATATCTTGGGCTGGATGCGTTGTGTTTCACAACAACAATGGGCGAGAGTATATGAAATGCCACATTGGTTATGTAAAAAGATAATTCTATTTATTTTCTTACTTGATAGGCGGTACCGAAATTTTTTCCCGTTTTGTAGATTCCCCATTTGGTATTCGGGTATGATTTGACCGGAATTTACACAGGATGGGGAAATTATATGCAGATATTTTTTCCGCTGAACTTATGGAGAGTCGTTAAATGAACATGAAGAGTTTAAAAGCCCTGCTGGTAGGCCTGATAGCCGTTATCTTTATTACCGGATGCAGCGGCAACGTCGCGGCGCGTAATATTAGCACCGATCTGGACGGCAGCTTCACCAATCAGCAAATCGAAAAAGCGATTATGGATTCCGGCAAGGCCCGCGGTTGGGAGATGAAGAAGATGCGCACCGGCCTGATTACCGGAAAAATCGTCACGCGCGGCAACTCTGCGGAGATCCGTATTCCTTATACGAAAACCGGTTACTCCATTGAGTATGTCGGCAGTCAGAATTTAACCTCCGATACCGCAAAAGTGCCGAGCAACTACAACCGCTGGGCGAGCAAGCTGGATCAGGACATTCAAAACAAGTTGCTGGCCGTTAAAGCGCTATAGCTATCGTCGGTCGCGAGTTTATTGATTGATGCGGAGAATTTTCTCCGCATCTTTGTTATTTAAGCGTGATAAGTTAAGGGAATAACCTTGAGCAGCGAAGCTGAAGTCCGTTACGGCTACGATAAAGATTCATTTACGGCGTTTGAAGCCATTACGGAAGCACAAAAGATCGCCTTTGCCCCCATGCTGTTTCAGGCAGCACTTAACCTTAGAGACAGCGGCGTTTTAGCTCATCTGGACGACGCATCAGCGGAAGGAGCGACGATTGACGATATCGCTGACGCCGTGTCGCTAAGCCGCTATGCGATCCAACTGCTGTTGGACGTTGGCTTAAGCAGCCGCATCGTCTTTCAACGAGCCGACCGCTTTTTCCTGGGTAAGGTGGGTCACTTTCTTCTGCATGACAAGATGACGCGCGTCAACATGGACTTCAGTCAGGACGTTTGCTATCAGGGAATGTTCCATTTAAAAGAGGCGCTGTCGCAGGAAAAGCCCGCAGGGCTTCGCGTTTTCGGAGACTGGTCGACTATCTATCCTGCGCTGAGTCAATTGCCTGAAGAGGCGCGTAAAAGTTGGTTTGCCTTCGATCACTTCTATTCTGATGCCGCATTTTCCGCCGCCTTCAAACACATCTTTCCCTTTAAGCCCAAGCATATTTATGACGTCGGCGGCAATACGGGCAAATGGGCGCTGTGCTGCGCGAGAAATGATGAGAACGTTAAGGTCACGCTGCTGGATTTACCCCAGCAAATTGAACTGGCGAAAAAGAATGTTGCCGAAGCAGGGCTCAGTGAGCGCATTGACGGCTATGGCGTGGATCTCCTTCAGGCGAAGCGGCTTCCTGGCGAAGCCGACATGTGGTGGATGAGCCAGTTTTTAGACTGCTTTAGCGAAGAGCAGGTGGTGCACATCCTGAAGCTTATTCACGACAGCATGGATCCAGACGCTCGCGTATGCATTATGGAAGTCTTTTGGGATCGCCAGCCCTTTGAAGCTGGAGCGCTTAGCCTGAACGCGTCGTCTTTGTATTTCACTTGCATGGCGAACGGCAACAGCCGCTTTTATCACTCCAGAGTGCTGTACGACTGCCTGCGCAAAGCCGGTTTCTATGTCGAACAGGACATCGATAATCTGGGGCTTGGCCATACCTTACTGATCTGTAAGCGCCTGTCGAAATAACGCGCAAAGGGAGGCTATCACGCCTCCCTTTGATTGCGCCCCTCCGTATATTTATTACTCCACTTTCCGCCAAAATAAAGTAAGGTAGAGCCTGATTGCCATAACGGTCTGTGAAAGGAATCAGCGGTGTCACCGTGTCATCTATGCTTTGTTCTCGTGGCCAATGGACGCTCTGTTTATTTAGTGGATACGGCTTATGATGCGCCTCGGTCATGAAAACCATTCAGAACCCTCTTTTTTCGCTGACGTGGGTGAACCACTGTCTGGCACCTGTGCTTCAGAAATCAACGGCTGGCGCATCACCGACCGACTGCCTAAGCCCGATGAGCAGCGCGATCGCTACCGGGTAGTTCATGAGGTGGACGGTCGTCGGGGCGTACTTATTTTATACGCCTACGGCTGCGAGCCGGACCCGGCCGTCTATGACGTTGTACATCGTCTTCCCAAAGAGCACGTTTCCGAGCTTTTAGACAGCGGCCGCTGGCGCGATCGCGCCTGGTACGTGATGGAGGCGCTGGACGGCGGTTCTCTGCTGGACGCCATTTCTCAAGGGGACTTCTGGCAGCCGAACGAAGTTCGGGACATCGTCCGCGAGCTTGGCAGCGCGCTGGCTAACTTTAGCGAGAACGGCCTGCGCCACCGCGACCTGCGTCCTGCCAACCTGCTTATTCGAACCCGCCACCCTCTGGATATCGTCATTATCGAATTCGGCTCCGCGTGCCTGTCTGAACGCGACGTGGACGTCGTCTCCCCGCTTGAGATGAGCCGCTACAGCGCGCCCGAGACGCTGGCGGGCGGGGTTTCCAGCGCATCGGACTGGTGGAGCCTCGGCATGATCCTGCTGGAGCAGCTAACTCAGGGGACGTGTTTTGACGACAGGCCGCTACAGGCGTTTCTTATCGAGACGTTAACCAGCGGCGTTACGCTGCCGGACGGCCTTGACGACGATATTTATCCGCTGCTGGGAGGGCTGTTGACCGTCGACCGCCGCAGGCGCTGGCAGTGGTCGGAGGTTGCCGCCTGGCTGGACGGCAGGCCGATTGAGGTCATAGAGGAAGGTTACCGAGGCGACAAACCGAGCGGCCTCCCGCTGTTTTTAGGCGATGTGCCCTATTCGGACCCCGCCGCGTTTGCGCTGGCGGCAGCGCAGGCCGATCTCTGTCCGCAGGCCTTGGCTATGATGCAAAGCGGCGCCATCGTTCGCTGGGCGCAGTCGATAGGCCTGCCGCCGTCAACGATGAATCTGCTGTATCAGGTTATGGAGCTGCATCCGCTAAGCGATGACTTCCGCCTGCTGCTGACGCTTAAGCTGCTAAGCCCCCCTATGCCCCTGATTTATCGCGGAGAGATAGTTACTCCCTCGTGGCTGGCGAAAAACCCTACGCTGGGGTATGAGCTGATAAGCGGCCCTCTGCCGACGTTTTTAGCCGACGTTGAACAAGGGCACTGGCTCGCGCTGCTTAAGGCGCGGGAGGAAAGGGTTCGCGAGAAGGGGATGCGGCTGGAGATAGCGATGGACGAAGAGCGGCTTCGGCTGCATCTTCTGGCCACCTCACGCGCGCGCCTGCTGGCGCTTTGGGAGAGCCAGCGTCGGCTGTTTCCGGAAACTCACCATGAAGGGCTGGCGCTTTTTATCGACCGCCGAACGTTGAGCGAAGAGGAGCTTATCGTTTTACTCAGCGCGGACATCGCCCAGTTTGTGGCGGCGGAAGGCATTCTGGTTCAGGCCGCCGCGCTGGCGCGGGAATATGGCGTGACGGATTTCGATAAAGAAGAGGCTCGCGAATGGATAGGGCTGCCGCGACAGGCGCTTTATCAGGAACTTAACGAGCGGATAAGCGGCTTTAACCGCTGTGCGATTGACGAACTTGACCGCTGGGCCGACGGGTTTGTGCTTGAACGTCGCCTTCCGCTGGAGCGGGCGCTGGTGATGCTGGCGATAGAGCCGCAGGCGTGGAAAATGCCGGAAAGGCAGCGCTACGTTAATCAGGTTCTGAATTTCTTTAGCCGAAAGATTCGCGCTTCATCCATGCGGGGATCTTTGGTACGGATGAGCGTCACGCCGCACTCGGCGCGGATAGATCTGACTGAACTTGACGGCAAACCCTCGGCGCAGCGGCTGCTTAATCACGTTCTGGCTCGCCACCGCTCGGCGATAGGCATTGATTCCACCGCGCTGACGGCGCAGGGCAACGCCGGCGGGCGGCTTCGCACGCTGACGTCGCAGACTCAGATGTACCAGCGCGATACCGGCATAGACAGCCTCTATCTAGGGTTTCCCTTTATTTTAACCAACCTTCAGCCGGGGCAGATTAAGCCGCGCATTGCGCCCTTGCTGCTTTGGCCCGTCAGCGTTTCTATGGCGGCGGGCGTGAGCGGGGCGGCCAGCCTGCGTTTTGACGCCGATCGAGGCGTCGCCAGGCTGAACCCCGCGTTGGAAAACGTCGTCAATGCGGCGTCCGTTAAGCAGTGGCAGGCGATAGTTGACGAGTTAATGAGCCGACGGACGTTAACGATTGACGAGGTCATGCAGGCGCTGGGCATCATGGCGAATGCCGATGGCGCAGAGCTTGTTCGCCTGCCGCCTTTGGACGCCGTCGTTCCCGAGCGTGAGACCCGGCTGGCGTGCAGCGCGGTGCTGTTCCAGGCGTCGTTTCTCAGTCAGGCGATAGGGGAAGACCTGCACCAGCTTTGCCAGCGTTCACCGGTCGGCACCGCGCTGGAAACGGCGCTGGGAATGGGCGAACCCAGCCCGGATGTGCAAGAGCTAGTGGGAGAAGCGTCGCGCTTTTTTGTTTCCGCCACCGACCCTTCACAGGAGGCCGCGGTAATGGCGGCGCGTCGAGCGCCGGGGCTTTTGATTGAAGGGCCGCCCGGCACCGGCAAAAGCCAGACTATCGTGAACATGGTGGCTGACGCCATCGGCCAGCAGCGCAGCCTGCTGGTAGTGTGTCAGAAAGCCACCGCGCTTGACGTTGTATACAAGCGCATTACGGCCAGCGGCCTGTCTGACCGGGTTGTCATCGTCAGGGATGCGCTTTCGGGGCGCGAGACGATCCGAAGCGTCAGGGAGCAGTTGGATAGCTACTATCGGTCGCTAAAGCCGGCCCCCCTCTTCCCCTGGCGAAGCGGGCGGCAAAAGCTGGCCGCTCAGATTGATCGGTTAGAACGGGAGCTGGACGACTACTATCAGGCGCTTTATCAGCCGGACCCCGCCGTCGGCATCAGCTATCGGGCGCTGATGGGAGAACTCATCCGGCTGGAGGGCGTAGCGATGCGCCTGGAAGCGCCCGAGCTGCACGAGGTGATGAAGTCGTGGGGCCTGAGTGAGCTTACGAACCATAAGCTGGAGATCCTGCCGGAAATAGCGCTGTGGCTGGCCGCAGACTATGAAGATAGCCCGCTGGCGAGGCTTAGCCCCTTTATTTCATCGGCATCGGCCATTGCCGCGTTTAGCGATGCGTTTGACGGCTTCCGCAGCCAGGAGCGCGAGCGAGACGTGGCCCTGTCCGATCCTCACCGAGACTTTGACTCGGACGACGTTGCCGGCCGCCAAAGCTGGCTTGAATCGACGGCCCACGGTTTTTTAACCCTTTCCCCAGAGCAGTGGGACACGATGGCGCGCTGGCTGCCGCTGTTTTACGTGCCCATTGGCGCGGCGGGGCCGGGCGAACCTATCTTGACGCAGCTCGGCGTGCTGATTGGCCGACTTCAGGCAATTGACGTCGATGGCAGCGATCCGCTGCTGTTCGAACCCCTTTCCCGCTGCGAAGACAGCGCGCTGATTCAGCTGGCGAAGGCGGCGGCGCAGCAGGCGCAGGGGCATTCTACGCTGCGCTATTTTAATCCGTTTTATTACTTCAACCTTCGCCGCCTGAAGGCGTTTATGGTTGAAATGGGGCTGCCGTTCAGCCTCGGCATGTGCGAACGGGTGCTGGCGTCGGTGCGCCAGGAGCAGCAGTGGCGCAGGGTCAGGGCAGAGCTTACCCGCCTTGGGGAGCCGCTGGGCGTAGAGCCCGTCGGCCCGCTAGACGGGCTTGGGCTGAGTCGGGTGCTGGCGGATCTCTACTGTCGGCTTGAGCTGGTTGAACAGCGGTATCGACAGTTGGCCGAATCGCCGGACGCCGCGCGGCTGGTATCCGCTATCGTTGCGCGGCAGCGGGACGGGTTTATCGAACAGTGCGACGAGATACGCGCCGCCGTAAACCGCAGCCAGGCGAGGGCGCAGAGCCTGAAGGCGTTGGATACGCTGCAAAACTGGCTAACCGCCGACGCGCTGAGCGACTTCACTTGTGCGATTAAAGACAATCGCTCCCTGCGGGAGACCCTTGATTTGCTTACGAGCGCGCTGCCGACGCTGGACGCTTACCAGCGGTTCCGGCCCGTCTCCGCGCAGATGAACGAGCCGGCGCTGGCGGTGCTGCACATCTTACGTCATCAGGCGCCAGCGCTTAAGGCGCTTGATGAAGCCGAGCTTATGCAAACTGTGGAAAATACCCTCGACAGAGAGGCTCGGCGAGTTTGGAAGCAGCTTATCGAATGGCGCTTCCCGATTTTACAGCAGCCGGTTTCCCATAGGGAAAAAGCGATTGCGCATATGGCCAAAGCCAGCGCCATGATGCGAGAGCGCAATATGACCGAGCTCACCGAAAACGTTACGGAAGTGCCGATTCGCCCGTCTCGCGAATGGGAGGAGATTACGCGCCTGAGCGGCAAGCGTATGCGCCGACTGCGGGAATTTATCGAAGAAGGCGTCGAGCTGGGGTTAATGACGCTGCGCCCGGTGTGGCTGATGACCCCCGACGTCGCCAGCCAGGTGCTGCCGCTGACGCCGGGCATGTTCGATACGGTGATTTACGACGAGGCATCGCAGATGCCGGTGGAATACGCCCTGCCGACCCTATACCGCAGTAAGAAGATGGTCGTCAGCGGCGATGAGAAACAGATGCCGCCGTCCGCCTTTTTCTCAGGCCGGTTGCCGGAAGACGACGATGGCGCAGAGGCGGAAGAAGCGCAGCAGGAACTGGCCGGCGAGGTATGGGACTACCGCAAGATAGGCGACTGCCCGGATCTGCTGCACCTGGCGCGGACCGTACTGCCGGTGCAGACGCTGGAGATCCACTACCGTTCGGCCTACCGAGAGCTGATTAACTTTTCTAACCATGCGTTTTATCACAACCGATTGAATATTCCGGTCCAGCATTCCGGTCGGGTTATCGATGCGGTTAAGCCCGTGAGGCTTATCGACGTCGGCGGGCTGTATCAGAATCAAAGCAATCTTGATGAAGCGAAGGCCGCAGTGGAAACGCTGGCTGACGTCTGGGCCCGACCATTTGCCGAGCGCCCCTCCGTCGGCGTCGTGACCTTTAACCAGAAGCAGGCCCAGCTTATTCAAAACGAGCTGGAAGAACGAGCATCGCGGGACGATGCCTTTCGGCAGGCCTATCGCGAAGAGCTGGCGCGCCTTGAGGATGGGGAGGATATGTCGTTTTTCGTCAAAAACGTGGAGAACGTTCAGGGCGACGAGCGGGACATGATTGTCTTTTCCACTACCTTCGGCCGCAACGCGCAGGGCGCTTTCCGACGCAACTTCGGCGTGTTGGGTCAGCAGGGCGGAGAGCGTCGGCTTAACGTTGCGGTGACCCGGGCGAAAAAGCAGGTGACTGTCCTCTCCTCTATGCCGATCGATGAGATTTCCGATCTGTTGACCACTCGCCGCAGGCCCGATATTCCAAGGGACTTTCTGCAGGGCTATCTGGAATACGTAAGAATCCTGTCCGCCGGGGAGTTTGAGCGAGGCGGCGCGTTTTTACGGCGCATGTCGCAAAGCGGCGGCGCGAGCGCGGATCGCGAGATGCAGGACGGACTCGTGCAGTCGGTGAGGGCCTTTATTCGCGACTGTGGGTGGACGGTGGCCGACGCTCGGCGCGAAGGCGCGTTTTATTTCGACGCGCTGGTAGAAGATGCCGACAGCGGGCGTTATGCTATCGGCATCGAGTGCGATATGCCGCATCATCCGCTGCTGGAGCGGGCCAGAGCAAGGGAGCTGTGGCGCCCGTCGGTAGTTGCCCGCACGGTCCCTCATCGCTACCGGATCTCTTTATGGGGTTGGTATCACGATGCACATGAGGAGCGTCGGCGGCTATCGCAAGCCATTGAGCAGGCGCTAACGTCGCTGCGAATGCCGCCGGAACGGGAAGGTACGATAAGGGACATGGAGAAGAGTAATGGCGAAGTCGGATGAAGCGCGGCCCGTAGGGCCGCTTGAGACCAACCACAACCGGCGGTTGGCGGAGCTGTTGGCGCAGGTGTCGCAGGCCGTCGAAGCCGCCGAATCTCAGGACGGCCTGGTGGCAGCCATTGAACGGGTCAGAGCCTTTGACGGACCGCTGGCGTTTAACCATACCCGGCCAAAGCTGGTGGCATGCCTGGCTCTGCTGGCCGCAGCGCTGGTTGGCGGCTATCAGTATTATGTCTATCGCCACCTGAGCGCACCGGTAGTTATCCTGATGGTGATCTTTGGGCTTTGCGCTGTGGGGCTTTTTATCTACATGTGGCGCAAAAGTTCTCGCATACGCGCCCTTGCCGAGCGGCTCTATCAGCGCGATTTGCTGTTTGATAACGACATGCGCGAGCTGGGGGACGAACTGCCTCAGCTGGAAAAGCAGCTGTTCTCGAATTTTTATGAGTTCAACCGCGGCAACTATTCAAGGGAGCTGTCCGCCGGATACGAAGGTCGGTATCAGGGGGCAACGCACGCTATTAGCTATCACTTTTACCATTTCCACTATGTGGATAAGCGAACGGAAGTCTCCACCGACAGTAAAGGGAGAGTAAGAACGCGCACGGTATACGATCATTACGATCGCTATGGCATCATGCTGCCGTTTCGTTACGTAAGCCATTTGGCGATTATCGGTAAATCCGTCAGCGGGCTTAAGGGAAGCGACTATAAGCCTTCTTCCAACCGGTTTAATAAGCTGTTCAAGGTGATAGCCGATACGGAAATGACGGCGGCCCGCTTTCTCAAACCGACGGTAGTATTGGCCTGCGAGGAGGCCGCCAACGGCTTCAGCGCGCTTAATCTGGAGTTTAATGCACAGGCGCAGCTGTGCATGTCGTTTGACAACCGCAGCGTGATTTCGGGGCAGCAGCAGCACGACTTCGCCTCGCCCGACGCCTTTATTGAAGAGGTGAGAGGGCACAACGCGCTGCCCGAACTGCAAAGAGCGCTGGACTTTATTCATATCCTCATGGTGTATTCCGACAGTAACTTTAGAAAGGATGGAGAATGATGGAAATCTTGATTCCCATTGGCGTTGTGGCGCTGGTGATTATTGCCGTCGTCGTGATTTATAACGGCATCGTGGGGCGCATGAACGCGGTGGCGCGCGCGTGGGCCGACGTCGTGGTGCAGGAGCGGCAGAAAAACAACACGATCCCGGCGCTGGAAAAAATTGCCGCCGAATATAAGGACTACGAAGCGACCATCATGAAGCAGGTTACCGAGCTGCGCGCGTCCCTCAAACAGCTCGATACGGGCGCGATGAACTTAAACGCGCTGTCCGAAACCCGCAGCAAGACCACGGCGCTGCTTAATGGCCTGTACGCGGTCGCGGAAAACTACCCGGATCTGAAGGCGAGCGATCTGTACCGCGGCCTGATGGCGGAAATCTCCGAACAGCAGGAGAACATCGGCGCGGCCATTCGCATCTTTAACCGCAACGTTGAAGACTTCAACAACGGTATCGAAATGTTCCCCAACTCGCTGGTTAACGGGATGTTCAACAAGAAGAGAAAGCTTTCGACCTTCAGCGATTCAGAGGCCGAAAGCGGCTTTGAGTACCGGCCGGACGTCCACTGATGGCCTCGCGGCGTGGCGTGTGCAGGTTGTCAGTGCTGAAATGAAGAGAGGAAGATTATTATGCAGTCAGCTTTAGATAGCGTTATCAACCGCGCCGTTTCCCCTGAGTCGGGAGAAAGGCAGGCGATTGTCGGCGCCGTCGTTTGTGTTGCTCAGGACGGTAAGCCGATATATCAGCGGGCGGCAGGGGTTGCCGATCGGGAAAACGCAAAGCCGATGGCGTTGGATACGCTTTTTCGCCTCTCTTCCGTGACCAAGCCGTTTGTGACGGCGGCGACCGGCGTTTTGCTCGAAAGGGGCAAGCTGTCGCTGGAAGATGACGTTACGCGCTGGCTGCCGGCGTTCAGGCCGACGCTGCCCAACGGCGTCAGGCCGACAATCACGATAGAGCACCTGCTTTCTCATTCTGCCGGTTTGAACTATGTCTTTGCCGAAGAGCCCGAAGGCCCCTACCATCGGCTCGGCGTGTCGGACGGAATGAATATCTCCGGCCTGACGCTTGCTGAAAATCTGCATCGCATTGCGTCCGCACCGCTGCTGTATCCGCCGGGAACGTCGGTTGCTTATTCGGTCGCAACCGACGTGCTCGGTGCGGTCGTTGCCGCCGTCTGTGACAGCAGCCTGAGCGAAGCGATTGAGTCGCTGGTCTGTCGACCTCTTGACCTGCGCGACGCCGCTTTTAGCGTGACTGACCCTGCCCGGCTCGCTGTTCCCTACGTTAATACCGAGTCAGCGCCCAGGCCGATGGCGGACGATGAAACAATGGCAAACGCTGACGTTGGGGCGGCAGGAGGCATTCACTTTTCGCCGCAGCGAGTTTTTAAGTTGGATGAGTTTCAGTCCGGCGGTACGGGGATGGTCGGCAGCGCGGACGACGTAGAGCGGCTGCTGCAGGTTTTTCGCATGAAGGGCGCGCCGCTGTTTGGGGCTCAGACGTTCGACAAGCTGGCGCGGGATCGCTGCCAGAAAGGGGAGTTTGGCCCCGGCTATGGCTTCGCCTCCAGCTGGCAGGTGCTGAAAGACCCCGCAGCGGTAAACTCCCCTCAGTCTGCCGGAACGATAAGCTGGGGAGGCGTTTACGGCCATTCCTGGTTTATCGACTTTGAGCGTGATTTGAGCGTGGTGATATTGACCAACACCGCGCCGGAAGGGCTGTTTGGGCAGTTTCCGGGGGACGTTTGTCGCGCTGTTTATAGCCAGTTTTAGCATAGAAGCGCGGTTGCCCCGTTTGGCTGCGCCTTTTACCTTCTTGGTGACGTAATACGCCGTTATTTAATTCTGTCGGCGTTTTGTACTTTAATCTCTTTTTATTTAACAACTCTTTTGTTTTCATTTTATAATATGAGATTGGCGTTTATATTGAGATGGTTTTTATTTTTCGGTTATATGTCGATCGATGTTAACACATTGGGTTATTTTCATTATTTCTCATTCTTTATTTATAATTTTCTTAAATATGGTTGTTAATATTTAAATGACTATTTTCCCTTTTTTATCAGTGCGTTTTGCTTCATTGTTTAATGCGAGTTATTTCCTATAACGGCTGGATTTTTCATTGTTATTATTTGTGATGTGTTATTCTTGAACGATAAGAGATGCATTATATTTAATAGGGTTTTTTCTTAACTTTACTTAATTTTCATTTTTTATTGCATTGGGGATATTCGTTTTATTAAATACCTCTCGCCTAAGGGCAATTGTTTATTTTCAACTTTTAAAAAGGATGTACTATTATGCGTCAATTAGATGTGAAAGAAATGGAAGCTGTAAACGGTGGTTGTATCAATGTTACTGTCGATGAGTGGGCGCAAAAAGCGCTTCAGGACGCTGGTGAGTGGTTCAAGAATACCGCTGATGCGGTTTCTCAGGAAGTAACTAAAGTCTTCGAATCAGAAGAAATGAAAACACTGTTGGACAACACCACGCTGTCTCAGTTTTTTAGCAAGCTGTTCGGCTAATTGATCGTATACTCTCGTTTATTCAAGTAATGGAACATTTCGCCATTGGCGCATCGAACCGTGGATAATGCAATCCCTGATAAATAAGGCTCGTAGATGGGAGTGTAGCGCGGTCGTTGGATCCGTTGCTTAGAAAATGATGAGTATAAAGGGTTTCAATATCCATTAAGCAAAGGGGGAGCGTTTTCCCCCTTTGTGACGCCTGCCTGAAAAAGCCTCTTATCCCCGTTTGTTAAGTGAAAAATCGCTTTAAAAAATGTAACTGCCAGCGATGCGGCCTATATCTTCTACACTCTTAACAGTATTCGTTTGGTGTAGGGGATAAACGTGGGCAATAAAATTCTGGTTGGCGTCGGCTATTGCTCAAAGGATGACGAAGCGCGTTTTGAGGAAGACGACGCGTGGCGTATGCGCGTTTTTGCGCAGCTAACGCCCTATGTGAGCGTTGAGCGCCTTCATGCCGATAGTCCGTTGCCTTTGTCTGAGCCAAAGCGCCTATGTGGCTGTATCCTGTTTGCCGATGCCTCCTGCGCGCGCGACTCGCTTACTGCCATGCTGCGTTGCCAAATGCCGTGGCTGCCCGTTGAAGAAAATGCTCATCTGCTGCACGACGATGCGCTGCGGGAGAACTTCGTTGAGCGGGTTTTTGCGCTGTATGAGCTTAACGAACTGTGGCGAAGGGGCCTGACCCGCGGCGGGCTTATCGCCTTTCACAGCCGCTATAAGCTAGTGCTGCTGGCGCATTCGCAGCCGGCGTATCGCGAGCTTGGCCCCTTTGTCGCAGGAATCGACGCGTGGCGCGACCTGACGGCGTTTGCCGTGGAATATCGCCGTCGCCTGATGTCCCTGCTAAGCCAAAGGGCGACGCGAGCCAATCATACCAACGTGCTGATGCACGTTCAGGGCTATTTTCGCCGCTATCTCAGTTCGCCCCAGCGTCAGGAACTCGCCGATGAGATAGCGCGCTAT
The DNA here is from genome assembly GCF_000439085.1 of Leminorella grimontii ATCC 33999 = DSM 5078. Taxonomy (GTDB): domain Bacteria; phylum Pseudomonadota; class Gammaproteobacteria; order Enterobacterales; family Enterobacteriaceae; genus Leminorella; species Leminorella grimontii. The sequence goes on along the minus strand of NZ_AUUA01000002.1, from coordinate 409,759 downwards.
CGTCAGGGCGAGCTGCCTTTGGCGGAGCCGATCGCTCACTTGAAGCGTTACCTGAATGAATATCCGGATGCCTATTTGTCCCAACAGCGCTATTTTGTCTCTTATTCGCAAGAGATGTTTTTACGCTACGGCGGCTAACTGAAGGAAATATCATGGCCACGCACTTAGTCTGGCTGCGCAACGATTTGCGCATTACCGATAACAAGGCGCTGCATGCCGCCTGCAGCGACTCGAACGCCAAGGTGTTGGCCGTATTTATCGCGTCCCCTGCACAGTGGGCAAAGCACGACATGGCGCCGCGCCAGGCGGCCTTCATCTATCAGAACCTGCTGCAGGTGCAGCGAGACTTGGCCGCATTAGGTATCGAGCTTATTTGTCATCAGGTGGGGGATTTTGCCGAGTCCGTTACCTGGCTGGCCGATTTTTGTCGGCGGCAGCGGGTGACGAGCCTGTACTATAACCGTCAATACGAGGTGAATGAGAGGCTGCGGGACGACCTGCTTGAGAATGTGTTGGGCGCAGACGTCGCCCGTTACGCTTTTGACGACGCGCTTTTGCTGCCTCCCGGCAGCGTGCTGACCGGCAGTGGCGAGATGTTCAAGGTGTATACGCCGTTTCGCAATGCGTTTATTCGACGGCTGGCGACGTCTGACGTTGGCTCGCTTCCCGCGCCACGTTCACGAGGCGCGGCGATTGACGTCGAAAAGCCCGCGCCGTTTGACTACCCGAGTGCCGACGTGGATGCGGCTTATCCAGCCGGAGAGGCGGCGGCTTTACGGCGTTTAACCGCCTTTTGCCGAGAACGGGTGGCCGATTACGCGGCGAAGCGCGATCTTCCCGCCGTCGATGGAACCAGCGGCCTGTCGCCGTACCTTGCCGTCGGCGTCCTTTCGCCGCGCCAGTGCTTTAACCGGCTTCGGATCGAGTACCCGGACGTTTTGGAGTCCGTAAATTCCGGGGCGTTCTGCTGGCTAAATGAGCTGATTTGGCGAGAGTTTTATCGCCACCTTATCGTGGCGTTCCCCCTGCTGTGCAAGCATCGCCCTTTCATCGGCTGGACTGACGGCGTGCCGTGGCGTTCAAACGAGCAAGCGCTGTTGGCTTGGCAAACCGGCGCTACCGGTTATCCCATCGTTGATGCCGCCATGCGCCAGCTCAATAGCACCGGATGGATTCATAACCGGCTGCGCATGATCTGCGCCAGCTTTTTAGTCAAAGACCTGCTGATAGACTGGCGCATTGGCGAACGCTACTTTATGCAGCAGCTGCTGGACGGCGACCTGGCGGCGAATAACGGCGGCTGGCAGTGGGCAGCGTCCACGGGGACCGACGCGGCGCCCTATTTCCGCATTTTTAACCCTACGCTGCAGGGAAAGCGCTTTGACCCAAGGGGGGAATTTATTCGGCGGTGGCTCCCGGAGCTTGCGGGCGTGCCGGGCGACGCGGTGCATCAACCCTACGTTTGGGCGCAGAAACAAGGGGAGAGGCTCGACTATCCGCTGCCGATTGTCGAACACGGCCGGGCCAGAACGGAAACGCTGGCGGCGTTTGAGGCCGCCAGACGTTTACGCCAGCATTAATAGCCTGCGGTCAAATCGTCTTTATCCCTCGGGTCGGAAGCGCCAAACAGCCCTTCCGGCGTAACGACGATGCTTTGCGTACTGCCCATCGTTGGCTTGACGACTACCTTATGCCCCTTTTTCTCCAGAAGTTTGATGGTGTCCGCGCTGATGCCCTTTTCAACGCGCAGTTCTTCCGGTAGCCACTGGTGGTGGATACGGGGCGCGTTGGTGGCCTCGGCGATGTTCATCTTGAACTCCACGGTATTAAGCACGATTTGCAGTACGGTGGTGATGATCCGGCTGCCGCCGGGGCTGCCCGTGACCAGCACCGGCTTACCGTCGTGGGTGACGATGGTCGGCGACATGGAGGAGAGCGGGCGCTTGGCCGGCTGAATGGCGTTGGCTTCACCGCCGATCAGGCCGTAGACGTTAGGTACGCCCGGCTTGGCGGAGAAGTCGTCCATTTGGTTGTTCATCAGGATGCCGCTTTTACCCGCCACGATGCCGCTGCCGAAGTTGGTATTCAGCGTATAGGTGACCGCCACCGCGTTGCCTTCGGCATCGACCACCGAGAAGTGGGTCGTTTGATCGCTCTCATAAGGAGCCAGCTCGCCCGGCTTTATTTCAGACGACGGCCTGGCCTTGTCCATGTTGATTTGAGACGCCAGCTTTTTGGCGTAGGCCTTGCTGGTCAGGGCGGCGACCGGCACCTTGACGAAGTCCGGGTCGCCCAGGTATTCCGAACGGTCGGCATAGGCGTACTTCATGGCTTCCGCCATCACGTGAATGGCGTCGGCGCTGTTTTGCCCCATGGCGTTCAGGTCAAAGTTTTCCAGAATGTTGAGGATCTGAATGATGTGGATGCCGCCGGACGACGGGGCGGGCATAGAGAACACTTCGTAGCCCTTGTAGGTGCCGGAAACCGGCGTGCGCTCCACGGCGCGGTAGGCGGCAAGGTCCTCTTTGGTTATCAGGCCGCCGCTTTTTGCCATTTCGCCTGCGATTTCATCGGCGATTTTTCCCTTATAGAACGCGTCCGGGCCCTCTTTGGCAATAAGCTGAAGGCTGCTGGCCAAGTCAGGCTGCTTGAGCTGCTCGCCCTTTTTCCAGGGCGTGCCGTCCGGCTTAAAGAAAATGGCGCGGCTGGCGGGGTGGTCGAGCAGGACCTCTTTGCCATACACTGCCAAATCGTCCGCCAGCGCGTCGTTGACCTTAAGGCCGTCTTTGGCGAGCCGGATGGCGGGTGCGATAAGCCGGTCCATCTTCATTGAGCCGTATTTCTCATGAGCGAGGGCAAAGCCCGCTACCGTTCCCGGTACGCCCGAGGCCAGCGGGCTGGTGAGTGACTTCTTGCTGTCGGCGTTGCCCTTGTCGTCCAGGAACATGTCTCGGGAGGCCTTGGACGGCGCCATTTCGCGAAAGTCGATGGCGGTGGTTTTACCGTCTTTGGTCCTTATCAACATAAAGCCGCCACCGCCGATATTACCCGCCTGCGGGTGCGTTACCGCCAGCGTATAGCCAACGGCGATAGCCGCGTCAACGGCGTTGCCGCCCTGTTTCAGAATATCGACGCCGACCCGGGTTGCCGTTTCATCAACGGATGACACCATGCCGCTTTTGGCATAGACCGGATGAAAAATATCCTCTTCAACGCCGTAAGAGACGACCTTGGCCGCCGCCGCTCCTTGCCAGAACAGCAGTAGCGCAACGAGCAAAAAGTGGAATGGACTCCTTTTTAACTGCCTTAGCATAGACACCTCCTCATGGATTATTACGCTGAAAATGCAACAAAACGTTCACACTAATGGATAGGTGAACTTTTGACCAGAGAGTAAAAAGGGGTAAATCGCGGATTAAGTGTGATCTTCGTCACGCTATCAAAATAACGTTGTAAAAAGGTAAAATTATTAGAAAATCAAATGCTTCAATGAAGTGCATTGCCCTAATTTAGCGCGGGCAATGCGTTTGTTTTGCACTAAAATGATGCATCGTGTTTCGGGTAGTCGTCGCACAGGGTTTCCCAAGCGGCCTTGGATGCGACGAAAATATGGATTTTTTCCTCTGGATTAATGGGGGTATCCAACGTACCTATCCGCAGGCGGTAGCTTTGAGGCTGTGCGTCTCTGGCGCTATACAGCGGTGAACCGCACTCGCCGCAAAACAGGCGATGCACGCCGGGGGAAGAGGAGAAGCTTTTAATGCTCTCCTTGCCGCTGAGCAGGGTAAACTTGTCGGCGTCTATCAGCGCCGCCGAGTTGAACGCCGTACCGGTCGCCCTGCGGCACTTTTCGCAGTGGCAAAAAATGATTCGTTCAATGTCCTGATCGAGGCGATAGCTTATTCGTCCGCACAGGCAGTGTCCCGTTAACATGTTTAAGCTCCTTGTTGTTTTTTCTGTTTCCCTTTGAGTTAAGCATCAATCTTTCTGAAAAGAAAATGACTCCCATAAAATATCTAATAATGGCTATTTTTTGGGATTATCATCTGATAAATTGCCGAGGTTGACGCAATTAGTGGACGATCCTTTCTCTTTCTCCCTCCCTATAAATCTGATATTGTCCAAAAAGAGCAGAATGATATTGCCGTTTATTTTCTAACGTCACCGGCGGTCATGGACCCATACCACCGGTGACGCACCGTTTTAAAAACCGCGTATTCTCCAGCTTGTCGGTATAAAAATGCCTTTTGGCATATTTCTTGCTGATATTTCCATATGGTTCGTTTGCGAACGATGAAGGCAGTCAGGTTATCGATTTATGCCGGTTGTGAACTGGGGATAAAAAAGGAAGCGTCATGATTGAACAAAAAGTCAAAGAGTATGAATCCCTATTATGCGATATTCGCCACCAGATCCATGAAAATCCTGAACTGGGCCTGGAAGAGGTAAAAACCAGCGCGCTGGTAGCCGAAAAGCTGACTGAATGGGGCTATGAAGTCCATCGCGGTATGGCAAAAACCGGCGTTATCGGCACGTTGAAAGTCGGCGACGGCAAGAAAACCATTGGGCTGCGCGCGGATATGGACGCCCTGCCTATTCAGGAAGCCAGCGGCAAGCCGTGGTCAAGCAAGACGCCTAACCGTATGCACGCCTGCGGCCACGATGGCCACACTACCATCCTTTTAGGGGCGGCCAAGTACCTGGCGGAAACCCGCCGCTTCAACGGCACGGTGCATCTGATTTTTCAACCGGCGGAAGAGCTGATTAACGGCGGTGAAATCATGGTGAAAGAGGGGCTGTTTGACCGCTTTCCGTGCGACGCGCTTTTCGGCATGCACAACATGCCGGGCTATCCGGTCGGCGAATTCCACTTCCGTCCGGGGCCGTTTATGGCGTCGATGGATCAGTTCCAAATTATCGTACACGGCGTCGGCGGCCATGGCGCGATGCCGCAGCACGCTGTCGACCCGATCGTCGTAGCGGCGCATATCACAACGGCGCTGCAAAGCATCGTGTCGCGTAACGTCGATCCTCTGGAAGCGGCCGTCATCACCGTCGGCAGCATCGTGGCCGGCCACACCGCCAACGTGATCCCCGACAGCGCGGTCATGAAGCTAAGCGTACGCTCGCTTAGTCGTGAAACCCGCGAGCTGCTGCTCAAGCGCATCCCCGCGCTGGCCAAGGCGCAGGCGGAGAGCTTCGGCGCAACGGCGGACGTAGAACACGTCAACGGCACGCCGGTGCTGGTGAACGATAAGGCGATGATCGACCTCGCCTATGACGTCGCCAAAACGCAGTTTGGCGAAGATCGCGTGGTTTACGGATCCAAGCCGCTGATGGGCAGTGAAGACTTCGCTTTCATGCTGGAGGCGAATCCGAACGGTTGCTACATGTTCATCGGCAACGGCGACAAGGGCGAAGGTTCCTGCATGGTCCACAATCCGGGATACGACTTTAACGACAAATGTCTGGTTCCCGCCAGCGCCTTCTGGGGCGCGCTGGTCGAGCGCTATTTAAAATAATCCATTAGGCCGGGCGCTGAAGGCCCGGCCGGAAATAACAGCACAGGCGACGCCGCCCGGCGCGCCTTAATAATAAAAAGAAAATTTCCATCGCCACACAGGATGGTTAAGGAAAGGAGACACCATGGCAGACGCACTCACCGCAGAAGATAACGTAACGGACAGGCCGGTCAAGAAGGTCAACGGCCGCCGCATTATTTTCGCATCCGCTTTCGGCAACGCGCTGGAGTTCTTCGACTTCGGCGTTTATAACTTTTTCGTCGTTTATATCGGCGTGCTTTTCTTCCCGCCGAGCAGCGACTCCAACGTCGGCCTGCTGCTGGCGTTTGCCACCTTCGGCGTCAGCTTTTTCATGCGCCCGCTGGGAGGCATTATTATCGGCGCCTACGCCGACCGCTTTGGCCGCAAGCCGGCGATGGTATTGACCATCACTCTGATGAGTATCGGCACGCTGATGATCGGCATTGCGCCGACCTACGCGACGGCAGGGTATTGGGGTACCGTCACGCTGGTTGCGGCGCGTCTGATTCAGGGCGTGGCCGCCGGCGGCGAGGTGGGCGCATCGATGTCAATGCTGGTGGAGTCCGCCCCCGCCAACCGCCGCGGCTTTTACAGCAGCTGGGCGCTGGCGACGCAGGGCCTGGCGACCACCTTCGGCGGCCTGACCGCCCTGTGCCTGACCGTCTACCTGCCGGGCGTGAGCGGCAACCCTGAAGTGATGTCCGAGTGGGGATGGCGCGTGCCGTTCTTTATCGGCGTTGCGCTGGCGCCCATCGGCTGCTGGCTGCGCCTGAGCCTGGAAAACGACATGGCGCCGGCCTCGCGTCAGAATGCCGCCGCCAAAAAGGTTGAAGAGATAACCGAAAGCACCATGTCCCTGCTGATGCAGCACATTCGCGTGATCGCCGTCGGCATTCTGTTGACCATCGGCACGACGGTGGCGACCTACATTTCGCTCTACTATTACGGCACCTTCGCCGGCAAGTATCTGCACGTGGAGCAAAGCTATACCTATGCGGCCATGCTGCTGGCCGGCGTGCTGACCTTCGGCGGAGGCCTGCTGGTAGGCGCGATGAGCGACCGGTTGGGGCGTAAGAAGCTGATTGTTATTGCGCGAATTGCGGTGCTGATCCTTGCCTATCCGTCGTTCTGGCTGCTGGTGAACTACCCGACGCCCGCGGTGCTGCTAAGCGTCGTCTTCGTGATGGTGTGCTTTACCACGCTGGGCGCGGTGCCGGTGATGCTGGTTATCTCCGAGCTGCTGCCAAAGCGCATTCGAGCCATGGGCTTTGCCATGGTTTACAGCATCGGCGTTGCGATTTTCGGCGGCTTCGCTCAGTTTTTCGCCACGCAGTCTATCGTTTGGCTGGACTCGCTGACGGCGCCCGCCTGGTATCTGGGCGGCGCGACGCTGCTATCGATGCTGGCGCTGCCGTTCTTTCGCGATCCCAAGCGGTTGGAAAACTGATAGTCGGCATTACTGCCTGACAGCATGATGAAAGATGCCCCCGGTTTTTTGCGAAGTCGGGGGCATTTTGCTGAATGCACTTTTTAAATCGGATCCATGCCGTTTTTGATTTTAACCTCGTTTGTTTCAGGCGAGGTCAGGTAGTCCAGCAGGGCCTGAACCGCTTCTCTTTGCGCTGACTTAACGGTAATGCCTGCACAAAAGCGGGTAACCGTCTGGATGTCAGCGGGCAGTGGGCCAAGTACGGTGATGCCCTCTTGATGAAGCAGCTCGCTAAGCTGTTGGAAGCCGAGCTCAACTTCGCCTTTGGCTACTAATGCACCTACCGGCACGCCTGCGGGCGCCTGCACGATGCGGTCTTTAATTTGGTCGGCAATGCCCCAGCGTTGGAACAGCTCAAACAGGTATACGCCGCTTGGGCCGGTCGAATAGCCAACGGTTTTGGCGCTCAGAACGGCCTGCTTCACCGCCTCTTCGCTGCCTATGTCCATCCTTGTAGCCCCTTCCCGTACGGCGATGGCTACGCCGGATTTAACCAGACAGGTCTTGCTATCGGGAACGACCTTGCCTGATGCGATAAGCGTGTCGATTGCGCCGGAGGCAAGAATAACAACGTCGAAATTTTCTCCCGCCTCAATGCGTTTGGCGGCGTTTACTCCGCCGACCGACTCCAGCTCAATTCGATATCCCGACTGTTTTTCAAACGGTACGACAAGTTCGGACAGAACCTGACGGGTGGCCATCGAGGAGATGACCCTGAGGGTCACTGGCTTATCGGAAGAGGCGTACGCTGACGCCGAGGCCGCGAGGCCGGTAATGCTCATACATAACCCCACAGCGATCGCTTTAGGTAATTTCATCAGTGTATATCCATATGTACATTTTTCTTACTTAATTAATGTCATTGCATACGACGTTAATTAAAAAATAAGGAGCTGCATCCAAAACGAACCTTATAAATACGCACGCTATTTTTTTATTAAATAAAGGCGGTCGGCCGGTAATAGTTATTATCGGGCGGTAATATATAACGCGATATTGTTTATATGGCGGTCTTGAATTAGTTAACGATCCCCAGGAACTGCCACCAAACGTAGCCGACGGTCATTGTGACGATAAAGCATGCAATCGCAATCACCGCGCCGGATATCCACCACTTTTTAACTTCGCTATAGCCTGCGCCGAAGATAATGGGCGCTGCGCCGCCTCCATAGTGGGTTAATGAGCCGCCGTAAGAATTGGTGGCGGCCAACACCAGCGCCAGGGCCATTGGGTCCGCTCCGGCGACTTTGCCTACGGTAAGGAATACTGGCAGCATGGCGATGGCGTACGAGCTCGCCGAGGCGAAGAAGTAGCGCACGGCAATGCTGAGAAAGCCAATAACGGTTAAAACGATGAACGGGTTGTGTCCAAAATCGATGTTGTTTTGGATAAGCGACGCCAGCCAGTCAAACACCTTGGCCTTGTTCAGCGCGCTTGCCAGCCCGATGATGCCGCCGAACCAAAGCAGAGTATTCCAGGCGCCCTTGTTGTTCAGCACGTCGTCCCACTTGATGACGCCCAGTAGAATACACAGCACCGTTGCGACGATGGCAACCGCCGTTGCGTCGATTTTAAGGCCGATGCCAAACCCTTGCCCCAGAATGGACGGCAGCGCCCAGCCGAGCAGCGCGGAGATAAAAATGCCTACCAGAATTTTTTCATTTTTCGTCATTGGCCCCAGTTCGGCCAGCCCCTCCTGAGCGATCTTTTTATTATCGACGTGGGTAATTTCCGGCTTATCCAGATAGTAGCCGATAGCGGGAACGATCAGCAGCAATGCAATACCGGGGACGATCATCGCCAGCGCCCATACGCCCCAATCGAGGTGTACGTCCAGGATCTTCGCCGCAAAGTCGGCGGTGAGGAGGTTCGGCGCCATGGCGGTAATGAAGATAAAGCTGCTAACCTTCATCACGAAGTAGATGTTGGACATCAGGTAAGAACCTGCTTTCTGGGCACTTTCTCCCGGCTCTGAGCCCAATGCTTTAACGACGGAAAGCACTATAGGAAACACGATACCGCCGCTGCGCGCCGTATTGGACGGCGTGACGGGAGAGATGACGAACTCTAAAAAGGCCGTGACGTACCCGAGGCGAAGCGTCGTGCTGCCGAACGCCCTTATCATATGATAGGCGATGCGTCGGCCAAGCCCGGTCTTTACGAACGCTACGCTGATGCCGAAAGCGGCGAACACCAGCCAGACGGTTGAGGTTGAGTAGCCGACGAGGATTTTGCTCGTATTGTTAAGAAAAATACCGGCGAAGCCTACGGCGGCCATCAGTACGACCGCTTCAGAGAACGGTTTTAAAATAAGGCCAAAAATGGCTGCCAGGTAAAAGCCGAACAGGCGCCATGATGATTCGGTTAATCCGTCGGGGGGAGGAATAAACCATATGATGAGCGGTATTAATACCAAGATACACAACTTCCATATTTTATTATTCATGCTGTGGTCTCTCTTATTTAACGTGCTGTGATTTTCAATAATTCATTAAAAAGCCTTGAATTCTTTTGGGTTACGTCAGCGGGATTCCCCGTTTAGTCATTAGCTGTACCGCTATCAAAAGCGATAGAAATTCCATCCGACGCTTTTTACCGCGTCGGGATTGAATACAAAGTAGCGTGCGTTGACGAACCGAAGGCGAACGCTTCGAGTCCTGATTATGGCGGCGTCAGGTCGTCGAGAGAGTTAACGTAGCGCAGCCCTTTTTTGGCTAGTTTTTCTCGCATCTGATAGATATCAAGGCCCAGCTCGCCGTGGGACAGGCGCAGGCGTTTCTCTTCTTCGAGGTCAACGCGCTTTTGTGCGCTGTCGGCAACGGCTCGCGCCTGCGCTCTCGGTACGATGACGACGCCGTCATCGTCGGCAATAACGACGTCTCCGGGGTAGACGAGCTGACCGGCGCAGACAATCGGCACGTTGACCGAGCCGAGCGTCTCTTTCACCGTACCCTGTGCCCACACCGCCTTAGACCAGACGGGGAAGCCCATTTCACGCAGCGTTTGGCTGTCGCGAATGCCGATGTCGCCTACCAGCGCCGTTACGCCACGCGCCCGTAGCGATGTGGCCAGCAGGTCGCCAAAAAAGCCGTCGTGGCAGTCGGAGGTGGGGGAGACTAACAGTACGTCGCCGGGCCGACACTGTTCCACGGCGACGTGGAACATCCAGTTGTCTCCGGGTGTTACCAGCACGGTGACCGCGCTGCCAGCGACGCTGCGGCCCTGCTGTATGGGGCGAATGCGCACGTCCAGCAGCCCTTGGCGGCCCTGTGCTTCGTGCACTGTCGCCACGCCGTATTCAGCGAAGCGAGGCAGCAGATCGTCTTCTACCCGCTCGATATGGGTGACCACGATGCCTTTTGCGTTGACGACGCTCATGACAGGTTCTCCGTTACGCGCGGGAAGAGGCTCTGATAGCCCTCTCCGTGGGTGATGACCTTGGCGCTAGCGATGCCGACGTTGCGCTTTGCCTGCACGCCGCGCTGCAGCGCTACGCGAGTGTAGTATTCCCACAGGTGCTCCTGGCCCGCCATACATTGGATAGCGGCGTACTTTTTCTCCCATACGGAGGTGATGTCTAGCAGCACGTCAGGCTTCCAACCGCACTGCTCCGGCTGGTGGGGCTCAAAGCAGTAAACCGGCGGCGCGCCGACTATCGGTTCGCCAGGACGATACCCTTCCGCTTGGGCAATGATGCGGGCTTCCTGAGCCAGGCTGGCGGCCAGCGGGTGATCGAAGTTATAGGGGTCGGCCAGCGAATGAGTGAGTACGAAGTGGGGCTGTATCCGACGGTAAACGTCCGCCAGGCGGAACAGGTCTTCCTTGTCGGCCCGCAGAGGGTAGTCGCCCATGTCGAAAAATTCGACGCTGGCGCCGAGGATATTCGCCGCCGCCTCAGCCTCTTCGCGACGGCTCGCCTTGACGACGTCTTCCGTCATGCAGCCCTTGCGCCACAGCTTGGCGGATTCGCCGCGTTCGCCGTAAGAGAGGCAAACGATGTGTACCCGATAGCCTTGCTCAGCGTGCAGAGCGATAGCGCCGCCCGCGCGCCAGACGAAGTCGGCCGAGTGAGCGCTGACCACCAGCGCGGTTTTGGAAGAAGCGTTTGTCATGTCGATATCCTTTTTGCCGTTTATCTCTGTTCTGCATTCTGGCTTGGGCCCATAGGCGGGAGGTAGTGAGTTTTATTGCGTTAGGTATGAATTTTATTTATGTTTAAAAAATGAGCGCTCGCGGAGTGATAAAGAAATGAGAAAGAAGAATGTAAATAATTATATAAAAATTATGCAGATAAGAGCTTTTTGTATGATTGCTGAGCGGGGCTCTGCATCCATGGCTGCGCGTAATTTATTTCGTACTCAGTCCGCAATTACGTATTCAATTCGTGATCTTGAACACATTTTGACCGTCTCTCTGTTTGAGCGGCACGCCGGAGGGATGCTGTTGACAGAAATGGGAAGAAAAGTTTTGCCTCGCGCGCGCAATGCGATGGCCGAACTTAGCCGTATCCCCACTCTGTTGAGCCGACTGCGGCAGCGGGACGGGGTGGAGACCGAAGATGCAGAGCCGGTTTGGCTTTTTAACGAACGCCGCCTGCAGATCTTTCTGTCCCTCTACCGGTTGCACCACACTTTGCGCGTTGCCAACGCGTTGAGCGTGACCCAGCCGGCGGTGAGCGCGGCGCTGAAGGTATTGGAAAAGGGGGCGGGTATCGCACTGTTTGACCGCACGCCTAAGGGAATGATGCCCACGCCGGCGGGCCATGAAATCGCTCCCTGCATCAGCCGTGCGCTTAATGAAATTCGCCACATTCCTGAAGATATCGCCGCCCACCGGGGGCAACTGACGGGAACCGTTTACGTCGGCGCACTGCCGCTCAGCCGCGCCTACCTGCTGCCGCAGGCGATAATCCGGCTGGTTTCTCTTCACTCAGGCATTAAAGTCGCAACTAACGAAGGCGAGTTTTCTTCAATGGTGACGGAACTACGCGCCGGAGACGTGGACTTTATCATCGGCGCGCTGCGCGAGGAGGGCAGTATTCCAGAGGTTCATAATGAAGCGCTGTTTGAAGAGGAGTTGGTTTTATTGGTGAGGCCCGAACACCCTCTGGCCGGAAGAGAGTTAAACAAGACCGAGTTGAGCGACGCTCGGTGGATTTTACCTCGTAACCACGCGCCTTCGCGCTATTTGCTGGAAGACGCGTTTAGAAAGATGGGGATGGCGTCGCCAAAGCCGGTAGTGGAAAGCGGCGACCCCGCGGTAGTGCGAACGCTGCTGCTGGGGTCTGATATGGTGGCGGCGGTCTCTTCGCATCAGCTGGACTACGAGCTTTCTGCAGGCATTCTGGTGGCGTTGAGCATCAGCCTCGCCGATACTCGCCGAGAAATCGGCCTGATGACCCGGCTTGGCGCGCTGCATTCTCCCGCTACCGACGCGCTGCTTCGCTGTATACGCGAAATTATTCAGGAAACGAAAAATTAACCCGCATTTTAATTTGCGTTTTTTAATGCCAAAGCGGCGTTAGATAAACTTGTTTTCTTTCATTTTACGACACTATTTTTTGATGGTTTCCGCTCTCATTAGAATATAAGAAATATCGATTTCATTATCTAAGCAAGCATAATTTGAATGGAAATCAAAAATAAGCACGTTAATAAGCAAAATGGATAAATAGCCTTGTCTGGGCTAAATCCTGGCATTATTTTTTGTAAAATGTGACCGGATAAGAAAAGCACGATAGATTTACCCATCCTGTTTTGATCGCTATCAATGTGTGATTACCTCAAAAGAAGTAAGTTTAACTTGCGCGTATGTCTGCGCGCTTCTCGTCGTGTTATTAGAAAAATAAGCACCCGTTTAAACTTTTAATTGCTACTCATCCCGCTTTTCTTTGGTTGTTATCCATTTAAACACCGGGTCATTGTGCCGTAGAGCGCGGTGGGTTTCATTTTTGTGAGCGAGCGTTATGTCAAAAAAGATGAACGACTTATTAGTCAGGGATATCTCCCGACGAACGCTATTGAAAAATAGTGTTAAAACCGGTGCGGCCGTTACGGCTGTCAGCGCCGTTTCTCTGCCGTTTTCCGCCATCGCCGCTAAAGGCGAGTCGGCTCCAGCCGCCAAGGGTGGAGAAGAGACGGTGCGCCACAGCGCCTGTTTGGTTAACTGTGGCAGCCGCTGTCCTCTGAAGGTGATCGTCAAAGACGACACCATCGTGCGCATCGAGCCGGAAGACTGCAAAAATGACGCCGTGTTCGGCGAACACCAAATTCGCCCCTGCCTGCGCGGGCGCTCTAGCCGCTGGCGCGTTTACAACCCTGACCGCCTAAAATACCCGATGCAGCGCGTCGGCAAGCGCGGCGAAGGCAAGTTCAAGCGCATCACTTGGGAAGAAGCGACGGCGATTATCGCCGCAGAACTCAAGCGCATTACCGAGAAGTACGGCAACGAATCGATTTACTACAACTACCAGTCCGGCGCCTACTATCACACGCAGGGCACCAACGCCTGGAAGCGCCTGCTGAACCTCAACGGCGGCTTTCTTAATTACTACAACACCTACTCGACGGCGCAAATCAGCGTCGCGACGCCGTACACCCACGGCGTCTATGCCGGCAGCCACTTCGATCAGGTCAAGCACTCCGACCTGGTGGTGTTTTTCGGCATGAACCTGTCCGAAACCCGGATGTCCGGCGGCGGTCAGGTTGAAGAGCTGCGCCGCGCGCTGGAACAGTCCAAGGCGAAGGTTGTGGTTATCGACCCGCGCTATACCGACTCGGTCATCGCCGAGCACGCCGAATGGCTGCCGATTAAGCCGACCACCGACGGTGCAGTGGTCGCGGGCATCGTCCATACGCTTATCGTTGAAAACCTGCTGGACGAAGCGTTGATTAACCGCTACTGCATTGGTTTTGACAGCCAAACCCTGCCGGAGTCCGCGCCGTCCAACGCTGGATATAAAGACTATATCCTTGGCCGCGGCGACGACAAGACGGAAAAAACGCCTGAATGGGCGGCGAAAATCACCGGCCTGCCGGCCGAGCGCATTCGCCAGCTGGCGCGTGAAATCGCCAACGCGAAGGCGTGCTATATCGCTCAGGGTTGGGGGCCGCAGCGCCATGCCAACGGCGAGCAAACCGTACGCGCCATCCAGCTTCTGCCCGCGCTGACCGGCCACTTCGGCCGCCCCGGCACCAACAACGGCAACTGGCCTTACGCGACGTCTTACGGCGTGCCGAAGCTGCCGGAAGGCAAAAACCCGATTAAGACCGCCATCCCCTGCTATCTGTGGACGACGGCCATCGACGCGCCGGAAACCATTACGCCGACCAAGCTGGGCCTGCGTAATGCCGACAGGTTGAAGACCGGCATCAAGTTCATGCTGAACCAGGCGGGCAACACCCTGCTCAATCAGCATGGCAACGTCAACCGCACCAAGAAAATTCTGGCGGACGAGTCCAAGTGCGAGTTCATTCTGGTTATCGATAACCACATGACGCCGAGCGCGAAGTTTGCCGACATCCTGCTGCCGGAAACCAGCTATTTGGAAGCGAACGATCTGGTGGATAACTCCTACGCCTCCGGTTCCAACAACTACATGATCGCTATGCAGCCGGTCGTTAGGCCGATGTGGGAAGTGCGCAGCACCTACGACATCTGTGCCGACATCGCCGCGATTATGGGCCAGCGCGACGCGTTTACCGAAGGGCTGACGCAGCAGCAGTGGATTGAGAAAAACTACGCGGAAGTGAAAGCCAAGCGTACCTACCTGCCTGACTGGAGCGTTGCAAAAGACATGGGCATTGTCGACCAGCAGATCGCTACCGAGAAGCAGGGCATCGCGTTTGCCGACTTCCGTGAAGATCCGCAGGCGAATCCGCTCAAGACGCCGTCCGGCAAAATCGAAATCTACTCCGCCCGCCTGGCGGACATCGCCGCCAAGTGGGAGCTGGACGCCGATGAAAAGATCACGCCTATTCCGGAGTTCTGTCCGGCGTGGGAGTCCCATTTAGACACAGAAGGCCTGAAGAAATATCCGTTGCAGATGATCGGGTTTCATACCAAGGGGCGGACGCACTCCACCTACCACACCATCCCGCAGCTTCGCGAAGCGGTGCCGGATGAGGTATGGATTAACCCGCTGGACGCCAAGCCGCGCGGCATTGAGCCCCGCGACCGCGTACAGATCAAAAACGACCGGGGCGTCATTGAGATCCATGCCAAAGTCACTAACCGGGTTGCGCCCGGCGTACTGGCCGTGCCGCAAGGCGCGTGGACTCAGGACAACGGTGACGGGGTCGACGTCGGCGCCTGTATCAACACGCTGACGACGCACCGCACTTCGCCGCTGGCGAAAGGCAACCCGCAACACACCAATCTGGTGGATATTAAGAAAATCTAAGGGAGCTTAACTGTGACTCAATATGGCTTTTTCGTTGACTCCTCCAGATGTACCGGATGCAAAACCTGTCAGGTGAGCTGTAAGGATAATAAAGATCTGGATGTGGGCCCAAAGTTTCGCCGCGTGTATGAATACGGCGGCGGTGAATGGATAAAAGAAGGTGACGCCTGGCGCAACACCACGTTTTCCTATTACCTCTCTATCGCCTGTAACCACTGCGATGAGCCGACCTGCGTGAAGGGATGTCCGACCGGTGCGATGCACAAGCGCCCACAGGACGGCCTGGTGGCGGTAAATCAGGAAGTGTGCATCGGCTGTCGCTACTGCGAACTTCGCTGCCCCTACGGCGCGCCGCAGTTTGACCCGGTGAAAAAGGTGATGAGCAAGTGCGACGGCTGTTTTGACCGCGTCGAGAAAGGGCTTTCGCCCATCTGCGTTGACTCCTGCCCGCAGCGGGCACTGGAGTTCGGCAAGATAGACGAGCTGCGCGCGAAGTACGGCACCGCCAACGAAGTGGCGCCGCTGCCTTCTGCCAGCCTCACCAAGCCTAATCTTATCGTTAAACCTCACCCGAACGCGCGCCCGATCGGCGACACCGAGGGTGCCGTACAGAATCCGTCGGAGGTATAAGATGCATGAACTACCACTCGTCTTTTTTACGGTACTCACGCAGGCCGGCGCAGGGGCGTTTATTCTTTTGTACGTGGCTCACAAGCTGTCGCAGGTGAGTGACCGCCAACTGGGCGTAGGGCTGTTTTGCGCGATGGTGCTGTTCGCCTTGGGCGCGGTGTGCAGTACGTTCCACCTGGGTATGCCGATGCGCGCACTCAACGCGTTTAGCGGCATTGGCCGCTCGCCGATGAGCAACGAAATTCTGGCGACGGCGCTATTTGGCGTGGTCGGCGGGCTTTCCGCGCTTGGCCTGCTGCTCAAAAAGGGCGAATCAGGGCTGTTCAACGCGCTGGCGGGCCTTGCCGTGCTGCTGGGCATTGCCTTTATCGCAATGGTGCCGATGGTGTATCAGCTTGATACCGTCAGCACGTGGGGAAATAGCTACACCACGCTGGTGATGGTGCTGACCGCGCTGGTGTGCGGCGGCGCGGTTGCCGCCACGCTCGGCGCCGTTCGCCTGGGCGCGCTGTTCGGCGCGGTGGGCGCGGCCGTCTCTCTGGCGATGCGTACCGGGTATATCGATACCCTGACGGCGGCCAGCGAGCGTCTGGCGCAGGCGCAGGAAACCTGGTTTACTGTGCAGATGGCGATGCTGGCCGTCGTGCTGGTGCTCTGCCTGATGGCGGTTATTGGCCGCCTGAATAACAGGGGCGTTTTAGCGCTGGCCGCGTTGTTAGCGATTGCCGCAGAGCTGGCGGGGCGCGTCGCGTTTTATAACCTGTGGTTTATTAGTATGTAGTTGTGAGAAAGGCCCGCGGATGCGGGCCTATCAATATTGATAATAAGCACGAGAAGTATATTCAGAACGATTTGCGGAGCTAAACGGAGGGAGAGTCTTCCGTTGGGGTCGACTTGGCGTAAGCCAACGACAAACCAGCGTAAGCTGGTTTGAACAGCGTTTACGCTGGCCCGTTAGGGTGAAGCCGAAGGCTTCATAACGGCCCGTAGGAAGGCTATGCCCGACGCACTCCTAAAGCTAATACAAGCGCCCTCCCGGCCGAGCACATAGGCTATATAAGCACAGCGTATTTTCGGCCGGAATATCCTCTAAGGTTGATTAAGATTGTTTATCAACACGGGATTCAGGGCCTTTCATTATGAAGTCGAGTAACAAACACCCATGGAAAAACCTGTTGCGCTGATGCCGAGAATACTTGGTTCGCTGTTTTACTATTCACCGTCCGACGATCGGATTTGGGCCCTGTTGGAAGATTTGAGTGCGCTGAGCGATCTCTATGCGTGGAGCGATCGGCAGAAGGTGGAACGCCTGTGTGAAGGCGTCGCTTTACCCGAGCGGGACGAGGCCGTCTGGCAATTTTCCTCGCTTTTTGAGGGGCAGGGCGAGATGGTTGCGCCGCCGTGGGGCTCGGTCTATCTGGATAAAGACAACCTGCTGATGGGCGAAACCACGATTGAATACAGGCATTTTCTGGCGCAATACGGCATCAGCTTTGTGTCTGACGTTTGCCAGCCGGAAGATCAGTTTGGCCTGATGCTGCTGGCGGCGGCTCAGCTGCTGGAGTCGGATAACGAGAAAGCGGCGGCTGAACTGCTGGAACAGCACCTGCTGCCGTGGGCCTATCGCTATCTGGAGAAGCTGGCCGTTAACGGCGTGAGTCCGCTTTATGCGGCGCTTGCCGAGGTGGCTACGCTATTTTTACAGCAGGTTCAGCAGGAATATGGGCTAACGCCGCCGGCGCTGCGTTTACGGTTTTAAACCCACGGGTCAATGGCTTATCCGAGGCTCGTCGGATATGATGCCCTAAGATAAAAAACGCTTTCAGACGGACGCGCCGATGACCACCCTGCTTTTTCTTGCCGTTTTAGCCGCCGCCCTGTTTCATGCAGGGTGGAATGCGATCGTAAAGTTCGGCGAGGACCGGTTTTTAGGCGTTGCGCTGGTGGCCGTTTTTTCCGGCCTGGTATCGGTTGTCTGCCTGCCGTTTTTTGGTATGCCCTCGGTAGCATCACTACCTTGGCTCGCCCTGTCGATGCTGTTTCACACCGGCTACTGCCTGTTTCTAAGCCGGGCCTACGCCAGCGGCGATTTAGGCCAGGTGTATCCTATCGCACGGGGCAGTGCGCCCGTGCTGGCGGCGCTGCTGAGCTGGCTGATATTAAGCGAGGTGCCCCCGCTTATGGGGACCATCGGCGCGCTTTTATTGGTGAGCGGCGTATTGATGATGGCGCTGGCGGGGCGTAAAAGCGCTATCAGGATGAGCGGCCAAACGCTGGTATACGCGCTGGTTACCGCCATGTTTACCGCAAGCTATACCCTGTCCGACGGCGCGGGTTCGCGCGCCAGCCTCAATCCCGTCGCCTATACGCTGTGGCTGTTTGCCATTAACGGCGTGGTGATGACGTTTATCCTCTTTGTTCGCTACCGCTCGGCGGGATGGCCTAAAATTCGGCGGCACTGGCGGCCGGGGCTGCTTGGCGGCACGATGTCGCTGCTGTCGTACGGCATCGTTATCTGGGCGATGAGTCAGGCGCCGATCGCGCTGGTGGCGGCGCTGCGCGAAACCAGCGTGCTTTTCGCCATGGTGATTTCGGTGTGGTGGCTTAAGGAGCCCTTAAGCCGCATGCGCATGCTGGCGGGCCTGACGATTGTCGCGGGCGTAGTGCTTACGCGCTTGGGGTGAAGCGCGCTTTCTCCCCGCCCCGGAGAATTACCCTTTGAAATTAATTAGAAATCGCCAACATAATGTTTTATTGAGACGCATGTTTTAGTAATTTGTGACAAATTGTTGCTTAAAATCCAGCCGTTTATGCTTATTTTCGTTAAATAAGTAGCAGTCGTGTAACCATTATTCCGCTATAATCGCCCCATTCAAATCAAGACACATTGATTTGTCCAATACTTAATAGTGCGGACACAGAGACCTCTGTGCCGCATAAAAAATAACACTAGCAAGCTAACAACATGAATCTTATGGAAAATACATCTCATATTCGGGAGCTTACGCTCCGCGGGATTATCATCGGGGCGCTTATCACCGTGGTATTCACCGCATCAAACGTCTATTTAGGGCTAAAGGTGGGGCTTACCTTTTCATCGGCTATCCCTGCCGCCGTTATCTCTATGGCGGTGCTGCGCTTCTTCTCTAACTCCAACATTTTAGAGAACAACATGGTGCAGACGCAGGCGTCGGCGGCCGGTACGCTTTCGTCGGTGATCTTCATCCTGCCCGGGCTTTTAATGATCGGCTACTGGAACAGCTTCCCGTTCTGGCAAACGCTGCTCATCTGCTCCGCTGGCGGTATGCTGGGCGTCGTGTTTTCTATCCCCTTGCGCCATGCGATGGTGGTAAAAAGCAAGCTGCCCTACCCGGAAGGCGTAGCCGCGGCGGAAATCCTCAAAGCGGGCTGTGACGACTATATTGACGAGAACGACAGGCTGGTGAGCGCTAGCCACCATGCCGACGATGCGGTCGAGAAAGACAGCGGATTTCGCGACATTCTCTTCGGCGGCGCTATCGCTTCCGTCGTCAGCTTTGCCACCAACGGCCTGCGCGTATTGTCCGATAGCGCCAGCTACTGGTTTACTCAAGGCCGGGCTATTTTTCAGGTGCCGGTCGGCTTTTCTCTGGCGCTGCTGAGCGCCGGTTACCTTATCGGCATCGCGGCAGGGATCGCCATCCTTATTGGTACGCTTATCGCCTGGGGCGTGGCCGTGCCGATTTTAAGTTCGGGTGCGGACATCCCTGACGGCACCTCAATCAGCGGTTTCGCGATGGGGCTTTGGAAGAACAACGTGCGCTTTATCGGCGCAGGCACGCTGGCCATCGCCGCTATCTGGACGCTGCTGACGCTGGTCAAGCCGATTATCGAGGGCATGCGGACTTCGCTGCGGGCGCTGAACGTGAAAAACGGCAGCGTGACGATCCCCAGAACGGAGCTGGATCTGTCGCCGAAGGTGGTGCTGCTCATCAGCGTGGTGATGTTCCTGGTGCTTATCGGCACGTTCTATTCGTTCGTTGCCGACAGCGGCCTGTCGCAAACTGTCGCCTGGGGGCTGGTGCTGGCGTCGGTGATTTTCGCCTTTCTGATCGGCTTTATGGTGGCTGCGGCCTGTGGCTACATGGCTGGTCTGGTCGGTTCCTCCGCAAGCCCGATCTCCGGCATCGGCATCATCGCCATTACCGTGATCTCCCTGCTGCTGCTGTTTTTGGGCGGCCTGAACGGCATGCTGGAAACCCCGCAGGGCACTAACTTTGCTACGGCGCTGGCGATTTTCACTACCAGCGCGGTGCTTGCGATCGCCACGATTTCCAACGACAACCTGCAGGATCTGAAGACCGGCTATCTGGTAAAAGCGACGCCGTGGCGTCAGCAGGTAGCGCTTTTGATCGGCTGCGTAGTCGGCGCGGCGGTTATCTCTCCCGTGCTGGAAGTGCTGTATAACGCCTACGGCTTTGCCGGCGCGACGCCACGTCCGAACATGGACCTGAGCCAGGTTTTGGCGGCCCCGCAGGCAACGTTGATGACCACTATCGCTAAGGGCATCTTCTCCCATCAGCTTGAGTGGACGATGATTTTCATCGGCCTGGGCGTCGGCGCCGTAGCGATCGTAATTGACCTACTGCTGACCAAAAGCGGCAGCAGGCTGCGTCTGCCTGCGCTGGCCGTCGGTATGGGCATCTATCTGCCTCCGTCCATTACTGCGCCGCTGATTATCGGTTCCGTGCTGTCGTGGGTTGTGACGGTGCTGGTGAAAAAGCGCGCTCGCGCGCAGAATGCCGATTTCCACGAAATGTACAAGAAAGTGGAGCGTAAAGGCGCGCTTATCGCCTCTGGCCTGATCGTCGGCGAGAGCCTGGTGGGCGTTGCGCTGGCGGTACTGATCGTTATCAGCATCAGCAACGGCGGCAGCGACGCGCCGCTGGCGATTACGTCATGGCTGACGCCGATTTTCGGCGACTCGGGCGCGGTTGAGCAGCTTCTGGGTCTGGCGGTGTTCGTCATCGTCTGCCTGACGTTCGTCCGCCGCGTGATGGGTGCGCTGAAGGCGAAATAGCTAACCCAGCTTTAAATAACAAAGGCCCGCGGTTTACCCCGCGGGCCTTTTTCATATCCAGCGTCAGCTTTGTAAAAACGTCAGCCACGGCAGAGTGACAAGCAGCCAGACGGCCAGGAACAGGACGCCGAAGGCGGCGCCGAGCTTCCACCACAGCGCGCTGGGCAGGTAGCCGCCGCCGAAATAAACCGGGCTGGGCCCCGTTCCATAAGGCGTAATGATGCCCATCAGCCCCGCCACCGGCAGCAGCAGAAGAACGAACTGATGCATATTGATACCCGGCATGCCGGCGGCGACGGCGAGGATCACCGGCAGCAGCGCGGTGGCGTGGGCTGAGGAGCTGGCGAACAGGTAGTGTAGGAAGTAGTAGACGCAGGTGAGCAGCACCATAGCTATCGTCGGCGAAACGTCCTGCATGTGGGAGGACATGATGCCGCCGAACCAGCCGACGAAGCCGACGTTTTTCAGCGCGTTCGCCATCGCCATCAGGGTGGCGTACCACACCAGCGTGCTCCAGGCGGTGGTGTTGGAAAGCACGTCGTTCCACTTGATAACGTCGAGAATGAGCAGCGCCGCCAGCACCAAAAGCCCTACCATCGCGGTCGAGATAAACGACCCGCCGACAATCCACAGCAGCAGCGCGCAGAAGACGGCGATAAGCAGCAGGATTTCGTTACGGCTGATTTTCCCCATTGCCTGTAGCTCTGCGGCCGCCCAATTTGGAATGGAATTGCCCTTTTTGATTTCGGGCGGGCACAGCCAGTAGCTTAGCAGCGGTACCAGCAGAAGAAGCAGGATGCCGGCAGGCGCGGTGACGGAAAACCACTCGCCCCAGCTTAGCCGTATGCCGGTGATGCCCTCAACCAGGCCAATGGAAAGCGTATTGGTGGCCAGCGCGGTCATAAACAGCGTGCTAGTGACGCAGGTGGCGGCTATGGCGACCCACATCAGGTAGGTGCCGATGCGCTTCATGCTTGGGTCGTTGGGCTTGGAGTCGTAAAGCGGCGGCAGGTTGCTGATGATAGGGAAAATAATCCCGCCGCTGCGGGCGGTGTTGGACGGCGTAAAGGGTGCCAGCAGCACGTCAGACAGCATGATGGCGTAGCCCAGCGTAAGCGTGCGCTTACCTAGCGCTTTAACCAACCACAGGGCGATGCGCCTGCCAAGCCCCGTCTTGCTGTAGCCCATGGCGAACATGAACGCGCCGAAGATAAGCCAGACGGTGGTGTTGGAAAAGCCGGAAATTGCCCAGGCTAGCGCTTTGTCCGGCCAGTTAAACTTCGGCGCGGCAAGCTGCTCCGGCGAGAAGAGCGCGTGCTGGGCCAACATGGCGGTCGCCACCACGCTGATAAGGCCGATGACCGAGCCCGGCAGCGGTTCGAAGATTAACCCAATAATGCAGCCGCAGAAAATGGCGAAGAAGTACCAGGCGTGCGGCGCCAGCCCGGTGGGTACGGGAAGCAGGCTGATAATCAGCGCTGCCAGAAACGGCATAAGTATTTTTATATAGTTTTTCATGGTTGCTATCCATCATGCGGTTAAAACAAAAAAGACAGAAATAGCCAGAGGAACCGTAGGGATATTAGCACTCGAAAAATCGTTGATTAAGGCGGCAACCGTGCAGGCGATAAACACGTTTCGTGATGAATGGAACCGTGAATGAAGAGGCGTTACGATGATAATCGGAAGCGAATTTATACGGGTGAATAAATAAAAAGGGGGATTTATTAATGCAGCGTTAAATTATTTATTCTTATTTGTTTATAATGACAAAAAGAGAGGGTTTAATAATAAAAAATTTATTCTTAATAATAGAAAGCCCGCCGAATGGCGGGCTAAGATATACTACTTCGAACGCATTATATTGCGCTTAGAACATGCGGATCCCTTCAAATGGGTTCCAGCCGTCCAGCCCTTTGACTTCTTTTAGATAGTAGGCGTAGTTGGCGCTCAGTGCCCACATTGAGGCGAGAGCGATGTTGAGACCCATGTCCACACCGCGCAGGTTAAGGCCGGTCACGATTTGAACAATGGTGAAAACAATGCTGACGCCCATAGCGATACCGAATAGCACGAGATTCTTTTTCCACAGGCCTAATACAAAAAAGTAGATGAAGCCAAAGAAGAACGCGATGATGTTCATATTGAAAAGAATGCGACGACCGAAGGTCTCTGCCTTCAGCGCAGCCTTAAATTCAGGCGTGTTAGGAGCACCATACTGATCGAAAAATGCGAAGCGATCCTGCCATTTTTGTGAATATTTACTTCTGTCCATGTGAGTCCTTTTCCTTGCGTCTTGGTTTTAGTTTGCTAAATAATTAAATGGTGTTTTTTTTTAACAGCGAGATTTTACAGGAGGTAGGTAAAATTACAAGAACGCCTAATGTAAAGGTTTCGTTAATATAATTAATCTGTTTATTCAAAGAGAGCCATTTGGCTTTAAGATAGTTATTTCTATATATAGGTAAGTATTAATATTTTTATTCGATATGGCGTTGCCTACTCAATAATAACGGTTCTCTGAAGAGCGCAATCTATATTGCGCTTTCATCAATAGTCTCTAAAGCGCATCCTTAATGACGGTATGCAGAAGATGGCGCAGGTGGGCCACCGCGTCGCTTGGACTGGAGCTGCTCTCCAGCAGCGCGATGCCCATCTGTGGCAGTTCGGGAAGATCGGGGTCGTTGAGCGTTGTAAGCGTGGTCGGCAGGCCGATGCGGGTTCGCACGGTAATACCCAGCCCGGCGCTGACGGCGGCCCAAATGCCGCTCAGGCTGTGGCTGGTGAACGCCACGCGCCAAGGGATGCCCGCGTGGTTTAGCGCTTCCAGCGCAGCGTTGCGCATCAGGCAGGGGGCTTCAAACAGCACCAAAGGCAGCGGCTCGCTTTGATCCAGAATCAGCGACGGCAACGCAATCCAGCGCAGCGGCAGTTGGGCAATTGGTGGGTTAGGCAGCGCCTGATGGTGCCACGCCAACGCCAGATCCAGCTCGCCCCGTCGAACGCCGTCGACCAGCGGCTGGTTGCGATCGACACGCGCGGTGATGCGAAGCCCTGGGTGCTGGCGGTTGAAGCGCCCGAGCACTTCAGGCATCAGCGATTCGCCAAAGTCTTCCTGCATGCCCAAGTGGACTTCTCCCTGCAGCCGCTCGCCAGTAATTGTGCGCAGCGCCTCATCGTTGAGCGCCAATAGGCGGCGGGCATAGCTTAGCAGAACTTCTCCGCTGGGCGTCAGCCCTAACCCCCGGCCCCGTTTTTCCAACAGCGGCGTGCCGCACTGTTGCTCCAGCTTCTTTAGCTGTGCGCTAACCGCTGAAGTGGAGCGGTACAGGCGCTGTGCCGCAAGGGCGAAGCTGCCGGAATCGATGCCGAATACCAAACTGCGTAGGGCGTCGAGGTCGAGCGCGAGGGGGCTTTTTTCTGTCATCGTCCCGAAATCCTGAACGCTGAGTGCAAAATGTTGCGATTTATTTAAGTATTTTCCAGAGCGATGATGTTTTCAACCTGTTAACTGGAGAAATACGATGACTCGCTCTCTCGATCGCGACACGCTGCAACAGTTGGCGCCAAAGCTGGCGCAGTTGACTCAGGACGTCTTGTTTGGAGATTTGTGGCAGCGCACCGCGCTTACGCCGCGTGAACGGAGCCTTGTTACGCTAGCCGCCCTGACGGCAATGGGAAAAACGCGTCAGCTTCCTTGGCACATCGAGTTCGCACAGCAAAACGGCATTCGGCTCGATGAAATGGTGGAAGTGTTCACTCACTTGGCTTTTTACGCCGGTTGGCCCGCTGCGGTGTCTGCGCTGGAGTGCTTGCCCGAGGAGGAACGCTGATGCCTTTTACCCGCATTATTCTGCGTGAGGGATATGACGACGCCAGGCTAAAGCAGATCTCCGACGTTTTGCATCAGACGTTGGTAGATACGTTCGCCGTTCCGCAGGACGACCGCTTTCAGGTTATTGAGGCGCTGCCCGCCGGGCGGCGGGTGTATCATCCTCGCTATTTGACCGGCCAGCGTTCGGAAGACTTTATTTTGTTCCACATCGTGGCCGGTAAGCCCCGAAGCCGCGAGCAAAAGGCCGCGCTTTATCAGGCGCTGAGCGCCCGGCTCCACGCAGAGGTAGGCATTGAGCCTGATGACGTGATGGTGGTCATTCAGTTCACCCACCCTGAGGACTGGAGCTTTGGCAACGGGATGATGTTTGAGCTGCCGAAGTAGCAGGCGTTCTATCAACTATTGAGGGTGAAAAGGGCAGCGGCGTTGGCGCGCCGCTGCGTTAACGGATTAGCGCCGGCAGACCTCAAGCCGTTCCTTTTCCCACAGGCGCTTGCCCTTGGCGTCGGTGACGATGTCAATGCCGCCGCTATAGCTGTCGCACGGTTCTCCTTTTTTCTGCACGACGCGATGCTGCACGGTGGCGATGAGTTTCCCGCTGCTGCTCATTAGCTGCTGGGTGTCCGGCGCGTCCTTTTTGCTAAACCACCATACGTCGCCGAAGTTTGGCGTTTGCGCTACGGTTAGCCACGGCGTTTTAATATCTTCGTATTCAAGCGGGAAGACGACGCGGTTGCTTTTATCAATAACGCCATAGCCGTTGCTTTGGTTTCGTACGACGGAGAACCCCTGATAGAACGGCTGCGGAGCGCGGTAGTCGGCCTCAAACAGCGTCTGCCCCTGCTGGTTAACGAGCAGCCAGCTTTTAGGCGAGTAGAAGTCATTGCCCTTTTTTCCGGATATCCAGACCACGCCGTCGCTAAAATCACCGGAATAGTTACAGTCTGCCGAAGCGACGGGGGTTTCTTTCAGCGTCTCAAGATCCAGCAGGCCGCATTTGCCTTCTTGAAAGTAAGGCACGATGCGGGCGCCTTTTTCTTTGGTCACGGTGGAAATATTGCTGATAAGGACCTGGCCGGTGGTGTCGATAAGGTCTGACTTTTCCCTGTAGGGCTCTCCCGTCCAACGAAGCCACTTGTTGCCATACAGCCAAAACAGCCGGACGCCGGGTATCAGCGGGGTACGCATTTTTCCGGTTTTATCGATAAGGGTGATTTTTCGGTGGTCTTGATCGCCGACAAAGGCTTCCGCAAAGCCCTCGTGGAATTTACTCACAGAATCGTACGTGGGCGGAACAACCCACTGCAGGTTCATATCCACGTAGCCGGATTTATATTTTTGCCGTGAGTCTTGGGCAGTGGCGCGGATTAGCCCTTCCGACATTGAACCGATGAACTGCACGCTATTATTTTCTACCGGAATTTCGCTTCCATCGTAGCGATAGAAGTGCTTATTGTCGTCAACGAGTATACCGTCGCCGAGCTTATGGATGCTTGAATTGTGAATTTGCCCCAGCGGCTTGCCCTGAAGATCAAACACGTCGGTTTTGCCGTCATGACGAGCGCCAATCCAAACGTCGGGTTGGTTATAAAGTGAACGGTAAATTGGGGGCGCAACCTGTTCACCGTTTCGATTTAACAATCCGCAGTAGGTTTGATCCCAGGAGACGCACACCGGGATAAGCGACTGGGAGTCGATGGCTCTGGTGTCCTGTTTGTCCGATGGCGAACAGGCGGTCAGGCAAAGCAGGGCGAATGAAGCGAGAGCGCGTTTATTGATGCGGTAAAGGGCCATATGATGTTCTTCCATGTTTCGAGCTGTGGCGGGAGGCGGCTGAATGCCCGTAGGTCGCGCCGTTTTCCAATATAAAATGCTTTGGTGGAATATTACTCAACAAGGCGTTGGGCGTAAACGTTCCTGTCGGTTGCCTATCGATGTGAGTACACGCTAACTTTTCTAAACATCTGGCAACTCATTAATTTCCATTCCTGATTTTTTTGTCGGTTATAATATCGGGCGTTAGAGAAATTAGGACATATAGGGTAAAAAGGATTTAACCATGAGATTTTTGATAACTAACGGTATTTTACTGACGACGCTTTTTCTTTCTGGGTGCAGCAGCATTATTACCCGCTCTGATAAATATGACGAATATTACGTTTACCCCGGCGTGCGAGAGTCGGTAAGAGAGCTTAACTACCAGTGCGGCGCGGGCGGCGTTGCTGCAATGGGGTGCATAAGCCACGGTATTGCGAAACCGTTTATTATTCTCGATCTGCCGTTTAGCTTTGTGCTGGATACCGTGCTGCTGCCGGTGGATGGGGTTATTTATGGGGTGAGTTCGAAGGAAAAAGCGCCCGAGGAGCAATAAGTTATATTGCCAACTCTTCATCATTTATAACTACGAAAGTCGTAGTATCCGGCCTTTTGTCGATAACGTAATATCGCGCCATCTTTATTGTTCACAGGGGTAAACCACATGAAACAAGACTGGCATCCGGCCGATATTATTGCGGCTTTACGTAAAACGGGTACAACTCTGGCTGCGCTTTCCCGCTCCGCTGGATTGAGTTCTTCTACGCTGGCAAACGCTTTAGTTCGCCCTTGGCCGAAGGGGGAAAGGATTATTGCCGACAGGATTGGCGTTTGCCCTGAGGAGATATGGCCATCACGATATTTGGGAAGGGAACGGCGCGGAGTTTAATTTAGTAGATAAGTTGAATATTTAGCCTGTGATAGATCTGGATTCCTTGTCTATATCCGCCGGCCATTTAGCTAGCCAATTATTCGCCAAAATTTGGGGTGATGGATTGTTTTTAAATGAATATGACACGGGTTTTTTATTCATGTATTTTTGGCAATATACCCAGATAGAGTATATGTATTCAAACTCTTCATACATTTTTTTAGGGCTAAGCGGTTTTCTACAGACGTATAATGGCGCCTGGCAAATAATGTTATTGCCATCGGGCGTAAATTCGACGAGGTGAACCGCATGGTATGAAGCGCCTCGGCTTGAGGCCATGCTAACGTGCCATGCCCTAACGTTTTCAAAGTCCATCTTTTTTACGCTTAACGGCCATCGAGCAAAAATATTTTTTCTAACCTTTCTTTCGAGAAAGTAGATCTTCTTATTTTTCCGGTTAAATCTTACCGGCATTGCCTGTGGGGTGAAAAAGGAATATCTTACGCTGAATAGACTTATGTAGAGCGCTAGTAGAAAAAATATGTCAGGTATCACCATTATTTTACCTGATGTGAGAAATAGAACTGAAGATAACAAACAGGGTATTAAGAGAAAAGAGAACATAAAGCTCAAAACAATCGTATCAGGGGCAGGCCTGCGAAATTCAAAGTAATTATCATTGATTTCTGTTAACCATGGCATTTTCGCATGAATTTTATTTGATTTATCAGCAGGTGAAAGCTCATTGATTTCAAAATTACTCTTAGATGCTGAGTTAAAAAACGTTTTTGTTTCTTGATAAAGAAAGTCGTGTAGTGCGCTATGTAATAGCTCTTTTTGAATGGAAGACTGCTCCTCTTTTTCGTAGTTCATACCTTTCCTTGTAAAAATGACATGGAGTATTGCATTGCCCTTGTAATACGTGGCTTATTTAACAAAACCTACTTCCCAATACAAAAACTCGAAAAAATCCTTCCCAGAAGATCGTCAGAGGTAAACTCCCCAGTAATCTCGCTTAAGCTCTGCTGCGCCTGCCGCAGCTCCTCCGCCAGCAGCTCCCCAGCGCGAGCGCTTACTAACTGCTCCATGCCTTGGTCGAGATGTTCCGCCGCCGTTTCCAGCGCCTGCAGATGGCGGCGGCGGGCGAGGAAGCCGCCCTCGGTGTTGCTGGTAAAGCCCATGCTGGCCTTCAGGTGGTCGCGTAGGGCCTGCACGCCTTCGCCGGTGCGGGCCGACAGGCGAATAAGTGAGTGACTGCTAACCTCCGTCAATCCCAGCGGTTCGCCGGTCAGGTCGGCCTTGTTGCGCACCACGGTAATCGGGACGCTCGGATTCAGACGGGCGGTAAACTCGGGCCAGATGTCCTGTGGCGCGGTGGCGTCGGTGGTAGTGCCGTCTACCATGAACAGCACGCGGTCGGCCTGGTCGATTTCCTGCCAGGCGCGCTCGATGCCGATGCGCTCGACTTCGTCGTTAGCCTCGCGCAGGCCGGCAGTGTCAATAACGTGCAGCGGCATGCCGTCGATGTGGATATGTTCGCGCAGCACGTCGCGGGTGGTGCCGGCGATGTCGGTGACGATGGCCGCTTCCCGACCGGCCAGCGCGTTGAGCAGGCTGGACTTACCGGCGTTGGGGCGCCCGGCGATCACTACCTTCATTCCTTCGCGCAGCAGGCTGCCCTGCCGGGCCTCGGCGCGAACGCCGTTGAGTTCGTCAATCACCTGGCTAAGCTGGGCTTGGATTTTCCCGTCGGACAAAAAGTCGATCTCTTCGTCAGGGAAGTCGATGGCCGCTTCAACGTAGATGCGCAAGTGAGTGAGCGCTTCCACAAGCTGGTGAACCCGGTTGGAGAACGCCCCCTGCAGCGAATTGACCGCAGAGCGCGCCGCCTGTTCGGAGCTGGCGTCAATCAGGTCGGCAATGGCTTCCGCCTGCGCCAGATCCAGCTTGTCGTTGAGAAACGCCCGTTCGGAAAATTCGCCCGGATTGGCGATGCGAACGCCGGAAATGGTCAGGATGCGCTTAAGCAATAAATCCAGGATCACCGGACCGCCGTGGCCCTGAAGCTCCAGCACGTCTTCGCCGGTAAACGAATTGGGGCCGGGGAAGTACAGCGCGATGCCCTGATCGAGCACCTGCCCTTCGGCGTCGCGAAACGGCAGATAGTCGGCGTAGCGTGGCTTAGGGAGCTTGCCAAGCACTTGCTGTGCGACGATAGCCGCCTTTGGCCCCGAAACGCGCAAAATGCCGACGCCGCCGCGTCCCGGCGGGGTGGCTTGGGCTACGATGGTATCGGTACTGTTCATGGCTTGGCTCTCTGTTTATATAGTGATTGTTTACACCGCTTTTGGCCGAATAGATATAAAAAGGCGGCCGCTATGACTGCCTCAAATAGATGGCGAGCACCTGAAATAGGTTCTGAAAATATACGAAGTTAATCGACGGGAGAGTCTTCCGTTGGGGTCGACTTGGCGTAAGCCAACGAAGCGCCCCTAGGAAGGCTATGCCCGTCGCACTCCCAGACCTAATACAAGCCGCCCTTCCGGCCGAGCACAATGATCGTATAGGCACTGAGTATTTTCGGCCGGAACGATCGCTGAAAGTTGATTTAAATCTTTTACTACTAAATTAAAAGGCGATCTCGCGATCGCCTTTTATGTTTATCTCGTTACTGCGACGCTCGTGAATTACGCTTTCTTCTCTTTTTTCTCACGATGGTGCAGGCCCTTCTTCTCCAGACCGCGGTAGATAAGCTTCTGCTGGATAATGGTCACCAGGTTACTGACGATATAGTACAGCACCAGGCCCGACGGGAACCACAGGAAGAAGACGGTGAAGATAACCGGCATATAGGTCATGATCTTCTGCTGCATCGGATCGGTGACCGGCGTCGGCGACATCTTCTGAATCAGGAACATGGTTCCGCCCATCAGCAGCGGCAGGACGTAGTACGGGTCCTGTGCGGACAGGTCGTGGAGCCACAGTGCGAACGGCGCGTGGCGCAGCTCGACGGAGCCCATCAGCATGTAGTACAGCGCAAGGAAGATAGGCATCTGGATGATCAGCGGGAAGCAGCCGCCCAGCGGGTTAACCTTTTCTTCTTTGTACAGCGCCATCATTTCCTGACTCATGCGCTGCTTGTCGTCGCCGATACGCTCACGCATTGCCTGCAGCTTCGGCTGCAGCAGCTTCATCTTCGCCATGGAGGTGTACTGCGCTTTGGTCAGCGGGTACATGATGCCGCGCACGATGAAGGTGATAATGATGATGGAGAAGCCCCAGTTGCCGACAAAGCTCTGGATAAACTTCAGCAGTTTAAACAGCGGCTGAGAGAGGAACCACAGCCAGCCGTAGTCTACGGTCAGGTCCAGGTGATCGGCGACTTGCGCCATCTGTGCCTGAAGCTCCGGGCCGACCCACAGCTTGGCGCTGAGCTGCTCGGTGGCGCCCGGCGCTACGATGACCGGCGCGTTTCTAAAGCCGATGGAGGACAGGCCGTCTTGACCTTTGGTGGTGAAGAAGGTGTTCTCGCCGTCTTTATTCGGGATCCAGGCGGTCGCAAAGTACTGCTGAAGCATGGCGACCCAGCCGCCTTTGGTGTCTATCTTCAGGTTTTCTTCCGCCATGTCGTCGAAGCTGTACTTTTTATACTTGGTGTCAGTCGACGAATAGGCGCCGCCGCGATAGGTGTGCAGCGCAAAGTTGCTGCTGCCGTTGTCGCGAGCCTTAGGAAGTTTGGCGGTTTGCTTCAGTTGACCAAACATAACGACTTCAAGAGGCTGCTGGGCGGCGTTGTTTACGGTGTAATCAACGTCAACCGCGTAGCCGCCGCGCTTGAAGACAAACGTTTTGGTGTACTTGACGCCGCGGCTGTCGGTGTAGGTCATCGGTACGCTAAGCGTATCCTGACCGTCCGCCAGTTCAAAAACGTCCTGCGCGGTAGTGAACAGAGGGCGTTCGCCGTTGGCCGGGTTGTCCGGGCCGTCGCGGCCTACCAGGCCGCTTAAGGCCAGATAGGAGAAGTCGGGGGTGTTTTCAAGCAGCTTGAACGGCTTGTCTGAGCCCAGCGTATCCGGGTAAGCCAGCAGATCGGCTTCCTGAATATCGCCGCCGCGGGTGTTGATGACGACGGACAGAACGTCGGTTTTAACGGTGATAACACCGCCTTTGCCCGCAGCCAGCTCTGACTGGGTTGAACCGGCGCCGGTAGCGGCTGTTTGCTGCGCGGCGGGCGGCGTTGCCGGCTGCGGCGCATTATCCGTTTCCCATGTCTGCCAGATCATAAAGGTAACGAACAGCAGAGCGATAAGAAGTAGATTACGTTGAGAATCCATTGTTAATGTTCTCTATTATGGTCAGTATTGTTAGGCGGAACCGGATCGTCGCCACCTTCGTGTAAAGGATGGCATTTTAATACGCGTTTGATTGTCAACCAACTCCCTTTAAGCATGCCAAACCTGCGCAATGCCTCAATTCCGTATTGAGAACAGGTTGGCCTGAACCGGCAGTGCGGCCCCAGTAACGGGCTGATGAAAAGCTGATAACCTCGTATCAACATAATCAGGAACCGGCTACCTGCCGACGGTGACGACGCCATAGCTTATCCAGTGTCTCCGTCAGAGAGCGGTTATCCAGGTCGCCGACCCCTTTTTTGGCTATGACGACAAAATCCATCGACGGGAGATCATGCTGATGCAGGCGGAAGCTCTCGCGCGTAAGGCGCTTGATCCGATTGCGTTCATGGGCTCTCTTTACGTGTTTTTTGGCGACGG
Source organism: Leminorella grimontii ATCC 33999 = DSM 5078 (assembly GCF_000439085.1). Classification (GTDB taxonomy): domain Bacteria; phylum Pseudomonadota; class Gammaproteobacteria; order Enterobacterales; family Enterobacteriaceae; genus Leminorella; species Leminorella grimontii. The sequence goes on along the minus strand of NZ_AUUA01000002.1, from coordinate 377,344 downwards.
TCAGACCAAGACGTGGATGTCCCAACGTGTTGAGTCGGCCAAGGATGGTTATCTGGGGGGAACCCGCGCGCTGCGGCTGTTGAAAAACAAACGAGAAATTACCGGGAGTTAACAAACGTAACTCCCTGGGAAATGCTAGCTTAAGCTTAACCACACAGATGGTTAACTCGATTAACCGGCAACAGTTAAGCGAGAGCGGCCTTTAGCACGGCGGCGGGCTAAAACCTGACGACCGTTCTTGGTGGCCATACGAGCGCGAAAACCGTGAGCACGGTTACGCTTTAATACGGACGGTTGGAAAGTGCGTTTCATGGCGTTCTCTACCTAAATCTTAATTATCACTGAAATCAGTCAATGCGTTTGGCTACTCGACCTGAAAACGACCGGCGCCTCAATCACAATGTACAAAGAGGCGGGATTGTATAAATTGTACAGCCCGGAGTCAATTCAGAACGCTTGTCTTCGTTTAAAAACTCGTAGCTTTTGCTACGGCTTCCAGAACCTTAATGCCGTCTTACAAGGCCATCGCCACATAAAGCTGAGCGAAAGCGCTGATAAAACGAACGGGGCCGGAAAACGAGAAGCGCCACAAGTAGGGCTGAGGATTATACGTTTTCCCAAGAAAATGGCAAGGATCCGGCAACGATCCTCAATAAATTGTTGCGATCGTTGATGGTTTGTCCGGTGTATAAATGGACATAGGTTATCCACAGGCCGGTTGTTGCATTACGGTCTCAACCCATCGTAGAATCCAAAACGGGCTCCGTCGGGGAGCCCTTTCTATCTTTAGATAGTAACTTTTTGATCTAAGTAGACACTCGGCGAATCTATTTCTGTAAACTGCCGAGACCTGTGGATAAATAGCCTCTCTTGCTGTGAGATAGTGAAGATCTCTTCTGCGCTTTACGCTATTATCTATGGATGCCGAAAGCGCGCCCGCGGGCGCAACAAGGGGATGCGGATCGTTTGACCGGATCCTCACGCCATCGTCCGCGTCGTTTATAACCGCGCCAGGCCGTGGCCTATTTCGTGGTAAAGGAGTGAAACGGGAAGGATCTGTCTCCTTTGCTTTGGTTATTTATTTCTCGTTCGAGTGGAGTTCGCCGTGTCACTTTCTCTTTGGCAGCAGTGCCTTGCCCGACTGCAAGATGAATTACCTGCCACAGAATTCAGTATGTGGATCCGCCCGCTGCAGGCGGAACTGAGTGACAATACGCTCGCTCTTTACGCGCCCAATCGCTTTGTGCTTGACTGGGTCCGCGATAAGTATCTGAACAACATCAATGCGCTGCTTAACGACTTTTGCGGGACTGAAGTCCCAAAGCTTCGTTTTGAGGTCGGAGCCAAGTCGGTGGCTCCCGCTCGAGGCGTGAAGAAGGCGGCACCCAGCGGCGCAGAGCCTGCGGAGAACGCCCGTGCGGCGGCCGTGAGGCCAAGCTGGGAGAACGCATCGTCTCAGCCCGAGCTGGCCTACCGCTCCGGCGTTAATCCCAAGCATCAGTTCGACAACTTCGTCGAGGGTAAATCCAACCAGCTGGCGAGAGCGGCAGCGCGCCAGGTGGCCGATAACCCCGGCGGCGCCTACAACCCGCTGTTTTTATACGGCGGCACCGGTTTGGGTAAAACTCACCTGCTGCACGCGGTCGGCAACGGCATCATCGAGCGCAAGCCTAACGCCAAAGTGGTTTACATGCACTCCGAGCGTTTCGTTCAGGACATGGTAAAAGCGCTGCAAAACAACGCGATAGAAGAATTTAAGCGCTACTACCGCTCCGTTGACGCGCTGCTTATCGACGACATTCAGTTTTTTGCTAATAAAGAGCGCTCGCAGGAAGAGTTTTTCCACACCTTCAACGCGCTGTTAGAAGGTAACCAGCAAATCATTTTGACGTCTGACCGTTACCCGAAAGAGATCAACGGGGTTGAGGATCGTCTGAAATCCCGCTTCGGCTGGGGGCTGACGGTGGCTATTGAGCCGCCGGAGCTGGAAACCCGTGTGGCTATCCTGATGAAAAAAGCCGATGAGAACGACATTCGCCTGCCGGCGGAAGTGGCGTTTTTCATCGCCAAGCGCCTGCGTTCCAACGTGCGGGAGCTGGAAGGCGCGCTCAACCGGGTTATCGCCAACGCCAACTTTACCGGCCGCGCAATTACCATCGACTTCGTGCGCGAAGCGCTGCGCGACCTGCTGGCTTTACAAGAAAAGCTGGTGACTATCGACAACATTCAGAAAACCGTCGCCGAATACTATAAAATCAAAATCGCCGATCTGCTTTCCAAGCGCCGTTCCCGTTCGGTCGCCCGCCCGCGCCAGATGGCGATGGCGCTGGCGAAAGAGTTGACCAACCACAGCCTGCCGGAAATCGGCGACGCGTTTGGCGGTAGGGATCACACTACGGTGCTGCACGCTTGTCGTAAAATTGAGCAGCTGCGTGAAGAAAGTCACGACATTAAAGAAGATTTTTCTAACTTAATCAGAACACTATCATCATAACGCTTATGAAATTTATCATTGACCGTGAACATTTGTTAAAGCCGCTGCAACAGGTTAGCAGCCCGCTGGGCGGCCGTCCTACGCTGCCCATTCTCGGCAATCTTCTGATTCAAGTGACGGAAGGCTATTTACTGCTAACCGGTACTGACCTGGAAATGGAGATGGTCGCCCGTATCAGCCTGACGCAGCCCCATGAACCGGGCGCTATCACCGTGCCGGCGCGGAAGTTTCTCGATATTTGCCGCGGCCTGCCCGACGGCGCGGAAATCAGCTTTGCGCTGGAAAACGACCGCGTGCTGGTTCGCTCCGGGCGCAGCCGCTTCTCGCTTTCTACGCTGCCGGCGGCTGACTACCCGAACCTGGACGACTGGAAGAGCGACGTGGAGTTCACGCTGCCGCAGGCGACGCTCAAGCGCCTGATTGAAGCGACCCAGTTCTCTATGGCCCATCAGGACGTGCGCTACTACCTCAACGGCATGATGTTTGAAACCGAAGGGGAAGAGCTGCGCACCGTCGCGACGGACGGCCACCGCCTGGCGGTCTGCTCGATGTCCGTCGGCCAGAAGCTGCCGCCGCACGACGTTATCGTGCCGCGCAAAGGCGTTCTGGAGCTGTTCCGCCTGTTGGACAACAGCAACGACGTCAGGCTGCAAATCGGCAGCAACAACATTCGCGCCCACGTCGGCGACTTTATCTTCACCTCCAAGCTGGTCGACGGTCGCTTCCCCGACTATCGTCGCGTTCTGCCTAAAAATCCGGACAAAACGCTGGAAGCCAACTGCGATGAGCTCAAGCAGGCGTTTTCCCGCGCGGCGATCCTCTCTAACGAGAAGTTCCGCGGCGTGCGGCTGCATCTGAATCAGAACCAGCTGAAGATCACGGCCAACAACCCCGAGCAGGAAGAGGCGGAAGAGATCCTCGACGTACGCTACGACGGCACCGATCTGGAAATCGGCTTTAACGTCAGCTACGTGCTGGACGTGCTCAACGCCCTGAAGTGCGAAGAGGTGAGAATGCTGTTGACGGACTCGGTGTCCAGCGTACAGCTGGAAGACTGCGATAACGTCAGCGCAGCCTACGTCGTTATGCCTATGCGCCTGTAAGCGGAGCTCACGTCGTATTTAAATGGCATTAACCCGTTTACTGATCAACGATTTCCGCAACATTACGTCGGCAGACCTGACACCGTCTGCCGGCTTTAATTTTTTTATTGGCCCTAACGGCAGCGGAAAGACCAGCGTATTGGAAGCGGTATACGCGCTGGGGCACGGCCGCGCCTTTCGCAGCCTGCAAACCGGGCGCGTAGTGCGGCATGAGCAGCAGGAATTTGTATTACATGGTAGAATAGCCGACGGCGGCGAACGCGAGCTGTCGATTGGTCTGCGTAAAAGTCGGTTGGGGGATACGCTGGTGCGTATTGACGGCAGCGACGGGCACAAAGTGTCTGAGCTGGCTCAGCTTTTGCCTATCCAGCTGATAACGCCGGAAGGCTTTACGCTATTGAACGGCGGGCCGAAGTACCGTCGGGCCTTTTTGGACTGGGGATGCTTTCACAGCGAGCCTCATTTCTTTCACGGCTGGAATAACCTCAGGCGGCTGCTGAAGCAGCGTAACGCCGCGCTGCGTCAAACCCAACGCTATTCGCAGATCCGCCCGTGGGACAAAGAGATAGTCCCGCTGGCGACGCAGGTGAGCGAGTGGCGCGCGGCCTACGCCGAGGCAATCGCGCAGGATATTACTCAAACCTGCAGCGCGTTTTTACCGGAGTTTTCGCTGTCGTTCTCTTTTCAGCGCGGTTGGGATAAAGAGTGCGACTATGGCGAACTGCTCGAACGGCAGTTTGAGCGCGATCGGGCGCTGACCTATACGGCGTCCGGCCCGCACAAGGCGGATTTCCGCATTCGGGCGGACGGCGTGCCGGTCGAAGATATGCTGTCTCGCGGGCAGCTTAAGTTACTGATGTGCGCACTGCGCTTGGCTCAGGGGGAGTTCCTTACTCGCCAGAGCGGACGCCGTTGCCTGTATCTTATCGATGATTTTGCCTCTGAGCTTGACGTTCAGCGCCGCAAGCTGTTAGCTGACCGCCTGAAAGCGACCGGCGCGCAGGTGTTTGTCAGCGCCGTCAGCGCTGAGCAGATTGCTGACATGATGGACAAAAATGGCAGGATGTTCTTAGTAGAACATGGCAAAATACAGCATCAACCACAGGATTTAGAGTGAGCGAGAAACGCTAATGTCGAATACATATGATTCCTCAAGTATCAAGGTGTTAAAAGGTCTGGACGCGGTTCGTAAGCGACCGGGAATGTACATCGGTGACACGGACGACGGAACCGGCCTGCACCACATGGTATTTGAGGTTGTCGATAACGCGATCGACGAGGCGCTGGCGGGTTACTGTAAGGATATCGTAGTCACCATCCACAGCGATAACTCTGTCTCCGTACAGGACGACGGCCGCGGTATTCCGACGGACATCCACCCCGAAGAGGGCGTGTCGGCGGCGGAGGTTATCATGACCGTACTGCACGCCGGCGGCAAGTTTGACGATAACTCGTATAAAGTTTCCGGCGGCCTGCACGGCGTAGGGGTATCGGTAGTGAACGCGCTGTCCGATAAGCTGGAGATGGTTATCGATCGCGGCGGCAAGGTCTACCGACAAATCTATCGTCACGGCGTGCCGGAAGCGCCGCTTGCGCCTATCGGCGAGAGCGATAAAACCGGTACCCGCATTCGCTTCTGGCCAAGTCCGGACACCTTTTCCAGCAATCTGGAATTCCAGTACGACATTCTGGCCAAGCGCCTGCGCGAGCTGTCGTTTTTGAACTCCGGCGTTTCTATCAAGCTAAACGATGAGCGCGACGATAAGCACGATCACTTCCACTATGAAGGCGGCATCAAGGCGTTTGTCGACTACCTGAACCGCAACAAGAATCCGATCCATCCGTCGGTGTTTTATTTCTCCAACGAGAATAAAGAAGGCATCAACGTAGAGGTTTCTTTGCAGTGGAACGACGGCTTCCAGGAAAATATCTACTGCTTTACCAACAATATTCCGCAGCGCGACGGGGGGACTCACCTCGCCGGCTTCCGCGCGGCGATGACCCGTACGTTGAATAACTATATGGAAGCCGAAGGCTACAGCAAGAAGGCGAAAATCAGCGCCACCGGCGACGACGCCCGTGAAGGCCTGGTTGCCGTTGTTTCCGTTAAGGTGCCGGATCCCAAGTTCTCCTCTCAGACCAAAGACAAGCTGGTGTCTTCCGAAGTGAAGTCTGCCGTTGAATCCGTTATGGCGGAAAAGCTGTCTGAATACCTGCTGGAAAACCCTAGCGACGCTAAAATCGTCGTCGGCAAGATTATCGACGCCGCGCGCGCGCGCGAAGCCGCCCGTAAGGCGCGGGAGATGACTCGCCGCAAGGGCGCGTTGGATCTGGGCGGCCTGCCCGGCAAGCTGGCGGACTGCCAGGAGCGCGACCCGGCGCTGTCTGAACTCTACCTGGTGGAAGGGGACTCGGCGGGCGGCTCTGCCAAGCAGGGGCGTAACCGTAAGAATCAGGCGATCCTGCCGCTGAAGGGCAAGATCCTCAACGTCGAGAAGGCGCGCTTTGACAAGATGCTCTCCTCGCAGGAAGTCGCGACGCTGATTACCGCACTGGGCTGCGGCATTGGTCGCGATGAGTACAATCCGGACAAGCTGCGCTATCACAGCATCATCATCATGACCGATGCCGACGTCGACGGCTCGCACATCCGTACGCTGCTGCTGACGTTCTTCTATCGTCAAATGCCGGAAGTCATCGAACGCGGCTATGTCTATATCGCTCAGCCGCCGCTGTACAAGGTGAAGAAAGGCAAGCAGGAGCAGTACATCAAAGACGACGAGGCGATGGATCAGTATCAGATTACCACTGCACTGGATGGCGCTGCGCTGCACGTTAACCCGCATGCGCCCGCGCTGGCCGGCGAACCGTTGGAGCGCCTGGTTGCCGAGTACTATGCGATTGAGAAGATGTTTAAGCGCATGGAACGCCGCACGCCGATGGCGCTGCTGAACCAGTTGGTATACCAACCTACGCTGACGGAAGCGCTGATGGCCGACAGGGCGTCGGTTCAGTCCTGGGTCGATGCAACCGTAGCGACGCTGAACGAGCGCGAGCAGCACGGCAGCGCTTATATCGCCGACGTGCGTGAAAACGCCGAGCGCGGCGTATTTGAGCCGGTTATTGGCGTTCGCACCCACGGGGTAGATACCAACTACCCGCTGACCGTCGACTTTGTGCTCGGCAGCGAATACCGCAAAATTTGCCAGCTCGGCGAACAGCTGCGCGAACTTATCGAAGACGGCGCCTTCATCGAACGCGGCGAGCGCCGCCAGCCGGTCTCCAGCTTCGCGCAGGCTATCGATTGGCTGGTGAAAGAGTCGCGCCGCGGCCTGACCATCCAGCGTTATAAAGGTCTGGGCGAGATGAACCCCGAGCAGCTGTGGGAAACCACCATGGATCCTCAGGGCCGCCGCATGCTCCAGGTGACCATCAAGGACGCCATCGCCGCCGACCAGCTGTTCACCACGCTGATGGGCGACGAGGTTGAACCGCGCCGCGCCTTTATCGAAGAGAACGCGCTGAAGGTGGCGAACCTCGACGTGTAGCGGGGCGTTTGCCTAAGAGTAAAAGCAGAAAGGCAGCCAGTGGGCTGCCTTTCTTATATAAACAAGGGCCCTTAATATAGCCATTGTCATGAATCACATTGATATTTGTGCCGCTCCGACGCCTCATGGATATAGTGAAGACTATCTGACCATAGACGGTATCCCTATCGTTGATTGTCTGGAACAGTGGGTTTCAGAGAGCAAACACGATGCCCTGCCTCCTCTTAAGAGTCTAAAAGGGCTGTATCCGGCCTGGGGGCCGGAAATGATGTGTCGAGGAGAGCGGCTATTTATTCAGGAGCTGCTGCAAAGCCCATTAACGCAAAACGTGCCGATTCTGGTCTGCGAAGACGATCTGGACTTAAGCTGTCTGGTTATTGTCGCTAAAGTTCGTAAAGAGGCAGAGACAGTGCATTGGGACGGTATCGGCCTGTTTCAGCCCGTAGGCATGAACAATGAAGATGAGGCGATGTCTGGGATGCTGCGGTTTGGCGAACGGTGGAGAGGCTGGGTGAGCGAACGCTGGGACGAAGAGCGGCTGATGCGCTGTAGGAACTATGTGAACCGCTTTTTACAGCGGGATGAAAATATCCTTTGGATAGCGCATCCCGGCTGGAGGTTTGAGAAAAGGGCGTGGGAACAGTGCGTATCTTTTTATCAAAGCCTGGTGCGAGATTAAAATCCCAGAGACACTTTTGCCATCTGGGATTTTATTTATCAATCACATCAGAACTGGTACTTGATGCCTAACGTACCCGAAGTTCGGCTGTAATTATCGGCATCAAACTGCTGGCCAATATTTCCCCAAATAGCGAAATTATTAGTGAGTTTACCCTCGATGCCGATTTTTACTTCCGCGATATCTTTAGCCGTATCGCTTTCATAGCGTCGGGAACCCTGACTAATTTTGTAGTCCACGCCGTAATTTTCATTGCTGTGTAACCAGTTAACTTCAACAAACGGTTGGAAAATCTGGTCGTTGGCTACCGGGGAGCGGCCCTGTAGATAAGTACGGGCACCGACCCTGCTTTGCCAGTAGTCTGGCGTGCCGCTATCAATGATGCTGCCTCGCCCATCGTTAACCTTGTCCGCGTGTATTGCGGACCAGATAATTTGAGCCTGAGGCTGAATAAACAGTGCACTTTGATTAAACTCGCCAATTTTCAGGGTATAACCTGTTTCTAACGATGCGCTATAGCCTTTCGATTTATAGCTAATCGTTGAACGTTCGTCGCCGTTTACGTCGTTATCAAACCAGTTATGCTGCAGCCAGCTATCCACATACAGGCCGTCTTGATGCAAATCCTGATTAGCGTACCAGGTTGCATAAACACCTACGTTGTAGCCCTTGATATCACTTTTGGCCGAGTAACCAACCTGCCGTGAATCCGAGGTTAAATGCGCATCGCCATAGCCCGCCATGAGGCCCAGATGGGTACGTGACTCACCGGTGCTCCACTGGATGATGTCGCCGCCGAGCTGCACTACGCTTGCGTTGGTTTGAACCTCAAGACGTCCGTCAGCCGCATGATTTTTTTCATGGGAACCGACAACCCGCAGCCACATAGACTCCGCCAGAGAGTCGCCCTTGGCGGTAAATTGAGGCTCGCCCATGCGGTCATGCAGATTTAAATTAAATAGCGTGTTTGCGACCGCCTGATTCCCGATATAGGCGCCAACTTCGGGTTCAATAACCGCTTTACTCGAGGGGGTTGGCGTTGGAGCTGGAACAGGCTCCGGAACTGGCTCTGGCTCCAGGGTAGGCTCCGTTGGCGTAGGCGGTGTAGGCGTGACGTCAGAATAAACAGAGCGCAGATACCAGTCGCCGCCGTTTCCAGCCAGGTCGCCTTTATGCAGAAAATACTCATAGCCGCCGTAACCCACGCGGCCTTTTAGCGTGAAGATGCCGTCTGATTGTCCGCCAACGCTGATAACGTTAATACCGTTAACCGTATCATCACCCAGGCCCCCCACGTTCATCACCTGCAAATAGGTATGGCCAAGAGTATTGCCAGTAACGACCAATTTGTCCGTTTCTGAACTGTCATTGCCTAGAACGGTGTTCAGGATAAGGTTGGCGTCGTTTGCTATATAATCGCCGTTAACGGTTAGCGTGCGGCCAGTGCCACTCATATTGGTAAAATTAACGGTACCACTGTTTTTCAGACCGTTGACGGATGAATCACCCGTGACGTTCCAGATGCTGTTGTCGACGGTAAGCGCGCTGTTATTGATGCTGCCGGTTAAAACGGATGAATTTAACAACGCCATATTAACGGCGCTGTCAGAGGTTGCCGTAGTATCGCCGCTCGCGTTGGTATGGTCGAAAGTAATGTCGACACTGGCTGAATTATATGCCTGAAGCAGGCCTTTGCTTCCAGAAATATCCAGATTTTTCAGACTAATATCGCTGTATCCGCCAGCTGTAATAGCGGTGCCGTTTCGGCTGCTCAGTGAGCCGCCGTCCAGGCTGATACTGTTATGGTTAGCGGAGCTCCCGCTGGCAAAGTTCAGGACAGCCGCATTTTCACCTTGAACATCCGCCGTGACGTTAGTTCCAATGATTGCCGCGCCTTGTTGCACGGACAGGGCCGCACTACCTGCGCCTTTCGTTACCAATGATACGTTTTCCAGCGAGCTGGTGGCCTGTCGGCTATCATTGCCTGTATATAACGATATGCCATAGGCGCCATCTCCAGCGGTTTCAATATGGCTGTTGCTTACGTTGATATAAGATGCGCTGCTGTTAACGTTACTGCTTGAAAGATAGAGCCCTGCCGCCCCTTCGCCATGAGTGACAATATTAGAGCCTGATATTTCAGCCTGGCCTCCGGTTGAAAGATGTAAGCCATGCCCTTGCGCCGCGATCGTATCAATATCTACCCGCTTGAGGCTGAATGTACCGCACCCAACGATGCAATTTGCGACAAAAATTCCCCGCCCCAAAGGTTTATTAAGGCCTTGGATAGTCACGTCAGTCAAATCGATGCTGCTGCTGTCAACCATCAAGGAACCAATAATTTCGGAATGGTTATTAAGGATCAAGGTGCTGCCTTGCGTTGCCTGCACTCCCCAACCGTCGTTTCCCTGTAGGCTAACGCCGCTCCCGGTAAGGTTACTACTAAGGAGATTTACGCCCTTATAGTTTCCAATAGCGGAACCGCCGTTAAAAACAACGCTGCTGTTATCTCTGATATCCAGCCCGCTGATCTGACCGATTAACTTCGTATTCTCTACATGCGCCGTGGATGCTTCATCAACCTCCAAGCCGGTTCCGATGGCGGAGAGCGCGTCGACGGTGCTGTTTTTTAGCGTTATCTCCGAGCCCGCCATGGCGATAATGCCGCTATCAGCGTTGAGGTTATCAATATTGGCGGAGGCGTCGACGACTAACAGCGAGAGCGCCATATTGCCTTTGATGGCTACATTGTTCAGCTCTCCCATTGCGCCATCGCGTAACTCGATGCCGTATACAACGGAATAATCTTCCTGAATTCTTGAATCAATCAGTACCAGCTTAGAACCTTCGCCCGTTGCTAGAACTCGTCCTTGAGTAATGGTTGAACTGTCTAAAGAGATCGTTCCGCCATCGTTAGCGTAAATTAGCGTACCGATATTATTTGTGATTGAGGGATCAAGTTTAATATCCAGCCCGCTGCCCTGAATTTCATATCCGGTGCCGGAGGCGATCAATGCGGCGTCAGTATGTGCTAAACCGTTAATGACATAAACACCGCCCTGTAGCCCTGTTTGAGAGCCATGGGCTGCGTCGGCGATGATCTGTGATTCTTGAGCGGAAAGGGTTGGGGTAGCCGTTATGAGTATTGAGCTAATTAAACCAACTAATTGGCGCCTTTTAAATAAATATGTTGTTGGTTTGTTGCTTGAAGGCTTATTTACTTTTTCCATACCAATTCCTTTGATGAGATCAAAAAATGTCCAATGCGCTGTTTGTTTAATTTATAAACATCATCACCAATTATTTTGCTATTTTTGGGCAATGAAACTTGGCAAAACTACTTTTAATGAATGAAAATTTTCAATATTAACTTGTTTAAAATCAGCAGGTAGCTTTAACTAGTGAATTGAGCGATTTTTTAAATATATGATTGACTTGTTGATCTAAACGGTGTTGTTTTCACATATCAAACCCAATGCTGTTGATTGGAGCATTGTGTCATAACTAACATTTTAATCAAAATAATAGATCGAGCTATGTGTAAAAATAATATCATATATCGCATTTTGTTGTGAGTGTGATCTAATTGACTGCTTGATTTTAATTAATCAATTAATTTCACCTAATAAGTGGTTTGATATATTCATTTATTTTAATTACTATTTTATGAGGCGAGTGTGATTATATTCATCTTGTTATTTTGTTGTTTTTTGGATTTTATGGAAGTGTTAGCAGACTACTTGTTCTGACTATAATTCTCTTATGTTAATGGTATCTATTACTTTGGTAGCTACTTTTGAATAATAGAGTAGTCTAAAAGACAATGTGCATGCATAAATGAGTCTTATTGATCCCATAATTTATCTTAGTTATTGAATTTGTTGAAACTGGGCATAATATAAAAAATGTCTATTATTGGACTGTCATCTCTAAAGCAGTCCAATAAATTGGAAGGTTAAATAGGATGGATTAGAGGCCGATAAATATCAAAAAGAAAGATCTTAAGAATAAAAACAGGCTATAAAGCCGGTGATTGCCAAGGTCGGTCTTGAGAAAACGAAGCCACTTTCTTTATCTTTCGAGTTCTGTTATCCGATAAAGGCGCTATGACGTTTTTCTTTCGCTACTTCTTAGCCTCAGGCTTCTTATACCCTGAATCCCTCATCTGCCCGCTGGCCCGCTTCTGTTTGTCTGATTCGGACACCTTTTTTCGGGAGGATTCTCGCCCGTTGGTGGAGCGGTAGTAATCGTAGGGCAACAGTACGGTGTCGAGAACGGCGGTAAACGGCATGTCGAGAGCCACCAGCGAGCGCATCAGCCAGCCGCTGTTATCGTTCTGGAGCTCATTGACGTTGTGTTCGACGCCGGGGTAGTAGCCTTCGTAGGGCGCGACGTGGCCCATGATGCTGGAACAGCCCGACAGTGAAAACATCGTTGCGCTGGCGAAAGTCGTCAATAGCGTACGTTTTATGCTAACCACCATTCGTTGCCACCCACAAATCGGTTATTAAGGCCGAATTCGTTCCCTGAAGTTCGAAGACACAGAGTTATAACATTCATCTCAGAAAATGAGAATAAGCGATATCTCATAATGCTACGCCGCCGTCATTAATTAGGCGGGGCGCAGCCTGAGAAGAAAATCAAAGTCCACTATTGAAATGCGTCCCGATGTCCCCATTTATTAAGTGTAGCTGAGAAGGTTTATGCCGAATGAGGGTAAACCGCTATTTAAACCGTTCGTCCAATGGTGGAGAACGGGAATTATCACCTCGCTGATGAGTTAGGAGGCTTTGTATCTATGCGTAACTTTGACCTGTCCCCGCTGTTTCGTTCCGCCATTGGTTTCGACCGGCTGTTAAACACCCTTGAGTCTGGATTAAATCAGGGCAACGGCGGCTATCCTCCCTATAACGTCGAGCTGGTCGACGAGCACCACTACCGCATTGCGATTGCGGTTGCGGGCTTTGCCGAAAGCGAGCTGGACATCACCGCCCAACCGAACATGCTGATTGTCCGCGGCGCAAAGCAGGGGCAGCAGCCGGAAAAGACCTATCTCTATCAGGGGATCGCCGAGCGCAACTTCGAGCGCAAATTCCAACTGGCCGAGCATATTCAGGTAGAAGGCGCCCATTTGGAAAACGGCCTGCTCTATATCGAGCTGGCGCGCGTTATTCCTGAGGCCTCCAAGCCGCGCCGTATCGACATTAAGTAATTAAGGCTTGGCAAAAGCCGCAGAGATTTAATCGCCTGCCGTAACGGGGGCAAACTTCACTCGCTTCAAAGAAGGAGTTAATACCATGCGTAACTATGATTTATCACCCTTACTTCGTCAGTGGATCGGCTTTGACAAATTGGCTAACGCCCTGCAGGGAAGCGCCGACTCGAACTTCCCTCCGTACAATATTGAGAAAAGCGACGATAACCACTACCGCATTACGCTCGCGTTGGCCGGGTTTAAACAAGACGATCTGGAAATCGAAGCGGAAGGCCAGCGCCTGACCGTTCGCGGCAATCCGACGCAGGTCGAAAAAGAGGTTAAATACCTCCATCAGGGCTTGTCCTGCAAGGCGTTTGAGCTGAGCTTCACGCTGGCGGACCACATGCACGTTTCCGAAGCCAAGTTTGAGCTGGGGCTGCTGCACATTGATATCGTGCGCCAGGTGCCGGAAGCGCTGCAGGCGCAGCGGATAGCGATTGGCACGAAGGTAGAAACGCCGGCGATCGACGTTCAGCAATAGCGCTGACGGTCCAGAAATAAAAAAGGCGAAGCCGTAAGGCTTCGCCTTTTCTTTAAGCAAAATCAGCCTTCGGCGTGAGCTCGCTCGATCTCTTCGGCCAGAATGGCGATGCCCTTTTCTATCAGCTCGGGAGCGGGAACGTAGTTCATGCGCATGCACTGCTGGGTGTGCGGCCACGCCCTATCCAATCCGGGAAAGAAGTGCTGACCTGGCACCATCAGCACGCCGCGAGCCTTGAGGCGTTCATACAGCGTTTGGCTGGTAATCGGCAGGTCTTTAAACCACAGCCACAGAAAGATAGCGCCTTCCGGCTTGTGGATGAGACAGCGCTCCGGCGACAGGTAGCGGCGAAGGATGCCGAGCGTTTGTTTCACTCTGGCCTGATAAAACGGCCCGATAACCTGTTGCGACAGCTTTAACAAATCGCCGCGCTGAATCATTTCCAACGCCAGCGCGGGGCCGACGCTGCCCGGCGCCAGGCTGATAATGCCGTTCAGGTTGCCGAGGGCTGTGATTATCTCTTCATTGGCGATAACGATGCCGCAGCGCGTGCCCGGCAACCCAAGCTTGGACAGGCTCATACACAGGATCGTGTTGGCGTTCCACAAGGGCGTCGCCTGGCTGAAAATGATGCCGGGGAAAGGCACGCCGTAGGCGTTATCGATGATGAGCGGGATCCCTTTTTGGCGAGCGATGGCGTCGAGGCGGGTAAGCTCTTCGTCCGTCAGCACGTTGCCGGTCGGGTTGGTCGGTCGCGAGACGCACATTAGGCCGATATCGTCGCCAACCTGAAGGTGGTCGAAGTCGACGTGGTATTTGAACATGCCGTCCGGCAGCAGCTCAATGGTGGGCTTGTAAGAGACTAGCAGGTCGTCCTCAAGGCCGACGTCCGCATAGCCGACGTACTCCGGCGCCATCGGGAACAGCACCTTTTTTACCTGCCCGTCCGGCCGATGCCCGGCAAACAGGTTAAACAGGTAGAAGAATGCGCTTTGGCTGCCGTTGGTTAAGGCGATATTTTTTGCCTCAATCGGCCAGCCTAGGGTTTGGCTTAACAGCTCGGCCAGGGCCGTTAAAAAAGCGTTTTTCCCCTGCGGGCCGTCGTAGTTGCACAGTGACTCGGTCAGTTTGCCTTCTTTTAGCAGATCGGCGCAAAGCGTCTCAAAGTAGCTTTGCATGGCGGGGATCTGCGCAGGGTTGCCGCCGCCGAGCATAATCGCGCCGGGCGTGCGCAAGCCGTCATTCAGATCGCTCATTAACTGGGTAATGCCGGAAAAGCGGGTGAACTTATTGCCAAAAGAAGAAAAAGTCATGGGTATACGTTAAAAGTCAGGGTGAGAAAACATAGCCGGTAACAATAACCGATAGGCAAAGGCCGATGCAACGGGGCCGCAAGAGGGGATGTGCCGCCGTCGCTTGGCGTAAATGCTGCATTTGTCTTTCTATTTGGTGATATTTTCGGCGATATCCGCCGGTCGTAAACCGATTGGGAATGAGGAGCGAAAAAAACGTTGCGTTTGTGCTGGAGGAAAAAGTGCCGCTTAACCTAACCTGTATCAAAAAGCGTTTGGTTAAGCGGCGCAAAAGGGCTTAGCGGATGACCTGTGGGTTTACGCAGTTGTCGCTGATACTGTCGGCCATGGCGGCGATCAGGTTGTCCACGGCGGATTTCGCCATAGCGTAGCGGGCCTCAAAGGTGGCGGAGCCGACGTGGGGGACGGCCACGACGTTGGGCATGGAAAGCAGCGGAGAGTCCGTGGGCAGCGGTTCTCGCTCGAAGACGTCCAGCCCGGCGCCGGCGATTTTCCCCTGCGAGAGGGCGTCAATCAGCGCATTTTCGTCGACCACGGGGCCGCGCCCGGCGTTGATAAAATAGGCGTCGGGCTTCATCAGCGCCAGCTTCTCGGCGTTGATGAGATGATGGGTCTGCGGCGACAGCGGCAGGATCAGGCACACGTAGTCGGCGGTCGACATCAGCTTGTCCAAATCCATATAGATGGCGTTAAACCGATCTTCCGCTTCGGCATTGCGGGTGCGCGTGTGGTAAATGATTTTCATATCAAAGCCGAAGTGGGCGCGCTGCGCCAACGCAGTGCCTATTCTGCCCAAACCGATAATGCCCATGGTTTTATGATGTACGTCGGTGCCGAACCAGCTTTCGTCAACGCTGCCTTTCCACTCTCCCGCTTTTACCCGTTCAGCGACGTTGACGATGCGCCTGCCGCAGGCCAGCACCAGCGCCATAATGGTGTCCGCGACCGTGTCGGTCAGCGCACCGGGGGTGTGCATCAGCGGGATGCGCCTCTCGGTAAGCGCCTCAACGTCAAAGTTGTCGTATCCGGCGGAAATGGTGGACACGGCCCGCAGCCTGGGCGCTCTTTGCAGCAGGTCTCTGTCGATAGTTAACCCTGCGCCGATAAGCCCGTCTGCGTGCTCAAGCGATGCGAGGAATTCGGGAAAGTTGTCGTCGTTGATAGCGTCAAAGGCGGTAACGTTAAAGCGCTTTTCCAGTTTTTGTTTGAGTTCGGCAGGCAGCTTTTTATAACAGACGATCGAGGGTTTCATGACGTCTCCTCATGGAATAAAACGTAGAGAACAGAGTAGGAACGTAACGATAAACAATAGCATATAAAATGGGCAGAATATGACTGTTTTTTCAGCACAATGCGGCCTGCATTCCATGAAAAAGGATAGCTTTTAATGGCTTTTCTGCAATGATGTCGTTCTCTTTTATAAACAGGGTTTGGAGCGCTCAATGGACGATTTTTCCCCGCTTTTAGACACCGAGCACATGTTTAAATGGTTGGCCGATGAGCCCTTCCCGGCAATCAGAGCTGACGTTGAGTCACTGCTGTGCCAGTCGGTGGCCGGTTCGCGCTTGCTGTCTTTTCAGGTGACGTCGACGCCGCAGTGGCTGACGGGCGGACGGCGCGAGGGTGAAGATGCTAAACATGTGATTCTGGTTCGTACGGGCGTAGCGTTTGAATTTACGCTCTCGGTACAGACGCCAGCGAACGATGTTTTTGATCTAAAAGGCGTCTATACGCGATGCGGATATTGTCTGGACGATCCTGAGAACAGGAAATATCAGAGTTGGCTGGATATCGACGGCGAACTGGCGGCCTTTGGCAAAGACGGGGAGCTTATGCTCAGGCTCTATGAGGAAAATGAGGAATAGCCCCAGCAAGAAATAAAAACGCCGACAAAGGTTTGTCGGCGCCTAGTGTGTAACGAACGGTGATTACAGCGGGCTGAGCGTGATGGTCACGCGGCGGTTTTGTGCCTTGCCCTGTTCGGTACTGTTAGAGGCTACCGGCTGATCCGGACCGACGCCTGCCGTACGGATACGGCCGGCAGATACGCCCTGAGTAATCAACGAGCTGGCGACGCTGTCGGCACGCTGCTGTGAAAGCCGCATGTTGGTCGCGCGCGAGCCGGTGCTGTCGGTGTGGCCAACGACGTTAACGGCGGTTTTGTCATACTCTTTCAGCACCATCGCGACGCCAACCAGCGTATTGGCTCCAGCTGGCTTCAGAGAGCTGCTGCCGGTATCGAAGGTGACGTTATCAGGCATGTTCAGGATAATCTGGTCGCCGTTACGCGTGACGCTAACGCCGGTTCCGGCCATCTTTTCACGCAGTTTGGCTTCCTGCACGTCCATATAGTAACCCGCGCCTCCGCCCAGCAGCGCGCCGGCGGCTGCGCCGATAAGGGCGCCCTTGCCGCGATCTTTCTTCGAGGAGGAAAGCGCGCCTACGCCGGCGCCCACGGCCGCGCCGATGCCTGCGCCGATGCCGGCTTTACCGGCCTGGGATTCACCGGTATAAGGATTGGTGGTACATCCGGAGATAACCAACGTGCCGCTCAGCAGTGCGGCAAGCGCGATTGTCGATTTTTTCATGTTCATTCCTTACGAATTACTGATTTGAGCTACTGCCCAGAATAGCGCCTGAGGCTGCGCCTACCGCAGCACCAGCGGCCGCGCCGATAAGCGCGCCTTTCTTGTAATCTTTATGCGACGAAGAAAGCGCGCCTACGCCCGCACCGACTACGGCGCCAACGCCAGCGCCTACGCCGACGTTAGCCGCCTGATTGTTATTCTGGTTGCCGCCGCCATAAGGGTTAGTGCAACCCGCTAAAGTTAGCGTGGATGCGGCGACCAGCACAACGGTTGCAATCAATGTTTTCATGGTCTGTTCCTCAACAAGAATCAGCGTTTAGATACATTGATTAAAGATCAATTCTAACAAAAGGGAAGATTCTTTACGCAAACTTTTCACTTGCGCGACGTTTCTTTAACAAAGAATATCTGTTTATTTTCAGTGTATTGAGCATATCTCTATAAAAATTGAAGAAAATGTAACAGGTTCTTCTTTTGTTATCTTTTAGATAGATGAGTGGCGTGCCAGCGCATGACGTAAGTGGTTTGGCCCGTTTCCGGATGGGGCTGTTCGGCTACGGCGTTAAATCCGTGTTTTAGATAAAAGCCGACGGCGTTGGCGTTCTCTTTATACACTTCTAACAGCAGTATGGGATAAAGCGTCTTCGCCTTTTCAATCAACGCGCTGCCGACGCCGTAGCCTTGCGCCGCGCGGGTAACGAACAGCGCACCGATAAACTGCCGCTTCATAATGCTGATAAAGCCCAGCAGCGCGCCGTCTTTTTCAGCAATCCAGGTCTCAGCGTCGGGCAGATAGACGTCGCGCACCAGCGCTTCGCTCTCCAGCCAATACGATTTATCGACAAACGGGTGAGCCTCTATGGTGGTTGTCAGCCATAGAGACATCAGCGCGTCCAGCCTGTCCGCCTGAAACGGTCGGATCATGCCCCGTGTTCCGGGTGGCAAAAACACTCAATCATATGATCGTTGATAAGCCCCATCGACTGCATGTAAGCGTAGCAGATAGTGGTGCCTACAAACTTGAAGCCGCGCTTTTTCAGGGCTTTGGCCATGGCGTCGGAGGTCGGCGTTGAGGCCGGCAGCCCCGCGACGTCCTTTAATGAATAGTGGTTAATAACCGGCGCATGGTTGACGAACGACCAGATAAAGTCAGCGAAGTCTTCACCATTCTCGCGCATCGCCAGATAGGCTTTGGCGTTGTTGATAATGGCTTGAAGCTTGCCGCGGTGGCGAATAAGGCCCGGGTTTTGCAGCAGGCGTTCAACGTCGGCATCGGTCATGGCGGCCACTTTTTCCGGCGCAAACTGATGAAAGCACTGGCGATAGGCTTCGCGCTTTTTTAACACCGTTATCCAGGATAGCCCGGCCTGTTGCCCCTCAAGGCACAGCTTTTCAAACAGTTTCTGACCGTCAAAGACGGGGACGCCCCACTCTTCATCGTGATAGGCGATGTAAAGCGGGTCTTGGCTCACCCAGCTACAGCGTTGCATAACGTTCTCTCCTGACGTTGGTTTGCGTTTGGCGCGAGAATTGAGATTTTGCCCTCTGTTTATGGCTATTTATCGCCTTTCTCCTGCCCGTTGCCGCTCGAAATCTATAGGTTATATAGGTTATACTGATTAACTACACTAATTTAACCCCATTCTATCGTGCGCGGATCCAACATGCAGAAGTTTGATACTAAAACCTTTCAGGGATTAATCCTTACGCTACAGGATTATTGGTCGCGTCAGGGCTGTACCATCGTTCAACCACTTGATATGGAAGTGGGCGCCGGTACGTCTCACCCAATAACCTGCCTGCGGGCGCTTGGCCCAGAGCCGATCGCTGCCGCTTACGTTCAGCCATCGCGTCGTCCTACCGACGGGCGCTACGGCGAGAACCCCAACCGCCTGCAGCACTACTATCAGTTTCAGGTGATCATCAAGCCTTCTCCGGACAACATTCAGGAGCTCTATCTGGGCTCGCTGAAGGAGCTGGGGCTGGATCCGACCGTGCACGATATTCGATTCGTTGAAGACAACTGGGAAAACCCGACGCTGGGCGCCTGGGGCCTCGGCTGGGAAGTATGGCTCAACGGCATGGAAGTTACGCAGTTTACCTACTTCCAGCAGGTCGGCGGCCTGGAGTGTAAGCCGGTGACCGGCGAGATCACCTACGGGTTGGAGCGTCTGGCGATGTACATTCAGGGCGTCGACAGCGTCTACGATCTGGTTTGGAGCGACGGTCCGTTCGGCAGAACGACCTATGGCGATATCTACCATCAGAACGAAGTAGAGCAGTCGACCTACAACTTTGAGTATGCGGACACCGACTTCCTGTTCAGCTGCTTTGAGCAGTATGAAAAGGAAGCTCAAAGCCTGCTGGCGCTGGAAACGCCGCTGCCTTTGCCTGCCTATGAGCGCATTTTGAAAGCGGCGCACAGCTTCAACCTGCTGGACGCGCGCAAGGCCATCTCCGTTACGGAGCGCCAGCGCTACATTCTGCGCATTCGCACGCTGACCAAGTCGGTCGCCGAAGCCTACTATGCGTCTCGCGAGGCGCTGGGCTTCCCGATGTGTCACTCTTCATCAGATAAGAAAAAGGTTTAAGAGAACGCCATGACTCAACAGACTTTCCTTGTGGAAATCGGCACGGAAGAGTTGCCACCGAAAGCGCTTCGCTCTCTTGCCGAATCATTTGCCGCTAACTTTACCGCCGAGCTGGACGCGGCCTCTCTGGCTCACGGCGCAGTAGAGTGGTTCGCCGCGCCGCGTCGGCTGGCGCTAAAAGTAGCCGGGCTCAGCGCATCGCAGCCCGATCGTGAAGTAGAAAAGCGCGGTCCCGCCGTTGCGCAGGCGTTTGACGCCGACGGTAAGCCGAGCAAGGCCGCCGAGGGCTGGGCCCGCGGCTGTGGAATTACCGTAGATCAGGCCGAACGCCTGACGACCGACAAGGGCGAATGGCTGCTGTATCGCGCTCAGGTTAAAGGGCAACCGGTGCAGGACATGCTGGCCGGGCTTGTCGCACAGGCGCTGGCTAAGCTGCCTATCCCCAAGCCGATGCGCTGGGGCGATAAAGAAACTCAGTTTATCCGCCCGGTGCATACCGTAACGATGCTCTACGGCAGCGAACTGATTGCCGGTTCCGTTCTCGGCATTGAGTCTTCCCGAGTTATTCGCGGCCACCGCTTTATGGGCGAGCCGGAAATTACGCTGGAAAGCGCCGAGCAGTATCCGCAGGTATTAAAAGAACGCGGTAAGGTCATTGCCGATTACGATACCCGCAAGCTTCTTATCAAGCGCGATGCCGAAGCGGCCGCGCTTAAGCTTGGCGGCATCGCCGACATCAGCGACAGCCTGCTGGAAGAGGTGACCTCCCTGGTTGAGTGGCCGGTGGTGCTGACGGCCAAGTTTGAAGAAAAGTTCCTGGCCGTGCCGTCGGAAGCGCTGGTGCACACCATGAAGGGCGACCAGAAGTACTTCCCGGTGTATGACGCGCAGGGACGCCTGATGCCGAACTTTATCTTCGTCAGCAACATTGAGTCCAAAGATCCGCAGCAAATTATTTCCGGTAACGAGAAGGTCGTACGCCCGCGCCTGGCGGACGCCGAGTTCTTCTTTAATACCGACCGCAAGCATCGCTTGGAAGACCGCCTGCCGCGTCTTGAAACCGTGTTGTTCCAACAGCAGCTGGGCACGCTGCGCGACAAAACCGATCGCATTCAGGCGCTGGCCGGCTGGGTAGCCGAGCAGATTGGCGCCGACGTGAATAAAGCGACCCGCGCGGGCCTGCTGTCCAAGTGCGACCTGATGACCAACATGGTGTTCGAGTTCACCGATACGCAGGGTGTGATGGGCATGCACTACGCGCGCTTTGACGGTGAAGACGAAGAGGTGGCGCAGGCGCTAAACGAGCAGTACATGCCGCGCTTCGCCGGCGATAGCCTGCCGGATTCGCTGGTGGCCTGCTGTGTTGCCATCGCCGACAAGATGGATACGCTGGCGGGCATTTTCGGCATTGGCCAGCATCCGAAAGGGGATAAAGATCCGTTTGCGCTGCGCCGCGCCGCGCTGGGCGTGCTTCGCATTATCGTCGAGAAGTCCCTGCCGCTGGATTTGGCTACCCTGACCGCAGAGGCCGTTCGCCTGTACGGCGGCAAGCTGACCAACGGCAATACGGTCGACGACGTGGTGGAGTTCATGCTGGGCCGCTTCCGCGCCTGGTATCAGGATGAGGGCTACACGACGGACGTTATTCTCGCCGTTCTGGCGCGTCGTCCTACCCGCCCGGCAGACTTCGACGCCCGCGTGAAGGCGGTGTCCCACTTCCGTACCTTGGATGCCGCGACCTCTCTGGCGGAGGCCAACAAGCGCGTCTCCAACATTCTGTCCAAGTCGACGGATACGCTGCACGAAAGAACCAACGCGGCGCTTTTGAAGGAGCCGGCGGAAGTGCATCTGGCGGCGCACCTTGCCGTCATGCGCGACAAGCTGGAACCGCTGTTTGAGGAAGGGCGCTATCAGGAAGCGCTGGTCGAGCTGGCGGAGCTGCGCGAGTTCGTCGACGCCTTCTTTGATAACGTCATGGTGATGGCCGAGGATGAAAGCCTGCGGGTTAATCGCTTGACCATGCTCAGCAAGCTGCGCGAGCTGTTCTTGAAAGTGGCCGATATCTCTGTACTGAGTAAAGCCTAATCCTGCCCTACGCCGCTGAACCATAATTTACTGATATTTATGGTTCGGTGGCGTCATTTTTTGTAACCGCTACGACATTTTTTAACAATATTTCTACCTAAAATTAATTAAAAGGATATTATTTCATCAGCAGCCTTATGGGCAGCTTTTCATTTTTCGCCAAGCGGGCTTATCTCTATTTCCGCTTTCTTTTTCACTATTTCCTGTTTATCAGAGTGGGATTATTTATGGAAAAAATGACGCCACTAAAGCCAGTTCCATCCCTGATTGCAATCGCCGTTACGCTCCTTATCTGGTTTGTTATTCCTGTCCCTGAGGGCGTGACGCCCAATGCCTGGCAGCTTTTAGCGCTGTTTGTCGGCACGATTGTGGCTATTATCGGCAAAGCCATGCCGATAGGCGCGCTTTCTATTATCGCCATTGCGCTGGTGGCGTTAACGGGGGTCACCAATCCAGGCAAGCCGGGCGCGGCGCTTAACGACGCGCTGAGCGGCTTTTCCAATCAGCTTATTTGGCTTATCGGCATTTCGATGATGGTCTCCTTGAGCCTGAGTAAAACCGGTCTGGGGGCGCGCATCGGCTACTATTTCATTTCACTGTTCGGTAAAAAGACGCTGGGAATTGCGTACGCGTTAGCCATCGCCGAGACGACGCTGGCGCCGGTGACGCCCAGCAACACCGCGCGCGGCGGGGGCATCATTCACCCTATCATGCGCTCCATCGCCGATAGCTTTAACTCCAAGCCTGAGCCGGGCTCTACGGAAAAAATCGGTCGCTATCTTTCTTTGGTCAACTACAACATCAACCCGATTACGTCGGCGATGTTTATCACCGCGACCGCGCCGAACCCGCTTATCGTGGCGCTGATTATCAAAGGCACCGATCCCAGTATTGAGCTGACCTGGGGCATGTGGGCTATTGCGGCGATAGCGCCGGCCATCGTTTCGCTGCTCGTCGTGCCGTTGGTGATCTACTGGATTTATCCACCAGAAATTAAAAGCACGCCGAACGCGCCGGTATTTGCCAAAGAGAAGCTGCGGGAGCTTGGGCCAATATCGCTGTCAGAAAAGATAACGCTGGCGGTTTTCGCTCTGCTGCTGGCTCTGTGGGCCGGTATTCCCGTCTTTTTCTTCGGCGACTCGTGGGCAGTTAACCCGACTACGGCGGCGTTCATTGGCCTGGCAGTTTTGCTGATGACCGGCGTACTGAGCTGGGAAGACATACTCAAGCATAAGGGCGCGTGGGATACGATAACCTGGTTTGCCGCGCTGGTCATGATGGCGACGTTTTTGGGTAAGCTGGGGCTTATCAGCTGGCTTTCTCAATCCGTCGGCGCCGCAATAGGCAGCCTCGGCATCGGTTGGATTGGCGGAACGCTTTTGCTGATACTGGTCTATGTCTACTCGCATTACTTCTTTGCCAGTACGACGGCGCACATTACCGCCATGTTCGCCGCGTTTTTCGCCGCCGGGCTCGCGTTGGGCGCGCCGCCGGCTCTTCTTGGGCTGATGCTGGCGTTCGCCTCCTCGCTGATGATGTCGCTAACCCACTACGGTACGGGCACGGCGCCTATTATCTTTGGCTCTGGCTACGCAACGCTTTCTGAATGGTGGAAGGTCGGCTTTATTCTCAGCGTGGTCAACCTGACCATCTGGGCGGTTGTCGGCGGCGCGTGGTGGAAGTGGCTGGGCTACTGGTAACTGCTGCGAAAGGGTAAAAAGCCGCGTTAAGCGGCTTTTTCATTAAGGGCGGTCGCTAAACGACGCCTTTAGCTCGTTAAGCTGCTCGTCCTTACGCTGCCAGGTTTCGTGCAGCCACAGTTGAAACTGGCGCTTGTAGGCTTTGTCGTTCAGATAGTCGCCGCGAATGCTGTCATCTACCGGCAGGGTTTCAATACGCATAACGACGCGCTTCATCTGGCCGCAGAGCAGGTCGATAAACGGCTTTTTCTGATTATCAGGATAGAACAGCGTGACGTTGAGAATTCTGTCGAACTGCGAACCCAGCACGTTAAGCGCCAGCGCGATGCCCGCCGACTTCGGGGGTAGCAGGTTTTCATAGGGGGAATTGTTTTCCAGCCTCTTTTGTTCCGTAAAGCGAGAACCCTCTACAAAGTTAACGATGGTGGTCGGAGTATGGCGAAACTTTTCGCAGGAGCGGCGGGTGGTCTCAATATCCTTACCTCGCTTTTCCGGATGCTTTAGCAGATAGGCGCGGGAATATCTGCGCATAAACGGCATGTCCATCGCCCAGCACGCCAGGCCGATGAATGGCACCCAGGCCAGCTGCTGCTTAAGAAAGTATTTGTGCATGGGAATGCGATCGCGCAGGGCGACGCAGAGCACTACGATGTCCGTCCAGCTTTTATGGTTGCTGATAAGCAGATACCAGCTGTCTTTGCTCAGATTTTCCGTACCTTCGATGTCCCACTCTATACGTCCATTTGTTTTAAGAATAAAGGCTAAAGAGAGGCACCAGCAGTACATCATTACGTTGCAAAAGGCGCTGACGCCGCGGTGAACGGCAGGGAAAGGCAGTAAAAGTTTGAAAACTCCGGCGACGGCCATCGGCACTGAACACAGTGCGGTAAAAATAATCGTTAACGCTGTTGAGTATAAAAATATAAACGGAGCAAACAGGTTTGGCATGTCGTGGCTTTCATTGTTGTCGTTAAAAATGTGAAAATAGGCGAGGCGCTAAATTAGGGCTAATTCTAACAGAAAGCGAAAAGTATGATAAATTTTTGCTGCAATCTTAGCCTGATGCAACAGGTTGGGGTATTAAGCCGTTTGCAGGGAACCCAGAAAGCGTTAGCGTGAACTATTATTAAAAGCGCTAAACGTTGCCCCGATCTTTTGGACTCAGGAGTGGTTTTAGATGAACGCGCTGATATCCTGCCGGTTGATGGGATTATTCAGTAAATTGTCAGGAAGTCTACCTCTCCCCCTTGACAGATATGAATGACTGGTAAATCAAATATCCACAGTTGAAGATCGTGTTGTTAATGGCAAAAAAATAAGTAAGTTAATTATATCTATATGATTCAACGTTAATTAATTTTCACATAAAGCTAATTTGACATTGCTGTATCAGATTAACTTAATTTTAGTCACAGACTTATCCACAGGCATGCGTCTTTTTATGACGCTTTTTTGACGTTTTCCACCGGGCATTTTATCTCTACTTCCCGCCATTGGTTGCAGCGCGCTTAGGCAGCCTATTGTCGCGTGCGATATGTTCCGTATTGGGCAAGGTTTTTTGGTCCTGCGTCAGCGCTGTGTATAATGGACTCATATCGCCAACCTCATTCACGACTCCAACCGCGAAGAATAAATACCATGGCTAAAATAGCAGAAAATTCGTTTGTCCTCGTTGACGGTTCTTCCTATCTCTACCGGGCGTTTCACGCCTTTCCGCCGTTGACTAACCGCCATGGAGAGCCCACCGGCGCCATGTATGGCGTAATGAATATGCTGCGCAGCCTGGTGGCCCAAAGCAGCCCTAGCCATATTGCCGTGGTGTTTGACGCGAAGGGTAAAACGTTTCGTGACGAGCTGTTTGCCGAATATAAGTCCCACCGCCCGCCGATGCCTGATGATCTGCGCGCCCAGATAGAGCCGCTGCACCAAATGGTGCGGGCGATGGGGTTCCCGCTGTTGGTTGTGCCGGGCGTTGAGGCGGACGACGTTATCGGTACGCTGGCGAAGGCCGCGGCGGCAAAGGGGCGCGACGTACTGATAAGCACCGGCGATAAGGATATGGCCCAGTTGGTGACGCCCCAGATTACGCTGATTAACACCATGAACAATACCCTGCTTGGTCCGCAGGAAGTCTGCGACAAATACGGCGTGCCGCCGGAGCTGATTATCGACTTCCTGGCGCTGATGGGCGACTCGTCGGACAACATCCCCGGCGTTCCCGGCGTTGGTGAAAAGACCGCTCAGGCTCTGTTGCAGGGAATCGGCAGTATCAGCAGCATTTATGACCAGCTGGATAAAATCGCCGAGCTGAGCTTTCGCGGGGCTAAAACGATGGCGGCGAAGCTGGAACAGCATAAAGACGCTGCCTATCTCTCCTATCAGCTGGCGACGATTAAGACGGACGTAGAGCTGGACGTGACGGAAGACGCCCTCACGCTGGGCGAACCGGATGTGGATCAGCTTCGCGATCTGTTTGCCCGCTACGAATTCAAACGCTGGCTGACGGAGCTTGAAACCACCGGAACGGTGAGCGCGGGAGCGAAAAACGGCAAAAGCGCGCCAACCTCCTACCAGTCGGCGCCGGTCGAAAAGGCGCCTGCGAGCGTTAGCCTTGCGCGCGACGGCTATGAAACGGTTCTGGACAAGGCGCGTTTTGACCACTGGCTTGCCCTGCTCGCCAAGGCGGACAACGTCGCTTTTGATACGGAAACCGATGGGCTGGACTACATGAGCGCCAATCTGGTCGGCGTTTCCTTCGCCATCGAGCGCGGTAAGGGGGTATACGTTCCCTTTGGCCATGACTACATTGGCGCGCCGGAGCAGCTTCAGTGCGACGAAGTGCTCAATGCGCTCAAGCCGTGGCTTGAAGACGCCTCTATTAGAAAGATTGGCCAGAACCTGAAGTTTGACCAAAGCATGCTGGCGCGCTACGGCATCGAACTCAAAGGCATTGCGTTTGACACTATGCTGGAGTCCTACGTGCTCGACAGCGTCGCCGGTCGCCATGATATGGACAGCCTGGCCGATCGCTATCTGGGCCATAAAACCATCAGCTTTGAGGAAATCGCGGGGAAGGGCAAAAATCAGCTGACCTTTAACCAACTGGCGCTTGAAGACGCGGGCGTCTACGCGGCGGAAGACGCTGACGTCACGCTTTGCCTGCATCAGGCCATGTGGCCTAAGCTTGAGGCGGAACCGGGGCTTAAGAAAGTATTCTGCGATATTGAGATGCCGCTGGTGCCGGTACTGTCGCACATGGAGCGAACGGGCGTGCTGATTGACAGCGGCATTTTAAACCAGCACTCCGTCGAGCTGGCGGAGCGCCTTGCGGCGCTTGAGGTCGAGGCGCACGAGCTGGCGGGCGAGCCGTTTAACCTGTCGTCCACCAAGCAGCTTCAGGCGATTTTTTATGAAAAGCAAAAGCTGCCGGTGTTAAAGAAAACCCCGGGCGGCGCGCCTTCAACCAACGAAGAGGTGCTGGCCGAGCTGGCTCTCGACTACCCGCTGCCGAAGGTGATTTTGGAACACCGCGGTTTGGCCAAGCTGAAGTCGACCTATACTGACAAGCTGCCGCAGATGATTAACCCGGTCTCCGGGCGCGTGCATACCTCGTTTCACCAGGCGGTGACGGCAACCGGTCGCCTGTCGTCCAGCGATCCTAACCTGCAGAATATTCCGGTTCGCAATGAAGAAGGGCGACGCATTCGCCAAGCCTTTATTGCGCCGGAAGGCTATCGCATTATGGCGGCCGACTATTCGCAGATTGAGCTGCGCATTATGGCGCACCTTTCCGACGATAAGGGGCTGCTGGACGCATTCGCACAGGGGAAGGACATTCACCGCGCGACGGCGTCCGAAGTGTTCGGCACCCCGCTTGAACAGGTGACGGGAGAACAGCGCCGCAGCGCCAAGGCGATAAACTTTGGCCTGATTTACGGTATGAGCGCCTTTGGCTTGGCGCGCCAGTTGGGGATCCCTCGCGGTGAAGCGCAGCGCTATATGGATCTCTACTTTGAGCGCTATCCTGGCGTTCTCTCCTACATGGAGCGCACTCGCGTGCAGGCGTCGGAGCAGGGCTACGTTGAAACCCTGTTTGGCCGTCGGCTGTATCTGCCTGACATCAAGTCCAGCAACGGTATGCGCCGCAAGGGCGCCGAGCGTGCGGCAATTAACGCGCCGATGCAGGGGACGGCGGCCGATATTATTAAAACGGCGATGATTGACGTCGACCGTTGGCTTAGAGAAGAAGCGCTGCGAGTCAAAATGATCATGCAGGTACACGATGAACTGGTGTTTGAAGTTCATGAAGCGGAGCTTGCCGAATGCGGTGAGAAGGTGCGTAACATCATGGAGCAGTGCGTTACGTTAAAAATTCCGCTGAAGGTGGACGTAGGCAGCGGTATCAATTGGGACGAAGCGCATTAACGGCCTTTTGATATATTGACTACTCTTTTATTTAAATCCCCGATAGGCATATCGGGGATTTTTATTGGATTAATGTCTTTTTTCTTTAATATATCGATAAAGATAGGTTAACTATAAGTATTAGCTAATGTTTTTTATTTTTGTAATTCATTATTCTTAATCTTGATAGGCTGTTACTTATGCCTTCATTATCATCGAAATAAAATAAATAAAAAGAGCTAAACTTTATTATTTTGCGCTGATAGGCTCTCAATGCCTGATTTTTTAATGGAAAAACTAAGCTATTTCCAATTAAAAATAATAAAGGCGGATTAATTAATTCGTACATTAAAGGGAAAAGAATCACATGCGTGAACTTAATACTAATGAAGTGGAAATGGTTAACGGCGGCTGGGCTAAGAGCATCAGCGACGCTGTAGAAGGCGCGTTGTTCGGCGCTGGTGATGCGATGGCTACCGGTATGGCCGTAGGTACTCAAATCGGCGGCGGGGCTGGCGGTGGCGTACTGGGCTTTGGACTTTTCGGTAGCCTGGCTGGCGTTATCGTTGGTGGCATTGTTGGCTTAGTATATGGTACCGTCGGCGGGTTTGCATTAGGTCGTGAAGACATCGAAGACAACATTGCTGACTATCGCGACAAGTTTGGCGTCCGTTCACAAGGTCTATAATCGGTCTTCCCAACGGGTCGTTGTTAACTGACTCAGCCCGATTTAAACACAGGCGCTTATTAGCGCCTGTGTTTTTTAATAGTGCATCCAATACCATTTCTATACCCTATTGATTTTTTATATCTTTTTTCATGATAGATGAATGTTTTTGTAGAAAAATTACATAGATGCCCGCCAAATTTGTGACGCATCTAACGATGTTGGGCGTGTTTTTTGTAATTTTACTACAAAATAACTTCTCCAGAGTGAACAAATGGAGTAAAGTAACCGGTGTAGGGTACAGAGGTAAGATGTTCTATTTTTCAACCCTGTAATAGGATTGGCTCTATATTAGCCGCCCCGTTCGTTTGAACGGGGCGTTTTTTTATCTGCAAAATGAAACGTAGAAGCTTTACGGCGTAAAACGCTTTGAGATTCAGTTATTAACTGTGATACCAGCTTTTAACCTCGTACCATATTCTCTCGTCTTCATCCCGGTAAGCTTCCGGAACTTCAACGCAAACGCCGCCTCTTTGGCGTAAATCCAACCGTTGCCCGGTATGTACCTGCGGCGGCTGGCGGAGGTACATGCGAAATCCGCTGGCGTTAAATGTGATGTCGCCTCCTCCAAGCTCCAGTCGGTAATCATAGGAACAGGGGCTTTCTGGAAATATTCCTGGGATTGGCGCTGACTGATGAAGCTCGTAAATAAAAAGATGCGGCGGGCCTGCGTTAATATTTAACTTAACGTCTGAGGCCAGATCGAAGATCATGGTTGCGGGAACAAGCTGAAAATGGAAACAGCATTCCTCGTTTGTTGGCGGCGTTATCCACCCCAGAATGTAATCGATATCCAAACGCAGCTGTAAAACGTCGGCGTAGGGGACGACGGCATGTATATGCACGTCGTGCCAACCCATCTGTTCAAAGTCGCTTTCGTCCCAGCGCGTCCTTATATCACTCATTCAGCTTCTTCTGCGGGCGCTTCGTCCGTAAGGCTAAACCATTCGTCCAACTTTTGGCGCAGCTTGTCGACGCCGAACTTTTTCAAAGAAGAGAAGGCTTCCACCTGAATGTCGCCCTGAAAGGGCAGGATGGCTTCGCGCACCATGTTGACCTGCGCTCTGCGGGCGCCCTGCGCCAGCTTGTCGGCTTTGGTTAAAAGCAGCATAACGGGAAGGCCGGAGTCGACCGCCCACTGGATCATCTGCTGGTCTAGGTCTTTTAGCGGATGGCGGATGTCCATCAGAACAACCAGCCCCTTCAGGCATTCGCGCTTTTGCAGGTATTCCCCCAGCGCGCGCTGCCATTTGTGCTTCATTTCCTCTGGAACCTCAGCATATCCGTAGCCCGGCAGGTCGACCAGGTGCAGGTTTTCTTCCACCCGAAACAGGTTTATCAGCTGGGTTCGCCCCGGCGTCTTACTGGTCCGCGCCAGGCTCTTTTGGTTAGTCAGCGTATTCAGCGCGCTGGACTTACCCGCATTAGAGCGGCCGGCAAAGGCTATCTCAATGCCGATATCCTCCGGCAAATGCCGAATGTCCGGCGCGCTGGTGACGAAATGCGTCTGCTGGTAGTTAAGATTTTTTATCGTCAAAGCGTGCGTCTCCTTCGGTCATCGTTTCGGCGGCAATTATACTTATTTACCGCCATAAAGGGGGAATTTCTTGCGGAGCGGCTTGGGCACTAGCAGAAAGGCTGAGAATTGCCACCGTGAGCGTGTGAGACATTTGCCATTGCCGCGTAGGGCAATATCGTCTTTTTTATCTTCGTTTTGAGATGAATATCTTTATTTTCAGCGTGTTAATTTTGACAGGTAAAAATTGGCTCGGATTACACGCTCTGGCTACCTTGTTCGGCGCGCGCAAAGGGGTAAATTACACATCAAGCAAGGGAACGCGAGGAACGAAGTTCACAGGACGTGCGCTTCGGCTCAGGGAAGCATCAGGACGATGCGACGAGCAAAAGGGAATGACCCACAGGATGTGGGAAAGCGTTATCAGGATAGCATAACGCGCAATAGGGAAATTAAGGGAAACGCGCAAGCGTAGTTCAGGATGAACGGCTAAGGAAAGCGCCAGGGACGACTTTTATTCTTCAGGACGAGATAAGGGACGATTTTCCAGGGATTGGGCAGTAAAGCAAAAGGATAGACCGGGACGTCAATTGACTCACAGGGATGGAGCACGACAATTGCATTAGGGCGACAGAGTTATCTGTCGCCTTTTTTCTTTGTTTCTGGTAGATTCCGCGAAAGTTAATCCCCTCTGTTTGAGAACCCACTATGAAGCAGCCGCAGCAGGCCCCAAAAGGCAATATCAAGACTCCAAAAGCAAAGCGCAAAAGCCGCGAAGAGCTGAACGCCGAAGGCAAAGAGCGCAAGCGTCAGAAAAAGCATCGCGGCAACGCGGCGGGTTCTCGCGCCAATGGTTCATCCGCTTCCCAAAATTCGTCTCGGAAGGGGGGCGTAAAAGACCCTCGTATCGGCAGCAAAACGCCCGTGCAGCTGACGGTTTCCGATGAAGCGAAAGTTCAGAAAACGGTGTTAAAAGAAGAGCGCGCGCCTCGCGCCGAGCCTCTGTCTGCGGAAAAAGAGCTGGCCCGGCTTGAGAACGACGAGCGTTTGAACGAGCTGCTGGACGCGCTGGAAGCAGGAAAGGCGCTGTCGGACGAAGAGCACGACTACGTTAACGATACGTTCGATCGCATTGACGAATTAATGGTACAGTTGGGCATCGATCTGGGCGATGGCGATGAGGAAGAAGAGTCTCCCGAACAGAAGGAGAATATTCTTAACCTGCTGAAGAATAAAGGCTAAGAGAGTCGTCCGCGCTATGCAGTGGCTGTTTCCGTTTGTTGGGCTGCTGCTGGCATGCTATTTGGTCTGGCTGTTAGGCCGGCTGTTGTGGCTGAATCGGCTGAAAGATCGCCGCTATTCGGCAAAATACTCCCGCGGCACAAAGGCACCTATAACAACGACGCGACCGCGGAGAAGAAAAAACAAGACGGAGTGAGCAAATGTCTTCGCAGTTGATTGACTGGGATCTGGCCCTTATTCAGAAATACAACTATTCCGGCCCTCGGTATACCTCTTATCCAACCGCCCTTGAGTTTAGCGAAAGCTACGGCGAAGGTGATTTCGCTTCGGCGGCCGAACGTTATCCTTCGCGTCCGCTTTCTCTGTACGTTCATATCCCTTTCTGTCACAAGCTGTGCTATTTCTGCGGCTGTAATAAAATAGTCACTCGCCAGGGGCATAAGGTGGAACGCTATCTCGACATGCTGGAAAAAGAGATAGAACGACGTGCGCCGCTGTTTGCCTCCCGCCACGTGTCGCAAATGCACTGGGGTGGCGGTACGCCCACCTATCTGAACAAAGAGCAGATTACCCGCCTTAACGGCCTGCTGCGCAAGCATTTCCACTTCCAGCCGGAAGCGGAAGTATCAATCGAGATAGACCCTCGTGAAATCGAACTCGATATTCTCGACCACCTTCGCGCTGAAGGCTTTAACCGCATGAGCATGGGCGTTCAGGACTTCGACAAAGACGTTCAGCGTCTGGTTAACCGCGAGCAGGACGAAGAGTTTATCTTCTCTCTGATCCGGCACGCCAAAGAGCTCGGCTTCCGCTCGACCAATATTGATCTGATTTACGGCCTGCCGAAGCAAACGCCGGAGAGCTTTGCGCTGACGCTTAAGCGCGTCGCCGAGCTGAGCCCGGACCGCCTGAGCGTGTTTAACTACGCTCACCTGCCGAGCCGCTTTGCCGCACAGATGAAGATTAAGGATGACGACCTGCCGTCGGCTAATGACAAGCTTTCTATCCTGCAGGAAACCATCGCGTTCCTAACGGAGGCAGGCTATCAGTTTATCGGTATGGACCACTTTGCCCGCCCGGACGACGAGCTGGCCGTGGCCCAGCGTGAAGGCAAGCTGCACCGCAACTTTCAGGGTTACACCACTCACGGCGATAGCGACCTGCTGGGCCTTGGGGTTTCCGCCATCAGCATGCTTGGCGATACCTATGCGCAGAACCAGAAAGACCTGAAGGCCTACTACGCCAGCATTGAGGAGAAGGGCAACGCCCTGTGGAAAGGCCTCGCCATGACGGAAGACGACTGCCTGCGCCGCGACGTCATCAAGACGCTGATTTGTAACTTCCACCTGCGCTTTGCCGACATTGAGCGGGCCTACGGCATTCGCTTCGTTGAGCACTTCGCGCAAGACCTGGCGCTGCTCGCACCGCTGGCGAAAGACGGCCTGGTGACTATCGACGAAGCGGGCATTGACGTGACCGGTAAAGGGCGGCTGCTTATACGCAATATCTGCATGTGCTTTGACACCTACCTGCGCCAGCAGGCGCGCAGGCAGCAGTTCTCGCGCGTGATTTAAAGAACGTCAGAAAAAACAAACAGCCGCAAATGCGGCCGTTTGTCGTTTCGTGACGCGATAGCCGTCAGGAGAACAGCACAAACATAATAACGCACAGCACGGCGGCTAAACCGGTCTGTGGCGATTGCCCGGCCGCTGAGCCAATTTCTGCGCCGGACTGAAGCAGTGAATAGAGACTTTCCAACATAACCATACTCCATGCGGACCCAAAAGGTAGACGCGCGCAGGTCTTTTAAAGGGTTTTAGGCTGTATCTGCCGCGTTTTGGCCACTGTCTTGAATACGGCGCGCCAAGCGCTGCCGATACGATTCACGTAGTGGGCTAAGCCGGCTAAAGGATATCAGAATTTTGGCAAAAAAATGCGCGCCAGATTACAAAAAACGGGCGATAAATGCCTTCGCCCGTACGGTGCGTTATTCCATGCCCAGCTCTTTGAGCTTACGGGTCAGCGTGTTTCTTCCCCAGCCCAGCAGCTGTGCCGCTTCCTGCTTGTGGCCGTGAGTATGGCGCAGCGCGACCGTAAGGAGAATGCGCTCCATGTCCGGCAGCGCTTCTGACAGCAGGTCCGTTTTCCCTGCGCTCAGCGCCTGCTCGGCCCACCGTTCCAACAGCGTCGTCCAGTGGCCGTCGAACGTCGCCGATGCGGGAGGCTTCGGCGCGTCTTCGGCATTGCCGAACAGCTCCGGCGGCAGATCCTGAGGCAGAACTTCTTTACCTGCGGCCATTACCGTCAGCCAGCGACAGGTGTTTTCCAACTGGCGCACGTTGCCGGACCAGCCCATTTGGCTCAGGGCCTTCTCGGTATCAGGATGAAGCACTTTCGCCTCAACGCCCAGCTCCTGCGCGGTCATCAGCAGAAAGTGGCGGGCCAGGCGAGGGATGTCCTCGCGCCGCTCCCGCAGCGGAGGTAAATTAATGCGAATTACGTTGAGCCGGTGGAACAGGTCCTCGCGAAACTTGTGCTCTTTAACCAGCAGCTCAAGGTTTTGGTGGGTCGCGGCGATAATCCTCACGTCGACCTTAATCGGATCGTAGCCGCCCACGCGGTAAAACTGGCCGTCGGCCAACACCCGCAGCAGCCGAGTCTGGACTTCCAACGGCATATCACCGATTTCGTCTAAAAACAGCGTTCCGCCGTCTGCCTGCTCGAAGCGGCCCTGGCGGATCTGCCCGGCGCCGGTGAATGCGCCCTTTTCGTGGCCAAACAGCTCTGATTCAATCAGGTCTTTGGGGATCGCCGCCATGTTGAGGGCGATAAACTTGCCCGCGGCGCGGGGGCTGTGGCGGTGCAGCGCGTGGGCGACGAGCTCTTTCCCCGTTCCAGACTCCCCGTTGATTAATACGCTGATAGAGGAGAGCGAAAGACGACCGATGATGCGGTAGACCTCCTGCATTGCCGGGGCTTCCCCGATAATGTCCGTCGTCGGGCTTGCGTTCTGGTTAACGCTTTCCGGCTGGCGTATTTCCCGATAGTGCCCAATGGCGCGCTCAACTAGGGCAACGGCGTCGTCGACGTCAAACGGCTTGGGTAGATAGTCAAAGGCACCGAACTGGTAGGCGCTGACGGCTGCGTCGAGGTCGGAGTGGGCGGTCATAATGATGACCGGCAGCAGGGGGCGCTGCAGCTTGATTTTTTGCAGCAGCGTCAGCCCGTCGATGCCGGGCATGCGGATATCGGAGATCAGCACGTCAGGCTCGTCGTCATTTAGCGCGGCGAGCGCGCTGTCGGCGCTGTCGAAGCTAACGCATTTGACGCTGGCGCCGGTTAACGCGCGCTCGAGAACCCAGCGAATGGCGCTGTCGTCATCGACTATCCAGACGGTATCCTGACTCATCGTTCCCCCTATTTACGGATAGGCAAGTAGACCGAAAACTCGGTGTGGCCCGGCCAACTGTTAAACTCAATTTTTCCCCGGTGCCGGTCAATCAGGCTGCGGGCGATGGAAAGCCCAAGCCCTGAGCCGCCTTCGCGCCCGCTGACCATCGGATAAAAAATCGTATCCTGCAGCTGCGGCGCAATGCCGGGCCCGTTGTCTTCAATGTCGATTCGGGCGCACAGGCGATAGCGTTCGCCGTGCAGCGTCATCTGGGACGCGGTTCGCGTCCTGATGATGATAGTACCGCCCTGACTCGCCAGCGCCTGCATGGCGTTTCTGGCGATGTTGAGCAGCACCTGTTCAATCTGTTCCGGGTCGTGGCTCAGCTCCGGCATGCTCGGGTCATAGTCGCGCACCAGAGAAACGTTATCGGGCTTCTCCAGCGTCAGAAGCTGGTAAACGCGTTCGGACACCTGGTGAATGTTCTGTTCCACCCACTGGCCGGGATGCTGCGGCCCAAGAAGGCGATCGACGAGGTTGCGCAGGCGATCTGCCTGCTCGATGATGACGCGGGTATATTCCGTCAACTGAGGGTCGGGAAGCGCCTTTGCCAGCAGCTGGGCCGCGCCGCGCAGGCCGCCCAGCGGGTTTTTGATCTCGTGAGCCAGGCCGCGAACCAGCTCTCTGGCCGCCGCCTGCTGTGAATGCTGAAGCTGTTCCTGACTCAGGCGACGGTGGTTATCCAGCGCTGACAGCTCCATCAGAATATGGTCGTCGGCCAGCTTCTGCGCGCTTAGGGTCAGCACGTGCAGATGGCCGTCAATCACCATAGAAACTTCGTTATCGGTAAAGCCTTGGTCTTCGCTCAGGCTGGACCACATAAGCGGAACGTCAAGGGACAGATAGTCCACCAAATCCGGCAAAGGCGTGCCGAACAGCTTGCGCGAGCTTTGAACCAGCAGCTGCTGCGCCGAAGGGTTGGCGTAAAGGATCGACAAAGAGAGATCGAGAATCAGCACGCAGGTAACCTGCGAATTCAGAATTTGCTCCGTATCGGGCAGCGTTTGGCTCGCCATGGATAACTCCTTTGCACCAAGTCGGGGCGTTCATTGATGCAGGCTTAACTCTCGAGGTTAATCCTGAACAATTTGAGGAGTTAAACGGAGGGAGAGTCTTCCGTTGGGGTCGACTTGGCGTAAGCCAACGAAGCGCCCCTAGGAAGGCTATGCCCGACGCACTCCCAAAGCTAATACAAGCGTCCTTCCGGCCGAGCACGATGGTTATATAGGCAGGTCGTATTTACGGCCGGAATATCCACTGGTGCCGATTTAACAGGTTAGTTGAGCCCATCTCACGATGGGCTCTGGTTAATAACGCTTCGTTATTAAACGCTATAGTACAGCTCAAACTCCAGCGGGTGCGGCGCCATGCGTACGCGGTTCATCTCTTCCTGCTTCACTTCGATATAGGCGTCAATCGCATCGTTGGTGAAGACGTTGCCGCGGGTCAGGAACTCGCGATCGGCGTCCAGACAGGCGAGCGCTTCTTCCAGAGAACCGGCGACGGTCGGAATGTTCTTGGCTTCTTCCGGCGGCAGGTCGTACAGGTTCTTATCCATGGCGTCGCCCGGATGGATTTTGTTGATGATGCCGTCGAGGCCGGCCATCAGCAGCGCCGCGAAGGCCAGATACGGGTTAGCGGCCGGATCCGGGAAGCGAACCTCAATGCGGCGAGCTTTCGGGCTGGCGACGACCGGAATGCGGATTGACGCAGAGCGGTTGCGCGCAGAATAGGCCAGCATAACCGGCGCTTCGAAACCCGGCACCAGACGCTTGTAGGAGTTGGTGGTCGGGTTGGCCAGCGCGTTGATCGCCTTAGCGTGCTTGATAACGCCGCCGATGTAGTACAGCGCCGTTTC
The DNA here is from genome assembly GCF_000439085.1 of Leminorella grimontii ATCC 33999 = DSM 5078. GTDB lineage: Bacteria > Pseudomonadota > Gammaproteobacteria > Enterobacterales > Enterobacteriaceae > Leminorella > Leminorella grimontii. The sequence continues at coordinate 340,307 of NZ_AUUA01000002.1, read as the reverse complement.
AGACAGGCCGCCGTACTTGTCGCCAGCGAACAGGTTGGTGCCGTTCTTGGACAGCGACATGTGGCAGTGCATGCCGGAACCGTTATCGCCGACCAGCGGCTTAGGCATAAAGGTAGCGGTTTTGCCAAACGCGTGGGCGACGTTGTGAACCACATACTTGTAAATCTGGGTTTCGTCCGCTTTTTTGGTCATGGTGTTAAAACGGGTAGCCACTTCGTTCTGGCCAGCGGTGGCCACTTCGTGGTGGTGTGCTTCAACGACCAGCCCCATCTCTTCCATCGTCAGACACATGGCGGAGCGCAGGTCCTGTGAAGAGTCGACCGGAGGAACCGGGAAGTAGCCGCCCTTAACGCCCGGACGGTGGCCCTTGTTGCCGCCTTCGTACTTGGTGCCGGTATTCCACGCCGCTTCGATATCGTCGATGTGATAGTAGGCGCCGGCGATGCTGTTGCCAAAGCGGATATCGTCAAACAGGAAGAACTCGGGTTCAGGCCCAAACAGCACGCAGTCAGCGATGCCGGAAGAGCGCAGAAAATCTTCAGCGCGCTTGGAGATGGAACGCGGGTCGCGCTCGTAGCCTTGCATGGTGCCGGGCTCAAGGATATCGCAGCGGATAATCAGCGTCGTCTCTTCGAAGAACGGGTCCAGCAGCGCGGTGCTCGGATCGGGCATCAGCACCATGTCGGATTCGTTAATGCCTTTCCAACCGGCGATAGAAGAACCGTCGAACATTTTTCCGTCTTCAAAGAAGTCAGCGTCGACCTGATGAGCGGGAATGGTAATGTGCTGCTCTTTACCCTTGGTATCGGTAAAGCGCAGGTCTACAAACTTTACTTCATGCTCATTAAGCATGGTCAAAACGTGTTCTGTGGACATGGTTATTCTCCCGGTGACGAATTTCGCTTAGAGTAATCCCCGTAGGGGATGGGCCTTTACTATGCAGGCCTAATGTCGCCAAGCCCGCTGCTATAAGCAAAGGCTATGCGATAATCATGCCAGTTTATTTACTCTTCGTTAACAGGCCGTTTTTCCTGTGGCTACGGGCTATGAGTATGAACGAAAATGCAAATTTTGCATCCCAAAGTGCACTATTTTAGTGCGTTTTTTTATGCGTCGCCGCTTTTTGGTGCGACAAGGCGTTTTTTGTCGTTTTTTCAATCGTGAATGCGATCACAACCTGTTCGTGTAGGCGTTGTTTTTCACGAATCTTTATGATCTTGTTTTTTTACTGCGCCTAAAGTGTGTACAATAGCGCGCTATTTCTTATGCCTGAGGCAAATCTGTGATTGAAAATCTGCGTAACATCGCCATTATCGCGCACGTAGACCATGGTAAAACCACCCTGGTTGACAAGCTGCTGCAACTGTCAGGAACATTAGGGGAGCGTAACGACGCAGGCGAGCGCGTTATGGACTCCGGCGATCTCGAAAAAGAACGTGGGATCACTATTTTGGCCAAGAACACGGCCATTACTTGGAATAACTATCGTATTAACATCGTTGATACTCCCGGACACGCCGACTTTGGCGGCGAAGTTGAGCGGGTGATGTCAATGGTTGACTCCGTTTTGCTGCTGGTTGACGCGATGGACGGGCCGATGCCCCAAACGCGCTTCGTTACGCAAAAGGCGTTTGCCTACGGCCTTAAGCCTATCGTCGTCGTCAACAAGGTTGACCGCCCCGGCGCGCGCCCTGACTGGGTTGTAGATCAGGTTTTTGACCTGTTCGTCAACCTGGGCGCTACCGACGAGCAGTTGGACTTCCCGATTATTTTCGCATCGGCGCTTAACGGCGTCGCCGGTCTGGACCACAACGACCTGGCTGACAACATGGACCCGCTGTTTGAAGCGATCGTCAAACACGTTGCGCCGCCGGCTGTCGACCTCGACGGTCCGTTCCAGATGCAGATTTCCCAGCTGGACTACAACAGTTACGTTGGCGTTATCGGCGTAGGCCGCATCAAGCGCGGTAAAGTGAAGCCGAACCAGCAGGTCACCATCATCGACAGCGAAGGCCAGCGTCGTAACGGCAAGATTGGCCAGGTGCTGGGCCACATGGGCCTGAAGCGCTATGAAGCCGACGTGGCGGAAGCGGGCGATATCGTCGCTATCACCGGCCTAGGCGAGCTGAACATCTCCGATACGGTCTGTGACGTTTCTACGCCTGAAGCGCTGCCGCCGCTGACGGTCGACGAACCGACGGTCACCATGTTCTTCTGCGTCAACACCTCGCCGTTCTGCGGCAAAGAGGGTAAATACGTGACGTCGCGTCAGATCCTCGACCGCCTGCGTAAAGAGCTGGTGCACAACGTGGCGCTGCGCGTAGAAGAAACCGAAGACCCGGATGCGTTCCGCGTTTCCGGCCGCGGCGAGCTTCACCTGTCCGTTCTTATCGAAAACATGCGTCGTGAAGGCTACGAGCTGGCGGTATCTCGCCCGAAGGTTATCTTCCGCGGCAAACAGGAACCGTTTGAGCAGGTGACCGTAGATATCGAAGAGCAGCATCAGGGGCCTCTGATGGAAGCGCTAGGCCTGCGTAAGGGCGAATTGCGCGACATGGTGCCGGACGGCAAAGGCCGCGTGCGTTTAGACTACGTGATCCCAAGCCGCGGGCTTATCGGCTTCCGTACCGAGTTCATGACCATGACTTCCGGTACCGGCCTGCTGTACTCCACCTTCAGCCACTACGACGACATTCGTCCGGGCGAAATCGGCCAGCGCAACAACGGCGTTATGATTTCCAACGGTACGGGTAAAGCGTTGGCTTACGCGCTCTACAGCCTGCAAGATCGCGGCCGCCTGTTCCTGGGCCACGGCGTAGAAGTGTACGAAGGCCAGATCATCGGCATTCACACCCGTTCTAACGACCTGACGGTCAATTGTCTGACCGGTAAGAAGCTGACCAACGTTCGCGCATCGGGCACCGATGAAGCGACGACGCTGTCTCCGGCAATCAAGATGACCCTTGAGCAAGCGCTCGAGTTTATCGATGACGATGAGCTGGTCGAAGTGACGCCGCAGTCTATCCGCCTGCGCAAACGTCACCTGACGGAAAACGACCGTAAGCGCGCGTATCGCAGCGGGAAAGAGTAACGGGTTGTTGATACAGTCCGATAGATACAGAGGGGCCGCAAGGCCCCTTTGCTTTTTTATACGGCAGATTAAAAAGCAGATGGCAGAAGTAGAAAAAGCCGTTCGGACCCAGTAAGGTGAAACCCTGCCTATTTCTTTTACGTTGAAAAAAGGATGTTTCTTCGATGAATAACATACCGTTTGCCGATTTTGACCTTACCGACTTCTGGGAAGACAGCGAGTATGCGCGTAAAGAGTATGTCAGCGCGCTGCCCGACGACGCGCTGATTGCTGAGCTGGAACGCGAATTGGGCTATCGCCTGCCAGCCTCTTACGTTTGGCTGATGAAGCAGCAAAACGGCGGCATACCGCGTAATACTAACTACCCGACCGATGAGCCGACAAGCTGGTCGGAAGATCACATTGCTATCACTGGCATTATGGGCATCGGTAAAGAAAAGCCCTGTTCTCTCGGCGGTGACTTCGGCAGCCGCTTTTGGATTGAGGAATGGGAATATCCTGATATCGGCGTCGCCATCTGCGACTGCCCTTCGGCCGGCCATGACATGATCTTTCTTGACTACCGACACTGCGGCCCAGACGGCGAACCCGCCGTTGTGCATGTCGATCAGGAAGATGACTATAAAATCACCCATTTGGCCGATAGCTTTGAGAGTTTTATCCGCGGCCTGGTGAACGACGACGTTTACGACACCTCTGAAGAGGACAGGCTGGCCGACTTGGAGATGGTGGAAAGTGGTCAATTTTCTGAACTGCTTGCCCGGCTTTGCGCCAGCGTAGATCCTAAGCTCGACGTCGAGAAAGCCATTCGCCACACGGCAAAGCGGATCGTCGAGGAAAAGGGCTTTTTTGCCCTGCACGCCGATGAGTTTTCTTCTCTACTCTACGACATCCAGTTTTGGCTTTACGTCAGTGCTCACCCGGAAGTGACGGAAGAAACGTATTTAAAAGCCTATCCAGATATGATTGCCTTTGGCGGCGATTTCAGTACGGGAGGGTATGCGCCCGGTTTTATTACTGACTGGCTAAAGAGCAAAATCGAGCAGGGCGACATTGCAAATCGGCAGGGGACGCTTTATATGCCCGAGCAGGCAGTGGCGGCGCTGATGGAAAGGGTTGCGGCAGCGGCCCGCTGATTTTCCCACGGGCGCTATTTCTGCGCCTGCTTCAACACGGCGTTAATGCTGACAGGAAAGAAGCGGTTAACGTCCACGCCGACGTTTATCGCCCTTGGCCCCAGCGCGCTTAGTCGCTTGTGCTGTTCCGGGTCTTTGCCCGAGTTGTGGACGTGCCCGTAAAGATGGATAGCGTCTCTGAAATAGCCCTGCCACTCTAAAATCGGATAGTGGAACATCACTATCTTCTGCTTTTGGTAATCCAGCTCGTAGTAGTCTTTGACCCATTCAAACATTGATGTGTCGAACTCCGGGTCGTCTAAAAACTTGTCGTGGTTGCCGCGAATCAGGTATTTCTTGCCGTTAAGCCTGCGCAGGATTTGATTGGCGTCCTGCCCCGTGCCGCGAAAAAGGAAGTCGCCCAGAATATAAATCTCATCCCGTTCGGTGACGAGGGCATTCCAGTTGTGGATAAGCGTATCGTTCATATGGCGCACGCTTTCAAACGGCCTGCCGCACAGGTTGATGATGTTTGAATGGCAGAAGTGGGTGTCTGAGGTGAAGTAAATCATCGCTGTTTTCTTATCGTCCTTGTTATTAAGAAGAGATGTCTGGCGGGGGAAGCGGCGAAGACGAATGCCTTCGCCGGAATCGGACGTTAACCGAACAGTTTCCCTTTAAGCAGCGCCATACCCAGAGACAGCATGTCCGGGTTGACCGGCTCTTCGCCCTTCGGCGACAGCTTGTCGACGATGTCCGGCAGGTATTGGGCGATAATCGCCGATGCCTGACCGTTATCCATGCCTAATTTAGCGGAAAGCTGCTCCATCGCGGCCTGGCTGATGACGTCGCGCACCTGATCTGCGCTGATGGGCAGGTTAGCGCCGGTGCCAATCCAGGACTGAACCAGCTCGGCGAGGCCGCCCTGGCGAAATGTTTCCAGCAGGCCGGAAAGGCCGCCCTGCTGCTCAAGCCATTGAAGAATGGCCATATAGTCAACGCCGCCTTTAGAAGCGCCGTTGCCGCCGAGCATGCCGCCCAGTTGGTCTAATAAACTCATTGTGATAACTCCCGATGCCCGTTTTGTGAGGAAAGCTCCCTGCCCTGCCTCTTGAAAATGACTTTTGATAAACGCCCGGCGTGAGCCGAAAGCAGATGGTGCACAATTCGGACGTTAAACAAAATCGCGAAGGATTATACCGGAGAGCGCCTAAAATGCGCGCGTTTTTCTGCCTGGCTTCTCGGCGTGAAGTAGAAATGAAATGTCTTGAGTTCCCTCTTCTTAACCTTAATCCGGTGTGATAGCGTAGGCCTACGGATAGGTTCGCATTGAGGTAGGTGCACCATGCTGTACATTTTCGACTTGGGTAACGTAATCGTCGACATCGATTTCAAAAGAGTGTTGGGCGTGTGGAGCCGACTGAGCGGCATTCCTCTGGCGACGCTGTCCGAGCGCTTTCGCATGGGAAAACCTTTCGAAATGCACGAACGAGGCGAAATCAGCGACGAGGCGTTCGCCGACCTGCTGTGCGAAGAAATGGAGATGCCGCTGAGCTTTGCGCAGTTTGCCGAGGGCTGGCAGGCGATCTTTATCGATCAGCGCGACGATACGCTGGCGGTCATGCAGCGGCTGCGCCAAGAGGGGAATCAGGTGGTGATCCTGTCCAACACTAACGCGCTGCACTGTAGCTACTGGCCCGCACGCTTCCCCGACGTCGGCGCCTCCGCCGACAGGATCTACCTCTCCCAAGAGCTTGGCATGCGAAAGCCCGAGGTGGACATTTATCTCCACGTGCTCAGGCAGGAAGGCGCTAAGCCGGAAGACGCGCTGTTCTTCGACGACCACCGCGACAACGTTCTTAGCGCCCGGTCGATTGGCCTGCCCACGGTGCACGTTATCGACCGGCGGACGGTGCCGGACTATTTTCGCTAACGCCCCGCGGGCAACGGGTTACTTCTCCAGCAGCTGCCGCGCAAGCCTGTCGATATCCTCATAGAGCCACAGCTTACCGAGCCAGTCGCTTGGTATGCCTTGGGCGCCGTAGTAAGCCCCTGCGATCTGCCCGGCAATAGCGGCGGTGGTGTCTGCGTCGTCGCCCAGATTTGCCGCGGCCAGAACGGTTTGTTCAAAGCTGTCGCTTTGGGCAAAGCACCACAGCGCGGCCTCCAGGCTTTGTACGCAATAGCCCGTACCGAAGATGGCCGAGCGCGGCTTATCAAGGTATCGGCCCTCGGCTATCTGGCGCAGGTTTTCTTGCTCCGGCAGTTCGGCAATATCCGTCAGAACGCGCCTTTTGTCTTTCCCGCTGAGCGCATTCATCAACATCTGAGCGAACAGGCGGCAGCTTTCCACCGCTTCGGGAGCCGCATGCGTTGTGCGCGAAGAGTCGGCCGCATAGCGCAGCGTTTGCTCAGGATGGGGATAATAGTAAAGCACCGCGGGCGCGAGCCGCATCAAAGAGCCGTTGCCCGCCGTTTTAGGATCGACAGAACCGGCAAAGGGATTACCGTCCAGAGAGAATCGCCTCAGCGCCTCGGCCGTCGTTGCGCCGATATCAAAGCACTGGCCGGTGGAGCTGAAGTAGCCCCATTGCCACCAGTTCAGATAGCGGTTCATTTGGTCGCGCGCGTCAAATCCTTTACGCAGAATCAGGCTTTCCGCCAGACACAGGGCCATGGACGTATCGTCGGTCCACTGCCCGGCCTGTAGGTTAAACGGGCCGCCGCCCGTCATCTCCGTGACTTCAGGAAAGGAATCTTTAGGGCTGAACTCAACGGTGGTGCCCACGGCGTCACCGCTTGCCAGCCCCAGCAGGCATCCTCGATATCGATTTAACAGGTCAGGCATGACGTTTCCCTCTTTCTTTCCGTTATCCATACTTAATTAGGTGATTGAAGCCGGTCATTTTTTCCCTCAGCGGCGCGGTGTATTATGGCACTCCCTTTTTCATCGTAGCGAGCGGAAGCAATAAAAATATGATCGCACTGATTCAGCGAGTAACGCAGGCGAGCGTGGTGGTGGACGGCCAAACCGTCGGCGCTATCGATAACGGGCTTTTGGTGCTGCTGGGCGTAGAGAAAGACGATACGCCGGAAAAGTCGGCGCGCCTGTGCGAGCGGGTGCTGGGCTATCGAATTTTTAGCGACGAACAGGGCAAGATGAACCTGAACGTGCAGCAGGCCGGCGGCAGCGTACTGGTGGTTTCCCAGTTTACGCTGGTAGCGGATACGCAAAAGGGCATGCGCCCAAGCTTTTCTCGCGGAGCGACCCCTGCGGACGCCGAGCGCCTGTATCTCGACTTCGTGGAACGCTGCAAAGAAAAGGTGCCGACCCAAACCGGCGTTTTCGCCGCAGATATGAAGGTTTCGTTGGTCAACGATGGACCGGTGACGTTTAGCCTGCAAATTTAGGGCGAGGGACGATGTTTAATAGCAGGAAATGGATGATTCTTGGCGCGGTGGCGCTGGCGTTTATAGGTTACGTTTATTTTAGCGGCGATACGGAGTACAACAACGCGTTTCGCGCCTTTTTGCGTAGCCTTGCGCGAGCGCTGTAACTCGATAGGAAAGAGCGTAGGAAAGGAGTCTTTCAATGAAGTTCGTCCTGTTTTTCTTGACGCTGTTCTGGCCGTTGTTTCAGGCCTGCGCCGATGAAAAGAGTCCTATGGTTGATGCTTATGACGGGGAAGGGATTCTTTTCTCAGAGTACAGCAAGCAAAAAGGGCTTGGAAAAATAGACTTGGTTAATGCCGGAATGGCGGTCGAGCTGGCGGAAATCTACGTCACGCACGTTTATGGCAAAGAATGCGTTGAGAAAGAACGCCCTTTTTACGTAACCGACAAAGGTCGCTACTGGCGGATAGAGGGCTACCTGCCACCGGACATGACCGGCGGCGTTTTTCTTATCGAGATCGACAAAGAGAACGGCAGAGTGATGACGCTGTCGCACGGGAAGTAGCGAAACGAAGGGTGATTTTTCTCTATGAACGATATCGAATTTGATGAAGTTCTCTATCCGGTAGCTTGGCGGCTGAACTCAAAAGACTGTCGCCTGTCGTCAGGTGAGAAAAGGCGAATCACCCTGCTGAATACCGTGCAGGCACGGCGGCTTTGGGATTCGATTTTCCCCTTTAGCCACTTAATGGAAATGCCACGTTCATTTTGTACCGTGTTGGAAAAGAGAACGCTGGACTTTGATGACGTCGAGACGTCATCCCTGTTTTTTACCGACAGGCTGCAGGGCGTGGACGCTATTCATTTTCTCTGGGGACGTAACGCAGGTGCAACGCTCCCCGTCGACGTTTTTATCGCATCGTGGGACGATTTTTTTTATCCCAGTGATGAAAGCAGCGCTATCGTTATTCCGAATGACGATAGAGTTATCTTTTCGTATGAAGAGCATTTCTTTTATGCCCGGATAAATTAAGCGCCTTAGGCATTTCCAATGGAATATGAAAAAGTTGATGAAGAAACGGTCTTCAGCCTAGCCTAGCAGGCATTAGCGGGTGATAAAGCCCATTATCTGTTAGAAACGCTGCACGCGCACTACGCAGAGAATAAGCTATTTTCTGACGGTGGCCGAAAGGGTTGGATTATCTCCGTCAGAATGAGCGTGCCTGAGTCTTTTGAACCCGACCTGCTTTTTATTGAGGTCTCCGATCCTGGCGGAGTGGTTTATATACCGGGCGTGCTGTAACTTCCCATACTCACCGGAGTGCATATTTGGCGTTACTCTTGGCAAAAGAGTAACGCCAAAGGGAGAAATAAAAGGCTTCGCTACGCGCCAGCAAACTTGTATCTCTGGTTCAGGTCGTTAGCCAGCAGCGTGAATAGCTGATTCGTTAGCTTCTCCGTCACCTCCAGCGCTTGAGTGAATACCTTATTTTCGAACGCATTGACCAATCCGAGCGCCTTACTTGAGTCGGATTCGGCGATAAAGGCTTTCTCCAGCTTTTTCTGCATTCGCGCAAACTGCATTTCGGCGTCGCGATACCCTTTCTGAACGATGGGAGCGTACTTGTGGTAGTCAACCATGACCAGCGTCTGGAGCTTTCTGAACTTCCACTGGGCCGATTCTGAGTCCGCACTGCCGTCCGTGACCTTTTTGTACCCATCGGGGAAGTCCGTCAGGCAGCCTGGGTAGAACGGAATGTAGATAGAAATAGACGGCATGCCGTAGGAGACGTATTCCACGTTGGCGATCTGTACCGGCAGGCCGTTTCTTGACTGCAAAATGTGCGACTGCTGAGTGCGAAACAGCGAGATTGGCCGCAGGGTATAGTCCGGCATGGCGGTGTACGGCATTCTGCCGAGATTCTCGTAGGTGTTTCTAAGCCCCGCCTTTACCGCATCGATATCCATTTTGGCGGACGGTCTCTCAAATACGTTAAAGCCATCGGGCTTTTCCAGACGGGTTTTGATCCCTTTCGTGTACAGATGCTGCAGCGCATATACCCGCGGGTAGTTGTAGTAGCGGTCTTTAGCATCGTCGTGGAGCGTATAGGCCTTTTCAAAATCGAATTCGCCGTCGACCTTAGGGTTATACAGCCCGTTGTCGACGGCGTATTTAACCAGCGTCTTCGAGGCCATAAAGTGACTGGTGTCGTTTGGCTTGTATTGGCGCAGCCGGCCCTGATTGCCGGTCACGAAGTAGCTGTCATCGGGTATGCGCGTTGCCAGCCACTGGTGGCCGCTGCCGGTTTCCAGATACCAAATTTCTTTTTCATCGACAAACGCGACGCCGAAGCCTTCGCCCGCGCCCTTTTCATCGATGATTTTACCCAGCTTTGCCGCACCTTCTTTCGCGCTGGTGATATAGGGCAGAATGACGTCGGTGATGCTGTCTTCCGTGATGCCGGTATCCGGCAGGTAAGGATCGTTTTTCAGCGCGGCGTCGCTGGCAAAAATGGTTTCTGTCGCCGTCATGCCGACGCCCTTATCGTTAAAACCCGCGGCGCCCCAGGTCATTTCGTCAGCGCTTTTGCCGGGTAGCCCGTTGGAGAAAGAGGTATAGCCAAAGGCGGTTTTAGGAATGGGGTAGGTGAACCGGTTTTCATTTGCCCGAAACGTGTTACCGGCGTTTTTTCTCGCAGGATGAACCAACAGCACTTTCGACAGGCAGGGATCGTGATCTTCCGTACGGGCGATAATTCTGGAACCGTCAGTCGTCGCCTGGCTGCCGACAAGAATGGTAGTACAGGAATCATAGCGGGCGACGAGTGAAGAAACGGAGGGAATGGTAGCGGGATTATTCATTTCAAACTCCTATCCAGAGGAAGTGACGTCATAAAGCCGCGTTGGGTATGTACGATTATTACGGCTATATGGAATATCTTTTTATTACGCTCTTACCGTTTAACAACATGGGAGAATGTTTTTTAATTAGCACTGTTCTTAAAAAGAATATAACAAGCACAATTAAGAATTTTCTGTGATGGAACTCGGCTTTTATATTTTTAAATGCAGCTTTTTCTATATGAGGTTCCACCCTTTTGAGGCTGAATTATTTTATACCGCAATATCAAAATATGATTATTCAATAGATTTTCTCTGTCTTAGTGAGGCTCCATCTCGTTGATATGATTTTTAAAATTTAGAATTCAGATAAATCACAGAAGAGAAATAACTTAGCTCATTGGCTGAATGATAGTTAGGCTGACCGTATTTATATAAACTGCATGATTTATTCTTAAACGTTGATTTTATTACTCCATTGGTGATTCATTTTTTTCGTTAAAGCTGATGAAATTATCTCTTGTGCTAATAAGATACCTCGATATCTGTAATGAAACTTGATAAAAAATATCATCTTCAACAACAATTAAATTTCGAATTAGGAAAGATACTCCATCTTTTTATAGAAATTAGCCGCGCTTTTACGCTTTTAATCAACGTGACGCTAAAACCAGCCGGAACGCCAAGGTGACCTACCGGAAGCTAACTGTGAATGCTTATAAAGCCAAAGCGCCGCATTTTTGCGTTACCTTTTGGCTCCCCCCATTGCCCTTTCCCCCTGAACGCGCTATCAATATAAAAAAACTATAACCACAACAACAACCAGAGAGCCTTTATGTACCACCTGCGCGTCCCCGCTACCGAACAAGAGCTAAACGACTACTATCAGTTTCGTTGGGAAATGCTGCGTAAGCCGCTGAATCAGCCGATTGGTTCGGAGAAGGACGGCTACGATCTGACGGCTTACCATCAGATGATTATCGATGCGCAGGGGCGGGTGGTGGCCGTCGGGCGGCTATACGTGAATGCGGACAACGAGGGTTCCATCCGCTTTCTGGCGGTGGCGGAGGACGTCCGCTATAAGGGGCTGGGAACGCTTCTGGCGATGACGCTGGAGTCGATAGCGCGTCAGGAAGGGGTAAAGCGGATCGTCTGCCGAGCGCGTGAAGAAACGGTCTCCTTTTTTGAAAAGCTTGGCTTCGTCAATCAGGGGGAAGTCACGGCGCCACTGACCACGCCGGTACGCCATTTTTTAATGCGTAAGCCCGTCGCCTCGCTGGACGATATTCTCCACCATCCCGACTGGTGCGCCGAGCTGCAAAACGCCTGGCACGGCTCTATTCCCCTCAGCGAAAAGATGGGCGTTCGCATCGTTCAATATACGGGCCAGCGGTTTATTACCACCATGTCCCAGAGCGTTAATACCAACCTGCACCAGACTCAGTTCGCCGGCAGCCTGTTTTCGCTGGCGACCCTGACCGGCTGGGGGCTGATTTGGCTGCTGCTTCAGGAGCAGCGGCTCGGCGGAGCCATCGTGCTGGTGGATGCCCACGTTCGCTATCATAAGCCGGTCAGCGGTCGGGCAATCGCGACGGCTGAGCGAGGCTCGGTTAAGGGCGACTTGGACCGTTTGGCGAAAGGGCGCAAGGCCCGGGTGCAGCTCGAAGTGCACGTTTGTGGAGAAGGCGACGTCGGCTGCGTTTTTGAAGGAACCTATATGGTGCTTCCAGAGGCGCATTAACGCGCCTTTCCCCTTCCTAGAACAAAGGCTGCGGAGCCGGGCTTTCTTCCTGTGGCTGCTGCGTTGGCGTCTCCTGCGCTGGTACCGCCTTTTGTTCGTCCGGATAGCGCTGGCCGTCGTCGCCCTGAATAGACAGCGAGCTTTTCAAATCGGGCTTCGCTTCAGCGCCCTTAAGGCTTCCTTTCAGCGTTAGTTTGAGGCTGCCGTTTCCCTTCAGCGGCACCGGCTCCCAGCCCCAGTTTTGTAAGATATTCACCGAAACGCCGCGCCCGCTTAGCGAGAGATCGAGCGGCCTGTCGCTGCTCTGGCCGATGGTTGCCTGCCCTTCCAGCAGCCCGGTTGCGGTGAAGGCGCTGGTGTCGCTAAAGGTAATCGCGTTGGCGTCAGCGTTTACAACGGTGGACGGGTGGCGCAGATCGGTTTTATTCAGCGTCGCCGCAGAGGCGTTAACGGTCAGATTGCCTTTCCATAGGCCGAATTGGCGGTCTTTGACGAGATGTAGATCGCTGCCGCTGCTGTCGAGCGAGGTGAACTGGAACGGAAAGTCGGGATTGATATCAATGATAATGCTGCGATTGACGGCCAACTTATTGACGTACAGTTCGCGAAGCCAGTCGGGCATCGGCTCCAGAAGGGCGCTTTTCCAGCTTTGCGGCAGCGTATAGAGCAGAGAAGTCAGCGCGACGTCGTCAAGCCGCAGGGTATGGTCTTTACGCGACCAGGCGCCGGTAGCGCGCACCAGGCCGTCCTGCCAGCGGCTGCTGAACTGTTTGATTTTTAGCGTATCGCCTTCCAGTTCCAGATTTAGCACCGGATTCACCAGATGCTGGTCGCCCAGCACGACGTCATAGGCGTTGAACAGCGCGCTGCCGGCGTCAGCCTGCCATAGGCCGCCTTCTCGCCGGAGGTCTTTTAAAGACAGTGAGAAGTCGCTAAGCGCCCAGCCGTCGCCCTGAATGTTAGTGTTGATAAGGTCGGCGCGATTTAGCGTTAGGCTTACGCCGTCAACGTAGTTGTCTATTTGCGTTAAAAGCGCAGGCAGCGCCTGATGGCTTTGATACTTGACGTCGCTCAGGCGAAAGTAGTCTATCGTCCAACGGCCGTCCGGCGCGCGTTTGGCGCTGCCGGTCAGCAGGCCTCCGGCCAGGTCGGCGCCGACGTTGGTAAGCAGCAGCTGGTTATCCCGTACGTCGCCCTGAATCAGAACGTTGGCGGTTTCCAGCTCGTTGAGCCAAAGCTTTGACGCGCTGAATTCAAAGTGGGCGTTGTCGGTTGGAATCAGGTCGGACGTCAGTCTCCACGGAAGAAAGCCGCCGTTGACGCCTTCGCCTTTCAGCGCTATCTCGGACGTTTTAACGTCGACGGACACGTTGCGCAGCTGCAGGCGTTGGCTCCTGACGTCCGGCGCGCCGGTTTTATCGGCCGAAAGCGTGAGCGCTCCTCCGTCTACTTCCAGTGAGGCAAAGCTGAGCGGCGTTTGCCAGAAGCCATCGCCTAAGTCGACGGTGAGTTTCTGCGCCTTTACCAGCGGCTCACGCTCTTTTACGCCAAACTCGGCCTGATTCAGCGTCAGCCTGAAGGGCGAGCTCAGGCTGTAGTCCAGATTGCTGAAAGCCAACCGGTAGGGCGAGTTGTTGCTTATCCATTGGCTTATCCATCCCGCGGCGTAGCCGGTTTGCGCAATAAAATAGAGCGCAGCGACGCCCAGAACGATGACGATAAGAAGCGTGTAAAAAGCTTTACGGATAAGTGCCATAGCCGGATTTAAACCACGGTAGCTGATGATAGGCATATTTTATGCCCCATTTGGCGAGGAATCTCAATGATGACGTCGAGGATTTCGAGAAAGAACGCGGTTTTTCCTTAACGAGCTGCCGTTATCAGCCGTTCGTTAAGGAACTATAAAAGCCCCTTTAGCTCGTCTGCACACAGGCTGGCCTCAAAAGGAATGACCTCGGCGGTCGCTAGGCCTAAACGTTGGAAAGGGTCCATTTGTAGACGGCGATGCAGGCTTTCAATACTGTCGCTTTTAGCGAGGATCACGCCGCCGGTTCGAGGGATTTTTCGGCCCGAGGCAAGAAATACGCCGTCGGCATAGCCCTGTTTCAGCCACTCAACGTGAGCCGGTATTTGTTCATCAATTTCGCTCAGGGGTTTGACGTAATTTAAGACGACAACATAAATCATACTCATACTGAAGGCCTTATGGTGTGAAGCGTGGAAATCAGAAAACGCGGTTGAAGCCGCCGCTTTGCGTTACTCACTGCGGGTCGTGGGGTCGGTTTGGGGATGAGCGCAAGGAAAGGGCGACAAGCGGCATTGTAACCGCTTGTCGTAGGACAGAATTTACTTCTCGTGCGGAAACACCAGGTTCAGCACGATGGCGGTAATGCCGCCAGCCGCGATGCCGGAGGATAGCAGGGTTTTCAGCCATTCGGGGGCGAACTGCAGGATCTGCGGCTGTTGAGAAACCCCTAGGCCGACCGCCAGCGACAGCGCCATAATCATGATGGCGCGGCGGTTAAGCTTCTCGCGAGAAACGATGCGCACGCCCGATGCGGCGATAGTACCGAACATCACGATGGTCGCGCCGCCCAGCACCGGTTCCGGAATGCTGAGAACGAACTGGCTGACGACCGGGAACAGGCCGAGCAGCACCAGCATGATGGCAACCACGTAGCCTACGTAGCGGCTGGCTACGCCGGTCAGCTGGATAACGCCGTTGTTTTGGCCGAAGCAGGAGTTCGGAAAGGTGTTAAACACCGCAGACAGCATAGAGTTCAAGCCGTTGGCCAGTACGCCGCCCTTCAGGCGCTTCATGTAGACCGGGCCGGTCACCGGCTGTTCGGAAACGTCAGACGTGGCGGTAATATCGCCGATGGTTTCCAGCGAAGTGATCATAAACACCAGCATAAGCGGGATAAGCAGCGTCCAGTCTATACCTAAGCCGTAGTAAAGCGGCGTTGGCACCATAATCAGCTCGCTTTCCACCTTGGCCTGCTCCGGCAGCATCCCCATCGCCCAGGCCAGCAGGTAACCGATGGCCATCGCAATCACCAGCGAGGAAACCCGCAGGTACGGATTGCGCTGGCGGTTAAGTAGAATGATGGTGGCGAGAACGACGCCGGCCAAAAGCAGGTTGCTTGGCGAACCGAAGGTGTTATTGGTTTCGGACATGGCGCCGTAGCCGCCGCCGATGGAAATCAGGCCGACCTGAATCAGCGACAGACCGATAATCATCACCACAATGCCGGAAACCAGCGGCGTAATGATGCGCTGGGCCAGATGCAGAATGCGCGAAAGGAAGATTTCCGTACAGGAGGCCAGCATCAGCGTGCCGAACAGCGTGGCCATCATGGTCGGCACGTCCGCGCCGCCGTTTTTCAGCGCAGTTCCGCCCATAATCAGCGGGGCGACGAAGTTAAAGCTGGTGCCCTGAATGGACAGCAGGCCCGAACCGACCGGCCCCCATGTGCGGATTTGTAACAGAGAGGCGAGCCCGGAAGCGAACAGCGACATGCTGATGATATGTTGGGTGTCCTGCGCGGGAAGCCCCAGCGCTTGACAGATAAGCATTGCCGGCGTGATGACGGCGACGAACATCGCCAGCAGGTGCTGCAGTGCGGCAAACAGAGTCTGCGCCAGCGGCGGACGGTCCTCAAGGTGGTAGATAAGTTCACTGCGCGAGGGCTTGGTTTGCGGCTCTGCGCGGGCAACGGGGGTAGAATCCGGGATGAGATCGGCGCTGCTCATAGGGGAAAGAAAACCTCTGAAGTTACAAAGTGGGCATTTTAATCGAATTAAAATTTATCGCAACCGTTTGCGCATACGTTTGCTGATTTAAAGAAAATGGCATTTGGCTACGGGCGTCGCGAATCGGTTGAATCGGGCGTCGGTTTGGCCCATTCTCGATAAAAACAGTCGGAGTAAAGAATGAAAAAGATAATGCTCATCGGTTTTGGCGGCATGGCGCATGAGGTGATAGCTCGACTGCCGCAGGGCGTTTCCGTTGGCTGGATTGTCGCCCGCGAGCGCCATCATGCGGCGATCGCCCAGCTCAGCGGAGGAGCGATAAAAGCCATTTCACATCCTATCGAGTGTAGCGAACGCCCCGATCTGGTGCTGGAATGCGCCAGCCAGCAGGCGGTGAAAGAGTTCGGCGAAGCGGTGCTAAGCCGAGGCTGGGATTTAGCGTTGGCCTCCACCGGCGCGCTGGCGCAGGCTCAACTGTTCGAAACGCTGCGCACTACGGCGCGGATTAATCACGCAAAGCTGACGATCCTCTCTGGCGCGGTGGCCGGCATGGATGGGCTGGCGGCGGCGCGGGAAGGTGGGCTGGAAAGTGTTACCTATGTCTCCAACAAAAGCCCGGCAAGCTGGCGAGGAAGCCCGGCGGAACAGCTTGTCGATCTCGATAACGTCAGTGAAGCAACGGTGTTTTTTGAAGGCTCGGCCCGCGAGGCGGCGCAGACCTTCCCCGCGAACGCTAACGTAGCAGCCACTATCGCCCTGATGGGTATCGGTATGGACAACACTCAGGTGCAGCTTCGCGTTGACCCCCACACCCGACGCAATACCCACCGCATCCAGGCGGCGGGCGCGTTCGGCGAGTTTCATATTGAGCTTAACGGCAATACGCTTTCCAGCAATCCGAAAACGTCGATGCTGGCCGCGCTCAGCGCGGTAGAAGCCTGTCGGCGGCTGGTGGACGACGGTTTGGCGGCATAGACGCATAGATCGTCAGGCGTGGGTGTACTTCGCGCTCTCCGGCAGCCAGCGCTCAATCAGGGCGCTGGCGCTGTCGGGGTGATTTTGGTGGATATAGCGGGCGACGCGCTGGACTTCCGGGATCATGGACTGGTCGCGCAGCAGGTCCGCCACTTTAAACTCGGTAATGCCGGTTTGTCTGGTTCCCAGCAGCTCGCCGGGGCCGCGAATCTCCAGATCTTTCTGGGCGATAACGAAGCCGTCGTTGCTGTCGCGCAGCACCTGCAGGCGCTTTTGCGCCGTTTTGCTCAGCGGCGTTTTGTACAGCAGCACGCAGTGGGAGGCGACGGCGCCGCGGCCTACTCGCCCGCGCAGCTGATGGAGCTGGGCAAGCCCCAAGCGCTCAGGGTTTTCGATAATCATCAGGCTGGCGTTCGGCACGTCGACGCCGACCTCAATGACCGTCGTGGCGACCAGCAGCTGCAGCTCGCCCTGCTTAAAGGCCTGCATGACCGCCTGCTTTTCCTGCGACTTCATGCGGCCGTGCACCAGGCCGATGCTCAGCTCCGGCAGGACGGACTTCAACTCTTCGGCGGTTGCTTCCGCCGCCTGGGCTTCCAGCACGTCGGACTCTTCAATCAGGGTACACACCCAATAGGCCTGACGGCCTTCCTGCTTACAGGCGCTTTGAACGCGGGCAATCACGTCATCGCGCCGCGAGTCGGGGATAGCAACCGTGGTGACCGGCGTACGCCCCGGCGGCAGCTCGTCGATAACCGAGGTATCCATGTCCGCATAGGCGGTCATCGCCAACGTGCGGGGGATCGGAGTGGCGGTCATCACCAGCTGGTGCGGGTGGAACCCCTGTTCTTCGCCCTTTTCCCACAGCGCCAGCCGCTGGTGGACGCCAAAGCGGTGCTGTTCATCGATGATAACCAGCGCCAGTGACGAAAATTTCACCTGCTCCTGGAAGATGGCGTGAGTGCCGATCACCATAGACACTTCGCCCGAAGCGACGGCGGCCATCTGCTCCTGGCGCGCCTTGCCCTTTTGCTTGCCGGCCAGCCAGCCGACCTTGATGCCCAGCGGCTCAAACCACTGGCGAAAGCCGTTGGCGTGCTGTTCGGCCAAAAGCTCGGTCGGTGCCATCAGCGCGACCTGTTTGCCGCTTTCTATCGCTGCCAGCGCCGCCAGCGCTGCGACCAGCGTCTTGCCGGAGCCGACGTCGCCCTGCACCAGCCGCATCATGGGGTAGGGCTTTGCCAAGTCTTGCTCAATTTCTGCGACAACGCGCGTCTGCGCACCGGTAGGGCTAAACGGCAGTGAGGACAGCAGGCATCTTTTCAACGCCTCGCCGCCCGCCAACGCCTGTGCGCGATAGCTTTGCGCGCCGGCGCGCGTGGCCAGCATGCTGAGATTGTGGGCCAGCAGCTCTTCCAAAATCAGCCGCCGCTGTGCGGGGTGTTGGCCCTGTTCAAGGGTGGCGAGCTGAATGTCCGGCGGCGGACGGTGAAGGGTTTTCAGCGCCTGCGGCAGGCTGATGAGGTTGCCCAGAAGCTCGGCGGGCAGCAGCTCAACGACGGCGCAGGTGTCCAGCAGCGCAAGGGCCTGATCGGTCAATTTGCGCAGCGTTGCCTGTCGTACCCCTTCGGTGGTGGGGTAAACCGGCGTCAGGTTTTCTTCTAACTCGATGGCGTCCCGATCGCCTTGAATTCGGTATTCCGGATGGAGGATCTCTGCGCCGTGCGTACCGCGCTTTACTTCACCGTAGGCCTTGACCCGCCGGCCCGCCGACAGGCCGTTTTTCATCGCGGCGTTGAAGTTGAAAAAGCGCATGGTAAGCACGCCGGTGCCGTCGGTAATCTGACACGTCAGCATGCGGCGGCGGCCAAAAACGATGTCGCAGCGAACGACTTCGCCCTCGACGGTGGCGTGGAGCCCCGGCAGCAGCTCGCCAATAGGATAAAGGCGCGTACGGTCTTCGTAGCGCATGGGGAGGTGGAACAGCAGGTCCTGTACGGTGAACAGGCCGAGCTTGGCCAGCTTCGCCGACTGGCTGGCGCCGACTCCGGAGAGGGCGCTGAGAGGAACGGCGTCCAGCAGGCGGCCCTTCATGGCTTAGTCCTTCCTACTCTTAGGCTTGAGCGCCTGCATGGCGGCCCACCAGGCGTCGTCGGCGACGATCTCGCCGTTTTCATCAATGAGCGGCTGAGGCAACCCCTTGCGCTTGGCGACGTTGGCCAACACCGGATAGCCGCCTTCAAATAGAAAGCGCTGCTGTTCTTCAATGCTCAGCGTGCTGCCTTCCCGCCGGTACATGCCGGCGTTCTGGCGTTGGCGCTGGGCCTCATACAGGATCAGGGCCGAGGCGACCGACACGTTGAGCGACTGCACCATGCCGATCATCGGAATAATGATATCCCGATCGGCCAGCGCCAGCGCTTCCTTGGTGATGCCGCTTTTTTCCTGCCCCAGCAGGATGCAGGTTGGGCGGGTGTAGTCGATGTCGCGAAAGTCGACGGCGCTGTCCGACAGGTTGGTCGCCAGAATCTGCATGCCCTGCTGCTTAAGGTGGCCGACGGCGCTCTGAATATCGCGATGGGTTTTCACCTTTACCCAGCTGTTGCTGCCCGCGGCGCTGGCAACCTGCGTGCGCATGCGCTCATGGGGCCAAACCGCGTGCACTTCGTGTACGCCGACGGCGTCAGCGGTGCGGATAATGGCGGACACGTTGTGGGGCTTGTGAACCTGCTCAAGGCAGACCGTCAGATCGGTCTGCCTGGTGGCCAGCATATGGCGTATGCGGGCGTAACGTTCTGGAGACATAACGCTTAGTTTCTGTTACGGGTGACTTTAATGACGTCCGGCATGATGCGAATTTTGCGCATGATGTTTGCCAGATGCACGCGGTTGTGGGTGGTCAGCCGAATGTAGGCTATGTAGACCCGCCCGTCCTTCTCTTCCGTATTCAGGCTTTGAATATTGGACTTGGCCGAGTTGATTTCTGCCGTCAGGTTGGCGAGCACGCCCTGGTGGTTGAACATCTCCACCTTGATTTCGGCGATAAACTCCTGCTCGGTGTCTTCCGCCCACTCGACCGCCATGAACTTTTCCGGCTCTTTCTGGTAGCCGCGAATGTTTCGGCAAGACTCATGGTGAATGACCAGCCCTTTACCAGGGCTGACGTGGCCGATGATTGGGTCGCCGGGGATCGGGCGGCAGCACTTGGCGAACGTCAGCAGCACGCCGTCCGCGCCGCGAATAGCCAGCTTGCGCCCGTTGATGGCCGGCTCTTCGTCCTGCGCCTCGGCGTCGTTAAGCAGGTTTTTGGCGATCATGATGCTCATGACGTTGCCTAAGCCTACTTCGGCCAGCAGGTCGTCAAGGGTGGCAAGCTTGAGGCGCTTAAGCTCGCGGTTGAGGCTTTTCGCGTCGATGTCGCTGACCTTACGCCCTTGCCCTAACGCGTGGTTGAGGAGCCTGCGCCCTAAGCCTACGGCATCATCGCGCTTGAGGTTTTTCAGCATTTGGCGGATTTTGGTTCGCGCCTTGGAGGTGACGACAAAGTTTAGCCAAGCGGCGTTGGGCCTGGCGCCCGGCGCGGTGATGATCTCCACCGTCTGGCCGTTGTGCAGCTCCTGCGACAGCGGATAGGGCTGCCTGTCGACGCGAGCGCCGACGCAGGCGTGGCCGATGTCGGTATGCACCGCATAGGCGAAGTCCACCGCCGTGGAGCCTGCCTGAAGCTCAACGATGCGCCCTTTAGGTGTGAAAACGTATATTTCGTCCGGCAGCAGGTCGGATTTTACGCTTTCGATAAATTCAAACGAGCTGCCGGCGCTTTGCTGAAGCTCCAGCAGGCTTTGCATCCAGCGCTGGGCGCGGATCTGCGCGGCTGTGCCTGACTCACCCGCCTGTTTGTAAGCCCAGTGGGCGGCGACGCCCATCTCGGCCATCTGGTCCATGTCTTCGGTGCGGATCTGCACCTCGACCGGAACGCCGTGCGGGCCAATGAGCGAGGTATGCAGCGACTGGTAGCCGTTGGCCTTAGGGATCGCGATATAGTCTTTAACCCGGCCCGGGCGCGGCTTGTACAGGCTGTGAACCTGCCCCAGAACGCGATAGCAGGTATCTACGTCGCTGACGATGATGCGAAAGGCGTAGATGTCCATAATGGAGTGAAAGCGCTGCTCTTTAAGGTGCATCTTGCGATAGATCGAATACAGATGCTTTTCCCGACCGTTAACGCGGCAGGGGATGCCCGCCTCTTTGATCCGCCCGTCTATTTCGGACAGGATGCGTTGGATCATCTCTTTACGGTTGCCGCGCGCGGCTTTCACCACTTCTTTGATGACGCGATAGCGATTGGGATAGAGCGCTTCAAAACCGAGCTCTTCGAGCTCGATCTTCAAATGATGGATGCCGAGTCGGTGCGCCAGGGGGCTGTAAATTTCCAGCGTTTCCCGCGCGATGCGGCGGCGCTTGTCAGGGCGCAAAGACCCCAGCGTGCGCATGTTGTGAGTTCGGTCGGCGAGCTTGATGAGAATGACGCGGATGTCTTGCACCATCGCCATAATCATCTTGCGGAAGTTTTCCGCCTGCGCCTCTTTTTTATCGCGAAACTTCAGCTTATCGAGCTTGGAGACGCCTTCCACCAGTTCAGCCACGCTTTTGCCAAACTGGCTTTCGATGTCCTGATAGGTGGTGGGCGTGTCTTCAATCACGTCATGAAGCAGCGCGGCGATAAGCGTTTCATAGTCCAGCCGCATGCCCGCCAGAATGCAGGCGACGGCGACGGGGTGGGTAATGTAAGGCTCACCGCTGGAACGCGCTTGCCCCTCATGGGCGTCGCGCGCGACGACGAATGCCTGCTTAAGGCACTCTATCTGTTCTTCCGGCAGGTACTGTTTCGCCAGTGTGTTTAGGCTTTCAAACAGATACAAGGGCAAGTCCGCCAGCTATTAACGACGACCTTCAGCAATAGCGGCGACGGCTTGCATTTCAGCGGCATCCTGCTCTTGCTGTTCCTGACGGGCCTGGGAATCCAGAATTTGGCTGTTGATCAGGCCTTCTTCGATTTCACGCAGGGCGATAACGGTGTACTTATCGTTTTCTTCCGGCACCAGAGGATCTTTGCCCTGGGTTTGGATTTGACGAGCGCGACGAGCCGCGACCAGAACCAGGTCAAAGCGGTTGCCAATTTTTTCTACAGCGTCTTGAACGGTTACGCGTGCCATAAATGTATCACTCCACAGATGAAAAACGGACTGGGCATCATACTGAAACCGGCCTCAGTCTGCCAATAGTTTACTGATTAACGCTTCATTTCGCAGTTTCTGACGGTCCAGACGCAGGCGTTCGCTGCGAATGATGGCCCTCAGATCGTGCAAAGCGAGATCGAAATCGTCGTTGATGAGCAGATAGTCGTACTCATCATAGTGGGACATCTCCCTTACTGCCTTATCCATACGCCCGGCGATCACTTCATCGCTGTCCTGGCCGCGTCCCTGAAGGCGGCGGACCAGTTCATCCTTAGAGGGCGGAAGAATGAATACGCTGCGGCTTTGCGGCATTTTTTCCCGGATCTGGCGGGCGCCCTGCCAGTCGATGTCCAAAAAGACGTCAATGCCCTGAGAAAGCGCACGCTCGATTTTTGCCCGCGAAGTGCCGTAGTAGTTGCCGAACACTTCCGCATATTCTAAAAACGCGTCTTCTGCGATGAGGCGCTTAAATTCCTCAGTGCTAACGTAGTAGTAGTGCTCGCCTTCGGCCTCTCCCGGCCGCTTTTCCCGAGTGGTGTGGGAAATGGAAACCTGCATATCGTACGTCGGCTGCGTTTTTAACAGTGCCTGAATCAGGCTGGATTTTCCCGCGCCGCTGGGAGCGGAAATAATATAAAGCGTACCTTTTGCCATCGAACCCTTCGCTATCGTTGTACTTGCGCGCTGCTGCCGTCGTCGTTTGGTCTTGAATATATTGAACAATAGCCCGAAGCGAACCGGATGAGATTGCCGTTCACTTAGCGCATATCGAATATAAAGGCGTAAAAAATCCCCTAATAGTATACACCGTCGCCATTACGCATAAAACCTCGTCACACCATAACCTTCTTATTTTTATTTTGTGCAGCGGAAAGTTTCTATTTCGAGCTGCTTCGCAAAATAAAGCGGCATTACATGAAATACCTTTTTTCTTTTTGGCGCGTTTTCCTCTTTTGCCGTTTTTTACTGGCCGCTTGCGATTGGTCGGATTTTAATGGCGCCAGTCAATAAAGGGAGATCGAACGTGTTATTAATCATAAGGCTGGTGCTGGCCGGGCTGCTGGTTTTTTTGCTGAACCACGCTGCGCTGGCGAAGGAAAACGGCGGCTGCCCGCCGTGGAGCGCAAAGCGGGCGACAAAGGAAATGGACGCGCTGACGTCGGCTCTGAACCGTTGGGATAGCGCCTATCGCCAGAACGGCGTTTCCCTGATTGAGGATGAGGTTTACGACCAGCTGGCGGCGCAGCGGGAGCGCTGGCGCGCCTGTTTTCCCGAGATAGAGAGCAAAAGACGCAATAGCTTACCGCCGCCGCGCGCTTATCCCGTGGTGCATCCGGTCGTCCATACGGGGTTGAACAAGCTGGAGGACGAGCGAGCGGTAAAGATGTGGATAGCGAAGCGACAAGACCTGTGGCTACAGCCGAAGATTGACGGTGTGGCCGCAACGCTGACGTATCAGAACGGCCGGTTGGTGTCCGCCGTCAGCCGAGGCGACGGCGAGCGCGGGGAGGACTGGACTGCGAGGGCGCGGGAGCTGCCCGGCGTCCCGCAGCGAATCAATACCTCCTTGCCGCTGGTTGTTGTGCAGGGAGAGCTGTTTTGGCGGCTGGGCTCCCACGTTCAGAAGCAGGACGGCGGGCAAAACGCCAGAGCGAAGGTCGCCGGCGCGATGATGAGCAAAACGGCCTCTTCGCAGGCGGCACAGCGCGTCGCCTTCTGGGTTTGGGAGTGGCCAAACGGGCCTGAGAGCATGAGCGAGCGGCTGGCAGGATTGGCGGCGATGGGCTTTACGTTCGGCTCCGGGCCTGAGGATACGCGCCGGATTTCCTCATTTGACGACGCCGCCGACCTGCGGAAGTACTGGTTCGAGCACCCTCAGCCTTTCGCCAGCGACGGCGTCGTCATTCGTCAGGGAGAGCGCCCTCCGGGCGACGGCTGGGCTGCGCGATCGCCCATTTGGGCCGCCGCGTGGAAGTACCCTCCGCCGCAGCAGACGGCGGAAGTGACGGCGATTTCCTTTAACGTAGGGCGAACGGGAAGGACGTCTGCGGTGGCCCATCTGAGGCCGGTCACGCTGGGAGATAAGCGGGTAAAACGCGTGGCGTTGGGTACGCTGTCTCGCTGGCGTGCGCTTGACGTTCGCCCCGGCGACGTCGTTGCGCTTACTCTCGCCGGGCAGGGCATCCCGCACGTGAATCGGGTCGTTTGGCGAACGGAGGAAAGGGGTGAGGTTTCCGCTCCGGATCCATCCCGCTACCACCGCTTAAGCTGCTGGCGCATCGAAGAGGAGGAATGTCGGGAGCAGTACGTTTCCCGCTTGGTCTGGCTAAGTGGAAAGCAGGGGCTGGGCCTCAGCGGCCTTAGCGAAAAAAGCTGGCAAAGGCTGGTGGATGGCGGAAAAGCGCCGGACTTGGCGTCGTGGCTGTCCCTAACCCGCGAGGAGATTGAGTCTCTACCCGGCTACGGCCCGCGCGCGGCGAACCGGCTGTATGAGCAAATCGCCAGAGCGAAGAAGCAAGACGCCGCGCTGTGGCTACGCGGCTTGGGTATGACCTTTGTGTCGCGGTCCCACATCCGCGAAACCGGTTGGGAACGTCTTGCCGCCAGAGACGAGTTGGCGTGGCGACAGGAGGCGGGCTTAAGCGAGAGCGGCGCGCACAGGGCATTTGAATTCGTTCATCATCCCGAACTGCTGGCCGTTATCGCGCGCCTTAAGGATGAAGGCATTGAAGGCTTTTAGCACGCTTCGCTCGTCGGCTCTCGGTGCATATAGCATGCGCCTTCGCCGTAGGCCTTTAGCTTTTCCCGCAGCCGCGGCGTTTCGGCTACGGGCCGATACCCCTGATTTTGCCAATAGCTTTTAGCCTGCGCCAGAGACACCAGGCTGGTGTGGCTAAGACCCTGCCGCTTCGCGCTGCGGCGAGCGGCGTTAAACAGTGCCTTACCAACGCCGAGCCGCTGGGCGTTAGGCGCAATGGCGCAGTCGTGAACGAACCAGCTGTCAGCGAACTTTGGCAGCGCGTCCAGCGTTCCGTCCAGCTCGGGCGGGAAGGCGCGTTGCCAGGGGTAGGATATCAGGTAGCCAAGCAGAGAGCCTGACGGCTCAGCGCCGTTCGCCGCGACCCAGCAGCTGTCGGCCGAGAGCGAGAGGCGGTTTTCGAAGAAGGCGGCGCTTTCTAAAATGTCGGGGGAGTAAACGGCAGCCTGTATGCGCAGGACGTTTTTAATGTCGTCCTCGGCCATCGGGCGAATGCGGTACAACACGATAAAACCTTTTAAATTAATGGATAACGGTAGAAATAAAACGCTTTTGGCTAGTATACCTGAAGTCAGGCGTGAAGGCTAAGTTGGGAAGATGCGTAGGCTTGAGTGAAGCTGTCATACTTTTATATTGTGGATTATAATGAACGAATCGAACGATTTAATCGATCTAATTAAAAGGATGACGCTAATGCAAACGTTAACTGCAAATGAAGCTAAGACACAGTTTGGCGATATGCTGCTTAAGGTGCAACGGGAGCCTGTGCAAATTAGCCGTAACGGTAAACCCGTTGCGGTTGTTATTTCAATTGAGGAGTATCAGCATATGGAAATGATTAAGAGACAGAGGTTGGTAGAGAAATTGCAACGAGCGAAAGGGGATATTGCTAATGGTGATATGGTTGATGGGGAACAGTTCTTTTCCGAACTTTTAACTGGCCCCCGAGACTAATGGGACGATATGTTTTAACAGCGGAAGCTCAAAAGGACTTAGTAGATATTCGTAGGTATACGCGTGAACAATGGGATAACCGTCAATCCGTTAGTTACCTTTCCCAAATGCAGCGCACTCTACAAAACTTAGCCGATGCACCAGCAATAGGAAAAAGTAGAGAAGATGAGTTTGGTTTGAACGTTTACAGTTTTCCTTATTCTAGCCACATAATTTATTATGCAAGGCACTCCACCGGAATAGTCATCTTGGCTGTTTTACATCAAAGTCAGATCCCTGCCAGTCATCTTCTTCACCGGCCCCACTAGATTAACCACCCAAGCCACGGCGTTTTGCCGCGGCTTGGGTTTTAGCTTATCACTCGACCGACTCTTCCGCCTTGATGCGGGGCCGGTAGGGGAAGCGCTTGCGCACCAGCACGAAGAACAACGGTACGAAGAAGATGGCCAGGAAGGTGGCGGTCAGCATACCGCCCAGTACCCCGGTGCCGACGGCGTGCTGGCTGCCGGAGCCCGCGCCGTTGCTGATGGCCATCGGCAGCACGCCGAAGATAAACGCCATCGAGGTCATCAGTATTGGCCGCAGGCGGTAGCGGCAGGCTTCCAGCGTTGCCGTCATCAGGTCTTTGCCTGCGCGGTTAAGATCGTTGGCGAATTCGACGATGAGGATGGCGTTCTTGGCCGACAGGCCGATAATCGTCAGGATCCCGACCTGGAAGTACACGTCATTTTCTAACCCGCGCAGCGACGTCGCCACTACGGCGCCGAGTATGCCAAGAGGCACTACCAGCATGACCGAGAACGGAATTGACCAACTCTCATACAGTGCGGCGAGGCAGAGGAAAACGACCAGTAGGGAAATCGCGTACAGTACCGGCGCCTGCGATCCGGAGAGGCGTTCCTGATAGGACATGCCGGTCCAGTCCAATCCGATGCCGTCCGGCAGCTGTGCGACCAGTTTCTCCATGGTGTCCATCGCGGTGCCGCTGCTGACGTTAGGCGCAGCTTCGCCAAGGATTTCCACCGCAGCGTTGCCGTTATAGCGCTCTAGCCTTGGCGAGCCGTAAACCCAGCGGGTTGAAGCGAACTCGGAGAACGGCACCATGTCGCCGTTTGCGTTGTTGACGTACCAGCGGTTGATATCGTCGGGCTGCATGCGGTAAGGCGCTGCGCTTTGGACGTAAACCTTTTTGACTCGACCGCGATCGAGAAAGTCGTTGACGTAGGTCGAACCCCAGGCGGTTTTCAGCGTGTTGTTGATATCGTCAATCTTGATGCTCAGCGCCTGCGCCTTGCGCTGGTCAATATCGACCTGAAGTTCCGGGCTGTCGTCCAGGCCGTTGTGCCGTACGCGGGTGAGCGACGGCTCTTTAGCGGCGGCTTCCAGCAGCGTATCGCGTGCCTTCATCAGCGCATCGTGCCCAAGCCCGGCGAAGTCCTGTAGCTCCATATCAAAACCGGAAGAGCTGCCTAAGCCGGAGATGGCCGGCGGGCTGCTGGCGAATACGCGGGCCTCGCTAATTTTATTGAAGGCGCGGGTGGCGCGCTCAATGATGGCGAACGAGCTGTCTTCCGACGAGGTGCGTTCCTTCCAGTCTTTCAAGCGAACGAACAGGCGCGCAACGTTTTGGCCGTTTCCTCCGGGGCCGGAACCTACGATAGCAAAAGCCGACAGCACGTTTTTCTTTTCATCATCCAGCAGGTATTTTTCTACTTTTTCAACGACTTTCAGCGTTTGTTGCTGCGTCGAACCCACCGGGAGCTGTACCTGGACCATGAATACGCCGCGGTCTTCAAGGGGAAGAAACGAGGTTGGCAATTTCATGAACAGCCAAGCCAGCCCGCCGACTATCAGTACGTAAATCAGGATAGTGCGTCCGCTGCGGTGGATAACGTTAGTGACGCCGCGCTCGTAGCAGTGGGCGCTTTTGTCAAAGGAGCGATTAAACCAACCAAAAAAGCCCCGCCGAGTGTGGATATGTCCGCTGGGGATGGGCTTAAGCATCGTGGCGCACAGCGCCGGCGTCAGAATAAGCGCAACCAGTACCGACAGCACCATGGCGGAGACGATAGTGATAGAAAATTGACGATAGATTGCGCCGGTAGTGCCGCCTAAAAACGCCATGGGGACGAATACCGCCGACAGCACCAGCGCGATGCCGACCAGCGCGCTTTGGATTTGCCCCATTGACTTACGCGTTGCCTCTCGGGGCGAAAGCCCTTCCACCGCCATGACGCGCTCGACGTTTTCTACGACGACGATGGCGTCGTCGACCAAAAGTCCGATCGCCAGCACCATGGCGAACATAGTCAGCGTATTGACGCTAAAGCCGAAGAGGTAGAGGACGGAAAATGTTCCCAGCAGTACGACCGGGACGGCGATGGTAGGAATGAGCGTTGCCCGAAAGTTCTGTAAAAACAGATACATTACCAGGAAAACTAACAAAACCGCCTCAAACAGCGTCTTTACGACGTCTTTGATGGAGGCTTCAACGAACGGCGTGGTTTCATAAGCGTATTCCGCCTTCAGCCCGTGGGGGAAGTAGTGCGACAGTTCGGCAATCTTGTCTTTTACCAGCTTGTCGGTCGCCAGCTCGTTGGCGCCGGACGCCAGCTTAATCCCCATGCCGGAGGCGGGCATGCCGTTATAGCGGCTCAGGTAGTCGTACTTTTCCGCGCCCAGTTCAACGGTGGCGACGTCGCCCAGCGTAACGAAGGAGCCGTCCTGATTTACTCGCAGCGTGATGGCGCGAAACTGCTCCGCCGTCTGCAGCTGGGCCTGTGCGTTCATGGTGGCGTTGAGCGTCTGGCCGGCTACCGACGGCGTACCGCCAACCTGACCGACGGCGATTTGCTTGTTTTGTGAAGAGATGGCGTCGACGACGTTTTGCGCCGTCAGCCTATAGCTATTGAGCTTGTTCGGATCGAGCCAAATCCGCATGGCGTATTGCGAACCGTAGGCGTCCACGCTGCCAACGCCGTTGATACGGCTGATAGGGTCCTGCAAATTACTGGCGACGTAGTCGGCAATATCCTGACGGTTCATGCTGTGATCGGTTGACACAAAGGCGACGGTCATCAGCGAGCTGTCGCCGGATTTCGACACGGTGACGCCCTGCTGCTGTACGTCCTGAGGCAGCTTTCGGGTGGCGCTTTGCAGCTTGTTTTGCACCTGCTGCATCGCTTCGTTGGGGTCAGTACCAGCGGTAAAGGTGAGCGTGATGGATGCGCTGCCGGTGTTGCTGCTCTGGGACGACATGTACATCAGGTTGTCGAGCCCGGTCATGCTCTGCTCAATAATTTGGGTGACCGTGTTTTCCAGCGTTTGGGCCGATGCGCCCGGATAGCTGGCGGAAATTCTGACCGTCGGCGGCGCCAGATTTGGATACTGTTCTACCGGCAGTGAATTGAGGGCAAGCAGCCCGGACAGGCTGAGAATAATAGCGATAACCCAGGCAAAGATGGGGCGGTCGGTAAAAAAGTTAGCCATGGATACTGCTTCTCATCAGGTAACGCCTTTTTATTGAAGACTGTTTGTCAGCATATTTGTCAATATTGCCGCCATTTTACTCCGTCCCTCACAAAAAAAGGTGGAGAAAAAATGGAGATACTGTAAAGAAGTGTGCAGCCTGTGGAAAGCGCCAGCGTATTAATTCTCGCGTTCATCGCTCTGTAGCGCCTATTTACGTCGCTGCAATTTTCCTCAATTCGCCTTTTTCCAGTGAATGGCTGATTTATAGATTATCATTAGGCTGTGTCTTCTGACTGCGTCAATCGTTATTCGAAGAGGCTTACAGGGAGGGAGGATCGCGCGCAGGATGCGGTTATTCGCCGTCAGTTTTGGCGATTTTCACTCACTCATTGATAACGTTATTCATGAAAAAGTTTATCTCCTTTCTCTATAACAGGTTGATTCAACGCGTTATCGCCCATTCGATGTCGATAGACCGCATCGAGGATGAGCGAAAGGTGAAGCACGTCATCTATACCACGGTCTTTACCGCCATTGGCGCTTTTGCGTTCGTGCCGGTTCACCTGTTTGGCGCTCAAAGCTGGCTTGCCGCGCTGTGTAATGCGGTGTGCGGTTTTCTTAGCATTATTATTCTGGTCGATCTGTGGATGAGAGGGCGCTTAAAGCAGAGCGTGTGGTTTACCGTAATATTGACCTCTCTGCTGGTCATCATCGTGTTCTGGGCGCTTCAAGGGGAATACCAAATCAGCGCCTATCTGGTGATCCCGGCGGGCTTTGCCTTCCTTCTCTTGGGCGGAAAGCAGGGGTCTGCCTACAGCGTCTGCTATTTTCTCGTTATTCTGACGATTATGTTAACCCATTTGGGCAGCTGGCCGATGTTCAACCAGAGCTATGTGGCGTTGCTCAACCTGTTGGGAGCCATCGCGCTATCGCTGTTTTGGGGATATATCGGTGAGTACATTCGCGGCGGCAGCTTTCAGGAGCTGGAAGTGATTGCCGATAGCGACAGCTTAACGTCCGCCATTAACCGACGTTCCTTTTTTGCCCACCTGCAGGGATTAAAACAGCAGGCGACGGCTGAGCGAATGACGTTCGCCATGATGATTATCGATATCGACTACTTTAAGTCCGTCAACGATACCTACGGGCATGACAGCGGCGATCGGGTGCTGGTGGACGTCGTCAAGCTGGTGAAGGGCACGGTAAGAAGCGGCGACATCGTCGGGCGCATCGGCGGAGAGGAGTTCGCGCTGCTGTTGCCTAACCTGACGCGAATCGAGGCCTTTAGCAGCGCCAGTCGCCTGTGTAAACGCGTTCAACGCCATGAATTCACCTCGACGGACGGCGCTCGGATCTCTTTGACAATAAGCATCGGCGTAACGGTGATTACGCCGGATAAAGACATGATGACGCCGGAAGATATCTACCGCTCGGCCGACAGCCAGCTGTATCGGGCGAAGAGAAGCGGGCGAAACCGCATCTCTATTGATTCCCGATAGGCCGCGTGCCGGCGCTTACTTCATGCGGCGACTGACGGAGACTTCCTGACCGAGCTGCCAGACGGCCATGGCATAGTGGGTACTGTGGTTGTAGCGCGTAATGGCGTAGAAGTTGGGCAATCCGTACCAGTACTGAAAGCTTTTTCCCATATCCAGTCTAAGCAGGCTGGTTTCCTTATAGTTCCCCAACGGAGCCGTAGGCCTGAGTTTGGCGGCGGCAAGAGCGGTCGCGGTGTAGCGCGTGTTGAAGCCGTGCTTCAGCATGGGGGCGTCGCCCTGAGCGACGATGGCCACTTTTTCGCCCGGCTGCCAGCCGTGGGCCTTAAAGTAGTTCGCGACGCTGCCAATGGCGTCAACCGGATCCCACAGGTTGACGTGCCCGTCGCCGTTGAAGTCGACGGCGTAGTCCTTAAAGGATGACGGCATAAACTGGCCGTAGCCCATAGCGCCGGCATAGGAACCCTGTAGCGACAGCGGATCCCTACCTTCTGCGCGTGCCATCAGCAGGTAAATTTCCAGCTCTTTGGTAAAGTAGGCTGCCCGGCGCGGGTAGTCAAAGGAGAGCGTCGCTAGCGCGTCGATAATGCGGGTTTTTCCCATCACTCGGCCCCAGCGGGTTTCTACGCCAATAATGCCGACGATGATTTCCGGCGGCACGCCGTACGTTTTCTCTGCCCGCTTAAGCGCATCTTCGTACTGGTTCCAGAACTCCACCCCTTTTTGCACGTTATCGGTAGTGATGAACTTGTTGCGATAGCGGATCCAGGCGCCGTTAGGCACCGGCACGCTCGGCGTTTGCGGCGTGGTTTTAGGCGTCGGCGCCTGCTGCTCCATCAGGTTTAAAACGTAGTCCAAGCGCTTGGTCTGGGCCAGAACGTCGTGAAGCTGCTGCCGGTCGAAGCCGTGGGTATTTACCATGTTGTCGATAAAGCGCTCCGCATTCGGATTGCCGGAAAAGTCGCCCGTCAACGGATGAACGCTGTGCTCTGGGTCCAGCTTAAAGCCGCCGGACATGGAACTCTCCAATTCGCTTTTGGCGCTGAGGTCGGGCTTGCTGCTACAGGCGGTGAGCAACAGGAATAGGGGCAGAAAGAGAGTCAGATAGCGCATGTCACATCCGTAGGCGGCAGAATAAAAAAACAGCCACTATGGTAAGACATTCTGATAGCCGCTTAAACCGGAATCTTTCATTGCGGGACGGCTCGCTTTTTACTAAAGATGAACGGACAGAATGCGGCTCGTCTGGGTATACTGCACATCACGACTTTTTCACGAGCAACAGTCATGACGACAACGATAAAGCGGGCGTCCTGGGCGGGCGGATGGGCGACCCTGCGCGATCTGGAAATTGTGCAAACGGTGATAGACGCCGGCAGCGTAACCGGCGCGGCGGAGCGGTTGGGGATTTCTCAACCGGCGGTGAGCCGCACGCTCAACCAGATAGAGACCCGCTGCGGCCGTCCACTGTTCCTGCGGGAGGGCAATCGCCTCAGCCCAACCGCCGACGCGCTAACGCTTTATCAGGAAATAGGCATTATCGCCGAGTCATTTAGCCGGCTGACCCAGTTTCAGCAGCGTCAGCGCCGGGCGCCGCTTCGCATTCTGGCGCCGTCGACGCTGGCCCACGGCTTTGTAAACCGCATAACTGCCGAGTTTATGCAGGCTTATCCTGAGATTACCGTCTATCTGGAGATCGTGCGCAGCGAGCAGATCCCGGCGATGATGGCGCAGGGGCAGGCGGACGTCGCGATAGCCGACGCTGTGGCCTATAACGACAACTACAGCCTTAGCCAGACGCCCGTTCGCAAAACCCGCATCGTCTGTGCGCTGCCCGTCGGGCACCCGCTTTGCGAGACGCCTGAAATTACTCCTGACGACCTTCACGGTCTTCCCTTTATCGCCCTCATCAAAAACAACATCGGCCGCGATCTGCTGGATCGGGCGCTGGCCAAATCGGGCGCCGAGCCGCGTCGGGTTGCGGAGGTCTCCGATCTGGAAAGCGCTCTGACGTTTGTCGAGGCAGGGCTGGGGCTAAGCCTGGTCAGCGCGTTTCCGCTGCCGAATTCGTCGACCGTTTGCTATCGGCCGTTTTTACCGGAAATCCAGAGCGAAATCGTCTGCTTCAGTCGAAAAGCGGCCGACGGCGACACCCAGCGCTACATCGACTTTCTGCGCGCCCGTCAGCCTGAAAGCGACGCGTTTTCCGCGCCGCTCTGAGAGGGCTATGGTCGTTCCAGAATGGCCTGAATCCCTTCGGTGAACAGCGTCAGCCCGGTCGTTAGCGCCGCCTCGTCGATGTCAAAGCGGGCGTGGTGGTGGCCGGCGGTTTGAGACGCGCCGACGATAAAGAAAATCGCCTTGCCGCCGTGTTCCTGTACGCGCCTTACCATAAGCGAGACGTCTTCGCTGCCGCCCATTGAAGCACTGACGTTGGTCAGAGCGGGGAGGCCATCAACGACGCCCTGCATAACGTCGACCATCTCTGGGTCGTTAGTAAAATCCAGCGCTTCGCCGGTTTTCTCTATTTTAGTCGTGAGCTGGTGGATTTGGGCCGCACCCAGCGCGCAGCGCTCGACGTAGTCGACCAAATATTGGGTGATTTCTGCCGTTTGCCCGCGCACTTCGATTTCCATTTTCGCCGTCGCCGGGATAACGTTGCGGCCTTCTCCTGCCCGCAGCGTGCCGACGTTGATGCGCGACATGCCGCCGCTGTGGCGGGGCGCCGCCATGATTTGCCCGGCGGCCAGGCAGGCGCCCGTCAGCGCGTTGTGGCCTTTTTCCGGGTCTGCGCCCGCGTGAGCCGGCTTGCCCTCAAAGTAGACGTCGAGCTTGGTGGTGCAGAGGAAGTCCTTCGGGTCGAGGGCCACTTCCCCCATTTTCAGATTACAGCCCAGGTGCATGCCCATCAGGTAGTCGACGTCGTCCAGCACGCCGCTGTCGCTGATTGGGCGAGCGCCGCGGACGCCCTCTTCCGCCGGCTGAAAAATCAGCTTGAACCTGCCGCGAAGCCCGGCGCGG
Source organism: Leminorella grimontii ATCC 33999 = DSM 5078 (assembly GCF_000439085.1). GTDB lineage: Bacteria > Pseudomonadota > Gammaproteobacteria > Enterobacterales > Enterobacteriaceae > Leminorella > Leminorella grimontii. The sequence continues at coordinate 306,458 of NZ_AUUA01000002.1, read as the reverse complement.
TTTTTGCACAGCCAGGCGGCGACGCCGAGCCCGATGGCGCTGTGCCCGTCGTGGCCGCAGGCGTGCATCAGGCCGTCGCAGCGGGAGGCGAAGCCTTCTTTGGCCGGGAGGTGTTCTTGCTCATTGGATTCCTGTACCGCGACGCAGTCGATGTCGAAACGAAAGCCGAAGGTGGGGCCGGGAACGCCGGTATCCAGCTCGGCCATACAGCCGGTGAGTCCGTCCATTTCGTCCAACAGTGCTTGAGAAACGCCCTGTTCCTTGGCCGCGTCAATCGCCCGCGCAACCAACTGTTCGTCGCGGCCGAGAATGCTTTCCCGACGCACGATCTGCGGGCCGGTTTTGACCGAAAGCCCCATGCTGCGCAGGGTTTGAATAATCGTTGCGGTGGTGACGAACTCCGTCCAGCCTATTTCAGGATACCGGTGGATTTGCCTGCGCCAGGCGCGGAGCTGGTCTGGGGTGATTGATGTCATGGAGAATTCCTCTTCTTTCGTACGAGACCGGATGGGAAGCGTAAATAATATAAGTTATGATTTTAATAACCCATAAGTTATGAATGAGCAATAGCCAAAGTGAAACTAGACGTTAAACTCTAGACGCTAAACTAATGGTGCTTTAGCTGCTCCACCCCTTCGGCTTCTCGCTGGCGGGCCTTAAGAAACGCGGGCCTGTTCTGGCAGCGGCTGACGTATTCTTCATGCGGTTCTGATAGCGTAATGCCCAAGCCTTTTGCCCAAGAGAGCACGTGGCTAATAAAAATATCCGCGAGCGTAAAACTTTCACCCGTGGGTGACGGCGTGTTCGGCAAGGCTTGATAAGCAAGCTCAAATTCGCGCCGGGCGACGGGCGCGATGGCGGGAACGCGCTGCGCTTCGGGCAGCAGCATTCCGTGCTTGAGCATGGTCCACAGCGGCTGCTCCAGATCAGTCACGGCGTAGGACAGCCACATATCGACCTCAGCCCGTCTCCTTTTTTCTGCCGGATAAAGCCGACCGTCGCCGTAGTTTTCGGCCAGGTATTTACAAATGGCGACGGATTCGAACAGGCGAACGTCGTCGTCAATCAGCGCCGGTACCTTGGTTAAAGGATGCGGGCTGCCGTGGCCGGGGGCGATGCGGCTTTTGTTTTTGACGTCGATAAACTGGGTTTCATAGCTGAGCCCAAGCTCTTCGGCGGTCCATAGGGCGCGGGTAGAGCGGCTGAAGGGGTAGGCGTAAATGAGCATGACGTTCTCCGGTAGAGGTGGGGATCTTCACTTTGGCGTTTAACGGAGGGGATGTCTATAGCGGCCACGCAGTTTGGTTTTGTTTGGGATATTTAGAGCGGAAACCGCCCGACATTCTTATTGGAATTAGTGATAACCTACTAATATATAATAAATAATATTTTAATAATTCCATAATAACCCTTTCAAACCCCCACGCATGTTAGGTTGTTGGCCGTTAATTATTTGGTCTCCGCGATCGTTATTACCTCCTAAACAATGACAGACACACGCTATCGTTTACATTTTCCCTTTGGTCGAACAAAGCGCCTTGGCGTATTTTTGTTTGCGCTGACGCTTGCCTGCCCGCTAGCGGCCAAGCAGACGACGTCGACGGCGAAAGTTAAGGCTAAAGCGCATAAGGTCGTCCACATGCATCCGCACAAGCCGCCTGCTCACGTCGTCCAACCGGTTTTTAGCCACGCCGCGCTGCAGCGTATGCATAATCGGGAAATGCTGCTGGCGAAGTATCACACCTTGCAGGAGCAGAAAAAGGAAAAGATGAAGGGCGTGGTGTTTGCCACCAAGTCGGTCGTAAGGGCGCAGAACCGTAAGCTGGTTGAACAGCATCCCGAATGGTTTACGCCCTATCGAGCGCCTGAATCCCACGAGCCGGCAGACAGCGAATACGTTCAGAACGTGACGGATAAGGCCATCACCCGGCTGGAAGATCAGCTAGGAAAGCCGTACGTTTGGGGTGGTGAGACGCCGCAGGAGGGCTTTGACTGCAGCGGCCTGGTGTTTTACGCCTATAACCGCCTGCTGGCGGCAAAGCTGCCGCGCACCGCCGACCAGATGTACCACTATCCTCGAGCCCGACCGGTGAACAAAGGGGCGCTTCGCCGCGGCGATTTAATCTTTTTCCATATCCATTCGACGGACCATGCCGACCACGTGGGCGTTTATCTGGGCAACGGTCGCTTTATCGAGGCGCCGCGCACCGGAGAGCGCATTCGCATCAGCGACTTTAGCAACGACTTCTGGCAAGACCACTATCTGGGCGCTCGCAGGGTGCTGTCTGAAGATACGGTGCTTTAGGCTGCGCTCACGGCGGTAAGATATGCCTAACGTCGCTTAATAAAGCAGCGTCAGATACAGTAAAAAGCCGGTAATCAGCGCGGCAACGGTGAAGATAAATGCGTTAAAAAATCCCGCTTTTCCTTTCTCATCCTGAGCCTGTGAGGGCGGGAAGGGAACGTATTCCGGCCGGTGCTCCGCCTTATCCGTCGTCGATTCGACGCGGCGTTCATCGATGATTTTACCGCTAGAGCGCTCGACGTCTCGCCGTTGGGCAAATTCGGCCAGCGTCGGGGACGCATACGGCCTGACCTTCACTTCTTCAATCCCGTCGTCGGTCTGAATGCCCTCTTTGGCCAGTTGGAGCGTGGCGCTGGCGGAAGAGCCCAGCTGTCGTATCAGCTTGATTCTGAGCTTTTGAAGCTCAACCTTGTTTAACTCCACCGGTGCGGCAAGGCGGCGCTCGGTGCTTATTTTTTCCACCGCCGCTATGGTACGGCTGTAGAGCAGGGCGGCGCTTGCATCTTCCTCTTTTGATGAACCGGAGCCGGTGGTTAACAGTATTTGCGTGGCCGCCAGCAGAATGGCCTTGTTCAGCACGCCGTCGTCGGCATCGGCCTGTGGGGTCACCGTTTCCGGCACAGGGGCGCTTCTGGCGCCGTTCGTCATTGAAAGCCTTCCCGTCGGCGTCGGTTGATCGTTTTGGCCTGTGCCAGAGAGAGAAATCATTTCGCCTTGTTCCCTGTGTTGCTTTTCTGTCGTTTTTGTTCGTGCGGGCGAGAGGCGTTGAGATCCCGTCGTCCGAGTGGGCATCGCTGATTGATATAAGCGACGCGGGGGGCGGGAAACTTAATTGGGATTTGGACTAAATTGGCCTATAGCGTGAAACGGCAGGGCAAAGCCGATATTTTGCGGGACATCTCCAGACTCTAAATTCCTTTTCTTGTTGCGGATCGTTAGCCGCAGTATCGTCGCATCGTGCCCGCGCAAGTAGGCATCGGGATTGGTTTTCTGAATAATAAACCGCCGGCGGCGTGGGGCGAGTGAGCGTCTTTTTATTAATCGCTCGTTGGAGACTATCTTATGGCTACAGGTTCTAACCAATCCAGCTCATTACTTTTCATTTTTCTTGCTGGTCGAAAGGCGAGTGGCTGACGCAGGAGGCTTACCGCGCTGCCGTTGGGAAGAGATACTAAATCCTTAGATTTAAGAAAGGCCAGAGGCATGCCCTTACTCATACTCTGCGAGTAGCCATAATATAGGCCTTGGGGCGGCCTGGTCGCCGTATTCGTTAAGCTATCATTTTATCTTTTAGGGAAAATCACAGATACTTCCCAAATAGGGAATTTTCAGTCAAAATGAGAGTCAGAGGATTAGGGAAGATTCATGATTTCAGCCAACGGCATAATCGAGCTAGAAGTGCCTTAGATGCTTGGTATGATGAAGTTTGCAGAGCGACTTGGAAAACACCTCAAGACATAAAGAACAGGTTCCCAAGCGCCGACTTCCTTGCTAATAACAAAGTCATTTTTAATATAAAAGGTAACAACTATCGCTTGGTTGTGCTGGTTGTCTACATTGCAGGCGTAGTTGTAATTGAAAAAATTGGCACCCACGCCGAGTATGATAAGTGGAGGCTCTAATGGCACAGCAAAATTGGCGCATCTTCAAGACCCACGATGACTATGAGCGTGGAATGGATCGCTTATTGCAGCTTGCTAATAGCGATCTTCAGCCCGATACCGATGATTTTGATGAGTTCGAACTACTCAGCCTGCTTGTTGGGCATTATGAAGAATCCAAGTTCCCGATGGATAAGCCAGACCCCATTGAGGCTATCAAATTTAGGATGGAGCAGCAGGGCTTAACCCAATCTGACATGACCCGGTTCATGGGTTCTGCATCCAAAGTTTCGGAAGTGCTTAATTACAAGCGTCGCCTCAGTCTGTCAATGATAAGGCGGCTGCATAAGGGGTTGGGTATACCGGCTGATATTCTGATTCAAGATGTTAATCACGTTGAAGCTGAGGATGGCATTAAGCTTTCAGATGAAGACATTTACTGGGCAGCTTGATGCAACCATTAAGAATATGAAAAGAGTTTTTTGAATTTTGATATTTTTTCTTTCTGTATATTATATGTGAAATACAATGTCTGATTTACTTTATCTAATCCTTTGTACGGAACATTATCATTGAATGTATAACCTATGTTATCTAATTTAATCCCCAGCCTTATAAGGTGTTCGTTTTTTATATCACTATGGGATTTTAAAAATTGTATTATATGGTATAGAGCTAGTTTCTTATTTTTATTATTTGATGTGGTAATTATACTTTTTAATTCTTCATGAGATTTTTCTAATAAAAAATCCAAATTAATCAATAAAAAAACTTCAAAAATGCTATAAGGAAGGTTTTCCGCTAATTCTGAAAGTAAAAAAGCTTCTTCATGGGTTCCAAATACCTTTGATGAAGATTCCTGAATATATTTATAGTTTTTATCATAAAAAGCATCGCTTATGTCTTTTAGGAGACCGTCAAATTTATTTGATTTCATACCAAAACCTTATAGGAATAATCCTGAGTGTTATTAAACTGGATCCGACCCTATAAATCCAGGCGCTTTTTGTAATACCCGCCGACGCTGATATTCCCGTGATGAGGCCGAGCCGGGTACGCCAATACCCGCGTCAATGGAGCCGACGCCGCATCACGTCAACGCCGCAAAATAAACCGTCTGCTGCATATTGGCCTTACGCGCTTCGGCAAAGCCTTCACGGACCAGCGTTTTAAGATCGCTGCGCGCGGTGTTGTCCGACACGCCTAACCGTTCGGCGATGTGCGCTACGGTAATCCCCTGACTTTCGTCGGCCAGCATAATGTTCAGCAAAGTGACCTGCCGCTGCGTCAGGCGTTGTAACGCCCCTGAGTCAAAAAGCGTTCTGTCGAGTCGTGCGCGGCGCTTTATGACGGTATCGATGTGGCCATAGAATTTATCTAACGCCCGCTTCACGATGCCCAGCTGATATTCGAGAAAATAGGTTAAATCCATGCCGTCCGTTTCAGTGTACTGATAGCTATAGGCATATTTAGTCGACGCCGCGTAAAGCAAACTGCTGATAGAAATATAGCGAAACGCCTCGTACCCTGATTTCAGCATAAACCAGTAAAACAGGGCCCGCGCGGTTCGCCCATTGCCATCCCGGAAAGGATGCTCGTGTGCAATCATGAAATGCAGGATACAGGCGCGAACCAGCGGATGAACATAGGTTTCCGCATCCGCATTTACCCATGCGCATACCTGCTCAAGCCGTTCGTCAATATGCTCGGCCTTTGGCGGTTGATGAACCACGTTGCCGTCATAATCGGCGATGACCACGTCGTCAGTGGTTCGAAAGTAGCCCGGCGAGTACTTCCGGTCGTCAATGCCCGTCATGCCGACCGAATGAAAATGGCGAATAAGCGCGGGAGTGAGCTGTTCATCAAGGCGTGCGGAAATTTCGCCCATCAGCCGGGCGTTGCCCGCGATCATCTGTTCGCTCTCCGTTCGCGGCTTGCGCCCCGTTTCCAGCATGTTTTTCGCCACCTGCGTGGTGGTGTTGGCCCCTTCCAGCTGGGCGCTAGTGATGGCCTCATCGAGCCGCAGCTGGCTTAGCATTGCGCCAATGTCCTGTAGCCGCTGCTGCTGTTGAAGCAGGGCCTGAGCCGTTGCGTATTTATCCACCCGCTCGCACACTTCCAACATCAGCGGCGTGTTATTGAACCCTGCGCGTTCACCCTGCTCATTGGCATAGTTGAGAAACTGCATCGCGGCGCTACGCGCGCGCCGGGTGAAGCTCCAGACAAGAACCGGATCCTGCTCTTTCTTAACGCGGAACTGAAATTCGTCCCATGGGAGATAGCGCCCTTTATCATCGACAACGCGTGACCAAGAGGCGTAAGACGCCAGCTGTTCGCCGGTGATATGGCTCAATGGGACGAGCGCGGGAGGTCGTTTAATCGCCATCTAAACTATCTCAAAAAATAGGAATGTTGAGATAGTTTAGCCGATGGGGGGAGAATAACAACGCTGTTATTGTCGATTGACATGTGTGATACCGCAATTGAATTCTATTTTTTCCCCATTACAGGTGAAACCATGTTGAAAAGCCAAGTCAATCGCATGCTTTGCACTGCAAAAGATATAATCCCACAGGCAGTTATAGCCATCAAAATCAGGAGGTAGTATATAAAACTTCTTGTCATCTAAAGGTAGATAAAACCCCTCGTTGACTCTAGAGGAACCATACTCTGCCTGCTTGTCATCAGGGATGGTTAAAGATATGGAAATTTCAAATTCTTTATCTGAAGGATAGCGTCTGATTCGTTTATAAACCCCGATGCCATTCGTTGAACGAGAAGTTACCGATATCAATATGGACCAGTCGCCTAAATCACGAATATTAATAGATGCTAATATAGTTTCTACATAAGAATTTAATGCTTTATTAATAGAAAATAAATCAACTTCATTTGCAAGGCCAGGAATCTCACATGGTGTTAATACTCTTATCTTTTCACTCATTACAAAACCTTTTTTCCGCCCCACCCTGACATTCCTTTATCTGACCCACAAGCTATTCTAAGCCAGAGAGCGCTATTCACAAAATCTGTCTATACGCTATTGTGTTACGAGAAACTTTGTAGTCTCCCCAGTTTTTAGTACCACCGCCAGCTGCTCACCGGTGATATAGTTTAATGGGCCGAGCGAGGGAGGCCGTTTAATCGACATGGCAAACTATCTCAAAAAATAGGAATATTGAGATAGTTTAACTGGCAGGGGTAAAATTTCAATATTGGCGGTTGATGCGTGCGTGATACCGCAACTTACATTTTTTTGTTAACTATTTTATATAATTAGTGATGATGGATTAAAAAACACAATACTTTCATCCTTGATGCCACATGGCCATCCCCCAAGCTGATATGCCTTAAACACATTCTCAAGTAACGACCCGGTTATGTAATTATCTAAATATCTATTTATCGCTACGGTACTTAAAACAAAATATGCATCATTTCTTGCCTCAGAAAAAAGAAAGTCATCATATTTGCTATTTATTTTCTTCACTTTTTTCTTTCTATAATCAATAAGTGATGAAGCGTTTTGCGATTGTAGCTGAGCCAACAACGCATTGATGGAATCATCTGCTTCTTGAAACTTATTATTTTTTCTCAATGAGCTACGGATCTGCTCTATAATGTCTTGCCAGACTTTATATCCTCTGGGAAGATTTTGCTCAAATGCGAATTTATATGCCTCATTAATATCATTAATTATGACATAATGTTTATCTACACTGCCTGGAATTCCGCCAAAGAAATTCTCCGTAAATGCAAATTCTATTGGCTCTGTCGTGTATATTTTATCCATCACCGTCCACCTTTATTGAGAGTTATTGCCCAAACAGAATTAACTTTTGAATTATCTATTTCATCATCTACTTTTCTTAAAAAAATCCCATTCTTAGCATTATCTATATTTTGCGAGACATCTCCAGACATTAAATTCCTTTCCTTGCCGCAAAACTCGGGCCGCAGTATCGTCGCATCATGCCCGCGAAAGCGGGCATCGGGATTGGTCTCCTGGATAAACGTCGGCGACATGGGGCGTGTAAGCGTCTCTTTATTAATCGCTCGTTGGAGACTGTCTTATGGCTACAACTTCTAACCAATTTAACTCATTACTTTCCATTCCTCTAAGTTCTACTATGGATTTCACCATTCTTGCCGACTATTGCGAGCAGTTCGCCGAGGCTCAGGCCGAATTCGACTTTCCGGTGCTGCGCCCTCGTTTTGCGAGCGCCTCATCGCCTGCCTGACGTGGCTTCAGGATACGCAGAACGACCCTATCCCGCCCCATCTGGAATCGCAGTTTATTACCGACGCGTATCCTCTCATTTCTCCGAGCTTTGAGCCTGACACGGGGCAGCTGTGCAACTACAGCCTTGCGCTGGCGCAAATCCTGACTAACCGAGAGCTGCCGCACGACGTGGAGCAAGTTATCTCAGACCTGCTGTTTGGGCTGGTTTGCTACCTTGCGGCGGAACTCAAAGCTCCGCGCTGGGTGCATACGGCCAACGGGATCGTTCCCGTTAATGGAGGAGCGCTATGAAGACGCAGGACTGGCATTCCGCTGACGTTATCGCCGCATTAAAAAAGCGCGGCACGTCGCTTGCCGCCGTCTCCCGCAGCGCGGGGCTGGCGTCCACGACATTGGCTAACGCTCTGGCTCGCCGCTGGCCGAAGGGGGAAAGGCTGATTGCCGGGGCGTTGGGGGTTGCGCCGGAGGAGATTTGGCCTTCGAGGTATTGCGGTAGGTAGGAAGGGTTTTCAGGGGGCTTCCCGCGCTGCTGGTGGTGGTGCGGGATTGGTTATATCTAAAAAGTTTCCAGATTTACTATGTAACTTATTAATTTATTTTATAAAAATGAACACACGCTTCTTCCGTAACGGAAATCACATATTCTGGCTGTGTAGAAAACAAAGGTGAAATGACAAAAGGTCTTGAATATCCAGATACTACATCAACTTCATCACTTAAAAAATTTAACAGATCAGCTTTTGAGCATGAAACAAGTGCCTCCCTGAAGAACCGGTTTTTCCCTTTTGTCGTGATAACGTTGAGCGCTATATAATACTCATTATCAGCCATGAGGGAATGTAGGTCAGATAACGCATTAATCCAGGTTGGGTTAATACAATTACTCACGATGTTGTGCATAGAGAAAAAGATAATTTCTTTCTCCTCGATGCTGAAATCCCTCTTTTTCACCAGAAGATTCTCAAAAGAAAATTTTTTCTTCATAACGATGATTCCAATAGTTCATACGAGAAAGATTTCATACGAGAAAGACCTAAAAATTATTCCTGCTGAGCTGAATATAGACACGCTACCGCCACACCCTGATACTCCCTTATTTGCACCGCGCCATTCTAAACCAACGGCCTCTATTTCTAAAACGTCGCGCCAAGCCCGCCGCTCTTCTAACGCCAACGCAAAAAAATATTCCGACCAGCCATCGCGACCAATCGGAATATCCACTAACGCCTACATGAACGAAAAAGAAAAAACCTACGTCAACGACCCCAATATCTTCAACTCCAGCTCGTCCGGCACTTCGTTATAGGAGAGCACCTGCAACCCCGGCGCAAACAGCCGCGCGTAGCGCGACAGCAGCGGGCGCAGCAGCGGGGCGACCAGCAGCACCGGCTCTTTGCCGGCGGCCTTCATCTGCTCTTGTATCTGCGGCATGTTGGTCTGGAACTGGCCGAGCATGTTGGGATCGACCGGTACGCTGTCCAGCGACGTCTTGCCGCCCTGCTGGGCCTGATTGACGACGCTTAAAAGCAGGTTTTCCAGCTCGTTGTTTAAGGTATAGACCGACAGCTCGCGGTGGCGGGCCAGAGACTGCGTAATGCTTCGGCGCATCGCCAGGCGCACGTCCGAGGTAAGGAGGATCGGGTCCTTGGTGTTTACGCTGGCGGTGACCAGCACCGTTGCGACGGTGACGATATCCCTAAGCGAAACGCCCTCGGTGAGAAGCTGACGATACACCTTTAGCAGCTGGCCATAGTTCAGCGCCGCGCCGAGGTCTTCGGCAAGCCTTGGCGCCATCGAGCCCAATCGGTTGTGCAGATATGTGATGTCGTCGTAGTTGAAGAGCTCGGGAATGTAGTTGCGCACGGTTTTGTTAACGTGCGTCGCGATAACGCTGGCGGTGTCGATAACCTGATAGCCGAGATTGAGCGCTTTGGCCTTCTGCGTGGGCTGTATCCAGGTGACCGGCATACCGTAGGCCGGATCGGTGCCTAAAACGCCGTCGATTTCGCCGTAGGTTTCGCTGGAAGGCAGCGCCATCAGCCTGTCGGCGGGGACTTCCCCCTCGGCGGCGTTAATGCCGTTGATGTAGATGGCGTACTGCGTCGGCTTGAGGCGGAAGTTTTCCCGTATGCGAATTTCCGGCAGAAGAACGCCGTTGTTGTCGGATATCACCTGCCGCACGCCGCGTATGCGCTGGGTCAGCGGGTTGCCCTTGGTCTTATCCACCAGAGAAACCAGCTTGTAGCCGAGGCTCAGGCTGATGGGCTCAATCAGCGGAATGGTTTCCCAACTGACCTGCTGCTCCGCCGTCTCGGTGATGGACTTGCTCAGGTCGGCCAGGCTTTTTTCATCCGTCTCCGCTACCTGAGGGCGCTTACTCTGGCGCCATGCGACAAAGCACAGCAGGGCGGTAAAGGCCAGGAACGGCAGGTGGGGCATGCCGGGCACGATGGCCAGCACGAACATAACGCCGGCGGCGGTGTAGAGTATCGACGGCGTTGCCAGAAGCTGAGAACGCACGTCGGTCGCGATATCGCCGCTGTCGCTGATGCGGGTCACGATAACGGCGGCGGCGGTAGACAGCAGCAGCGAAGGAATTTGCGCTACCAGACCGTCACCGATGGTCATCAGCACGTACTGCTGGAAGGCCGCTTCGGCGCTGAGGTTGTGTTTGAAGATGCCGATGCAGATACCGCCAATCATGTTGATGGCGAGGATCATCATCCCGGCGATGGCGTCGCCGCGCACAAACTTCGAGGCGCCGTCCATCGCACCGTAGAAGTCGGCTTCTCCCGCCACTTCTTTACGTCTGGCCTGCGCCTGCGCCTGGTTGATAAGCCCGGCGTTCAGGTCGGCGTCGATAGCCATCTGCTTGCCCGGCATGGCGTCCAGAGTAAAGCGCGCGGAAACCTCGGAAATACGCTCGGCGCCCTTGGTGACGACGATAAAGTTGATGATCATCAGGATGATGAACACCACAAAGCCGACCACGAAGTTGCCGCCGATCACCACCTGACCGAAGGATTCAATCACCTTACCCGCTGCGCCTACGCCCTCGTGGCCGAACAGCAGGACCACGCGGGTCGACGCCACGTTGAGCGTCAGGCGCATCAGTGTGGTTATCAGCAGTACGGTTGGGAACAGGCTGAAATCCAGCGGCCGCTTGGTGGAGACGCTGACCAGCAGCACCAGCACCGCCAGCACGATGTTGAAGGTGAACAGTATGTCCAGCAGCATCGGCGGCAGCGGTAGGATAACCATCGCCAAAATACACAGCAGTACCAGAGGAACGCCAAGGCGTCCGCCCCGTAAGGCTGTCAGCACTCGTTTAATCATTTTCTGTATCCTGTTTCAACGCCTCTTGAGGGATGGATATGTGTTGGTTTAGGTGCGGGCGATCCTGCTGGCCGGCGCGCCAGCTCTTCAGCTGCAGCGTGTAAGTCAGCACGTGAGCGATGGCCCGGTAAAGCTGGAAGGGGATCTGCTGGTTAATCCGCGTGGTGTAGTAGACGGCGCGCGCGAGCTTTGGAAACTCGACGACTTCGATGCCGCTCTCTTTCGCCACCTGACGGATAAACAGCGCAATCTCGTCGGTGCCTTTAGCGACGACGAACGGCGCGGCGGCGCGCGATTGGTCATAGCGCAGCGCGACCGCGAAGTGGGTCGGGTTGACGATCACCACGTCGGCGCTCGGCACCACTTTGCGAATTTGCCCCATCGCCATTTGTCGCTGTAGCCGCCTGATTTTCGCTTTGACTTCCGGCTTGCCTTCCTGGTTTTTGTACTCTTCTTTCACTTCCTGCTTGGTCATCTTCAGCCCGCGGGTGAACATGAACTTCGCCAGCGGAGCGTCCAAGAGTGCGAAAAAGGCGAAGAGAATAATGAAGTTGAGCATGATGCCGGCATACAGCGACAGGCCAGTGGTAACGGCCTGATAGAAAAAGTGGTTTTGCAGATTAAGAAAGCTGTGGAAGTTGCTGCGCAGGCTCAGCCCCAGCATTACCAAAACGATAATCGCCTTGAGCGCCATCTTGCCGGTTTCTACCGTATGCTCTTTGGAAAACAGTTTGCCAAACCCTTTTAGCGGATTGATTTTGCCGAAGTCAGGCAGAATTTTTTTCGGTACGACGATCCAGCCGCCCGGTACCAGCGATGCCGCTGACGCCGCCAGCGGTATCGGCAGCAGCGTCAGGATGAACTTGCTTAAGACGAGCAGGTTATGCAGTAAAAATTGGCCGATGATGGCGTCGTCGCCGACCTGCTGCGCAAACTGGTGTACGGTAATGAACCCTTCGCGAATAAAGTCGCAATACCACGGGAAGCTGGTGCTGAGCACCAAATACGCGGCGAACAGCCCTGCGGCCAGGCTCACGTCTTTGGAGCGGGCGACCTGCCCCTCTTCGCGCGCTTTGCGAAGCTTCTGGGCGGAGGGTTTCTCGCTTTTTTCTTCGCTGCCGTTATCAGCCATGAGCGGGAACCCTCAGCGCATCGAGCTGTTGCAGGACAAAGTTGACCAGATGCAGATAGCGATCCGGCATGCAGTAAAGCAGGGCGGCGAAGCACACCAGCCCGAACAGCATGTTGATGGGAAAGCCTAACGAATACAGGTTGAGCGCCGGCGACACGCGGTTGAGCAGGCCAAAGCAGCCCTGAACGATAAGCATCACGAAGGTGGTGGGCAGGGCCAAAAGCGTTGCCGCGCCGAACGTCCAGGTCATCGCCAGCGCGATGCTGCGAAGCGACTGGGGCGTCAACGCGTTGCCGATGGGCCAATAGGTGAAGCTTTTGTACAGCACGCTAACCAGCAGCAGGTGGCCGTCCATAATGAAAAACAGCAGCGCGGCGTAGATATAAATAAACTGGGACAGCACGGTAACGGACGCTCCGCTGGACGGATCGTTCATCACCGCCATGCTCATGCCCATGTTGAACGAAAGAATTTGCCCCGCCAGCTGCAAGGCAAGAAAGATAAACTGAAACATCAGGCCGAACATCATGCCCCAAAGGATTTGCTCTACCGTCAGCACCAGCGTGTGCAGGCTGAGCAGCCCGGTGGGAACCGGGTGCGGCACCAGCGGCGTAATGATGACGGCCAGCGCCAGCGCCAGCAGAACCCGTACGCGCGAAGTCAGGGCCGTGTTGTCCAGCACCGGGCTAAAGCGAATAAAGGTCATTATGCGCACAAAGGGGTACCAAAGCCCCAGCACCAGGTTGCTGAGCGTTGTGATATCCGTCTGGATCATGTCAATTCACCAGCGTTGCCGCTTGAGTAAACAGGTGCATGCAGAGATCGTGCAGCTGAATGAGCATCCACTTACCGCATACGGCCAGTACTACCAGCGTGACGATAAGGCGAGGCAGGAAGCTGAGCGTCTGCTCGTTGATTTGCGTGATTGCCTGAAAAACGCTGACGCAAAGCCCGACCAGCAGGCTTGGCACCACCATAACGGAAACCAGAATAATCACTATTTTAATACCGCTGCCGACGATGTCGGCGGCGACGTCAATGGTTAACATAGCGGCTCCTACCCTAGTCCCAGACCGCGAATGCTGGCCGTCAGCGTGCCGACGGTCAAACCCCAGCCGTCAATCAGCACGAACAGCATCAGCTTGAAGGGCAGCGAGACGATAAGCGGCGACAGCATCATCATCCCCATCGCCATCAGGACGCTGGAGACAATCAGATCGATGACCAGAAACGGAATGTAGATCATAAAGCCTATCTGGAAGGCGGTTTTCAGCTCGCTAAGCACATAGGCCGGAACGACGATGGAAAGATCCTGATCCGCCGCTTCGCCTTTTGCGTTGGCGATGGTCATCACCTGCGCCATCGCCTTCTTGTTGGTTTGCGCCAGCATAAAGCGTTTGAGCGGCGAGGCGGCCTTGTCGAGCGCCTGCGACATGGTTATCTGGTCGTTTTCAAACGGCACGACCGCGTTGTCGTAGATGTTTATCCAGATAGGGCGCATTACCAGCATCGTCAGCGACAGCGCGATGCCTATCAATATTCGGTTCGGCGGCGTCTGCTGTAGGCCGAGCGCCTGACGCAAAAGCGACAGAACGATGATGAAGCGCGTGAAGCTCGTCATCATCAGCACCATCGTCGGCAGCAGGCCGACCAGCGTCATCAGGATGAGCACCTGAATGTTGACGCTGTATTCCTGCGTGTTGCCGTGGGTTGCGACGTTCAAAAGTGAAATATCGCCGCCCTTGGCTAAGACAAACGGCGACGCGACCATCAGAACGAGGCCTATTGCCGAACCGATAAGGGTCGATTTTTTCATGGGTTCAAGTCGTCAATGCTGTTCGTATTGAATTCCAGTACCCTCAGGCCGTATTTTTCATTAACGACCACCACCTCCGCCTTTCCAAGCAGGATGTTATTGACCTTGATGTCCAGCGGTTCGCCGGCCAGCTTGTCTAGCTCAATCACCGTATCGTCGTCGACGTTGAGCAGGTCAGCCAGCACGATCTCCACCGAGGCGACCTCCAGCGTGAGCGTGACGGGGATACGCTTTAGAAGCGGCATAGAGTCCGTAAGCCTGACTGCATCCGGCGTCGACGCCGAAGGCGTGCGGCGTGGGGATGCGCTGGCGGCGTCCTCAACGTTGAGTTCCAACCCTTGCTCAAGTGAATCTTCTTGGTTACTCATAGGATTTCTCAGTGGTGGTTTCCGTAATTTCTGACAGGTAAAGTTTTTCCCGATCTTCAACGATCAGAGCGTGAAATATTTCTGATTTCCCGATACAGACGGGAAATGTCTCCGGCAGGCTGATGGGCAAAATGTCGCCCGCTTTCAGCGTCGCTAAATCCGCTACGCTTAGGGGGAACTGGGCGACGTTTACTCGAAGAGTCAGCGGCAGCGTATTGGCGAGTGCGTCAACCGCCGCGCGTCTGTTTTCCAGGCGCTGCCGGGCGTCTTCCGGCGTACGAGCCGTCTCTTTTTTACGCAGGAAGTTGAGAATGTGGTCGGTGTGAGCGTCATCCAACAGAATGTAAAAGCGTCCGTTTTCATCGTCAGTCAGGTTGAGGGCTATCTGATAGGCCCAGCGCGTGCATACCGTACTGGTGTCTATCTTGATAGACAGCGGTATGCCAAGCGTATCCTTATGAAAGATAAGGCTGCAGATGTCCATCGCCAGGCGGCTTTTTAGCCGCATTTCGGTTTTTGTCGGGCGGTCGGGCGACGCGTCGTCTCTGGCCTCTTCTAGCCCGTAGAAGTTGCTCAAAAGCGTCAGCAGTAAAGGGCGGTCGATGTCAAAGGCCAAGTGGCCGACCTGCGAGGCCATCAACTCGGCGGTTTTGTTGGTAACATCCATTTCGCAGTCGATCTTTTTTAACGTAATGCTGGTGCGATGCTTTTTCAAAAAGTAGTTATTCAGTCGGGAGTCAATAACGTCAAACTTACTCATAAACATGGTTGGAAGACGGTGATAAGGTCGGCCAAGTCTGTTTCCTTCGAGCTTAAATATGCCCGGGGTTTGGCTGTATTTCAGCATGGCGTTCACTCTCTGAATAATGACATAAGTTGTATGGTTAATTGTGCTTTTTACTCACCGCTAAAAAATATTTATTTTTGCATTTAAGTTTTGCTCATTAAATGCAGCTATTAATAGTGGAGAGAAGGAAATCGTGTTTACAGATAAAGTCTTCGACTGAAACGAAGGCGGTATTTAACAGCAAGTCTATTGTTATGGCAATGGGTAAAAGGCTTTAATATATTATAAATAAATAATTTTCATATTCTTGATATTAGCTCACCTTCCGGCGCTGATACGATTTTCTGTGCCTATCTTATTGAATATTATTCATTAATTTTTTAATTATTCATTTATGTCAACACTCTTTTGATTACGATGGTACTATCCTGCTCGTTCTGAGTTTTCTTTCATTATAGAAATGAACGGAAAAAGAATAACGCCCTTTGCTTCATGCTCATATACATTCTTTTTTATCTGATTTTGAATGTGTCCTTATTCATCTCAATTTTGAGTTAAGCGTTGTAGCAAACGTGAGTGTGAATGCGTTGTGTGGCAAATAAGTGAAAGAGCGACCGCGTGAGTTTATGGCGGCTGTTTTACTTTATCGTGTATTTCTTATTAACCAAACAACTGAATAGGATTAAAGATGTCGGGATTTATCGCCGAAGCGTCCGCCAGCATCAAAGTATTGTCACTGGCCAAACGCGTAGCTTCTTTTAATATACCTGTATTAGTTCAGGGCGAAACGGGAACGGGTAAAGAGTGCATCGCCAAGCTCATTCATTCTCTGGCGTTTCCTGAACCTCAGGATGCTCCTTACATCGGCGTCAACTGCGCCGCTATTCCGGAAAACATGCTGGAAGCGACGCTGTTTGGCTATGAGAAAGGCGCGTTTACCGGCGCGGTGTCTGCGGTCCCCGGTAAGCTTGAGATGGCTAACGGCGGCACGCTGCTGCTTGATGAAATTGGCGATATGCCGCTGGCCCTGCAGGCGAAGATTTTGCGCGTGCTGCAAGAGCATCAGGTTGAGCGCCTTGGCAGCAATCGTTCGATCCGCCTGAATTTCCGCCTTATTGCCTGCACCAATAAAAACCTGGAGGCCGAAGTGGCCGCCGGGCGCTTTCGGGAAGACCTTTACTATCGCCTTTCCGTTGTGCCGATTTCTATTCCGCCGCTGCGCGAAAGGGTCGGCGACATTTTGCCTTTGGCCGAACGGTTTATACAAAAATACGCCACGGCCTTCGGCCGTCAGGCTACGCTCTCTGAATCAGCCAAAACGGCGCTTTTGAAGTACGGCTGGCCGGGCAACGTTCGCCAGTTGGAAAACACCATTCAGCGCGGCATGATTTTAAGCCGGGACGGCGTCATCGTTCCGGATTCGCTGGGCCTGCCTGCATCAACCTCCTCTTCTTATGTAGAACAGCCGTACAAAGAGAACATTTCCCATATCGCTATTTGCCCGCAGTCGCAGCCGCAGGAGAGCGACAGCCTGGGGGAACACGGCCGTTTTGCTCAGTACCAGTACATTGCAGACCTCATGCGCAAATACCACGGCAATAGAGGAAAAATCGCCGACCTCTTGGGCATTACGCCGCGGGCGCTGCGCTATCGGTTGGCCTCCATGCGTAAAAACGGCATTGAAGTGCAGTTTTCCTAAGCCTGATTTGCTTTTTCGTCACGTTCCGCTTTTGAATCAAACAGGATCAATACCATGATAATCACGACCGGCAGCGCCATTGAGTCTCAGCTGACGCAGGAAATGGGTCGAATGAAAACGCTGGCGGAATCGCCGGTGAGCCCCGCTTCCCCTTTGGATACGCCGTTAGCCTCAAAAGCGAGCGGTGACGTTTCGTTCAGCCAAGTGATGAATTCCGCCCTCGGGCGCGTCGACGAGGCGCAGCGGACGGCGTTGGAGAGCCAAACCGCCGTTGAAATGGGACAGAGCGACGATCTGGCCGGCGCCATGATCGCCAGCCAACAGGCATCGCTAACCTTCTCCGCGCTGGTGCAGGTGCGTAATAAAGTCGCAAGCGGTTTTAACGATCTGATGAGCATGTCTGTGTAATCATTATGAAACTCACCTCATTGAAAGACCTGGCGGGACCTCTGCTGGGGAAACTGCCGAAGGCCGACGGCCTGATAAAGTGGGGCCTGCTGGGCCTCGCGGCGTTTGCAGCGACGGCGGCGATCGTCGCCCTGCTGTGGAACGGCGAAGGGGACTATACGGCGCTGTACGGCGCGCAGGAAAACCTGCCGACCTCCCAGATCGTTACCGTACTGGACGGGGAAAAGCTTGAATACCGCATTGACCCCAACAGCGGACAAATTCTCGTGCCGCGAGCCGCGCTGTCGAAAACGCGCATGACGCTTGCGGCAAAGGGCGTTCAGGCCATTTTGCCCAGCGGCTACGAGCTGATGGATAAAGACGAAGTGCTTGGCAGCAGCCAGTTCGTTCAGAACGTGCGCTATAAGCGAAGCCTTGAAGGCGAGCTGGCGCAGAGCATCATGACGCTCAACGCGGTGGAAAGCGCCCGCGTTCAGCTGGCGCTGAATGAAGAAAGCTCCTTTGTCATTAACAACCAGCCGGAGAACAGCGCCTCCGTCGTGGTGCGGCTGCGCTATGGCGTCACTCTGACCGACGACAACGTCAACGCCATCATCCACCTGGTGTCGGGCAGCATTCCCGGCCTCAAGCCTTCGCGCGTAAGCGTGGTGGATCAGGCGGGCAATCTGCTTTCTGACGGCGTCAGCGAAGAGGCGCAGTCCGCCGGCGCCACGCGTAAAAGAGACCGCCTGCTGAAAGACATTCAGGACAAAACGCGCGCCAGCCTCTCCAACGTACTGGTTTCGCTGGTCGGCCAAAACAACTTCCGCGTCAGCGTCATGCCGCAGCTGGATCTCAGCCAAATAGACGAAACGCAGGAGCGCCTGGGCGATACGCCGAAGGTCAGCCATGAGAAAAGCTCTCAGGAGCATAATACCGACAAGCTGGCGATGGGTATTCCCGGCTCCTTAAGCAACCGTCCGCCGGAAACCGGCGCTGCCGCCCCGGCAGCCGGACAAAACGGCGGCGATGCCGCTAATGCGCCGTCACAGGCCCTTTCCCAACATACGGAAAGCCAGCGCGACTACGCCTACGACCGCACGGTACAGCACATCCAACATCAGGGCTTTGAAATTAAGCGCCTGAACGTCGCGGTCGTGCTTAATCAGGATTCGCCAACGGTGAAAGGCTGGACGCCGGAACAGCGCGAGCAGGTGACGGCGCTGCTTAACAGCGCGGCGGGCATTAACGCCGAACGCGGCGATAAGCTTTCTCTGTCAACGCTCTCCTTCCTGCCCGCCGCTCAGCCGGTTGAGGAAAAAGAGCCCTGGTGGCAGAACGCGGGCATTCTGGCCTGGGCGCGGCTGGGCGGCGGGATCCTGCTGGTGCTGGTGCTGCTGTTCGTCGTGATTCGTCCGTTGATTAAACGGCTGTCCGCGCCGAAAGAGCGAGCGCCCCTCAGCGAAGAACCGGCCTCCGCCTTGCCGCAAGAGAGCGATGAACGTAACGCCGATCCTTCCGGAGAAGATGAGCGCAAAAACGTCGATCTGCCTTCGTTCTCCGGCGATGACGGCCTGCCGCCGCAAAGCTCCGGCCTGGAGACCAAGGTGGAATTCTTGAAGAAGCTGGCGATAAACGATACCGATCGCGTCGCCGAAGTCATCAGACAGTGGATTACCAGCAATGAGCGAATTGACAACAAGTAAGAGCGGCACCAGCTATCTGGATCAGGCGGCGATTCTGCTGCTGTGCCTCGGAGAAGAGGCTGCCGCGACGGTGATGCAAAAGCTAAGCCGTGAAGAGGTGGTTCGCCTGAGCGAGCACATGGCGCGGCTGTCGGGCGTGAAGACCAGCCAGGCGAGGCGCGTCATCAACCACTTTCTCGATGAGTTCCGCGAGCAGAGCGGCATCAACGGCGCGTCCCGCTCAATGCTTCAGGGCATTTTGAACAAGGCGCTGGGCGGTGAAATCGCCAGCAGCGTGATTAACGGTATTTACGGCGATGAAATTCGCACCCGCATGGCGCGCCTGCAGTGGATTGAGCCTCGCCAGCTGGCGGCGCTGATTTCTGAAGAGCACCTGCAGCTTCAGGCGGTTTTTCTGGCCTTCCTTACGCCGGAAATCGCCGCCGAAGTGCTGTTTTTTATGAACGAGCCGATTCAAAACGAGATCCTCTATCGCGTCGCCAAGCTGAGCGACGTCAACCGCGACGTGGTGGACGAGCTGGATCGCTTAATCGATCGCGGCCTGTCCCTGCTGGCGGAGCACGGCTCCAAAGTGAAGGGCATCAAACAGGCGGCTGACATCGTCAACCGCATTCAGGGCAACCAGCAGCAGATCCTCGAACATCTGCGCGAGCTGGACGAAGAGGTGCTCGAGCAGCTGCAGGACGAAATGTACGACTTCTTCATTCTGGTGCGCCAGACCGAAGACGTTCGCCGTCGCCTGCTGGAAGAAGTGCCGATGGACGAATGGGCCGTGGCGCTCAAAGGCACCGAGGCGCCGCTGCGGCGTGCGATTTTCGGCGTCATGCCGAAACGGCAGGTCCAGCAGTTGGAAGGCATTACCTCTCGCCTTGGGCCGGTCCCGGTCAGCCGTATCGAACAGGCTCGCCGCGACATTATGCAGGTCGCCCGCGAGCTGGAAGAGGCGGGCGACATCTCGCTGCAGCTGTTTACCGAAAGAACGGCGGAGTAATAAACCATGGCGTTGGAAACACTGCGCGGGCGCTATCGCCTGCACCGCTTTCCTCCTCGCAGTCGTCTGCACGTGGAGCTGGAGCCTGGCCTGTCGTCGGCAGACTTTCAGCGCCGCCTGATGGACGGCTTTCAGGAGGGGATGCAAAAAGGCTTTGAACAAGGCATGCAAGAGGGCCAGGAGCAGGGCTTTAGCGAAGGCCGCCAAAAAGGCTACGACGAAGGCATGCGCGAAGGCTACGCCGAGGGCAGCCTCGCCGGGCAGCGCGAAGGGCTTAACGCCTTCACCGTCGCCGCCAAGCCGCTGGATGCCGCCGTCTCGAGCCTGAACGACTATCTGGCGCACATCGAGCGCAAGCAGCGCGAAGAGCTGCTGACGCTGGTAGAGAAGGTTACGCGTCAGGTGATCCGCTGCGAACTCGCGCTTCAGCCTACCCAGCTGCTGGCGCTGGTGGAAGAGGCGCTCGGCGCCCTGCCGTCGGCGCCCGCTTCGCTGCAGGTGCTGTTAAGCCGCGAAGAGTTTGAGCGCATCCAGAACGTCGCGCCGGACAAGGTCAGCGAATGGGGGCTAACCCCCAGCACGGACCTTGGCGCCGGGGAGTGCCGCATCGTGACCGATACCGCAGAGCTGGACGTCGGCTGCGAACAGCGGCTTGAACAATGTATGTCGGCGCTGAAGGACACCCTGACGCCGGAGGCGGGCGATGAGTGACGCCTCGCTTTTCGGCAGCGCGCTGAAGTCGATTGAATCCATCCCGCTGGCGCGAGTCGCCGGCAGGCTGGTGAGAGTCAACGGCATTCTGCTTGAAAGCGTCGGCTGCCCGCTTGCCACCGGGCAGCTTTGTCGCGTCGAGGGCGCCGACCGCTCGATGATAGAAGCGCAGGCGGTAGGGTTTAACCGCGATATCACCTACCTGATGCCGTTTAAGCAGCCGGTGGGGCTGATGGCCGGCGCACGGGTGTTCCCCGAAGATAAAGCGCAGGACATCACCATAGGCGAAGGCTGGCTTGGCCGGGTGGTTAACGGCCTCGGCGAACCGATTGACGGCAAGGGACGGCTTACGGGCAGCTGCGTGCTGTCCCCTATCGCACCCTCGGTGAATCCATTGACCCGTCGCTCCGTTAACGAGCCGCTCGACGTCGGCGTCAGGGCCATCAACGGCCTGCTGACTATCGGCAAGGGGCAGCGCGTGGGGCTGATGGCCGGCAGCGGCGTGGGTAAAAGCGTGCTGCTGGGCATGATAACGCGCCACACCCGCGCGCAGGTCGTGGTGGTCGGGCTTATCGGCGAACGCGGCCGTGAAGTGAAAGAGTTTATCGACCATTCTCTGGGGGCAGAGGGGATGGCCAAGTCTATCGTGGTCGCCGCGCCCGCCGACGAATCGCCGCTGATGCGCCTGAAGGCGACGGAGCTGTGCCATGCGATTGCCGCCTGGTTTCGCGACAGCGATAAAGACGTGCTGCTGCTGGTGGACTCCTTGACCCGTTACGCAATGGCGCAGCGGGAGATCGCCCTTTCTTTAGGGGAGCCGCCCGCCACCAAAGGCTATCCCCCGTCGGTCTTCGGCCTTATTCCTAAACTGGTTGAAAGCGCCGGCAACAGCGAAAGCCAAGGTTCCATGACGGCCATTTATACCGTACTGGCCGAAGGCGACGACCAGCAGGACCCGATCGTCGACTGCGCCCGCGCCGTGCTGGATGGTCACATCGTATTGACCCGCAAGCTGGCGGAATCCGGTCACTACCCGGCGATCGATATCGCTCAGTCGATAAGCCGATGCATGTCGCAGGTCACAAGCCCCGAGCACCTGCGTTCAGCGCGGCAGCTAAAGCAGAACTATGCCTCCTATATGGAGATTAAGCCGCTTATTCCCCTCGGCGGCTACGTGGCTGGAGCCGATCCGTCCGTCGATCGGGCGGTGAAGGTCTATCCGTCAATTGAACGTTTTTTACGTCAGGACGTCGCAGAAAGCGCGCCGCTTGAGCAGGTGCAAACGCGGCTGGCGACGCTGTTTCCGTCCGGTAAAGCGGAGAGTAGTCAATGAATCAGACAGTCATGACGCTGATGCACCTCAAGCGGCTGCGCGGTAAAGCGGTTACCGAAATGACCGTTGAGCTGGCCAAGCAGAAGCAGGTTGGCATCCGTTACGATAACAACATCAAGGCGTTGGGCTATTTGCTGCAAAAGAACGACGTCGGCGGCGCCGGCTCGTCTAATGCGGAGGCGTTGAAAAACCTGTCCGGCTATAAGGGCAGCCTTCAGCGGGTTATCGAATGGCAAAAGCAGGAGAAAGCGCTGGCTAAGGTGAAAGAAGAGCGCATTCAAAGCGACCTGACTGACGCCGCCTGTAGGGAGAAGGGCATTGCCGTTGCGCTTGAGGAACGGCAAGAGGCGCTGGCCCACGACGCGGACATCAAGCAGCAGAAGACGATCGATGAAATTGCCGGCCAGTGCTGGCAGCGGAGGATGCGGGGGCTGTTTTGAGTTCGATTGATTGGCAGTTTGTCGACAAAGTGGTCTATATCAACCTGGCGAAAAGGCGCGATCGCAATGAACAGCTGCAAAAGCAGCTGGTGGCTCTGGGTATAAGCAAAGAGAAGGTTCTGCGCTTTAACGCGATTGAAGAATCTCCCGGCTATATCGGCTGCGTTAAGTCCCACATTGCCGTCCTGCTGATGGCGATGAAAGAAAAGTGGAATAACGTCCTTATCCTTGAGGACGACGTGACGTTTATCCATGAAGAGAGCGCTCGCGTGCTCATCAATCGCCTGTTTCAGACGCTGAAAAACGTAAAGTGGACCGTCGCCTTCCTGGCCGCACACCACTATCGCGTCACCCCGTTTAAGCACGTCAACTATCTGGTGCGCGTCAATAAAGCATGGTGCGCCTGCGCTTACCTGGTCCAGCGTGACTACTATCCCATCCTGTTGGAAAACTATTTGCAAAGCCTTTATCACCTTGAGCGCGGCGGCTTGCCGAGCCGCTACGCGCTGGACGTAAACTGGTGGTCCCTGATGGAGAAAGACTGCTGGCTGGGGCTTTTCCCCAACGTCGCCTATCAGGCCGCAGACTACAGTGATATTGAAAAGGGCGTCGTGGACTACCGCGAGCTGTTTTTTAAGCCGCTGTCGGAAGTGGTGGGGCAGGAATAAGCGGACGGCTCGTCATCGTTTTTCTAACGCCGCATCCCGAATTTATCGGTAAATTCGGGATGCGGTTGGCCGTTCCGATTAGTTAAACAGCCTGCTTTTTATACTCTCGAGCAGGACGTGCTCTTCCTTGTTCTCCTCAAGCGCCCTAATAATCTCCTGCGCCGCGCGTTCCCCTGCTCGTCCATCCATATAGGCATCGCAGTACCTGCGTCGTAAATCTTCCATATCGGCGCCGCTTGATTCTGCAAGGCGTTGTCGCAGTTCCGCAACGTCGCGGGCGGCGGGCAGGTGGGCACGCAGTTCACGCGAAGCGTCGTCGGCCGTTTGAATGGTCGACTGCTCCTGCGCCTGCAGCACTATGGCGCGTTTACCCGCGTGGAGAGCATCGAAAAGGCGGGCGTCGTCGTCGGAGAGCACCACGTCGGCCTTTTTGAGCAGCGGCAGAAGCAGCGCGTCGTCGTTAACCGCGCGTTTATACAGGCGTTTAAACGAAGCCAGCGGAGAGCGGGCGCGCAGGTCGTCGTCGTTGTGCAAGAGCGTCACCAGATTGAACTCCTGGCTCAGCGGCTCCAGCTGCTCCGCCCATTGGAGCATCGACGCTCGCGCATCCAGCGACGGCGCGTAGAGCAGGGTCGGCTTGCGTTCGTCGAGGCGAAGGGAGGACAGCGCGCTCAGGTCGACGCGATCGTTATGCCAGTCGTCAAAGCGCGGATCGCCGACGATGACGGCGCTGTCGTTAATGGAGAGCGCGCGCCTGTCGTAGCTGCTGTAACAGAGCTGGCGCTGATAGAACAGGTTCCACCAGGCGAAGTTCCAGACCGCGTTTGTCTGCGTCGGCATGGCTCGAACGTTGACTTCCGCCAGCCCCTTTATTTTAGGCGTGTAGAACGGGCTGACCAGGCAGGCGTAGCGCTGCCGGCGATTTTTGACTTCGCTAAGCGGGCTGCCGCTCAGTTCGCGGTTTTCCAGCGATGCCAGCAGTCGCTTAATGCCGTCAAGGCGCTCCGGCGGCTGGGCGTCGTCAAGGAGCAGATCGCAAGCGTAGCCCGCAGCCTGAAGCACTGGCAACACGGTGCGATAGAGCTGATAGTGAAAAGGGTTGCCAATATAAAAGCCGATCTTTTCACCCAGCAGGTTGGCTATCGGCTGCTGGCTGGCCTGTAGCTTCTCCGTCCGGTGGTTTTTATTAACTCGGTTAAAGTAGAAGCGAACGTTGTCGCTCTCTTTTTTCTCAATATCGCTGTAGCCGGCCCGCTGATAGCTGAGGCTTGGGCTGCACGCCAGCCATTTTCCTTGTTCAAGCAGCGGCCGCCACTGTTCTTCAAGCGTGGCCGAAGGGTCAAGGGTCATTTGCTGGGCGAGCGTCGCATAGTAGGGCGCGTTGACCAGATAGGCGCAAACGCGCTGGCAGTCGGCGGCGTGTACTATTCCGGGCAGGCTGTTGAGCGGTCGGCCTCGGTTTATTTGTCCGCCCAGAATGACGGCCTGCCAACCCAGAGCGGAAAGCGAATTGGAAAGCCCGTTCAGGGCGTTGACGTACTTTTCCTGCTTGAGCAGTACGGCGTCGTCTTCCAGCAGCAGATAGTTTTTCCAGCCTTCCCGCTGCGCCATTTTCAGCGCTTTCAGATGCGAGCGTCGGCGACCGGCGTGGCCGTCGTCGTCTTCGCAGGCGCTGAGGCGAACGATTTTATCGGCCGGCGCTTGAAGCTGTGCGAGCTCTTCGCTTATTTGCCGCCAGCGATCCGTTCGACGATCCAGGTTGATGACCACCACCTTATCGATAAATCCCCACTCGATCGGGCGGCTGTGGGTGGCGTTGTGCAGGCTCTGGTACCAGTTTTTGAGCATGGCGTCGCTGATGACGTCGTCAAGCGCCGCGTCGAGCGATTCGCTGTTGCCGAGCACGAAGTCTTTGTCGAAGGTATTGTGGCTGTGGGATACGCACATGATTGTGCGCTCCCCCGGTAGCTGCAGAGGCGAAACGGTAAATCCGTTGGTAAACGCCAGCTCTTCGCCCAGGTTGCAGTCATCGTCATAGCGATGCTTTTTCAGGTAGTTGCGGTGATAGCAGAACGTACCGTTCAGAATGTGCTGGTTGCCGAAGCTGTGGGTCTTGAACAGGCGGTTAATGTGGCTATACCAAATGGGGATCTGATCCGAACCGGAGATAGTTGCCCCGTGCTTTTGCATCATCTCGATGGTGTAGCTGATTTTATCCGCCGGGTAGTAGTCGTCATCATCCATACAGAGGATATATTCCCCCTGCGCCAGCTCGTTGAGCATGTTGCGCTTTTTGCCGAGCGCCAGGCGCTCCGGGTGGTGAATATAGCGAATGTTGAAGCTTTCGGGGCGGCCTTGCGTCAGGGTATTAATAATGTCCTGATGGCTTTTCGGCGAGTCGTCCAAAATAACCAGCTCCCTACATTCTGCCGGATAGTCCTGATAGCGGTACATATACAGCAGGTAGGGCAAAAATTCGGCACGGTTAAACGTCGGCGTGACGACGCTGACAAACGGCAGCGACCGACGGTTTTCTGTGGATATGGCTTTCATGCGAATAGTCTTTGCGTTTAGTTTGTGAGTAGGGAAATGGCGCTGAGGATTTCATCCTGCCTGTGCGGCGCCAGAAGCGCCTCTTTTTCCTCGTCGGCCAGCGGGCCGCAGCGCCAGGCTTCAAACATCGCCACCAGACTGACGAGAACGTCGTCGCTCAAGTCGTCGCCGTCCATCATCCACAGGCAAAGCAGGCTGCGAAGCAGGAAGTAGTCGCTGACTAACGTCAGGTAGCGTGCGGGCATTGGCTGCGTATCGTGATGGGGAAACGTCTCGTGATACAGGCGATAGTAAAGGTAGTTGATAAAGACCCAGGGCATGTCGGCAAACCGGGGAACGCCGCGCTCCCGCCAGACGTCCATCATTTGCTGATGCAGGCGTGAAAGGCCGTTGTCGTCCTGCATTTGGAACAGGCCGATTTGTAGCTGTACGGCCTGCTTGCGCGGGCTTTCCGGCAGGAGGCTCCAGTCAAAAGAGAATGTTCCCAACGCGCCGGTGAGCTGGCGCTGCAGCGTCGGAATAGAGGGAAGTTCGTTAAACTGGCACTGTAGCGCCCCTTCGCGCACAAGCTCTTCAAGCTTTTTCGGCAGCGTGGCAATGACCTCCGGCGTCGTCACCTCTTCTTTGTCCAGCTTGGCGGCGTAGGAAAGGAGAATGCCGAGGGCATAAAGTCGCGCTTCCGGCGTAAGGCCGGGGAGGCCCACGGCGTCGAGCGAGGCCTGGTTGAGCGATTGAGCCCAGTCGGGCAGGGCAGGGAAGTCCGCCGACGCTTCCCGCATGGAGACGTTTAGTTCCAGTGCGCTGCTTGAGGCAAGCAGCGCACGGCAGCGCTCGCTGTCGTTTAACGGCAGGCTCAGGCGGACTTCGTGTTGCCAGCACAGGGACAGCGGTTTGCTCGCGGTCTGGGAATTATTGTTAAGGTATTGCCGAACGAATTCTGGCTCGTAGCACTCAATCTGACTCATCGCGTTTTGCTCTTTTTGTATATGCCCGCAGTTTTACAACTCGCATGTTCAGGGCATAGGGATAGACGTTGCCCGTAAGGGGCGTGCTAAGGTCTTAGCAATTGATGTGCCAATTATTTTATTTTTATTATTCAATTGGTTATTTATTTTGAGGGAAGTAGGGGAAATGGAACTTCCTTACAAACGGCTTTCAGGCTTGGGGAAGCGCAGGCGCAGCGCGCCCTCGGCCAGGACGTTCATCGCGGCCGATTGAGGCGCTTGGTTTTTCGTACGAGCGTTCTAAGGGTGGTAGAGGAAGTCCGGTTCGGTACCTAAAAAAGACTGCGCAAAGGCGTTTTGCATGGTTAGCAGTTCGCCATTTTTTTCATTCCACGCTTTGCAACCGGAAACGCGTTTTTCCAGCTGTTTCCAAGCGCCCTGCGCTCTGCGCTTTTGTTCCGCGGGCAGCCAGGAGAAAACCTGTTCCATTCCGTTCTTGTCCAGCGTTACGCCAAGCTGCGTAAGCAGCGTACGGCGCAGCCGCGTACCCTCTTTCAGCTGTTCATAGCTGTCGGTGATTTGGTCGTTGACGCTTGCCAGCTCGTCGCAGTCGCGCTTGATAATGCACAGGCGCTGGCGTTCCAGCAGGTGGCGCAGCGTCAGATAACGTTCGTCGTCAAGTACGATGCCATGCAGCAGCGCTTTTACCGATTGAAGCTTATCGTTCACGTTGGTCTACTCGTTGTGAGAAAAAAAGTTGAGCATAGATTTGGCCAGATCGTCGCTGTCGACCGTCAGCTCGCCGTTGGCAAGCGCGGTACGCATGGCATCCACCTTTGCCGCGTCGATATCGCTGTCGTCGCTGCTCAGGGTTTCCTGAGCGGACTGCAGGCCCAGCTGGACGATGTCGTCAGCCGAGGGCGTCGCGGGCACGGGCGTTTGTGCCGATGCGGTCGTGGCCTTTGTGTCTTTTTGCGTCTGTAGACGAGCCGCCTGGTTGGCAATTGGCATTGGCGTAATTTTCATACGGACCTCACGCATTGTTGTTTCGCTTTATATATGAGTGTACTCAACTAAAGCGGCGCGGCAGTTACAAAACTTAAATGTTTTTTTCAAACATGTTCGCCGGTCAGGAGCCCGCGGCTACTGCCTTAACGACGCCCTTATCGGTAACGACTGCGCTGACCGTTCTCTGGCTGCTTTCATTGCGTACTTTAATGACGTCGCCTTTGCGTCCGTTTTTCAACGCGATGCCCTCCGTTTGGGCGGTCACGTTGTCGATGCTTGAAATAAGGCTCACCTCATCGTCCCTCTTAACCAGTATAGGCGACTGTAGCGCGCCTTTGGCGATAGGGCGTAGCGGCAGCAGAGTGCGCCCTGCGGTCATGCCGACCACCTCGTCGTCGTTGACGACGAGGTCGCCGTGCTGGTGGCTGAGGTTGTACTTTTTAGATACCAGCTCGTCTTCCGTTATCACCGTTCCGCGCGTGATTTCTTCACGCGGCATGAGGACCGACACGTACACGTCGGGCTTTACGTCGACGCGGATATGCCAGCCTGCGCCATCGGCACAGCTTACGTCATAGTTGAGGCGGTTAAGCGAACCGGACGCATGAGCCGGCGCATCGACCTTAAGGGCTGCGTTACAAAAGGGCACGTTGGCAACGGATGCCGGAATGAAAACGTTCATTTTGTAGTAGTAGTCCTGCCAGCGATTCTGCTTGGCCAGACTGTTGATTTCGTCCCCGGCCTTTTTGATTACGGCGGCGTTAACCTGCTGCCGGGCGCTCTGCGCGGCAGCCTGCGGAAGTGCGGGTGCACAAAGGGCGGAAAACGTCATGCCGAAAAGGGCAGTAAACAGCGCGCTTTCCGCCGTCAGGCGGAAACGATTTTTCCTCTTGGGAAAGGCGACTTTCATAAACACGTTACCTGTCAATCAGTTAAAAACTGGCACGCAATTTGCGTACTCGACCTGCGCGTTCATGTTTAGCCTAAGAGATGTCAACGTTATGGGAATGAGTTTTCAACAAGCGTGGGGTGTTCACCCACAGGCGGTAAAGCTTCGTCTTGAGAGGACCGAGGTGCTTACCGCGAATTTGGCGAACGTCGATACGCCAAACTTCAAGGCTAAAGATATTGATTTTGCCGCCGAGATGCAACGATTAAATCAAACGGGAGAAATGTCAACCCCGACGGTGAAGTATCGCGTACCGATGCAAGCCTCGGAAGACGGCAATACCGTAGAGATTAACACCGAGCAGGCCGCATTCTCGCAAAACAGTTTGGATTATCAAACCAGTTTGACCTTTTTAAATATGCAAATCAGCGGATTACGGTCCGCTATTGAAGGGAAATAAGTCATGTCTTTTAACGACATTTATCAGATATCTGGCTCGGCGATGACGGCGCAAACCGTCAGGCTTAATACCATCGCGAGCAATCTGGCTAACGCGGAGTCCCCTGCGGCGAGCGCAAAGGACGTCTATAAGGCGCGCAGCCCGGTGTTCGCCGCCGTCTATAACAACGGGCTTATCGCTCAGGGGCGTCATGACATCGATGGCGCCAGCGTTCGCGTAATGGACGTACTGCAAAGCGGCGGATCGGTGAAACGCTTCGAGCCGCACCATCCGCTGGCGGACCGCGACGGCTATGTGTATTACCCCGACGTTAACGTTGTCGACCAAATGGCCGACATGATGTCCGCATCAAGGGACTTCGAAACCAACGTCGACGTGCTTAACAACGTAAAAAGCATGCAACAAAGCCTGCTGAAGCTGGGGGATGGAGCATGAGCAACGTAGCCTTATTAGCGGCATCGGCTGAAAAAACGCAGTCCGACAGCGCGTCGACGGTGGCCGGCAATACGCTGGGCGCAGAGTCGACCAACGGCAATTTAACCAGCGACAGCGCCTCTTCAAACTCAAACAGCAGTTCATCGAGCGCGACAACGACCACGACGACCGACGACAGCGCTTCAATGGCGGATACCTTTCTGACGCTGTTTGTCGCAGAAATTCAAAATCAGGATCCGACCGATCCAACGGACCCGACGGAATATATCGATCAGCTTTCTTCTATGGCTCAGGTGGCGATGGCGGAAGAGATGTCGGTTGAAATGAACACTAACTCGGTGCTGATGAGCAACCTGCAGGTGATGGCGCTCGGCAACATGGTGGGCGATGAAATCATGGTGCAGACCACGTCGGTTGACGTAAGCGACCAGACGATCCACGGGCGAGTCACTCTGTCCGATGCCTGTACCAACGTAACGCTGCACTTTACCGACGACGCCGGGGACGACTACACGGTCGATTTGGGAGAACAGTCTCCGGGGCAGGTCGACTTTGATATCGATCCTGCCGACTACGGCATCCCGCCGGGCTCCTATCAGGTTTCCGTCGTGACCAACACCGGCGAAGAGGAAGTGCCGGTAGAAGTAGCCGGCATGGTGACCGACGTTCGCATTCCGCTCGACGGCGGCACGCCGGTACTGAACGTCACGGGCGTAGGCGAAGTGCCGTTCACCATGATTAGTCAGTTCGGCACACCGGACGATGATTCCACGGATACGACGGCCTAATACCGTTTTTGATTATTTTTAATAAGAGATTAGTGAACCATGAGCTATGAAATAGCAGCAACCGGCCTTAACGCCGTAAACGAACAGCTGGACGGCATCAGTAACAATATCGCCAACGCCGGAACGGTAGGGTATAAGTCGACCACGACCCAGTTTTCTTCCATGTATGCGGGCTCGCAGGCGATGGGGGTCAGCGTGGCTGGCACCGCGCAGAGCATCTCCCGCGGCGGTTCAATGGTTTCTACCGGCAACGCGCTGGATCTCGCTATCAACGACGACGGCTTTTTTGTCATGCGCGACGCGGCGGGCAACGTCAGCTATACCCGTGCCGGTTCGTTTACGACGGATAAAAACGGCTATATCGTCAATCCGTCAGGCGACTACTTACAGGGCTATCCGGCTAACGCCGACGGCACCTTGCAAACCGGTACGGTTACCGATCTTCAGATTAAAACCGGCAACATCCCCGCAGAAGCCACCGACAGCATGACGTTTTCCGCCAACCTGGACGCCAGTTCTGATGCGATTGATACTGCCGCCGTGCCGTTTGACCCTACAAACGCAAGCTCTTATACCTCTACCTACACCACGTCGGTATACGACTCGCTTGGCAATGAGCACTCGGTCAGCCAGTACTTTGTCAAAACCGACAGCAATACCTGGGAAGTTCACTACAGCTTCGACGGCCAGGAGCAGACGGGCACGACCACGACCCTGACGTTCGATCCCAACACCGGACAGCTGACCTCGCCGACCGGGCCGATTTCTCTGACGTTCCCTTGCGATGACGCGGCGCCTATTACCATGACGCTCGACTATTCCAGCTGTACCCAGTACGGCTCAGAATTTTCCGTCGCCACCAACACGGCCAACGGCTATGCCTCCGCTCAGCAAAACGGCGTGCAGATCGACGACAACGGCGACGTGTATGCGACCTACAGCAACGGCGAACGCATGCTGCAAGGGCAGGTCGTGCTGGCGACGTTCCCGAATGAAGACGGGTTGGAAGCGGTCAGCGGCACCTCATGGGTTGAAACCGGAGAGTCCGGTACGCCGATTATTGGCGCGCCAGGAACCGGTTCATTAGGCTCGCTCTCTTCCGGCGTGTTGGAAAGCTCCAACGTCGACATCACCAGCGAGCTGGTGGAGCTGATGACGGCGCAGCGCAACTATCAGGCTAACACCAAGGTGATATCGGCCAGTACCGAACTCGACCAAGCGCTGTTCCAGGCAATGTAAGGGGCGGCGACCAATGGATCGTTTGATTTTTACGGCGCTTAGCGGCGCCCGCCATGCGCTGATGGAACAGCAGGTCAGCGCCAATAACCTGGCGAACGTGAACACCGCGGGCTTTCGTCGCGATCTGGAGCTCTCGCAGAGCAATCAGGTGCGCGGAAACGGCTTTGCTACGCGCTTTATGTCGCAGGAAGAAAAAAGCGCCGTTAACGATGCCCCCGGCGTCGCTGAACGTACGGAGCGTCCGCTGGACGTCGCCATTCAGGGAGAAGGCTATATCGCCGTTCAGGGCGAAGGCGGTCGTGAGGTGTATACCCGCAACGGCAACATTCAGCAAAACGATCAGGGAATGCTGACCGTTAACGGTTACCCGGTGGTTGGCGACAACGGCCCGATTATCCTGCCGCCGAACGCGATTGCCTCCTTTGGCAGCGACGGCACGATTTCCGTCACGCCGGACGACGGCGACGTCACCGCCACGATGGACGTTGACCGACTAAAGCTTGTCAACATTCCGGTCAACAACCTGACTAAGAACGCCCAGGGCATGCTGGTGACCGCCGACGGTCGCCCGGCCCAGCGCGACGAGAACATCAAAGTCAGCGGCGGTTATTTGGAAGGCAGCAACGTATCGGCCATCACTGAAATGACGGCCTCCATTTCACTCAATCGCCAGTTTGAAGCGCAGATCAAAATGATGAAGACCGCTGAAGACTTAAGCGACGCAGGCAACCGGTTACTGCGCGGTTCCTGATGGAACGTCCGGTAGGAGATAAACAATGAATTCAGCGTTATGGATAAGCAAAACCGGCCTTTCAGCCGAAGATGCTGAAATGAGCACTATCGCCAACAACATTGCCAACGTTAACACCAACGGCTTTAAGCGCGATAACGCGATGTTTCAGGACCTGTTCTATCAGACTCAGGAAGCGCCGGGCGGCATGTTGGATCAAAACAACGTGTTGCCGAGCGGCATCCAGTACGGTAGCGGCGTGCGCATCGTCGGCACCCAGAAGATTTTTACCGAAGGCAATATCGAAACCACCGATAACTCAATGAACGTTGCCATCATGGGGCAGGGGTTTATACAGGTGCAGAAGGCCAACGGCGATATCGCCTACACCCGCGACGGCAACCTGCAGGTTAACGCCGACGGCGTACTGACCAACTCTCAGGGGCTGCCGATCCAGCCGGAAATCAATATTCCGCAGGGCGCGACGAGCATCACCTTTGGCGAAGACGGCACCGTCACTGCCGTACTGGCGGGCGACAGCGATCCGACCGAGCTCGGCCAGCTGACGCTGGTGAACTTCACCAACCCGGCGGGGCTTCAGGCGGAAGGCGACAACCTGTATCTGGAAACCGCCGCCAGCGGCCAGCCGATTGAAGGCGTGGCGGGCGAGGACGGGCTTGGAACGCTCAAGGGCGGCGCTCTGGAAGGCTCTAACGTGGACATCGTCAACGAAATGGTAGCGATGATCACCGTGCAGCGTGCCTATGAGATGAACGCCAAAATGGTGTCTGCGGCTGACGAAATGCTGCAGTACGTCAACCAAAATCTGTAATCGGTTTTCTCTGTTTTAACGGGCGACGGCGTCGCCCTCTCAAGTCAAGTGGTACGTTCGTGAAAAAGTATCTTTGGTTAACGCTTCTGATTCCCCTGCTGTCGGGCTGTGAATCACCGGCGATGTTGGTGCAAAAAGACGACAAGGACTTCGCTCCGCCTAAAATGGCGCCGGAACCTACGCCCGCAGGGCGTGCGGGCGGGCTGTTTGAAACCGGCTACAACTGGTCGCTAACCGCCGACCGGCGCGCCTACCGCGTGGGTGACATCCTGACCGTAATTTTGGAAGAGTCGACCCAGTCCAGCAAGCAGGCCAAGACCGGCTTTGGTAAGAGCAGCGGCCTGTCCATCGGTGCGCCGACGGTGTTTGGCAAAGTTAAAGGCAATCTGGAGGCGGAAGGCGACGCCTCGCGCGACTTCGACGGCAGCGCCTCTTCGCAACAGCAAAACAGCCTGCGCGGCTCCATCACCGTTTCGGTTCATCAGGTGATGCCTAACGGAATGATGGAAATTCGCGGTGAAAAATGGCTGACCCTCAATCAGGGTGATGAATACATTCGCCTGAGCGGCCTGGTGCGCGCGGACGACGTTCAAAACGACAACACCGTATCGTCTCAGCGTATCGGCAATGCGCGTATCTCCTATGCCGGACGCGGGGCGCTAAGCGATGCGAACTCCGCAGGCTGGCTGACGCGCCTGTTTAACCATCCTCTGTTCCCTATTTAATCCGGAGAACGACATGCACATTCACGGGCGTTTACGCCACGGCCTGACGGCTGCGCTTTTTATCGCGCTTGCGCTGGTTCAGCCGGAGGTCGCGATGGCTCAGAGCCTGGAGTCTCTGGTCAACGTTCAGGGCATCCGCGACAACCAGCTGGTGGGCTATAGCCTGGTAGTTGGCCTTAACGGCACCGGGGATAAAAACCAGGTGAAGTTTACCAACCAGACGATCACCAACATGCTGCGCCAGTTTGGCGTGCAGCTGCCGAGCAAAATCGATCCTAAAGTGAAAAACGTCGCCGCCGTCGCGGTGAGCGCGAACCTTCCGCCTATGTACGCGCGGGGGCAAACCATCGACGTGACGGTTTCATCTATTGGCGACGCCAAAAGCCTGCGCGGCGGTACGCTGCTGCTGACCCAACTGCACGGCGCCGATGGCGAAGTGTATGCGCTGGCGCAGGGGAGCGTGGTCGTCGGGGGCGTGAGCGCCGCCGGGCACGACGGTTCCAGCGTTACCGTCAATACGCCGACGGCGGGGCTTATCCCCAACGGCGCGACGGTAGAGCGTGAGATCCCCAGCGATTTCAACATGAACGGCGTGATTACGCTGAACCTGAAACGCCCTAGCTTTAAGGACGCCAATAACATTGCCATTGCCGTCAATCGCGCCTTCGGCGGCGGGATCGCCACGGCGAAAAGCTCTACCAGCGTTGCCGTTACCGCACCCGCCGATCCGGGCGAGCGCGTAGCCTTTATGTCTCGGCTCGACGACGTACAGATTCAGGCCGAGCGGGTTCGCGCCAGGGTGGTGTTCAACTCGCGTACCGGTACGGTAGTTATGGGCGACGGCGTGGTTCTGCACGCCGCGGCGGTATCGCACGGCAACCTGACGGTTTCCATTACCGAAAGCCGCAACGTCAGCCAGCCCAACGCGCTTGCCGGCGGCAGAACGGTGACGACGCCGCAAAGCGATATCAACGTCGACAGCGCCCGCCCGCGGGTAATTTCACTGCCGGAATCCAGCAGCCTGAAAACGCTGGTCAGCGTGCTTAACGGCCTTGGCGCGTCTCCTGACGACATCATGTCGATTCTTCAGGCGCTGCACGAAGCGGGCGCGCTGGATGCTGACTTGGAGGTTATCTAAATGCAGAGAGTCAATATGGCCCTGCCGGGCGGCTCGGACGGCGCCGATCCGCTGATGGGGCCGAAAATAAAGGCTAACGACCTTAAGCAGGCGGCGCAGCAGTTTGAGGCCATCTTTTTACGCAGCATGCTTAAAGAGATGCGCAAGACCAACGAGCTGTTCGAGTCTAAAGACGATCCGCTTGGCGGCGATTCCGTAAAGACGATGCAGTCTTTTTATGACGACACGCTGTGTAACGTGCTGGCTAAGAGCCAGGGTATCGGCATCGCCGCGGCGATCGTCAAGCAGCTGTCGCCGTCCGTCACGAAAGGCGAATAGCGCAGCTTAAGAATTTTCAGCCAGGCGCCGTTTTATACCCTAAATACTGAACGACGTTTTACCGGGAGCACCCCGGAAAGGAAAAACCGATGGACATGATTAATATTGGCTACAGCGGCGCGAGCGCGGCGCAGGCCCAGCTTAACGTAACGGCGGAAAACACCGCGAATGCGATGACGCCAGGCTATACGCGTCAGGTCGTGATGACCAGCGCCGTCGGCGCCAGCTCCGGCGTGCCCAACAGCGCCGGCAACGGCGTTCAGGTCGACAGTATCTGCCGCGTTTCCAACCAGTATCTGGTCAATCAGGTATGGACTTCCGCCAGCGATAACGGCTACTACAGCACCCAGCAGCAGTATTTGACCCAGCTTGAAACTGTGCTCAGCGACGACAACAGCAGCCTGAGCACCGGCTTTGACAACTTTTTCGCTGCGCTGAACGCCGCCACGACAACGCCGGACGACTCGGCGCTGCGCTCTCAGGTTATCAGCGAAGCGAGCGCGCTGGCGCTGCGGGTTGATAACACGCTCGACTACGTTCAGTCCCAGAGCAGCGAGCTGGTAAGTCAGGAACAGGCAACGATTTCTCAGATCAATACCCTGACTTCCGGTATCGCTACCTGCAATCAGGAAATTTCCGAAGCGGAAGCGAACGGCGACAATGCCTCAGCGCTGTACGACCAGCGCGATGAGATGGTCGAAGAGCTCAGCGGCATGATGGACGTACAGGTGACCGTCGACGATGCCGGCAACTACAACGTCGCGTTGAATAACGGCCAGCCGCTGGTCAGCGGCCAGAGCAGCTCGACTATCGCTCTGAAAAGCAACGACGACGGCTCGCAGAGCATGACGCTGACCTTTGCCGGTACGGAATACAACATGACCATGGACACCGGCGGTTCGCTGGGGGCGCTGTTCGACTATCAGAGCGACGTGCTGACGCCGCTGTCGGACACCGTCAACAGCATCGCCGAGCAGTTTACCAACGCGATAAACGATCAGCTGGCCCAAGGCTATGACCTTAACGGTAATCCGGGCGCGCCGCTGTTTATCTACGATCCTACCGACCCGGACGGCCCGATGCTGGTGAACCCGGACATTTCTCCCGACGAGCTGGCGTTCTCCTCTTCACCGGACGAATCCGGTAACGGCGACAACCTGCAGGCGCTGATTGATATTTCAACCGAGCCGTTAGACATCGCCAACATGGGCAGCGTGACGGTGGGTAACGCCTGTACCAGCATTATCAGCGACATCGGTATCTACAGCCGTCAGAACCAGACCGAAGCGCAGTCCGCCAGTACGGTATATAGCGAAGCGCAAAATCAGCGTAGCAGCGTCAGCGGCGTCAACATGGACGAAGAAGCGGTCAACCTGATTACCTATACCCAAGTGTACCAAGCCAACCTGAAAGTGATTTCCACCGGCGCCGAGATTTTCGACTCGGTCCTGGAAATGTGTTGAGCCAGCGGGAGTAAATTACGATGAGAGTCAGTACACAGCAGTCTTATACGTCAATGACGAACAGCTTTGACAAGCTTTCTGCGCAGTTGGAGCAGGTCGTTACCCAAATGGCGACCGGCAAGCGGGTGAATTTGCCCTCGGACGACCCCATTGCGGCGACGCGCATTACCCAGCTTAACCGCCAGCAGTCCTCCATTGAGCAGTATCAGTCGAATATTGAGACCGTCTCTTCCAGCATGAGCCAGCAGGAATCCATTATGGACGGGGTCAACAACGATCTGCTGGCCATTCGAGACGACCTCTTGCAGGCGGCGAACGGCACCAATACGGCGGATGACCTCTCCGGATACGGGCAGGAGATACAGTCGCTGACGCAGACTATCGTTGCGGCGCTGAACTATCAGGACGAAGATGGCCACTACATTTTCGGCGGTACGGTAAACGACCAGCCGCCCATTGTGTATCAGGACACGGACGGCGACGGCGAGCCGGATGAATACGTGTATCAGGGCAACGACGAGCACCGTACCGCGACGGTCTCCAACGGCGTGGAAATTGACACTAACGTGTCGGTCGGCGAGATGTTCGGCGACAGCCTGAACGTGCTTAATTCGCTTAACGATCTGGCGACTGAACTTCAGGATCCGAGCGTCGATCCTACCGACCCGCAGGTGCAGGCGGACATTCAAAGCGCCGTTGATAGCGTCGACGAAGCTTCCGACTCCCTGAACTCGGCAATGGCGAGCCTGGGTGAAAGGCAAAATACCATGACGATGCTCAGCGACGCGCAGACCGGCGTATCAACCGCTAATGACGAGCTGATTGGGCAACTGGGCGATCTGGACTACGGTCCTGCCACGATTACTTTTACTGGATTACAGTTGGCGATGGAAGCCACGATGAAAACGTACGCTAAGGTGAGCGAACTGAATCTGTTTAACGCTATTTAACCCACGCGCCGGGAGCTATAGCGCGGCCCGGCGCTTTGAGCGAAATTGTCATGCAGATAGGTTTTAATTCATCCTCGCTTACCGGCTCCGGCGCGCTTACGCCGTCTTCTGTCCTGTCGCAGACGGCGAACGTAGAGAAAACCGCCGTCGTCGAGGCGCAGCAAGCGACCGCCGACTATCCGGCTTCGCCGCTGATTTCTACGCGCCCCCAGCGCTACAGCGTTCAGCTTAACGACCAGCTTACGGCGCTTCAGCAGGCCGACCGCTATTTAGGCCAGCTGGAACAAAAGCTGGTGGACTATCGTCATTCGGCGCGCCGAGGCGGTGATATTTCCGTTGCCAAGAATTCGGCGCAGGAGATCGAAAAGCTGTTACAGAACCGGACGACGCTGTGCGGCGGTACGGTTGACCGCCAGCTGAAGCCCGTTCTGCAAGGGCAGGCGCAGGTGGTTTTTCAGGCGCCTCGGCTTGCTCAGGCGCTTTCAAAGCCGGAATCCCGTGAGACGCTGCTGTTTAGCGTGCAGGACGGCGGTAAAACGCGCCTGTCGGCGGTATCCGTTGACGGCGAAATGGCGCCTCGCCAGTACCAAACCGTGGTGAACAACGCGCTTCGGCGGGTCGGGGTGCAAAAAGTCTCTGTTTCAGGCAAGCTGAGCGGCGACTCCTTTGCCACCGCAGAGACCGACTGGCCGCAGCTCAAGGCATCGTTTAGCGTCAAGGGCGAAGGCGTTCGCTTTGATGGCGAGCCCACGATGATAGAGACCGCGGCCGAACCGGCGCTGTCAGAAACGCTGCAAACGGCGATGTCGACGAGCGGCGCATCGGCCAATCAGGCCATTCAGAGCGCGCTTGAACAGATTAGCGAACAGCGCCTAGGGTTGGCGACGCAGCAGGAAAAGGCTCGTCGTCTGGTCGACGGCATGGCGCGCTTCCCCCAGACGCAGAGCGCGATTGACGCCTCTTCCGCGCTGGCGGGGCAGCTTGACGAAGCGAGCCATAACTATCAGGTGCTGCAACAGGCGGTCAACGGTCAGGCGAGGCTTTCGCATCTGACGGTGCGGAGTTTGTTGTCGTAAGTCGTATTATCGAACCCTTCCCGCGCCGCTAAAGGCAGCGGCGCGGGAAGGGGCTATTAAAGATTTCCTACCTACCTCAATATCGAGAAGGCCATATCTTCTCTGGCGCGCCTTTATTAAAGAGGGAACTGGCATTCCCTCTTAGGTGCGTTTCAATCTGAGAACTATTTCAGCAGATCAATCAGCCGCAATAGAGCTAGTAAAAGCTCCAGTACGGCGATGAGCACAATCAGCTTATGCATCAGCGTGTCCATCCGCTCTCCTTTTAAAAGGAGCGCAACGCCCGTACGTTACCCTTACGCTGCCTGTCAGTACGGAGTATACGTTTGTCGGAACGTTATGCCGCACTCCAGACCGGGGCACCGCCAGCGGCACCACCCGTTTGGCGACCAGGGCTTGAAATCGGTTTGGTCTGAAGCTCGGCAAGCCCGACAACGAGTATTGTAGGGGGGGATTGGCTATTTGCAATGGGGTATGGTGAGGGCTATAATCCTGCTGTCGGGACGTTTATGTCGCACAATGCCGCTCAGTTCCTCATCTGTAGGCTGAGGGTAGAAAATAAAAAAACCTACCTCACCAGTAGGTTTTTTTATTTTCTGCGATCTGCCTTCCGCGAGCACTCTCGCGCATTGCTCAACTCCTCACATCCCTACCCAAGGCTCATTCCGGTGCGCACTCCTTATCCCCCATCACCGAAAGCGGATAATCCAGCGTGATAATTCCGTTGACGTCATTTAACAACAGCAGCTGCCGCTGTTGATCAATCGGCTGTAGGTGGGTGCGCAGGCTGTGCTCTTTGACGAAGTTGATAAAGCGCGACAGGCGTGCGTCCGCCCCTTTTGATTGAGTGTTGAACTTTGCCAGACCGAAGGCGACCGTATCCGATTTTTTTACCACGCAGTGGGTTACTGCAGCGGTGAGCAACGGCGTTGCGTCGTCGGGCCTGTTAACCACGATGACGGTTTCCTGCGGTTGGGGAATGAACGTCAGGTCGTAGACGTTTCTTTCTGATGTCGTCATATCATAATGAATAAACTGCGTACGCTCGATGGCGGCATAGCCAAAAAGCGGCGACAGGCTCAACGCCGCAAACAGGATGAACCGTGCGGTATTATTTACATGCAGGCATTTCATTTAATGTTCTTTCCACTTCTTGATGGAGTAACTCGCCAACCTGTTCATTGTTGTCCTGCCAGTTGTCGACGTTGATGGCGAGCTGGTAAGTGTGTTGGCAACCGTTGGTGAGCAGTGCGTCAAAAGAAAGGCGCAGCAGCGTTGTATGGTAGTACAGCGTCATCGTTGCATTCTTTTGTTTGAGCGTTGCGTCTATCTGCTTTAGCGTATTGGGAAGGTGCTCCGCCAGCGTCGTGCTTTTTGTCTCGTTGGCGTCTGTCTGATAGACGTGATAAACGCTAATGCTGCTCGTTCCCGGAGAGGGCTCATGAATAATGTGGGACTCGTTCTCTATTGCTGAAGACGCCTGTCCTTCTCCCCCTTTCATATAGAACGTAGCCCCCACGGCAACTATGCACAGTATCGCAAGCAGCAGCATGAACGGTTTGGCATAAGCAAAGCGGCGAGGCGAGGCGGCTGGCGCGGCATCGGTTATGGCCGGTACTGCGGCAAGGTTGGCGCCGTCGGTCAATTGTTCCCGTGGGGGAAGAGAGGCCTCTTCCTGTTGGTCAGCTTCCTCTACCGGTTTAAGTTCCGGCTCTGGCTCTATTTCCGGCACTGGTGCGGGTTCCGGTAATGTAGACGCCTCTTGTTCATCGACGGGGTCGTCCGGCAGTTCAACGACCCAGTCGCTGTTGAAGATATAGCCCTTTTTCGGCACCGTTTTTATGATCTCTTGCTGCTTGCCGTCATCCCCTAACGCCAGGCGCAGGGCGTGAATGGCCGTGGGAAGGCTGTTATTGCCGACGACGCGGTTTTTCCACACTTCATTAATCAGGAAGCTGCGCGACAGCACCCGATCCGCGTTGGCGATCAGAGTTTCCAGCAATATGTAATGGAACTCTCCAAGACGGCAAATTTCTCCAGTCTGGCTATGGATGAGGGCGCTCAGGGACGGTTCCAGTTTTCTATTATTAACGCTTATGCTCATTATGTGACGCTTATCGGACCATGATTAAAAGTTGCAACGCCTCTGGCGACAATAGTTCCTGGCGTCATATGGGGAATAGGCTCCCGCATTTGTCTCATTTTGCGGCGCAGGCACACTAGCAGTTGGCCTGAACAATCTGTTTTATTAATAACGGGTGAATGATAATTTTAAATTACATGCAACGTTTTTAACATTATCTTTATATTTTTAGTCATTTTTCTGTTGAAAGGGGGGCGTTCATACTGAGCTTAGCCTATCCGCTGGTTAATTCAATGTCAGATAAAAATAGTGCGGGAGATAGTAGTTAAAAAATATATATAAAACAATGCAATGAGGCTCGTTATCTGTAAGTGAATGTAATTTATAGTTGTTCGATGTTTTAGCTTTAGCCTACAGGAAAGAGATTTTCAAAATAAATAAAAGCATAGGTAAGTGTACGTGGCTTTTATTTTTCCTGCCTTATTTATATACAGACCATTCAAGATTGCGTCGAAACGGTAAGCGGTAGATCAATTGTCAGGAACGCATCTGGCCCGTCGATATCCTCGTTATCAGATAAACATCAATGTAAGACAGGTAAAACGAAAATTGTTTTTATGCGAACAATCTTCTTATTTTATAACCCCTTCCCCTTAATTTAGGGACCAAAATCCCCTCGCGCAGCGGCCTGTTTTAATCCCAATCTAAAAAATTTTTTCTACCCGACTTAATTTCCCCGCCGGAGGGGCCGCTTTACTGGAGTAACGTGATTGAGCACGATTATCTAACCAAGGAGTAGTACCATGTTATCTATGAACACCAACGCCGCATCAATGGCATCAGTAAACGCAATCAACAAAAGTAACGCTTCACTGGCTACCTCTATGGAACGCCTGGCTACCGGTAACCGCATCAACTCTTCTGCTGATGACGCCGCTGGTAAACAAATCGCTAACCGTCTGACCGCACAGTCCAGCGGTATGGCCGTTGCTC
The DNA here is from genome assembly GCF_000439085.1 of Leminorella grimontii ATCC 33999 = DSM 5078. Taxonomy (GTDB): domain Bacteria; phylum Pseudomonadota; class Gammaproteobacteria; order Enterobacterales; family Enterobacteriaceae; genus Leminorella; species Leminorella grimontii. The sequence continues at coordinate 264,311 of NZ_AUUA01000002.1, read as the reverse complement.
AACGTAACATCTCTGACGCAACTGCAATGCTGCAAACTGCTGACGGCATGTTCGACGAAATGAACGACATCCTGGGCCGTATGAAAGACCTGTCTACACAAGCAGCGAACGGAACGTACAGCGATGACGACCGTGCAGCGATGCAGTCTGAGTTCGACGAACTGGGTCAGCAAATGTCAGACATGCTGCAAAACACCACTTACGGCGGTACTAACCTGTTCAACAAGTCTGCCAGCGGCCTGTTCACTAACACCAGCGGCGTGACCTTCCAGGTCGGTTCTGAATCAACTGACCAAATGACGGTTAACATTTCTAGCCAAATCGAAGATCTGGCTACTTCTCTGAGCTCACTGAGCGCAGCGTTCTCTTCTGACTACGGTACAGACGGCGCCGGCGGCACAGTATCCGGTGGTTCTGAACTGATGACGTCTGCTTCTGCAACTGACACCATCAGCGCAATCCAAGGCGTGATGAGCGATATCGGTAAGATCCAGTCTACTCTGGGTGCTTCTATCAACCGTCTGAACGACACTGCAGCTAACCTGCAAAACATGCAAGACAACACTGAAGTGGCTATCGGTAACATCATGGATACCGACTACGCGACGGAAGCGTCTAACATGACCAAGCAACAAGTGCTGATGCAAACCGGCATCACCATGCTGAAACAGTCCAACAGCATGTCCAGCATGGTCTCCAGCCTGCTGCAATAATTGTCGATTGTTGCCCGTATGGCTACTTAAGACGACGAGTTCAACACCGCCTGTGGGCGGTGTTGCTTTTTATACCCATTGGCTCGTACACGTCAGCGACCTTTCCCGAAACGCGTTTTCCGCTTTGGCGGAAAATGGACTTCCTCATTTCTGTAGCCCATTGATTTATATAGCGCGTATTTTTGGCACGGAGGTTGCTAACAAGAGAGCAAGCAGTAAGTCACTTCCCGGAGAGTAGACAATGATTAACCCAAGAACAGTGGCTCAAGAGCTGGCCTACGCAAGCGTCGCTACGCGTGCAAATCAGCTCCAGCAGCAGCAAAACGATCTGGATACTGAAAGCAGCGCGCTGTCGACGTTGGAAGACGCGCTGGACGACTTTCAAAGCGCCATTGACGCGTTAGACAGCGATACGGCGGGGCCGGTAGTGTATTCCGCCACGTCTACCGATGACTCTGCGACGATTTCCGCTAACTCCCAGGCACAGCCGGGGAAATATACCTTTTATGTCGACACGCTGGCGACCGCCCAGCAGACCACGTTTTCATTCAGCGACGGTTCGATCCCTTCCTCCGGTACATTCACTATCACCATGGGCGACAGCGAGATGGATATCGATCTTTCTCAGTCCGATGAAGACGGCGACGGCACTGTCACCGTTAGCGAGCTGGCGGATGCGATTAACCACAGTGAAGACAATCCGGGCGTAAGTGCGACTATTGTTAATACCGGCGGGGCGACCACGCTGATGCTGACGTCCGAAGAGACCGGAGAAGCAAACGCATTCACGGTCAGCGTCAGCGGAGTGGATACCTCCTCTGAGTTTTACCAACAAATCAATACCCCTAAAGATCTGTCTACCGCACAGGACGCCCTGATCTACCTGGGAAGTTCCCCCGATGACGGCATTCCCATCACCAGCAGCGACAACACCTTTGACGACCTGATCCCCGGCGTTTCCATTACGTTCACCGAAGCGTCAACCACGCCGATGACTTTCACCGTCGCAGAGGACACCAGCGCGTCGCAAGAGAAGGTGCAAACCTTCGTCGATGCCTACAACACGCTGGTGGATACGCTGGATTCTTTGACCGGCTACGACAGCAACGGTAACGCCGGCGTGTTTGCCGGTGATGCGGGGCTCTCCTCTTTGGAGCGCCGGCTCAACGACATTACCCACGCCACCTACGGCGACGTCTCCATTCTTGATTACGGCATTGCGCTGGACAGCGATGGCCATCTGGAGATTGATTCCGATCAGTTTAGCGAGGCGATGAAAGAAAACCCTGAGGGCCTGACGTCTATTTTCGTCGGTGACGACAGCATGGTGGCTCAGATGGACTCGCTGCTCGATACCTATCTGGACAGCAGCGACGGCATCATCGCACAGCGGCAAAGCACCCTTTCTGATAAGCAGGAAAAAATTGACGATCAGGTCGATCAGCTGACGAATACCTATAACACGACCTATGACCGCTATCTGAATGAGTATACGCAGACGCTGATCGAAATAACCAGTATGGAAGAGAGCATGGCGGCCTTTTCGTAAAGGTACTGAGCCATAGGAGAGATGACAGTTATGTACGGTTCACAAAACGGCTATGACCTATATAAAGAGATAGACCTGACGTCACGCACCGCGTCGGCGTCACCGTTGGATCTGGTGCTGGTGCTTTATACCGGACTGATGGACGAACTGGAGCGGGCAAAGAGCCATATTGAAAACAAACGCTTCGATCGCAAGGCGCAGAGCATCAACAAGTGTATCGATATTCTGAATGCGTTAACCAGCTCGCTGGAGTTTGATACCGGCGGAGAGCTGGTGTTGAACCTGGCGCGGCTGTACGACCACTGCGTTTACCGGCTCTACGAGGCCAGCGGCCAGATGTCCGCTGATAAGATCGATGAGGTCATCACCATTCTTGGCAATCTGCGTGAGGGCTGGGAAGGGTTGTCTAAAAGGCTGGGATAAAGAATGGATAGCGAAGCGCTTAGACGCGAAATATACACCCTGTTGGACGCCATGAATGAAGCGTTGGATAAACAGCGCTGGCGACGTCTGCCCGCGCTGCATCAGCGCATCATGACGCTGTTCAATCAATACGTTCAACTGGTTCCGCCCGACGCGGAGCTGGTTGAGCTAAAAAGCCGGCTGCGTGAAGGCTTTCAGGGGCTCATCGAGCGTCGGCGACTGCGCGCAGAGGTGTTGCAGCAAAGAATGGAAAAGCTGCGTAACGGTAAGGAAGGCATGCTGGCCTATTCGATGGTTAACCTATTTTCGGAGCAGTCATGAAAAACGTTTCTCTGGCAACAGCGCCACTAACGCCAAACGAGGGCAGCGACGTCCTGGCGGCGTTGGACAACGCGCTGGGCGAGGATGGACAGGGGAAGCGCGAGTTTTCTCTGCCGCAGCCCCTTGCCGAAGCGGCGTCGCGCCTGCGGGCCGCAAAAGAGGCCGACCGCGAACGTCGTTCAGCGCAGGAGGAGCCGCAGGGCGCCGAGCTTCAGGCGCTGATGGCGATGCTATTGGCTCAGCCGGAACGTATTCCGACGACGTCCGATGCGTCCACGCCGGATGGGAACCGCCTGCTGCAGGCGCTTTCTCAGGTTCAATCACAGCTTCCGTCCCAGCCTCAATCGCCGCTACAGCTACGTGCCCAAGCGCAGGCCCAGGCGCCGAGTGACGCAGCGTTAGGCGTACAGGACGCGGCGAAGAATGCTTCGCATGACTCCTCACAGGCTGGCGGCGATACGGCGCTCGCGCCGAAGCTTCAGGCCTTGATGGCCACGCTGGAAGCGCAAAACGCGCCGACTCCCGCAACGCCGGAGCAACAGGCGCGTCTTTCAACGTTCGCCGCACAAAATCTTCAGGCCGTTGCGCCGTCTGAAGACGGCGCTCACCTTCGCATTGACGCCGCTCGGGCGGAAGACGCAAAGGCGGCGCGGCGCGGCGTCGTAGCCGCCAAGGTGGAAGAAAAGTCTTCGTCGCCTGAGCGGCCTGAACTGCCCCTGCCCGACGTTCGCCAAAACCGAATAGAGGTTCGCGCGCAGCCGCTAGAGACAAAGGCCGTCGCGGCGCCGGCAGGGCAGTCCGACGATTGGGAGGAGAAGCTGGGGTCGCTGCTGAAAGACCGCATTCAGTTTCAGATTAGCCAGCAGCAGCAGGTATCAACCATTCGTCTCGATCCCCCGTCGTTGGGAAAACTGGAGATCGCCATTCAGTTTGACGCGGGGCGTTTGACGGTACACATCGATGCAAACCAAGGCGACGTTTATCGCTCGCTGCAGCAGTTTAGCGAAGGGCTGCGTCAGCATCTGATGGAGCAGAATTTTGTGCAGGTCAACGTTCAGGTTTCATCGGACGGACAGTCGCGTCAGCAGCAGGAACGCGGGGAGCGACAGCGCCAGGAGGAGGACGTTTTGTCCGCCGCTACGCTGTCGCAGGATGACAAGGACAACGCGCGGAATGAGTCCGTGCTGATAAAAGTGTAATCAAAACTATGAAGAAAATCTTATTGATCGGGCTGTTCAGCGCTCTGCTGGCAGCCGTTGTCGGCGGCGGTGCGGCGTTTGGCGTTATGCACTATATGCAAAAATCAATGCCGGTAAGCGGCGCTAAGGCCGAACCGGAAAAAGCCAAGTCTAAGGGTGAAGAGCGCACCAATATGTTTGTGTCGCTGCCGGAAGCCATTATCACTTTGCAAGACAGCGCAAATGACGATCGCTACATCGTGCTGGAGCTGGTCATGGTGACCGACGCCAAGCCGGGAGCCGACCGTATCAAGGCCGACGAGCCGCTCTATCAGAGCATCGTGGTTAATACGCTGATGGATATGAGCTACGAGCAGGTGCGCAGCCTGAAAATCTCCGAGATCCGAACCCTCTTGATGAGTGCGCTAGACAAAGAGCTTAAGGCCAGAGAAATCACGGTGCCTTACTCCGACGTGCTGGTTAAAAAAGTGGTCTTTCAGTAAGCCGGCTAAACGAATAGAGGGTACGAGGATGCAGGCAGCCTATTGTTCTGAGGAGTTAACCGTCTTAACTCCGGAAGAAGAAAACCGTTACTTACAGGCATACCTTCCTTTAGTGCGGAAAATTGTACGCCAGCTGGCGCCGCAGTGTTCCAGCGTGATCGACCGTCAGGATATGGAACAGATAGCCCTTATCGGGCTACTGAACGCAATCCGCCGCTACGGCGCGCCAGACGAAGCGTTCGGCAGCTATGCCGCGCAGCGCGTGCGCGGCGCGATTTTGGACGAGCTTAGAAGCCTGGACTGGCGCCCGCGCCAGCTAAGGCAAAAGTGCCATCAGCTTAGCGACCTGCTGCGCGAACTGCGTAAGCAGTTGGGCAGAGAGCCAGAGTGGGAAGAGATCGCAGCGCAGGGCGTAAGCGTAGAGGACTACCAGGAGTATCTTCAGCTGGAAAGCGCCGCCTCTCTGGCAAGCCTTGACGAAATTCTTGACGGCGAAGGCGGCAGCGGCTCGCTGTCGCTGGAGGGCCGTCGGCTTGACGATCAGTTCATCACTCAGCGGATGCTGAAAGAAGCGCTGGATACGCTGTCGGAAAAAGAGCGGCTGGTGCTGATGATGTACTACCAGCAGGACATGAATTTAAAAGAAATCGCGCTGGTGCTCGACGTTACCGAAGCCCGCGTTTGCCAAATGAACAAGAAAATTTCGGAAAAGATTCGCGAGTTTTTCGATTAGCGATTTCCCCCTTGTTTTTACCAAACTATCAACCTTTCCCGTTGAATGATTAGAGGATTTTATGCAAAAGATTTTAGGCTTAGTCGTGGTGCTTGGCTGCGTGTTTGGCGGCTATTTTGCCGCCGGTGGGCACATGATCGCCATATGGCAGCCGGCCGAAATCGTGATCATTCTCGGCGCCGGGTTTGGCGCCATGATTATCGGTAACCCGCTGCACGTATTAAAAGAGATTGCGCACCAGATTAAGGGCGTGCTCAGCAAAAAGAATATGGGCGCCGACTTTCAACGCCAGCTTCTTATGTGCCTGTATGAACTGCTGGAGATGGTGCAAAACGAAGGCCTGCGGGTGCTCGATCAGCACATTGAGCAGCCGGAGGAGAGCACCGTTTTCCAAAAATACCCGCTGGTGCTTAAGCAAAAGCGCCTGGTGACCTTTATTGCCGACAACTTTCGCCTGATGGCGATGGGGAAAATCGACGCCCACGAGCTGGAAGGGATCCTCGATCAGGAGCTGGATACGGTGGAAGAAGAGCTGATGGCGCCTTCCCGCTCCTTCCAGCGTACGGCGGAAGCTATGCCGGGCTTCGGCATTTGCGCGGCGGTGCTCGGGATTATTATCACCATGCAGTCTATCGACGGCTCCATTGCGGTCATCGGCCTGAAAGTGGCTTCGGCGCTGGTCGGAACCTTCCTCGGCGTATTTATCTGTTACTGCCTGATGGACCCGCTGGCCAACGCGATGGAACAGCAGGCGCGCGCCGAACACTCTCTGCTGGAGTGCGTGCGTACCGTGCTGGTCGCGCAGGCGGGCGGCAAGCCGACGCTTTTGGCCGTAGACGCCGGACGTAAGCTGCTGCACCTTGCATCGAAGCCCACTTTCGCCAATCTGGATGCCTGGGTTGACGCAATGTTAGAGCGAGAATAAGCATGAAAAAGCCGTCAAACAAACGCGATCGCGGGGGCCACACGACGATTATTCGTCGTCAGATTAAAAAGGGACATGCGGCGCACCACGGCGGCGCGTGGAAGGTGGCCTTTGCCGACTTTACGCTGGCGATGATGGCGCTGTTTATGACGCTGTGGATAGTCAACAGCGTGAGCCAAAAGGAGCGCGAAAAGGTGGTCGCCGCCATGCGCACCCAGTCTATTTTTGCCGGCGGCGGCATCGTGCCCTTGAGCAAGCTGAACGTGAAGGCGGTTGCCGCTTCGACAACAAAACCTGAAAAGCCCAATAAGCCTAACAGAGCGCGTCCTTCAAGCGCGACGGCGAAGGTTGGCGACAGCCGCAGCGGGCAAACCGGCAGCGGCCATGCGGTCACCGCGCAGCAGGTCTCGGAACGCGAGCTGGGTGATTTAGCGGCTGATATAAATCTGATTGCCCAGAGAGCCCACATGGAGGCCAATCTGGAAATGGAAATTGTGCCTCAGGGGCTGCGGATCCTTATTAAAGACGACAAAAACAGCAATATGTTTGAACGGGGCAGCGCGAGGATCATGCCGTTTTTTGATTCGCTGCTGACCGAGCTTGCGCCGGTGCTGGACTCATTGGACAACAAAATCATCATCACCGGCCATACCGACTCGATGCGCTATAAAAATCGGGATGCCTACAACAACTGGAACCTGTCGGGGGACAGGGCATTGTCCGCCCGCCGCGTGCTGGAGAAGGCGGGAATGCCGGAAGACAAGGTCATGCAGGTCAGCGCGATGGCGGACCGCATGCTGCTGGACAGCCAGGATCCCGGCGGCGCCGAGAACCGCCGCATTGAGATCATGGTGTTGACCAAGTCCGCCTCCGATACGCTGTATCAGTTCTTTGGCGAACAGGGGAAAAAGGTGGTGCAGCCGCTGGCCGAAAAGGTTGAAGAGCAGCAGAGGCAAACCGCTACGCGGGGACACAGCATTAAGTAGTACAAAATTGTGCCGACGACATCGGGTCGTCGGCGAAATGAATTAGCCAGGAATATGCCCCAGGCGGCGAGAAATCAGCGTGCAGACCTGCGCCAGCTCGTCGTTGACCTCGTCTATTTTGCGCAGCATGCGGTGAGTCGGCCCCGCGACGCTGATGGCGCCGACCACGCTGCCGGTATAGTTAAACACCGGCCGGGCGACGCAGGTCAGGCCCTCTTCGTTCTCTTCGTTGTCCAGCGAGTATCCCTTAAGGCGAATATCGGCCAGCGTTTCGTACAGCGCCACTCTGTCGACGATGGTGCGTTCGGTAAAGCGGGTTAGCGGCTCGTTGAGCACGCGATCGATCTCTTCCTGCGGCTGGAAGGCGAGCAGCGCCTTGCCGATGCCGGTGCAGAACGCGGGCAGGCGAGCGCCCAGTTTGGCGTTGGTCTGAATGGAGAGCGTCCCTTCGCTTTTATAGAGATAAACGACAAAGCCCGCGTTGTAGACGCCCAAAAAGCAGGTTTCAGCCGTTTTGCTGGAGAGCTTTTTCAGATAGGGAATGGCGACCTCAACCAGGTTAACGTTCATCAATCCCTTCATGCCCAGCTCAAGGCTTTTCAAATCCAGAATGTAGCGTTCGGTGATGACGTCCAGCGTGACGTACTGCCGCTCCTTGAGCGTTTCCAGTATGCGAAAGGCGGTGGTTTTAGGGATGTCCGTCTGCTTGACCAGCTCCGCCAGCGAGACTCCGTCAGAGTGGTTGCTGATTTCCTCAAGAATGGTTAACACCTTGTCGATGTTAGAGGAATTCATACTTTCGTTTTTCGACATCGCCGTTTCCCCGAATTAAACACGTTCCCATTGTACCTACAATTTTTTCGCTGGCAAAACGCGTAGTTACCAGCCTGAAGCGCATTCTATCACCGATAGCGACGGACGCTAAACGGCCTTCTTGTTTAGCGTTTTCCGCCACCTGCCTTCAACGTGTTGCGACTGCGTTGTGATGCGTCTCACGATTCTACCAAAAACGGAACGACATTCCATCAAAATAGATCTAATCTTCAAAAACGGAATGGTATTCCATTTTATTGGGTTCTGAGTTTCTACTCTGGGGAAACAGCATGCTTATTGTAACCATTGACTCCGGTACGACTAATACGAGAGTCAAAGTGTGGAAAAACGGCGAAGTCATCGCCTCCGCCAGTGAATCCGTCGGCGTCAGGGATACGGCCAAAACCGGCAGCCCGGAGGCGTTGATCAAGGGGATCCGCAAGACGCTGGAAGCCGCGTTGGCCACCGTTGACGAACAGGACAAGCGGTCAATCACGATGGTTGCATCGGGGATGATCACCTCCGACGTCGGGCTTTGCCATATCCCACACCTGACGGCGCCCGTTTCGCTGGGCGCGCTGGCGCAAGGCGCAGTGGCGCGCGTTATTCCCGAAATCAGCGACAGCCCCATCTGGTTTATTCCCGGCGTTAAAAACGCCGTTGAGGCCGTCAGTTTGGACAACTGCGACGGCATGGACGTCATGCGCGGCGAAGAGGTGGAAACCTTCGGCCTGCTGGCTGCGCACGGCGTGCGTGGCCCCGCGCTGCTGGTGCTGCCCGGCTCCCACTCCAAGTTTATCCGCATTGACGAGGAGCAGCGCATCGCGGGCTGCGCCACCACCGTGGCCGGTGAGCTGCTGGACGTGCTGACCCACCAGACGATCTTGGCCAATTCTCTGGAACACCGGTTTGCCGACGACATCGACGACGAGTACCTGTTAAAGGGCGCGGACGCCTGTAGAGACGTCGGCATCGCCCGCAGCTGCTTTTCCGTCCGCATTCTCGATCTCTTTACTTCGGCATCGGTCAACCAGCGGGCCAACTTCCTGTTGGGCGCGGTGCTCTATTCCGACCTGCTGGCGATTAAGAACAGCCGGGCGCTCGCCCTTACGCCGTCGACGACGGTCGTCGTCAGCGGCAAGGCCATTATGAAAGAGGCGCTAGCCAGGCTGATTGAGCGCGATCCGTTCTTTCGCGGCGAGCTCGTTTTGGTTGATGAAGACGCCCGCCGCCCGCTGTCGGGGCTGGGCGCGATTGAAGTGATGAAAGCGATAGCCGGGGCGGACGGTGTGGCCGCGCTTCGTGCCGCGCCGTAACGTTTTGGAGACAACGATATGAATAACACGATGAAAACGCCTCTGGTCGCCATTCTCAGAGGCATCACGCCGAGTGAAGTGGAGGCGCACGTTTCTCTGCTTATCGAGGAAGGGTTCGACGCCATCGAGATCCCACTGAACTCCCCCGAGTGGGAAACCAGCATCCGGCTGGCGGTTGAACGCTTCGGCTCCAGGGCGCTTATCGGGGCTGGCACAGTGCTTGACGTCGCCAGCGTAGACCGGCTGTCGGAGCTGGGCTGTCGGCTTATTGTCACCCCTAACACCAATCCGGACGTCATTCGCCGGGCGGTTGACTACGGTATGGTGGTGCTGCCCGGATGCGCGACGGCGACCGAGGCGTTCAGCGCTATTGAAGCGGGCGCGAAGAGCATCAAGCTGTTCCCGTCCAGCGTTTTCGGCCCGGACTACGTTCGCGCGCTGAAGTCCGTCTTGCCCAAACAGGTTCAGGTTTTTGCCGTTGGCGGCGTGACGCCGGGCAGCCTGTCGGACTATTTGAACGCCGGCTGCGTCGGCGCCGGGCTGGGGGGAGATCTCTATAAGGCCGGGCAACGGCCTGAAAAAACGCGGCTTCAGGCCAAGGCGTTTATCGATGCCTATCGGCAGGCCACGGCGACGCGCTAAGACGTTCATTTTGCTTAAGTATTCATGAGGAATTGTTATGCAGCATGATTACCTGTTTAAAAACGCGACCGTCATCGACGGCTCCGGCGGCGCCGGATACGTTGCCGACGTGGCGGTCAAAGGAGATCGCATCGTTCGCATCGCGCCTTCCATCGGCGATGCGGCTGAAACGGTTATCGACTGTACCGGCCTGGTGCTGTCCCCCGGCTTTATCGACGTTCATACCCACGACGACCTGATCGTGATTAAGCACCCCGACTACGTGGAGAAAACCTCCCAAGGCGTGACCAGCCTTATCGTCGGCAACTGCGGCATCAGCGCGGCCTGCGCGGTGATGAAAGACGAGGTGCCGGACCCTATCAACCTGCTGGGCGAGCTCGATGAGTTTCATTATCCGGACGTGGCGAGCTACCGGGAAAAAATTACGCAGGTTACGCCGTCGGTGAACGTTGGTACGCTGATTGGCCACACCACGCTTCGCAACAACTGCGTAGAAACGCTGCTTGAGCCGGCGAAAGAAAAAGACATCGCCGAGATGCGCAAGACGCTGAAGCTGGCGTTGGAGCAGGGCGCGCTGGGATTGAGCACCGGGCTGTCCTATGGCAACGCCATCAACTCGTCGACCGAAGAGGTTTGCGCGCTGTCCGAACTGCTGGCCGACGCCGGCGGTCTCTACACCACCCATATGCGCACCGAGTACGACGGCATTATCGACGCCATGCACGAAGCGTTTTCTATTGGCCGTCATGCCAAGGTGCCGGTGCAGATTTCCCACCACAAGTGCGCGGGCGCCAAGAACTGGGGCCGCACGGTGGAAACGCTGGCGCTGATTGAGAAGTATCAGGCGATGCAGGACATCAACTGCGACTGCTACCCGTACCGCGCCGGTTCGTCCAACCTCGACCTGAGCCAGGTGACCGAAGACTACGACATCCTGATCACCTGGTCGACGCCGCACCCTGAGATGGCGGGCAAAACCTTACAGGAGATAGGTCAGGCGTGGGGCGTCGACGTTCACGCCGCAGCGGCGAAGCTCCTTCCCGCTGGCGCTATCTACTTCCAGATGCACGAAGACGACGTCAGGCGCGTGCTTAAGCATCCCAGCTCGATGATTGGCTCCGACGGCCTGCCCTGCGACCCCAATCCGCATCCCAGACTGTGGGGCACCTTCCCGCGCGTGCTCGGCTACTACAGCCGCGATGAGAAGCTGTTCCCGCTGTCCACGGCGGTGCACAAGATGACCGGCATGTCGGCGGCACGCTTCTCGCTTGAAGCGCGGGGGCTGATTAAAGAGAACTACTTCGCCGACATCGTGATTTTCGATGCCGACAGGGTCAACGAGTCGGGCACTTTCCAAAATCCAAAACAAAAGGCCGAAGGCATCGAGTATGTCTTCGTCAACGGCACCCTGACCTATCGCGATAAGCAGATGACGGGCCATCGCGCCGGCAGATTTTTAACCAAAGATAACAATGTAAAAAACGGGGGACAACATGATTAAAAGATACGGCGTAGAGGGCGGCAAGGGCACGGGCGGGCAGGCGTTGCCTTTCGCTAAAGCGGTTGAGGCCGGCGGCTGGCTGTACGTTTCCGGGCAGACGCCGATGGTCGACGGTGAAATCATCGACGGCGGCATCATCGCTCAGTCGACTCAGGCGATCCAAAACTGCCTGGACATCATGACCGAGGCGGGATTCGGCAAAGAGGACATCGTTCATATGAAGGTATTTTTAAGCGATGCCCGCTACTTCCAGTCGTTCAATAAAGTGTTTAAGGGCTTCTTTGCCGAGCATCCGCCGGCCAGGGTCTGCTGCGTGGCGGATCTGGTGGTCGACTGCATGGTGGAAGTGGATATGACCTGCTATCGGGCGGATAGAAGGTAACGTTCCCTTCCCTCTGTTCCTGAGACAGAGGCCTCGCTGACGCCGGTTGCACCTATTGGGCTGAGCGTTAAAGCAAAAACGGTTATGGCATTCCTGTTTGTGAGCGCCATCGGGTTCCTTTGCTTTTTTAGAGGCCAAATCAATCAACTCAACAACGATTAGCCAGGGCGGAGATCGTTAATAACTGTCTGGAAATACGTGATGAACAGTCATATTTTTCTTATCGGATTCATTATTTATGTTCTCGCTATGATATGGCTTGGCTGGTATGTGTCGCGTCATCAGAAAGATGGCGAAGACTTCTTACTGGGCGGCCGTTCACTGCCGATGTTTTTAACGCTGGGGTCGACGGTAGCGACCATGGTGGGAACCGGGTCAAGCATGGGGGCAGTAGGTCTCGGTTACAGTAACGGCTGGGCGGGCGTACTGTACGGCGCGGGCGGCGCAATTGGCATATTGCTGGTTGCGTGGTGGTTTACCCCGGTGCGCAAGCTGCGCTTTATGACCATGAGCGAAGAGCTCTCCTACTATACCGGCGGCAGTCATCTGATTAAAAATATCGTCGGTATTTTGATTTTCGTGGCCTCTATAGGCTGGCTAGGCGCTCATATTCTTGGCGGCAGCATGTATTTAGCCTGGGCTACGGGCCTCGATCTGACGTGGGCCAAGCTGATTATCGCCTTTGCGTTTGCGGTGTATGTGATTATCGGCGGCTATTCTGCCGTGGTCTGGACGGATACCATTCAGGCGCTAATTCTGTTCTTTGGCTTTATCTTAATGGCCGTGCTGGCGGTACATCACGTCGGCGGCTGGGACGCTATCCAGCAGGCCGTGGATCCGGCGGCAATGAGCCCGTTTGCCGTTGATAAGCTTGGCGTACTGCCGGCATTTTCGATGGCGATGGTGATTTGTGTGGGCGTGCTGGCAACGCCGTCCTATCGTCAGCGTATTTATTCCGGCAAAGACGTGTCGTCCGTACGTCGTTCCTTTGTCTATACCGGCGTGCTCTACCTCTTCTTTTCCATCTTACCGGCCATTATCGGCATGGCGGCCTTTACCATGAATCCTTCGCTGGAAAACAGCAACTATGCGTTTTTGTTTGCCACCAGCTTTCTGCCGAGCATTCTTGGTTTGGTTGTGCTGATTGCCGGGCTTTCCGCCACGATGTCTTCCGCCAGCTCTGACGCTATCGCCAGCGTGTCTATCATCATGCGCGATCTCTATACGCTGGTGACCGGGAGAATGCCGGAAGGGCGCAAAGCCATTTCGCTGTCCCGCTGGTTCCTGGTGTTTGTCATTGGTCTGGCGACGGTTTTCGCGCTAACCTCCAACGACATCATCAGCTACATCACCAAAATGATCGCCACGCTGATGTCCGGCCTGTTCGTGTGTTCCATGTTGGGGCGTTTCTGGCTGCGTTTTAACTGGCAAGGGGCGCTGGTTGCGCTGGTGGGCGGTGCGGGCGCTTCGGTCGCCATGTTAATGAACGATAGCTGGTTGGCCTGGTGGGGCAACCCGTGCGTGCCGTCGGTGCTGGTGAGCCTGATCTGTGCGGTGGTCGTTACGCTGGCCACGCCGAAGAATAAGCTGACGCGTGAAGAGGCGCTGAAGCTTATCACCGACGAGCGGGAGAATACCCGGTAATTCGGCGAAACGCATTTCGCTTTAAAGCCGAGGGGCTATCCCCCTCGGTGCACGCGCATTAGGGTAGAACGAGAGGAGAATAAAATGACAGCAGCCAATAAACTGCCCGTGAATGCGGAGCACAAGGCGGCGGCGCTGCCGGCAACGGCCGATAAGATAAGCGTTATCGATGAGGACGTCTGCCTGCCGGCGGTAGTGGTGAAGGCGAGAGCGCTGGACAACAACATCCGCTGGATGCAGCGCTATGCGGCCAGCAGCGACGTTTCCCTCGCGCCCCACGGCAAAACGACCATGACTCCCGCCATCTTCCGCCGTCAGGTTGAGGCCGGAGCCTGGGGCATTGGCGTCGGCACGGCGTTTCAGGCCAAGGTGGCGATCGAGGCGGGCGTGCCGAACGTCATTATGGCCAACCAGCTGGTGGGCAAGGCTAATATCAGGCTGGTTTCTCAGCTGATGAAGCATTCCTCAACGCCGATTTACTGCTGCATAGACAGCGAAGCCAACGCTCGTCAGCTGTCAGACTATTTCGCCTCTCAGGGGCAGAAAATGCGGGTGCTGCTGGAGCTGGGCGTTCCCGGCGGCCGCTGCGGCTGCCGTACCGAAGAGGAAGCCTACGCGCTGGCAGCGCTGATTCGGCAACTGCCCGGCCTGACGCTGTGCGGCATCGAGTTTTACGAGGGCGTTATCCACAGCGATGACGAACGCGCCGATCTGGCAATTATCGACGCTTTCCTTAAGCGAGTGCTGTCCGTCACGCAGCGGCTAGCCGCCGACGGCGCGTTCGCCGACGTTGACGAAGCGCTGCTCACCGGCGCAGGTACGGTGTGGTACGACGTGGTTTGTCAGCAGATGAAGCGGGCCGACTTGCCGACCGGCTTTCGCTACGCGATCCGCCCCGGCTGCTATATCACCCACGATCGCGGCGTGTATGCGCAGGCGCAGGAAGCGCTGCGAGCGCGCGATCCGCTCTCATGCGACTTGGGCGGCGATCTGGCTTCCGCATTGGAGCTTATCGCCTGCGTTCAGTCGCTACCGGAACCGGGGCTGGCGATTGTCGGCTTCGGCAAGCGCGACGTGGCCTTTGACACCGGCCTGCCGCAGCCGATAGCGCTTTATCGCAACGGACAGAAAATGCCGTTTAAGGCAAGTTCCGCCCATACCGAAAACCTGATGGACCAGCACGCCATGCTGCGCTACGGTGAAGGGCTGTCGCTTCAGGTGGGCGATCTGCTGGTGTTCGGTACCTCTCACCCCTGTATTACCTTCGATAAGTGGAAAACCATTTATCTGGTGGATGAGGGCTATAACGTGCTGGAGGAGATGGAAACGGCGTTCTAGCCCAGCATTCTGGTTTGGCATGGCGCATCGGCTGACGGTCAGTTGGTGCGCCATTTTTATTTTTCTTTCCCGATGATGGTATACTCGCTGCCAGCATTCACTTTATCCCTGTTTACTATGTCAAATACTCTGGAAGACAGCGTTAAGCTGATTAAAGAAATACTGGCTACCGCCAGCGTGGACAAGTCGGGCGTGTTTAAACTGCCGGCGGAACGAACGCTGGCCGAGAAGATGAACCTGCAGCGCTCAACGATAAGAAACGCGCTCTCCGCGCTGGAGTTTTTCGGTTTTATTGAGCGCAATCAGGGCAGCGGCACCTATATCAAAATTCCCAACCTCTCTTTCGCCAACGTATATTTTGAAATCGCCATTCAGCTGGGCTATATCTCGCTGGAAACCATTGAGAAAGCGCGAGAGCTGTTCGAGATTATTATCGTGGAGGAGGCGGCTAAAAACGCCACCGACGATGAGGTGTCGGAGCTCGCCCGCCTGTGCAGCGTGATGACCGAGGCGAACGGCTTTGACGAAAAAATCGAGGCCGACTACGGCTTCCACCTTCAGCTTGCCGGCATGACGCGCAACCCGGTTATCGTGCTGTTTTTCCAGAGCATCGCCTCGTTTATGCGCGACATTCTGCGCAAGCGGCGCTCTATCATTCACGAAGTCAGCGACGACAAGACCCGCATCAACAGCAACCATAGCGATATCGTCGACGCCATCGCCAAGCGGGACCCGGAGCTTGCCAAGCGAGCGATGAAGGCCCACTTTGAGCAGTGGGAGCGAGAGAATTTGCTGATTAACGTGATTTTGAATCAGAAGTAAGATTTTAGCCGACGGCGCACTGCGCTGAATGTAATCTTAAGAATGGAAGAAACGGGAGCGCCTGACGTCAGGCGCTCCCGTTTTGCTTGCTAACTACTCCGGCATCGATGCGCCCGCCGGCAGCGGCTCCCTGATGGTGAGCACCACCGTCAGGCAGACGGCGGCGGCGATGGCCAGTGCGATAAACACCGCGTTCCAGCTGTAGCTGTCGAGCAGCACGCCGACGATAAGCGGCATACAGACCGCGCCAATCTGGCCGCCCATGTTGATGATGGCGTAGGCGACCGGGTAGCACTCCTTCGACGCGCGCCCCATGGCGTAGACCGAATAGGCCGAATAGCCCAAAGACAGCAGAAAGCCGATGCAAAACAGCAGCGCGCCCAGCGCCAGCTGGTTGTGCGGCGCGACCAGCATAAAGCCCATCATGATGATGGTGCAAAAGGCACTAACCAGCATCAGCGGCTTTCTTCTCTTGCCGAAGACGTTGTCCGACAGCCAGCCGCCGAGCAGGTTGCCCAGCACGTTGCCGGCAAACGGCGCGGAGGCGAGCAGGGCGGAGTTGACGATGTTGAAGTTGTGCTCTTGCAGCAGGTACTTAGGTAGCCACGACATCAGCACGCCGTCGACGATGCCCACCATGCACATGTAGCCCATGGCCGCGCCGTAGATGTCCCAGCTGGAGAAAATCTCTTTGGAGGTTTGCAGTTGGGTAAGCCTGCGGGTTCTTATCAGGCGGTCTATCAGGCCGAACTTGAACGGGCGGGCTTTGAGCCGCGAAGCCGTTTTTTGCTCGCCGCTCTGCGGCGCGACTTCGTTGATGTAGTCCGCTTCCTGCTGGTTGACGAAGGGGCTTTCCGACGGCCTGTTTCTGACCAGCAGATACCAAATCACGCCGAGCACGATGCCGGGGATCGAGAAGAACAGGAAGATGTGCCGCCAGTCGTAGTTGAGCAATATCCAGGCGCAGATCGGCGGCACCAGCAGCGGGCCGAACTTGGAGCCGGCGAGGAAAATCCCGGTGGCGGTGCCTTTCTCTTTGCTGGGGAACCAGTTGTTGATAGTGACGGTGGAACTGATGACCACCGGCGCTTCGCTGACGCCGATCAGGGTTCTGAGCATTTTCAGGTGCAGCACCGAGTCGACCCGGCCCATCATGAAGGTAAAGACCGAGGTCAGGATCATGCCCAGAGCGTAGGAGAAGCGGATGCCCGTTTTGCGAATCAGGTATCCGGCAGGAATTTGGCAAAAGCCGTAGCCGGCAAAGAACAGGCTGATAATAATGCCGACTTCGGTGTTGGTGAGGTCGAACTCTTTTTGCATAAAGGGGATGGCAAAGCCGATGTTCGCCCGGTCAGCCTGGGCGACCATAAAAATGACGAAGATCAGCGCCATGACGCACCAGCGATACTGACTCATCCTGTTATTTTGTTTTTTCATATGTGTGTGTTCCATCAATATCCAGCTTGAACAGGTTCCGGCCCGAACGCAAGAGCGTTTGAGCCGGAATGGCGCGCTATTTGCCGAGCCAGCGCTTGACGCTTTCCGCGACCGCCTTGGCTGAAATGCCGTATCGATCGTGCAGGGTCGGCAGCGCGCCTGCCGCCAGAAATTCGTCCGGCAGGCCTATTTGCCTGAAGGGACGGTGAACGCCGTTGCGCATCAGCGCAGATGCCACCGCTTCCCCCAGCCCGCCGACGACGGTGTGGTTTTCCGCCGTGACCACCAGGCAGTTTCTGGCCTGCGCTTCTTTAACAATGGTCTCTTCGTCCAGCGGCTTAATGGTCGGCGAGTGCAGCACGGCGACGCTGATGCCCTCTTTTTCCAGCATGTCGCGCGCCTGTACGGCGCGCATGGTCATCAGCCCGCTTGAGACGATAAGCACGTCCTGCCCTTCGGTCAGCAGCTTGGCCTTGCCGACTTCAAAGCGATAGTCGGGGAAGCGGTCGAGGATAACCGGCACCTTGCCGCGCAGCAGGCGCATGTAGACGGGGCCCTGATGCTCATAAATCGCCGGCACCGCCTGCTCGATGTCGATGGCGTCGCACGGGTCGATAATGGTCAGGTTCGGCATGCCGCGGAAAATGGCGATGTCTTCCGTCGCCTGATGGCTTGGGCCGTAGCCGGTGGTGAGCCCCGGCAGGGCGCAGGCGATTTTGACGTTCAGGTTTTCTTCCGCGATGGCCATGCAGATAAAGTCGTAGGCGCGGCGCGAGGCAAACACGGCGTAGGTGGTGATAAACGGCGTAGCGCCTTCCCGCGCCATGCCGGCGGCGGCGCTCATCAGCAGCTGCTCGGCCATGCCCATTTGATAGAAGCGCTCGGGGAACTCGCGGGAGAAAATGTGCAGGTCGGTGTAGGCCGCCAGATCGGCGGACATGCCGACGATGTCGTCATGCTTTTTCGCCAGCTCCACCAGCGCGTGGCCAAACGGCGCGGAGTGCGTCTCCTGACCCTCTTCGGCGATGGAGGCGATCATGGCGGACGTAGTGAGTTTTTTGGTAGACATCTTAAACCTCATAAAAACGTGTTCAGTGAAATACGCGCAGCGCCTTAGATATGGCGCTGCAGCTGACGCAGCGCCAGCTGCCATTCGTCGTCCGCGACGCGGATAAAGTGGGTTTTGTCGCGCGTTTCAAGGAAGGGAACGCCTTTACCCATCAGCGTATCCAGAACGATGACGCGCGGCTGGTCGCCCTGGTGATTTCTGGCGTTGTCGAACGCGTCGACCAATGCCTTGAGGTCGTGCCCGTTGACGCGCTGAACGAACCAGCCGAAGGCCTCGAACTTCTTATCGACCGGCTCGGTTTTCAGGATGTCCTGGCTGTTGCCGTCCGCCTGCTGGCGGTTGACGTCGACCAGCGCTATCAGATTGTTGAGCTTCCAGTGGCTGGAGGACATGGCCGCTTCCCAAGTGGAGCCTTCGTCCAGCTCGCCGTCGGAGAGCAGGTTGTAGACAAACGCCGGATTGCCCTTGCGCTTTAAGCCCAGCGCCATGCCGACGGCGATGCCAAGCCCGTGCCCCAACGAACCGCCGGTAATTTCCATCCCCGGCGTGTAGGCCGCCATGCCGGACATCGGCAGCTGGCTGCCGTCGGCGCCGTACTCTTCGATTTGGTCTTTGGACAGGACTCCGGCTTCAATCAGCGCCGCGTACAGCCCGATGGCGTAGTGGCCGATAGAGAGCAGGAACCGATCGCGGCCTTCCCACTCTGGCTCCTGCGGGCGGTAGGTCATGGCGTGGAAGTAGGCGACCGCCAGCGCGTCGGCGATGTCCAACGCCTGACCCACGTAGCCCTGCCCCTGAACTTCGCCCATACGCAGCGCGTGGTGCCGAATGGCGTAGGCGCGATCGGCAAGCGTCTCCAGTTTTTGCGTTATTTCTGTCATGAATGTATTCCCGTGATCTGTGTTTTTTTCAAACAGCTCGTTAAATGGTTAACCAATATAATCACAGGGAGATTGGGATAAGAAGATGGTCGTCCAGATAAATTGCGGATTTGTGATGAAGATCGATTAAATGGTTTACCATTTAATATCTATTTGGCGTGTGGATATAGATGATTTTTGTAGATATTATTTTATTAAACATGTTGCTATATGTTTTTAATGTGAGGGTGACGATCTGTGCATAAATTAAGGTCATCCATTTCTGGTTATCATGCACAGAGCTTTATACTCATCGCCTCCTCTTTTTTGATGTGATAAATATGGTTAATCATTTTGAGTCAGGCATTTTTGTAAAAGAGAGAAAACGTCATGTGATACCGATAGATACGGGCGTATTCTTCTGCAAGAAAATTGTCTTGGACCGATGCGGAGTACAGAGAGGGAACGTGAATATTAAAGGACTTATTATCAGCCTGGCCTTTCTTATCGTCGGCTGCTCATCCCAACCCCACGTCGTTTTACCCGAAAGCGGCTCACCAACCCCCGCCGTTCACCGTATCTACGTCACCAGCCACGGTTGGCACACCGGCATCGTCGTTCCCGCAAGGGAGATGAACAAAGTATTGCCGGCGCTGGCCGAGCGCTTCAGCGGCGGGCAGTGGTACGAGATGGGGTGGGGGGATAAAGGGTTTTATCAGGCGCAGGAGGTGACCTCCGGCCTGACGATGCAGGCGATGTTTTGGCCTTCCGGCGCCGTGATGCACGTCGTTTCTATTCCTATGTCGGTTGAGCGATACTTTCCCAACAGCGAACTGATTGCCGTTAAGCTGACCGACGCGGAGTTAAACAGCCTGTTGGCCTTTATCGCCCAAAGCTTCGAGCGCGATAAAGCGCAGCGCCTGATTATGATGAAAAGAGGCATTTACGGCGACAGCCAGTTCTACGACGCCAAGGGCCGCTATTCGATATCCAATACCTGCAACAAGTGGACGGCCAAGGGGCTGAAAAGCGCGGGGATGGACATCAGCCCAACGTTTAAGCTGACGGCGGGCAGCGTGATGGACTACCTGAAAGGCGAGCGCGGCAGGCGCGCTGCCCAAGAGGAGAACCTCGCCTGCTCACCCGCCCGTTAAATTCGCGGCTATCATTATAGAGCGACGCCGTAAGGGCCATTGGGAGGATGCAGAGATGAAAAAGATACCGCCGCTAACAGAGGCCGACGTGACGTCCGAATCGGTTTTTTTCATGCCACGCCGTCGGCTGGTGAAGCTGTTAGCTCTATCTGCGCCGGCGATGGCGCTTGCGCCGCTGGCCAAAGCGAACGCCTTCTCGTGGTTTAAGGGCGATGAACCGCCACCGAGCCCGCCCCGTCGGCCTCTCGACTTCACCAAGCCCGAGCAGTGGCGAAGCGACCTTTCGCTAACGCCGGAAGATAAGGTGATTGGCTACAACAACTTCTATGAGTTCGGGTTGGATAAGTCCGACCCGGCGGCGAACGCCGGAACGCTGAAAACCGATCCTTGGAAAGTGAACATTGGCGGAGAGGCGGGTAAACCCTTTACGCTGGGTTTGGACGATCTCTATCGAAAGTTCCCGCTGGAGGAACGTATTTACCGGCTGCGCTGCGTCGAAGCGTGGTCGATGGTGGTTCCCTGGGTTGGCTTTCCGCTGTCCAGTCTCCTGAGCATGGCGCAGCCGACCGGGAACGCCAAGTACGTGGCCTTTCAGACGCTTTACGACCCCGAAAACATGCCGGGGCAGAAGAGCGCCTTCGTCGGCGGAGGGCTGAAGTACCCTTACGTCGAGGGGCTGCGGCTCGACGAGGCGATGCACCCGCTAGCCTTTCTGGCCGTCGGCGTCTATGGCAAAGCGCTGCCGCCGCAAAACGGCGCGCCCGTTCGCTTGGTGGTGCCGTGGAAATACGGCTTTAAGAGCATCAAGTCGATTGTCAGCATCACGCTGACCAAAGAGCGCCCGCCGACCACCTGGAACCTGAGCGCACCCAACGAGTACGGCTTTTACGCTAACGTCAATCCTCAGGTCGACCACCCGCGCTGGTCGCAGGCGACGGAGCGGGTCATTGGCGCGGGCGGCCTCCTGAACGTGCAGCGCCAGCCGACGATGATGTTTAACGGCTACGCTGAACAGGTCGCTTCGCTTTATCAGGGGCTGGATCTCAAGGAGAACTTCTAACCGTGCGGCTGACGGTAAAGCGAGTTATGTGGCTGAAGGCGCTGCTGCATCTGGCCGCCTTTTTGCCGCTGGTATGGCTGTTTTTCGCCGTCAATTCCGGCGGGTTTAGCGCCGATCCGGCGAAGGACATCCAGCACTTTACCGGCCGAATGGCGCTCAAGCTGCTGCTGGCGACGCTGGCGGTTTCCCCTCTGGCAAAGTTCGCTAAAGAGCCGCTGCTGGTGCGCACCCGCCGCCTTTTGGGGCTATGGTGCTTCGCCTGGGCGGCGCTGCACCTGGCGAGCTACCTGCTGCTTGAACTTGGGGTGAACAACCTGTCGCTGTTGTGGAGCGAAATCGCAAAGCGGCCCTATCTTCTGTTGGGCGCTGCCGGTTGGATTATCCTGTTTCTTTTGGCGATAACCTCGAATCGCTTTGCCCAGAACCGGCTGGGCAAACGGTGGCAGACGCTGCACAACTTCGTCTATCTGGCGCTTATGCTTGCGGTGGCGCACTACGTCTGGTCGGTAAAAATCCTCTCGCCCCAGCCGGTGATGTATGCGCTGGGGGCGGCGCTGCTGCTGATTTTGCGGTATAAGAAGTTTCGGCGGTGGTTGGGGATTTAGCGCGGAAAACGGTGTGACCGTTTGGGTTGAGATAAAATATGAATTTATTTATTAATTTTGCAACTCATTTGATATTTGAAAAATATATTTAAATGGTATGTTAATCTTTGGGTTATTTAATTCTTAAAACCTCACGCGATCATAAAATCTTGCTTTTATCTAAAATTAACTAAAAAGCTCTGCTTAGTGTTTATATTTCCACACTAAATAAGCTCAATGGATGGAATTTTAAACTTACGTTATCAATTTATTAACTAGAGTTACCCTATGATTTTGGTATAAAAATCTAATTAACTATTTTTTAATAAATTTTTAGATCGTTTACATAATAAAATTAATCTGATAATTTGAAAGTATAGTTATCGCTAACTAAAAAAAATTACTTCAAATAAAAATTGTTTCAATATTAAATCATTTTGATTTATTTAATTGAATTTAAAAATTCATTTTAGTTAAAAACCCATTTTAATTTAATTGAAAACCTTAAAATTCAGCAGGGATGAATATAAATGCAACGCTTTAGTATAAATAAAATTACCTTTCTTATCGCATCAGTTTTTGTATCCGCTGGGCCAGCAGTGGGCGCCACTATTCAGGTCGAGGGGCCTTACCCCTACGTGACCCAATCCAATATGGGAACCCATGGGATGAACGGGGGCAGCGAAGGCGCCGGGGCTGGGTATGTATTTCTGACGGCTCCAGGGTCTACCGCCGCAGACAACCTCGTAAGCGTTGGCAGCGGTGTGAAGATCGTCGGCGGCGTCGGTTACGTTGGGGGCCATGGCGGTGCTGGAATGACCGGCAGCAATCTGACCATCACCAACGCCGGTGGCTCGGTGACGGGGGGGATCGGCGGAATTCCAAGCGGCAACGATGGCGACGGAGGTGACGGTGGCGCGGGCATATCCGGCAGCAATCTGTCGATAGCCAATAATAGCGGCGCGATTACCGGTGGCGCCGGAGGGACCAGTGGCTATAACAGTGGCGACAGCGGTTCTGGCGGCGCAGGAATATTCGGCAGCGGCTTGGATATCACCAACGGCGGATCGATTACCGGCGGTAAGGGCGGTTACCTCTATGCTAACTCCGACGACGCTGGCGGTGCGGGCGGTGCGGGAATATCGGGCAACGGCCTGTCGATAACCAATAACAGTTCAGGCACGATTAGCGGCGGCCAGGGCGCCGAGGGCGGTAGGAGCGGCGCAGGCATTTCCGGCAGCGACATGACGATAATCAATAACGGTAAGATTGTCGGCGCCTATGGCAGCTTTGGCTACGCTGACAACAGCGGCGCTAACAGCATGGGCGGTGCGGGCATATCCGGCAGCGACCTGACGATAATCAATAACCGACGCATTCTCGGTGGAGAGGGTAACTCCGGCGGAGCCGGCGGTGATGGGATATTCGGTTCCGGCCTGAAAATTACCAACAGCGAGTCTATTACCGGCGGCAAGGGCGGCTTCGGCTACGGTGAGAGTGCCGCAGGCGTTGGCGGCGCGGGCATATCCGGCAGCGATATGACGATTGATAATATTGCTGGTGGTTCAATTACCGGCGGAGAGGGCGGCTACGGCGGTCTGGACGGCGTCGGCGGCGCTACGATGCCTGCCGCCGGTGGAGTGGGAATACTCGGCGATAATTTGAAAATAACCAACGCTGGCTCTATCACCGGCGGAGTTGGCGGCTTTGCGGGCGGCGAGACGACAAGCCCTGACGGCGCGGATGGTGGCGCAGGAATATTTGGCAGCAACCTGACAATCAATAATCTGGCCAGCGGTACGATTACCGGCGGAGCGGGATATTACAGCGGCAGTAGAGATAATACCAATAGTAGCGACGGCGGCAACGGCGCCGCCGGAATATCCGGTGATAGCCTGACGATTAACAACAGTGGTTCTATCGTTGGAGGTAAGGGCGATGTTGGTTCAAACGGAGGTGCTTACGGCAACGGCGGCGCGGGCATATCCGGCAGTAATCTGACGATCGTCAACAATAGCGCTATCACCGGGGGAACTCACGGCGGGAACAGCGGTGAAAAAGCCGCCGCCATCAGCCTTACCGGCGGCAGCAGCTCGCTGACGCTGAATACCGGCTCAAACATCACCGGCGATATTACGCTGGCCGACGGCACGAGCGAAAGCGCGACGACGCTGCGCATCGTTGGGAATGATGAGGATAACCGGGCCATTAATGGCGGTCTGTTGGTTGGCCAATGGGCTGGCGTAGTGCTTGCCGAACGGCCGATTGAATTTTCAGGAAGCGCGACGTTTGCCGAAGGGGCGTCGTTAACGCTCGGCGGCGGCGTTAGCCTTAAGGCGGAGTCCGTTTCCGTCGGGGCTGACGCTTCTCTTAATGCAAATATCCTTCACTGGGATCAGCATGACATTCTGCTGGTTGAAACGACGAACGGCATTACGGGAACGTTCTCTTATAATAACGCCCTCGTGGCGGGCATGAGCCAGCCCGACTTTGCCTACATCAACACTGGCTCCCAGACCATTAAATATTCCCTGTACTGGAACGGCCAGGATTCCGACGCCCACGGGACGTTCACGCTGGATGAGGGAAGCAGCTTCAACCTCGGCGTTGCGCTGGCGGATAACGCTGTCCATACTAACCCATCCTGGGACGGCAAAAGCCTGACCAAGGCCGGGAAGGGCACCCTGATACTGTCAGCGGAAAATACCTATACGGGATCAACCCACATCAATGAAGGCATGCTGAAGACCACGACGTCGAATGCATTCGCCCATACCTCCGGCGTGACGATCGGCGAAGCAGGGACGCTGAACCTCAACGGAAACGGCCAGATCGTCAACGCGTTGGATAACCGCGGCACCCTGCTGATTGATGACTACGGCGTTCCACCCGCTTCCCCGCTTAGCGTTACGCTTGTTGGCGACGTGACCAACGGCGGCAGCATTATTCTCAACAACAGCGCGACCAGCGCCGGAAATACGCTGACTATCAACGGTGACTACGTCGGCGACGGCGGCAGCCTTTCACTGGGTACCGTTCTCGGCGGCGACAGCAGCCTGACGGACAGGCTGGTGGTCACCGGTAATGCCTCCGGCACGACCTATGTGGAGGTCAGCAACGAGAACGGCTCAGGCGCTCTGCTGCATGAAGGGATTAAAATCGTTGAGACCGGCGGATCTACGGAGGATGCCTTCGTGCAGCGCGGTCGCATCGTGGCGGGCAGCTATGAATACCGCGTACAGCAGGGAACGGCTCTTGGTGAAGACATGAATAGCTGGTATTTGACCAGCATGACCGACAGGGTAGGCTCTAGCGATCCCTCTCATTCTGTCCATACCTATCGTCCTGAAGGCGGAAGCTATGCCAGCAACCTGGCGGCGGCCAATACGCTGTTTAGTACTCGACTGCACGACCGTCAGGGCGGCTCTTGGTATACCGACCCCGTCACCGGGGAGCGCCATATGACCAGCATGTGGCTGCGAACGTCAGGCGGGCACAGCCAGGGGCGGATGTCAGACGGCCAGAATAAGTCTTCGGCCAACCGCGTTGTGGTGCAGCTTGGCGGCGATCTGGCCAAGGGGAGCGTGAACGGTACGGACCGCTATCATCTAGGGGCGATGGCGGGCTATGGCCGGCAGGACAGCAACACCCATAACCGCCTGTCGGGCTACCGTTCTCAGGGCGATGTGAGCGGCTACAGCGCCGGCCTGTACGGAACCTGGTATCAGAATGCGACGGAGAAAACCGGCCTGTACGTTGACTCCTGGATGCTCTATAACTGGTTTGACAATACGGTTAAGGGCGATGAAATTGCCAGTGAAAGCTACAAAAGCAAGGGGCTGACGGCGTCTATAGAGTCGGGCTACGCCTTCCATATTGGTTCATTCGCGACGGAGGGCGACATGGCGAATAACGTCTATATTCGCCCGCAGGCGCAGGTTACCTGGATGGGCGTGAGGGCTGACGACCATACGGAGAGAAACGGCACGCGGGTTCAGGGCCAGGGCAACGATAACGTTCAGACCCGTCTGGGCATGCGCCTTTACGTCAATGGCAAAAGCGCGTTGGATAAAAATACCGCACGTGAGTTTGAGCCCTTCATTGAGGCGAACTGGATATATAATTCAAAGCAGTACGGCGTTAGGATGAAAGATACCAGTACCCACATTCAGGGAAGCCGAAACGTCGGCGAAGTGAAAGTGGGCGTCGAAGGGCGCTTGACTCAGGGCCTTAGCGTGTGGGGCAACGTGGCCCAACAGGCGGGCAACAAGGGCTTTCGCGACACGGGCGGCATGCTGGGGATCAAATACCAGTTCTAGCCATCATTTCGTGTAACGGGCTTTTCAGAACGTTTCGGCGGCGGTTGCGGCTTTATGCGGCAACCCCGCCGAAGGCATTGATGAAAGCGTATAAGGAGTAAATTCGATGTCTCACGATCTCACGGCGCTGCCGTCCATCGGCAAGAGAATGGCGAAAATGCTTGAGGAGATCGGCATTGAAACGCCGAGCGATCTTATCGGCCAAAACCCTCTCGACCTGTATGAACGCTCCTGTCAGCGGGCAGGCATGCGAGTCGACCCCTGCGTGCTTTATACCTATCGCTGCGCGGTTTATGCCGCCGAGACGGGGGAGCGAGAAGGGGAGTTGACGAAGTGGTGGAATTGGAAGGATAGGGCGCATGGGAATGAGGGATGAGGTTGGCGGGGACTTGAGGTCAGGTAGACCATTTCGTTGAGGTCAACGAAATGGTTGAAGGCCGGTAAAATCGAGGGATTTCTGGGGGAAGTTGCCGTCCAGAAAGCGTCTTTCTTCTTTGTTCGGTTACAGCCAGCGGCTGGAAGGCGCTTTTCTCTATTATCCTCATCGCAACGTGTCGCCCGCGCTGCGGGCAGTGATAGATACGTTGAGGATTTGAGGGAAAATGATGAAGTATCAGGAAGCATTGCAGAAATTATTGTTAGATGACCCGATAAGGATGAAGGCGCTTTACGCCGTTCGGGCATTGAAACTCAGTGATGGATGGATCAGCGCTGGTTTTGTGCGAGATGCGGTATGGGACTGCTTACACGGATATGGGCAAAGGCCCGTCTCTGGCGATGTGGACGTTGTCTGGTTTGATCCAGAATGTCGTAATCCCGCTCACGATAGTGACCTGGAAGAGCGGCTTAGCCAACGGCCTTCTACGTTCAACTGGTCGGTGAAGAATCAGGCCAGAATGCATCAGCGTAACGGCGATAGCCCTTATCTCTCAACAGAAAATGCGCTGCGGTATTGGCCTGAGACGGCGACGGCTGTTGCTGTCAGAGTAGGAGATTCGAACCTTATTGAAATTATTGCGCCCTATGGGCTCGACGATCTGTTTGAGCTACGCCTACGGCCAACCCCACCATTTGAGCGTGAAAAGTTGACCATTTTTAAGCAGCGCGTTGCCGCAAAACGGTGGATGGAACGTTATCCTATGTTGCAGCTTATTGTTTCTACATAATCAGAATCAGCCAGTTTGGAGCTATCATTTTTCACGGGCTGGCCTGCCATCACCACATTATTCTATTTCTGCGAGACACCTTCAGATAAATCCCCTTGCCGCCTGAGGCGGTTCGAAGTATCTTTTCTCGGCGCCTGCAAAATCAGGCGCCGGGTTTAGCATCCTGACTAATCTTATCGGCGACATACGACGCGTCAGCGTCTTTTTTTATGTCGTGTGTTCGGCTACATCTCTATGGTGGGCTGGGCGGGGGCACCGAAAGGTGCGCCGGTATCCGATAAGGCCGGTAATGCTAACTCTGTCCAGTCCACCACCCGTGAAGTTAGCATTTCCGGTGGTGGTCATTAAATCACTTATCGGAGGCTGCCCACTATGGCTACAACCCCAACCCAAACTCGCTCGTCATCCACATCCCCCGCTAAAACCCAGCGCCGCTACACCGTCGGCTATGAGCCCAATCATGGCGACACCAGCACGCCCGCCCTGCATCTGAGCGGGAAGTGGCTTAGAGAGGCCGGATTTGAGACCGGCGTTGGCGTCACCGTAAAGATTGCCGGAGACTGCATTGTGCTTATCCCCGATAATGATGAGGTGCATGAACTACGTAAGCAGATTAAGCAGGTAAAGCAGGCCGTTAAAGGATTGAAGGAGGGGATACCGGGCTTATTGGGGAGCGAAAAGTAGGATGTTTATCGTGCCGATAGCGCTATAAGCGCATCGGCACGTTCTTATTGAATTAAAGCAAAGTGCTATTCGATGTTTTGAATCTGCTCCCGCATCTGCTCAATCAACACCTTCAGCTCAATCGCCGATGCCGTGATATCCGCATTGATAGACTTCGACGCCAGCGTATTCGACTCGCGGTTGAACTCCTGCATCATAAAGTCCAGCCGGCGGCCGACGGCCTCTTTCTTTTTCAGAATGGCGTAGGTTTCTTTGACGTGAGCTTCCAGCCTGTCCAGCTCTTCGGCGACGTCGACGCGCTGGGCAAGCATGATTAGCTCCTGCTCCAGGCGATTGCTGTCCAGTTGGACCGCCGCTTCTTCCAGCTTGCTCATCAGGCGCTCGCGCTGCCAGACCAGCACTTCCGGCATGCGCTCGCGCACTTTGCCCACTTCGACCATCACGCCCTCAAGCCGCTGTTCAATCAGCGCCTTCAGCGCGCTGCCTTCGCGTTCGCGGCTGTCGATAAAGTCGGTCAGGGCGGTCTCTAACGATGCCATCAGTTCGGTGGCGATGGCGTCAAGATCCTGGCTTTTCGCCGACATGACTCCCGGCCAGCGCAGAATGTCCAGCGGGTTGATTTCCCCTTCGTCGCTCTGCATCTTGACCCAGTTGGCGGCCTGTACCAGCTGCTGGGCGAGCTCTTTGTTGAGCATCAGCTCGGTCTGGTAGGCCGGGTCGAGGTCAAAGCGCAGGTTGCATTCGATTTTTCCGCGGGTCAGGCGCGCTCTCAGGCGCTCGCGGATCATCGGCTCAAGGCTTCGGAACTGCTCCGGCAGGCGGATATAGGTTTCCAGATAGCGTTGGTTGACGGAGCGAAGCTCCCAGGAGGCTGAGCCCCATTCGCCTTGGGTTTCGTGGCGGGCGTAGGCGGTCATGCTGCGGATCATAGTCGAGTACCCGATTGAAGAAAATAAGCTCGAGTATATCACCATTTACGGCGGGCGTTGCGATTTGCCGCGCGGGCTTTACCCATTCGCCCGTAGGCACACGGCCTGAAAATCAGTATAATGCGCGGTCAATAACATCAGCGAACGCCAAAGCCCTTGCCAAAGGCGCACGTAAACGGCCAGCTGAACCCGTCTGACCTAACCTCCGGAGAGAATTTCATGCGTCCAGAAGGCCGAAGTGCACAGCAGGTGCGCCCAATAACCCTGACTCGTCACTATACGAAGCATGCGGAAGGCTCCGTGCTGGTAGAGTTTGGCGACACCAAAGTGCTGTGTACCGCCACCGTGGAAGAGGGCGTGCCGCGCTTTCTGAAAGGCCAGGGGCAGGGATGGGTGACGGCGGAGTACGGCATGCTGCCGCGCTCGACCCACACCCGCAACCCGCGCGAAGCGGCCAAGGGCAAGCAGGGCGGCCGCACGCTGGAGATCCAGCGCCTGATCGCCCGCTCTCTGCGCGCTGCGATAGATTTGAAGCTCCTCGGTGAATACACCGTGACGCTGGACTGCGACGTGCTTCAGGCCGACGGCGGCACGCGCACCGCTTCCATCACCGGCGCCTGCGTGGCGCTGGCCGACGCCCTCAACGCCATGGTGGCCAATAAGCGTCTGGCCAAGAATCCGATGAAGGGCCTGGTGGCCGCGGTCTCCGTTGGTATCGTTAACGGCGAAGCGGTGTGCGACCTCGAGTACGTTGAGGATTCCGCAGCAGAAACCGACATGAACGTCGTAATGACCGAAGACGGCCGTATGATCGAAGTGCAGGGCACGGCTGAAGGCGAGCCCTTCAGCCACGAAGAGCTATTGACCCTGCTGGAGCTCGCCCGAGGCGGCATAGACACCATCATGGCAGCGCAGAAGGCAGCGCTCGAACAGCAGTGATTTTGAAAAAGGCGACGTAGTCGCCTTTTTTATGACTAATGAATGTAAGACAGAATGAAGCGTGAGGATGCATCGGCTATGAAACACTATCAGCGCCAGTTTATTGAGTTTGCGCTAAACAAGCAGGTTTTAAGGTTCGGCGAGTTTCACCTGAAGTCCGGGCGGGTCAGCCCTTACTTTTTTAACGCCGGGCTGTTTAACACCGGTCGCGACTTGGCGCTACTGGGCCGCTTTTACGCCTCGGCGCTGGTGGATTCCGGCATCGAGTTCGACGTGCTGTTTGGGCCAGCCTATAAGGGCATTCCGATTGCCACTACCACGGCGGTAGCCCTGTCCGAGCATCACGATATTGATATTCCCTACTGCTTTAACCGCAAAGAGGCGAAAGACCACGGAGAGGGCGGTAATCTGGTGGGTAGCCCGCTGGTTGGGCGCGTGATGCTGGTTGACGACGTGATCACCGCCGGAACGGCGATCCGTGAGTCCATGACGACGATCCGCGCTCAGAACGCGACGCTGAGCGGCGTTCTGATCTGTTTGGACCGCCAGGAGCGCGGAACCGGGCAGCTGTCGGCGATTCAGGAAGTGCAGCGCGACTACCAGTGTGAAGTGATCACCATTATCACCCTGGACGATCTGGTCGAATACTTGGGCGAAAAACCGGAAATGGCGAAGGAACTGGCGGCGATCAACGTCTATCGTGCAGAGTATGGCGTTTAGCTCAGGCGTTATAAAGAGACGTTAAAAAAGCCGATGCGCGAAGCATCGGCTAATCAACGCCAGCGAGCCGTCAGGCTCTCCGCTGGCGCCGTTAGGAATCCATCCCCGTGACTCTTGCCCGCTCGGCCTGCTTTAGGTAGCTGTTGTAGCGCTTTTGGAACCACGCCTTTTGTTCCTCGTTCATATTGCCAATCACTGCCTGAACGTTTACCGGTCTCCCCTGTGCATACATTTGGGCCAGACAGCGCGCCAGAAAGTCGAAATTTTTTACCGACTGTAAGTTTTGTGTCTCCATAGCATACCCCCCTTGTCACTTCGTGATTGATGACGGTCATATGCTTTTTCTAACTTTAGTATTCGCCTAAAATCGGCTAATTTATGAACAATACGTGCCTAAGATGCCTTATTTTTCGCCATTTTTTTAACTATGTCTGAAAAAACAAACGCCCTCGTTTAGAGAGGGCGTTCTTCTATGCTATTTCAGCGCGTTGCTACAGCAGAATATCGCACAGCGCCGGGTCTTTCCTGTCCAGATAGTGGATAGACTGGATGCGGCGGATGGTGCGAGACTTGCCGCGCACCATCAGGGTTTCCGTCGTCGCCATGTTGCCGGTACGCTGGATGCCGCCCAGCAGATCGCCCTTGGTGATGCCGGTAGCGGAGAAGATGATGTTGTCGTTGCGGGCCATGTCGCCGAGCTTCAGCACGTCGCCGGGAGTTAGCCCCATCTTGCGGCAGCGCGCCAGCTCTTCTTCGCCAATGCGGCAGTTTTCTTCCGTGTCGCCCTTCACCTGATGGCGAGCCAGCAGGCGGGCCTGCATGTCGCCGTCCAGCGCGCGGATCACCGCGGCGGAAATCACGCCCTCCGGCGCGCCGCCGATGCCGTACATCACGTCGACTTCGCTGTCCGGCATGCAGGTAAGAATTGAGGCCGCTACGTCGCCGTCAGGGATGGCGAATACCCGCACGCCCAGCTGCTGCATTTCGGCAATGATCGCGTCATGGCGCGGCTTGGCCAGCGTGATGACCGTTAGCTTTTCCAGCGGCTTGTTGAGCTTGGCGGCGATGCGCTTAAGGTTTTCCGTCAGCGGCAGGTCCAAGTCGATGGTGTCCTTGGCGCCGGGGCCGACGACCAGCTTTTCCATATACATGTCCGGCGCGTGCAAAAATGCGCCCTTTTCGGCGACGGCCAGCACCGCCAGCGCGTTGGCCTGACCCATGGCGGTCATGCGGGTGCCTTCGATGGGGTCAACCGCGATGTCTACCGCGTCGCCCTGACCGGTACCTACTTTTTCACCGATATAAAGCATCGGCGCTTCGTCAATTTCGCCCTCACCGATGACGATTTCACCGTCGATGTTGACCTGATTCAGGACGATGCGCATCGCTTCAACGGCGGCGCCGTCGGCCTTGTTTTTGTCACCGCGCCCAAGATAGCGGTAGCCGGCCAGTGCGGCGGCTTCCGTTACGCGGGAAAATTCGATTGCCAGTTCACGTTTCATGTCAGGGATCCGTTACGTTTTGGTTTTTAAAAGGGGGGAAGAAAAATTGGGCGAATTTTATCACAGTCCCGCAGGGATATTGGAGAATTCTCCATAACCGGCGGGAGAATTTTCCATAAAAAAGCGGGCCCGCGAAGGGGCCCGAAAACAGAGATGAAATTGTCGCTATATATTAACTATCTACTCGTGGTCTTCCCAATCGCGGGCGCGAGCGACGGCCTTCTGCCAGCCCTTGTAGCGATAGTTGCGCTCGGTGGTTTCGATGCCCGGCTTAAAGGTGCGCTCGATTTCCGCCTTGCTTTTCACTTCGTCCAGGTCGTTCCAGAAGCCGACGGCTAAACCGGCCAGATAGGCCGCGCCTAGCGCGGTCACTTCGCGAACGGCGGGGCGTTCAACCGAGGTGCCGAGAATATCGGATTGGAACTGCATCAGGAAGTTGTTGGACACCGCGCCGCCGTCGACCCTCAGGGCCTGAAGGCGAGCGCCGGAGTCGGCCTGCATGGCGTCCAGCACGTCGCGGGTTTGATAGGCTATTGATTCCAGCGTGGCGCGGATGATGTGGTTAGAGTTCACGCCACGCGTAAGGCCCAGAATGGCACCGCGGGCGTACGGGTCCCAGTACGGCGCACCCAGGCCGGTGAAGGCGGGGACGACGTAAACGCCGTTGCTGTCTTTGACCTTGGTGGCGAAGTACTCGGAGTCCATCGCGTCGCTGAACAGCTTAAGCTCGTCGCGCAGCCACTGGATGGAAGCGCCGCCGATGAATACCGCCCCTTCCAGCGCATAGTTCACTTCGCCGCGCGGGCCGCAGGCGATGGTGGTCAGCAGGCCGTGATCGGACTTCACGACGTCCTTGCCGGTGTTCATCAGCAGGAAGCAGCCGGTGCCGTAGGTGTTTTTCGCCATGCCCGGCTGGACGCACAGGTGGCCGAACAGCGCGGCCTGCTGGTCGCCCGCCATCCCGGAGATAGGAATACGCGTGCCGCCCTTGCCGCCGATGTTGGTTTTGCCGTAAATCTCAGACGACGGGCGAACGTCCGGCAGCATGGCGCGCGGGATGTCCAGCACTTCCAGCATCTTGTCGTCCCAGTCCAGCGTTTTGATGTTAAACAGCATGGTGCGGGAGGCGTTCGTGTAGTCGGTGACGTGGGCGCGGCCCTGCGTCATGTTCCACACAAGCCAGG
The DNA here is from genome assembly GCF_000439085.1 of Leminorella grimontii ATCC 33999 = DSM 5078. GTDB lineage: Bacteria > Pseudomonadota > Gammaproteobacteria > Enterobacterales > Enterobacteriaceae > Leminorella > Leminorella grimontii. The sequence continues at coordinate 230,915 of NZ_AUUA01000002.1, read as the reverse complement.
TGTCTACGGTGCCAAACAGCAGTTCGCCGCGCTTGGCGCGCTCGCGGGCGCCTTCGACGTTGTCCAGGATCCACTTCACCTTGGTGCCGGAGAAGTAGGGGTCAACGACCAGGCCGGTGTTTTCGCGGATGTAGTCGGTCATGCCGTCTTTTTTGAGCTGCTCGCAGATGCTGGCGGTGCGGCGGCACTGCCAGACGATAGCGTTGTAAATCGGCTTGCCGGTTTCTTTGTCCCAAACGATGGTGGTTTCACGCTGGTTGGTGATGCCGATGGCGGCCACCATGTCGGAGCTGATGCCGGTTTGAGCCAGAACCTCAACCAGAACGGAACTCTGCGTCGCCCAAATCTCCATCGGGTCGTGCTCGACCCAGCCCGCGTGCGGATAGTGCTGGGTAAACTCCTTTTGAGCCACGCCGATCACGTTGGCGTCGTGATCTAGAATGACCGCGCGTGAACTGGTAGTGCCCTGATCGAGCGCGACAATGTATTTTGGTTCAGTCGTCATTTGGAATACTCCGTTTATTGACGTTAAAGCGGCTAAACGTTGGCCGAAATGCGTTCGGCCGAACGGAAAGCGTGTTTTATCTATTCATCAATCTTGCAGGCGTCGCACGGCAGGTTGCGGCCGATAAATATGCGATAGCCCATAGCGCCAGCGCAGGCGCCGAGGATGGGTCCGATGATAGGAATGATGAAGTAGGGGATATCGCGCCCTCCGGTCAAGGCCATATTGCCCCAGCCGGCGACGTAGGCAAACAGTTTTGGTCCGAAGTCGCGAGCGGGGTTCATGGCAAACCCGGTGAGCGGCCCCATAGAGGCGCCGATGACCGCGACCAGAATGCCGATAAGCAGTGGGGCCAGCGAGCCGCGCGGTACGCCGTTGCCGTCGTCGGTCAGCGCCAGAATCAGGCACATCAGTACGGCGGTGATGACGAACTCAACGCCGAAGGCCTGGAAGACGTTAATGGCCGGGTGAGGATAAGTGGAGAAGGTTCCTGCCAGAGATAGGCTCTCCACGCTGCCGCGAACGATGTGCTGGGCCTGCTCGACTTCGTGGAACAGGCTGAAGTAGAGGGCATAGACCAGCGCAGCGCCGCAGAACGCGCCTGCGGTCTGAGCGATAATATAGGGAACGACCTTTTTCTTGTCGAAGCAGGCGAACAGCCACAGCGCAATAGTTACGGCCGGATTAAGGTGCGCGCCGGAAACGCCGGCGGTTAAGTAGACGCCAAGGGCCACGGCCAGGCCCCAAATGATGCTGATTTCCCATTGACCAAAGCTTGCTCCGGCGACTTTCAGCCCGGCGACGCAGCCGATACCGAAGAACAGAAAAAGCCCTGTTCCAAGAAATTCAGCGATGCATTGCCCTTTTAGCGTTGGGCCTGTGGTTTGACTCATAAGCATTACCCCGTGTTGGGAAAAGTAGGTAAGAAGTAGTGTTAGCCACCTAATATTTCCTGACTTGTTACTGCCATTGTTACCGTCAGGTTATAAATTAATAGCGGTGGGGAACTGATTTTATCGTTATCGCGCCATATCGAAAAATAACGAAAGTGTAATTCTGTGTATTCGGTCAAATAATTGATCTTTTTTGTTCGAAAAGTGATGGGTGCAATTCACTTTATGAATGCAAATGGATGAAGACGAGCGTCTTTTCTATTTTTTGGCGCGTGAAGCGCATTTTGTTAAGTTAAAATTTCTGAACATTCGCGCTTTCTGAGGGTCTATGGCTGGACAGCGTACGGTCAGGTTAATACAATCGGGTGAGTGAACCACTAACGGAATATGCTCGTCTATATTACCGCTAGCGACCGTTAATGATTTTCGATTTTCCGCTTTGCGGTTATGTCTATATGAGGACGAAATAATGTCATTTGAAGTGTTTGAAAAACTGGAAGCTAAAGTCCAGCAGGCGATTGATACCATCACCCTTTTGCAGATGGAAATTGAAGATCTGAAAGCGAAAAACAATACGCTGGTTCGCGATCTTGATGCGGCTGCCGGCGGCCGTGAAGCGTTGGTAAACGAAAACGCGCAGCTCAAGCAAGAACAACAGGCCTGGCAGGAGCGCCTTCGTCTCCTGTTAGGGAAAATGGATGAAGTAAACTGATTAAGGTTTGCCTTTCTTCCAAATGAAAACGCCGCGTTGTATAACGCGGCGTTTTTCTTTATTCGGTGATGCGGCAGACGCTTTCGCTATTCGATATCCAGCGGCTCTTCACAAAGAATGATGCCGGTATTGTCCGCATAGAGGTGGTCGCCGGAGAAGAAGGTGACGCCACCGAAGTTGACGCGAATATCGCTTTCCCCAATGCCCTGAGAGTCCGCGCCGACGGGGATGGAAGCTAACGCCTGAATGCCGATGTCCAGCTCTTCAAGCTCGTCTACCTGACGCACTGCGCCGTAGACCACCAGACCTTCCCACTCGTTTTGCACCGCCAGCCGCGCCAGTTCCGCGTCGATGAGCGCCCTGCGTACGGAACCTCCGCCGTCAATCAGCAGAATGCGACCCAGACCGTTTTCTTCCAGCAGCTCGTAAATCAGGCCGTTGTCTTCGAAGCACTTGATGGTGGTTATCTGCCCGCCGAAAGAGGGGCGCCCGCCGAAGTTGGAAAACAGCGGTTCCACAACGTTGACTTCTTCGTGGTAAATGTCACAAAGCTCGGAAGTATCATATTTCATAAATATCGTCGCCTGTTGGTGTCGTTGGTTTACCGTCGGAAATGCCAGTATAGCCCACAGCTTAAGCGGATAGCAAAGCCATCCGCCTGACTTTGGGGACATAGTGCAAAATTGGCGCGTTTAGCTGAGCACGACGCCGATAGCAAAAAGGATGTTGGTCAGCAGCGCGCCCTTAACCATTTGCTCAAGCATCGGGCGCATGGCGATTGCCGTTTGTTCGTGGAGCACGTATACCGCGTGGCGAAACAGCAGCGGGGCCGCCAGAATGAACAGCCAGCCGCTCCAGCTGCGCAGGTCAAACAGGGCGAACAGCACCAGACAAAGCAGGGCGCCTGCCAGCAACAGGAAGTGATAGCGCCGCGCCCATACGGGGCCTAAGCGCACGGCCAGCGTATTTTTGCCGTTCATGCGGTCGTTATCGATATCACGCAGGTTGTTGATGTTCAACACCGCGACCGCCAGCAGGCCGCAGGCCGTTGCGGGCAGCATGACAACCGTGTCGAACGTGCCGGCCTGAAGGTAGTAGGTGCCGGCTACGCTCAGCCAGCCAAAGAAAATCAGTACGGAAATGTCGCCAAGTCCCATATAGCCGTAAGGCTTGCGTCCGACGGTATAGGTGATGGACGCGACGATGGCCAAAAGCCCGAGCACCAAAAAGCCGATAATGTCTTCCGGCTTTTGGCAGGCAATGGCGATAAGGCCAATGCCGGAAAGCACCGTCAGGCCGATGACAAGCCACAGCGCCCGTTTCATTTGAGGCAGGGTGATAAGCCCCTTTTGCATGCCGCGGTTGGGGCCGATGCGCGCTTCGGTATCGCTGCCCTTCACGGCATCGCCGTAGTCGTTCGCCAGGTTAGACAGAATCTGCAGCAGCGCAGCAGTTAAAAGCGCCATAAGCGCAATGCCCAGGCTAAAGTGGTTCATCCAGGCGGCGAGTGCGGATCCCGTAACGATCGAGGCTAAGGCCAGCGGAAGCGTACGAGGCCGCAGGCTCTCAATCCAGGCGGTAGCTTGACTTGTTGAGTGAGTTTGGCTCATGGTTTTTAAATATAAACTTCAGTGCGTAATGAACAGCTAACCGCTAATTATACGCGTATTATAGGAAAATTAACGAGAGCTTGCTTTGATTCCGGGGCATATCTGCCAAATAATTCGTCCATAGAGGCGCAAATGGACTTAGGAGCAACGTATTTTGGTGATAAAACCGGGAAAGCGGGTAAGTTTACGGGAAGCGGGGGCTTCCCGTAAATAGCAGGGAGAGATTGGTTATAGAATAAAGCGGCTCAGATCCTCATCGGCCACCAGTTCGTCCAGATGATCGCCGACGTACTGCGCGTCGATAGTGATGACCGCGCCGCCGCTCTCGCTGGCGTCGTAGGAAATTTCTTCCATCAGGCGTTCCATAACCGTATGCAAGCGACGCGCGCCGATGTTTTCCGTACTTTCGTTAACCTGCCAGGCGGCTTCGGCGATGCGGCGAATGCCGTCAGGCTGGAAGTTCACCGTTACGCCCTCCGTCGCCATCAGCGCTTTGTACTGTTCGGTCAGCGACGCGCTGGGCTCGGTCAGGATGCGCTCAAAGTCTTCCGTCGTCAGCGCCTGCAGCTCAACGCGGATGGGCAGACGTCCTTGCAGTTCAGGGATCAGATCGGACGGGCTTGCCGTCTGGAACGCGCCGGAGGCGATAAACAGAATGTGGTCGGTTTTTACCATACCGTGCTTGGTCGAGACCGTACAGCCTTCCACCAGCGGCAGCAGGTCGCGCTGAACGCCTTCGCGGGAAACGTCCGGCCCGGAGACTTCGCCGCGCTTACAGATTTTATCGATCTCGTCGATAAACACGATACCGTGCTGTTCAACGGCGTCGATAGCCTGCTGTTTTAGCTCTTCAGGGTTAACCAGCTTACCGGCCTCTTCTTCGATAAGCGCCTTGAAGGCGTCCTTGATCTTCATCTTGCGCGGCTTCTGCTTCTGGCCGCCGAGGTTTTGGAACATGGACTGGAGCTGGTTGGTCATCTCTTCCATGCCCGGAGGCGCCATGATTTCAACGCCCATCGGCACTGCGGTCAGCTCGATTTCAATCTCTTTATCGTCCAGCTGGCCTTCGCGCAGCTTTTTGCGAAACGCTTGACGGGCGGTAGAGCTTTCCTGATTGCTTTCCGTCTGGCCCCAGTTGTCGCGGGCTGGCGGGATAAGCACGTCTAAAATACGCTCTTCCGCCAGCTCTTCGGCGCGGTAGCGCATCTTTTCCACCGACTGCTGGCGCACCATCTTAACGGCCGCATCGGCAAGATCGCGGATAATAGAGTCAACCTCTTTGCCGACGTAGCCCACTTCGGTGAACTTGGTCGCTTCAACCTTAATAAAAGGCGCGTTGGCGAGTTTCGCCAGACGGCGGGCGATTTCGGTTTTACCGACGCCGGTAGGCCCGATCATCAGAATGTTTTTGGGCGTCACTTCGTGGCGCAGCTCGTCGTTAAGCTGCATGCGGCGCCAGCGGTTACGCAGCGCGATGGCCACGGCGCGCTTGGCTTTGCCCTGGCCGATAATGTAGCCGTCGAGTTCGCTGACTATCTCGCGAGGAGTCATTTCAGACATGATACCGATCCTTATTCTTTAGAGCTGAGTTCTTCAATCGTTTGGAAACGGTTGGTATAGATACAGATGTCGCCGGCAATGGACAGCGATTTTTCGACGATGTCGCGCGCGCTCAGGTCGGTATTTTCCAACAGTGCTCTGGCGGCGGATTGCGCGTAGGGGCCGCCGGAACCGATGGCGATCAGGTCGTTTTCTGGCTGCACGACGTCTCCGTTGCCGGTAATGATGAGCGACGCGGTTTCATCCGCAACGGCCAGCAGCGCTTCAAGGCGACGCAGCATGCGGTCGGTCCGCCAGTCTTTCGCCAGTTCCACCGCCGCTTTGGTCAGGTGGCCCTGATGCATTTCCAGCTTGCGTTCGAAGCGTTCAAACAGCGTAAAGGCGTCCGCAGTGCCGCCGGCAAAACCGGCAATAACGCGCTCGTTGTACAGGCGACGGACTTTACGGGCATTCCCTTTCATTACGGTGTTGCCCAGTGTGACCTGACCATCACCACCTATTACCACATGACCGTTACGGCGGACGCTTACAATTGTTGTCACGTGTTTATCCTCGCTAGCTGATAGGAAAAGAGGCCTGCGTTAAATGGAGCAGGGTATTGGAAATGTAGATGGGGAAGCGAAGCGGGGATTTCAACCCTAGCGCGCGAACAATCTTTTACCCTAAGCGGGCGTAGCCACGCTGGCCCGTCGGATGTTCCTACCGGGCCCTGATTAGCAATTAATTGAAATAAAAGGGCTAGTTTCCTGCTGCAACGGGAATGCAGCTGCCCATTCCGGCGCTTTTCAGCCGTTGTAAAGTTTTGTCTGCGCCGTCCCGATTAGAATATGGACCAAGTATGACGCGATTCCACCCGCCGCTGGCGCTAATGCGGCTCTCAAAGCCCGCAAACGCGAGCTTCACCTTTACCGAATCCGCCTGCTCTGCGGTACGGAAAGAGCCACACTGGATAGTCCAGCGCTGATTTTTAGCCTGCGCGGTAGTTTGGACTGTCGGCGCCGGAGGCGTCGTTGATTTGGGCGCGTTGGACTCCGCCGCGTTTAATGCAGGCCTGCTGCCGCCGTCTCTGGACGTCGCCGGATTAGTGGCTGCCTCGGTGCGGGGTTGAGACGCAGGCGGCTTTTGCATATCGGACTGGATCTGCTCCAGCGCCTTACGCTGTTCCGCCGTGAGCTGCGGCTGCTGTGAAAGCGGCGGCTGAGCGGCTCCCGAGTTTGGCGAGTTGGTTACCTGGCGGTTTTCCAGTTCTTCAATATAAGTCCAGCGGTTGGTCGGCCTTGGCGGCAGCCCGTTGCCTTGCGTTGCGGCCGGGCCGCTCGTCTGCGGTTCCGGTACGGATTTATTTTGCGTAATGTAGTAAAGGCCGCCGGCGAAGACGACCAAAACGGCAACGGCGAGCACAATCATCAGCTTAGAAGCCGCCCCCGATGCGCTTTTTTTCTTTTTGCTTTTACTGTTTTTTTTGCCCCGCGAGCTTGAACGGCCGCGGCTGACGTAATCTCGTTGTGCCACTATGACTCTTGTCTATTGTCGAAAATGAATAAAACGGTGCCTTATAGTACGTAATATGCAAGACCTTGGCTAGATTGTGTTTAGTTACCTAACGTTACCACCCCGTTTTTACCGGGCGCGGCTATAGCGATGCCGTGCTCTCGCGAACGATAAGCTCGCTGTCGAGCAGCACAGAGTTTCTTTTCGACGGGCTTCCTCTCAGCTGTTCCAGCAGCATTAGTACCGCCTGCTGGCCTATTTGGTAGCGCGGCTGGGCAACCGTGGTTAGCGGCGGGTCGGCGTATCTTGCCAGGGCGATGTCGTCAAAGCCGATGATAGAGAGATCCTGCGGGATCTTTAACCCCTGCTTTTTAGCCTGATGGATTGCGCCGATGGCGACGATATCGCTGTGGCAAAAAATAGCGCTGGGCGGCTGGGGGAGCGCCATGAGCCGAGACAGCGCGCTGGCGCCGCTTTCAAACGAGAGAGGGCCTTCCAGAATGTAGCTTCTCTCTATTGCAATGCCGCCGCGCTGGAGCGCCTGAACGTAGCCCTGCTGCCGATAGTGGCTCAAATGCAGGTGCGCCGGGCCGCAGATGCAGGCGATGCGGCTATGGCCGATGTGCTGTAAGTAGCTTACGGCGTTGAAGGCTGCGGTCAGGTTGTCTATGTGAATCGTCGGCAGCTTTAGCTCGGGCAGGTATTCGTTGGCCATGACCATCGGTGGGAACTGCGAGCTCTCTTCGGCGCTCAGAGCAAACGGAAAGTTGGCGTCCAGAAGGATTGCGCCGTTGGCCTGCCGCATAATGGTGGACAGCGTTTCCCTATCGACCGGCTGGCGTCGGTTGTCCAGAAACAGCACGGTATAGCCGAATTCCGCCGCCGTTTCCTGGATCCCCTGCATTACGTCGGTTGAAAAGGGATCGGTAATGTCCTGCGCCATCACCAGTAGAACGCGGTTGCCCTTTTGGCGGGCGCTTTTAGTTTGCGAGGCGGGAACGTATCCCGTCAGGGCGATGGCCTGTTCAACCTTATCGCGCGTCTGTGCTGAGACTTTGTCCGGCATCATCAGCGTTCTCGAAACGGTCGCCGTCGAGACACCGGCGTGCGCCGCCACGTCTTTCATCGTGACGCCCGCAAGCGTTTTTAACTGTTCCAAGATAGGGTACTCCCAGAGAGATTCAGCGCTATGGCTTTTATCACCTACCGTTTACTCGAATTATTTAGAGTAATTATCAATAGTTGTAAGCGATTTTTCTTCTAAAGAGTATGCACTTGCTAAGTTTTTTAGAGCAGGCTCCCAATAATATGTGGACTAACTCTCTATGGGATCGACATCCAGCGTCCATTTTACTTTGGGCGCCTGCGGCATGGACGAAATCTGGCGGCGCAGCTCGCTCAGGATCTGCTGCAGCCTCTGCCGGGAAGGGTGTTGTAACAGCAGCTGCCAGCGGAAGCGTCCGCCTCTTTTAGCCGCCAGCGCCGGTACCGGCCCCAGCACCCAAAGGGCGCCGTCCTCCGCCTGTACGGCGGACAGGCGTTCGCGCAGCTGCTGTAAGAACTGACTGGCCTGGCGATTATCGTGATCGTCGGCGCGGAACATGGCGTGATGGGTGAACGGCGGTAAAAACACCGTTTTTCTTTCCGTCAGCGTCTGCTGGGCAAATGCGTCATAGCCCTGATGGAGAAGCGTTTGCAGCAGCGGATGGTCAGGGTGGTGGGTTTGCAACAGCACTTCCCCCTGTTTTCCGGCGCGGCCCGCGCGGCCGGACACCTGCGTGTAAAGCTGAGCGAAGCGCTCCGCGGAACGGAAGTCGGCGCAAAACAGCGCCCCGTCGACGTCAATCAGGCCGACCATAGTGACGTCGGGAAAGTGGTGGCCTTTAGCCAACATTTGCGTGCCGATCAGAATGCGGGCTCCGCCCCGGTGAATATCGGAAAGATGCTGCTCTAGCGCTCCTTTTCTGCTGGTGGTGTCGCGATCGACGCGGGTGATGGGAACGTCGGGAAACAGCTGCGCCAGCTCGCTGTCGAGCTGCTCGGTGCCCACTCCTACCGGTACCAGATGGGTGGAGCCGCACTGGGGGCACTGGTAGGGGATTGGACGCTGGCTGTCGCAGTGGTGGCAGCGCAGCTGACGCTGGTTTTGATGCAGCGTGTAATACTGCTCGCAGCGCGGGCATTCGGCGATCCAGCCGCATTCATGGCAGAGCAGCGCCGGCGCGTAGCCCCGACGGTTGAGAAACAGCATGACCTGGTTGTTGGCCTTCAGGTGCTCCCGCATGCGCTTTAGCAGCGGCGCTGAAAGCCCGGCGGTCAGCGTCTGGCCCTTCAGGTCAATCAGGTGCTGCGTTGCCGGGCGGGCGCTGCCTGCGCGTAGGGTTAAGCGCAGGTGGCGATATTTGCCCGATTTGGCATTGTGCAGGCTCTCTACCGCGGGCGTGGCCGAACCGAGAACGATGGGAATATGTTCCTGGTGCGCGTGCAGCACCGCCAGATCCCGGGCGTGATAGCGCCAACCTTCCTGCTGCTTGTAGGAGCTGTCGTGCTCTTCATCGATAATGATGATGCCTAACCGTTCAAACGGCGTGAAAAGCGCCGAGCGGGTGCCGATGACGATCGCCGTTTCTCCTCGCCGCGCCCGCAGCCAGACTGCCAGCCTTTCGCTGTCGTTAAGGCCGGAGTGAACGACGTCGACGGGGGCGTTGAAACGCGCGCGAAAGCGGGCGATGGTCTGGGGCGTTAGTCCGATTTCCGGCACCAGCACCAGCGCCTGGCGTCCCTGAGCGAGCACGTTTTCCAGCACGCTAAGGTAGACTTCCGTTTTCCCGGAACCGGTGATGCCTTCCAATAGCCAGACGTTAAAACCTCGGTCGTCGCTGCGAATAGCGCCGACGGCGGTGGCCTGCTCGGTATTGAGCTTAAGCCGTTCTCCCGTGACGGCGTGTGACGCCAACCAGTGCGTCGATGCCGGCGCCGTAGGCTGGAGTTCAGCCAGCCCCTTGTCTTTTAACGCTTTAAATGCGCCTTCGTTCAGGTCCAGCTCGGCGATTTGATGGCGATAGATGGGGCTTTTTCGCAAGGCCGCCAGCGCCTGCTGTTGCTTGGGCGCGCGCTTGAGTTCGGACAGGTCAACGGCCTGGCCGGCCTCCGTTACCAGCCATCGCCAGATAGGCGGCTCTTCGGCCGGTTTTCCCTGCCGCAGCAGCACCGGCAGCGCGTGAAAAAGCACTTCGCCCAGCGGAAACTGATAGTAGGACGCCGCCCAGTTCAGTGTTTTCCAAAGCGTAGGCGTAAACAGGGATTCGTTATCAATAAGGTGATGAATCGTCTTTAGCTGCGAGAGAGGGTAGTCGCTGCCTGCGGAGTTTGCGACAATGATGCCGATAGCTTTCCTTGGCCCAAAGGGTGCGCTGACCCTGGCGCCGACGATCGCCTTTTCCCCTTCGGGAAGAAGATAGTCGAACGATCTGTCCAAAGGTACGGGGAAAACGACCTTAACAACGCGCATGCCGAGGCTGTCCTGACGATTAAAAAACGGTGAAGCGCCACAGCATAACATAAGCTGCCGCAACTGCCGAATGCCTTGCCGCTTGCGTGGTTCATCTCTAGCCTGTATAATCTGCGGCCTTTGATTCTCAATGAGGGTCAAACCACTCACCCATTATTTATCTCGTATGGTGTACGGCAAATCGGTGACCGTATAGCGATACGACTTTAGAGAGGTTTCATCATGAAACAAGGTATCCATCCAGAATACAAAGAGATTACGGCAACCTGTTCTTGCGGTAATGTCATCAAAACTCACTCAACCGTAGGTCACGACCTGAACCTGGACGTATGTGGCGAATGCCATCCGTTCTACACCGGCAAGCAGCGTGACGTTGCGACCGGCGGCCGTGTCGATCGCTTCAACAAGCGTTTCAATATGGTTGGCGGCTCTAAGTAATATTTACTTGAGCACGAAAAAAGGCGCCGCGATTCGGCGCCTTTTTCATTTCTACTGATTCTGTCTATTCGTTCTCACTTAAGCTTAAAACGGCGCCGAGCAACGTCCCGCAGCCGCTGCGTTATTTATTTTTCTGCGGCCGCGACGCTTAAGATTAATAATCCCACGTATCGGGATCGAGACCTTTCTCTCTCATCTGCACTTTCGCCACTTCCGGAATTTCATCGCTGCGCTCTTTGCGAAGATCGTTATCGTCCGGTAAAGGCTGGCCGGTAAACGCGTGCAGGAACGCTTCACAAAGCAGTTCGCTGTTAGTCGCATGCCGCAGATTGTTGATCTGGCGGCGAGTTCGTTCATCGGTCAGGATTTTCAAGACTTTCAGCGGGATAGATACCGTGATCTTCTTGACCTGTTCGCTTTTTTTACCATGTTCAGCATAGGGGCTGACATATTCGCCGTTCCACTCAGCCATGGGGCACCTTAATCATTGACCTTCTGATAGTTTGAAAGTGAGTTCACAGGGAACACACTTTACCGAGTTAATATCTATACCATGACAATTTTAGCGGATATTTTTGCTATCCTCAATCTACACGGCAAGAAGTTTAGACGTCTGGAAGTATTGACGTCTATTGTTTTCGATATTATCTTATCCGCTATTGTTTATGATTCCTTTCATAAGGGGTAGTTCAGGTGACGCGCAAACAGGCAACCATAGCGGTACGCGGCGGGCTCAACTCAGATGAACAGTACGGCTGCGTTGTTCCTCCGATCCATCTTTCCAGCACTTATAACTTCATCGATTTTAATCAACCTCGCGCTCATGACTACTCTCGCCGCGGCAACCCGACCAGAGACGTTGCTCAGGCCGCGCTGGCCGAGCTGGAGGGGGGGTGTCGGGCAGTTTTGACCGGCAGCGGCATGTCGGCGATTCACCTTATTTGCACCGCGCTGCTTAAGCCAGGCGACCTGCTTGTGGCTCCTCACGACTGCTACGGCGGCAGCTACCGGCTATTTGACAGCCAAACGCGCCGCGGCGCCTATCGGGTACTGTTTGTCGATCAGGGTAATGACGAGGCGCTGGCGCAGGCATTGGCGCAAAAGCCCAAGCTGGTGCTGGTGGAAACGCCAAGCAATCCGCTTTTGCGGGTGGTCGATATTGCGAAAATCTGCCATGCCGCCCATCAGGCCGGAGCGCTGGTCGCCGTGGACAACACGTTCTTAAGCCCGGTGTTACAGCAGCCGCTAGCGCTAGGGGCTGACATCGTGCTGCACTCCTGCACTAAATACCTTAACGGCCACTCCGACGTGGTGGCGGGCGTCGCGATCGTGAAAGACGAAGCGCTGGGAGAAGAGCTGGCGTGGTGGGCGAATAATATCGGCGTGACGGCGGCGGCGTTTGACAGCTACCTGCTGCTCAGAGGCCTGCGGACGCTGGCTCCGCGTATGAAGCAACAGCAGCAGAACGCGCTGGACGTCGTGGCCTATCTGCAAACCCAGCTGCGGGTGAAAAAGCTGTATCATCCCTCTTTGCCCGGCAATGCGGGGCACGACGTCGCCCGTCGACAGCAGTCCGGTTTCGGCGCCATGCTGAGCTTTGAATTTGACGGCGACGAAGCGGCGATGCGGCGCTTTATCAGCGCGCTGAAGCTGTTTACACTGGCGGAATCGCTGGGCGGCGTTGAGAGCCTTATTTCCCACGCGGCGACGATGACGCACGCGGGCATGTCTGAACAGGCGAGAGCGGCGGCGGGAATATCAGATCGGCTGCTGCGAATTTCGGTAGGAATTGAAGACGGCGATGACCTGATTGCCGATTTGGAACAGGCGTTTAAAGCCTAAGTCAAAGGGGTAAGCAATGAGTATTTCGGGAACCGCCGGCCTTTCGGCCAGCCGCCAACTGCACAAGTTTGGCGGCAGCAGCCTGGCTGACTGTAAGTGCTATCAGCGCGTTGCGGGCATTATGGCGGAGTACAGCCGCGAAGGGGACATGATGGTGGTATCCGCGGCGGGGAACACCACTAACCAGTTGATTAAGTGGTTACAGCTTAGTCAGCATGACAAGATTTCCGCTCATCAGGTACAGCAGGATCTTCGCCGCTATCAGAGCGGATTGATAAGCGGGCTGCTGCCGGAAGCTGAAGCCGCGGAGCTGACGACGCGGCTGATTGCCGACCTCGAGCGGCTGGCCGCGCTGCTTGACGGCGAGATGACCGACGCGGCGTATGCCGAAGTGGTCGGGCACGGCGAGATTTGGTCCGCGCGCCTGATGTCTGCGGTACTGAACCAGAAAAAGATGGCATCCGCCTGGCTCGACGCCCGCGACTTTCTGCGTGCAGAGCGTTCCGCACAGCCGCAGGTGGATGAAGGCCGTTCTTACCCTTTATTACAGCAGCTTTTAACTCAGCATCCCGGCAAGCGGCTGGTGGTGACCGGCTTTATTTCCCGCAGTGAGGCGGGGGAAACCGTACTGCTGGGCCGCAACGGCAGCGACTACTCGGCAACCCAAATCGGCGCGCTGGCCGGCGTAGATAAAGTCACCATCTGGAGCGACGTTGCCGGGGTCTACAGCGCCGATCCCCGTAAGGTCAAAGACGCTTGCCTGCTGCCTCTACTGAGGCTGGATGAAGCCAGCGAGCTGGCTCGCCTTGCCGCGCCGGTGCTTCACGCCCGCACGCTGCAGCCGGTTTCCGGCAGCGATATCGATCTCCAACTGCGGTGCAGCTATCAGCCGGAGCAGGGTTCAACCCGCATTGAGCGCGTGCTTGCTTCGGGCACCGGCGCAAAAATTGTCACCAGCCACGACGACGTTTGCCTGATTGAGCTACAGGTTGAACCGCAGCACGACTTTGTTCAGATCCATAAAGAGGTGGAACGCATTCTTAACCGCGTTCAAGTTAAGCCGTTGGCGACCGGCGTGCACGCCGACCGCAGCCTCCTTCAGCTGTGCTATACGTCTGAAGTGGTCAACAGCGTACTGAGCATTCTGGGCGACGCGCGGCTGCCGGGGCGGCTTCAGCTTCGCGAAGGGCTGTCGCTGGTGGCGTTGGTTGGCGCGGGCGTGTGTAAAAACCCGCTGCACAGCCACCGTTTTTATCAGCAGTTAAAAGATCAGCCGGTCGAGTTTATTTGGCACGCCGAGGACGACATCAGCCTTGTGGCGGTTCTCAGGGTTGGGCCGACGGAGCACCTGATTCAGGGGCTGCACGCCAGCCTGTTTCGCGCCGAGAAGCGTATAGGACTAGTGTTGTTTGGCAAAGGGAACATCGGTTCGCGCTGGCTCGAGCTGTTCGCCCGCGAGCAGAAGAATATCTCCGCCCGCACCGGGTTTGAATTCTTGCTGGCGGGCGTGGTGGACAGCAGCCGCTGCCTGCTTGACTACCAGGGGCTGGATGCCAGCCGCGCTTTGGCCTTCTTTAACGATGAGGCGCAGACGCTGGACGATGCGACGCTGCTTGGCTGGATGCGCGATCATCCGTTTGACGATCTGGTGGTGCTGGACATTACCGCGAGCCAGGAATTAGCCTCTCGCTATCTCGATTTCGCAAGCTATGGTTTCCACGTCGTCAGCGCCAACAAGCTGGCCGGCGCGTCTTCGGGCGACGAGTATCGCCAGATCCGCGACGCCTTCGCCAAGACCGGTCGCCACTGGCTTTACAACGCTACCGTAGGCGCAGGCCTGCCGATTAACTATACCGTGCGCGATCTGCGCGACAGCGGCGATACCATCCTCTCTTTAAGCGGGATTTTTTCAGGCACCCTTTCCTGGCTGTTCTTGCAGTTTGACGGCACGATCCCGTTCTCCGAGCTGGTTGAACAGGCGTGGCAGCAGGGGCTGACGGAACCCGATCCCCGCGTTGACCTGTCCGGGCAGGACGTCATGCGCAAGCTGGTGATCCTGGCTCGCGAAGCGGGCTACGACATCGAGCCGGATCAGGTGCGCGTTGAGTCGCTGGTGGCTCAGGACGCTCAGGAAGGCTCCGTAGACCACTTCTTCGAGCAGGCAGAGACGCTGAACGCGCAAATGCTGGAGCGTCTGGAAGCGGCGCGCGAGATGGGGCTGGTGCTTCGCTACGTGGCTCGATATGAAGCGAACGGCAAGGCGCGGGTCGGCGTGGAGGCGGTGCGGGAGGATCATCCGCTGGCGTCGCTTTTGCCGTGCGATAACCTGTTCGCTATCGAGAGCCGCTGGTATCGCGACAATCCGCTGATTATTCGCGGTCCCGGCGCCGGGCGAGACGTGACGGCCGGGGCAATCCAGTCTGACCTCAACCGGCTGGCGAAGCTGCTGTAGCGTTGTTTCGACGCTCTTATAAAACGCCCGGCGGCATCGGCCTCCGGGCGTTTTTCCATTTATTGCCTATTATCTTTATTTTTACTGTTGACAGCCTCAGCAACTTCAGTCATCTTATTTGGATGTTTAGACGTCTAAACGTTCAGAAGTATAATTATAGCAAACACGACAAAAACAGGGTGGATGGATATGAGCTTTTTTCATGCTAATCAGCGGGAAGCGTTAAACCAGAGTCTGGCGGAAGTGAACGGCCAGATTAACGTCTCTTTCGAGTTTTTTCCGCCGAGCACGCCGGAAATGGAGCAAACGCTGTGGCAGTCTATTGACCGCCTGAAAACGCTGAAGCCCAAGTTCGTCTCCGTCACCTACGGCGCCAACTCCGGCGAACGCGACCGCACCCACGGCATAATTAAAGGCATCAAAGAAAAGACCGGGCTTACCGCCGCGCCCCACCTGACCTGCATCGACGCCACGCGCGAGCAGCTTTTGGACATCGCTAAAGACTATTGGAACAGCGGCATCCGCCACATCGTCGCGCTGCGCGGCGATCTGCCGCCGGGCGGCGGCCAGCCGGAAATGTACGCCGCCGATCTGGTTGAGCTGCTAAGGGGCGTCGGAGATTTCGACATTTCGGTCGCCGCCTACCCGGAAGTTCACCCCGAGGCAAAAAGCGCTCAGGCGGACTTGATCAACCTTAAGCGTAAAGTCGACGCTGGCGCTAACCGCGCCATTACGCAGTTTTTCTTTGACGTGGAGAGCTACCTGCGCTTTCGCGATCGCTGCGTGGCGACCGGCATCGACGTTGAAATCGTGCCGGGCATTCTCCCGGTGTCCAACTTTAAGCAGCTCCAGCGTTTCGCCAAAATGACCAACGTGCGCGTGCCGCAGTGGATGAGTCAGGTGTTCGACGGGCTGGACGACGATTTGGAAACCCGCAAGCTGGTGGGCGCTTCCATCGCCATGGACATGGTGAAAATTCTCTGTCGCGAAGGGGTGAAGGATTTCCACTTCTATACCCTGAACCGGGCCGAACTGAGCTATGCGATTTGCCATACGCTGGGGGTAAGACCGGTGTGAATTATCTCATCTGAAACTATTTTGTTATACTTGGACGGCGCTTTTCTTAAATGAGAGCGCCGTGTGCTTTTAGGGAAATTTTGTCGATAAAAGTACCAACATATAACTTAATGAAAGGAATCAAATAAATGAAAAAATGGTTCAGCCGTTTGTTTGGGAAAACTGCGGCTATGTCTTATGTTGATTTCACCGATCATTTCGCCAAAGCGTTGCGTCAGGCTCAGCCAGATTTGGAAGTAACGATTGTTACGGAAGGAGAGATACGTATCGAAAACGACCAAGGGCTGTTTTTCGTTATGCATCTTGATAATGCTTTTTCCCACTACCAATCTCATCCCGAAACCCTTTCCGGTATTGTTGAAATGTTTATTAAATCCATCGCTCAGGCCGTGCAGCCAGATGGAATGGCGTTACAGGCCGAGGGGCGTATTATTCCGGTCATTAAAAACAAAGGATGGCTGGAGGACGTCCGGCGACAGCTAAGCCAGCTGGAGTCAGATCCCACCGCGTTGGAAGCCTCGTTAGACTACGCCTACGAAGTATATAATGATGAGCTGCTGGTGGTTTATGCAGAGGATCGTGACGAGAATATGCGTTATCTCATGCGCAGCGAAATCGAAGCGTTGGGGCTTTCGCCCGATGAGGTGAGGGAATTGGCGATGACTAACTTGCGAAGCTGTGTGTCAGAAGTGAGCGTCGAGCATACGTCAACGTTCTCCGTTATCTCGGCAGGAGAAACGTATGAAGCCAGCATGTTGCTGATGGACGAGCTGTGGGATAACGAACAGTTTGCCCCAGGCGAAGGTGAACTGCTGGTCGCTATTCCCTGCCGCAGCATGCTCATGTTCACGCGCAATGAGCCGGAAAAGGCCAAAGCGCTGCGATTGATGGCGGACGTTGTGTACAAGGGGGAAGACTATTCTCTGACCAATCGGATATTCGTTCGCCGCGACGGCAAGTTTATACCGTTTGATTAAGGCATCTGCGATGTTGTTGGGGCTTTGTCGCGATCCATCGGGGCTGAACCGCCGCTGTCGTCAGCGGCGGTTAAGAGCTTGGCCTTTGGTCTGATTACTTTTTATGTTTCCTCAAACCGAAGCGCAGCGGAACGCTTCCTCCACCGCCATACGGCAGCCGTCACCAGCAGCAGCTCCAGCACAAACGACCAGTTCAGGATGAAATTCAACCACCACGGATGATATCTGCCCTCAATATGAAACAGGGAGAACGGCCGGTCGATAAACGGCATCAGCCACCAAACGTCGCCGACGATGCTGTCCAACAGCAGGTGAACGAATCCATTGAGGCAAAACGCCACGGCCAGCACCGCCGTTGACTTCTTCGGCGTCAGCCGGAACCAGACGAACGCTATCGCCAGCAGCCCGGCCCAAACGATCGGGTAGTGGGTAAAGTAGGTGTGGTGATGATGCTGACGCTGGTCGAACAGGTAGAAATAGAGCAGATCGATATCCGGCGCAAGCGCGCCAACCATGCACCATCCTAAAAAGCGATTTACACTATCTTTGGCAACGCCAAGCTTTTCTACCAGCGTTGTGCCGATTAAGTAACCGGCGGGAAGATGACCAATAAACATAGTATCCTTACCGTTTGGAGTTTTTACCGTTTCTTGGCTTACCCTAGCCGGGTTCGGTGAAGTCTGGATGAAAACGCGCAATAAATAGGGAAGCATAGAATGGCGCACCGTTGGTGGAAGGACGTTTTGGATAGTGCCCAGAGCTGGCAAGGCTTGGAATTGACGATAGGCGTCAGCGGGCGTTCTGATAAAACCATGGAAATGGTCAGCGGCCATCGGGGCCGCATGTCGCTGTGGATCGGCGGCGAGCCGCTGTTTTGGGCTACCGTGCTGGAAGATCACTCGGGCGTATGGCTGGTGATAAATGAGGATCATCGGGTGCAGTCGACGCTGCTGCCGCATGTGGCTTCCGCTGCCGTCGAAGCGGCGAAGCGCGTCGATCCTGCGCAGAGGATGGCATGGTGGAGCCGCTATTTCGCCGAGCGTTTGGCCGACGTTGAGTCGCCGATGCTGTCGGCAGGTCGCTGGCTGCTGCTTCCTATGTACTATTGTCCTCCTTCCGCGCCCTATAAGAGCTACACGCCCCAGACGGTTGATAAGTGGAGCTTTCGCTCGCCCGCGCTGGCTTCGTCGCACGGCTTTAACTGGACGCTCTACGGTGAAGACTTTCCTGACTTGCTCAATCTGGAACGGGTATCCTTCGTCGACTGGTGGTGGAACGGCTATTTGCTGCGGGGCCGCTACGCCGTTAGGCCAGACGATGGTCGACTTAAGTGGTGGCGTAAAAAGTGCCGGGAAGGCAGCCTGCCGCCGGTGCTGGTGTGGTATATCGCAGGGATTGCGTCCTACGTCATTCTGGACGGCCACTGCCGCTTACAGGCGGCTCTCGAAGAGGGCGTTCCCCCTGATTTCCTTGTGATTACAGAACTGGCGGAAAAAGAGGTACGGCCCGATCCTGAAAGACAGGCCCGTATCGTCAAATCGGTTGAGCAGCGGCTTTGCGATCGCCCGGGAGAAAATGTCGACAGTATTAATCAGGTGTTAATAGGCCTGTATGATGACCGCTACTGCTACGAAACTACCCGCAGCCGCGCGATTTTAGGCAGCGGTGAATCGTGGGAGAGGGAAGTGCGGGAGTATTTAGCTCGGCACGGGCTGGATGATTTTCTTGAACGGATTTTAAATCGGGTAGAGTAAGCAGGCCGCTCTTGCGAGCGGCCTTTCTATACAAGGCCTCGAACTACCCCGTATTGCGCATCCCCGCCGCAATCCCGGCGATCGTCACCATCAGCGCCTGCTCAACGCGCGGATCGGCGGTTTCCTGCTGGCGGGAACGGTGCAGCAGTTCAACCTGCAGTACGTTCAGCGGGTCGGTGTAGATGTTGCGCAGCGAAATCGACTCGGCGATCCACGGCAGCTTTTCCATCAGCTTCGTGTCGTGAGCCAGCGTGAGCACCACGTCAATGTCTTCTTCCAACTGAGTCCGAAGCCGCTGTCCCAGGCGCCACAGGTTTTTGTCCACCAGCCTCAGGTCGTAGTACTCCGCCAGCCACAGGTCGGCCTTGGCGTAGACCATCTCCAGCATGTTGATGCGGGTGTTGAAGAACGGCCAGTCGCGGCACATGGCTTCCAGTTCCTGCTGCCTGCCGTTTTCAATGGCGTGGCGCAGTGCGGCTCCGGCCCCAAGCCAGGCGGGGAGCATCAGGCGGTTTTGCGTCCAGGCGAAGATCCAGGGGATGGCGCGCAGGCTCTCAACGCCGCCTTTCGGGTTTCGCTTGGCGGGGCGAGAGCCGAGCGGGAGCCTGCTTAATTCCTGCTCCGGCGTTGCCGAGCGGAAGTAGGGGACGAAGTCCGGCTCTTCGCGAACGACATTGCGATATTCTTTGCAGGAGTAGGCTGACAGTTCGTCCATGATGGTGCGCCACTGCGGCTTCGGATCCGGCGGCGGCAGCAGGTTGGCCTCCAGGATCGCGCTGGCGTAGTTGGTCAGGCTGGCGACCGTCACTTCCGGCAGGCCGAACTTGAAGCGGATCATTTCTCCCTGTTCGGTAACGCGCAGGCCCCCCTTAAGCGAGCCAGGCGGCTGAGACAGAAGCGCGTCGTGGGCCGGCGCGCCGCCCCGACCGATGGTGCCGCCGCGACCGTGGAACAGCGTCAGCTCGACGCCAAAGGCTTCGCAGGTTTTTATCAGCGCTTCCTGCGCGTAGTATTGCGCCCAAGAGGCGGCCAGCACGCCGGCGTCCTTCGAGGAGTCGGAGTAGCCGATCATGATCATCTGCTTACCGCCGATAAAATTGCGGTACCAGTCGATGTTTAACAGCTGGGTCATCACGTCGTTGGCGTTGTTCAGGTCGTCCAGCGTTTCAAACAGCGGGCAGACCGGCAGCGCGAAGTCGCAACCTGCCTCTTTTAGCAGCAGGTGGACCGCCAGCACGTCCGACGGCGTGCGAGCCATGGAAATCACGTAGGCTGCGATGGAGCCCCTGGGCGCTTTAGCGATGACTTTGCAGGTATCGAGAATTTCCTGCGTTTCGGCGCTGGGCTGCCAGTCGCGCGGCAGCAGCGGGCGCTTGGACTGCAGCTCTTTGACCAGAAACGCCTGCTTTTCCTGCTCTGACCAACTGTCGTAGTCGCCGAGTTCAAGATAGTTCGTCAGCTCGGCTAAGGCGTCGCTGTGGCGGGTGCTTTCTTGGCGGATATCGATACGCACCAGCGGCAGGCCGAAACAGCCGATGCGGCGCAGGGTGTCCAACAGCTGACCGTTGGCGATAATGCTCATGCCGCAGGCCTTTAGGGACTGATAGCAGGCAAACAGCGGCTCCCAGAGCTGCTCGTTGTAGACCAGCAGATCGTCTGGGCGGGTGGCCCGCTCGCCGTTGACGCGGGCGGTCAGGTAGGCGTGAGTGGAAATCAGCTGCGCGCGAAGCTTTTTCATAATCTCGCGGTAAGGCTCTAACACGTCATCGCCGCCCGCCATCGCCCTCAGCTCCGGCGTACAGTCGGACATCGACAGCTCGGACACCAGCACCTGGACGTCGTTTAGGAACAGCTCTGCGGCCTTCCAGCGGCCGTACAGCATCACGTGTTCGGTAATTTTGGCGGTGACGTTGGGGTTGCCGTCACGGTCTCCTCCCATCCAGGAGGTGAAGCGCACCGGCACGGATTCGACCGGCAGATGCTGGCCAAAGGCTTCAACCAGCTGGTCGTTGAACGCGCGCATAAAGGCGGGAACGCCTTCCCACAGGCTGTTTTCCACCACGGCGAAGCCCCACTTGGCTTCGTCGATCGGCGTCGGTCTGAGCTTTCGGATCTCATCGGTATGCCACGACTGGGCTACCAGCTGGCGCAGGCGGCGCATGATTTTGTCTCGCTCGTAGTCGGCGAGATCGTTGTGGTCGAGCTGGCTTAAGCAGTTATTGACCTCAACCAACTTGTGGATCATGGTGCGGCGAGCGATTTCCGTCGGGTGGGCGGTCAGCACCAGCTCAATGGAAATCTGTTCGATGGCCTTTTTAATTCCCGCATCGTCGATGTGCTTTTCCCTCAGGCGGCGGAACAGTTCGGCAAACGCTTCTGGGTTGTTCGCCGCTTCGCCGTGGGATGAAATAGTGTGGTACTGCTCTGCCGTGTTGGCGAAGTTAAGAAACTGGTTAAACGCTTTGGCGACAGGCAAAAGCTGTTCGTTGGACAGGTTTTGCAGCGTAGACAGCAGGGCCTGACGATTTGCTTCATTGCCTGCTCTGGAGGACTTTGACAGCTTACGGATGCTCTCTACTCGGGAGAGGATCTCTTCTCCCAGCGCGTCTTTTATCGTGTCGCCAAGCAGTGTGCCGAGCATGCTGACGTTGCTTCGCATTGCGGAATATTGTTCGTTCATGTGTCTCCAGCCCGGTTAGTGTCGTTTGGTTTTATGGATCGCTATGAAGATTGCTGCGTTGTCGATCTATTTTGATCGCTAAAGTTAGAGTTGTATCACACAAAATACGTATTTCCACCCCTTTGTTGAATCCTTTAAGCATTTCTTATCAATAGGCGAAGTTAACAAAAAAATCTACTTATCAGGATGAAAAGGCGGAAATAGGCTACCCGCCCGAAGGGGCGGGAGCCGCGCTTATGCCGTACGGCAAAAGTGGTGAATAAGCTGCGTGAGCAGCGCACGCGTGGGCTGAATAAAGGCGGTGGCTAAAAATTCGTCCGGCTGGTGCGCCTGTTCGATAGAACCAGGGCCAAGCACCAGCGTTGGGCATACCTGTTGAAGGTAGGGCGCTTCGGTACAGTAGTTGACGGTTTGGGCCCGATCGCCGACCAGCTTTTCTACTACCTCAACCAGCGGCGCGTGGACGGGGCACTCGTAGCCGGGAACGGAGGCGTGCAAAGGCTCAACGCTGACGCGCCCCGGAAAGCGCTGGCTAACGGGCTCCAGCGCCTGGCTTATCAGCTCATCGACGGATGCCAGCGTCATACCGGGCAGCGGCCGCACGTCAAGGTGCAGCTCGCAGCAGGCGCAGATGCGGTTTGGCGCATCGCCGCCGTGAATATGGCCGAAGTTCATGGTGGGATAGGGGATGGCGAACGCTGGGTGGCTATAGCGCTCTTTCAGGCTGTCTCTGAGCTGCATCAGGCGGCCGATGGCGTCATGCATGATTTCGATGGCGTTGACGCCGCGATCCGGATCGCTGGAGTGGCCTGACTGCCCGACAATGCGTACGGTGTCGGCCATGTGGCCCTTGTGAGCGCGCACCGGTTTGAGCGACGTGGGCTCGCCGATGATGGCGCAGTCGGGCTTAATGTTAGCGGAGGAGGCGAAGTAGCGCGCGCCGGCCATCGAGGTTTCTTCGTCGGCGGTGGCCAGCACATAGAGCGGGCGCGTCAGCTTGTTCCTGTCGATATCCCTAAGCGCGTCAAGAATAAAGGCGAAGAAGCCCTTCATATCGGCGGAGCCCAGGCCGTAAAGCCTATTGTCGTGCTCCACGAGCTTAAAGGGATCGCGGCTCCAGCGGCCGTCGTCAAACGGTACGGTATCGGTATGGCCGGTCAGCAGCAGCCCGCCGGGCCCTTCGCCGAGCGAAGCCAGCAGGTTGTACTTATTGCGCGTCTCCGGCACCGGCTGTACGTCAACGCGAAATCCCAGAGACTCGAACCAACCGGCTAAAAGGCCTATCAGCGTTTCGTTGCTTTGGTCGAGCGAAGCATCGGTAGCGCTGATGCTGGGGGTCGCTATCAGCTGGCGATAGATCTCCATAAATGAGGGAAGCTGGTTATTCACTGCAGACCGCCTTTTAAGTTATTTTTGGAGTATAAATCCAATATAAATTCATTTTTATTGCATAAAAATACATTAAGCCCTTGTCTAAGGGAACAGAATTTCGTACCTTAAACGTCATTGTATTCACATTACCGTAAGCGCACGGCGATTGCCAAATGCGCCGGGCGTACAGACAGGTCTATCTTCTATGCTTAAAACCATTATTGTAGGTGCCAGCGGCTATACCGGCGCGGAGCTGGCGAGCTATTTGCGGCGCCACCCGAACGTTCAGCTTGAGAGCCTGTGGGTATCGGCGCAGAGCGCCGACGCAGGGAAAAAGATCTCCGATTTACATGCCCAGCTTAAGGGGCTGGTGGATCTTCCCCTCAACCCGTTGGACGACGTCGCCAAGGCTGCCAAGGGCATTGACGTGGTCTTTTTGGCGACGGCGCACGAGGTCAGCCACGATTTGGCGCCGCAGTTTTTGGCGGCCGGCTGTGCGGTGTTCGACCTGTCGGGGGCGTTTCGCGTCAATCGCCCTGATTTCTATACGCAGTATTACGGCTTTACCCATCAGCACCAAGGCCTGCTGGCGGAAGCGGTTTACGGCTTGGCCGAATGGCAGGCGGAAAAAATCAAGCAGGCTCGCCTGGTAGCGGTGGCCGGCTGCTATCCTACCGCGTCACAGCTGGCGCTTAAGCCGCTGGTGGAGGCAAACCTGTTGGACGAGCAGCAGTGGCCGGTGATTAACGCCGTCAGCGGCGTCAGCGGCGCCGGGCGCAAGGCGAGCATGACCACCAGCTTTTGCGAGGTGACGCTACAGCCTTACGGCGTATTTACCCATCGCCATCAGCCGGAAATTGCCGCCCATCTGGGAATTCCGGTTATCTTTACCCCCCACTTGGGCAGCTTCCCGCGGGGCATTCTGGCGACCATTACTTGTCGGCTTAGGCCGGGTGTGGGCGAGGATGAGGTCAGAAGCGCGTTTTATAGCGCCTATCACAATAAGCCGCTGGTGCGGGTCTATGAAAAGGGCTTCCCGGCGCTAAAATCGGTTATCTGTCAGCCGTTTTGTGATATCGGCCTTGCGGTGGACGGCCAGCATCTGATCGTCGTAGCGGCGGAAGACAACTTATTAAAAGGCGCAGCGGCCCAGGCCGTGCAGTGCATGAACCTGCGCTTTGGCTTTGACGAAACGCAGTCCTTGATTTAGGGAGAAGGCAATGAATCCGTTAATTATCAAACTCGGCGGCGCCCTGTTGGACAGCGATGAAGCGATGGCGCGCCTGTTCTCTGCACTGGCGGCCTATCGGCAAAAGCATCAGCGCGAGCTGGTGATTGTGCACGGCGGCGGCTGCGTAGTCGATGAGCTGATGAAAAAGCTGGCGCTGCCGGTGGTTCGCCGCAACGGTCTTCGGGTGACGCCCGCCGATCAGATAGGCACCATTACCGGCGCGCTGGCAGGCACCGCGAACAAAACCTTGCAAGCGGCGGCCAGAAAGCACGGCATTGAGGCGGTCGGCCTGTGCCTGGCTGACGGCAACATGGTGGAAGTACGCAGGCTGTCTGAAGATCTGGGCCACGTGGGCGAAGCGACGGTGGGGAGCAAAGGGCTTATCCAAACCCTGTTGGCCGGCGGCTTTCTGCCCATCGTAAGTTCCATCGGCATTACGCCCGAAGGCGAGCTAATGAACGTCAACGCCGATCAGGCGGCCACCGCGCTGGCGGCGACGCTGGGGGCGGATCTGGTGCTGCTTTCCGACGTGAGCGGCATTCTGGATGGTAAAGGCCAGCGGATCGCCGAAATGACGGCGCAAAAGGCTGAAAAGCTGATTGAACAGGGGATTATCACCGACGGTATGGTGGTGAAGGTCAACGCGGCGCTGGACGCGGCCCGAGCGCTGGGCCGCCCGGTAGACATCGCCAGCTGGCGCCATGCGGAGCAGCTGCCCGCGCTGTTTAACGGCGTGCCGGTGGGCACCCGAATTTTGGCGTGAATAAGAGCTAGCCCCATTAGGCTATTTTATTTGTCATTTTGAACCTGGGCAGTGCTCGCAATCCTCACGTACTACGTGTACGCTCCGGTTGCTGCGCGCTGTCCGTGTTCAAAATTCCTGCAACAATATACGCCTAATGGGGCAGGCTCTAAGAAAGCGATTAACGTTTTACCGCGAAGGCGTTATGCTTTGGCGAATACAAAAGCCCGGGGCGATAGTGACTATCGCCCCGATTTTTAGGAGTAGAAAGCGATGGCATTGTGGGGCGGCAGGTTTAGTCAGGCGGCGGACGACCGTTTTAAGCAGTTTAACGACTCTTTACCTTTCGATTATCGTCTGGCCGAGCAGGACATCATCGGCTCCGTGGCGTGGTCAAAGGCGCTGGTGACGGTGAACGTACTGAGCGCACAGGAACAGGCGGCGCTTGAAGCGGCGCTAAATGAGCTTTTAGCCGAGGTGCGCAGCGCGCCGCAGGCGATTTTGGAAAGCGATGCGGAAGATATCCACAGCTGGGTTGAGCAGAAGCTTATCGGCAAAGTGGGCGACCTGGGCAAGAAGCTTCACACCGGCCGCAGCCGCAACGATCAGGTGGCGACCGACCTGAAGCTTTGGTGTAAGGATCAGGTCAACGTGCTCTTGACTGCGGTGAGAGAGCTGCAGCAGGCGCTGGTAGCCACTGCCGAGCAGAATCAGGACGCCGTGATGCCCGGCTATACCCACCTTCAGCGCGCTCAGCCGGTCACCTTCGCTCACTGGAGCTTGGCCTACGTGGAGATGCTGGCGCGCGACGAAAGCCGCCTTCAGGACGCGCTTGAACGCATGAACACCAGCCCGCTGGGCTGTGGCGCGCTGGCGGGAACCGCTTATGCTATCGACCGCGACCAGCTGGCCGGCTGGCTGGGCTTTGGCGCAGCTACCCGCAACAGCCTGGACAGCGTCTCCGACCGCGATCACGTGCTGGAGCTGCTTTCTATCGCCTCTATCAGCATGATCCACCTGTCGCGCTTTGCCGAAGACATGATTTTCTTTAACAGCGGCGAATCCGGCTTTATCGAGCTGTCCGACCGCGTAACCTCCGGCTCTTCGCTGATGCCTCAGAAGAAGAACCCGGACGCGCTGGAGCTGATTCGCGGCAAGTGTGGCCGCGTACAAGGCGCGCTGACCGGCATGATGATGACCTTAAAAGGGCTGCCGCTGGCCTATAACAAGGACATGCAGGAAGACAAAGAGGGCATTTTCGACGCGTTGGACGCCTGGCTCGACTGCCTGCACATGGCCGCGCTGGTGCTGGACGGCATTCAGGTGCGCCGCCCGCGCTGCCAAGAAGCCGCCCAGCAGGGCTACGCTAACGCGACAGAGCTGGCGGACTATCTGGTCGCTAAGGGCATTCCGTTTCGCGAAGCGCACCACATCGTCGGTGCGGCGGTGCTCGGCGCAATTAAGCAGGGCAAGGCGCTGGAGGCGTTACCCCTTGATGCGCTGAAAGCGTTTAGCCCGGTGATTGAGGAGGACGTTTACCCGGCGCTGTCGCTGGAGTCCTGCCTTGAGAAGCGCTGCGCCAAGGGCGGCGTTGCGCCGTCGCAGGTGGCGCTCGCCATCTCTGAGGCGAAGGGGCGTTTGGGGATGTAGTCAGGTTTTTTATCGACGGTGATTGCATATTGCGTCACCGTCTTCGCTTTTTCAGCATTTGAAAGAAAATGAGAACGCCTATTTTTGGGATATTACATGCAAAGGATATGTAGATAATGACGCCGGATATTGCCCTTCTTCGTAAAAATCTTGGTCAGCTTTCCAATATTATGGACACTATTCAGCTTACGCTGATTGACAATTCTGACTGGGAACAATTCCTTAACGATAACTATTTTTTCAACGTAAAAAATTGTACGGATCCCGACATCATAGATAACACCAAGGCGATGAGAGAGACAAATCGCCTAATTAGCTGGTTCGGTCAGGATCATGAGGGGTATGTCGGACTATGGCGAGGCCCAAACGAGATCCCTCTGGAGAAGGCTCAGATTGTCCGTCTGGATACTGAAGGTGAGTATGCTTTGGTTGCGGATACCGTACCGAACTATCTTGTAATGACCTATTTTTATGGCGATGAAGATGCGGATAAAACGGAGTTTAATCGCGTCAGGCAGCTGCTTGTTAAGGCGGGTTTTACCGTTGCTGCCGACATAGAGGCTATTTGGGATCATATTGATTACAATAGCGTCCAGCCTAATGATTATAGAAATAAGCTATACAATCAGGCGAGAGCGCTTCGCGGGCTTCCTCCCGTCGAATAGAACCTTTCTGAGGCGGTAAGCGCCTTTTAAGGCGCCTGTGGTTACAGGCGCTTATTAGGGAAATTAGAAACGGTAGCCTACGCCAACGTTAAATCCGTTGATCGAGTAGCTTTTGCCGTCAACGTCCAACTGGGAGCCTTCATAACCCGCGTCAATCGTCAGGTTCGGCATCGGATTGATTTGCACGCCAGCGCCGTACATGAAGGAGGTTTTGGTTTCGCTGCCGCTGACCTTGCCAACGTAGTCAGGCGTGCCGCTGTAGTAAACGTTGTTGTACCAGGTGCTGGAATAGCTGACGTCGTTAACGTTAAAACCTACCAGTCCATAAATACTGAACATGTCGTTAATACGGTAGGCTGGACCCACGCCCAGAGAGTAGTAGTCAATGTCGCCTTTGTTTTTTACCGCGTCATAGTCCAACCGATACTCGTTTGAGACATCGCCGCTCATATAGGTAAACGATGCGATAAGGCTTAACGGAGAATCCCACTCATAGCGATACTTGACGTTAATACCGTCAATATCGTCGAAGTCTTGAACGTCGCTTTGTGCATATCCTAACGTAACGGTATGCTCCCCTGCGTTGGCAGCGCTGAAGCCGTTAAGAGAGAAAAGTACTGCAGCGGCTAAAATCGCCTTCTTCATTGCCATCATCCTTAATAAAAAAATAGTAATAAAAGTCGATAATCGACGATGATTATTATATTTTTATTGTTGTGTAAATTAAATAACTATTTGATGAAAAATGAAAAAATTCGATTTAGTGGAGGGGTTACGCAAGAAGCCCCGCCAACGGCGAGGCGATAATTGAACGTCTATATCAGCCGTAGAATAAATAGAAAAGCATTAAGGAAATCATTCCGCCGGTGAGCTTTTTATATATAAATAAAATAAACGTATTTATAGCAAATAAAGACAGCGTATTTTTTATCGTGCCGTTTCTAAATAAGTACGTCGCCGGCAGAGCCAGCAGCAGCGAGTTAAATAGCGTCACGATCGTAAGATAGTGGGGAAGCGATAGTTTCTCGATCATGGAGGGGACTGATACTATCGTCGACGTTATTCCATAGGTAACGGCAGAACAGGCAAGCGAGGATATTGCGCCATAGAGGAAAGCAACCGCATGCCATTTTTTTAAATAGAGCCTATGCAGTAAAAAGAATATTAGCCCGGTTGAAACCGCGCCAACGGCCAAAGAGGCAATAGTGAAGGTTAGTCGTGTTGTATCCATACTGATTCTCTTTCAATTATTCCATTAATAGTGCCCTGCTCCGGGCGATTTCTATAGCAGGCGACCAAACGCCGTCCTTTTACTCACTCTGATTACACAGCGTCAGCTGCCCCGGCGACAGTTCCGGCGCGACGCCGTCTTTTAGCACGACCCAGTTGAAGTAGTTGGGCTCTTTTGCCAAGCCGTTTAGCTTACGGCTGTCGTAAAGCGACTTCAGGCGTTGATATACCGCCCGATGGGCGTCGTCAATCTTTCCCTCTTTGGCCTGCTTGAAAAAGTCGGCGTTGATGAGCTCGCGTGGGATCATTTGCTCAACGGTGACGATGATACGATCGCCGTCTTTTCTTTCAGAGCGGATTTTGTAGGTGATTTCCCCGTACAGGTACTGGCTGAGAGCGTAGTACTCGTTGTCCGGAGGCAGCGGGTTATGTTCCAGCATCGCCAGCTTATCTATTCCGCCGGGGCACTTGGCGGATATGCTGGGAGACAGCAGATGGCTATCGTGTGTGTTGAGATAGCCCATCACTTTTTCTCCTGCGGTTTGCTCGCAGGCGCAGAGCATTATTGCACTAACAAGCAATAGTAGACATTTTTTCATTGTGGGTCTTGAGCGGGTTTAAATACTGGCGGTGATAATAGCCGCTTTAGCGCGCGATGTAGAGAACGTATATCAAAGAAACGCGGCTTTTCTCGACATAAATGCACCAATTCCGCTTTATGGAATTTTTGTCAAACAATTCTCATTACCGTTTATGTATGATGTGGGCATTCCTCTTTCATCAATATCAGGACGTTAATAATGAAAAAGCCGTTTACCGTTTTATCTGCGCTGCTGGCGTTTACGCTGTCAATGGCCGGGCAGGCCTATGCGCATGAGGAGCATGCGAATCACGGCGAGAGTAAAGCCGTCAGCAGCGGGCCGAAAGCAGGGGAAGAGCGTCACTATACGAAAGGGATAGTCAAGCAGGTGGATGCCGACAGGGGCCTTATCATTATTCATCATCCGCCGATTGAGAGCCTGGGTTGGGAAGAGATGACGATGCCGTTCCCGATTGTCGATAAGGCGCTTTTACAGGGGATTAATGAGGGTGATAGCGTGGCTTTGGAGCTTACAATGCCAAACGACGTGGCGACGATAGATAAAATCAGCGTGGTGAAGTAGCGTCGGCTCGATTGAAAATATCGGTCTGCTTGGCACTCCAAAAGCGGCTTGCGGTCTTGAGACTGAGTTCTTATAGTGCGTAGGTGCATTTTTGCGCTTCTGAACGAGGGATCCCATGAAGCTTACCGTTTTGCTCGACAATAATACCCTTATCGATCGCTATCTGGTGGGAGAGCCGGGGGTGTGTTATCACATCGAGGTTGATGGTCATCGCGTTCTGCTGGACACCGGTTACTCCGACGTCTTTATCACGAATGCGCAAACGCTGGGCGTCGATCTCCAGGGCGTTGAGGCTATCGTACTTTCCCACGGTCACAACGATCACACCTGGGGGCTTCGGCACCTGATGCAGTATTTCGATCGCAGCGACAGGCCGGTTGAACTGCGCATTAAGCTTATTGCTCACCCGGATGCGTTTATCGCCAAATATCACGGCGACAAGGTGATTGGCGTAAACTTTCCGCCGGACTGCTATGAAAACTATCTCGATAAAGTCGTCACTAAAGCGCCCTACCGCGTTACCGAGAACCTGATCTTTTTGGGCGAAATCCCTCGCGCAAATGATTTTGAGGCGCAAAGGCCGGTCGGGCAGGTTAAGGACGAAAGCGGCGGCCTGGTTGGCGACAGGGTTTTGGATGACAGCGCGCTGGTCTATACCGGCGAAGAGGGCATCGTGGTGATCACCGGCTGCTCCCATTCCGGCATCTGTAACATCGTAGACTACGCCATCGCCGTTACCGGAGACGACCGCGTACAGGCGGTTATCGGCGGATTCCACCTGCAGAAGGCGGCAGACGGGCTGATGGCTCGTACGGTGGAGGGCCTCAGGCGACATGCTCCCGATACGCTTTATCCGTGCCACTGTACCGACCTGAACGCGAAGGTAGCGCTGGCCGGCGCGCTGAACGTTAAGGAAGTTGGCGTCGGCAGCGTGCTGAATTTTAGTTAAGACAGGTTAAAACAGGAACAGGGTATCCACAGTGGAAGATTTAGTGATAAGAGCCGCGCGCGCCGAAGACGCAGGCCGGTGCTATGACATTGAGATCGGTGCGTATGAGGGCGATGAAGCGGCGACGCTTGAAAAAATCACCAAGCGGATCGCGGTTTATCCAGAAGGATTTATCGTTCTGGAGTCGCCTGAGGGCGTGGTCGGCTTTATTAACAGCGGCTGCGCCTACGACGTTGTGATGTCTGACGAAGAGTTTAAAGAGCTGGTGGGGCACGATCCGCAGGCGCCCAACGTCGTTATTATGTCGGTCGTGGTTCACCCTGATTCTCAGGGAAAGGGGTACTCATCCCTCCTAATGAAGGCGTTTATTGAGCGCATGGCCAATATGGGGAAAAAGACCATTCACCTGATGTGCAAGGAGCGTCACGTCTCGCTGTATGCCAAATTCGGCTTTAGCTACGTCAGGCCCTCTGAGTCCGATCACGGCGGCATGGCGTGGCATGAAATGGTGATGACGCTCTAGGCCGAACGCCGATAAACCCTAACTAGTGGCCGTGAAACTGCCCCCAGAGGGTGACCAAAATCCAGGCGGCGATCCCCCAGGCCAGGCAGGCCATCAGCAGCGAAGGCACTAGTCGGAAGTGGCCGACCAGCGCGTACAGCGCGACCAGATAGGTCAGCATTGGGATGGTGGCAAAGCCGCTAAACAGGATGGTTTCGCGCAGATCGGCGACCGGGCGGCTTGAACCGACGCTGTAGTGGGCTATAAGCGCAAAGGTGGGAAACAGCGGCGCAAGCCCGGCGATATAGTAGTACTTGGACTTCGACAGCAGCGAAATCAGAATAACGACGCCCGCGCCGATAAGGGATTTGAGAAACAGAGCCATAGAATGCGTTGCTTTCAGAGTAACGAGAAGGATGGGATATACTATAGGTCGTTATAGGCCATTACCTCAACGGCAATATGCCTATCCATTTGTTAATTAAAGGGGAGACCGACTACGTGAGCGATGACGTTTTTGACTTTGATATCGACGCCGAATTAGAAGAGGCGGAAAAGAAGGTGGCCGAGAAGGCCAGCGAGCTGCCAGAGCAAACCTTTGACGAAAGCGACTGCGAAGGTTGCAAAATTTAACTTCGTCTAAAGGTTGTACAATGCGGGGTGAGTAGAGGATGCTTTACTCACCCCGCATCGTTTCAGGTTTCTACCACGCCAGCGGCAAATCTTCGCTTTTCCAGAACAGCCATCGGCGATGTTCGTAGTGGCCGCCGTTGCCAATCTGATAGGGCTGCTGTCGGCCAGCATCTAACTCAATGACGGAAATAAATCCTGCGCAGGTTGAAGCAAACAGCGTTTTTCCGTCCGCAGAGATGTCTACTGCGTTTATGGTTGAGCCGATAAAGTGCTGCCAGCGGCTCTGACCGTCGGCGGTGACTGCGCGAAGGTAGCCGTAGGCGTCGCCGAGAATAAATTCGTCCCCTCGGGCCGTGCCCGCATAAACGCGCGCGCCGGGCTCAATAACGGTCAGGCCGTCAATATCTTCGTAGTAGTCAGAGTCGGTGCCGGGCAGCAGCTCCGTCGGCATCGCGATGGTTGCGCCGTTGTAAAAGTGGCAGGCGTTCATCGCCAAGTGGCTCCCGTCGGCGCTAAACAGCGCATAGTGAGGATATTCTCCGTGCGGTCCGACCTGAGCGATGCAGTCAAGAGCGTCGTTAAATACTGCGTGGCGACCGTCCTGAGCGCCTACGGCGATAAGCTTTCCATCGGGAGAAATGGCGCCGTGCTCCATTGACAGCCCCAGCGGCAGCTCTTCGTCAGCAAAGTCTTCATTCTGAGCGAGGTCGTCGCGCAGCTGTTCAAGCTGTGCGCAGGTAGGGAACAGGCGCCGTACGCCGCTTTGGCTCAGCACAAAGATGCCGTCGCTGGAAACCAGAAGCACCCGCTTTCCGTCAGGGAAGGGGATAAGCTGGGTTGGGCGCGGGATACCGGATAGCGGCGTGACTGATATTCCTTCAGGGAGATCTTCAACTCCCTGCGGCCAAGAGAAGGTTGCAACCTGTGGGCCTTGCCAGCCGTCGGTGACGATAATGCCCTGTGCGTTGGCTATAGCATAGAAACGTCTTTGCGGGCAGCGGCCAAAAAATTCGATATCTTCCAGTTCGGTAACCTCATCGCCCCGGATACGCACCACGCGGCCAGGCTCATAGGTCGCTCCGATGCGCGCCAGCAGGCTGCCGTCAGGCAGTGCGCAAAGCGCCGAAATGTTTTGCCCGTTGTCATCGAGAAGCGGGTGGATCATTTCATATGAAATCGGCCACAGCGCTTTGACGTCCTGACGAACGTCGCCTTGGTTAGCCTTGCGCAGGGCGCCAAGCAGCGCCGGCAGCGCTTCGTCAAGCTGCGGAGAATTGGGCTGTTCGCCCACGTTATCCCAGCCTTCGCTCATGCCTTTGGCGACGTAGGCGTTAATTTTTTGGGCGAACTCAATTGCCTGAGTTTGCCATTGTTGCTGTTTGTCCGTCATCTTTATACTCCATAAAGGCTGTAGCGTCCGTGCGTGACGACATCGACTAGTGGGTTGATTTTTGTTCGGCGAACTTCAGTTCAATCAGAGCAATAGCCTTTTGGACCGCGCGCATCGTGATGGGATCTTCCGTCGCGCCGCCGGCAAAGTTGATGTTTTTTAGCTGGGCCGACATCTTATTGCGCACCTCGACCGGGGCGATGACGTCAAGCACATCAAGAATTTGCTTTATAACCAGCTGGCAGGCGACGATATCGGATATCAGCTCTTGATCGGCAGAAAGGGGCTTTGTCATAAGGGGCTCCATAAAATAAGTACGTGTATATACTACCTGCGTGAGTAGTAAAAGATAAGCTGCAATCGGTTTATACATCTCTCCCAGAAAATCCCTGTGTGGATCGTGCGTCGCGCTTCGTTCCTCTTGGTCGATGCGACTGTGCTCCGCCTTGCTTTTTACCTTTTGGGATTGAGTTATGACGGGAAGAAATGACTTCTATTGAGTATTCTTCACTAACGCTTTAGAGCGAGGGGGATATACGCTTAATGAGGAACCTTTTCTAAAGTTCATAAGATAAAACGATAGTAACCCCATTTTTTAAGAGGAAATAGTGAGCCTCTTTTCTAATTAAAAGGGATATTTTTCTATTATAGAAATCCCTGCATTCTGCTTTTTATTGTGTTTTTTATTATGAATAAAAGTGATACGCGTCTCTTTTTATCGCATGTATTATCTTCTCTAATCATCCAGATTTAAATTTTCATTCGTTATTGTTATTTTTAAGTTAATAAAGTAACCGTGTTGTCTGAATATTATCGGCTCGCATTCACACGCAATTAACTTTTGAAATCAACGTGGTTCAGCC
The DNA here is from genome assembly GCF_000439085.1 of Leminorella grimontii ATCC 33999 = DSM 5078. Taxonomy (GTDB): domain Bacteria; phylum Pseudomonadota; class Gammaproteobacteria; order Enterobacterales; family Enterobacteriaceae; genus Leminorella; species Leminorella grimontii. The sequence continues at coordinate 197,024 of NZ_AUUA01000002.1, read as the reverse complement.
GTTTGTTATGGTATAATTTGTTGATATTAAATGCATTTAATTGATGGTAATCATTAATGGGTAAAAATTTTACCTGCATCAAAAAATAAAAATTTTAAAGGCTATATAGTCAAAAGAGCTTAAGGGGTCATGAAATTATTTTTATTAATACTCCCTAAGTTTACAAAGGTGATGCAGTCGTTTTATCTCTAGGCAATGTGACGGGGGATGCTGATAAATAAAAAACGAACGACAACGTAGTGCCATTTTTTTGATTTTTAATTTTTTGACGTTAATGGGTTTGCTCGGGGGTATACATGGAATTTGCTATACAGCTAATTATTATATTGATTTGTTTGTTCTACGGAGCCAGAAAAGGCGGTATTGCGCTTGGCCTTTTAGGCGGTATCGGTCTGGTTATTTTAGTCTTTGTATTTCATCTTCAGCCGGGTAAACCGCCGGTTGACGTAATGTTGGTTATTATTGCCGTCGTGGCCGCATCGGCGACGTTGCAGGCTTCAGGCGGTTTGGACGTTATGCTGCAGATTGCTGAAAAGCTTTTGCGTCGTAACCCCAAGTATGTTTCTATCGTTGCGCCGTTCGTTACCTGTACGCTGACCATTCTGTGCGGTACCGGCCACGTGGTGTATACGATCCTGCCGATTATTTATGACGTCGCCATTAAGAACAATATCCGCCCCGAGCGCCCGATGGCGGCAAGCTCTATCGGCGCACAGATGGGTATTATTGCAAGTCCGGTTTCCGTTGCGGTGGTTTCGCTGGTCGCGATGCTCGGCAACTTTACGTTTAACGGCAAGCATCTGGAGTTTTTAGATCTTCTGTCAATCACCATTCCGTCTACGCTGCTGGGCATTCTGGCTATCGGCATTTTCAGCTGGTTCCGCGGTAAGGATCTGGATAAGGACGAAGAGTTCCAGAAGTTCATTTCTACGCCGGAGAACCGCCACTATGTGTACGGCGATACCGCAACGCTGTTGGATAAGAAGCTGCCGACCAGCAACTGGGTCGCCATGTGGATCTTCCTGGCTTCTATTGCCGTGGTCGCTATTTTGGGCGCGTTCTCCGAGCTGCGTCCTTCCTTCGGCGACAAGCCGCTGTCGATGGTGCTGGTCATTCAGATGTTCATGCTGTTGTCCGGCGCGCTGATTATTATCATTACCAAAACAAACCCAGCTTCGATTTCTAAAAACGAAGTGTTCCGTTCGGGGATGATAGCTATCGTCGCGGTGTACGGCATCGCGTGGATGGCGGAAACCATGTTTGGCGCGCACATGTCTGAGATTAAAGGCGTGCTGGGCGAAATGGTGAAAGAATATCCGTGGGCTTACGCTATCGTTCTGCTGCTGGTATCCAAGTTTGTAAACTCTCAGGCTGCGGCGCTGGCGGCGATCGTTCCCGTTGCGCTGGCGATAGGCGTCGATCCTGCTTACATCGTGGCTTCCGCGCCGGCCTGCTATGGTTACTATATTCTGCCGACCTACCCGAGCGACCTGGCCGCTATCCAGTTCGACCGCTCAGGCACCACTCACATCGGTCGTTTTGTCATTAACCACAGCTTCATTCTGCCTGGGTTAATTGGCGTGGGCGTATCGTGCGTATTTGGCTGGGTATTCGCCGGCCTGTACGGCTTCCTGTAATTGCGCAATTGCGTGCCGCTTATTTGTGAGCGGCACGCGTTTTAATACGTAATTTTGAAGAAGCGCGTTGGTCGTTGTAATGCTTTTCTTTAGGCGTTTTTTAGATTTTTTAAGTTCATTAAATTCATAATGAAATTAAATAAATGTTAGTAAAGTTAATGGGTTATGAGATTGTTGGCTTTACTGGCTAAATCTGTCCATCGGCTATTGTCTAAAGCATTCCCTTACTTTATGGTGTCCGTGGTACTCGGGCATCTATCCTAATTAAAATGACCGTATTCTATTTCTAAATAACGAATAAAAGGCTGGAGCAATGTCAAACGTTGAATTTAAATATCAAGAGCCTTTCCCGATGGGAGAGGACAAAACGGAATACTATTTACTGACCAAAGATCACGTTTCCGTTAGCGAATTCGAAGGGCATGAGATCCTTAAAGTCGCACCGGAAGCGCTGACGCTGGTCGCTCAGCACGCCATTCATGACGCCTCTTTCCTGCTTCGCCCGGCTCACCAGGCGCAGGTTGCCAAGATTCTGGCGGACTCGGAAGCCAGCGAAAACGATAAGTACGTTGCGCTGACGTTTTTACGCAACGCGGAAATTGCGGCCAAGGGTATTCTGCCGTTCTGTCAGGACACCGGCACCGCTATCATCATGGGCAAAAAAGGCCAAAACGTCTGGACCGGCTGCGATGATGAAGAAGCGCTGTCCCGCGGCGTATTCAATACTTTCGTCAATGACAACCTGCGCTACTCTCAAAACGCGCCGTTGAACATGTATGACGAAATCAACACCTGCTGTAACCTGCCGGCGCAAATCGATCTTTACAGCACCGAAGGTTCAGAATACAAGTTCCTGTGCATCATTAAGGGCGGCGGCTCGGCCAACAAAACCATGCTGTATCAGGAAACCAAAGCGCTGCTGACGCCTGAAAAGCTGGAAAAATACCTGATTGAGAAAATGAAGAGCCTCGGTACGGCGGCCTGCCCTCCTTACCATATTGCTTTCGTTATCGGCGGCACGTCGGCTGAGACGAACCTGAAAGTGGTTAAGATGGCCTCCGCCAAGTATTACGACGAACTGCCGACTACCGGCAACGAAGGCGGCCGCGCTTTCCGCGACGTGGAAATGGAAGAGAAGTTGCTTAAGGCGGCACAGGGACTGGGCATCGGCGCTCAGTTTGGCGGCAAGTACTTCGCTCACGACATCCGCGTTATTCGCCTGCCGCGTCACGGCGCTTCCTGTCCGATCGGCATGGGCGTTTCCTGCTCCGCTGACCGCAACATCAAGGCAAAAATCAACAAAGACGGCATCTGGATCGAGAAGCTGGAAGATAATCCGAGCAAGTACATTCCAGAAGAGTACCGTAACGCTGGCGAAGGTGAAGCGGTTCACATCAACCTCAATCGTCCAATGAAGGAAGTGCTGGCTGACCTGTCGAAGTATCCGGTCTCTACCCGCGTATCCTTAACCGGCACCATCATCGTTGCTCGCGACATCGCTCACGCGCGCCTGCAGGCAATGTTGGACAAAGGCGAGGACCTGCCGCAGTACGTTAAAGATCACCCGATTTACTACGCGGGGCCGGCGAAGAAGCCGGAGGGATATGCGTCTGGCTCATTAGGCCCAACGACCGCAGGCCGAATGGATTCCTATGTTGATGCCTTCCAGTCCCACGGCGCAAGCCTGATCATGCTGTCGAAGGGCAACCGTAGCCAGCAGGTAACCGACGCCTGTAAGAAGCACGGCGGTTTCTATCTGGGCAGCATCGGCGGCCCGGCTGCCGTACTGGCGCAAAACAGCATTAAGAAGCTTGAGTGCGTAGCCTATCCGGAGCTGGATATGGAAGCCATTTGGAAGATTGAAGTTGAAAACTTCCCGGCCTTCATTCTGGTTGACGACAAGGGCAATGACTTCTTCCAGAAGTTTAAATAATCCCTGAATGCGTTTGAAAACGAGGCCCCGGCAGAATCGCTCTGTCGGGGCCTTTTAAATTGCATTATGCCTATTGTGAAAGCGTTTTTCTTTTCTCTGATCCCCCTTTTTTCGGCCCCTTTTTTCCACGCTAAGCGTTGCTCTTAAAAACAGCCTACAATTAATAAGGTTATTTTTACCTTTTTAGCACAATATGTTCCTTTGAAATGTAAATTTATCGTTAATATTTATGGGAGTTTTTGTTGTGCCTTAACCGGATAATAAAAAACAGAAATAACAAAAAAGCAGCGAGGAAGCCTATGTCAGAGACCAAACACTCCAACGCCAGGCGTGATTTTCTACGCAAAGGGCTTGGAATCATCCCGGTTGTTGCCGTTGCCGGCGGCGGATTAGTGAGCAATATCGCCCAGGCAGAATCCCCCACGCCTCTCAATAAATACCGACCTACGTTTTTTTCCGAAGCCGAATGGGCCTTTGTTATGGCGGCCTGCGATCTGCTTATCCCTGAAGATCGGTACGGTGCGGGCGCTATTACCGCCTGCGTGCCGGAGTTCATCGATAAGCAGATGGATACGCCTTACGGGCGCGGTGAGCTTTGGTATATGAAGGGGCCGTTTCACCCGGATGCTGCGCCTGAGTTCGGCTATCAGCTGAAGCTTGCGCCCAGAGACGTATATCGTTTGGGCATCGCCGGCTGCGATAAGTGGTGCCAGCAGCAGTATAAAAAGACGTTCGCCGAGCTGGATAAAGAGGCGCAGACGTCCGTCCTGAAACAGCTGGAAAGCGGAAAGATTGAGCTGGCCGACGTCCCGTCAAAAACCTTTTTTTCATTCCTGTTGGCAAATACCAAAGAGGGCTATTTTGCCGATCCTCAGTACGGCGGCAATCGCCATTTGGCCGGATGGAAAATGATTGGTTTCCCCGGCGCCCGGGCCGACTTTATGGACTGGGTAGAACATTCGGACAGGCCTTATCCGTTAGGGCCGGTATCTATTTCCGGCGAGCGGGGGTAATGGAAAATGACAATTAAAAAAGAACCTGTGGACGTTGTGCTGGTGGGCTTCGGCTGGACCGGCGCTATTATGGGACAGGAGTTGACCGAAGCGGGCCTGAACGTTTTGGCGCTCGAGCGCGGTGGAATGCACGACACGCCCACCGAAGGGAAATATCCAAACGTCGCCGACGAGCTGGCCTATTCGGTGCGCGGCAAGCTGTTTCAGGACCTCTCCAAGGAGACGGTCACTATTCGCCACTCGACCGGCGAGCAGGCGGTTCCCTATCGCCAGCACGGCTCGTTTTTACTGGGAACGGGGGTAGGCGGAGCAGGCTTCCACTGGAACGGCCTCCACTGGCGCGCGTTTCCGGAAGAGCTGAGAATTCGCAGCCACTATGAGGAACGCTACGGTAAGAGCTTCATTCCCGAGGGTATGACCATTCAGGACTTCGGCGTCACCTACGACGAGCTGGAGCCCTATTTCACCAAGTTCGAATACGTTTGCGGCGTCTCCGGGCGCGCGGGCAACATTAACGGGCAGAAGCAGGAGGGCGGTAACCAACTTGAGGCGCCGCGCAGCAAAGAGTACCCGCTGCCGCCGTTAAAAGACGTCTATAGCGCCACGCTGTTTGCCAAGGCTGCGCAGGAGCTGGGTTATAAGCCGTTCCCTATTCCGGCATCCAACGCCTCTGAGCCCTATACCAACCCCTATGGCGTGCGCCTTGGCCCCTGTAACTTCTGCGGCTATTGCGAGCACTACGCCTGCTATCTTTACTCCAAGGCCTCTCCGCAGACGACCATCCTGCCCGTTTTGTTAAGAAAGCCTAACTTTGAGCTTCGCACCCACTCTCAGGTCATTCGCGTAAATCTGGATTCGACCGGTAAAAAGGCGACCGGCGTGACCTATATCGACGCTCAGGGACGAGAGATTGAGCAACCGGCCAATATCGTTATTCTGAGCGCCTTCCAGATGCACAACGTGCGCCTGCTGCTGCTTTCCAAGATAGGGAAACCCTATAACCCGATCACCAATGAAGGCGTCGTCGGGCGCAACTACGCCTATCAGATGCTGACGTCCGTAAGCGTGATGATGCCTAAGGGAACGACGCTCAACCCGTTTATCGGCACCGGCGCTGGCGGGCAGGCTATCGATGATTTTAACGGCGACAATTTCGATCACGGCCCGCTCGGCTTTATCGGCGGCGCTAACATTAACCACCACCGCTCCGGCGGTCGCCCGATCAAGCAGGCGACGGTACCGGCCGGAACGCCGGCCTGGGGCAGCGAATGGAAGGGAGCGATACAGGACAGCTATCAGCGCGCGATGAGCATCGGTTCTTCGGGGTCAGTGATGTCCTATCGCGATAGCTACCTCGATCTAGACCCTAATTATACTGACAGTAACGGCCAGCCCTTATTGAGAATGACCTTTAACTGGCACGATAACGAGATCAAGATGGCGCAGTTCACCACTAACAAAGCCGGTGAGATTGCCAAAGCCATGAATCCGGAGTCGTACAAGGTCAATGTGAAGAAGCTTGGCGCCCAGTACGATACGCGGCCCTATCAGACGACTCACAACACCGGCGGCGCGATTATGGGCAGCGATCCCAGCAGCAGCGTGGTTAACCGCTACCTGCAAAGCTGGGACGTGCCGAACGTGTTTGTGATGGGCGCCTGCGTGTTCCCACAGAACTTCGGCTATAACCCAACCGGGTTGGTTGGTGCGCTGGCGTACTGGTCTGCGAATGCGATTCGCGAACAGTATCTTAAAAATCCTGGCCCGCTGGTTCAGGCGTAAGGAGGAGACGATGATGAACAGACTTCTTTTCGCCGCTGGGCTGGCTCTGGGGCTGAGCGCGCCGCTTTTCGCGGCTGAGTCGGTTGACTATAAGGACGCAACGCTAATCAAACAGGGTGAATATTTGGCCCGCGCCGGCGACTGCGTTGCTTGCCACACGGCGTCGGGCGGCAAGCCGTTCGCCGGTGGGCTGCCGATGGAATCACCCGTTGGAACGATATATTCCACTAACATTACGCCGGATAAGCAAACCGGGATCGGCGAGTACAGCTTCGAGGACTTCGACAACGCCGTGCGTCACGGTATCGGCAAGGACCATACTCTCTACCCGGCGATGCCATACCCTTCCTATGCTCGAGTCACCGATGCGGACATGCGCGCGCTGTATGCCTATTTTATGCACGGCGTGCAGCCGGTAAATCAGGCCAATAAGCCGACGGACATCACCTGGCCGCTCTCTATGCGCTGGCCGCTGACGGCCTGGCGCTGGATGTTTGCGCCGGAAGTGAAGGCGTTTGAACCCGCGTCCGGGCAGGATCCTGTCATCGCCCGCGGTGCCTATCTCGTTGAGGGATTAGGGCACTGCGGCGCATGCCATAGCCCTCGCGGCATCGGCATGCAGGAAAAAGCGCTGACTGCGCAAGAGGGGGCGCTTTATCTATCCGGCGGCAATGCGATGGAAGGCTGGGTAGGGAAAAACCTGCGGGGCGACCTGCGCGACGGGCTGGGAAGCTGGAGCGAGGCGCAGCTGGTGCAGTTTTTGAGTACCGGCCGCACCGAGCATACGGCGGTTTTCGGCGCCATGAGCGACGTGGTGACGCAGAGCATGCAGTACATGACGCAGGAGGATCTGACGTCGATTGCCCGCTATCTTAAATCGCTGCCGCCGGTTGATGCGGGTCAAAAGCCGTTTAAGTATGACGATACGGCCTATAAGGCGCTGTTTAACGGTGACGACAGCGCCGTAGGCGCCAGCGTATACGTTGACAGCTGTGCCGCCTGTCACCGTACTGACGGCAAAGGCTATGCGGAGGTTTTCCCCGCGTTGGCGGGTAATTCTGCGTTAGCCACTAAAGACGCAACGTCCCTGATTCATATCATTTTGAAAGGGGGAACTCTGCCGTCTACGTTTAAAGCGCCTACGCCTTATGCTATGCCTGACTTTGCTACTCGACTTACGGATAAGCAGGTGGCCGACGTGGTCAACTTTATTCGCAACAGCTGGGGCAATAAGGCTGAACCCGTTACGGAAAAGGACGTAGCCAACGTGCGTGAAGAGGTGAACGCGCCGCTCTATGGCGCAGCATCGGTATCGCAAGCCGCTAAGTAACCTGTTTCCAAGTTCGGAAATAAAGAGGGGCGGTGTTAACACCGCCCCTCTTTATATATGCGTCGCGCCGTATAGGCTACTGAAGCTGAAGCGCCAGCATCGGCCAGCGTAGCTCAAACTCTTCCGTCGGGCGGTAGCGAAACTCCGAGCGTACAAAGCGGGACATCATACCTTCACAAAAGGCGAGCAGCTGGCTGGCTATCAGGCTTTCGTCATAGGCAAAAGACTCTCCTTCGCGCAGCTTTCTTTCCCGCAGCACCTGCCGCAGCTGGGTTTCTATCCGCTCAAACAGCTGATTTATCCTTCCCTGAAGCCTGTCCTGTTCGAACATCAGGGCGTGGCCGGTCATAATCCGCGTCAACCCCGGATTCTTTTCCGCAAAGCCCAGAATGAGAAGCATAATGAGGCGAATGCGGTGAAAGGTGTCTTTTTCATCCTGCAGTATCAGATTGATGCGGCTGTTGAGGCTATCCTCAATAAACTCGATCAGGCTGTCAAACATCCGCATTTTGCTGGGAAAGTGGCGATAAAGCGCCGCTTCGGACACGCCAACGTTCGCCGCCAGCTTGGCGGTCGTAATGCGCTGGCTGCCGTCGCTTGACTCCAGCATCTGGGCTAACGCCTGCAGAATGTCTTCTTTACGATTTTTCTTTGTAACTTTTTCTACCATGTCCAGTGACGTCCAAATTAGGGCGGGATACAGCCCACGCCCAATCGACCGGCGGTAAGCCGGCCTGATAACCGTTATTTTTTATGGTGAAAACGCTACTGGCGTCCGGAGTGGCCGAAACCGCCTTCGCCGCGCTCACTGCTTTCAAAGTCTTCAACGATGTTGAATTCAGCCTGTACGACGGGAACAAAAACCATTTGTGAAATACGTTCACCCGGTTCAATAACGAAAGGCGTCTGGCCGCGGTTCCAGACTGAAACCATGAGCTGCCCCTGATAGTCGGAGTCGATAAGGCCGACCAGATTGCCCAGCACGACGCCGTGCTTATGTCCAAGCCCGGAACGCGGCAGGATCACCGCAGCGAGAGACGGGTCGGCAACGTGAATGGCCAGGCCCGTCGGCAGCAGCTTCGTTTCTCCCGGATTTAACGTAACGGCTTCGTCCAGACAGGCGCGAAGATCCAGCCCGGCAGAGCCCGGCGTTGCGTAGGCGGGAAGCGGAAAGGTTGTCCCGATGCGGGGATCGAGAATTTTTACATCAATTTTTTTCTTCATAGCGTTTGACGATTTCGTCCATCAGTTTTTGACCAAGCAAAGATTTATCGCTTAAGGGTAAGCTCATCTCGCCGTTTGACCAGTACAGATGCAGAGCATTGCTGTCGCTGTTAAATCCTTGTCCCGGCCGTGACACGTCGTTTGCGCAGATGAGGTCAAGATTTTTGCGGGCCAGCTTTGAGCGCGCATATTCTTCCACATTCTGCGTTTCGGCGGCAAATCCCACGACGAACGGGCGCGCAGCCGGCATAGCGGCGACTTCAGCCACGATATCGGGGTTTTTTATCATTTTCAGGGTGAGCTCGTCGCCCTGTTTTTTAATTTTCTCATCGGCAATGTGGAGCGCACGATAGTCGGCAACGGCAGCGCAGGCAATAAAAATATTTTGCCCTGCGGCGCGAGACATGACGGCTTCACGCATTTCCAGCGCGCTGGTGACGTTAACGATTGTAACGTTGGCGGGCGGCGCGAGATCTACAGGGCCGCTAACCAGCGTGACGTTAGCGCCGCGCGCGGCCGCCGCGCGGGCGATGGAATAGCCCATTTTTCCGGAGCTGTGGTTGGTGATGAATCGAACGGGGTCCAGCGCCTCGCGGGTTGGGCCTGCGGTAAGCAGAACGTTGAGGTGAGCCAAGTCCTGCGGCGTATGCAGTATTTCTTCACAGCGCGCGATGATGTCCTGAGGATCCAGCATTCTTCCCGGCCCGACGTCACCGCAGGCCTGAGAGCCGCTGTCTGGCCCTAGAAGGTGGACTCCCCGAGCTCCTAGCGTTTTGAGATTATCCTGCGTCGCCTGCGCGCGATACATTTGCTGGTTCATCGCAGGCGCAGCGGCGACGGGAGCCGCGCTGGCAAGGCACAGGGTGGTCACCAGATCGTTGGCCATTCCGGCGGCCAGGCGAGCCAACAGGTCGGCCGTCGCAGGGGCCAGTAGAATAAGATCCGCCCATTTGCCTAGCTCGATATGACCCATAGCGGCTTCGGCCGCCGGGTCCAGCAAATCGTCAGAAACGGGATGGCCGGAAACGGCCTGCAGCGTTAGCGGCGTGATAAAGGCCTTTGCCGCTGGCGTCATCACAACCCGCACGTCGGCGCCCTTGTCGCGCAGGCGACGTACGATTTCCGGGCACTTATAGGCGGCGATGCCGCCGCCTATGCCTAATACTATTTTTTTTCCGTTTAGCGCTGCCATCATCGCCGCCTCATTCTGTTTTCACTGATTTGTTTTCGCTGATTTGTTTTAACGGACTTGTTTTAAGGGAAAACCCTGAAATTGGAAAGCATGCCGCGGAGTTTATCACAACCTTCGATAGGGCGAAGAGAACAAGCATTCCTTGCACATTCTTATTGCGAAAAGAATGAATCAGAATACTGATTATATATACAGTAACGCCGATATACTAGCACAAATAGAGTTTCAGGATTTGTATTTATACCGTTTATTGAATGCAGGAAAAACATAACGCGAAGTATCTCGCACGATAGTATGTAATGTACTGGTAAATAAAATATTTTATTGGAAGTATGTTCCGACATTGTTCACAGTGAGTAGATTCATTTCCCCCAGGTTGCCAAAGTATTTGACCAAGGAGGTGGAGATGAAAGAAAAAGATGCACCGTTTTGGGAAGGAGGCTGTGCGCCCAGAGAAAAGCTGCTGGCGTATGGCGCAGAAGCGCTCTCTGATAGGGAACTGCTGGCGGTATTTTTTAAGACTGGCCGAGGAGGGCTTCACGTTATGGACTTCTCGGCCCGAATATTAAGGGAGTTTGGGTCTATCCACGGGCTGCTGTCGGCTGATTATAACCAGTTTTGTCAGGGGTACGGACTGGGGCTGGCGCGTTTTGCACAGCTGCATGCGACGGTTGAGCTGTCCCGCCGGTATCTCGGGCACCAGCTAAAGGTCATGTGCCCGATAAGCAGCCCGTCGCTGACCTTCGGCTACCTGCAAAACCTGCTGTCGCATCGGGAGCGGGAGGTGTTCGTCGTCATTTTTTTGGATAATCAGCACCAGGTGCTTTACCATAAGGAGATGTTCAGCGGTACGCTCAACAGCGTTGAGGTCCATCCCAGAGAGGTTGTCCGCGAGGCGTTAAAATCGAACGCGGCTGCGGTGATTCTGGCTCATAATCATCCGTCCGGTAGGGCTGAGCCCAGCCAGGCCGACAGAAGAGTCACTCAGCGGATACAAGATGCCTGTGCGATCGTAGACATACGGGTGCTCGATCACGTAGTGGTGGGGCAAGGAGCGCACGTTTCTTTTGCCGAACGGGGCTGGATTTAGCGCTTTTTTACGATCCTTGAGGATCTTTTCCCTTCAGCACTTGAGCCGTATTCGCTAAGAGCGTATACTACGCCACCTTTGAGAATTATGGATGTGGTATGCGAGCCTATCTCAGCAGGTTCTGACCGTAGACGTCTCGCCTCAGCAGAGCATGCTGAGATTGGCTCTAAAGCCTGACGAGGCTGCCAACATCCTAAAGAAGCTCGAGCTGATATTGATTTTTGGAGAATTTTGACATGTCACGAGTCTGCCAAGTTACCGGCAAGCGCCCTATGTACGGCAACAACCGCTCTCACGCGTTGAACGCCACAAAGCGTCGCTTCCTGCCGAACCTGCACTCACACCGTTTCTGGGTTGAGAGCGAAAAGCGTTTTGTAACTTTACGTGTATCTGCTAAAGGTATGCGCGTTATTGATAAGAAGGGTATCGATGCGGTGTTAGCCGATCTTCGTGCCCGCGGTGAGAAGTTTTAAGGAACTGAACCATGGCTAAAGGTATTCGCGAGAAGATCAAGCTGGTTTCTTCAGCTGGTACAGGTCACTACTATACCACCACGAAGAACAAGCGTACTAAGCCGGAAAAACTGGAACTGAAAAAGTACGATCCGGTTGTCCGTCAGCACGTTATCTATAAAGAAGCCAAAATTAAGTAAGCTTCGTTATACGGCGTGATGCTAAAAACCCGACCTTGGTCGGGTTTTTTTGTTTCCGTCGTTCGGTATTTTTAGCCGCTGTTTCCGGCGAGTGGGTAGGGAAGACGCTGGCATAGCGGTTGAATGACGCGCTCGGTTCACATATTGTTTAACGCCGTACATCACTATTTAATTTCAAGGAGACTCGGCGAATGCCAGAACTGCCGGAGATAGAAACCAGCCGCCGCGGCATTGAGCCCCATCTGGTTGGATATTGCATTGTCAACGCCGTCGTGCGCCAGCCCAAGCTGCGCTGGCCGGTATCCGCACAGATTTTGTCATTGAAGGACAGGCAAGTACTGAGCGTACAGCGCAGGGCGAAATATCTGCTGATTGAGCTCGATGGCGGTTGGATTATTGGCCATCTCGGCATGTCGGGCAGCGTGAGGGTACTGCCGGAACCCATTGCTCCAGGCAAGCACGATCACGTCGACTTCGTGCTCTCTAATGGTAAAGTCCTGCGCTATACGGACCCTCGCCGATTCGGCGCCTGGCTTTGGGCTGACGATTTGTCCGACTGCGGCGTGCTGAAGCATCTGGGGCCGGAGCCTTTGAGCGACGAATTTGATGGGGAATATCTGTTTAAGAAATCCCGCGCTAAAAAGACGCAGGTCAAGCCTTGGCTGATGGACAACAAGCTGGTTGTCGGCGTGGGTAATATCTACGCCAGCGAATCTCTGTTTGAGTCCCGAATATTGCCAACTCGCCCGGCGGGATCGCTGACGGAAGCGGAGTGTGGCATTTTAGTCGCCGAGATAAAACGCGTTCTAAGCCGATCTATAGAGCAGGGCGGGACGACGCTGAAAGACTTCCTGCAGGCGGACGGAAAGCCCGGCTATTTTGCGCAAGAGCTTCAGGTATACGGCAGAATGGGAGAACCCTGCCGGGTTTGCGGCACTGCGATAGAAAGCGAAAAGCTTGGGCAGCGCTCCTCGTTCTTTTGTCGGCGCTGCCAGAAGTAACCCGCTAGCTAAGCTTCTTTATCAAGGCTTCGGAAACGACCGGCGGTAGAAAAGAGGTGATATCGCCCCCGTGGCGCGCCACCTCTTTGACCAGCGACGACGAGACAAAAGACCACTTCTCTGAAGGCATCAGAAAAATACTTTCCAAGTCGGCCATCAGGTGTCGGTTCATGCTGGCGAGTTGAAGCTCGTACTCAAAGTCGGAGATGGCCCTCAGCCCTCGGATCAGCACGTTCGCCCCCTGCTTTTGCGCAAAGTGCGCCATCAGCTCGCTAAATCCGACGACTTCTACGCGGGGAAGGTGTGCCGTAGCGGCCTTGGCGAGTTCGACTCGCTCTTCCAGCGTAAACAGCGGGCTTTTGCTCGGGCTGCGCGCGATAGCAATAACCAGATGGTCAAACATGCGAACGCTGCGGGTGATGATATCCAGATGACCGTTGGTCATCGGATCGAACGTTCCCGGATAGATGGCTTTGGTATATTCAGCGCGTTGAGTCGTCATGGCATCTCCTCGGGCAGCCGGCGGCCCCCTGCGTAGCAAACTTACTGTGAGTATACCGCACGCGCCGTTAAACGGACGTGCGGACTCAGTGGATCCGCGTTGGTAAATAGGGCTCCAGCAGCGCCAAAAGCTTTTCCAGCGCGCCCTGATTTTGCATCAACACGTTGGTGGCGTTTTGTCCGCAGCGTTGACGGTATTCTTCATTGCTCAACAGGCCTTCAACCGATTCGGCCAGAGAGCCCGCATCGGTAGCGACGATCAGGCCTTCTGCCTGCTGAAGCTTGCTGCAAATGTCTTTGAAGTTAAACGTGTGCGGGCCCATGACTACCGGTACGCCGTGGGCTGCGGGCTCCAGCGGATTATGCCCACCTCGCTCAACCAGGCTGCCGCCGACAAACGCCACGTCGGCGATGCCGTACAGCAACATCAGTTCGCCCATCGTATCGCCGATAACGACCTGTTCGTCCCCGGTCGGCACTTTGCCGCTGCTGCGGGTAATAAACTTCAGCCCGGCCGCGGCGGTCAGCTGTTCGGCGGTAGAGAAACGTTCCGGATGACGGGGCACCAGAATTAACAGCAGATCGGGATGGCGCTCAAGCAGCGCCTTATGGGCGTTAAGAACGATTTGTTCTTCACCGTCGTGCGTACTGGCGGCGATCCACACCGGACGGTGAGGAGCCCACTGTCGGCGTAGGCTAAGCGCGCGGGAGGAGAGCTCGGGCGTTACGGAAATATCGAATTTCAGGCTACCGGTTACCGCCAGCTGCGAGCGCTTCAGGCCAAGCTGAATAAATCGCTCGCCGTCTTCCTGGTTCTGTGCGGCGATAAGCGTAATTTTGCGCATCATGTCCCGAATGGTCTTACCCAGCTTCTGATAACCGTTGGCGGAACGCTCGGAGAGCCGCGCGTTGGCGATGACCAGCGGTATCTGACGGCGATTAAGCTGATGGATAAGATTGGGCCACAGCTCCGTTTCCATAATGATGACAAGCTTGGGGCGAACCTGATTTAAAAAGCGGTTTACCGATCCGGGCAGATCGTAGGGCAGATAGACGTGGTGGACGTCGTCGCCAAAAGCCGACAGCACGCGCTCTGACCCGGTGGGCGTCATGGTGGTGACGGTGATCGGTAGCCGAGGGTAGCGATAGCGCAGGGCGCGAACTAGCGGGATCGCCGTCAGGGTTTCTCCTACGGAAACGGAGTGCAGCATAATGCCGTCCGGTTCAACTTTACCGCGACAAAACCCGTATCTTTCTGCCCATCGCTTTCTGTATTGCGGCGCTTTACGCCCGCGCAGGAAGAGGCGCAGCCAGATGAAAGGCTGTAGAAGATAAAGCAGAAATGAGTAAATAAACCTCAGCATAGCGTATCCACACTCGACGGCGCATTGATCGGCCGATCGTTAAAATAAATAGCCGCTTCGAGAGCGGGTATTATTGAGTGACGGGCATAATATCATACCTGGGTCACACTTTTTTATTATTCCAGCGGCCGGTCGCCGCCGGGCTGGATTATCTGTAACAGGCGCTCTTTCACCGTTTGTGCGCTTAGCGCATTGAGATCCTGCCCCGGCGCCAGTATTTCACTTTGATTGCTGCCGTAGCCGCCGATAAGCCCCGGATCGGTCGGGCCGTATAGCGTCAGGTTCGGCCTTCCCAGCGCGGCCGTCATGTGGCTTAGGCCGGTATCGACGGAGACGACGGCCTTTGCGCCCGCCAAAACGCGGGCGATTTCTTCAAGCGTCAGCTTGGGCAACACCTCGACGTTAGGATTGCCTTCCGCCAGCCTTAGCGCCCTTTCGCGTTCGTGGGGCGCGCCCCACGGCAGCTTTATTTTAAGGTCGCAATCCGCTATGGAGGCGATAAGCTCCCGCCAGCGACGCTCGGGCCAGTGCTTGTCGTCACGCGTTGTCGCGTGCAGAAAGACCAGATAGCGGTTAGCGTCCTGCGGAGGAACGCTTAGAAAACGTTCGGCAATGGCAAAGTCGCCTTCTTCAGTGGGAACGGGGTAACCGAGGCTCAGGGCGAACAGTTGGCGGGTGCGCTCTACCGCGTGCTGGTTTTTGGCAACGTAATGCTTTACGTCGAAAAAACAGCTGGCGAGAGGTTCTCTGGCGCTGCGGCGGTCCTGCCCGTGCTTAACGCCTCTGGCCTTGCGCGTGACCAGGAAGGCGCTTTTTATCAGCCCCTGAGCGTCAATAACGGCGTCGTACTGCCGTTCCTGAAGGCGAGCCTTAAACGCCTGCCTTTCTTTACGCGTCTGGGCGTGGAACCACGACTTGCGCCAGCGGCGGATTGCCACCGGAATGACGCGATCGACGGCGCTGTGCCAGCTAGGGATTTGAGCGAAGCCTTCTTCCACTACCCAGTCGAAGCGAATGTCCGCAATAGCCCGCTGCGCATCCGTCAGCGCCGCAAGCGTATGCAGCACGTCGCCCATCGAGGAGGTCTTTACAATAAGCACCCGCATCTATTGAGCTTCCTTATTGTCCGGCTTGTTCAGCAACGCCGTAAGTTCAGTGAGTACCTGCTGTGGCTGAATGTCTATCAGGCTTTGGTGATAACCCTGAGCGGCGTCGCCTTTGCGCACCTTGTGGTAGCCGGTTATCAGTCTAATCACTTTCGCGTCATGAGACAGCGGCGGCGTGAAGTCCGGGCTGCTGGGGCCGTAGAGCGCGACCAGCGGCCTGTTCAGCGCGGCCGCGACGTGCATCAGGCCTGAATCGTTGGTGACGACGGCGCGGCAGCCGACAATCAAAGCCACGGCTTGCTCGAGCTGCGTTTCACCCGCCAGGTTGTAACAGCGCTCCCGCTGCGATTCGGCCAGCGCGCGGCGGATCTCTTCTCCCGCCTCTTTGTCTTTTGCCGAGCCGAACAGAGCGATTTGATAGCCCATCTCAATCAGAGAGCCTGCCAGCGCCGCATAGTGATAGTGGGGCCAGCGTTTGGCCGGGCCGAATTCGGCGCCCGGGCAAAATCCGATAACCGGGCGGTCTGCGTTCAGGTGGAACGCCTCCTGCGCCAGCTTGGCTTCACCTGGCTCAACGCGCAGCTGAGGCCAGAGGATCGGCTGTGGGATGTCTTCCGCTCTCTGAATGCGCCGTCCGTCATAGGCCAATGCGACGTAGCGCTGCACCATCAGGGGAAACGCGGCCTTATTCAGCGTGCGGATGTCGTTGAGCAGGCCATAGCGCATTTCTCCGCGCCAGCCCGTGCGTTTAGGAATTTTTGCGAAAAAGGGGATTAACGCCGACTTGAGGGAGTTCGGCAGGACGATTGCCTGCTCGTAGCCGCTGTCGCGAAGCCGCTTGCCCAACTGATAACGCTCGCCCACGGCCAGCGCGCCGTGCCCCAGCGGCATGGGGATCGCCTGACTGACTTCCGGCATGCGCGCCAACAGCGGTCGACACCAGGCTGGCGCCATAACGTCGATGTCAATCTCTGGGTTTTCCGCCTTCAGCGTTCGGTACAGGCTTTGAGACATCATCATGTCTCCAACCCAAGAGGGGCCAATGATCAGCGTTTTCATGCGTTCTTCCCACAGGTCTGACAATGCGTAATTTATTATTATGGCGTTAAAATAAAAGCCCGAAAACGTTTAATTTCGGGCTTTGAATTTCGAGCGCGCCTATGGGCGCGCGCGGGGCTTAGGCGTCTCTGTTAAGCCAGGCCATGTATTCGGCAACGCCTTCGGCTACGGTTTTAAACGGCAGGTCATAGCCCGTTGCCTTCAGCTTGGTCAAGTCCGCCTGAGTATAAGACTGATAGCGGCCCTTTAGGTGCTCAGGGAAGGGGATGTACTCGACTTGCCCTTTCTTGTGGTACGCCAGTACGGCATCGGCGACCGCCTGGAAGGACTCGGCGCGGCCGGTTCCGCAGTTGAATATGCCCGATGCGCCGTTTTTCCAGAACCACAGATTCATCTGAGCGACGTCGCCGACGTAGATGAAGTCGCGACGGAAGCCTTCGCTGCCGGAAAACAGCTTCGGATTTTCGCCTTTATTAATCTGATTATTCAGATGGAAGGCCACGCTGGCCATGCTGCCCTTGTGGTTTTCCCGCGGGCCGTACACGTTGAAATAGCGGAAGCCGCAGATTTGCGATTCGGCGTGCGGCAGGATTTGGCGCACGTATTGATCGAACAGGAATTTGGAGTAGCCGTAAACGTTCAGCGGTTGTTCGTACTGCCGGTCTTCAATAAAGTTGTCGCTGCGCCCGCCGTAGGTGGCGGCGGAAGAGGCGTACAGAAAGGGGATCTGGCGATCGAGACAGTAGTGAAGCAGATCTTTGGAGTACTGATAGTTGTTGTCCATCATGTACTTGCCGTCCCACTCCGTCGTGGAAGAGCAGGCCCCTTCGTGGAAAATGGCGTCGATGTCGCCCAAGTCGTCATCGGCGATGATGTGGGCAAGAAACTCTTCTTTATCCATGTAGTCGGCGATGTCTAAATCCACCAGATTGGCGAACTTGGTGCCGTCTTTCAGGTTATCGACAACCAGAATATCCTGGTAGCCGGTCTGGTTTAGTGCCTTGATGATGTTGCTGCCGATAAATCCGGCGCCGCCCGTTACGATAATCATGGTTCCACCGTCCGTCCCCGTAGGGTTCGTTGTCTAATGCCGCGCTGCGGGGGCATTTTCAGGTATGTCAGAAAGCGTTTATCGTCTGAACGCTTTCCGCGCGATTCATCTATTTTGATAAATAAAGTGGGGATGGGTTCCCTTTTATTGAGGGGGTAGATAGTAGCGTAGCCGCCGGTTTTGTTCAATTCAGCGTGCGTAAGCTCGACCTACCGCTTCTCGGCGTTTTCCGTCTGCGGCGCTTCAGGCCTTGAGGTTCTTTGGCAATAGCCCATATAGGCATCGAGAGAAAGCGTGGCCGGCGTAGCGCCGATCGCCGTTTTTACGGTTTTATAGGCTAAAGAGGACAGATGGCTATGGGCGGCGGAACACTGCTGAAAGCCGCTTAAATCCGGCATTTTCTTCTGTGATTCTTCTGGCTCCGAATGTGGTTTTGCTGAAGGCAGAAGGGCACTGACGGGAACCAGCTTAACGTCGGCCGGGAGTTCAGGGATCATCAACTGCAGCGTTCGCACGGTGGAAGGGTGAGGGTGGCCGATAGCGATGGCGGAACCGTTTTTCTGCGCCATCCTCACTGCCAATAAAAACTGTTTACGCACGGCGGCTTCGCTCTGATCGTCATCGAGAAATACTTTTCTTTTAACAACCTGTACCGATGTTCCTTCCGCCGCCTGCGTCGCTTTACTGCTGCCTATCGTCATGCTGTCCAGGAAGTAGAGCTGATAGTGGCTCAGGGTTTTCATTACGCGCCGCATCGCTTCAAGGTCGGACGTCATGGCGCTGCCCATGTGGTTGTTCATCCCTTTGGCGTGGGGAACGTTGCGTATGGCCTGAGCGATAATGCGGCGGATCTCTTCTATTCCCATCGTAGGCTTGAGCGTGTCGCGTTCGAGGGGCTGCTTACTGATAGGCGCCATCGGCATGTGGATAAGGATCTCGTTGCCGTTTTGATAGGCTTTCTGAGCCATCTCTTTTGACAGCGGCGCGTTGGGTAAAATAGCGACCGAAATCGCCGGCGTCAGGCTCAAAACCTGCTCTTCGTTGTGTTTTCGATAGCCGAAGTCGTCGATAACGATAGCCAGCCGGGCGGGAGCGGCAAATGCGCTGAGGCAGTAAAACATCAGCGCGCTTGGCAATAAGGTACGGATAATGCGTTTAAACATGCTTAATTTCCCAGCCAGGGGCGCGGATTGACCGCTTTACCCTGCCGACGGATTTCAAAGTAGAGCGAAGGCTCTCCCTGGCCGCCGCTGGTACCCACTAGCGCAATGGGCTGCCCGGCCTTCACCTGGCTGCCGACGCTGACCAGCGCGCTTTGGTTGTAGCCGTACAGGCTCATGTCGCTTTTGCCGTGTTCAACCACCACGACCAGCCCATAGCCCTGAAGCCAGTCGGCTAACAGGACGCGGCCATCGGCAATTGCGCGAACTTCACTGCCCTCTGGGGCGTTGATGACCATTCCCTTCCAGCGCAGCTCGCCCTGAAGGGCCTCGCCAAAGCTGTGGCTTACGCGGCCTTTAACCGGCCAAAGCGCCTGGCCGGCCGGTCGTCCGAGCCCGCCGGTACGCGCCATCAGCGCGCGTTCCTCTTCGGTTGGCTTATACACCGAGCCGGATTTTTGCGCCTGCTGCTGCCTGGCGCGCAGTTTTTCCGCTTCCCGCTGCTCGCGCTCTGCTCGGGCCTTGGCTTCTCGCTCCGCTTTGGCGATTTGATCGCGCAGTCGGGCTTCGTTTTTCTTTAGTTCCGCCAGCTTTTGCTGGTCAGCCTGAATGGAAGCGTCCAGCTCGCTAAGGGTTTTTTGGCGGGCCTGGCGGGCTAATTCCAGCTGCTCTTGCTGGCTTTTTTGTTCGCCAAGCAGGTTTTTCTGTTCGGTCTGCTTTTGCTGTAGGCGACTTTTTTCTTCCGCCAGATCGGTTTGCGTTTCTTTTAGCTGACCGATCGTTTTCTGGCGAGATTCATTTAGATAGCCATAGTAGGCCAGAATGCGCTCACTGCGCTGGCTCTCCTCGCTTTCAAGAATGAGCTGAAGCTCAGAGCTTTTCCCCAGGCGAAAAGCCGCGTCGAGCTGTTTGGCCAACTGTTCCTGCTGTGCGTTTTGCTGTTTTTGCAGGCGCTTGATGTTAACGTTGAGCGCGCCTATCTCGCCGCTCAGCGTTTTTAACGCGCTCTGCGTTTTACGCAGCGCCAGGCTTGACTGAGCGATGGTCTTTTCCTGCTCCTGCAGTTGGCTCTGTAGTCCTTCCCGCTGCTTTTGCTGGCGCTTAACGTTTTGTTCTTTTTCGGCGATATCTTGCAGTACGCTGTCTAACTGCTGTTTGTTGTTTTCAGCGTAAAGAGGTAAAGAGAAGAGCTGTGCGCCCGCATAGATTGCGCCGGCGCACAGGAGAGATAAACCGCGTCGGCCGGTCGATGTGTGCAGTGCAGGTAACTTTTTCGCTGGCTGCACAATCGACCTCCTGGCGGTAGATAAATAAGTAAAAGCCTTTCCCTTCATGGGAAGGGATTATTTCACGATGAACAGGGGCTTGCCAGTCATCTCTTTTGGTATTTCCATTCCCATCAGGCTAAGCATGGTGGGCGCCAGATCGGAAAGCTTGCCGCCGTTTACCGTTTCGGCCGCTTTTCCTACGTAAATCAACGGTACCGGCAGGTTGGTGTGGGCGGTATGCGCTTGGCCCGTCTGCGGATCGCGCATCTGCTCGGCGTTACCGTGGTCGGCGGTGATGAGCAACTGGCCGTCGGCGCGCTTGACGGCGTCAACCACCTGTCCAATACAGTCATCAAGCGCTTCAATCGCTTTGACCGCGGCGTCGTAAATGCCGGTGTGTCCTACCATGTCGCCGTTAGGATAGTTACAGATGATGGCGTCGTATTTTCCGCTTTCGATCGCGGCGACCAGCTTCTCAGTGAGTTCGGCAGAGCTCATTTCCGGCTGAAGATCGTAAGTAGCGACTTTCGGCGAATTGATCAAAATGCGATCTTCTCCGTTAAACGGCTGCTCCACTCCACCATTATAGAAGAAAGTGACGTGGGCATATTTTTCAGTCTCGGAAATGCGAAGCTGAGTCTTGTCATGCTTCATCAGCCATTCGCCGAAGGTGTTGTTCAGCGACTCCGGCGGATAGGCGCAGCTGGCCTTGATGTCGGCGGCGTACTCCGTCAGCATCACGAATTCGCCAAAGTTAATCACGCGGTTGCGCCTGAAGCCGTCAAAATCCTGATTAATGAAGGTGCGGGTGATTTGACGGGCGCGGTCGGCGCGGAAGTTCATGAATACCATGACGTCGCCGTCCTGCATGGCGGCGGAGGGCTCGCCGGCTTTTTGTACGACGGTAGGCTTAACGAACTCGTCGTTTTCATCGCGCGCATAGGCAGCCTGCAAGGCGCTGACGGCGTCCTCGGCGTTAAATTCGCCCTTAGCGTCGACCATCAGATCGTAAGCCAGCTGAACGCGATCCCAGCGGTTGTCACGGTCCATGGCGTAGTAGCGCCCGACTACCGAAGCAATGCGGCCGTTACCCAGCTCGGCAAATTTTTCAGTGAATCGTTTCAGTGTTGATTCCGCACTACGGGGTGGGGTGTCGCGTCCGTCTAAAAAGGCGTGCAGGTAAACGGCTTTAGCTCCGCGCTTTGCCGCTAGCTCGATCATCGCAATAATGTGATCTTCATGGCTGTGAACGCCGCCAGGCGACATCAGGCCCATAATGTGAAGCGCTTTCCCGGTCGTGACCGCTTTATCTACCGCTGAGGTTAATACGGGGTTGGTAAAGAAGTCGCCGTCTTTGATTTCTTTATCCAGACGAGTGAGATCCTGATAAACGATGCGCCCCGCGCCCAAATTGACGTGGCCGACTTCCGAATTGCCCATTTGACCATCGGGCAGGCCTACGTCCAGGCCGGAAGCGGCGATAAGCGTATGCGGATAGTTTTGCCACAGGGCGTCCATTACGGGCCTTTTGGCGTTAACAATGGCGTTATCCTGCTTCTCTTCCCGATAGCCGTAGCCGTCAAGGATAACGAGAACCATCGGTTTCTTTGTGCTCGACATGCAATTAACCTCGTAATAAATGATAAAACGCGAATTTCTCAGTCTTATACCATATTAGGAAATTGGTAGTAACGATAAGTGCTATAGCCAGACGCCCAATTTTACTACACTCGCGGTAAATAAGCGTAAAAATCGAAATCGCAGGAATATTTTTACGATTTTTCAATATATATGACTGACAACTCTTGATAGAATTTCTAGAGATATGCCGTATTTTCTGCACCACGTTGGGGATTTGGGCTGTATTTGACGCCGGGCGCAGGTATACTCCATAACCTTAGAGATTAATCCTAAACAGCGAGTTGTTATCCTCCATGGAACAAGTTATGCAATTTGTCAGCAACCACCCACTCCTGAGCTTTGGATGGCTGGGTTTGCTGATCGCCGTTATTTTTACAACGTTTAAGAGCGCGACCTCAAAAGTTAAAGAAATCGGCAATACCGACCTGACGCGCCTTATCAACAGCGAAGAAGCGGTCGTCGTTGATACCCGCACGATCGATGATTTCCGTAAGGGCCACATCGTCGGCGCTATCAACCTGACGCCTACCGATATCAAAAACGGAACGCTTGCCGTTCTGGATAAGCACAGGGATCGCCCGGTAATCGTACTGTGCGCCAACGGCACGGCCTCTAAGGCGCCGGCGGAAGCGCTGGTTAAAGAGGGCTTCTCTCGGGTTTATACGCTGAAAAACGGCCTGTCTGGCTGGACCGGCGAAAATCTTCCCTTAGTCCGTGGTAAATAGATTCGTGGTAAATAACGCACCCGGCGTGCGCTTTTAGCATTCTGCCTGGCCGCTTTTTGACGCAAAAATTAAGGCGGCTCGGCAAAGGACATCTAACTTAAAGGTAATTTCTTATGTCAGAGCAAAGCAATCCAGATATGAGCTTCCAGATCCAGCGCATTTACACGAAGGACATTTCCTTTGAATCGCCGGGCGCGCCGTTGGTTTTCCAAAAAGAGTGGGAGCCTGAAGTCAAGCTGGATTTGGACACGGCCTCAAGCCAGCTGGCTGAAGACGTTTATGAAGTTGTGCTGCGCGTGACGGTGACGTCAATGCTGGGCGAAGATACCGCATTCCTGTGTGAAGTTCAGCAGGCGGGTATTTTCCACGTTACCGGCCTTGACGGCTCCCAGATGGCGCACTGCCTGGGCGCGTACTGCCCGAATATCCTGTTCCCTTATGCGCGTGAGTGCGTGACCAGCCTGGTTACTCGCGGTACTTTCCCGCAGTTGAACCTGGCGCCGGTTAACTTTGACGCGCTGTTTATGAACTATCTGCAGCAGCAGGCTGAAGCAGAGCAGGCTGAAGCCTCACAACAATAAGGACGCTCGCGTGAATCAGGTCGATATGACGGTCATCGGGGCCGGATCTTACGGTACGGCGCTGGCCATTACGCTGGCGCGTAATGGCCATTCGGTCGTTCTGTGGGGGCATGACCCTGAACATATCGACCGGCTCCAGCGGGACAGAAAGAACCAGGCTTTCCTGCCGGACGTGTCGTTTCCCGACAGCCTGCGGCTGGAAAGCTCTCTTGAAAAGGCCGTTGGCGCCAGCCGCGACATTCTCGTCGTCGTGCCGAGCCACGTTTTTGGCGACGTATTACGTCAGATTAAACCGTTCCTGCGGCCCGACGCCCGCATCGTGTGGGCGACAAAAGGGCTGGAGGCCGACACCGGTCGGCTGTTGCAGGACGTTGCCCGAGAGGCGCTGAGAAACGATATTCCTCTGGCGGTGATTTCCGGCCCAACCTTTGCCAAAGAGTTGGCAGCGGGGCTGCCTACGGCGATTGCCGTTTCTTCCTCCGATCCCCACTTTACTGAAGATCTTCAAAAGCTGCTGCACTGCGGGAAGAGCTTTCGCGTGTACAGCAACCCTGACTTTATCGGTGTTCAGCTCGGCGGCGCGGTGAAGAACGTCATTGCGATAGGAGCAGGAATGTCTGACGGCATCGGCTTTGGCGCAAACGCCCGCACTGCATTGATTACCCGCGGGCTGGCCGAAATGAGCCGCCTGGGCGCGGCTCTGGGCGCTGAACCCTCTACCTTTATGGGCATGGCGGGCCTGGGCGATCTGGTCTTGACCTGTACCGACAATCAGTCACGCAACCGCCGCTTCGGTATCATGCTGGGGGAAGGGAAATCGGTTTCTGAAGCTCAAGCGCTGATTGGTCAGGTGGTTGAAGGGTATCGCAATACCAAAGAGGTCTGGATTCTGGCCCAGCGCTACGGCGTTGAAATGCCGATAACCGAGCAGATTTATCAGGTGCTTTATGCCGGTAAAAACGCTCGCGAAGCGGCGCTTTCCCTGCTCGGCAGGACAAGCCGGGACGAACAGAGCGCGCTCTAACGCGCGCCTGCCCCTGCGCTCGCTTATCTTTTTCACTTTATCTTTATCTGTTGTGTACGGCGGTGTTATCAGGAGCTGAAAGATGTCATCAGAGTCAATGCAGGTTTGGCTGGAAATCAAACAGGAAGCGAGAAAACTGGTAGAGTGTGAACCCATTCTTGCCAGCTTCTTTCATTCGACGCTGCTGAACCACGAGTTCCTGGGCAACGCCCTTAGCTACATTCTTGCCAACAAGCTGGCCAGCGCGACCATGCCGGCCATTTCAGTCCGGGAAATCATTGAGGATGCCGTCAAGTCTGACGACAACATTACGGAATGCGCCGCTCGCGACATTCTGGCCGTGCGGCAGCGCGACCCGGCCGTTGACAAGTATTCAACGCCGCTGCTTTACCTTAAGGGGTTTCATGCGCTGCAGGCCTACCGCGTAGGGCACTGGCTGTGGAATCAGAACCGTAAGGCGTTGGCAATCTATCTGCAAAATCAGGTTTCCGTCGTATTTGGCGTTGATATTCACCCGGCGGCCCGCATTGGCCACGGCATCATGCTTGACCATGCTACCGGCATCGTTATTGGCGAGACGGCAGTTGTTGAAAACGATGTATCCATTCTTCAGTCGGTGACGCTGGGCGGTACCGGTAAAGAAGGCGGCGATCGTCATCCGAAGATCCGTGAAGGGGTGATGATTGGCGCCGGCGCGAAAATTTTGGGCAATATTGAAGTTGGGCGCGGAGCAAAAATCGGCGCGGGCTCTGTCGTATTGCAGGCCGTACCGCCTTATACAACGGTAGCGGGCGTCCCGGCAAAAATCGTGGGCCGCTCAGGCTGCGATAAGCCCTCAATGGAAATGGACCAAAGCTTTAACGGCGACAGAGGCGAGCTGGATCTCTCCCTCGACGATTGAGCCGCTGTTTATCTATCGCCACGCATTTCTGATTAAGGCCGATTGTATCGGCCTTAATTATTCTCGCTGCAGCGCGCCCTGATACCCCAGCTGGCGCCAGGCCTCATACACCACAACCGATACCGCATTTGACAGGTTCATGCTGCGGCTGTCCGCCTGCATGGGAATACGTATCTTCTGTTCTTTGGGCAACGCGTCCAGAATGTAAGCAGGTAGCCCTCTGGTTTCGGGGCCGAACAGCAAATAGTCTCCTGCCTGATAGGCAACGGCGCTGTGGGCAGGCGTTCCCTTGGTTGTCAGCGCAAAGAGGCGAGCCGGACGCTCGCTGTCGATAAACGACTGATAGTTCCTGTGGCGCTTGACGGCGGCAAACTCATGGTAATCAAGCCCTGCGCGGCGCAGGCGCTTGTCGTCCCAGGTAAAGCCCAAGGGCTCTATCAGGTGAAGCTTAAAGCCGGTGTTGGCGCACAGGCGGATAATATTGCCCGTATTTGGCGGAATTTCAGGCTCAAATAAAACGATGTTTAACATACGCCTCCAAGTCGAAGAGAGGCGCAGGATAGCAGAAAACGGCGGCGAGCTGAACGGCCGCCGTATCTTAACGTACGTAGACCGGCAGCCAAATCGTCAGGCGCAGACCGCCCAGCGGGCTTTTGTCAGCCTTAGCCCAGCCGCCGTGCTGGTTGATGGCGGATTCTACTATAGCAAGCCCCAGACCGGAGCCGCCGGAGTTGCGGTCTCGCGCTTCGTCGGTGCGGTAGAAAGGGCGGAAAATCTGCTCGCGATCTTCTTCAGCTACGCCAGGGCCGTCATCGTCTACGTTGATTTCGATGCCTTTATCGTCGCTGTGAAATGAGACGACGATGTGGTTATGGCAGTAGCGAAACGCGTTTCGAATGACGTTTTCCAGCGCGCTGTCAAGGGCTGCGCGATTGCCGAAGATAGGCCAAGGACCTGGAGGAACGGCGATTTCAAGCTTTTTCCCGGTGTTTTCAGCCTCAAACTTGGCGTTGTCCAGCACGTCAGCCCAGAGTTCGTCAGCCATCATGCGCTCTCTGGATATTTCGCTTTTGTATTGATTGCGCGACAGGGCGAGCAGGTGGTTAATCATGTGGTCCAGCCGCTGGGCTTCGGTCTCGATTCTGAGCAGCTCTTTTGACTCGCCGTGGCGTCGGCGCATGAGCGCAGTCGCCAGCTGAAGGCGGGTTAGCGGCGTGCGCAGTTCGTGGGAAATATCGGAAATCAGCCTCTGCTGGGCTTTAACCATGCGGTCCAGGCCTGAAACCATCTGGTTAAAGCTGGCCCCGGCGGCGCGGAACTCCAGCGGGCCGAACTCAAGCTCGGGGGATTCTTTAAGGTTGCCTCTCGCTACTTCATCTGCCGCTCGCTTAAGCTTACGTGCGGGCTTGGCCAGGCTCCACGCCAACCAGAGAAGCAGCGGAATGCTGATGACCATCGTTACCGCCAGCAGCATCAGCGGGCGGTCAAACAGCAGGTTGATAAAGTCGGACTGGGCGCTGTTTGCCGGGCGCACCAGATACAGCTGATAGTGCTCTTCCCTATCCCGTACTGAAAAAGGGCCAACCATTTCCGTCAGGCCGTACTTTTTCTTCATAGGGTAGTCGGAGTTATCGGCTTGGCCGATAAAGTTACGCACCATCTGCATTTCATTACGTTTCAGAACGCCGACGATGCGGCCCTCCGTCGTGACCAGCAACATTCGCTGGCCGGGAGGCGACCATTTTTCAATGGCCTGCAACAGCCTGCGCCACCACATCAAATCGCTGTTTGGCGTACTGGCCAGCTCCGCTTCCACGTGCTGCTCCAGCATGGTCCCCTGACGGCGTTCGCTGTCGAGAACGGGCGCCAGCTGACGGGAGTCAAGCTTGGGCACCATCAGAACGACCATCATCACCAGCGTCAGCGTCAGCCAGAAAATGGCAAAGATGCGGGTTGTCAGGCTGTTAAAGGTCATCATGTTGCGGTCACCATTAAATATCCGCGGCCGCGTAGCGTTTTAAACCAGGGAAGTCCGTCGTGGCGATCGGGCAGCTTACGGCGAAGGTTGGATATATGCATATCGATGGCGCGATCAAACGGCGTCAGGCGTTTTCCCAGTACTTCCTGGCTCAAATATTCACGGGAGACAACCTGCCCCAGGCGTTGGGCCAACAGGTACAGCAGCGTAAATTCGGTGCCGGTCAGCTCCAGCGTCTGCCCGTCAAAGCTGGCTTCCTGACGCCCCGGATTGAGGCGCAGTCGGTCAACTTGCAGCGTATTGCTGCCGGTCTCGGGTTCCTGCTGCTGCTCCGTCCAGTTTGAACGGCGAAGAATGGCGCGAATTCGGGCGATAAGTTCGCGATCGTTAAACGGCTTGGGCAAATAGTCGTCTGCGCCGAGCTCCAGGCCGAGCACGCGATCCAGCTCGCTGCCGCGAGCGGTCAGCATAATGACCGGCGTCTGATAGTTTTGGCGCAGTTCTTTAAGGGTATCGATACCGTTTTTCTTCGGCATCATGATGTCTAACAATAGAAGATCGATGGAGTTATCCAGCATGTTTATTGCCTGTTCGCCATCATAAGCAACAACAACTTCGAATCCTTCCAGTTCGAGTAGTTCTTCTAGTAGTGAAGTGATTTCACGATCGTCATCAACAAGCAATATTTTACTCATAGCGTTTCCTCCGAAAGCAAAATTACTTGAATAGGTAGCGTTATTCCATGACTTTACACACATTTACATGCGCTGACGCTAGTTTTCATCCGCGAAAGTACACTGTTTTACATCGGTTCGATACGATGATGTTTGTGGAGACGATGATGCATAAAGTGAACGTATTAATTATGGCATCAATGCTGGCTCTGAGTACATCCAGCGCGTTAGCCGCAGATACAGAAAGCGCAGAACCAACGGAGTGTTCGCAACCGGGCGTTACCGCCATACAGGCTTCGGTCGTCGGGAGCGATGTGTTAAGAGACCGCGTCATGCAACAGCGCGGGATGTTTGAAGGATTAGAGCTTTCAGCAAAGCAGCGTCAGCAGATGCGAGACCTGATAAGGCAGAACTATCACGACGTGATGCCGAAAATGTATCTGGACAACGTTGAAGCGATGCACTCGCTGATTATCTCAGACAGCTTTGATGAGGCAGCTGCTTTCAGACAGGCCGAATTGATTGCACAGGCTCAGGTTGAAAAGCAGGTTGCGTTAGCGAAGGTAAGCCACCAGTTTTATAGCCTGTTGACGCCGGAACAGAAGGCCGTGTTTAACCAAAAGCACGCCGAGAAAGTTGCCAGGCTTCAGCAGAAGTTAGACCAATTGCGGAAGTATGAAGATTCCCAACCCTAGTAGTGTATGTAGTCGTATGTAGTTCCTATGATGTATGTTTTTCCTTGCCTTAGACACCATCCATGTCTTCCCCGCGTAACAGCGGGGTTTTTTTTGTCTGAAAAATGCTAACTGACTATACTAGCGGTTTAAATCGGCCTTGAATGAGGGAGTTTGGCGTGAGCGAGCAGTATGGGCACTGGGTTAAAAGGGCAGCGGCTTTAGCGACGGCGACGGCGTCTTTGCTGCTGTTGATAAAGGTGATTGCCTGGTGGATTAGCGGTTCTGTCAGCCTGTTGGCCGGTCTGGTGGATTCGCTGGTGGATATTGCCGCGTCGCTGACCAACCTGTTTGTGATTCGCTATGCGCTGCAGCCGGCCGACGAACAGCATACCTTTGGTCACGGTAAGGCTGAATCCTTGGCCGCTCTGGCGCAAAGCATGTTCATTAGCGGTTCGGCCATTTTTCTGTTTCTGACCGGTTTCCAACACCTTTTAAACCCGCAGCCTCTCAAGGCGGCCGGCGTGGGCATTCTGGTAACGGTAGCTTCGCTCTTCTGTACGATGTGTCTGGTGCTGTTTCAGCGCTGGGTGGTCAAGAAAACGCAGAGCCTGGCGATTAAGGCGGACATGCTGCACTACAAGTCCGATATTTTTATGAATGCGGCGATCCTTGCGGCCCTGGGGCTAAGCGCCTATGGTTTTATCATGGCCGACGCCATCTTCGCGCTGGCTATCGGTGGATATATTTTGTACAGCGCGCTGCGAATGGCTTATGATGCGGTTCAGACGCTGCTCGATCGCGCTTTGCCCGACGGCGAGCGCGAAGAGATTATGAAGATCGTGCTCTCCTGGCCGGGAATTATTGGCGCTCACGATCTAAGGACCCGCCAGTCCGGGCCGACGCGTTTTATTCAGCTACACGTCGAAATGGACGACGATCTTCCCTTATTGGAAGCGCACCATATTGCAGACAGGGTTGAGCAAGACCTGCGCCGACGCTTTCCCGATTCGGAAGTGATCATCCACCAAGATCCTCATTCCGTAGTGCCTCCTGACCAAAGTGGAAGATTCCAGATCTGAGGCGGAGCAGCGTCGATGAGAAACTATTTTCGCGTAGCGAAAAAATAGTTGTTTTATTGCTGTAAATCGTTACGCTTTTTAGCTTAAACTGAATCAATTCAGCCAATCCGCTTTGCTATACTGATACACAGTACGCGTCGGTTGGCTGACCGTACGTTTAACGTACTCTGGTCAAAGCGGGTTACCCTACGCTTTCCCGCCGACGGCCTGTTATCGTAGGGCCGGTTCTGCCAGCTTTACCGTTATGTCTGACGTGGCTTGTCGTAAAACGATATCTCAAAATAACATCTTCAGTTCAGAGGTAGTCATGATCAAAAGAATTGGCGTTTTAACGAGCGGGGGCGATGCTCCGGGGATGAATGCGGCTATTCGAGGCGTCGTTCGCTCGGCATTATCCCAAGGACTGGAAGTCTTCGGAATTTATGATGGCTATCAGGGGCTGTGTGAAGACCGCATGGAGCGGCTGGATCGCTATAGCGTCTCCGACGTTATTAACCGCGGCGGTACATTTTTAGGTTCGGTGCGCTATCCGGAGTTTAAAGACCCCGCAGTGCGGGAAAAGGGCATAAACAACCTGAAAAACAGAGGGATAGATGCGCTTGTCGTTATCGGCGGCGATGGTTCTTATATGGGCGCCAAGCTGTTGACCGAACGCGGCATTGCCTGCATCGGCCTGCCGGGAACGATTGATAACGACGTTGCCGGTACTGACTACACCATCGGCTTCTTTACCGCTCTGCAAACCGTGGTTGAGGCCATTGACCGTCTGCGCGATACCTCTTCATCTCACCAACGCATTTCCATCGTAGAAGTCATGGGGCGCCACTGCGGCGATCTGACGATGGCGGCGGCTATCGCCGGCGGCTGTGAGTTTATCGTCCTGCCTGAGATCGAGTTTAAGTCAGATGATTTGGTGGAAGAGATCATGGCGGGCATCAGCAAGGGCAAGAAGCACGCAATTGTGGCCATTACCGAGCACGTATGCGACATCGATGAGCTGGCAAAATACATTCAGGAAAAAACCCATCGCGATACGCGGGCGACGGTGCTGGGCCACATCCAGCGCGGCGGTTCTCCGGTTGCCTATGATCGAATCTTGGCCTCACGCATGGGGGCTTATGCTATTGACCTGCTGCTTCAGGGATATGGTGGCCGCTGCGTCGGCATTCAGAACGAAAAGATGGTGCATCACGACATCATCGACGCGATTGAGAATATGAAGCGTCCGTTTAAGAGCGACTGGTTGAAGACGGCAAAAGAGCTGTACTAACTTAGGCCGCGTGCCCAATAAAAACGCCCGACGCTAGCTGCGCCGGGCGTTTTTATTTATCTCTCTATCTTACTTCGCTTTTTTCGCTTCAGCTGCGGCTTTTACGATAGTTGCGAACGCGTCGGCCTTCAGCGATGCACCGCCAACCAGCGCGCCGTCGATGTCCGGTTGGGAGAACAGCTCGGCCGCGTTAGCCGCATTGACGGAACCGCCGTACTGAATGATAAGGCCGGCGGCGACCTGCGCGTCGTGCTTAGCGACGTGATCGCGGATAAACTTGTGCACCGCCTGCGCTTGGGCCGGGGTGGCGGACTTGCCGGTACCGATAGCCCATACGGGTTCATAGGCGATAACGGTGCCTTCCATCGCTTTAGCGCCCAGCGTCTTTAATACGGCGTCAATCTGCCTGGCGCATACGGCTTCCGTTTGGCCAGCTTCGTTTTCTGCTTCGGTTTCACCGATGCACAGAACGGGGATCAGGCCGGCCTCTTTCAGAATGGCGAATTTTTCAGCGATAACTTCATCGCTCTCTTTATGATAAGTGCGGCGCTCGGAGTGGCCGATGATGATATATTTGGCGCCAATGTCTTTAAGCATGTTGGCAGAGGTTTCGCCGGTAAACGCGCCGGACAGGTTAACGTCAACGTTTTGCGCACCCAAGGCGATGCGGCTACCGGCAAGCTCGTGCTTCGCCTGGTCCAGATAAATAAACGGCGGTGCAATAGCGACGCCACAGCCGTCTACGCTAC
This sequence comes from Leminorella grimontii ATCC 33999 = DSM 5078, assembly GCF_000439085.1. Classification (GTDB taxonomy): domain Bacteria; phylum Pseudomonadota; class Gammaproteobacteria; order Enterobacterales; family Enterobacteriaceae; genus Leminorella; species Leminorella grimontii. The sequence continues at coordinate 165,362 of NZ_AUUA01000002.1, read as the reverse complement.
TCAGTTCCTGACGAAGACCCGCTATCAACTCATTGACCATATGTCTGCTGCCGTTGAGTTTCCAGTTTCCCATAACTAGTGGATGACGCATATTTTTTCTCCAATCGTGTTTTATGGTGATAGCTTTGATAGTCGCGGCGCAGTTTCAGTACGAACGCAGCCGCGCTGGCGTGTTTCATAGTATAGAGTGACTCAATACAGAAGGCTTGGTTTTTTGTCCCACTCTGTGAGCCATTTGGGTTTTACCGCGCTACTTGTCAGATAGCGACAGCTTAATCGGTTCAAGTGCGAATGTTATACCCTTTTCACCGCGATCCGCTATCACAAAACGGAGTGTGCCTTCCGTTTGTTGATAAAACGGCTCTCCTTTACCCCTTTTCAGCAGCTCAATGGCCTTTTGGCGGCAGGATTGCCGGGTTTGGGTGGGCTCAAACAGCAGTATGAAGGCGGCCATGTAGTTCGTCATCAGCTCGGCGGCGGCCTTTTCTCGCTTGGCCGCGCTTTCGGCCGTCTCCGGCACGGAGAGCGCCGTTGCTGCAGGCAGATAGGTTAACTGCAGGCTTTTTATTTGGCGCTGGCTCTTTTCCAGCGCCACGGAAGAGTAGAGCGTCGTGTTAATGCGGCTTGCGGCGCGAACGATCGGCGATTTATCTTCCTGCTGTTTAATGATTTTGTATTCCGCCAGCGTGAGGCCGGGGTTTGCAGCGTTAAACTTGTCTCTGAACTGTTGAATCGTCAGGTTGAACGCGGGGGCTTCTTCTCTCAGGTAAGGCGCAACGGCAGGCTCGGACTGGCCTACGCCGAGTGCGGGCGCGGGTTTCTCTTCGCCGTGAGCGAATGCTATCGCTGCGAACGTCATCGTGAAGGCCAGAAGGCGCATTGTTCCTGTTTTTTTCAACATGTCATGTTCCTGAGAATGCGTGCGCCGACGGCTACCAGTACTGTTCGCTGGTGATATGCCCCGGCTTACGGCGCAGGTGCTTTGCCATTCCGCGCTGCTGTTTAAGCAGCTGTTGGGTGTCCTTGGTCATTTCCGGATTACCGCACAGCATAACGTGGCCGCTTTCAGGGCTAATCTTCAGGCCGACGCTCTCCTCCAGCTCGCCGCTCTCGATAAGCGCGGGAATTCGCCCGTGCAGCGAGCCTTCCGCGCGTTCGCGGCTGACGACGGTCTGAATACGCAGCTTTCCCTGATAGCGTTTTTCCAGTTCGCGCATGAGCGGCAGGTAGCTGAGATCCCGCTGATAACGAACGGCGTGCACCAGTACGATATTGTTAAAGCGCTCTAGGTCCTGGCCCAGCTGCAGGATAGAGAGGAACGGGCCAATGGCGGTGCCGGTAGACAGCATCCACAGCGTATCGGCACAGGGAACCTCTTCCAATACGAAGAAGCCGGCGGCGTCCGTCGTAACCAGTACGTCGTCGCCTTCTTTCAGGGCGCGTAGCTTGGGGCTTAGCCTGCCCTCGGGGACGGTAACCAGATAAAACTCAAGCTCGGGGTTGGTCGGGGAGTTCACGTAGGAGTAAGCGCGCTGCACGCGTTCGCCTTCAACATCCAAAGCCAGCTTGGCAAACTGCCCCGCGGTAAAGCTGTGAACGGGGGCATTAATTTTTAGGCTAAATAAACTTTCTGTCCAGTTATCGACCTTAACCACTTTGCCCGTAACCCAATCCGCCATGAATATTTCCTCACCGGTGTTGCTGCCTTCGCAGAAAAAAGGGAAGGCGTGACTTTACGATATTTCTGGGATGTATCCGCCGCTGCGAGTAACGGTAGAACGCCGCTTAGGATATCACTTATTTTCATTGACCTTGAGCGATTTCAGGAGTTACTTCTTAACCAAACGGCTATTTTCATATGGATAAGGCATTGACGAAAGGTGAAAGCAGCAGTAACATGCGGCCAGCTTAACGGCGAGTAGCGCAGCCTGGTAGCGCAACACGTTCGGGACGTGTGGGTCGGAGGTTCAAATCCTCTCTCGCCGACCAAATTAAAAATCCCCGGTGTACTCTGTACGCCGGGGATTTTGTTTTTTGAATGATTTCGTGTTTGTGTATAGAGGCTTTCGCTTATCACTGAGGATAAGGGGTCCAGCTGGCGCCCTTGAGGCGGATGTAGAACTTATCCTGATACTTCATCACGACGGTGTTGGAGGTTTCCGATACCGCCGGCGTCTGCGGCAGGTTCGCCGTCAGGGCCTGCCAGTCAATCTGCTCGGCGTTGAACAGCTTGCCGTCCAGCGTTCTGTTTACCAGTTCGGAAATGGCCAGATAGCTGCTCGGTTGCGTTATATGAAGCGGCTGAACCGTCGTCGCCTTATCGCCTATCAGGCGGACGCCTGCCGGAACGTGAGTGATGCTTGGGCTTGGAATATCGCGCAGGCCTGAAACCTGCATTTTATCTCCAACCAGCGCCGCTCCATGCTCAGGAACGATCACGACCATGATTTTCCTGCCGGACTTGTCCAGCTCATCAAGAAACTCATCGAGGTCGTCAAACAGATCCTGCAGACGCTTTTTGTACTCTACTGGCTTGTTAGTGGCGCTACTGCGGTTGCCGTCGTGCAGCTCAATCGTGTTATAGAACGTGGCCGTTCGTTCGGAGGCATCTTTCTGGCGCGCGTCCAGCCACGACTTCAGCATGCCGAGATCCCGGTACAGCGGTTCACCGTCGAAGGAAACCAGCTCAGGCTTGACGTTCCCCGGCGGCAGCGGCTGTGCCTGAATTCCCGCATAGTCGCGCAGTTCCTGCAGGTAGTTGCCGAACTTGCCTGAGTGGTCCATAACCAGCGCATTTTTAAACCCTAGCTGTTCGAGGTTATTGAACAGATAGCACTGTCTGTCCGCCGCACTGTAAAGGGCGGTATGGGTTGTCTGTCCGCAGCTGGCGCGAGCAAGGCGAATGGCTGCGGGGCCGCTGTAAGAGGTGGCCGAGTTGAAGTCGTCAAAGACGATGTTCATCTTTTTCCACAGCGGATGTTCCGTCAGGCCAGCGGCCTGCATGTCCGACCATGAAAGGGAGCAGACGTTGACGATCAGCAGGTCAAACGGCACCGCGTCAGCCGGTAATGCGCTTGGAAATGAGGTACGCAGTCCCTTTTGCTGTTGGATAAAGCCGTCATAGTAGGCCGACAGGTTTTGTTCGGTCGGCGGTCCGGCGGCATCCGGCGCGCTCCCCTTGCCGTCTGCTGCTGGCGGCTGTGCGCCCTCCGTCGCAGTAACGTTCTGAGCTGTCGTTGCCGACGGTAGAAGGGAAACGGCCGGGCCGTCCAGCGTGATGACGTTGAGCCAGACGAGCGCCGCAACGATGAACGGCGTAAAGCGGATCCATTGAGAGGTAAACAGGTAGCCAACCCACAGGGCAAATGCGGCGCCTACCCAGCTCCAGTTGATGAAGCGCTGTAGGAACTCCAGCACATAGCTCAGGCTCATGCTGGTTGCCTGGCCGCGCAGGCTGATGATGCTGTCGAGGCTGGGCAGCCAGGTATCGTAATAAAACAGCGCCAGGCCTACCGGGATGGCGATAAGATTGCGCAGCGTTCGGATTTTTCCTGCGGGAAGAGGGAAAAGTACGGCGGCGACGAAGACCAGATTGGCCAGCGGATGAAAGTTGAGATAGCCGCCCCAGAGCAGGGCGAATTTGATCAGGAAGTAGTAGTTCCATCCGCGAAGGCCCTGCCAGTTTTTCCACACGCTGCCCTCTGTCGCGGCGGGCAATGGGGAAATGTTTTCATTTTTCGTCATATTAATTCTAGTTATCCACAGTAACCGTTTTTATTTTCACCATACTTTGCCGTTCAGCCTCCCGCGTTTATCGTTTATTCCTTAGGAGTTTTCCTTTTCGGGGCTGGCATTTCATCATTAGAGCGCTTGAAAGTATATGTCGATTAATTTCGCTGTATTTAAATAATAGCCTGCGCGCCGTTGGCGGTTAGGTAAACCACAAAATAAATGTCAGATTATGAAAAGTGTACAGAAATAATGCCTATATCATTTCTGACGATATGTACTTTAATCCCTTATTCCATTTTTTGTTCATAAGACATCTGTTATTATGCTAGCACAGCTTGACATTTAGATACCTTTATTTAATTGGGGTTTTACCTGAGCCATTCGTTATTGTACGAAGCGAAAACGTATTTGTCTTAGGGGGTTACGTTTTACCCGTTAAAAGCAAAATTCTTGTTATCGTCTACACTGAATAAAGTGGCTTAACCGATCGAGTTATAAAATGAGTGACGAAATAACTGACGCTGACGAGGGGCAACAGCAGGGACGGAATCAGACGCAGGGACTCAATGCTTCGAATGGCGATCGTAGCGATATTGTGGCCGTAGCTAAAGCCTATCACCTTTCTTCCGTTGACTATCAGGACTTCTCAGGAAGTCACGCTCTGGCTGCGGCGCGCTCTCGCTGGCCTCTGCTGGCCGAACTGCACGATAAGAAGGTTGAAGCATGACCAGAATCGCCGTGATTGACGGCGTTCGAGGGGGATGCGGGGCGACGTCCGTTTGCGCTTCTCTTGCATGGGCGCTTGCTCAGCGAGGGAAGTCCGTTTTAGCGCTGGATTTTAGCGTATCCAATCTGTTGCGACTTTATTTTAATCATTCCTGGGAAGATAAAGACGGTTGGGCATTAACGCTTATTCGCACCATGTCGGTAACGCCTATAAACTACGCTTTAAAAATAGACTATTTGCCTTTCGGTTTATTAAACGAAGGACAAGAAGCAGAATTAAAAAAGAGACTAACTGTTCAAAATAGCGGTGACGATAATAATAAACAAAAAGCGTTGTATTTTCTGAATGAATCACACTATGACTGGGTGGTTATTGACGCTTCTTCAACCCCTTCATGGTTGAAACAATGGGCTAATTCGCTGGCGGATTTTTCTATTTCTTTGCTTAATCCGGATCCGGCCTGTTACCTGTTGGCGAAGCAAAATGCGCCACGGCGAAACGGTTTTTTTCTTATAAATCGGTTTTCTCCCTCGTTTGAGCTCCAACAGGACATTTGTCGCCTTTGGCGAAGCGAATTGGCGAATTTGATTCCCATCGCGCTTCACGCCGATGAGGCGTTGCCCGAAGCGCTGGCGGTAAAAAAACCGTTAGGGGAGTACCAGCCGGGCAGCATGGTTGCACACGACGCCGATGAGCTAAGCGAATGGTGCCTGACGTTTGGCGGCTGGGAGCGTTAGCGATGCGTCCTTTGAAAGCCGTAGCCAGCATCATAATTCCTTCCGGGCCTTTGAAAGCGATAGCGGCGCGTTACAGCGCTTATCGCCAGTGTGGAAGCTGGCCGCTGACCGCGCTGCTGTACTGCGTTGGCTATGTTGCGGTGTGGAGCGTCCTTTGTCTTGAGTCGCCAGCCTGGCGACAGGTGAGGGAGAGCCGTGAAGCCTGGTTTCCCCAGGTGTCAGCGGAGAGGCCGCGCGCTGCCGACGTTATTCGCTACGTGGTGCAGGGGGCCTGGCTGGTCACCGTGCGGCAGGAAAAGTCTCCTTCGCTTTTAACGCTGCGCCGCTGGAGTCGGAGCCTGCGAACGTGGTGCCATGGCCGATATCATCAGGCGACCCAGTGGCTTCATCACCTGCCGGATCTGGCGCAAAAAGGAAAGTGGGAATCCCGTTCTGAAGAACGGCTGAGGTCTTTGCATCCGACGCTGCGCAAGGTTGTTTTTATCTTTTTCAGCCTGTTGGCCGCCGTTTTAGCCATTATTTGCGTTTCCCAACCGTTCGATTTGTTCGCGCAGTTCATTTTTGTTCTGCTGCTGTGGGGGATTGCGATGGTGATGCGCCGCATCCCGGGCCGCTTTGCCTCTCTGATGCTAATCGTACTTTCCCTTACGGTTTCCTCCCGCTATATCTGGTGGCGATATACTTCGACGCTAAACTGGGATGACCCGGTCAGCCTGATGTGCGGCCTGCTTTTGCTGATGGCGGAAACCTACGCCTGGGTTGTGCTGGTGCTTGGGTTTTTCCAAACCATTTGGCCGCTTCACCGCAAGCCCGTACCGCTGCCGCAGGACGTTTCCCTGTGGCCGAGCGTAGACATCATGGTGCCCACCTACAACGAGGGCCTGAACGTGGTGAAACCGACCATCTACGCTGCGCTTGGCGTTGACTGGCCGGAAGACCGAAGAACCATTTACATTCTGGACGACGGCAACCGGCCGGAGTTCCGGGCGTTCGCCGAAGAAGTCGGCGTTGAGTATATTGCACGGCCGACCCACGAGCACGCCAAGGCCGGCAACATCAACCATGCGCTGAAGCAGGCCAAGGGCGAGTTTGTTGCTATTTTCGACTGCGACCACGTGCCGACGCGCACGTTTCTGCAGTTGACCATGGGCTGGTTTTTTAAAGACAAAAAGCTGGCGATGCTGCAGACGCCGCACCACTTTTTCTCTCCCGACCCCTTTGAACGCAATCTGGGTTCGTTTCGCCATACGCCTAACGAGGGGGCACTGTTTTATGGCCTGGTGCAAGACGGCAACGACATGTGGGACGCGACGTTTTTCTGCGGCTCCTGCGCCGTCATCAAGCGAACCGCGCTGGACCAAGTCGGCGGCATTGCGGTAGAAACGGTAACGGAAGATGCGCATACCTCTTTGCGCCTGCACCGGGCGGGCTATACGTCCGCCTATATTCGAATCCCTCTGGCGGCCGGGCTTGCCACCGAAACGCTGTCCGCCCACATCAGCCAGCGCATTCGTTGGGCGCGCGGCATGGTGCAGATTTTCCGCTTGGACAACCCGCTTTTGGGCCGGGGGCTGAAGCTAAGCCAGCGGCTTTGCTACGTTAACGCCATGCTGCACTTCCTGGCGGGGATCCCCCGGCTTATCTTTTTGACCGCGCCTCTGGCCTTCCTGTTTTTCCACGCCTACATCATTTTTGCCCCGGCTCTGGCGATAGCCCTTTACGTGCTGCCGCACATGATCCACGCCAGCCTGACCAACTCGCGGCTTCAGGGAAAGTTTCGCCACTCTTTCTGGAGTGAAATTTATGAAACGGTGCTGGCTTGGTATATCGCCCGACCAACGACGGTCGCGCTGTTTAACCCCCATAAGGGTAAATTTAACGTCACGGCAAAGGGCGGGCTGGTAGAAAACAGCTACGTAGACTGGGTCATCTCTCGCCCCTATTTTATTTTGGTCATTCTGAACGTCGTCGGGCTGATTGCCGCAGCCTGGCGCATCTACAGCGGCCCTCAAAATGAAATATCTACTGTACTGGTTAGCGCGGCGTGGGTTACCTATAACCTCATCGTTTTGGGCGGCGCCGTGGCCGTTTCGGTAGAAACGAAACAGGTTCGCCACTCCCACCGCATTCAAATCTCAATGCCCGCGGCCATCGCCAGAGAGGACGGGCGGCTGTTTCCCTGTACGCTGCGCGACTATTCCGATGCGGGCGTGGGGCTTGAAATGCTACAGCCGGATTTGGCCAGCAAAGGAGACCGGCTGACGCTTATTCTCAAGCGCGGTTCGCAGGAGTTTGCTTTCCCCTGCGAAGTGATGAGGGCATTTAATAACGTGGTGGGGGTTCAGCTCCAACTGGTCACTACTCAGCAGCACATTGACTTTATGCAGTGCACTTTCGCTCGGGCGGATACCTGGGCCCTATGGCAAAACAGCGTTCCGGAAGATAAGCCTATGAGCAGCATGCGGGACGTCATGCTGCTGGGGCTGCGTGGCTATAAGAAGATGCTGGAATACTCACCGCCTTTTCTCTATTCAATTTTGGGACGGATGGCGTCGGTTATCATTTGGTTAACCTCGTTTTTGCCCCATCGTGTTCGGCAGCCAAAAGAAGCGGCATCGATATGAAAACAGAAAAATCAACAGTAAAGCACAGTGGGTTAAAAGGGCGTCGGCGGCTATTGGGCCTGATGATGTTAAGCCTGGCGGGCGCCGTTTATGCCGACCCGGTGGGCGTGTCGACGCCTTCGCTTGAGCCATCTGGCGAAGCGATGACGGCACAGGTCGCGCCTGAGAACGCACAACCAGCCGCCCCGGTTCGCAGCGATACGCTGTCGTTTAAGGCGCTGGCTCCGGAAGGCAGTCTGGTGCTTCGCGGCGTACATAACACGTCGCAGATGACTTTTACGGTGCGCAGCGACGAGGTGGTTTCTCAGGCCATTTTGAATCTGGACTACACCGTGTCTCCGGCGCTTTTGCCGCTGCTGTCTCACATCAAAGTTTATCTTAACGATGAGCTGATGGGCGTGGTTGCGGTTAATCAGGAATCGCCCGGCAAGCGGGGAACGATAACGCTGCCGCTCGACGCTCGCTTTATCAGCGACTTTAACCGCCTTCGCCTGGAGCTGGTGGGGCACTATAAGGACGTCTGTGAAGATCCGACCCACAGCAGCATTTGGATCGACGTCAGCAAGGCCAGCTCGGTTGCGTTGACCTACCAGAAGTTGGACGTTAAAAACGATCTTTCTCGTTTCCCCGAGCCGTTTTACGACAGCCGCGACTTCCGGCCGTTAACGTTGCCGGTTGTGTTTGGCGCCGAGCCTGACGTCGAGCAGCAGCGGGCGGCGGCCATTCTAACGTCGTGGTTTGGCACCAAGGCGCAGTGGCGGGGGCAGAATTTCCCGGTGCTGTTTAACCAGCTGCCGGACAGCAACGCCGTGGTGTTCGCCACCAACGACAGGCGTCCCGACTTCCTGCGGGACTACCCGGCCGTTTCCGCGCCGACGGTAGAGATGATTTCCCATCCGGACAATCCCTACGTCAAGCTGCTGCTGGTGCTCGGGCGCGACGATAACGATCTGCTGCTCGCGGCTAAAGGCATCGCGCAGGGCGATCCGCTGTTTCGCGGCCAGAGCGTAACGATTGACGACGTTAAGCAGCTGGCGCCGCGCAAGCCTTACGACGCGCCGAACTGGGTTAATACCGACAGGCCGGTAAGGCTTGGTGAATTGACGTCGTATCCAGAACAGCTCAGCGTTTCCGGCGGGCGTTTATCCCCTATAGATTTGGACATGAAGCTGCCGCCCGATCTGTTTTTACTGCGCAGTCAGGGCGTAACGCTGGATCTGAAGTACCGCTATACGCCACCGGCCTACGTCGACGACTCCCGGCTGAACGTCAGCCTGAACGGCCGCTTTTTGCAGGCTTTCCCGCTCAAACCTTATGAAAGCAAGAGCCTGCAGGTGATGCATATTCCGGTTATTCAGGGGCTTTTGAACGCGGGCGAAGAGGTGTTTATTCCTGCCTTCCAGCTTGGCGGAAACAACCGTCTGCGCTTTGACTTCGACTTTGTGTCCAACATCGGCGCCAGTACGGTCGACGTCTGTCGTACGATGACGCCGGTTAAGCATGAGGCCATTGTCGATGAGGATTCCACGGTTGATTTTTCCGGCTATCGCCACTATTTGGCTATGCCAGAGCTGAAAACGTTCGCCCAGTCCGGCTTCCCCTTTAGCCGGATGGCGGACCTTTCTGACACGCTGATTGTGATACCGGAAAAGCCAAGTGCGGCTCAGCTTTCGCTGATGCTGAACGTTCTGGGGCAAATCGGTTCTGAAGTTGGCTACCCCGCGCTGGGCGTTACGCTGACCGCCAGCCCTGACGACAAGCAGTATGCCGATAAGGACGTTTTGCTGATAGGCGCGCTGCCTTCCGCTTTCGAGCCGGAGAAAAAGGTAGAGGTTTTGATAGAGGGGGCAAAAAGCCAGCTTAATCGCCCAGAGAGAAACCGCCTGGACGTACGCGCGGTTGACATAGCCCAGAAGCCGACCGAACCGACGCCTCAGATTAATGCGGCGGTAAGCTCGGAAGGTGCCATTGGTGCCATCACCGGTTTTCAGTCGCCCTATAACGAGCAGCGCAGCGTGGTGGCGCTAATGGCCAGCGGAGACCGAGGGTTCCAGCTGCTGGACGGCGCCTGGCGGGACAGCGGCAAGCGCGCGGCGATGGCAGGCTCGGTTTCCATCGTACGCGACTCTGGCGTCAGCAGCCTTCGCGTCGGCGATACCTACTACGTCGGCTACCTGCCGTGGTGGGATAAGCTCTGGTATCGCCTGTCGAATCACCCGGTGTTGATGGCAGTTATGGCCGCGCTGAGCGTGGTGCTGATTGCGATTATGCTGTGGCGCGGCCTGCGTATTCTCAGTCGCCGTCGCCTGTCCGGCGGCGAACGGCCCGGCAATGAAAAGTAATGCGATGAAACGGGCTATTGTGCTGCTGTGCAGCTGGCTGCTTGTCGCACAGGCATGGGCCGCCGAGTGCGACTGGCCGCAGTGGCAGAGCTTTAAGCGAGACTACGTCAGTCAGGACGGCCGGGTTATCGACCCCGCTGACGGAAAAAATATCACTACTTCGGAAGGGCAGAGCTACGCGATGTTCTTTGCGCTGGTGGCGGGAGATCGCGACGCCTTCGGTCGGCTTTTCGCCTGGACGGAAAACAATCTGTCCGCAGGCGACCTGTCAGCCCGCCTGCCCGCTTGGCTGTGGGGTAAGCGGGAGGACGGAAGCTGGGGCGTGCTGGATGATAATTCGGCCTCCGACGCCGATCTCTGGATTGCCTACTCTCTGTTGGAGGCCGGCAGGCTGTGGCATTCGCGCGGCTATCAGGTCGCGGGCCTGCGCTTTTTGCAGCGCATCGTCAAAGATGAAGTGGTGAACGTCCCCGGCCTTGGGACAATGCTGATGCCTGGGCGAGTTGGGTTTATCGAAGCGGAAAAACGTTGGCGGTTGAACCCAAGCTATTTGCCACCTCAACTGCTGACGAGGCTTGGGCGTGAAAGCCGAACGCTTGCCGACGTTGAGGCGACGACGCAGAAAATGCTGCTGGAAGCCGCTCCTGCGGGCGTTGCGGCGGATTGGGTAGTATGGAGCCCCGAAAAGGGCTGGCTCAGCGATGAAAAGACGGGCGCGACGGGAGACTATGACGCTATCCGCGTTTACCTGTGGCTCGGCACGTTGGCGGACGATGCGCCGCACAAGCGGGCGCTGATGTCCCACTACCAAACGATGGCCAAGCTGACGCAGGAAGCGGGCCTCCCGCCGGAAACGGTGGATACCCAAACGGGAAAAGGCAGCGGTACGGGGCCGGTCGGCTTTTCTGCGGCGCTGCTGCCCTTCCTGGCGGGCACCCCCGCCCTGTCGGTTCAGCGTGAGAGAGTGCTTGCTCACCTCCCCGGAAGCGATGCCTACTATAGCAGCGTGTTGACGCTGTTTGGATTGGGATGGGAGCAGCAACGTTACCGCTTTACATCGCAGGGAGAGCTGCTGACGTCTTGGGAGAGAGGCTCATGCAAAGCGACCGACTGACTATGACGAACAGAATGAAACGCCACCATTTCCCTTTATCCCTGCGGGACGTTTTTGCCCACCGCATTTCTTTTTCTTTGGCTCTGCTGCCCTTTGCGCTATCTCCTCTGGCCGCGCTGGCGGCGGATGCCGTTTCTCCCGAAGCCTGGCTTCAGGAGCAAATTCGACTGGGCGAAGCGGCGCACAGGGACGACCTGGTGAAAGAGTCGCTTTACCGGCTGGAGAAAATCAGCCCCAACAGCCCTGAGACGCTGTCCGCCCAGATCCACTATGCGCTGCGGCAGGGCGACCTGGCCAAGGCGACCCAACTGCTGAGTCAGTTGGAAAAACGGGCTCCCGGTACGGACGCCTACTTGACCGCCAGGTTGGAGATTGAGCTGGCGAAGCCGGAAGGAAAGAATAAGCTCCAACAGGCGCGCCTGTTAGCGACGGGCGGGCAGCTGGAACAGTCGAAGGCGGCGTTTGACGAGCTGTTTGATGGAAAGATGCCGACGTTGGATTTGGCCGTCGAGTACTGGTCGCTGGTCAGCCGAATACCGGGAGAACGCGCTCGCGCTCTGGATAAACTGCTGGCTTTACAGAAACGGTTCCCCGCCTCTGGCGAACTGGGGGCCGCGGCCGCTAATGCGCTTTTTGCCGAGGGTAAGGCGCAGCAGGCCTATCAGGTGCTTGAAAGCATGGCGCATAGCCCGGCCGGAGCTGGCCAAGCGGCCGATATTTGGTATGACAGGATAAAAGGCGCTGCGGCCAGCGAGCAAAGCGTCGCCCAGCTTCAGCGGTTTATCTCGGTATTTGACGGTCAGCCTGTGGCAAACGAAGCGCGTTCAGAGTTGCAGCGCCAGCAGGCGTTGCTGAACGATCCTGCCTATCGCGCTAAGGTTCGCGGTCTTGAGATGGTGGAAAAGGGCGCGGGGCAGGGTTCCATCGCTTCGCTTCGACAGGCGCTTGGCGCTTCGCCTGACGACCCCGAACTATTGACCGCGCTTGGCCAAGCTTATGCCCGTAGCGGCAATCGTCAGCAGGCGCTGGCGGCGTTTGCCAAAGCGAAAGAGAACGATAAAAACGCTGAGTTCGCCGGTAAGCTCGACAGCTTGATTCAGACTAACCGCTACTGGCTGCTTATCGACAGCGCGGGGAAAGCGCTAAAAGACAATCGGCTGGATGAGGCCGAGACCCTCTACCGTCAGGCTGGCGCGGTAGACTCGACGGACGCGCAAAGCCTGATTGGCTTGGGCGACGTCGCCTTGGCCCGTAACGACGCGCATACGGCGGAATCGTTCTATCAGCGAGCCCTGCGCCGCGAGCCGGGAAGCGGCTCTGCCGTGCGGTCGCTCGTTTCCCTGTATGAAAAAGAGTCGCCGGAAAAGGCGCTAGCCTATTTACAAAGCCTGCCCGCGTCGGTGAAAAACGGCATGAAAAGCAGCCTGAATTCGCTGACGGCGGACAGCCTGAAGCTGCAGGCGGAAGCGCTGGCGGCGAATGGTCGCCTGGCGCAGGCGGAAGAAAAGTACCTACAGGCGAAAAAGCTAACGCCGGACGACCCCTGGCTCACCTATCGGTTGGCAAACGTCATGCAGCGCATGCAGAAAGGGCGCGAGGCCGATCTCACGTTTAGCTCTGGCATGGATGCGCACCGGCAAAACGCCGAGTGGACCCACGCCTATGCCCTTTACCTGTCGGGCAGCGATCGCGACGCGCTGGCCGTTGAAGCGCTACAGAAGCTGCCAGCAAGCCAGTGGGACGACGGCATTCGCGAACTGTCTCAACGGCTTAAGGCGCAGCAAGTTATCGCTGAAGCCGAGCAGATCCGCGCCGAGCAGGGCGAAGACGCCGCGGTCGCGTTTTTACAGCAGCAGCCTGAGAACACCCGCATTAACCTGACCTTGGCGGAATGGGCGATGGCTCGTAACGACGCCGGGCAGGCGCAGGAGCAGTATCGCTATATTTTGGCGAGAGAGCCGGACAACAAAGATGCCCTGCTGGGAAATATTGAAGCCCAGATTGCCGGCGGCCAGCTTGACGAGGCCAAAACGTCGCTGAACGCGCTGCCGCTTGACGCGCAGGAAAACGACCTCGGCTCAGCCCGTCGTCTTGCCAGAGCCTGGTCTTTGGTGGGGGAACGGGAGAAGTCGGAAAGCCTGTATTCTCAACTGATGGCTTCAGCCAGACAGCCTACGGCGCAGCCAGATATGGAACGCGCCCGCTTTTTGAGAGACGCGGCGTCGGCCTCGGCGACAAGCGGAGACCCCAAAGAGGCGCTGGCGTCCTATAAATACGCGATGGCTGCCTACGGCATCAGCCCGACGGCCGATATTGATGATGAAACCTTTACCCGCTACATGCGCCGCGACGATAGCGACGACTGGCTAAGGCGCGGCATAAAGTCTGACGCCGAATCGTTGTACAAGCAGCAGTCTACGACGGTTACGCTCGATCACGACTACTGGGGCTCCAGCGGCACCGGGGGCATTTCCGATCTCAAGGCGCATACCACCATGCTGCACGTGGCTTTCCCGGTTGGACGCGGCACCGGTTTCTTGCGCACCGACGCGGTATCAATGGATGCCGGCAGCTTCAGTACGGACAGCGATGGAAAATACTACGAGAAGTTTGGCACCTGTTATGAAGTCGGGTGCGACAAGGACAAGAGTCAGAAGTCCAGCGGCGCCAGCGTGGCGGCAGGCTGGCAGGATGACCGATGGCAGATGGATATCGGCACCACGCCGATGGGGTTTGAAGTCGTTGACTGGGTGGGCGGCGTAAGCTACGGCAGCGACTGGCGCAACCTGGGGTGGACGCTGACGGCGTCTCGACGCCCGGTATCCAGTTCCCTGCTGTCGTTCGGCGGGGCGGTCGACTCGAATACCGGTACGACCTGGGGCGGCGTGCGTAAAAACGGCGCCCAGCTCGATCTAAGCTACGATCGCGGCGGACCGAGCGGCCTGTGGGGCAACGTTGCCTTTCATCAGTTGACCGGTAAAAACGTCGCGGATAACGAGAGAATGCAGGCGATGGCGGGCTATTATTATAAGGTCGTCAACGAAACCCACCGTCAGGTACGGGTTGGCGTGAACACCATGTGGTGGCACTATCAGAAAGATCTCAGCGACTATACGCTGGGGCAAGGGGGCTATTATAGCCCGCAGCAGTATCTGTCGCTCTCTCTGCCGGTGCTGTATCGGGAGCGAACGGAGAACTGGTCGTGGGAGATTGGCGGTTCGGTGTCTCTTTCGCACGCCAAAACTGACGGCAGCCCGCGCTATCCGCTACAGGGGCTGACGCCGGTCGATCTCCCCGACAGGGACGCGAAGTCGAGCGGCAGCAGCAGTACGGGAACCGGCTATACGCTACGCGCCCTGATTGAGCGTAAGTTAACGCCTCATTGGCACATCGGCGCTGGCATCGATATTCAGCAGGCGAAAGACTATACTCCAAGCCACGGACTGGTATTTTTACGCTACTATTTTGAGCCCTGGTCCGGCGATATGGATTTACCGCCTCAGCCGTTGACGCCGTATGCTGACTTTAAATAGTCAAAGATAAACTCATTCTGCGGCAGTACCTAATCCGGAGATGACGCTTTGCTGGTCAAACGATCATTGACAATTAAACAGATGTCGCTGGTGACTTTGGTTGCCATGGTGACCATTTGCCTGTTTATTGCGATACAGATGTTTGACTTTATACAACAGCGTCGCAGTGATTCTCTAAGCCAGCTTAACAATATTGGCCGCGCGATTTCTTATCCCGTCGAGCATGCGCTGTGGAATCGCCGCTTCAAGGACACTCAGCGGATCCTCGACAGCCTGATAGAGCAGGGGACGCTGAACCGAGCCACCGTATTAATGAATACGGAGCTGATTTCTATGAACAGCGAGAAGCCGCAGCAAAATCAGGTGACGCCGCTGTTCGCCCTTTTGCTGTCTTTACCCGTGACGTCGCAAATCCCGCTATATTCACCCGAACGCAACGCTATCGATCCGCTACCGATTGGCTATCTGATTCTGGAGGCGGATTCCTATAGCCTGTATCAGACGACGCTAAAACGTTTCACTACCGTACTCGTAACCTATCTGCTGCTGGCGCTGATGCTGTCCGTCGCTATCAGCTGGTGCCTGAACCGCCTGCTGGTTTATCCTCTGCGCGCGATTGCAAACGATCTGAAAAGCATGTCGGATGACGGCTTTCAGTACCACCAGCTAACGCTTCCTCTAAGCCATCAGGACGACGAGCTGGGAATGCTTGTCCGCAACTACAATCGCAATCAGGAAGCGTTGGCTCAGGCGTATCAGCAGTTAAGCCGCCTCAGCACTCGAGATCCGGTTACCGAACTGCCAAACTACACGCTGTTTCAGGAGCTGCTCAAACAGCAGATAGCGAGCAGTAAACACGACAAAACGCCGTTTAGCCTGCTGTTTGTCAGCCTGGACTCCCTAAAGGACGTCTTCCAGGCCTGGGGGCAGCAGGAAGGAAACCACCATCTGCTTGAGGTTACAAAGAGGATCCAGTCTTTGCTTAGCCCTCATGCGGTGTTGGCTCGCCTGCACGGTGAGGAGCTGGTGATTATGAGCCTGCTGTCGCAAACGCCGCTGCAGGCCATGCAGTTTGCAACACGGCTGATTGAAACAATCGGTGAACCCATTGCGGCAAACGACCTGCGCCACTCTCCTCGGCTAAGCATCGGCATCGCACAGTATCCCGGCGATGGAGAAGACGTCGACGGCCTGATGGCTCACGCACAGTCGGCCATGCTGCTGGCCCAGCGGCGAGGGAAAAATC
Source organism: Leminorella grimontii ATCC 33999 = DSM 5078 (assembly GCF_000439085.1). Classification (GTDB taxonomy): domain Bacteria; phylum Pseudomonadota; class Gammaproteobacteria; order Enterobacterales; family Enterobacteriaceae; genus Leminorella; species Leminorella grimontii. The sequence goes on along the minus strand of NZ_AUUA01000002.1, from coordinate 149,307 downwards.
AGGTGCTGTTCTTCGAGCCGGACATGACCAACGAAATCCAGCAGCGAATGCAGTTGGAAAGCGAGATAGTGAAGGGAATTGCTCAAGATCAGTTCCAGCTTTATCTCCAACCCCAGATAGACATCGAGACGGGCCGTCCCGTCGGAGCGGAAGCGCTGATTCGCTGGCACTATGCGCCAGGCAAGGTCCGCTATCCGATAGAGTTTATTCCGCATGCGGAAGAAAGCGGTCTGATTCTGCCTCTGGGGCAATGGGTTTTAGAAGAGGCGTGCCGCATTTTGGCGCAGTGGAAGGTTCGTAAGGTGCCCTTAACGCTGTCGGTTAACCTGTCGGCAATGCAGCTGCAGCATGGGCTGATAGAGCAGCTTTCTTCTTTACTTCGTCGCTATGATTTTGAGCCAGAGCGTTTAGTGCTAGAGCTGACCGAGACCGGATTTATTCATGACGTAGAGGCCATTTTGCCGACGCTTAAGCACATTCGGGAGCTGGGGATCGCCATCGCGTTGGACGATTTCGGCAGCGGATACAGCAACCTGAACTATCTTCAGCGTCTTCCGGTAGACCTACTGAAAGTGGACAAGAGCTTTATTGACGGCCTGCCGTATGAGGATTCGCTGGTGAGGATAGTCTATTCCATCGCCCAGACGCTGCGCCTGAAGCTGGTCGCTGAAGGCGTGGAAAGTCAGTCTCAGGCCGATTGGCTGCTGGCGAACGGCATCCGCTATGCGCAGGGATACCTGTTCTCACGCGCTATTCCCTATGAGCAGTTTAACAGCGCCTACCTATCGGCCTTCCCTACTACCGATAAATGATTATTTAGTCTTGTTCTCCAAGTGGTTTTTTATTCTGCCAAAATAGATGAATTTTGGGCTTTGAATGCGTAAAAACCATTGCCGTGATGCGATCCAGTTCATAATTCTTAATCTTGCCCGTTGCCTTCCTTAGATTTTAATATTCATAGTGTTAAATAGATGTTATTTTCCTGCGCCTAGACCGTGTTGCTAAATAATAATTAAGGAAACATCATGAAAATATCCATTTTCAAATCGCTCTATATTCAGGTGTTAATCGCAATAACGGTTGGTGTACTGTTGGGGCATTTTTATCCTGAGATTGGTGCGTCGATGAAGCCGTTGGGTGATGGCTTTATCAAACTCATCAAAATGATTATCGCACCTATCATCTTCTGTACCGTAGTGACCGGTATAGCGGGAATGGAAAGCATGAAGGCCGTCGGTCGTACCGGGGGCATCGCGCTGCTTTATTTTGAACTGGTAAGTACGCTGGCGCTGATTATCGGCCTGCTGGTGGTTAACATCATCAAACCGGGCGCCGGTATGAACGTCGACGCTTCGCAGCTGGATGCAAGCGCCGTTGCGGCCTATGCGGACGCGGCCAAATCGCAGGGAATCGTTCCTTTCCTGCTGGACGTGATCCCAGGTAGCGCCGTAGGCGCGTTCGCCAGCGGCAACATCCTGCAGGTGCTGCTGTTCGCCGTGCTGTTTGGCTTTGCTCTGCACCGTCTGGGAGAAAAGGGTCAGCTGGTGTTCAACGTCATCGACAGCTTCTCTCGCGTTATTTTCGGCATCATCAACATGATCATGCGTCTGGCGCCTCTCGGTGCGTTCGGGGCCATGGCCTTTACTATCGGTAAATACGGCGTAGGTTCGCTGATTCAACTGGGGCAGCTTATCCTGTGCTTCTACCTGACCTGCGTTATCTTCATCGTGTTCGTTATTGGCGCTATTGCTAAAGGCTTCGGCTTTAACATCTTCAAGTTTATCCGCTATATCAAAGAAGAGCTGCTTATCGTTCTCGGCACCTCTTCTTCCGAATCGGTTCTGCCGAGAATGCTGGAGAAAATGGAGCGTTTAGGCTGTCAGAAGTCCGTTGTTGGGCTGGTTATTCCAACAGGCTATTCGTTTAACCTCGACGGTACGTCGATTTACCTGACGATGGCGGCGGTCTTCATTGCTCAGGCGACCAATACGGAGATGAGCGTTCTGAACCAGATTACGCTGCTCGTGGTGCTGCTGCTTTCCTCTAAAGGCGCGGCGGGCGTAACGGGAAGCGGATTCATCGTACTGGCTGCGACGATTTCCGCCGTTGGCCACCTGCCGCTGGCGGGGCTGGCGCTGATTCTGGGCATCGACCGCTTTATGTCCGAAGCGCGCGCGTTAACCAACCTTATCGGCAACGGCGTAGCCACCGTTGTGGTTGCCAAGTGGTGCCGTCAGATTGATAACGACAAGCTTAGCCGTGAGCTTAACAATCAGGGCCGGGCGAAAGAGCAGGTCGCTTAATCTTTCTTTAACGGTTCTGGAATTAAAGAAAACCGCTCGCGCAATCGAGCGGTTTTTCTTTTGTTCGCGAGGAACTACAGTTTTTTCTAAACAGGGGGAGATCCAGCTCTCTTTTTCTAAAAAAATACGTCTCTAACGGTTCGAGTTCTACGAACTTATCTTTGGAAAGAAGGCGCCAGTGTGAGAATAAGATGCGAGAGCATCGCCTCTGTAGTAGTATAAACCCCTGCTCAGACGGTTTTCCTCGGTTTCCGGTCGCGTATTGTCCCATTTTCCCCTTATGGCTTGTCGCAGTTCCGATTCTTTGCATAATGTTATTATTTGCAAGTTAGCCGTCAGTTTTATAGTCAAGTTAGCGGTAACATCAGGCAGTATCTCGACGATCTGCTTTATAAATTACAATAACAGGGATGCCGCCGTTAGTCGGTATGTAGGCAGTAAATGAGGTTTTACGCTATGCACAGTCAGTATTTGTTTTCTGCTCTCGGCGGGCTAATGTTTCTGGCGGTGGGGGCCAGCGTACAGGCTGAACCGCTGCGGGCCGATCCGGCTTGGCAGGTAGGAAAACTGGATAACGGATTCAAGTGGCAGATCCTCTCTACGCCCCATCGACCTACCGATAACGTAGAGATTCGACTGGAGGTTAACGCCGGTTCGCTGCAGGAAGGCATTCCGCAGGTGGGCTTTTCCTATCTTTTGCCTCGTCTGGCGGTGGCCGGCACGCCGCACTTTTCCCATGAAAGCCTCGACGCGCTGCTGCCGCAGATCGCCCCTGCCGCGGGCGCTAAGCCGCTGGTCGACGTTTCCTACGACTATACCCGCTATAGCCTGAGCTTTCCCCCTAGCCGTCCGGAGTTGTTAAAAGAGGCGTTTAGCTGGCTGTCTGACGCGGTCAGCAAGCCGAAAGCAACTGACGAACAGATTCAATCCGTACGCGCCGACTGGCTTTCTCCAAGGCTTGCGCTGCCGCAGGGCATGAGCGAGCCGTGGTGGCGCTACCGTATTAAAAATTCTCCGCTGGTGGATCACGATCCCGGCCAGCCCGTTGCCGAAGGCGCAACGATACAGCAGCTGGGCGAGTTCTACGCTAAGTGGTACACCCCGGACGCCATGACGCTGTACGTCGTCGGCAACGTCGACAGGCGGCAGCTGATGGAGCAGATCGGCCGCGCCTTTGGCGGCCTGGCCGGTAAGCGTGAGGCTCCTGCTACTATCGCCGCGCTGAGCGCGCTGCCTGCCGAACCGATTAACTTTTTATCCACCGAAGTAGAAAAAGACCGCCTGACCCTGGTGTGGGATGAGCCGTGGCACCCGATAGTGGCCTCCGCCCCGCTGGAGCGGCAGTGGCTGGACAATATGGCGCAAGAGCTGATTACCCTGCGCTTAAACCAGAGGTTGGCTAAAAGCGGGCTGAAGGGCGTTTCTCTGGACTTTAGCTGTCAGGTTATGTATCAACGCAATGCGTGTAAAATCACTATCGATTCACCTCTTACCGGTCTGAAACCCAGCCTTAAGTATGTCGGAACCGAAATCGCCAAACTGAGCGCAGAGGGGGCGACGGAAGCGGAATATAGCGCGCTGGTGGCGGAGAAAAAGGAGCGGCTTTCTCAGGTGATGGTGACCTACGCCAAGACGGATACCGCCGCGATTATGGACCAGCGCCTGCTGATAGAGAAAAGCGGCTCTATCGGCGTTGCTCCCGAACTTTACATGCGGCTTCGTCAGGCGTTCTTAGACAGTATGACGCTACAGGTGCTTAATGCGCACATTCACCAGCGCCTGACCGTAAAGCCGACGTTGGTGCTACGCCAGCCGACCGGAGAGACGGAAGAGAACGTCAAGGCGCTGGCGGAAATGCTTGAAGGAATTATCTCCCCTGCGCCTAAGGGCGACGCTAAAGGCTAGGCTAAGCGGGGAACAGGTCGATATGGTTAGCCGCCAGCTGATATAGCCGCTCGTCAATGAGCGGTTCTTGCTCGTCATAACGTGCGCAGCCAGCGGCGAATTCGACGTCCCGTTGGATAATCCCGTTTGTCTCGATGTAATCTTTACCCGCATGTTGTTCTTGCAGCAAAAGCTGGCGGTGATGGGCTTGTTCTAGCGCCTGCGCCAGCTCGCCAAGCCCGATAAACCGAAGCTGCTCGGCGACGCGCTCCAGATGGAAGTAAAGCGCGGAGTCCAGCCCCTCCCAACCCGCATAGTTCTGCCATTCGTGGATCGTCATAAAGCAGCGCAGCTCCGGCGCGAGGTCGTCCAGGTTTTCCAGCGATAGCCAGTAGTTGCGCGTCAGCTTCTTTTCCTGTTCGATGGCGTTCGCGATGAGATCGACCGCGTTGCCCTTATCTTTTGCATTTTTTCGCAGAATGCGTTCCGTCAGCGTGAACCGGGCGTGGTCAATGGCCTGTAGCGCGCGGGCCATATCGTAGCCGGATGCGCGTAAATAGCCGCGGGCTTCCTCTAAAGACAGCGCTGATTTTTCAGCCAGCTGCTGAGCCAGTTCTTGCTGAAAAAGAGCAACGGCTTCTTCTATGCGGCCGTCGCACTTTTCAATCAGCGCCTGTGCATAGCGAATGCCGACGGGGACGCGCGCTCTGAGCGCGTTGATTTCCTCAAGCCGCTTCTTTTCCATAAAGGCCTCCGGTTGGACACAGTCTGGTTGAAATCATACTGAAAAGCGCAGCCCGGAGGGAGGCCGAATAAAGAAAAAGCGGCTTCAAATTTGAAAGCCGCTTTTACTCGTTAGGGGAAGCGTTAGATCTTTGGCATCGCTTCCTGCGGGATAATGGCTCCGCGGTACTGAATCACCGTGCTGGCCGTCAGGTGGCCACGCTTGGCCGCATCCACCGCGCTGCCGCCCAGCAGGCGGACGGACAGGTAGCCCGCGCTGAAGGAGTCGCCGGCGGCGGTGGTGTCTACTACCTTTTCCTTCGGCAGCTTCACGGCCGGGACTTCCTCAACGCTACCGTCGCCAAGCGCGATAATGCAGGCGTCGGAGCCTCGCTTGATAACGATCTCGCCTACGCCCAGCGCGCGAGTGCGCTCAATGACGTTCTGATAGGGAGCGGCTCCCCACAGCAGGTCTTCGTCGTCCAGCGTCAGGAAGGCGATATCGGTGCAGGCCAGCACGTCGCGATAGGCGCTCTGAGCCTCTTCTTTGTTCTTCCACAGGCGAGGGCGATAGTTGTTATCGAAAATAACCTTGCCGCCGTTTTTGCGGCATTCGGCCAACAGCGCAACCAGCTTTTGGCGGCTTTGGGCGTCAAGAATAGCGATGCTGATGCCGCTCAGGTAGAGATAGTCGAAGCGGGCGAGTCGACGGCAGATTTCGTCAGACTCTAAAGAGGCCAGCCAATAGCGCGCGGCGGCTTCGTTGCGCCAGTAGTAGAACGTTCTCTCGCCGGCGTCGTCCGTTTCGATGTAATAAAGCCCCGGCAGCCTGTCGGCCATGCGCTGTACCAGACTGGTATGCACGCCCTCTTTCTGCCAGGTCGCGATCATTTGATTGCTGAAGGCGTCTGTGCCTAGCGCGGTCACGTAGTGCACGGACAGCGCGTCCGCAGGGACTTGGCGAGCAACGTAGACCGACGTGTTGAGCGTATCTCCGCCAAACCCGCGGCTCACGTCCTGCCCTTTTTCAGAGAGTTCAATCATGCATTCGCCGATAACGGCGATTCGTTTGGTCGTCATGGTGAGGCTTCCCAGTTTAACGGTTTAGTCTGGGAGTAGTTTTATGACTAACGGTGGCTTAGTCAAGAAAAATAAAACGGCGTTTCAAAAAATGAACGGCGACCTATGGCGCCTTGCGCTGGTTCTCTTGCGCCGTCGCTATCCACGCTGCGCAAAACAGCGTCAGACGGGCGAAGAAATAGAAGAAGGCCATCAGGCCGATGATCGAGCCGAACGCCGCGCCGGACGGAGACTTGGCCAGCTGGGGCAGCGTGATAGTCATGATGAATTTGATGACCTCAAAGCCGATGGCGGCGAGCAGCGTGCCTTTTAACACCGCCTTTGTGTTGGGCCTCGGCTTGGGCAGGATCCAGAAAATCCACAGGAACATGAAGTAGTTAGCCATGATGGAAATGATCAGGGCGATTGACGTCAGGGTGGGGCGCAGCCAGGTGATGGCGTCCAGCCCTAGGGCGCTGACGATGGTCTGCTGGGCTGAGCCGGCGATAGAGGTGAGCGCGATAGTGACGATAAGCGCCACCAAAAGCCCCGTCAGACAGGCAAAGTCTTTCAGGTAGCGAAAGTGGATTTGCTCTTTTTCTTCCGGATTGCGTTCCCAGACGTCGCGAGTCTGCGCGCGAATGGCCTCACGCAGGTTTCCCATCCAGCTCACGCCGGAGTAGAGGGCTATCAGCAGGCCCGTCAGCCCTACGGTTGTGCGCTGGCGGATTGCCGTATTGACGGTGTTCTCCAGCGTGGCCGCCAGGTTAGGGTCGGACACGCTGGTGACGATTTTATTGATAAGATTAGACAAAAGCTCCGGGTTCGACGCGAGGACAAAGCCCGCAGCGGCGAAGGACACCATCAAAATAGGGATCAGCGACAGAAAAGAAAAATAGGTAATCGCCGCGCCGAACTGGCTGCCCAGGCGGTCGTTAAAGCGGTCAATGGCCCGCAGAAAGTGAGCGACGGTGGGGACAGATTTGATTCTTTCCACCAGGCTTGTTGCCGTTTTAACCGTTTTATTCATTTTGCTTAAACGCTTTTTGAGCTTAGGTGATAATAGACAGGCTATTGACGATATTAGCAAAGTTTGGCCATAACGACAAAAAGCGTGTCGGCGCACGGGGCGGATTTTTCAAACGTAACGGGCAGGGTGCGCTATGATGGCGGTGGACGTTAAGGTTCATGGACGGATATCCGAATGTTTATCAACCCCAATTTTTATCTTGCGCTGCCTATTTCAGCGGCGCTGTTTTTTGTCGGTCGAGCCTTCGGTTTACGCCGACCGGCAGGGATCGCGCTTTTCCTGCTTGCCCTCGTCAGCCTGCTTATCCCTCTGCCTTATCTAAGCGAGCGCGTGGGTGAAGATCCGACGTACGCCAACTTTCGCGCTCTGCCTTTTGCGGAGCTGACCGTTTGCCTGGCCGCGCTTTTTGCCGGCTGGCTGTCCTTTCAGCTGCCGTTGCGCCGCCTGTCGTTGCCCCTGTGCCTAATTGTCTCGGTGGGCTACGTCAGCCTGCCGTTTATCAAGCCTATCGTTCGCCCGGCGGGAGAGATAGCGGAAAAGTGGCGCGACGGCATCGCGCTGCAAAGCACCTCGGCCACCTGCGGCCCGGCGTCGCTGACCACGCTGTTAAGCCGATTGGGGGCGACGGTCTCACAGCGTGAAGTCGCACGGGGAAGCTATAACTCAGGGTCGGGCACGGAGAACTGGTATCTGGCGCGCTACGCGCAAAGCCGCGGTTTTAGCTATCGCTTTTTAAATCAGCCGAAGCTTGACCTGGCGCCCGTCCCGTCGATTATCGGCGTAAAGCTGGGGCAGGCGGGGCATTTCATTACGCTGCTGGAAAAAGAGGGTGAGGTTTTTACCATCGGCGACTCCTTAAACGGCGTTCACCGCCTGAGCAAGGCGCAGTTTGACGAACGCTATCGGTTTACCGGATTTGTGCTGCATATCGTGCGGGAGTAAGCTCTGGGGGCATAAAAAAACGGCGGAGATCGATTCGCTGTTAGAGATTGTTGATAAAGGTCTTAAATAAAACTTACGGAGTTAAACGGCGGGAGAGGCCTCCGTTGGGGTCGACTTGGCGTAAGCCAACGAAGTGCCCGTAGGAGGGCTAGGCCCGCCGCACTTACAAAGCTAATACAAGCGCCCTTCCGGCCGAGCACGATGGTGATATAAGTAGGTCGTATTTTAGGCCGGAATATCCTCTGAAGTTTATTAGGACGGTTTGCCAGTAACCCGAAACGGCGGAGATCGATCCGCCGTTTTTCAAGCACGCTAAGCGATTAACGCATCGTCACAAACTCTTCCGCCGCCGTCGGGTGGATGGCGACCGTGTTGTCGAAGTCTTTCTTGGTCGCGCCCATTTTGACAGCTACCGCAAAGCCCTGCAGGATTTCGTCCATGCCGAAGCCAATGCCGTGGATGCCGACGATCTTCTCTTCCGCACCCGCACAAACCAGCTTCATACGGCACGGCTGGCGGTGAGAGGTGACGGCGGTGTACATGGCGGTGAAGGAGGATTTATACACCTTCACCTGGTCGTCGCCGTACTGCTTGCGCGCCTCTTCTTCCGTCAGCCCGACGGTGCCGATAGGCGGGTGGCTGAAGACTACGGTCGGGATGTTGCTGTAGTCCAGATGCTCGTCCGGCTTATTGTTAAACAGGCGTTCGGACAGGCGACGGCCCGCAGCCACCGCGACCGGCGTCAGCTCAACGGCGCCGGTGTTGTCGCCTACGGCGTAAATGCCGGGGACGTTGGTGTTCTGGTACTTGTCGACCGTAATATAGCCGCGCTCGTTGACCTCAACGCCGGCCGCGGCCAGGTTGACGTTGTCCGTTGCCGGAACGCGCCCGATGGCCCAAATCAGGCAGTCGGTCTGGTGCTCAACGCCGTTTTCCAGCTTAAGCGTCAGACTGCCGTCGGCGTTTTTAACCACCTCTTTCGGGACTGAGTTGGTGTGCAGCTGCGGACCTTCCGCCGCCATCACTTCCAGCAGCGTATCGACGATCATCGGGTCGAAGGTTCTCAGCGGCGCGTGTTTACGCACGAACAGGTGGGCGTCTGCGCCCAGCCCGTTAAGCACGCCGGCGATCTCCACGGCGATATAGCCTGCGCCTACTACGGCGACGCGCTTGGGCATGGCGTCCAGCGCGAAGAAGCCGTCGGAAGTAATGCCGTATTCCGCACCCGGTACGGACGGAATGGACGGACGCCCGCCGGTGGCGATAAGAATGTGGTCGGCGGTGATTTTCTCGCCGTTCACCTCAACGGTGTGGGCGTCGACAAAGCGCGCAAAGCCCTGAATGACGTCAACGCGGTTGTTGCCAAGCACGCGATCGTAGGACTGATGAATGCGGTCGATGTAGGCGCTGCGGCTCTTGATGAGCGTCTGCCAGTCAAAGCGGTTTACGGTGGTGTCAAATCCGTAGTCCGGGCCATAGAGGTGAATGGCTTCGGCGATCTGCGCCGCGTGCCACATGACCTTTTTCGGTACGCAGCCTACGTTAACACAGGTGCCGCCGAGGTATTTGGCTTCAATCAGCGCGCACTTTTTACCGTAAGAGGCCGCGCGGTTAATCGAGGCGATGCCGCCGCTTCCGCCGCCGATGGCGAGATAGTCATAGTGTTTAGTCATAGTGTTGTCTGCTTCTCTACGCTTAAAGAATAGTCAAAGGTTCTCATAACCCGCCGGAGATTAAAAGGGTGCCAGCGGGGGGTACTCCATCACGTTTCGTCATCAATCTGCTGGCAGGGGTTGCTGTCGGTCTCCAGCCAGCCGTTGACGATGGGAATAGCCAGCTCGTGCGAGAATTTTTCCAGCGTTGCGTCAAGCCAGCGCTCGGCCTGGGGCATCAGCGGATCGTTTTCGCCTGCAGCCGGAATGCTCGGCAGCTCCTCAAGCTCTTGCGAATTGACGACTTTGCCGTCGCGGTATTTCTGATAGAGCCAGCGCCCGCCGTTTTGTAAGGTATAGCGAGTGCCGTCAATCAGTGCGTCGTTGCGATAGCGTATCGGTATCGCTCTGCCCATGATGTTATCCGCCCGCCAGCCGATGGTGTCGCCAGGGCGCGCCGGGTCCGGGTAGTGCCAAAAATAAACGCCGCTGCCGGGCATGGCGCGTAGATAGGTCTGTGCGCCGCTGCTGTCGATATACTCTATCTGTACGTTAAACGGACGGCTTTCGCTAAAGCGGGCGATGCGTATTTCTCCGCTTTTTGCCTTAACGGTAAGAATGCACTGCTTAACGTCGGGCCACAGGGACAGCAAAACGCCGTTGCCACCCGGGATCTCGGGGCGATCTTCCAACATGCCGGTCACGCTATCGAGGGCCGGCGGATAGGTATATCCGCGCACTTCCCGTCCGTCCTTGCCGTAAAACGTCCACGCCGCGATCGGCGCGGGGGGATAAAAGCGCCAAATCAGCCACCAGGCGACGACGATGGCCAGAAGGAGGTAAGCAACGTTGAGCAGCGTGAATTTTTTCATCGCATCCTCCAGGCTATGGCGCGCTTATTCCGGCGTTATCCAGTTCAGGCTCGTGTGGCCAATGCCTTCCGGCACCAGCACCCGGTGCAGCCAGGGCAGGGCGACGGACATCTGTTTTTCAAGCTTCCACGGCGGATTAATGACGATCATGCCGGAGGCCGTCATGCCCCGGCGGTCGCTGTCCGGTTGGACCGCCAGCTCGATTTGCAATATGTTGCGAATACCGGTGTCTTTCAGCGCCTGTATCATCCTTTTGACCTGCTGGCGCAGCACCACCGGATACCATAGGGCGTAAACGCCGGTAGCGAAGCGCTTATAGCCTTCCTGAATGCCGTCGACCACCGCCTGGTAGTCCGTTTTCATCTCATAGGGCGGATCGATAAGAACAAACCCGCGCCGGGAGGAGGGCGGAAGCTGCGCTTTCAGCTGTTGGTAGCCGTTGCCGCGCACCGTCGTCGCGCGAGAGTCTTTGGCGAACTCCTGGCGCAGCAGCGGGAAATCGGTGGGGTGCAGCTCCGTCAGATGCAGTTTGTCCTGTTCGCGCAGCAGGTGGCGCGCAATCAGCGGCGAGCCTGGGTAATACTTCAGATTTCCGCTTTTGTTGTAGGCCCCGATCGCAGACAGGTAAGGCTCAAGCTCGCTCGGCACGTCGTCGCGCTGCCAGACGCGGGCGATACCGGCCAGATACTCACCGGTTTTTTCCGCATGCTCGCTGCCCAGATAGTAGCGCCCTGCGCCCGAGTGGGTGTCGAGATAAAGAAAGGGTTTCTCTTTCTCTTTCAGCGACTCAATGATAAGGCTCTGGACGGTGTGCTTCACGACGTCGGCGTGGTTGCCGGCGTGAAAACTGTGGCGATAGCTGAGCATGGCGTTTTGGGCTTTCCTGTTATTAAATTATTATTTAAACCAGCCTAATACGGCATACGGTCTTTGCGCCTATTGTAGCCGTCAACATGTCATTAACCTACTTAATTTGGCAACGCCGACATTTTTTACTGGGAGCGCCGCCGTTGCCGAGTAAACTGGCTCAGCGAATCGAAAACGACGGGAAGCTTAAAATGACGAAGACCTATAGTATCTTAGGCCTGAATTATGAATTACCCAACGTCGCCTATTTTTACGATAGCCTCTCGCTATTAGACTTCGATAAAGAGCCAGGTGACGATGTGTGGGGCCTGGACGAAGATTTACTGCAGGTCCTATTTTCCGATGCGGAGGAAACTACGGTTGACGTCGGCTGGTATCCCTCATTTGACGAAGCGGGCGAATTTGTCGTCATGGTGATAAAAAACCGCGACTGGGATTCGCCGCTGCTCAGAGTCAGCGCCGGGTGGGATAGGGCGGAGTTAAGCGACAAGATAGCGGAAGCGTTGGATATCTGGCGGCCCCGATAATTACCCCTCATCCTTCACCTTCAACAAGTGCGCCAAAAAGTGTCGCAGCGCGTCCGACGGCAGGTCGTTTTGCCGCCAGAATACGCCGACGCTTCCCTTCTGCTCAATGCGCGGCAGCGGCAGGATAGCCAGCTGTTCCTGACTGGCGTAACGCTCGGCGAGCCGCAGCGACAGGATAGAAACCATATCGCTGCTCTGTACCAGATTGAGCGTGACGCTCATAGAGGACGACTCCAGATAGCTTGCCGGCAGAGTGATGCCCTGATCGACCAATGCGTTGTCGATGCTGACGCGGATTGGCGTGCCGGTGGGCCAGACTATCCAGCGGTATTCCAGCAGATCCTGCCAGTTTATCCGCGCCTTTTGCGCCAAGGGGTGGTTACACGCCCCGACAAAGCACACCGGCTCGGTGTACAGCACGCGGTAATGAAGCGGAAGCTGCAGCGCCTTGCTGCCGACGCGACCCACCACCACGTCGACCTTACCCGCGATGAGGCTTTCCAGCAGCGGCGTCATAACGTTTTCCACGATTTGAATATGAACGCCAGGGTGCTCCTTAACCAGCGATAAAACGCCGGCCGACACGCAGTCGGTCGCTACCGGAGAGCAGCCGATAAGCAGGCTGCCCTGAGCGCCCTGTTTAAACAGTTCGATGTCTTCTCGGGAACGTTCCAGATCGTTGAGCAGCCTGCTTGCGTGTTCCAGAAGCAGCCTGCCGCCGGGGGAAGGGCGCATGCCTTTGCTGTGGCGTTCAAACAGCGTCAGCCCCATTTCTTCTTCCAGCGCGGTCAGCCATTTCGACAGGGCCGGCTGGGTGATATTCATAAGCTCCGCCGCCTTGGTCAGGTTGCCCTGCTCCCCAATGCACACCAGCACCCGCAGGTGCTGCACTCTCAGTCTCTGCGTCCAGTCGCTCACAGGTATAACTCCAGGTTATGGCTCGGCCCGAAATACCATTATCTTTTCACATTATCGGGAAACATAATATTTACAAATAAACAACATTGGTCACAAAACCGAGAAAAACCCTAGCCACTGTGAGGCATTACCATGACATCTACACGTAGCATAACCGTACAGGAAGAGATCGACGCAGCGCGCGTCTCCGCGTTTCAGTGGCGGGTGATCGTTTGCTGTTTTGTGATTGTCACGCTGGACGGCTTCGACACGGCGGCCATCGGCTTTATCGCTCCCGCCATTCGCCAACACTGGGCGCTGGACGCCGCGCACCTGGCGCCGCTGTTCGGTTCCGGCCTGTTGGGCCTGACGCTGGGCGCGCTGGTCTTTGGACCGCTTTCCGACAGGTTTGGCCGTAAAAGCATCATGCTGTTCAGCGTGGCGTTTTTCGGCCTGATGAGCCTGATTTCGGCTTTTTCAACCGATATGCAGATGCTCATTACTTTACGCTTTTTAACCGGACTGGGCCTCGGCGGCGCGATGCCAAACGCTATTACCCTGACGTCGGAATTTGTCCCTACCCGACACAGGTCGGCGCTGGTCACGTTGATGTTTTGCGGCTTTACGCTTGGGTCGGCGCTGGGCGGCGTGGTCAGCGCTCAGTGGGTGGCAAGCATCGGCTGGGAAGGCATTTTGATCCTCGGTGGCATACTGCCTCTGGCCTTTATGTTCGTACTGTGGTTCGCCCTGCCGGAGTCGCCCCGCTATCGGGTGCTCAAACAGCAGCATCCGGAAAAGATAGCGCCGACGCTTTCGCGCATTACCGGTAAAAACTACGACGGCGCACATTTTCATCTCAACGAAGAGCCTGCCAAGAGGGGCTCCGTGGCGGCGCTGTTCTCCAAAGAGCTGCTGTCGGTCACGCTGCTGCTGTGGTGCGCGTTCTTTATGAGCATGCTGATTATCTATTCGCTGTCGAGTTGGCTGCCGACGCTTTTAAACAACAGCGGCATCGATCTGCGCCGGGCGGCTTGGATAACCACGGCGTTTCAGGTCGGCGGCACCGCGGGGGCAATCCTTATCGGCATGATGATGGACCGCTGGAACCCCTACTGGACGCTGGCGGGCTGTTATGGCTTAGGCGCGGTGTTCATCGTGCTTATCAGCCAGTCGGAGGGCTCTTTACTGGCGCTGGCGCTGACGGTGCTCGGCGCGGGTGTCGGCACCAGCGGCGCACAGGTGGGAATTAACGCGTTAACCGCCGCGCTATATCCAACGCAGTGCCGCGCGACGGGCGTGAGCTGGTCAAACGCGGCGGGCCGCTGCGGCGCAATATTCGGCTCGCTCAGCGGCGGCGCCATGCTGTCGTGGAACGTATCGTTCAGCGTCATGTTTATGGTGATTGCGCTGCCGGCACTGGTCGCCGCGGCAATGCTGATTATCCTTCGCTTCCTGCGCCGACCGATGGAAGCGGAACCTTCAACCGTAACCGTTCTTGAATAAACATCGTTGTCCATAGCTCGTTAAACAATAGCTCGTTAAATAAATGATAATAAAGGAGATGAGTATGTCCCAATCAGAGAACCTTACCGCCGTTGCGCCCGAGCGAGCGCGCTTTTACCAAGAAATTTCGGGCCTGAACCTGTCGCCGCTGTGGGAATCCCTGCACCAGTTGGTGACCACCGGGCCGCAGATTGCCGCCGTGCCCGCACTGTGGCGCTACCGCGACCTGCGACCGTTCCTGATGCGTAGCGGAGAGCTTATCGGCGCGCGCGAAGCGATTCGACGCGTGCTGGTGCTGGAAAACCCGGCGCTGAAAGGTCGGGCGTCTATCAGCAACGCGCTTTATGCGGGCCTTCAACTGATTATGCCGGGGGAAGTCGCTCCCAGCCATCGTCATACCCAATCGGCGCTGCGCTTTATCGTCGAAGGGCAGGGGGCGTTTACCGCCGTCGACGGCGAGCGCACCATGATGCATCCCGGCGACTTTATCCTCACGCCGCAGTGGCGCTGGCACGACCACGGTAATCCCGGCTCGGAGCCGGTCGTGTGGCTAGACGGCCTGGACTTGCCGATCGTCAACTATCTGGGCTGCGCCTTTGCGGAAGACTATCCGCAGGAGCAACAGCCCGTCACGCGGCCGATGGACGACTATCAGCCTCGCTATGCGGCCAACATGCTGCCGGTCCGCTACCAGTCCGGCAACTCTTCGCCGATCTTCAACTATCGCTATGAGCGCAGTCGCGATGCGCTGGAGCAGCTGCGCCGCAACGGCGAGCCGGACGAGTACGAAGGCTTCAAGCTGCGCTACGTCAACCCGGCCAACGGCGGTTCGCCGATGCCGACCATGGCAACCTTTATGCAGCTTTTGCCCGCAGGCATGAAGAGCAAGAAGCAGCGTTCGACCGACAGCACCATCTATCACGTGGTTGAAGGCCAGGGCAAAGTCACCATCGGCGACAAGACCTTCACCTTTGAACCGAAGGACGTGTTCGTCGCGCCGTCGTGGCAGCCGGTGAGCTTTGACGTATCTGAGGACGTCGTGCTGTTTAGCTTCTCTGACAGGCCGGTTCAGCAGGCGCTGGGGCTGTTCCGCGAATTCAGAGAATAGGTTGGCCGACCTTTTTTATTTCCACCCTAACAAAGAAGGAATTTCGTGATGACTCAATATGCTTTTTCTCCCGCTCCTCGGGTCGCCGTGCCGATTGTCGGCAGCGACGAGTACTTTCCGGTGCATCGCGTTTACTGCGTCGGCCGCAACTATGCGGCGCACGCCAGAGAAATGGGCTTCGATCCGGACAGAGAACCGCCGTTCTTTTTCTGTAAGCCCGACGACGCGGTCGTGCCGGTAAAGGCCGGAGAAACGCTGGCGCTGCCCTATCCCGCAAAGACCGAAAACTTCCACTATGAAATCGAGCTGGTGGCGGCGATAGGTAAGGGCGGCAGCAACATTCCGGTCGATAAAGCTCTGGAGCACGTATACGGCTATGCTACCGGTCTGGATATGACCCGTCGCGATTGCCAAATGGAGATGCGCAAGATGGGGCGTCCGTGGGAAATCGGCAAGTCGTTTGACCTGTCGGCGCCCATCGCGCCGCTGCATCGCGCCGCCGAGTGCAAAGGCGTCGAGACGGCGGCTATCTGGCTGCAGGTCAACGGAGAGGACCGCCAGCGCAGCGGCGTGAATTTCCTTATCTGGTCCGTTGCGGAGACCATCAGCTATCTGTCGGACTTCTTCGAACTGCAGCCGGGCGACCTGATCTATACCGGAACGCCGGAAGGCGTCGGGCCGGTCGTCAAGGGCGACACCATTACCTGCGGCGTGGACGGCCTGACGGGGCTCACCGTTTCCATAGTTTAAGTTCCTGTTTTAGCCTGGCATAAGAAGGTCATCATGAAATTGTTCAGCTTTTTTAACAGCTCAGCCTCTTATCGCGTGCGCATCGCACTGGCGCTAAAGGGCATCGATTATCAGATGGAAGGCGTCAACATTCGTGCCGGAGAGCAAAACGGGGCCGACTATCTTCGCCGTAACCCCATTGGCCTGGTGCCGACGCTGGTAGGCGATAACGGCGAGGCGATAGGACAGTCGCTGGCCATTATCGACTATCTGGACCGACTCTACCCCGACGTGCTGCTGCTGCCTGCCTCCGGCGAAGCGCGTACGAAGGCGTTGGAAATTGCGTTTGTCATTGCCTGCGATATTCATCCGGTCAATAACATGCGCGTGCTGCGCTATTTGACGGACGAACTGGGGATAAGCGAGGCGCAGAAAAAGGCATGGTACGCCCACTGGATAGCGGTTGGGCTAACGGCGGTCGAATCGCTGCTGCAAAAGGCCGGCTCAGGCAACTTTTGCATTGGCGACAGCCCGACGTTGGCAGACTGCTGCCTGATCCCCCAGTGGGCCAACGCCCTGCGGATGGGCTGCGATTTGTCGGCCTATCCGCGCTGCCGACGCGTTTATGAGCACTGTACGTCGCTGCCCGCGTTCGCGAGCGCAGCGCCCGAGCGGCAAAGCGACGCGGTTGCGGCGTAAGCAGCAAAATAGCCTCTGTTACCCGCGTTAATGAATAACGCTAACAAATAACAAAAATGAAGGGGAGCCATCGTGAACAAAACAGAAACAGCTATCGTTGTCGGCGGCGGCATTGGCGGCGCGGCCGCCGCGCTGGCGCTGGCCAAAGTAGGCATTAAGGTGCTGCTGCTGGAACAGGCACATGAAATCGGCGAAATCGGCGCCGGCATTCAGCTAGGACCGAACGCGTTCTCCGCGCTTGACAGCCTCGGCGTTGGCGAAGTCGTTCGCCAGCGGGCGGTGTTTACCGACCATATCTCAATGATGGACGCGGTGGACGGCAAAGAGGTGGTCCGGGTGGAAACCGGCCCTGAGTTTCAGGCGCGCTTCGGCGGCCCCTATGCCGTTATCCACCGCGTTGATATCCACGATGCCGTATGGCAGGCGGCGCTGAAAAACCCGCTGGTCAGCTATAAGACCGCGACCAGAGTCGTCGACCTGCATACGTATGAGAACGGCGTTGAAGTTATCGACGAGCAGGGCAACCGCTACCGGGCCGACGTCCTGGTCGGCTGCGACGGCGGCAAATCCATCGTTCGGGCTAAGACGCTGAACGACTCACCGAGGGTGACGGGGCACGTGGTCTACCGCGCGGTGGTGGATAAGGACGACATGCCGGAAGATCTGCGCATCAACGCGCCGGTGCTGTGGGGCGGGCCTCGCTGCCACCTAGTGCACTACCCTCTGCGCGGCGGCGCCCAGTATAATCTGGTGGTGACGTTCCACAGCCGTAAGCCGGAAGAGTGGGGCGTAACCGACGGCAGCAAAGAGGAAGTGCTGTCCTACTTTGAAGGCATCCACCCGCGCCCCAGACAAATGTTGGACAAGCCGACTTCGTGGCGCCGCTGGGCGACCGCCGATCGCGAGCCCGCTGCGTCTTGGGGAACCGGGCGCGTCACGCTGCTCGGCGACGCCGCGCATCCCGTCGCACAATACATGGCGCAGGGCGCGTGCATGGCGCTGGAAGACGCAGTGACGCTGGGCGAAGCCATAAAGGCCTGCGACGGCGACGCGGTGAAGGCGTTTGAACTCTATCAGTCGGTGCGCATTCCGCGTACGGCGCGCATCGTGTGGTCCACCCGCGAGATGGGACGGATCTATCACGCCGACGGCGTCGAGCGTCAGGTGCGAAACCTGCTGTGGAAAGGGAAGGGCCAGCAGGACTTCTACCGGGGGATGGAGTGGCTGTACGGCTGGAAGGAGGAAAACTGCCTGGAGCCGCGTTAACCCACCGTTTTGATTGATTGTTTTTCCGGGCGGCGCGGTTTGCGTCGCCCGGCACAACAGGCGTGTGGTTTTGAGTCGTATAATCGTCCGTTTACTAATAGCGGGAATTTTTAGCTACTGGCATAGCGGCGTTTCTTTCGACGTTATTTATGGATGATTAAATGGATATTAAGTTTTCGGATAGAAAAGAAGGCCATGTAGTAGAAATTGTGTTTAATTTAGATAGAGAATTTACCGATCCTCAAGAAGCGGATCTCTTTCTGACGTTGGAGATGGAAAACCCCGACGCTCAGGAATATTACTTTGAAATGGATATTCATGAGGACGTGACAGAAGAGGACGCTCTTAAATCCGCCAATTTCTTAAGAAAGGCGCTGGCGGCGCATAGGAAATAAGGCGTTTCGCTGGGAGGGAAATATGCTTCCCCGCGTTGTTTTATAGGTAATTAAATGACGAAAGCTTAGTACGAAAAAGGAGTGACATGAACCCGCCGGAAAGTCTCAATGAAACGCTAAGCACCGCCGTTAACCAATATAGGTGTGAACGCTGGCAGGAAGAAAATCGTGAGGGAATAGAGGCGATGAACGTTTTTGTAGAACGTAATGGCTCGTTTACGGACGACGAAAATTTTCAGGTGCTGTAACGGCGTATTTTTACCGTTCTTAAAATATTAACGATTTCAGCTATCGCTGTCGCTCCCCGTTGATTTCTACCATAATGATCCCCATGTTGTTTCCATCTGCAAAATTCAAGGATCGCCGCTATGACTAATCCGCTGTTAACCTCCTGGGCCCTGCCCCCGTTTTCCTCTATTCGCCCTGAAGACGTCGTCCCTGCCGTGAAAAGCTCGCTGGACGACTGCCGGGCGGCGGTTGAGCGCGTTGTTGCGCAGCCGGGGCCGTTCACCTGGGAGAACCTGTGTCAGCCGTTGGCGGAAATGGACGATCGCTTGGGGAAAATCTGGTCTCCGGTAAGCCATCTGAATTCGGTAAAAAACAGCGCCGAACTGCGCGAAGCCTACGAGCAGTGCCTGCCGATGCTGGCGGAGTACGGCACTTGGGTTGGGCAGCACAAAGGGCTGTACGACGCCTATCGCAACCTCAAGCAGGGCGCGGCGTTCTCTCAACTGAGCAAGGCGCAGAAGAAGGCGGTGGACAACGCGCTGCGCGACTTTGAGCTGTCAGGCATCGGCCTTGAGCCCGAGAAGCAAAAGCGCTACGGCGAAATCGTCGCCCGGCTGTCGGAACTGGGTTCGACCTACAGCAACAACGTGCTGGACGCCACCATGGGCTGGAGCAAGCTGATTACTTCCGCCGACGAACTGGCGGGCCTGCCCGAAAGCGCGCTGGACGCGGCCAAAGAGCGAGCGGCGGCCAAGGAGCAGGAAGGCTGGCTGCTGACGCTGGACATGCCGAGCTATCTGCCGGTGATGACCTACGCCGACAACCGTGAACTGCGCTATGAAATGTATCAGGCGTTTACCACCCGCGCCTCCGACCAGGGGCCGAACGCCGGCAAATGGGACAACGGCGGGATCATGGCTGAAATTATGGCGCTGCGCCACGAACTGGCCCAGCTGCTCGGCTTTAACACCTATGCCGATAAGTCGCTGGCGACTAAAATGGCGGAGAACCCGCAGCAGGTGCTCGACTTCCTAAACGACCTGGCCAAGCGCGCCCATAATCAGGGCGAAAAGGAGCTGGCGGATCTGCGCGCCTTCGCCAAAGAGCACTTCGGCAAAACCGAGCTGGAACCGTGGGACGTCAGCTACTACAGCGAAAAGCAAAAGCAGCACCTGTATTCCATCAGCGACGAGCAGCTGCGCCCCTACTTCCCCGAGCAGCGCGTGGTTGAAGGGCTGTTCGAAGTGGTTAAGCGGGTGTTCGGCATTACCGCCAAAGAGCGTACCGGCGTTGACGTCTGGCATCCGGAAGTGCGTTTCTTCGATCTGTTTGACGCCAAGGGCGAGCTTAAGGGCAGCTTCTATCTGGACCTGTACGCCCGCGAGCACAAGCGCGGCGGCGCCTGGATGGACGACTGCATCGGCAGCCTGCGCTACGCTGACGGCCATCTGCAAAAGCCGGTGGCCTATCTGACCTGCAACTTTAACCGCCCGGTCGGCGACAAGCCGGCGCTGTTCACCCACGATGAAGTGACCACGCTGTTCCATGAGTTTGGCCACGGCATTCACCACATGCTGACCCGCATCGACACTGCCGGCGTCTCCGGCATTAACGGCGTGCCGTGGGACGCGGTCGAGCTGCCGAGCCAGTTTATGGAAAACTGGTGCTGGCAGCCCGAGGCGCTGGCCTTTATCTCCGGTCACTATCAGACCGGCGAGCCGCTGCCGCAGGCGATGCTGGATAAGATGCTGGCGGCGAAGAACTACCAGGCGGCGCTGTTTATTCTTCGCCAGCTGGAGTTCGGCCTGTTCGACTTCCGCTTGCACTACGAGTATCAGCCTCAGACCGGCGCGAAGATCATGGAAACGCTGGCCGAGGTGAAAAAGCGGGTGGCGGTGATGCCTTCACCCGCCTGGGGCCGCTTCCCGCACGCCTTTAGCCACATCTTCGCCGGCGGCTACGCGGCGGGGTATTACAGCTATCTGTGGGCGGAAGTGCTGTCGGCGGACGCCTTCTCTCGCTTTGAAGAAGAAGGCATTTTTAACGCAGAAACGGGCAACGCCTTCCTGGACAACATCCTGTCACAGGGAGGATCCGATGAGCCGATGACGCTGTTTAAAAACTTCCGCGGCCGCGCGCCGACGCTGGACGCCATGCTGCGCCACTACGGCATCAAAGGATAACCGTGTCCGTTTTTTTAACTCACGAAGCAGGCGCCGATCCCGGCGCCTTGTCGCTTTTGGCGCAGCGCTGGGGGCTTTCGAGCGATGAAGGTTCGCCGTTAGCGCTGGTGCTGACGTCCGAACGCCTTGAGCTGCGAAAGCGCGACGAACCAAAGCTTGGCGCGATTTACGTCGACTTCGTTACCGGCACGATGGCCCACCGTCGTCGGTTCGGCGGCGGGCGTGGTGAAGCGGTAGCCAAAGCCGTCGGCATTAAGGGCGACTATCTTCCCGACGTGGTCGACGCCACGGCGGGGCTGGGGCGCGATGCGTTCGTACTGGCCTCCGTAGGCTGCCGGGTGCGCATGTTGGAACGTCACCCGGTGGTGGCCGCCCTGCTGGACGACGGGCTCAGGCGAGCCTATAAAAACGAAGAGATTGGCCCTTGGCTTAAAGAGCGGCTCACGCTGCTGCACGCCTCGAGCCTGACCGACCTTGAGCATCTCTCGCCCGCGCCGGACGTGGTGTATCTTGATCCGATGTTTCCCCATCGCCAAAAAAGCGCGCTGGTGAAAAAGGAGATGCGGGTGTTTCAGTCGCTGGTCGGGGAGGATGCCGATGCGGACGGCCTGCTGGAACCCGCCTGTCGACTTGCTAAACGAAGGGTAGTGGTCAAGCGGCCCGACTACGCGCCGCCGCTGGCGGACAAAGCGCCTTCGGCGTCAATCAGGACGAAAAGCCATCGGTTTGATTTATACGTTACGCTGTAGGCTGTGAGTATCGGGAAAGATGTCAGAAAGGAGCGGCGGCCATTGGCCGCCGTTCTCGTTTTTATGGTGATTACAGCACGCCCTGACCCATCATGGCGTCGGCGACCTTCACGAAGCCGGCGATGTTGGCGCCGCTGACGTAGTTGGTCTGTGCCGCGTCGCCGCCGTAGTTGACGCAGGCTTCATGGATGTCGTGCATGATGTGCTGCAGGCGCAGGTCGACCTTCTCGGCTCTCCAACTGATGCGGCCCGCGTTTTGAGACATCTCCAGGCCTGAAGTGGCAACGCCGCCGGCGTTGGCCGCCTTACCCGGCGCAAACAGCACGTTAGCTGCTATCAGGGCGTCGGTCGCATCGATGGTGGTCGGCATGTTGGCGCCTTCGGCAACCGCCTGTACGCCGTTTTGAATCAGAAGCTTGGCGTCCGCCAGCTCCAGTTCGTTTTGCGTGGCGCACGGCAGAGCGACGTCGACCGGTACGGACCACGGACGCTGGCCTTCGAGATAGGTCAGGCCACGCTCGTTGGCGTAGTCTTTGATGCGGCCATAGCGGCTGTTCTTGATGTCCATCAGGTGAGCCAGCTTGTCGGTGGTAAAGCCTTCTTCGTCAACGATGGAACCGCCGGAGTCAGAGGCGGTGATCACCTTGGCGCCCAGCTCCATTGCCTTTTCAATGGTGTACTGCGATACGTTGCCCGAGCCGGACACGGAAACGCGTTTGCCTGCAAGGCCTGAGCCGTGGCGCTTAAGCATTGCTTCGGTAAAGTAAACCAGGCCGTAGCCGGTGGCTTCCGGGCGGATCAGGCTGCCGCCGAAGGAGAGGCCCTTGCCGGTAAAGACGCAGCCGGTATTGTTGGACAATTTTTTCATCATGCCGGCCATATAGCCGACTTCGCGCCCGCCAACGCCGATGTCGCCGGCCGGTACGTCGGTGTCTGGCCCCAGGTGGCGATAAAGCTCCGTCATCAGCGCCTGACAGAAGCGCATGATTTCACCGTTGCTCTTGCCCTTGGGATCGAAGTCGGAACCGCCTTTGCCGCCGCCCATGGGCAGCGTGGTCAGCGCGTTCTTAAAGGTTTGTTCGAATCCCAGAAACTTCAGGATGGAAAGATTGACAGACGGGTGAAAGCGCATGCCGCCCTTGAACGGCCCGATGGCCGAGCTGAACTGAACGCGCCAGGCGCGGTTCACCTGAACGACGCCCCGGTCGTCAAGCCACGAAACGCGAAACTGAATGACGCGCTCCGGCTCAACTAAGCGCTCTAATAGCCCCTGTTCGGTATAGCGTGGGTTTTGCTGCAAAAAGGGCCACAGAGATGAAAACACTTCGCGTACGGCCTGCAGGAACTCTGGCTGATTAGCGTCGCGTTTTTGGAGCATGAGGAGAAAATCGTCCACGGTTTTGTATTGACTCATTGATATCATTCCTATCTTATTTTTTTATTTCATCCACGAAAAAACGCTATTCAGAACGATGAATATTGCGGGCTTCATGAGAATGTGATGTATGTGCGTTTCGACTATAACACTAACCAACCGTGAGATAGCAAGGTTTTTTAGCAGGATTTTTTTATTATTTAAAGCGCTAAAGGGGATTATTAGAACCTATTATCTCGGCCTTTCGGCAATTAAGGAAACTGATTTCTTTTCTTTTTGTGGACTCTAATATTCTGATTTAGTGTGAGAATTTTGATGTTAAATTGAGGTTATAATTAATTTAACAGAGATATAGAGCGATGACTGACGAAAGTAGTAGTATATATCTCTGCCGATTACGTCGTTTATTTATATATTAACTTAGCCGAAACGGTCGAATTTTTTATAAGAAAACAATAAGGCAAAAATTGTTTTTATGTATGAAAAACGCCCGCGGTGCGGGCGCTTTATTATAACGACTCAAGTCTAATTATTATTCTTCGTCCCTTAGCGGAACGATCAGCATATCGATATGCACGGTATTAATCAGCTGGCGCGCTGAAGACATTAGCTTGCTCCAGAAGTCCTGATGGTGGCCGCATAGCACCAGATCGACATCATACTTCTTAATCGCGTCAACCAGCACTTGGCCAAGATCTCCGCTTCCGCTCAGCGTTTCGGTGATAGGGTAGCCCGCGTTCTTCGCAAGCTCGGTCAGCGCGTCGTGAGTTTCTTCAGACACACGCTTTTGCATATCGCCCATGTTCACATCAATCAGCCCGGTGTACAGATCGGAGTAATTGACATCCACGTGGATCAGAGAAACCTTTGCATCGTAGGGACGGGCCATTGATACCGCTTTCTCTACCAGAACGTTGCTTTCCGGGGAGAGGTCAACTGCAATCAGAATATGTTTATATGCCATAAGAGAACTCCTTCTGTAGGATCCGCTAACTTCTTTAAATAAATAATAGCATCAGTACGTGCGATGAAAGTGGTAGGTCGATCACAGGGTGAATGCCTTTTTACTGAACAATCACGGTATTGCACAATCCCATCGTCGCCATGAATATAAAATAACGGGCGTTTGTTGGCTACCGCTATGTGGCCGATTGTTTAATTATTGTGACACTTCACGATTCAAGTCGAAAACAAAGGCCCGCCGAAGCGAGCCTTTGATAGCGAGGATTAGCGCAGACGATTAGATAATCTGAAGCGCAATCCAGTACAGGAGGGAAGACAGGCCGATGGTGGCCGGTAGCGTCAGTACCCAGGCCATGAAGATATTCTTCACGGTTTTGCCCTGAACGCCGCCGCCGTCAACCAGCATGGTGCCAGCGACTGCGGAAGAAAGCACCTGCGTGGTGGAAACCGGCATGCCGGTGTAGCTGGCAACGCCAATAGACACCGCCGCCGTGACCTGAGCCGATACGCCCTGTGCATAGGTCATGCCTTTCTTACCGATTTTTTCACCGATGGTTACCGCGACACGGCGCCAGCCCACCATGGTGCCCAGCGCAAGCGCCAGAGCGACGGAGACGATGATCCAGATAGGCGCGTACTCAACGGTAATCAGCAGGTCTGTACGCAGATCTTTGATGTAACGCTTATCCTGTGCGCTGGTTTCCGGCAGCTTGGTGACCTTGGCCGCCGTGTCGGCTACGCACAGCAGTGAACGGCGCAGCTGGCTGCGCTGCTCGGCGGGAAGCTGATCGTAGCCGGTAATGCCTTCCAGCATTTGCTTGGAGTGGCCGATGGCGATAAGCGAGCGGCTGCTGTCGCAGTGGTATTCCGTCGTTGACGGAATGGCGGGCAGCGCGGTCGCTGCGGCGTTATCTTGGCCTACGATGTGTGGGATAGCTTCACGGTGCTTCTCATAGTACTGCTCTAAGTGAGTCAGCGCGTCGCGCGTGCGGGCGAGGTCATAGCCGCTGGCGCTCATATCTACCACGAAGCCGGCCGGCGCTACGCCAATCAGCACCAGCATTAGCAGTCCGATACCCTTTTGGCCGTCGTTAGCGCCGTGCGAAAAGCTTACGCCGATAGCGGACACGATCAGCATGATACGAGTCCAGAACGGCGGTTTACGCTTGCCGTCTTTTTTCTCACGCTGCGCCGGGGTCAAGTGAATGCGCTGACGCTTCTTGTTGCCGCTCCAAAAGCGACGCAGCAGGAAGATCATGGCGCCCGCGATAATCAGGCCCACCAGCGGAGACAAAATCAAAGAGGCGAAGATTTGCAGCATCTTGGGGATGTTCAGCGCGTCGACGATAGACGTGCTGGTGACGATCGCGTTGGTGATGCCGATGCCGATAATGGAGCCGATCAGGGTATGGGAACTGGAGGCAGGAATACCGAAGTACCAGGTGCCTAAGTTCCAAATGATCGCCGCCAGAAGGATTGAGAACATCATGGCCAAGCCATGAGTCGAGTTAATGTTGAGCAAAAGATCGGTCGGCAGAAGGTGGACGATGGCGTAGGCTACGCTCAGTCCGCCCAATACGACGCCGAGGAAGTTGAATATCCCGGCCATAACGACGGCAAGCTGCTCGCGCATCGCACGGGTGTAAATAACGGTCGCTACCGCGTTGGCTGTATCGTGAAAGCCGTTGATGGCTTCATAAAACAGAACGAAAAGTAACGCGAGACCCAGCATAAGGGCAGTGTGGAATTCTAGACCTGCAAAAATGTTTAGCATAAATCTAACTGTCAGTAGTGGGAGGACGGGCGCATTATCAGCAGAATTGCGTTGGTGGAAAAGGGAAAATTCACTTTTTTTTCTTTTCTGCTAGCGGATTTACAGGCTTTTACAAAGATAACGTATTGTTATCTTTGCTATTAATGAGCAACAAAAAATAAATTAGTTATGTTGAGAAACTATTTCATGACTGGTGCCAACCATGGTGGATCGCTACAATTCGGCGACAAAACGCGATAGCGTTGGGGTACGGGTAAAAAAACGGGAGTTGAAGGTGGCAGAGCGAGTGGATGTAGTCATTATTGGCGCCGGAGCCGCGGGGCTTTTTTGCGCCGCGCAGGCGGGCCAGTCCGGCCTGAAGGTGACCGTCGTGGACAACGGCAAAAAGCCGGGCCGTAAGATCCTGATGTCCGGCGGCGGCCGCTGCAACTTCACGAATATGTATGCCGATCACACTGCCTATCTGTCGCACAATCCGCATTTTTGCAAGTCGGCGCTGGCGCGCTATACCCAGTGGGACTTTCTTGATTTGGTGAACCGCTACGGCATCGCCTGGCACGAAAAAGCGCTGGGGCAGTTGTTTTGCGACACGTCGGCGCAGGAGATTGTCGATATGCTGCAAAGCGAATGCGAAAAAGGCGGCGTTGCCTTTCGCATGCGCAGCGAAATTCTGGACGTAGAACGGACCGAGAACGGCTTTCTGCTGCGCCTGGCCAGCGGCGAGATTGAAGCCGGTGCGGTGGTGGTCGCAACCGGTGGGCTGTCGATGCCGGGGCTTGGCGCATCGCCTTTCGGCTATCGTCTGGCGGAAAAGTTCGGCCTCCCCGTTTTGCCAACGCGCGCGGGGCTGGTGCCCTTTACGCTGCACAAGCCGCTATTGGCCCAGTTGGAGGCGCTGGCGGGCGTTTCTGTACCGGTACAGGTGACTGCGCAAGATGGCACAAGCTTTAAGGAGAGCCTGCTGTTTACCCATAGGGGGCTGTCCGGCCCGGCTATTCTGCAGATTTCCAGCTACTGGCAGGCGGGTGAAGCGGTATCGATTAACCTGCTGCCGGATCTTGACGTCGAGGATTTCTTTCAGCGATCGCGTGAAGAGCACCCCAACCAGAGCGTGAAAAATACGCTGGCCCGCTGCCTGCCCAAGCGGCTGGTAGAGTGCCTACAGGCACAGGATGTTGTTCCCGACATGGCGCTTAACCAGCTTTCCAACGCGAGGCAGCAGGCGCTTGTCGAAGCGTTGACCGACTGGCGCATTCAGCCAAACGGCACCGAAGGCTACCGCACGGCGGAAGTGACGCTGGGCGGAGTCGATACCAAGGCGCTGTCGTCCAAAACGATGGAGGCGATTAACGTACCCGGTCTCTATTTCATCGGAGAAGTGATGGACGTGACCGGCTGGCTGGGCGGGTACAACTTCCAGTGGGCGTGGAGCTCGGCATGGGCCTGCGCGCAGGCGCTGGCGCAGCGAGGACATTTCTGAAAGCCAGCCGGCCGTTACCTTAACTGGCTGTCTTTACTGCCGCGTCGGTTGTAGCCGGCGCTGTGCTGATTCTTGATGTCCTGCTCCTGCTGGCAGGCGATGCAGTACCGTACGCCGGGAAGAGCATCCCGGCGCGCCTGAGGAATTTCTTCCCCGCACGATAAACAGTAAATGGCGCTTTCACCGTCGTGAAGCTGCGCCCGTGCTTTAGCCACGGCGTCGGATATCGTGCTGTCAATTTGGTCCTGTACGGCGCCGTCGGCGGCCCATCCGCTTGCCATTGGGTTTTCCTCCGCAATAGGCTCTAAAAAGTGAGACTGTTTCTTTTACTATGGCGGCGTTTTATTTCCACGCAAGTTTCATGGTTAATCTTTGCGCTTTTTTGTTTTTATTTAATTGATTTTTATATGAAAATAAAAATAATCATAATTTCTTCGTTTTTGTAGAAAAAAGAGCTTTACAGGCGATATTGATAATGATTATTATTTCCATGTTTTCAAGGGGCGGTCAACATGCTCACCCCGGGAAAGCACGACATTGCTCACATTGCTTCCAGTGTTTATTTTTAGCCAGCCCACGCGCTGGCTTTTTTTTTATTTATATAAATCAGCCTAATATAGCCACCTTTTGCCTCTAATGACGCAGTGCTACAATAGCGCTGCTTCCCTCCCGTCCCCGGCCCAGAGATGACCTCTTATGGATATCAGTCAGATAGATCTCATTTTTTCTTTGCTGCAGCAGATGTGCGTGTATCTGGTGATTGCCTACCTGTTGAGTAAAACGCCGCTGTTTATCCCTCTGATGCAGGTCACTATCAGGCTGCCGCACAAGCTGCTTTGCTACTTCACCTTTTCCATGTTCTGCATCATGGGGACTTACTTTGGCCTACAGATCGACGATTCCATCGCTAATACGCGCGCAATGGGCGCGGTGCTGGGCGGCGTTCTCGGCGGCCCTTCCGTCGGCTTTTTCGTCGGCCTGACGGGGGGATTGCACCGCTACTCCATGGGCGGCATGACGGCGACCGCCTGCATGCTCTCCACCATCGTCGAAGGGCTGGTCGGCGGCCTGCTTCACCGCTACCTGATTCGCCATAACCGCATGGATCTGCTGTTTCAGCCGCTTATCGTCGCCGCTATCACGCTGTTTGCGGAAGGACTACAGATGTTGATTATTCTGCTGGTCGCCAGGCCGTTTTCTCAGGCGGTTCATCTGGTCAACGATATCGCTCTGCCGATGATGATTACCAATACTATCGGCGCCGCGATGTTTATGCGGATTTTACTCGACAGGCGAGCGATATTTGAAAAGTATACGACGGCCTTTTCCGCGAAGGCGCTGCAAATCGCCGCCCGTTCTGAGGGGGTGCTGCGCGCCGGGTTCGATCGGCAAAACAGCATGCGGGTGGCCCAAATACTGTATGAAGAGCTGGAAGTCGGCGCCGTCGCCATTACCGACAGGGAGAAGCTGCTGGCCTTTATCGGCATCGGCGCTGACCACCACCTGCCGGGCACGCCTATTACGTCTCACTACACCCATAAAGCGATAGAGGACAATCAGGTGGTGTACGCCGACGGCAACGAGGTCCCCTACGCCTGCTCAATCACGCCAAACTGTAAGCTTGGCTCTACGTTAGTCATTCCGCTGCGGGGCGCAGAGAAAACGGTTATCGGCACGATTAAACTTTATGAGCCGAAAAGTAAGCTCTTCTCTTCTATTAACCGCACTCTGGGAGAAGGCATCGCCCACCTGCTGTCGGCGCAGATCCTGGCCGGAACGCTGGACAACCAAAAGCAGCTGCTTTCTCAGTCAGAAATAAAGCTGCTGCACGCACAGGTGAACCCGCACTTTCTGTTCAACGCGCTTAATACTCTGTCAGCCGTTATCCGTAAGGATCCGGATCGGGCTCGCGGCCTGGTACTTTCGCTATCCACCTTCTTTCGTAAAAACCTCAAGCGCAGCAACGACGAGGTAAGTCTGGGCGACGAGCTGGAGCATATCAACGCTTATTTGGAAATTGAAAAGGCGCGCTTTGCCGATCGCCTGACGGTGGATATTGATATCCCGACCGAGCTTGAGCCTCTTTTATTACCCGCCTTTTCGCTACAGCCGATCGTTGAAAACGCCATTAAGCACGGCACGTCGCAAATGCTGACGGAAGGGCATATCAACATCAGAGGGTACTGCGACGGTTCGCAGGGGCGCCCTGCGCTGGTGCTGGTGGTGGAAGACAACGCAGGCCTGTATCAGCCGCGTTTAAACGGTGATGGGCTGGGCATGAATCTGGTCGATAGGCGCATTAAGGCCCGCTACGGCTATGACTACGGCATTACCGTTGAAAGTGAACCCGAACGGTTTACGCGAGTGGTAATACGGCTTCCCGCATTAGGCGAGGATGAGGTAATAGACAGCCTCGCAGGCACATGCGCACGGGCAGGGTAAAGGCGAGGGGCGTTTTGAGCGCCTTACGTATAAAAGCGAAAAGAGGGTTGATTTTTCAAAGGCCTTTCCGGCTAAATGTGAGCAGAATTCAGCCGGAGCTTTTTGCGTGACGCTTGACCACGTTATTCAGGTAACCATGAACTTTGTGCGCGACCACCAGACTTGGGGGCCGCCCATCGTCTTTGCGCTGGCGTTCGGTGAATCCATCGCGTTTCTCTCCTTGCTTGTCCCGGCGACCGTCATTTTGATCGGCATCGGTGCCATTATTGGCGAAAGCGGCATTGGCTTCTGGCCTCTGTGGCTGGCAGCCAGTGCCGGTGCGTTCTTTGGCGACTGGGTCTCTTACTGGTTCGGCTGGCGCTATAAGGACAGCGTTGCCCACATTTGGCCACTTTCTCGCGATCCTAATCTGCTGCTTCGCGGCCAGCGTATTTTCGAACGTTGGGGCGCGCTGGGCGTGTTTGTCGGACGATTCTTCGGCCCGCTGAGGGCAACGGTGCCGTTGGCTGCCGGGGTCTGTAATATGCCGCTAAGGTCGTTTCAGGTCGTCAACCTGCTGTCCGCCATGCTGTGGGGATTCGCCATGCTGGCGCCGGGCGCCTTTGGCCTACAGTGGGCGATGCACTATCTGCGCTTTTGACGTACCCACTCTGCGGGTTACCTTCCGGAGTTGCTTAAATCATTCTGGACATTCATACAGTATTTCCTTACTTTTAATCCCTACTTTAAACAGTCAGTGAAATTATCAACCGGAGGCTCGGTGGACAGCAGCTTAACAATCGTGATTGGCGCAGCGCTGGCGGGGTTTATCGCCGCCGGCCTGGTGTCGATGCTGATTAACCAGCGGGCGCGCCTGCGGCTGGAGGGGCAGCTAGAGCTACAGGCGGCTCAGCTTGAACAGGCTCAAAGCGAAAGGGACGGGCTGAAGCGGGAAAAAGAGTCGGCGCAAAAAGCGCTGCAGGCGGGGCAAGAAGAGCTGCGCGAGGTGTATGCGCGCCTGGCCGCCGCGCAGGAAAAGGCGCAGCAGCAGGCGCTGTGGCATGAGGAATGTGAACGCCTTAATCAGGAGCTGCGCGGGCTACAGGGCATCAACAGCGCGCTTGAGGTTGAACTGCGGGAGATGTCGACCCGCCTTGAAGAGACCCGATTCGCCGCTGAGGAAAAGCAGCGCCTGTTGATTAACAGCGAGCAGCGGCTAACGGTGCAGTTTGAAAATCTGGCCAACCGCATTTTTGAGCAAAGCGGCAGGAAGGTAGACGAACAGAATAGGCAAAGTTTAGACAGGCTCTTACTGCCTTTAAGCGAACAGCTGGACGGTTTTCGCCGTCAGGTGCAGGAAAATTACGGGCAGGAAGCGCGCGAACGTCATACGCTGACCCATGAGATCCGCAATCTCCAGCAGCTTAACGCACAGATGGCGAAAGAAGCGCTGAACCTGACCAATGCGTTGAAAGGCGATAATAAAACGCAGGGCAACTGGGGCGAAGTGGTTCTGGGGCGCGTGCTTGAGGCTTCAGGGCTTAGAGAAGGCTATGAGTACCAAACTCAGGTCAGTATGCAAAGTGAAGGCGGGAACCGGCAGCAGCCGGACGTCATCGTCCATTTGCCGCAGGATAAAGACGTAGTTATCGATGCGAAAATGTCGCTGGTCAGCTATGAACGCTACTTTAACAGCGACGATGAGCAAGAGCGAACGCAGGCGCTGCACGAGCACATCGCGTCGATTCGTTCCCATATCCGTCAGCTTGGGCGAAAGGACTATCATCAGCTACCGGGGCTGCGTTCTCTGGATTATGTGCTAATGTTTATTCCCGTTGAGCCCGCATTTTTGCTGGCGATAGACCGACAGCCGGAGTTGATTGGCGAGGCGTTGCAAAATAATATCATGCTGGTCAGCCCGACGACGCTGCTGGTGGCTCTGAGAACAATCAGCAACCTTTGGCGCTATGAGCACCAGAGCCAAAACGCCCAGCTGATTGCCGAGCGGGCGGCGAAGCTGTATGACAAAATGCGGCTGTTCGTCGACGATATGACCGCATTAGGCGCCAGCCTGGACAAAGCTCAGGGCAGCTACCGTCAGGCGGTGAATCGCCTGTCTCAGGGGAGAGGAAACGTGCTGGGGCAGATAGAGAGCTTCCGCGCTTTGGGTGTAGAGGTTAAACGGCCGATAGGCTCGGAGATATTCACGCCGGCCCGCGCTGACGATTTATCGGACATATCGGAGAGTCAGGAGGCATCGGAACATTCATCTAATATTGCTCGGATTTAACAAAAAAGAGTTATTGGTGGGTATGTTTCAGAGTGTTTCTGGTAGACTAAATCGATTCACAGAGATTTATAGTACTTATTAAATTTTCTCTAGGCATTAAACTTTCTTCAGGCATTAAACATGATGAACGATCCACAGGAAACCACGCACTTTGGCTTCCAAACCGTAAACAAAGACGAAAAGGCCGATATGGTGGCCCACGTCTTTCACTCCGTAGCGTCTAAGTACGATCTGATGAACGACCTGATGTCGTTCGGCATCCACCGAATCTGGAAGCGCTTCACCATTGACTGCAGCGCCGTGCGCGAAGGCCAGCGGGTGCTCGATCTGGCCGGCGGTACCGGCGATCTGACGGCAAAGTTTTCCCGCATGGTTGGTGAGAAGGGCAGCGTTGTGCTGGCGGATATCAACGATTCGATGCTGAAAATGGGCCGTGAAAAGCTGCGCAATATGGGCATCATCGGCAACGTCAACTACGTTCAGGCTAACGCCGAGGCGCTGCCTTTCCCTGACGACTATTTTGACTGCATCACTATTTCTTTTGGCCTTCGCAACGTGACCGAGAAGGATAAGGCGCTGCGCTCCATGTTCCGCGTGCTGAAGCCGGGCGGTCGCCTGCTGGTGCTGGAGTTTTCCAAGCCCACCGCCAAGGTGCTTAACTCAGCCTATGATGCCTACTCATTCCACGTTCTGCCGAAAATCGGCGAGTGGATCACCAGAGACGCTGACAGCTATCGCTATCTGGCAGAATCCATCCGCATGCATCCCGATCAGGAAACGCTGAAGGGAATGATGCTGGAAGCTGGTTTTGACAGCGTGGAATACTTTAACCTGACCGGTGGTATCGTCGCGCTGCACCGCGGTTATAAGTACTAAACGTCGTTTATTCATCATGTTCTGAAACGCTGCGCGATGCTCGGAAACTGAAACGAGCTTCGCACAGCGGTTTCCGCTGGCCCTTATGTGCGAGGGGTAAGCGCTGTTTGTTTCATTATTGTTAATTTTTTTATGGCCGTCGAGTACGCGTTCTTACTGAGTTAATGCATTAATAAAACTGTGTTTTTTCTGTTTTTTCTACATTTCTTCTACTCTCTTTAAGGTCATCCCCCGCTGTACTCTGACGCCATTCATGATTACTATGACTGGATTGTATTTATCCTCGTCATGCTTCAAGGATCGCTATGCTGCTTGTTCCTCTGGTTTCCGGCCTGATAGAAACGTCGCTTAACGGCCTGCTCTTTCGCGATCGCAATATTCAGTTGGCCAGCCATCGACTGGCGGGAAAAACGCTGACGCTCTGCCTGCAGGAACTCTCAACGACCCTGACGCTGGTGTTCAGCGTGAACCATATCGACGTTGTCAGCCAGTGGCAGCCGCCAGCGGACTGTACGCTGACGACGCGACTGGCGACGTTGTTTTCCCTGCGCGACAGGCAGCGGCTTTCCGCGCTGATGCGTGACGGCGAAGTTAGCGTTGATGGGGACATTCAGATTATTCAGCAGTTTGTGACCCTGATAGATTTGGCAGAATGGGATCCGGCCGAGTGGCTGTCTCCTTATATCGGCGACGTTGCCGCCGAAACGCTGAGCCAGGGCGTGCAAAACGGCGTAAAAAGCGTTAGCCGCTGGGCCTCTCGCCAGCAGGGCTACTTAGCTCAGGCCGTAACGCAGGAGTGGCGTTTGGCTCCCGGTCGGCTTGAGGTTTTGCACTTTAGCGACCAAACGGAAAGGTTAAGCCAGGACGTAGACGCGCTGGTTTCTCGCATTGAGCGGCTGGAGCGAGCCTGATGACTCCTTCTGAACTGTTTCGGCTGTATGCCATTATTCGCGTATTTTTAAACCACGGGCTGGACGAACTGATCCCCAAGATGCGGCTGACCTGGCCGCTTCGCGTAGGATGCCGGGCGCTGTTTTGGCTGCGCAACCAGCATCCGGAAAAGCCGCTGGGCGAGCGGCTGCGTCTGGGGCTTCAGACGCTGGGGCCGGTTTGGATCAAGTTTGGTCAAATGCTGTCCACCCGCCGCGATCTGTTTCCTCCGTCCATTGCCGATCAGCTGGCTCTGCTGCAAGATCAGGTGACGTCGTTTGACGGAGCGCTGGCGCGTCGGCAGATAGAGGACGCCATGGGCGGCCCGCTTGAGCGCTGGTTTGATGACTTTGACTCAACGCCGCTGGCGTCGGCCTCTATTGCGCAGGTGCACACCGCAACGCTTAAAAGCAGCGGGCAGGAAGTGGTGCTGAAGGTGATCCGCCCGGACATCAAGCCGGTCATTGAGGCGGACATTCGCCTGATGTACCGCATTGCGGGCTGGGTGCCCAAGCTGCTCCCTGACGGTCGTCGCCTGCGGCCCAGAGAGGTAGTGCGTGAATATGAAAAGACGCTGCTCGACGAGCTCAACCTGCTGAGAGAGGCGGCCAACGCCATCCAGCTTCGCCGCAATTTCGACGGCAGCCCTATGCTCTATGTGCCCGAAGTGTACAGCGACCTTTGTTATGAAAACGTGCTGGTCATGGAGAGGATCTACGGCATTCCCGTTTCTGACATCGACGCGCTGATAGCCAACGGCACCAACATGAAGCTTTTAGCGGAACGGGGCGTGCAGGTGTTCTTTACCCAGGTGTTTCGCGACAGCTTCTTCCACGCGGACATGCACCCCGGCAATATTTTTATCAGCTACGAGAAGCCTGAAGACCCTCAGTATATCGGCATTGACTGCGGCATCGTCGGCTCTTTGAGCAAGGCGGACAAGCGCTATCTGGCGGAAAACTTTATCGCCTTTTTCAACCGCGACTACCGCAAGGTGGCGGAGCTTCACGTTGATTCCGGCTGGGTGCCTGCGGATACCTGCGTTGAGGAGTTTGAGTTCGCCATCCGCACCGTGTGCGAACCCATTTTTGAGAAACCGCTTTCTGAAATTTCGTTTGGCCACGTGCTGCTGAACCTGTTCAACACGGCGCGTCGTTTTAATATGGAAGTTCAGCCTCAGTTGGTTTTACTGCAAAAGACGCTGCTCTATATCGAAGGGCTGGGGCGCCAGCTCTATCCGCAGCTTGACCTGTGGACGACGGCCAAGCCGTTCCTTGAGTCGTGGATGCGCGAGCAGGTCGGCATTCCCGGCGTGTTAAAAACGCTAAAAGAGAAGGCGCCGTACTGGGTAGAAAAATTACCGGAATTGCCCGAGCTGTTTTACGACAGTTTGCGGCAGCACAAAGAATTACAAAATAGTATTGATAAACTCAGTGCCCGATTGAGTGAAAATGAGAGTAAACGGCGACGCTCCGGCTACCTTTTTGGGGTAGGTGCCACGCTGCTGGTTAGTGCTACAATGCTGTTTATTGGTCAGATTTCATTTTGGCCGCTCTGCCTGACCGGTGTAGGTCTTGCGGTTTGGCTAATAGGCTGGGTGAAGGCCGCCTGAGGAAATTTATTACTATAGTTTAAGGAAACCGCCGTATATACTTGGCGGCAATCGTAACGTTAACCCACGATCTATAGAGGCATATCACATGGGTGGAATTAGTATTTGGCAACTGCTTATTATTGTTGCAATTGTCGTGCTGCTGTTCGGAACGAAGAAGCTGCGCACGCTGGGTTCAGACCTCGGCGCATCGGTCAAAGGCTTCAAAAAGGCGATGAGCGACGAAGAGTCCACGCCGAACAAAGAAGAAGCTCAAAAGGAAAAAGATGCTGACTTCGTCGTGAAGTCTATCGAAGAACAGCAGGAAAACACGGTTAAAACCGAAGAACAAAAGAGCCAGAATAAAGAGCAGGTGTAATCCGTGTTCGATATAGGATTTGGTGAAATTGTACTGGTGCTGATCATCGGCCTTATCGTGCTCGGCCCCGAACGGTTGCCCGTTGCGGTGAAAACGGTTGCCGGTTGGATCCGAGCCATGCGCTCTCTGGCGTCATCGGTACAAAACGAGCTGACTCAGGAACTGAAGCTGCAAGAGCTGAAAGATAGCCTGAAGAAAGCGGAGCAGGCCGGTCTGCAAAACCTCTCCCCGGAGCTTAAAGCGTCGATGGAGGAGCTTAGAGAGATGGCGAGCGGTATGAAACGTACCGTTCAAACCGATCTTAATAAGGCTGCCGAATCATTCAAAGAGACACCATCTCCTGACACTACCGCGACTGCGGCCGGCGACGCTGAAGCGCCGGCCCGCGTCGTTAGCGATCCGGCGATGAATCGTCAGAACGTCCCGCCCGTGGATTCAATGACGAAGCCTGAGGCTGTTGTAGTTGAAGCCGCGCCTGCCGCTGACGCAGAGTCTAAGCCGCAGGAGGCTCAGCCCGAAGCCCCATCCCCAAGTAAAACCGATGGCGAAAAATAATTCATGGCCGTAGAAGATACCCAACCGCTTATCACTCATTTGATAGAGCTGCGCAGTAGGTTGCTGCGTTCAATGGTCTGTATCATCGTCGTGTTTCTGGCGCTGGTCTATTTCTCTAACGATATCTACCACATGATTTCCGCGCCGCTGATGAAGCAGCTGCCGGAAAAAGCCAGCATGATCGCTACCGACGTGGCGTCGCCATTTTTAACGCCTATCAAGCTGACGCTTATCGTGTCGGTTTTTGTTTCAGCGCCCTATATTCTGTATCAGATCTGGTCGTTTATCGCGCCGGCGCTGTATAAGCACGAACGTCGCCTGATGATGCCGCTGCTGTTTTCCAGCACTGCGCTGTTTTACCTCGGCATGGCGTTTGCCTACTTCGTCGTGTTCCCGCTGGCGTTCGGCTTTTTTGTCAAAACCGCGCCGGAAGGCATTCTGATATCGACCGACATCAACAATTACCTGAACTTCGTCATGGCGCTGTTTTTTGCCTTTGGCGTGTCGTTTGAGGTGCCGGTCGCGATTATCCTGCTGTGCTGGAGCGGCGTAACGACGCCTGCCGAACTGAAGAAAAAGCGTCCCTACATCGTTGTTGGCGCTTTTGTTGTCGGCATGCTGTTAACGCCGCCGGACGTCTTCTCTCAGACGCTTCTCGCGATCCCTATGTGCATCCTGTTTGAGATTGGCGTGTTCTTTGCCCGTTTCTACGTGGGTAAAGGGCGTCGGGAAGGGGAAGAAGGTGATGAGGACAGCGAGGCGGACGACGCCGACGAAAGCGGCGACAAGCCTTCAGCCTGACGCTGTTGCGAGACACACCCTATGCTGTCTGCAAATAAGCCGCCTTTTGGGCGGCTTACGTTTTTTACGGGAGCCAAATACCGTGTTTGATATTGGAATTAACCTGACCAACCGACAGTTTGCCGCCGATCGGCACGACGTGGTTGAACGCGCGAAGCAGGCCGGCGTGAAGGGAATGCTGATAACCGGAACGTCCTTGAAAGAAAGCCGCGCCGCGCAGGCGCTGGCGGCGGAATATCCCGACTACTGCTGGAGCACGGCGGGCGTCCATCCTCACGACGCTTCGGGCTGGTCGGACGAATGTGCAGAGCAGATATATCGGCTGTTACAAAAGCCGCAGGCGGTCGCCGTCGGCGAGTGCGGGCTGGACTTTAACCGCAACTTTTCTACGCCTGAGCAGCAGGAACGGGCCTTTTCCGAGCAGCTTTCGATGGCGGCCGAGCTGTCGATGCCGCTGTTTCTGCACTGTAGGGACGCCTATCCGCGCTTTATTGAGCTGCTTAAGCCGTGGCTTTCGAAAGTACCGGCGGCAGTCGTACACTGCTTTACCGACGACGGACGCGCGCTGGAGGACTATCTGTCCCTGGGGCTTTATGTCGGCATTACCGGCTGGGTGTGCGACGAGCGGCGCGGTCTTGAGCTTCGCGAGCTGGTGTCGCGTATTCCTGCGGACAAACTGCTGCTGGAAACCGACGCGCCTTACCTGTTGCCCAGAGACTTAAAGCCTAAGCCGACTTCCAGACGCAATGAGCCTGCCTATTTGGCCCATATCCTGCGGGAGGTCGCAAAGCTTCGGGGCGAAGATGCGAACGAGCTGGGAGAAATAACCCGCCAAAATGCGCTGCGCCTGCTGGGTGTTAGTCAAAGCGATTGAAGCGTATGATATATACACTGCGGCGGTGAGCTTTCCTGATCCTCTTTCTTGCCGTCGATAGAACAAAATAAGGAGAACGAGTGTGAGCTATGTTATTCCCGGGGCGTATCCCCACCGTCGCCTGCGCCGCGTGCGCGCCCACGACTTCAGCCGCCGCCTGGTGTGCGAAAACCAGCTGACGGTTAACGACCTGATTTATCCGGTATTCATTATGGAAGGCGAGAACCGTCGTCAAGACGTGCCTTCCATGCCGGGCGTCAGCCGCATGACGGTCGATATCCTGATAAAGGAAGCGGAAGAGCTGGCGAAGCTGGGCGTTCCGGTTATCTCCCTGTTCCCGGTGATTGAGTCCGATCTTAAAAGCCTGTACGCAGAGCAGGCCTACAACCCGCAGGGGCTGGTGCCTCGGGCGGTAAGAGCGCTGAAGCAGGCGGTTCCTGAGCTTGGCGTCCTGACCGACGTTGCGCTTGACCCTTATACCACTCATGGGCAGGACGGCATTATCGACAGCGACGGCTACGTGATTAACGAAGTGACGAAAGAGATTCTGGTCCGCCAGGCCCTGTGCCATGCGGAGGCCGGCGCTGACATCGTCGCGCCCAGCGATATGATGGACGGCCGCATCGGCGCGGTTCGCCAGCAGCTGGAGGCCCAGAGCTTTATAAACACGCAAATTATGGCCTATTCCGCCAAGTATGCTTCCTGCTACTACGGGCCGTTCCGCGATGCGGTCGGATCAAGCGGCAACCTGAAGGGCGGCAACAAGAAAACCTACCAAATGGATCCGGCTAACGGCAATGAAGCACTGCAAGAAGTGGCTCAGGACCTGCAGGAAGGGGCTGATATGGTGATGGTGAAGCCGGGGATGCCGTATCTTGACGTGATTCGTCAGGTGAAGGACACCTTCGCAGTGCCGACGTTCGCCTATCAGGTCTCCGGCGAGTACGCCATGCACATGGCGGCTTTCCAAAACGGTTGGCTGCAGGAGCAACCGGCCGTGCTGGAATCCCTGCTGTGCTTCAAGCGCGCCGGCGCCGACGGCGTGCTGACCTACTTTGCCAAACGCGTCGCCCAGTGGCTGCGCGACGAAGCGACGCGTCGCTAACGACGTTGGGGAAGCGGCGCGCGCCGCTTCCTGTTAGGCTGTGTCCCGCCATTGTCCCCACCGTGGACAATGGCGGGACACAGCCTAGTCTCGTTTTTCAAACTGCGTATTGTCGACGCGATGCGACACCTGCTGGTTAATCAGGTTAAGCAGCAGAATAGAGCGCGTCTCTCCATCGGGCTCTGCGTAGATAGCCTCCAACCCTTCAAAAATTCCTTCGGTAATGACGACCTTATCCCCGCTTTTAGGCAGGGAAGGCGAGCTTATCAGCGGCTTTGGCTGCATCATCAGGCTTTTTATCAGGCTAAACGGTACCGTCACCGGGTAGCGCCCAAAGCGAATAAAGTGGCTGACTCCGCGCGTTGAGCTGATAGTGGTCGTGTGGATCCTTTCCGGATCGAGTTCGATGAACAGATAGTTGGGAAACAGCGGCTCGCTGACTACAGTCTTTTTACCCCGAACTATTTTCTCTATCTCATACATAGGGCTAAAACAGGGAACCTCCTGACGCTCGAGGTTCTCCTGGGCCCGCATCAGTTGCCCGCGTTTACAGTAAAGCAGATACCATGATTCCATATACGTTTGCCGGACTTTGAGTTACGGGACACGGGCCTAAGCATAGCAAAAGCACGAATGAATAAACATATACCCGTCATACTTCAAGCCGCAGGCGCGTTGGCTGCGCTTGCTCACCCTAGTCACTTACTTATGTAAGCTCCTAGGGATTCCCTCGCTTGCCGCCTTCCTGCAACTTGAATTATTTAGGGTATAACAGGGTATGCGTTGGTCGATTAATTAGGCGATTAGGATTATTCTGGTAAGGACAGTCCGCACGGTTTCGTTACCGCCGCTCTGCCGATTGGTGATGAATTAACCGTCGGAGGGGGCATAAGCGGTAAGCGATCACAGTAAAGATGCGTGTTTTTTCGTATCCTTATGCGGCAAAATCCAGGCTGGCTTCCGTCCTTTTTTCCACTGAAGCGGAAGTTGGCCGGTACGTTAACAAACTAAACAGAGGTAGATTGTATGGAACTCATATTGTTGAGTAATGGCAAGACGTCCGGTGACGCAGAGCTCTTAGGCTATGCAAAAAAGCAAATTTTGGCCGTTCTAGAAAGCCGGAAGGTCGCCAAGGCAATATTGATTCCTTATGCCCTGATTCGTAGTGATTATGACTCACGCGCTCGTGACTTGGAAAAAAGCCTCGGTATTTCCGTCACCAGCGTTCACCACTTTGATAACCAGGCCGAAGCTATCGATCAGGC
The DNA here is from genome assembly GCF_000439085.1 of Leminorella grimontii ATCC 33999 = DSM 5078. Classification (GTDB taxonomy): domain Bacteria; phylum Pseudomonadota; class Gammaproteobacteria; order Enterobacterales; family Enterobacteriaceae; genus Leminorella; species Leminorella grimontii. Next base: position 109,012 of record NZ_AUUA01000002.1, on the reverse strand, counting down.
CGAGTGCATTATCATCAGCGGTGGCAATACCTGGATGTTGAATCAGATGATGCATGAGAAAGGGCTGATTGTGCCTATTCAGCGCGCGGTGCGCGAGCGCAACATTCCTTATATCGGTTGGAGCGCCGGCTGCAACGTGGCCTGTCCTTCCATCAGAACCACCAACGATATGCCCGTTCGCAGCAGCGTAGTACTGCCTTCGCTGGGCCTGTTCCCCGTCCAGATTAACCCGCACTACATTGACGCTCACGTAAGCGGCCATATGGGCGAAACGCGCGACGAGCGCATCGCAGAATTTTGCGCGGTAAACCCGACGGAGTCCGTCGTGGCGATCCGTGAAGGCAGCCTGCTGCAAATTTCCGGCAACGACCTGACCTATTTCAGCGCCAAAGGGCAAGGATTCAAAATTTTCCGCCACGGTCAGGAAACCACAGAGCATATGGACACGAAGGCGCTGAGCAAGCTTGTCCCCTTTACCTGCTGTTAATTGGCGGTAATTAGAAGTAAAGTAAGGGAAACCTTCTATACCCCGTCATACTTCAAGTTGCCTGTGCGTTGGCTGCGCTTGTTATTCGGCCCATTTATATGGGCCTCACCTCTAACGAGGCCGCCGCAAGCGGCGTTCAAATCTGCTTTCGCAGATTTGTCACCCCAGTCACTTACTTATGTAAGCTCCTGGGGATTCTCTCGCTTGCCGCGTGATTCGGCCCTTAGGGCCTCACCCTAAAGGGCCAGCGCTTTACGCTGTTCAAAACGCCATTAGCGTTTTGTCCTGCAACTCGAATTATTTAGGGTATACTTTTCAAACTTCCGGCTGCGCGTTTTGCAGCCGGAAGTATTCAGAATAGTCTATTAACGCCTTTGGCCTGCGGTAGAGAGCGAATGAAATATCGAGACCTGCGGGAGTTTTTGGCGCTGCTTGAGCAGCGGGGAGAACTCAAGCGCATTAAACAGCCGATTGATCCCTATCTGGAAATGACCGAGATCGCCGACCGTACGCTGCGGGCCGAAGGTCCTGCCCTGCTGTTTGAAAATCCGAAAGGGTACGACGTGCCGGTGCTGTGCAACCTGTTTGGTACGCCCAAGCGTGTCGCATTGGGGATGGGACAAGAGGAAGTGAGCGCGTTGCGCGACGTAGGCGAACTGCTGGCGTTCCTCAAGGAGCCCGAGCCTCCTAAGGGCTTTCGCGACCTGATGGACAAGCTGCCGCAGTTTAAGCAAGTGCTGAACATGCCGACGAAACAGCTGTCCTCGGCTCCCTGTCAGGAGCAGATCTGGCAGGGGGACGACGTCGACCTCACCAAATTACCCATCATGCACTGTTGGCCAGAGGATGCAGCCCCGCTGATTTCATGGGGGCTCACGGTGACGCGCGGCCCACACAAAGCGCGCCAGAATCTGGGTATCTACCGTCAACAGGTGCTGGGCAAGAACAAGGTTATTATGCGCTGGCTGTCCCACCGAGGCGGCGCATTAGACTATCAGGAGTGGCGTCAGAAGCACCCCGGAGAGCGTTTTCCCATCGCGGTCGCGCTGGGCGCCGACCCGGCGACGCTGCTGGCCGCCGTGACGCCGGTGCCGGATACTCTGTCCGAATACGCTTTTGCCGGGCTGCTGCGCGGCTATAAGACCGACGTGGTTAAATGTATCTCCTGCGATTTGGAAGTCCCGGCCAGTGCCGAGATCGTGCTGGAAGGGTACATTGAGCCAGAAGAACTCGCCCCCGAAGGGCCCTACGGCGATCACACCGGCTACTATAACGAAGTGGACAACTTCCCCGTTTTCACCGTTACCCACATTACCCGCCGCGCCGACGCGATTTACCATTCCACCTATACCGGACGGCCGCCGGACGAGCCCGCCGTCATGGGATTGGCGCTCAACGAAGTGTTTGTGCCCATCCTGAGAAAGCAGTTTCCGGAAATCGTCGATTTCTACTTGCCGCCGGAGGGCTGTTCTTATCGAATGGCCATCGTCACGATGAAAAAGCAGTACGCTGGCCACGCCAAGCGCGTAATGATGGGCGTCTGGTCTTTCCTGCGGCAGTTTATGTACACCAAGTTCGTTATCGTTTGCGATGACGACATTAACGCCCGCGACTGGAAGGACGTCATCTGGGCGATAACGACGCGTATGGATCCGGCGCGCGACACGGTGCTGATGGAAAACACGCCGATAGACTATCTGGACTTCGCCTCACCGGTATCCGGCCTGGGTTCTAAAATGGGGATGGATGCCACCAACAAGTGGCCGGGTGAGACGCAAAGAGAGTGGGGACGCCCGATTACCAAGGATCCAGAGGTTTGCGCGCGCATCGATGCGCTTTGGGACGAGCTGGGCATATTTGAATCGAGCAACGCCTCCCGCTAATATGACTGACGCACCGCTTAACGGCACTTTTGATTTTAATGACCCCGCTTTAGAGGGAACACATGGCAACGTTGAACTGTAAAATCGCCTCCGTGGAATCTATTACCGATACGGTGTTTCGCGTCAGGTTAATTCCGCAAGAGCCGGTTTCATTTCTGGCAGGCCAATACCTGCTGGGCGTTATGGATGAACGAGACCGCCGCCCGTTTTCAATGGCCTCGACGCCGATGGAAGACGGCGTTATCGAACTGCACGTCGGCGCGTCCGAGTTTAATCTGTACGCCATGGCCGTGATGGACCGCCTGCTGACGGAAAAGAGCATCAGCGTGGATATTCCCCACGGAGACGCGTGGTTTCGTCAGGATTCCGATCGCCCCATGCTGCTTATCGCCGGCGGCACCGGTTTTTCTTACGTGAACTCCATCCTGATGACCGCGCTGTCGCAGACGCCGACGAGAAAGATTTCGCTGTACTGGGGCGGGCGTGAAGCCGAGCACCTGTACGACATGGGGCGTTTGGAGGCGCTGACGGTGCAGTATCCCAATCTGGACGTAGTTTCCGTCGTCGAACAGCCGAATGAAGGGTGGCGCGGCCGCACTGGAACGGTACTGGCGGCGGTATTGGCTGACTTTGGCTCGCTGGCGGACTATGACATTTACATCGCCGGCCGTTTCGAAATGGTAAAAATAGCCAGAGAGCGCTTCTGTCTTGAGCGCGGCGCTGATGAAAAGCGCATGTTTGGCGATGCGTTCTCATTTATCTGATACTCACTTCTTCACGCCGCTGTGCTAACGCAAAGCGGCGGCCTTACGGGCTCGTCGCCTTTATCGCGAGGACGTTTAGCGTCCCCCGCCATCGTAATCTTTACGGTACTTTTTATCATGAACCAAGCTAGCTGAAACAAGAGGGAATTATGGCCACTATTGATTTATTACACGCATCGCTACTGCCGCTACAGGGAGGCATCAACTTTCGCGATCAGGGAGGCAACATAGCCGCCGATGGTCGCAGGGTTAAGTCGGGCAAGCTGCTGCGCGCAGGCGCGCTGGACAGGCTGACGGAACGCGACTGTGATTATCTGAGCCAAATTCCCTTAACCAGCATTATCGACTATCGGGATGCCGACGAAGTGGCGCTTCGACCGGACGTAGTTTGGCAGGGCGTAAGCTATGACAACGTTCCGGCTAACCCGCTGACGGACGACGTCAACGCCAACTTTTCCAAGCTTACGGATGAAGCGCTGGCGGCGTTCGACGCCGCCGACTTTATGAACCGGCTGTATAACCAGCTGCCGTTTGACAACCGGGCCTATCGCCACCTGGTGCAGGTCATGTTGGCGCCGGGCGACGGCGCGCTGGTGCAGCACTGCGCGGTAGGGAAAGACCGTACCGGCATTGGCTCGGCGCTGGTGCTGTTAACGCTGGGGGCGTCGAAGGATACCGTTATAGAAGACTATATGCTGACGGAAACCACCCTTGAACCCTTCCGCCAGGAGATGATGAGCCATCTGGCTAAGCAGCTGACGCAGCAGCACGGCATCGACAGCCTGAACTACGTGATGTCGGCCAAGGAGTCGTTTATCGGCACTGCGCTGAAGGCGATTGAGCAGCGCTACGGCAGCACCGACAGCTGGTTGGAGCAGGAGTTTGGCCTGACGCCGCAGGTGCGGGTGAAAATTCAGGATAAGTATCTGGAGTCCTGAGTAAAGAAACTTCTCCCCTCCGCAAAGGCGGAAGGGAGAGGGGTACGGTAGGATTACAGCAAAATGCGCAGCATGCGGCGCAGCGGCTCTGCGGCGCCCCACAGCAGCTGATCGCCGACGGTGAAGGCCGACAGATATTCCGGCCCCATGTTCAGCTTGCGCAGACGGCCTACCGGCGTTGCCAGCGTGCCGGTGACGGCGGCGGGGGTTAGCTCGCGCATGGTGATTTCGCGATCGTTCGGCACCACCTTCACCCACTCGTTGTGCGACGCCAGCATGCTTTCGATTTCGCTCAGAGAGACGTCTTTCTTCAGCTTCAGGGTAAACGCCTGACTGTGGCAGCGCAGCGCGCCGATGCGTACGCACAGGCCGTCGACCGGGATAGTGCTGGCGGTGTTGAGGATCTTGTTGGTCTCAGCCTGACCTTTCCACTCTTCGCGGCTTTGGCCGTTTTCCAGCTGCTTGTCGATCCATGGGATCAGGCTGCCGGCCAGAGGCACGCCGAAGTTGTCTACCGGCAGCGCGCCGTTGCGCATTTGCGCGGTAACGCGGCGCTCAATGTCCAAAATGGCGGAGGCCGGATCTTCCAGCTCTTTTGCCGCCACGGCGTGCAGCATGCCCATTTGGGTCAGCAGTTCGCGCATGTGGCGCGCGCCGCCGCCGGAGGCCGCCTGATAGGTGGCGACGGAGGCCCACTCAACCAGATTGCTGGCGAACAGGCCGCCTAAGGCCATCAGCATCAGGCTGACGGTGCAGTTGCCGCCGACGAAGGTTTTTACGCCCTGATTTAGGCCCTGATCGATGACGTGCTGGTTGACCGGATCGAGGATAATAATCGCATCGTCTTTCATGCGCAGCGTAGAGGCGGCGTCGATCCAGTAGCCGTTCCAGCCCGTAGCGCGAAGCTTAGGATAGATTTCGCTGGTGTAGTCGCCACCCTGACAGGTGACGATGATGTCCAGCGCGCGAAGCGCGTCGATATCGTTAGCGTCCTGCAGCGTGCCGCCCTGACCGGTGAATGAGGGCGCAGCCTGGCCCGTTTGTGAAGTAGAGAAAAAGACCGGGCGAATAGCGTCAAAATCGCGTTCTTCGATCATTCGTTGCATCAGAACGGAGCCAACCATACCGCGCCAGCCAACAAAACCGACGTTTTTCATATTTAGTATCCTAACCTTGCTGTAATCAATTGGCGGGGTGGGCGCGGAGCGGCCGCGCTGCCCTTGAATGTTGTGTTTCTGAGTTATCTTGCACAGACCTCTTCCACATTACAAAATGTATCCAGCCGTGCAAGTAAATTTATTCGATATAAACAAAATATTTAGCAATAAAACTTATAATTCGGCGTTTTCTTTCGCCGCAGGGCGCTTAATGCGTCGCCCTGCGCGCCATCAACAGCAGGCCGCCGACCAGAATAAACAGTGAACCGAACAGGCGGTTAAGAAGCCTCATCTGGTGCGGCTGACGGACCCACTTGGCTACGCGGCTGGCGAGCAGCGCATAGCCAACCATGACGACAATATCCACCGCGACGCTGGTGACGCCAAGAATCAGATACTGGGCGGCCTGCGGCTGATTAGGCACGATAAACTGCGGAAACAGCGCGGCCAAAAACACGATGCTTTTAGGGTTGGTCAGGTTAACCAGCACGGCGCGCTTAAAGCGGCCGCTTTTGGGCAGCGACTGGGACACCGCGTTAAGGTCCATCGCTCCCGCCGCTCGCCACTGCTGGATACCGAGCCAGATAAGATAGGCCGCACCCAGCCACTTCAACGCGACGAACGCCATCGCCGACTGCGACAGCAGCGTCCCCAGCCCGACGCCAACCAGTACGATGTGTGCCGCAAGGCCGACCTGAAGGCCCGCTATCGCGGGGATAGCGCCGCGAAAGCCGTAGGTGATGCCGGTGCTCATGGTGTTTATTGCGCCAGAGCCGGGAGAAAGGCTAAGAATAATCGTTGTGACTAAATAGGTTAGCCACCATTCAAAAGTCATGGTAAAGGTTCTGCGTTAATGGGAGGGGATACGATTTTTTATCACGCTTTCAGACGCCAGCGCCAGATTTTTTAATCCGCGTCGGTGAGGTAAACAAACGGCGGGCAGACCCTGCCGTTTGTTTTCGGAAAAAGTCAGCGTCGGAGGGCTATTTTTTTACGATCGTACGGAATTTTTCCGGCGAATTCACCATCACGCCGTCCGCCCCCAGCTCTACTGCCGTTTGATAATCCTGCGGGCTATTGACGCCAAACAGAATGACGTGGGCTTCTCCCTGGGAGCGGAAGCAGGCCATGGCTTCTTTATCCCAGGTCAGCGTGGCCTGAGAACGGCCTTCGCCCAGGGTGAACGTCTCCACCACTTCAACCTTCCTGTTCAGCTCCAGGCCGTACCAGCGGGGCTTATCGCTGTTTTCTATGCGACATGAATGGTTAAGGGAAACGTTGGCCAGTATCGTTCTGGTCGCATCGCGGCTTTCAAAGCGAGGAACGCTGGCCGGAAGGGCGTTAAGATAGCCCTCTTCCGTGGAATAAACCCGCACCCGCGAGAACGAGCCGGTTTTTTTCAACACGGCGGTCAGCGCATCGGCAAAGCGTGCGGGATCGGCATCGGGGGATTTTATATCCAAATAAAAGAACGTGGACGGGTAGCGGGTTAATACGGCCTCAAGGGTGGGAATAGTAATGTTCTTTCCCCTGTAAGGGTGGCTGTCCTTGCCAAATGACCAACCGGCGTCCGCAGCGGCAAGCTGTGACAGCGTATAGTCGGAAATTGGCCCCTGTTTATCCGTTAGCGCTTCCAGTTTGGAAGGGCGATAAAGGACCGGGACGTTGTCCTTGGTTAATTGAAGGGTTATCCATATGGCGTCAGCGCCGTTGCTGAGCGACTTCTCTATTGCTACGAGGGTGTTTTCCGGCGCGTCGTCCGTTCCTGCTCGGTGCGCGACGATTTGAGGCTGGGCGAACGCGCCGAATGAACTTCCCAGTAGAACCAGTATCGCCATTGTTTTCATTTGAACGCTCCTTTTCTATCCATTGAGTATTAATCAAAAAATATCGGGGGACTGTTAGTAAAAAACCGATCTACCATACTAGTCGTTGTCTTTTTTTAGAACGTATTTTTTGTATTGGTAGTACGATGTTGGTATGTAGTCATGCCGATGAAGGTTATAAAATTATTGGATTAAATGACGACTGAGTCTTTTTAATGTGCGCATCGCTTCGCGATAAACAGCATTAACGCCAGCGGGGGCCCTTAATTTATGACAACGGATTTCTTTGCGTTAGAGCTGGAGCTATTAAGTCGTGAAAAACGCTTTGCTGCGTTTTCCTCCGGCCCGCTGCTGGATTTCTGGCAGCTGCGGCGGGAAGCTGACTTTGAAGGCGTTGGCGGCATTGAAATTTCCTACGTTCGATTTACGTCCCCTGAACACCGGCGCGCAGTGGTTATCTCCCCCGGCAGAACGGAGGGCTATATTAAATATCAGGAGTTGGCCTACGACCTGTTTCACTGCGGCTATGACGTCTGGATTATCGATCACCGCGGGCAGGGTTTTTCCGGCCGCCTGCTGGAAGACGGCCAGCGTGGGCACGTAGAGGAGTTTGATGACTACGTCGAGGACTTCGAAACCTTTTGGCAAACCGCCTTTACGCCGCATCGCTATGCGCACGCGTTTCTTATCGCCCACTCCATGGGGGGCGCGATTTCCGCGCTGTTTCTCGCTCGCCATCCGGGCGCCGTCTCCGCCGCCGCGCTCTGTTCGCCAATGCTGGGTATTCGCCTGCCGATGCCCAAGTGGCTGGCAAAGCGCATTACGGACGTGGCAGAACGCTGGCAGAGCGTCAGGGAGCATTATGCGGTCGGCACCGGCCGCTGGCTCCCGCTGCCCTATGCGGTTAATATTTTGACTCACAGCAAGGTGCGCTACCGCCTTTATTCTCGCCACTATTCGGACTACCCGGAGCTTCGCATCGGCGGCCCGACCTATCGCTGGGTCAAAGAGTCAATAGAAGCCGGCGAACAGGCGATTGCCCTGGCGCCTCAAATTACCACGCCTCTTATGCTGCTACAGGCCGGAGAAGAGCGCATCGTTGATAACGACGCACAGGACGCTTTTTGTCAGGCGATGGCGCAGGCTGGGCACCCTTGCGAAAGCGGCGGACCGATAGTTATCAAGGGCGCTTTTCACGAAATCCTCTTTGAACGCGACGTGCTGCGTACGGAGGCGTTGCTGGATATTTTGCGCTTTTTCGCGCAGTATTGATGTTTAGTTATAATGAATTCTTTTTTCGTTAAGGGTTGATATTAATATGTATCCTATCGTTGCATCCGATCTGGACGGCACGCTGTTGCAGAACGACCACACGCTTTCACCCTACGCTAAAGATACGCTGCGCCTGTTATCCCAAAGCGGAATTCACTTTGTATTTGCCACCGGCCGCCATCACGTTGACGTAGGGCAGATCCGCGACGGTTTAGGCATTGACTCCTATATGATTACCTCCAACGGCGCTCGGGTGCACAACCCTCAAGGGGAGCTTATCTTCAGCCATAATCTCGATCCCAATATCGCCTACGAGCTCTACCATATCGTGGAGAGTAATCCACATATTGAAACCCACGTATACCGCAACGACGACTGGTTGACCAACCGCGACAGCGAGGACCTGAAGAACTTTCACAAAGAGTCGGACTTCAGCTATCGGCTGTTTGAACCCGATACGTTAGCGACGGACGGCGTCTGTAAGGTATTTTTCACCAGCTTTGAACACGACAGGCTGCTCAAGCTGGAGGAGGACATCAATCGGCGCTACGGCGATAAGGTTAACGCCAGCTTCTCTTTAGACTATTGTCTGGAAGTGATGGGCGGTCACGTGTCAAAAGGGTGGGCGCTGCAAGAGGTCTCGGGGTTGATGGGCTACGGTTTGAAGGACTGTATCACTTTCGGCGACGGCATGAACGACGCGGAGATGCTGTCGATGGCCGGCAAAGGCTGCATTATGCAAAACGGCTCGCCGCGCCTGAAGAAAACCCTGCCCCAGCTTGAGGTGATCGGCAGCAACGTCGACGATGCGGTGATGCACTACTTGAGAAATATGTATCTATAGTCAAAAGAAAGCGGGCGCAAAGGCGCCCGCGGCGTTCATGATTCTTTTTGCGGCTATTTATGCTGCCCCTGCTTCTCCAGAAATTTCACCGCCATATCGGGGAAGTCGGAGAACAGCCCGTCAACGCCCGCCTGGTTGTACATGACGTCCAGCAGCTGGTTCATGTCCTTCGCATAGGGCGGCAGCGCGTCAGCGCGCAGCGTGTAGGGATGTACTTCCATTCCTGCCTTATGGGCGTCTTTCGTCATCGATGAAAGCACGACCTTGCCCGGCTTGGATGCCTTCACGTCAAGCAGCATCGGATATTGAGGGCCAATGCCGTCGGCGTACTTGGCGATTTCCGTCATGGCGCCGGGCTTGAACATCCAGTCGTAGCTATAGTTTACAAGCTTGCCCTGAGCATCGGGTTCGAACGTCTCTTCCCAGTCGGTGTAGGCGATTAGCTGGACCAGCTTCAGATCCATTCCCGCTTTGGGCATCAGCTCGGTCTTGATGCGCTTAAGTTCATTGAAGTCGAAGCACTGAAGGTAGACGTTGTCGCTTTTCTTGGTGTAGCCATATTTTTTCAGGACTTCCAGCGTTTTGGCCGTGATGTCTTTACCTTCGCTGCGATGGAACCAGGGCGCTTTGATTTCGGGATAAATGCCGATGTTTTTGCCAGTAGAGTGGTTCAGGCCCTGCACGAACTCGATTTCATCTTCAAAGGTGTGGATGCGGAAATCGGATTTTCCCATCGGGAAGCGGCCAGGATAGCTCTGTACCTTTTTTCCGTCCTTAATGTCGAAACCTTCGGTGAATTTCAGCGACTTGATTTCATCCAGCGTAAAGTCGATAGCGTAATAGCGGCCGTCCTTGCGGGCGCGATCGGGAAACCTGTCGGCCACGTCGGTGACGCGGTCAAGATAGTGGTCGTGCAAAACGATAAGCCTGTCGTCTTTAGTCATGACCAGATCCTGCTCGAGGAAGTCAGCCCCCTGCTGGTAAGCCATGGCCTTTGAGGCCAGCGTATGTTCGGGAAGATAACCGCTGGCGCCGCGGTGAGCGATAACGACCTTGTCGGCCTTTTGCGCCGCCTGAACGGCCGGGAGTAGGGCCATGCCTAAAACCATGCCAGCCAAAAGCGTTTTAAAACCTGTCTTCATCCTTTTCTCTCCGTGTGAGTATTTTAGAAGCACAGCAGGGGCGTTGAAAACCGCTGGCCGTGCAGCGTACGTTTTAAGCCGAATTGCTTTTTGTTTCTGTTACACATGACTGATGAAAATGGTATCCGCGTTAGATGACGTCAGGATGACGTTCGCGAATTGGGTTTGAAGCGCGTTTTATGTTTTTATTGTTATTGAGAGTGAAGATATGCGCTGCGGCCAGCGTTGGCCGCAGCGTTTATTGCAACGTAAACGGATTAATTACCGGCCTGTTTTGCCAACATTTCCGCTTTGTGTTTGTTTTCGCTCAGCATGGTCATTACCAGCAGAACGACTGCCAGAGCGCTGCCGCCGATCATGACCATAAAGCCGCCGTCCCAACCGAAGAAGTCAACGGTGTAGCCGACGATGGCGCTTGCCGCAACCGAACCGCCCAGGTAGCCGAACAGGCCGGTGAAGCCCGCTGCGGTACCGGCCGCTTTCTTCGGCGCCAGCTCAAGCGCGTGCAGGCCGATAAGCATAACGGGACCGTAGATCAAAAAGCCGATAACGGTCATGCACAGCATGTCGATGCCGGGGTTGCCCGCCGGGTTCATCCAGTAAACGACGGTCGCGATGGTAACCAGAATCATAAAGAATACGCCGGTTGCGCCGCGGTTGCCCTTGAACACTTTGTCGGACATCCAGCCGCACAGCAGCGTGCCGGGGATACCCGCGTATTCATAGAAGAAGTAGGCCCAGGAAGACTTGTCCAGCGCGAAGTGCTTCACTTCCTTCAGATAGGTCGGTGACCAGTCCAGAATGCCGTAGCGCAGCAGGTAAACGAACACGTTAGCGATGGCGATGTACCACAGCAGCTTGTTCGGGAAGACGTACTTCATGAAGATTTCTTTCGCGCTCAGCTCTTCTTCGTCTTTTTCCGTGTAGTCCGGCGGATAGTCGTTTTTGTACTCTTCAATCGGCGGCAGGCCGCAGGATTGAGGCGTATCGCGCATCAGCGCAAAGGCGATCAGAGCAACGATGATGGCGGCGATAGCCGGCATGTAGAATGCGGCCTTCCAGTCGTTAAACCAGGCCATACCCAGCAAGAACAGCAGAGGTGGAATACCGCCGCCGACGTTGTGGGCGCAGTTCCAGACGGAAACGATGCCGCCGCGCTCCTTCTGCGACCACCAGTGAACCATGGTACGGCCGCACGGCGGCCAGCCCATGCCCTGGAACCATCCGCAGATGAACAGCAGCACGAACATCATCATGATGCTGGAGGTTGCCCAAGGCATAAAGCCCATCAGCAGCATGACGACGGAAGCCAGAATCAGACCCGCCGGCAGGAAAACGCGCGGATTCGAACGGTCAGAGACGGAACCCATGATGAACTTGGAGAAACCGTAAGCGATGGAGATGCCTGAAAGCGCAAAGCCCAGATCGCCGCGGCTAAAGCCCTGTTCTACCAGGTAAGGCATTGCTAACGCAAAGTTTTTTCTTACCAGATAGTAGGCGGCATAGCCGAAGAAGATCCCCATGAAGATTTGCCACCTCAGACGGCGATAAGTCGGATCGATCTTATCCTGTGGCAGACGCGCGGTGTGCTGCGCGGGTTTAAAAATACTTAGCATAGTGCCTCCACTGGCAGTCATTTATCTCTGTATTTTCGTATGAATGTAATAATGAGAGCGAACATCGATCGGATGCTCATATTATTTTCTTTATCGCTCAGTACGTTGTCATCCTTTCTTACGGTACGGCGCTTTTTATCTGCGAATTCCTATAATTTTTTCACTTTCGCCGAGCGAAATGTACCATCTTTTTAACCAAATGTATGGAATGTTAATGCTGATGTTGTGAGAATGGTCACATTAGTGTTCTTTTTTGCTCGAATGAACTCTAAATATGCTCGAATTTGTTCCTTATCAAACAAAATTGGCGCAGGATATGTATTAATAACACCATAGACGTATTCTGAACGTTAAGAATGACTGCGGGAGCAATTGACAATGAGCGTTTTTCCTTCAATCGAGACGGATGTCATCATCATTGGCGGCGGCGCGACGGGGGCCGGCGTTGCCCGCGACTGCGCTCGCCGCGGGCTGCGCACTGTTCTGTTGGAGCGCTATGACATTGCTACCGGCGCAACCGGGCGCAACCACGGCCTGCTGCACAGCGGGGCGCGCTATGCCGTGACGGACGCTGAATCGGCCCGTGAGTGTATAGAAGAAAACAAAATCCTAAAGCGCATTGCCCGCCACTGCGTAGAGCAGACCGACGGCCTGTTCTTAACGCTGCCGGAAGACGACATCGCGTTTCAATCTACCTTTATTGACGCCTGTCGCGCTGCCGGCATTGACGCGCAGGCGATGGACCCGAAGGAAGCCCTTCGCTTCGAGCCGTCCGCTAACCCCGACATGCTTGGCGCCGTCAGGGTGCCCGACGGCACCGTCGACCCGTTCCGCCTGACGGCGGCGAACGTATTGGACGCGCGCGAACACGGTGGGCAAGTGTTCACTTACCACGAGGTTATCGGCCTGATCCGCGAGGGCGACCGCGTCGTGGGCGTGAAGGCTTACGATCACTATCGCAAAGAGATGCGTGAAATACGCGGCGAGATTGTTGTTAACGCGGGCGGCATCTGGGGGCAGCGCATTGCGGAATATGCCGAGCTGCGCGTTCGCATGTTCCCGGCCAAAGGGGCGCTGCTGATTATGGGGCACCGCATCAACAACCGCGTTATTAACCGCTGCCGCAAGCCTGCCGATGCGGACATTCTGGTGCCGGGGGACACGATTTCCCTGATTGGCACTACCTCTACCCGCATTCCTTATGAAGACATCGACAATATGGTGGTTACGCCGCAAGAGGTTGATGTGCTTATTCGTGAAGGCAGCCGTCTGGCGCCGAAGTTAGCGCATACTCGCATTCTTCGCGCCTATGCCGGAGTGCGCCCGCTGGTCGCCAGCGACGACGATCCGTCCGGGCGCAACGTCAGCCGCGGCATCGTGCTTTTGGATCACGCCGTGCGCGACGGGCTGGAGGGCTTTATCACCATTACCGGCGGCAAGCTGATGACCTACCGCCTGATGGCGGAGTGGGCAACGGATAAAGTGTGCGAAAAGCTTGGGCACCGCGGTGAATGTACCACTGCGCAGGAAGCGCTTCCCGGCTCCCGACAGTCGGCCGAAGATACGCTGGGGAAAGTAATTTCTCTGCCATCCACTATTCGAGGCTCTGCCGTCTATCGCCATGGGGATCGAGCGACTCAGCTGATAAGCAATGGTCGTCTGGACAACAGCCTGGTGTGCGAGTGCGAGGCGGTAACCGCCGGTGAGGTTCGCTACGCCGTTGAGTCTCTAAACGTGAATAACCTTATCGACCTGCGTCGGCGCACGCGCGTCGGCATGGGGACCTGTCAGGGTGAGCTGTGCGCCTGCCGTGCGGCCGGTTTGTTGAATCGGTTCAAGGTGACGACGCCTCAGCAGTCGCTCACGCAGCTTTCAACCTTTTTGAACGAGCGCTGGAAGGGCGTTCGTCCGATCGCCTGGGGAGACGCCCTGCGCGAAAGCGAATTTACCAGTTGGGTCTACCAGGGGCTATGTGGTCTGGATCCCTCATCCAGCGTGGAGAAGAGTAATGAAATTTGATGTAGCCATCATCGGCGGCGGTCTGGCCGGGTTGTCCTGCGGGATTCGACTGGCGGAGCAGGGCAAACGCTGCGCGATTATCAGCGCAGGACAAAGCGCGCTGCATTTTTCCTCCGGTTCGCTGGACTTTTTGAGCCAACGCACCGACGGTTCAACGATTGAAAAACCGCTGGACGCATTGGCCGAGCTGGGGGCCGATCACCCTTACGTCCGACTTGGAGGAGAGGCCGTCTCCCGCATGGCAAAGCAGGCTGAAGCGATGCTGGCGGACTGCGGGCTGCATTTTTTTGGCTCAATTGAGCAAAACCACCGTCGGGTTACTCCTCTGGGTACGCTTAGGGCGACCTGGCTGAGCCCGAAAGAGGTTCCCGTTGCGCCGATTGGCGGCGAGCTTCCGTGGCGGCGCGTCGCCGTGGTCGGCATCGAAGGCTTTTTGGACTTCCAGCCTCAGCTGGCCGCCGCCTCTCTGGCCGAGCGGGGCGTCGAGGCGACGATCGAGTATTTGCACTTACCCGCGCTCGACGGCCTGAGGAAGAATCCCAGCGAGTTTCGCGCGACGAATATCTCCCGCGTGCTGGACCTGCCTGAAAATCTCGCTCTGCTGGCGCAGGAGGTAGCGCGGCTGGCCGAAGACGTCGACGCCGTCATCCTCCCGGCCTGCGTAGGGCTGGAAGATTCGAACGCAATTGAAACGCTTCGCGAGCACGCCGGTAAGCCGGTGATGTTAGTACCCACTCTCCCGCCTTCGCTGCTCGGTATTCGACTGCATCAGGCGCTGCGTCGCCGCTTTTTGCAGCTGGGCGGCCAGTTTATGCCGGGTGATACCGTGCTGAAGGCCGAACTGGAAGGCCAGCGCGTTGCGCGTATCTATACCCGCAACCATACGGACATTCCCATCGAGGCGCAGCAGGTGGTGCTGGCCAGCGGCAGCTTCTTTAGCAACGGCCTGATCGCTGAATTCGAGCGCATTTTTGAGCCGGTGTTCGGGTTGGACGTTTTGGACGTACCGGAACGCCCGCAGTGGACGCATCAGAACATGTTTGTTCCTCAGCCCTATTTACGCTTTGGCGTAAAGGCCGATGAAACGCTGCGCGGAACCGTAAACGGCCAGTCGCTCGACAATCTGTACGTTATCGGCGCGGTGCTGGGAGGGTACGATCCGCTGCAGCAGGGCTGTGGCGCGGGCGTCTCTCTGGTAACGGCGCTGTATGCCGCGGAACGGATCCTTACCCAGGCGGAGGTGGCGCAATGAGCCTGACGACCGACAACAGCTTTGAGAGCTGCATCAAGTGCACCGTCTGTACGACGTACTGCCCCGTAGCGAAAGTGAATCCTAACTATCCGGGGCCCAAGCAGGCCGGGCCGGACGGCGAGCGTCTGCGGCTTAAAGACCCTACGCTGTATGACGAAGCGCTGAAATACTGCACTAACTGCAAGCGCTGCGAGGTCGCCTGTCCTTCTAACGTGAAGATCGGCGATATCATCCAGCGGGCGCGGATCAACTATGCGCCGCCCAAGTTTAAGCTGCGCGACGCGATTTTGAGCCACACTGACCTGATGGGTACGCTGTCTACGCCGTTTGCGCCGCTGGTGAACGCGACAGTAGGCCTTAAGCCGGTAAAAGGCATTCTGGACAGCGCGCTAAAAATCGATCACCGTCGCGATTTGCCTAAGTACTCGTTTGGCACGTTCCGCCAGTGGTTTCGCAAGCAGGCGGCAAAGCAGCAGGCGTTTTCCGACCAGGTGGCCTTTTTCCACGGCTGCTTCGTCAACTATAACCATCCGCAGTTGGGCAAAGACCTGGTGCGGGTGCTTAACGCGATGGGGATGGGCGTTCAACTGCTGAAAAAGGAGAAGTGCTGCGGCGTCCCCTTAATCGCTAACGGTTTCATCGATAAGGCGAAAAAGCAGGCCAACGTGAACGCTGAATCGCTGGTGGATGCGGTAATAGGCAAGGGAATTCCGGTCGTTGCGACCTCCTCGACCTGTACGTTTACGCTTCGCGATGAGTACCCCCATCTGCTGGGCGTCGATACGACGCCGGTGCGCGATAAAATCGAGCTGGCGACCCGCTTTATCTACCGGCTGCTGTCCGAAGGACGCGAGCTGAAGCTTAAGCATACGCCGATGAAAATCGCCTACCACACGCCCTGCCATATGGAAAAGATGGGCTGGACCGCCTATACGCTGGCGCTTTTAGAGCGCATTCCCGGCGTTGAGCTTATCGTTCTCGATTCCCAATGCTGCGGCATTGCGGGAACCTACGGCTTTAAGAAGGAAAACTATGAAACGTCGCAGGGCATCGGTGCGTCTTTATTCAGGCAGATTGAAGAAAGCGGCGTGGACTTCGTCGTCAGCGACTGTGAAACCTGTAAATGGCAAATAGAGATGTCGACGTCCAAACGCTGTGAGCACCCGATTACGCTGCTGGCGCAGGCGCTAGCGGACTAGCGAGAGAGTCATGGGAAGGCCCGAAAGGGCGTTTTTCCGGTCGACGTTAACTCTGGCGGACGACCGGATTTTACGATGGAAGTATTTATCCTCTGTTTCAGGCGGCCTTCGAGCCGCCTTTTTTTATATCCTACGGCTGGATTTTTAGCGAAGCGATGAAGGCATCGACCGCCTTCTCGGCATCGGCCTGCTGTTCGGCAGGGTAGGTCAGCTGTATGGTCAGCAGCTGTTGGCCTATTTGGCCAAGGATGGTGGAGGAGTAGTTTTTCTTACCGTCGATGCGTACCAGCGTATCAAGACGCTGCAGCGTTTGCCCGCCGGCCTCAACCGGCGCTTTTTTCAGCAGGGTAAGCTCACCGTCGCGCATTTTTTGCTGCGCTTCCATACGGGTAATCAGGTTTTCCAGCGAGTCGCCGGGCATTGAGCTGCTGATGACGATTAGCATTTTTTGCGCGGCGTTATCGGCAAATACCGCCATGTTAGTGGTCTGAGAGGGGCTTTTCCCGCTCTGATCCTGAAGGCCTTTGGGAACGTTAAAGCTGACCTTTCCTCCCAGCACCTGAGTTTGCCCGTCAGCGGATGCGCCGGGCTGCGCCGCAGCAGAAGAACCGTTGTCCGCTGGCGTCGTAGACGAATCCTTGTTGCCGTCACAGGCGGCGAGGCTTACGGCAAACAGACACAGACCCATTGTTTTCATTAACTTCTGCATGGCACTTCCTTCATCTTTTATATGAGCGTCAAAACGTAACCGCGGCATTGCTATTAAGCCGCGGCGTCGAGCGATTAGACTATAAAAATATCATCAAGGTTCGGCATGCGCCAAAATTATCTGAATTATCTACGCCGCATCGCGCATAAGCTTGGGCGTCGACTGAATGCGCACCAGCCGCTTTAGCAGCACGTTTAGCAGGATGCCGTACATCGGCAGGAAGAACAGCGCGCAGATAAGCAGCTTGAACGCATAGTCGACTAGCGCGATTTCTACCCAGTTATCCGCCATAAACGCGTTGCTGCTCTTGTAGAAGGCGATAGAGAAGAACGCGATGGTGTCGCTTAGGTTGCCGAACACGGCGGAAACGCTGGGAGCGACCCACCAGGCCTTAAGCTGGCGGAGCCGGTTGAATACGTAAATATCGAGGATCTGCCCCAGCACGTAGGCCATAAAGCTGGCGATAGCGATGCGGGCGACGACGATGTTGAGATGATAAATAGCCTGATACCCTTGCCACGCCCCTTCATAGAACCAGGTCGACAGCAGGTAAGAAATAAGCAGCGCCGGCATCATTACCACCAGAATGATGCGTCGGGCCAGCGGCGCGCCGAACACTCGAACGGTAAGGTCCGTCGTTAAAAAGATAAACGGGAAGGTAAACGCGCCCCAGGTCGTATGGAAGCCAAAAATGGTTATAGGCAGCTGAACCAGATAGTTGCTCGAGGCAATAATCAGAATATGGAAGAACGAAAGCCATAGCAGCGCTTTGAGCCGCTGTTGTGCGGAAAATTCAAACATGTTGTGACCTTTTTAGTTAAACGGCTTACGCCTGCTGGGGTGAGGGAACCCAGCGTTGTATAAAATATGTTCGCCAAAGATACGGCAGCCGCAGATGATACCGCGTCAGAGAGGGAATGCAACCGGAGATTGCTCTGCGGTATTTATTTACGGCATTTACGGTATTGTTGGCGCAGGCGTCGGCGGCTGTCCGGCGTTTGGCACCGTACCGAAGCGGGCGCTGCCAGCGTTCCACTCTTCAACGGCGTTTCGAAGCTCTTCCTTACTGCGTCCGACGAAGTTCCACCACATCAGCACCTCTTCACCCAAGGGTTCGCCGCCAAGCAGCAGGACCCGGCTGTTTTCCGCCAGCGTTAGCGGCAGTTCGACATGGTCTGGGTCGATATAGGCCAGCTCGTTTTGGGCGAAGGTTTCTTTCCCAATTTGAGCTTCCCCTTCCAGAATAAACAGGCCGTATTCGAAATCTCGGCGTAGAGGCAGCGTCAGCGTCGCCTTCTGGCGGTTGGCGACGTCTACGCCAACCAGCTCCGAGAAGCCGAGCGTCGGCGCGCGGCGGCCGAAAAACTCTCCCGTTAGCAGCGTGAAGCCCACGCCGCCGTCTTGCCATTTCGGCAGGTTAGGGTAGTGATCGAAGCGCGGCGGCATGTCTTTCACCGCCTCAGGCAGCGCGATCCAGAGCTGTGCGGCGTGCAGCTTCAAACAGCCGGGTACGGAATCTTCCGAATGGGATATACCGCGCCCCGCCGTCATCAGGTTAACTTGCCCGGGGCGAATCACCTGTTCATAGCCCAGGCTGTCGCGATGCAGAATTTCCCCCTCCAGCATCCAGGTAAAGGTTTGTAGTCCGGTATGGGGGTGGGGCGCTACGTGCATGCTTTGCGCATCGCTTTGAAATACGGCGGGGCCGGCGTGATCGAGAAAGCACCAGGCGCCGATAAGGCGTCGTTCCTTAACCGGCAGCCCGCGCGCAACGGGGATGCCGCCAACGTCTTTCGTTCGGGAAGCGATGCGCTGAAGGTCGGGCGCTTGGGGAGTTGGTGTATGGGGCATAGTTTGTCCTCACTGTTCTTCGAACAACCGTCTGGTATATCCGTTAGGCTTGCGCTCATTGCGCATCGTATTAAACTAGGCGAACGTTTTTTTAGACCGCTCTTTTAGAACAAGGGCAGAAAACAGCAGCAGGTTTTTTATGACAGACGCGTTTGCCAATCCCGACTGTACCCTTGATGCGTTAGGGCTGCGTTGCCCTGAGCCGGTTATGATGGTGCGTAAAACCGTGCGCCACATGGCGAGCGGGCAGACGCTGCTTATCGTTGCGGACGACCCGGCGACGGTTCGCGATATCCCCGGCTTTTGCCGCTTTATGGACCATGAGCTTCTGGCTTCTGAAGTTGAAGCGACGCCCTATCGCTATCTTATTCGTAAGGGCGAAGCCTGATCTCTTCTACGCCAGCGTCAGATATGCAGCGATCTGACGATCGTAAAGTGGCCTAAAAAGTAGCACACCGCAATGGCCGCATTGGCGGCTTTAAACGGCACGTAGTATTTGTTCGTCAGCCATAAAAGGGCCGAGAGCAGCAGCAAAACGCTGCCGATAAGCTGGCTAAACGCCATATCGTCCGGCTTGGCCAAGTAGCCCCCCGCCGTTACCCAAACCATAATTAGCGTAATCGCCAGATAGGTAGCGACGGGCCAGCGCATCTCGGCTAATCGATTCCAAAGCAGCGCCAGCGCAGCCAGGCCGATGGCCAGCAGGACAACGATCGGCGGCCAGTAAAAGCTTAAGCTGAGCGACGAAGCGAAGCAGAGCGTGTAGGCCAGATGGGAGATAAACAGCGCGCCGACGGTGTATAGCGTCCGCTCCTGAGAAAACGCCTGTATGACGTCCGCCGTCAGGCTGGCCAGTATCCCTACCAGAATAAGGTAGTTAAAGTTTGTCAGCTCGGGTGACTGCCATGCCCACAGCAGCATCAACAGCATCGTGACGGGTTTAAACGCCCAGCGCTGCCAGCGGGGGCCGCGATAGGCGGCGTCGACATAAATCCAACCGGAAAAAATAACGGCTAAAAGAGGCCAGCTCATAGTGTGAAATCCCTCTATTTAGAATGTTTCAAGTGTAGGCAGAACCCGTTGATTAAACAATCTTTAATCCCCATCTCCCTTAGTGCAGTCGCATTCCCTTGGTAGTTATGTTAATTTCTGGAAAGTCTGAATCCTTAAGCATTTGTGAGATAAAGCAACGTCATGAGTGAAGAAAGGCCGCTGTACCGCATTCAGTTTATAAATAACGGCAAAAACTATCAGCTATACGTGCGAGAGCTTACGCAAAGCTCGCTGTTTGGCTTTATTGAAATCGGCGATTTCGTTTTTGACAGTGAAAACGCTTTACTGGTCGATCCCAGCGAAGAGCGGCTCAAGACGGAGTTTGCGGGCGTTACGCGCAGCTTTATTCCCATGCACTCCGTGATCCGTATCGATGCGGTGGTCAAACAGGGCAGCGCGCGCATTTCCGATTTAGGCGATAACGTTACGCCGTTTCCCTATTTCCCCGGTAGGAAAGGCTAAGGCATCTTCTGCCGTCAGCGGCGTTTTTGTTGATTTTGCTGCCAGGCCAGAAGTTCAAAAACGCCGAACAGCAGGATCCTGATTGACTGAGCTCCGCTCATTTTTTCCCCGTCTTTGGGCAGCGTCGACTTGAGCAGCGCCAGCTGTAGCCCGTGCATAAACAGCGTAAAGCCCATGGCGACGTACAGGAAGTATTTCAGCGGGCTGGGGAACGGCTGAAACAGGTTGAGGAGTAAGAACCCCCAGACGCCAATCATCATCAGGCGGCCTACGTTGATCACCAGCTGTTTCATCTTCATGTTCTCCCTGCTTTTAGGTTGATAGTGGGCCGCGTTGATAGAGGCGATAAGCGACCTGGCCTGCAATCTTTTCCCGATGCAGGCGCCATTCGGGCGGCGTTTCTATGGCGGCGCTCTCTGACTCGGTTTCTACGTAAATCCAGGCCTCTTCGGCCAGCCAGCCGCGCTGTTCCAGTAAGGCCATCGTTTTGGGGAGCAGCCCCTGGCGAAAGGGCGGGTCAAGAAAGACGACGTCAAACGGCGTCGCATCGCCTTCCAGCCAACTGAGAGCGTTGGTATGAATCACCTGACCGCAGTCTGTATCCAGCAGAGCCAGATTTTTTTGCAGCCCCTGAGCGATAGCGCGTTCGGCTTCCAGCATGATGACCTTCCCCGCATAGCGGGAAAGGGCCTCGAATCCAAGCGAGCCGCTGCCGGCGAAACAGTCCAGACAGCGGGCCTCCTGAATCACCGGCGCCAACCAGTTAAACAGCGTCTCTTTCACCCTGTCGGTCGTCGGCCGAAGGCCCGGGCTGTCAGGGACGGGAAGCTTTCTTCCCCGCCATTTTCCGGCGATGATGCGAATTTGACCGGCCTTAGTGGGTGAACTCTTTTTGCTCATATTTTGCTTATCGCGCGGTAACTTGCCTGAAAACGGTTAATGAAATTGAACCGCTATTATAGCGAGAGCGAGAGAATTTAAAAATGCGCGCTGGTTTGCCTGCACGAGCTCATTTTTTGCGTCCATTTTTCCCGCTTAACGGCATGATTTTGCCCCGTTGGATGTTAAAATAAAGCCGTTTATCGCGCCGGAGAATGATAGACTTGAGAAAAGGCGTAAAAAGTCACAGTTAGCGTGGAGGTTGTGGTTACAGCATGGCGAAAGATAAAAAGCGCGGTTTCTTTTCCTGGTTAGGGCTTGGCCGTCAGGACGAAGAGCGGGAAGAAGAAACGGAAAAGAATGAAGAAGCGTTGTCCGAGCGGGAAGACGAGACTTCTGTAGAAAGCGATGACGCTGAACGCGCGGTAACCGACACGCCTGCCGAAGCTGAGCCGGCCGCTGATTTTACTGATGAAGCTTCAGTGGAAGTCGCTCTCGACGGCGCGAAGCCACATGACGAAGCGGATGAGGTACTCTCGGCTGAAGCCGATGCCGAGCCGGTTTTTCCGGAAGAACCGGAAGAAATAGAAGGCGACGTCGAAAGTGAAGCTGAGCGGATTGAAGAGGCCGAGCTGGCTGCCGACGTTGAAATCGTTGGGCGGGAAGAGCAGGAAGAAGCGCTAAATGAGCCTTTTGACGAACAAGAACTCGACGCGGCCGAAGAGCTGGCGCTTGACGATCTGCAGCAGGAAGAAGGGGCTGAAGAACCAGCTCTGATGCAAGAGCAGGAAAGGCCGACAAAGGAAGGCTTTTTCGCCAGGCTTAAGCGAAGCCTGCTGAAAACCAAGCAGAATCTGGGCTCCGGCTTTATGGGGCTGTTTCGCGGCAAGCGCATTGACGACGAGCTGTTTGAAGAGCTGGAAGAGCAACTGCTGATTGCCGACGTCGGCGTCAACACCACCAGTAAGATCATCGCATCGCTGACCGAACACGCCAGCCGCCGCGACTTAAAGGACGCCGAAGCGCTGTACGATCGCCTGAAAGAAGAGATGTCCCAAATTCTTCAGACCGTCGATAAGCCTCTGGACGTTAGCGGCCATAAGCCGTTTGTTATCCTGATGGTCGGCGTTAACGGCGTTGGAAAAACGACCACTATCGGCAAGCTGGCGCGCCAGTTCCAGGCGCAGGGCAAGTCGGTGATGCTGGCGGCGGGTGACACCTTCCGCGCGGCGGCGGTCGAGCAGCTGCAGGTCTGGGGGCAGCGCAATAATATCCCGGTCATCGCTCAGCATACCGGCGCCGACTCCGCGTCGGTTATTTTCGATGCAATAGAGGCGGCCAAAGCGCGCAACGTCGACGTACTGATCGCCGATACGGCGGGACGCTTACAGAATAAGTCTCACCTGATGGAAGAGCTGAAAAAGATCGTGCGGGTGATGAAGAAGTTAGACGAAGAAGCGCCCCACGAAATTATGCTGACCATCGATGCCAGCACCGGTCAAAATGCCATTAGCCAGACTAAACTGTTTAGTGAAGCCGTCGGCCTGACGGGCATTACGCTCACTAAGCTGGACGGTACGGCGAAGGGCGGCGTTATCTTCTCCGTTGCCGATCAGTTCGGCGTGCCGATCCGCTATATTGGCGTTGGCGAGGGCATCGATGACTTACGGCCTTTCCAGGCCAACGATTTTATTGAGGCGCTTTTCGCTCGAGAGGACTAAGCAACAATGATTCGTTTTGAGCAGGTCAGTAAAGCCTATTTGGGAGGACAGCAGGCGCTGCAGAGCGTCAGCTTCCACCTTCAGCAGGCCGAAATGGCGTTTTTGACCGGCCATTCCGGCGCGGGTAAGAGTACGCTTTTAAAGCTGATTTGCGGCATTGAAAGACCAAGCGCCGGGCATATCTGGTTTTCCGGCCACGACGTGAGCCGCCTAAAGCCGGCGGAAGTGCCCTTCCTGCGTCGCCAAATCGGCATGGTTTTTCAGGACCACAACCTGCTGGCCGATCGAACGGTGTACGACAACGTATCTTTGCCGCTGATTATCTGCGGCGCTGCGCCGGAAGAGATCCGTCGCCGCACGTCGGCCGCGTTGGATAAGGTCGGACTGCTGGACAAGGCGAAGTGTCTCCCTATACAGCTTTCCGGCGGCGAACAGCAGCGGGTCGGTATTGCGCGCGCGGTGGTCAACAAGCCTGCGGTGCTGCTGGCGGATGAGCCTACCGGCAACCTGGACTATGAGCTGTCGGTCGGAATTTTGCGGCTGTTTGAAGAATTTAACCGGGTTGGCGTAACGGTGCTGATGGCGACGCACGACAGGGGGCTTATCGCCAGCCGTTCCTATCGAACGCTGACGCTTTCCCACGGGAGAATGGGAGGCGGCTCCGATGCGTAGTAATAAACCACAGGTGAAAAAGAGCTCTGCTCCCAAGCCAAAAGTCGTCAAGCGCGAGCGAGGCGGGTGGCGCGAGCAGTGGCGCTACGCCTGGCGCAATACCGTTATCGACATGCTGCGCCAGCCGGTGGCGACGCTGATGACGGTGGCGGTTATCGCTATTTCGCTCACGCTGCCGAGCCTCTGCTATCTGGTGTGGAAAAACGTCGGAACCGCTGCGGCCAAGTGGTATCCCACTCCACAGGTTACCGTTTATTTGGAAAAGAGCGTCGGTGACGAAGCGGCCAACGCGTTGGTTGAGCAGATCAAAGCGATGGAGAGCGTAAAAAGCGTCGACTATATGTCGCGCGATAGCGCCCTGAAGGAGTTTCGCGAGTGGTCTGGGTTCGCCTCCGCGCTGGATATGCTTAGCGAAAATCCGCTGCCGGCCCTCATTGTCATAACGCCCAAAGTCGATTCCCTGAACGCGGCGGCGCTCGGTGGCCTGCGGGATACGGTTGCTAAAATGCCCGGCGTCAATGAAGTGAAAACCGACGACAGCTGGTTTTCTCGCCTGTCTGCCCTAACGAAGCTGGTTGGCTCCGTTTCCGTCACGATCGGCGTGCTGATGATAGTGGCGGTGTTTCTCGTTATCGGCAACAGCGTGCGGCTCAATATATTCAGCCGCCGGGATACGATTAGCGTCATGAAGCTTATTGGCGCGACGGACGGATTCATCCTGCGCCCGTTCCTCAACGGCGGCATGCTGCTGGGGCTGTTTGGCGCGGTGCTGTCTTTAATCATGTCGCAGGCGCTGGTGTGGATGCTGGACTCTTCCGTCACGCAGGCGGCCAGCGTGTTTGGCGCACTGTTTTCTATCGACGGTTTAAGCTGGGACGAAAGCCTACTTTTGCTGCTGGTTTCATCAATGATCGGCTGGGGAGCCGCTTGGCTTGCGACGGTGAGACATTTACGCCAGTTTACACCGGGGTAGGTTATTTCTGGTATACTAAAAAATGTGCCTGAAGCCACGGGGTCGTTTAGCTCCAGGGCTTGAAATGAAGGCGCACATTTGCTGATATAACGGTCCGGTTTCTCTAAAGGCGAATGAACTTTTAGGCGAAATTTTGGTCTACATATCGGATGTAGCGGTGAGTAAGGCGGTCCCGCTGCGATGAGATGAAAATCCGTCATGCATGAATTCTTATTTAAGAGGGTTTGAATGACTAAAGAAATGCAAACTTTGGCCCTGGTTCCACAAGGTAGCCTGGAGGCCTATATTCGGGCAGCCAACAGCTATCCGATGCTTACGGCAGATGAGGAACGCGAGCTGGCTGAACGGCTGCATTATCACGGCGATTTGGCGGCAGCGAAGAAGCTTATCCTGTCCCATCTGCGCTTCGTTGTTCACGTCGCTCGTAACTATTCAGGCTACGGCCTGCCTCAGGCCGACCTGATTCAGGAAGGCAACATCGGCCTGATGAAGGCGGTGCGCCGCTTTAATCCGGAAGTGGGCGTAAGGCTGGTTTCCTTCGCCGTGCACTGGATCAAGGCTGAGATCCACGAATACGTTTTACGCAACTGGCGCATTGTTAAAATCGCGACCACCAAGGCGCAGCGCAAGCTGTTCTTTAACCTGCGTAAGTCCAAACAGCGCCTCGGCTGGTTTAACCAGGAAGAGGTTGAGCTGGTGGCCCGCGAGCTGGGCGTTTCAAGCAAAGACGTGCTTGAGATGGAATCTCGCATGGCCGCTCAGGACATGGCCTTTGACGCCTCTCCCGACGACGATAGCGAAAGCAACATCGTCGCGCCGGCAGTGTATCTGGAGGATAAGTCCTCTGACTTCGCCGAAAGCATTGAAGACGAAAACTGGGACAGCGACGCGGCTGATAAGCTGACGCAGGCGCTGAACGGTTTAGACGAGCGCAGTCAGCACATTATCCGCGCCCGCTGGCTGAACAGCGACGACTCAAAGGCCACGCTGCAGGAGCTGGCCGACCGCTACGGCGTCTCCGCCGAACGCGTGCGCCAGTTGGAAAAGAACGCGATGAAGAAGCTTCGCGTCGCCATTGAGGCGTAACCCAAACTCTGCTGAAACAGCGCCGTTTATCGGCGCTTTTTTTATTCTCTTTTTGAAAGGGCTATCGAACCATAGCAACCGAGTAAAAAGCCGCTATAATAGTTGAGTCTTTTACTATGGTATGGCGAGTTATGGAACCTTTTTCTATTATCAGCGTCTCAGACGCTCTTGAACGCCTTCAGCAGGGCGACGCCCTGCTGGTGGATATTCGTGACGCTCAAAGCTTTAACGCCGGCCACGCCCCCGGCGCTTTTCACCTGACGGACGCCAGCCTGAACGGTTTTATGCAAAGCGCCGACTTCGACAGGCCGGTCATGGTCATGTGCTATCACGGCATCAGCAGCCAGGGCGCGGCGCAATACTTGGCGCATCAAGGGTTTGAACGGGTGTATAGCGTTGAGGGCGGATTTGAGTCATGGGCGCGCAGCTTTCCTGAAAACGTAGTTTCATCCTGACGGCGCGTTTACTTTCCTACACATTCTTATCCTGATAATCCCTCATCGCGGCGGCGCTATTGTGATAAATTAACCTTTTTAGAGGTGAGGGCTCTCGCTCAGCGAGGCCCTGACGACCTGCAACCGTGTAGAGTGAGTCTGGATGATTCTACTGACCGTTTTTTCTAACGCCCGTGCGGCGCAGGCCTTTGCCGACTATATGGCGACGCAGAACGTCGAAATGGAAGTTCGCCAGCAGCCGCAGCGCGCTGAGCTGTGGTTGCTCAACGATAGCGACGAATCAAAGGCGCGCCGGGCGCTTGAACACTTTATTCACTATCCCGACGATCCGCGCTATATGGCTGCCAGCTGGGAGTCAGGAACGACCAACGCCGATATTCACTATCAGCGTACGCCGATGCTTCCTTCCCTACGTCAGCAGGCCGGACCGCTGACGGTTTCGGTGATCGCTATTTGTGCGGTAGTTTACCTTCTGATGCAGCTATTCGGCGACGACACGCTGATGGCGTTTTTGGCCTATCCTGTGGATAGCAGCCAGTATCTTGAGGTATGGCGCTGGGTGACCCATGCGTTTTTACACTTTTCTCTGCTGCACATTCTTTTTAACCTCGTCTGGTGGTGGTATCTCGGCGGCCCGCTGGAAAAGCGCCTGGGGACGGGGAAGCTGTTGGAAATCACGCTGCTATCGGCTGTGCTGTCCGGCTATGGGCAGGCGGTGTTTAGCGGCAACCTGTTCGGCGGCCTGTCGGGCGTGGTCTATGCGCTGATGGGATACTGTTGGCTGTCGGGGGAGCGGGCTCCGGAAAGGGGCGTCTCTATGCAGCGCTCCCTGATGGCGTTCGCGGTAGTCTGGTTACTGGCGGGATATTTTGATATGTTCGGATTTTCCATTGCCAATGCGGCCCACGTCGGCGGCCTGGCCGTGGGTCTGGCGCTGGCCTGGTGGGATACGCGGCCGTCTAAAAGGCGCCAGGGGCGCTAGGCGCGTTAATGGGCATGTGTATAATGGGCGCAGTACGGTTAGCCACAATAATAACAAGGGCGCATCAGGATTAGCGTATTTAGGATCTCAAAGTGAAACAAACACAGCGACATGAGTCCATTATTGATTTAGTTCGTAAGCACGGTTACGTCAGTACCGAAGAGCTGGTGGAGCACTTCGGCGTGAGTCCGCAGACCATTCGTCGCGACTTGAACGAGTTGGCGGAGCAGCATAAGATTCAGCGCCATCACGGCGGCGCGGCGCTGCCTTCAAGCTCTGCCGTTAACGCGGCCTATCACGATCGTAAGGTGATGTGGTTTGAAGAAAAGGCCCGCATCGCCGAGCGCGTCGCCAGCCACATTCCCGACGGCGCGACGCTGTTTATCGATATCGGCACTACGCCGGAAGCGGTGGCCCATGCCCTGTTGAATCACAAAAACCTGCGCGTGGTGACCAATAACCTGAACGTTGCGACCCTGCTGACGGGGAAGCCCGATTTTCGCCTGATTTTAGCCGGCGGTGAAGTGCGATCGCGCGACGGCGGCATTATTGGCGAAGCGACGCTGGACTTTATTTCCCAGTTCCGACTGGACTACGGCATTCTTGGGATAAGCGGCATTGACGCTGACGGCAGCCTGTTGGAGTTTGATTACCATGAAGTGCGCACCAAGCGCGCCATTATTGAAAATTCCCGCTGTGTGATGCTGGTGACCGACCACTCCAAGTTTGGCCGGAACGCGATGGTTAACCTGGGCAATATGGGCCTGATTGACTATCTGTTTACCGACCAGGAGCCGCCCGATAGCGTGATGAACATCGTGCGGCAGTATGACGTAAAGCTCGAGCTTTGCTGATTTGCTCGCATATATAAAGAAGCAGGCGAGTTCTTCGCCTGCTTTCGAAATTCCCTTTTGTAGGTCAACCCGGTAAAGCCCGCTATGATGAAGCGGCGCTTGCCTGCTTAGGCGCTGGAAGCAGCAGTTGTCCTTTGTCGTCCAGCGGGATTTGGCTGCCGGGCTGCTGGTCCATTCGAACTTTTCCCTGCTGGTCGCCTATTTTATAGGTCACGTCGTAGCCTATCGTTTTTTCAACCTTGTCGTGCTCGGTCTTACAGCGTTTTTCCGTCGTGGTGTAGGTATCGCCATCCTGCAATGCCCCCTGAACCTGATGGCCGGTATAGCCTCCGGCAGCCGCGCCCGCAATGGTGGCAAGCTGCTTTCCGTGGCCGCCGCCGAACTGGTGGCCTATGACGCCGCCAGCGACAGCGCCCAGCAGAGAGCCAGCAATTTTATGCTCGTCACGCACCGGCTTTTTATGGGTGACCGTGACGTCGTGGCACGTTTGCTTTGGCGTGGTGACGGTTTCTTTTACCGGCGTAACGGAAAGCACCTGTGCGTAAGTGGGGCGCGTTTGAAACAGCCCCGGGCCGTTTGACGCAACGGCGGCGATCCCCAGCGCAAGGACAACGCCCGCGCCAAGGCCAATTAGCATGGATTTGTTCACTTACCCCTCCAAACTCGCTCAGTAAGTCGTTTATTAATTGTATAACATGTCCCTAACAAATTCCGGTAACCATGAATTTATTGTGGATATCGTGTTAGTTAGATCACGTTTAAATGTTTTTATTTGGTTAATTTTCTGGCCGTTTGAACATTATTTCGCTAATATGATTTTCGAATACGAACATTTTGCGCTCTTTCGAGCATAATGGGTGGTTGAAATGGACATAAAAGATCTCATCGTTATCGGCGGCGGAATCAATGGTGCTGGCATTGCGGCTGACGCTGCCGGTCGTGGGCTTTCCGTTTTGCTACTGGAAGCTCAGGATCTGGCCTGCGCTACGTCTTCAGCAAGTTCGAAGCTTATTCACGGCGGGCTTCGTTATTTAGAACATTACGAGTTTCGCTTAGTCAGCGAAGCGCTGGCTGAACGCGAAGTTTTACTGCGGCTTGCGCCCCATATCGCTACGCCGCTGCGCTTTCGTTTACCGCATCAGCCTCACCTGCGCCCTGCGTGGATGATTCGCGCCGGCCTGTTTTTGTACGATCACCTGGGTAAGCGCACCAGCCTGCCCGCCAGCCACGGCCTGAAGTTTGGCCCGCAGTCGGTACTAAAGCCAAGTTTGACGCGCGGCTTTGAATACTCTGACTGCTGGGTCGATGATGCCCGTCTGGTGGTATTAAACGCGCTGGAAGTGGTTGAGCGCGGAGGAGAGGTTCGCACCCGCACGCGAGTAACCCGCGCCTGGCGTGAAGAGGGAATTTGGGTCGTTGAAGCGCATGATGAAGCGACGGGCGAAACGCTGACATGGAAAGCCAAAGGGCTGGTGAACGCCACCGGGCCGTGGGTTAAACAGTTTTATGACCAAGGGCTACAGCTCAAGTCGCCGCGCGGCATTCGCCTGATTAAGGGCAGCCACATCGTGGTGCCGAAAGTGCACGATGAGCCGCAGGCCTATATCCTGCAAAACGAAGACAACCGAATTGTGTTCGTCATCCCGTGGCTGGGGGAATTCTCCATTATTGGCACGACCGACGTCGAATATCACGGCGATCCGCGCAGCGTACACATAGATGATAATGAAGTGGGCTATCTGCTGAAGGTTTATAACGACCACTTCAAAAAGCAGCTTACCCGCGATGACATCGCCTGGACCTATTCCGGCGTTCGCCCGCTGTGTGACGATGAATCCGATTCCCCGCAGGCGGTGACCCGCGACTATACGTTGGAAGTCGCAGACGAAGGCGGCAAAGCGCCGCTGCTGTCGGTATTCGGCGGTAAGCTGACGACCTACCGCAAGCTGGCTGAACACGCGCTGGAAAAATTGGCCCACTACTATCCGGGCGTCGGCGGAGCCTGGACAAAGAACGGCGTACTGCCGGGCGGCAATATGGGAACCGATCGCGATAGCTATGCGAAGACGCTTTTGCGCAACCATTCGTGGCTGCCCGAAGAGCTGGCTAGACGCTATGCCCATACCTATGGCTCATTGACCGAAGTGCTGCTTGATAATCGCCACAGCCTTGAGGACATGGGCGAAGCGTTCGGGCACGGCCTGTATGAAGCGGAGCTGGTATATCTGGTTAAGCATGAGTGGGTCAAAGAGCTCGACGACGCCATTTGGCGCCGCACCAAGCTCGGCATGTGGCTGAGTGAAGAGGAGAAGCGTCGCGTGGCCGAGTGGCTGGCGGCGACGGCTAACCGCGGTTCGGCGTTTGCTGAATAGTTGTCTGGTCGACGGTGAAACGTGAAAAGGGGCGAAAGCCCCTTTTTTATGGCGCTTTTCTGCCAGTAGAGCCTCTCCACTCGACATAAACCGCATTGCTTATTGTAAAACGAGATGAAATATAAGCGAAAACGCGGAGGCTAGAGAGCGTGGATCGTTAATCAGTTCATGATAGACTGGGGCGCAGCCTAAGGCGCTAGGCGAATTTTAACTTAAAAACAGGCTTACAAGCCGGGTTTGCGGTGATGACAGAAATAAAACAAGACTCAAATAAAGACTTTGTTGATAAGCTCATTCAGGAGTGGCTGGACGCCGTTCCTTCGCTGGATTTAAGCGGCCTGCCCGTGATTGCGCGGATTGTGCGCATGAGCCACTATATTTCTCAGTTTGTCGACGCAAACTTCGCGCGCTATAACCTCAACGTCGGTGAGTTTGAAGTGCTGGCCGCGCTGGCCCGAAACCCCGACCGCCAGCTGTCGCCAAAAGAGCTGCAAAAGAAAATTCTTATTTCATCGGGCGGGCTGTCTAACCGCATCAATCGCCTTGAGGAAAAGAAATACATCGTCCGGATCCCCGATCCGTCAGACCGGCGAGGCGTGATCGTCAAGATCACCCCCGAGGGCAGGAAGCTGACCCTTGAGGCGGTGGTGACCCACGTGGCTATCGAGAAGGCGCTGATTCAGGGGCTTGATGTCGAAGACAGAGAGCAGCTAGCCGAGCTGTTAAAGAAGCTCATCAAGTCGCAAAAAAGCGAACTCAACGAAAAGAGCGAATAGCTCCGCACCCTCATCATGAAAAAGGCTCACAAACGTGAGCCTTTTATTTTATTAAACCCCTACACTACGCCTTCTGCTGGCTTTCCGAGCGTAATACCAACCACAGCCCGACCAGTATTAGGCATAGCCCGACCGTCGCCAGCAGGTTAACCGCCTCGTGCGCGACGGCGATAGCCAGAATAAACGCAACGATAGGCTCAATAAGGCCCAGCGCGACGCCGGTTGGGGCGCTGATGTGCCTTAAGGCCTGCGTATAGAGCAGATAGGCAACCCCCGTGGTCAACAGCCCCAGATAGAGTATAACGGCTACGCTCATCGGGCTTATCGTCGGCGTACCCGCCAGCGCCCAGGCAATGGGCGTTGCAATAAAAATGGCGGTGGTGAACGTATGCTTTGTGATAGTGAGCGGTGACGAAGTGCTTACCAGCCTTTTGCTGACCAGCGTATAAAGCGCGTAACAGAATCCGGCGCTTAGGCAAATAAGCAGCCCTGTAGCGTTTATCTGCCAGGAGTCGCTTTGTGAAATCACCATCCAGGTTCCGCCCGCCGTGGCGCAAAGCGTACCGAGCCACCAAATTCCAGGCAGGGGCTTTTTCATCCCGATGGCCTGCATGAGCCCGGCCCAAATCGGCGCGCTGCCGATGGTGGTCGCCGTACCTATGGCGATACCCGTTGCCTTTATGCCGGCAAAAAACGCCAGGTTATAAAGCCCCATACACACCCCGGCAATAGCGATAAGCAGCCAGTATTCTTTTCTACCGAGCGTATGGGGCAAATGAATGGCATGGCCGTCTTGGGCTTTTCCGCCGACGGACGCACGATAGAAAAAAAGCAGGTGAAAGAACAAACAGGCTACCATCAGCCTGAATGCCCCTATCCAGTAGGGGGAGGTCGCTCCACGCACGAAGCTTTGCGCCGTCCCCGCCGTTCCCCATAAGAAGGCCGCAGACAGGGCCAACGCGATACCAATAATAGATATTTTTTTCATAATTAATGGTTTTCAATTAGTCGTTTATATCAAAATGAAAGTATCTTCATGCTAAGATACTTCATATAAAGATTCAAGGCGGGTTTTTATCTGAAGAAGATGTCAAGCCAAAACTGATACTGAGGTCAAGGTTTTTAACTTTGTCTATTGCGTGAGCAACGCTGATTGCTGATACTTCGATTTATCTTCATTTGAAGATATTTAATAAGAAGAGTTAACGTGAGGCGGCTATGACTGTAATCATAATCAGTGTAATAGTGCTTGTATTAGCAGGCTATGCAATAGCGAAGAATTACGAAGCGAAGCTTGTCTTGTTTGTTGCCGGTATCGCGCTGATGGTCGGTGCGGCGACTCTGGGGATGCCCGTTTTAGACGTGAAGCAAAGTACGGGAAACGTTTGGCTCGATCCGTTAAAACAGATTCAGTTAGGGTTTATTAAACAGTTTGGCGGAGCCGGCATCATCATCATGGTTCTCTTCGGCTTCTCTTCCTATATGTCGCGCATCGGCGCAAACGACGCGGCGGTTCACCTGGTGTCGAAACCGATTTCGAAAATCCGATCGCCGTACATACTGGTGCCTATCGTATTCTGGCTCGGTAACCTGCTGTCTCTGGTTATCCCGAGCGCGTCTTCTCTGGCGGTTATTTTAATGGCGACGCTGTATCCGATACTGCGGGCGGCAAAGATGTCGTCAATGACGGCCGCCGGAATCATCGCCACGACGGCGACCATTATGCCGACGCCGCTGGGCGGCGATAACGTGGTGGCGGCAAGGCTGCTGGGCTTTGAGCACGTCGTTGATTATGTCACTGTGCACCATGCGGTTATTTCGCTGCCGGTTTTGGTCCTGATGGGAATTGCGCACTATTTCTGGCAGAAATATATGGACAAACGCCAGGGCGAGGCGGCATTCACCGACGTGGATGAGAGCAAGCTTGAAAGCGCGAAGGCGCTTCCACCCGCTTACTATGCACTGTTCCCGCTGGTTCCCCTTATTCTTATCATCGTGCTGGGGCTGTTTTTCCGCCAGATTAAGGTTGGCCTGGTAGAGATAACTCTCTTTTCCTTTGCGCTGGCGTTCGTGACCGAGCTTATCCGCAAGCGCGACGTTAAAGAGCAGATGACGCAGGCGGGCCTGTTCTTCAAAGGCATGGGAGAAGGATTCTCACAGGTGGTGGTGCTTATCGTTGCGGCCGGAACGCTGGTTGCCGGCCTGAATGCGATTGGCATTATCGACATGATTTCCGGCGTAGTGAAAAACGTCGATAACGCCGGCGTTGGCCTGATGTTTATATTCTCCGGCCTTACTGCACTGATTACGTTTATCAGCGGCAGCGGCAACGCGGTGTTCTATTCCTTTATCGAAATCATTCCGTCGATTGCTAATCAGGCCCACGTCGATCCGATAATGGTTGCGCTGCCGATGCAATTCACATCTAACCTGGTTCGCGCCATATCGCCGGTTTCCGCCGTCGTTATCATCGTTGCCTCGGTCGTTAAGGCAAGCCCTATCGACGTCGTGAAAAGAACCGCAGTGCCTTTGGCCGTAGGGACGATAGCTACGTTAATCGCCGCTTTTATTCGCTACGCGCTCTAGTTGGATTACGCAAAATAGGAAAGTAAAGATGACAACGATAGACAACGATACGTTAGTTAAATGGCGGCGTGAGTTTCATCGCTATCCTGAAACGGGCTGGGCTGAATTTGTCACCACCGCCAGGCTTATCGAAAAACTTGAAGCTATGGGGCATACCGTTTTAACCGGTGAAAGTATTATTAATCCCGCCTTCGTTCGCGGGCGTAGCCCGGCCATTGTAGAAAAGGCGAAGCGGGCGGCAAAAGAGCGCGGGATCGATGATGCGCTGCTGGCGCGCATCGGCGACTATACCGGATGCGCCGTGGTGTTTGACACCGGACGTCCTGGCCCGACCGTTGCGTTTCGCTTTGATATTGACTGCGTTAACGTGCAGGAAACCGATCGAAACGAACACGCACCGAATCGGGAGGGCTTTGGCTCAACCAACCCCGGCTATATGCACGCCTGCGGCCATGACGGCCACACGGCGATAGGGCTGGGCGTAGCCCGCTGGCTTGTTGAGAACAGGGACATGCCGTTAAAGGGCGTTATCAAACTTATTTTTCAACCGGCGGAGGAGGGCGTCAGGGGCGCGAGGCCTATCGCCGAGAGCGGTATTCTTGACGACGTCGACTACTTTGCCTGCGGCCATCTCGGCTGTGATATTCCCAGCGGCGTGGTTGTCGCTGCGCCGGAGCGCTATCTCTCCACGCTGAAGATGGATATGCGCTTTAAGGGCAAGGCCGCCCACGCCGGCATGGAGCCGCACGCGGGGAAAAACGCGCTGTTGGCGGCCTGTAACGCAACGGTGCAGATTATGAGCCTGCCGACCCACGGCGAAGGCATGACCCGCGTCAACGTCGGCGTGCTGAAAGCAGGCGAAGGGCGCAACGTCATACCGTCGTTTGCCGAAATGCAGGTCGAAGTGCGCGGAGAAAATGAAAAGATTAATAACTACATGACCGAAGAGGCCCTAAGGCGTGCAAAGGGTGTTGCACAAAGCTTTGACGTCGAGTTGGAAACGGAAGTTATGGGGGAAGCGGTGGATTTCATCCCCGATGACGAGATGACCGCGTACGTGACCGACATTGCGCAAACCGTTCCCGGCGTGAAGGAAGTCCAGCGCACGATGAACTTCAACGGCAGCGAGGACGCAACGCTGTTGATTAAGCGAGTGCAGGCCCACGGCGGCAAGGCGGCCTATTTTGTCGTCGGTTCAGATATTCCAGCCGGGCACCATCAGGCCGAGTTTGATATTGATGAAAAACAGCTGTTTACCGGATTCTCCATTTTTACCGGCCTGCTTAAACGCCTGTCAGCGTGAGAAATGGCAATAGTCGCGGCAAAGCGCCTGCGCTGGCCGCATAGAAAATGGTTTTTCTAACCTATTACGAGGGGTGTGATTATGAAAAAAGCGCTATTGAGCGCGCTGCTGTCCGGCGCGCTGGTTTGTGCCGCTGCGCCCGCGCTGGCGGCGGCCGATGTGGCCAAGCCGAACGTTACCATTTTAGCCACCGGCGGCACGATTGCCGGAAGCTCTGCATCTAACACCGATACCACCGACTACAAGGCGGGGTCGCTGGGCATTGACGTATTGATAAAAGCGGTGCCGGAAATGAGCGACGTCGCAACGGTGAAAGGCGAACAGATTTCCAACACCATCAGCGGAAATATCAGCAGCGAAATATTGTTAACGCTAAGCAAGCGGATAAACGGGCTCCTCGGTAGCGAAGGGCAGCAGGGCGTGGTGGTTACTCACGGTACGGATACCCTTGAGGAAACGGCCTTTTTCCTTGATTTAACGGTAAAAAGCGATAAGCCGGTAGTGCTGGTCGGCGCCATGCGCCCTGCCACGGCCATCAGCGCCGACGGCCCGATGAACCTGCTGGAGGCCGTGACGTTAGCCGCGGATAAAAAGGCGCAGAAGCGCGGCGTGATGGTGGTGCTTAACGATCGCATAGGCTCGGCGTTTTATACCACCAAGACGAACTCAACCACGATAGATACCTTTAAGGCCTATGAGCCGGGCTATCTGGGCGTCTTTGTCAGCGGCAAGCCGAAGTTCTATTACACCCCGGCAAAACCCGTCGACAGCGCCTTCTTTGACGTCAGCAAGCTCGACAGCCTGCCTGCCGTTGAGATCCTATACTCCTATCAGGATCAGCTGCCGGCCATGCTTGACGCCGCCTTAAAGAACGGCGCTAAGGGCATTGTCGTTGCGGGCAGCGGCAACGGCAACGTTTCCAGCAAAATGGAGGAGGCGATTAAACAGCTGAGCGAAAAAGGCATTCCCGTCGTGATGGCGACGAGAGCCGGAGCGGGCTACGTAAGCTCAAAGTCGTTCGCTATCGGTTCAGGCTTCCTCAATCCGCAAAAATCGCGCATTTTACTCCAGCTTGCGCTGGCGAGCGGCGCGGATTTGAAGCAGATTGCGGGATATTTTGATAGTCAGCGCTGATTGGGAATGAATAAATAATAAAGGGAGCCTAGGCTCCCTTTGAGATTGATGACAAAGGTCTTGAATCAAACCAACGGGGTCAAACGGCGGGAGAGGGTGCCGTGGGGGTCGACTTGGCGTAAGCCAACGACAAATCAGTGTAAGCTGATTTGAACAGCGCTTGCGCTGGCCCTGAAAGGGTGAAGCCCGAAGGGCTTCATAACGGCCCGTAGGCAGCCTAGGCCCGCCGCACTCCCAAAGCTAATACAAGCGTCTTTCCGGCCGAACACGATGGTTATATAGGTAGATTGCATTTTCGGCCGGAATATCCTCTGAAGCTAATTAGGATAGTTTGCCAACAGGCTGAAAAAGGGAGCCAAGGCTCCCTTTGTTCATTTCACACTGATCGTGTTAGCGGTAATAGGAGTGCTCGCCGCTTTGGTGTTCAGTCAGGTCCTTCACGCCCTTAAGCTCGGGGAAGCGCGTGAGCAGCTCTTTCTCGATGCCTTCTTTCAGGGTGTAATCAACCATGGAACAACCGTTACAGCCGCCGCCGAACTGCAGAATGGCGTAGCCGTCGTCGGTGATTTCCATCAGCGACACGCGACCGCCGTGGCCCGCCAGCTGAGGGTTGATTTGAGACTGTAGAATGTACTCTACGCGCTCAATCAGCGGCGCGTCGTCGTCTACTTTACGCATTTTAGCGTTAGGCGCTTTCAGCGTGAGCTGGGAGCCCAGCTGGTCGGTCACGAAGTCGATCAGCGCGTCTTCCAGGAACGGTGCGCTGATTTCGTCTACGTAAGCAGAGAAGCCGCTAAACTTAAGCTCGGTGTCGTTCGCCTCTACGGCGTCCGGCGGGCAGTAGGAAACGCCGCACTCGGCGGTTGGCGTACCGGGATTAATTACAAACACGCGGATCTGCGTGCCTTCTTCCTGGCTGGAAAGCAGCTTTTGGAAATGCGATTGGGCGGATTCGGTAATAGTAATCATGACATGCTCAGTAGTTGACCTTTCTTGTCGGATATAATACGCCTATTTGCTTTCACTCTTCAAGGTGCGGCACAAACACCAAACCTGCACCGACGCTGCCCCATGGTGTAACAAAAGCTGTCCAATTTCTTCGACCGTGCTGCCCGTCGTGACGACGTCGTCAAAGATGGCGACGTGAAGCCCCCTGACGTCGGCCCGGCAGGCAAATGCGCCGAGCAGGTTATCTTTTCGCCGCTGAGCTTCCAGCGACTGCTGGGGCTGGGTGGCCCTGATCCGAACCAGCGCCGAGGCGTGCGTTCGGCATCCCGCCCACTTTGAGAGCAGGCGGACGACGCGCTCCGACTGGTTAAAGCCCCGCCGCCAGTGGCGCATCCGATGTAGAGGTACGGGAAGCAGCAGGTCGGGGCGCATTAGCCCACGCCGCCTGCGGGCTTCCAGCCAGGCTAACAGCATCAGACGGGCGAGCGTTGGCGCATATTTGTCTTCGCGCTGAAACTTGAGGCGGGCGATTAGCCACTTTAGCGGGTAAACGTAGTCGCTGACGGCAATCAGCTGCGACCAGGCGGGAGGACGCGCCCGACATTCCGGGCAGGGCACCTTTTCACTGCGCGCCGGTAGCCCGCAGCGCGGGCAGCAGGATGGAAGCTTGGGTATCAACGTCAGGCAAACGGAACAAACGCCGTGTCGGGCGATGCGTAACGGTTGCAGGCAAAGCCAACACAGGCTATCAATAGTCAGCATTATTTCTCCTTGGCCCAAAGGGGCGAACGACGGTCAGGATATTAACTTATGGCAACGCTGTTTAAGCGGACGATCGGAGAAGGGCGGTGCGATCTTGTGCTGCTGCACGGATGGGGGCTGAATGCCGAGGTTTGGCATTGCATTACGGGGCGGCTTGCGCCGCATTTTCGCTTACACCTTATCGACTTGCCCGGCTACGGCCGCAGCCGGGAGTTTGGCGTTTTAACGCTTGGGGAGATGGCGAAAGTCGTTACGGACAACGTTCCTTCCGGCGCCGTATGGTTAGGCTGGTCGATGGGCGGGCTGGTGGCGAGCCAAGCGGCGCTGGATTACCCGGAGAGGATAGAGGCATTGATTACGGTTGCGTCCTCCCCCTGCTTTGTTGAAAAGCCGCAGGAAGGCTGGCCCGGTATTAGAAACGCGGTTTTACGCGGGTTTGAACGCCAGCTCAGCGCGGACTTCGAGCTTACCGTCCACCGCTTTTTAGAACTTCAGGCGCTCGGCGCACCCGACGCCCAGGCCGACGTGCGCCTTCTGAAGCAGGCCGTTTCCGGCAGCCCGATGCCGGACGTCGCAGTGCTGAACGGCGGTTTGACCCTGCTGGCTGAAAACGATCTGCGCGCGGCCCTCAAAACGCTGCCGATGCCGGGCTTGCGGATCTACGGCTCTCAGGACGGCCTGGTGCCAAGGCGCGTCATCCCTCTGGTTGACGCGCTCTGGCCCGGTTCCGCGTCGCGGACGATAGCCCACGCCGCCCATGCGCCGTTTATGTCGCATCCGGAGGCGTTTTGTCGCGAAGTCAGGGAGTTTGTTGAAGGTGCGGCAGGTTAGGCAGAGATGTGCTTCTTGATTCTGTAAGCCTCGGTCACGCAAGCCTTCCCCTCCGGGCAGTTCTTACAGGCGCCGATGGCGCAGTGCTCGTCCACTTCAACGCGTTCAATTTGCCCCATGCTTTCGAGCTGCTTTAGCATCGCCTGCATCAGAGCCGGCGGTTGGTTAAACTGCCGGCTGAGCTGGTTGAGTTCGGCGATGCCGAGCAGGGCGACGGCATCCCGAATGGCGATAAGGCTTGCCATTAGTGGCAGTGCCCCGTTTTGTTGTCGCAGCAGGACTGAGGCGTTTTGGTCGGAACGCGCATCATCGCCCGATCCCGCATGCGGTAGAGCGCGTATATCACCAGGGCGTTAAACGCGACGATAAGCGCAATGGCGACCGTACTCTGAGTAGGGTGCGCGCTGAAGTTGGCCAACTGGTAGAAGCCGGTCGCCAAGCTGTAGGCGACGTCCAGACCCCAGAGGATGGAGAACAGCATCCAGCTTTTGCTGCTTTCCCTCGCGATAGCACCCATCACGGAGACGCAGGGAATATAGAGCAGAACAAAAATCAGGTAGCTGTAGGCGGCGGAAACGCTGCCGAATTTGCTGCTCATCACGCCCATTGACGTGCCGGCCATTTCACCGTCGCCCTTGCTGGCCTCGATGGGGTTGCTCAGCGCGCTCAGGGAGAAGGTGTCTTTCAGGCTGTCCCAGGTTTCGGTGACGGCGCCTTCCAGCTCGGTGAGCAGGTTGAAGTTTTCATAGTCAAACGGCTCGCTGGTGATTTGCTCGGCGGTATACAGCGTGTTGAGCGTGCCGACTACCACCTCTTTGGCCATCGCGCCGGTAATCAGACCGACCGTCGCCTGCCAGTTGTCTTCGGTGACGCCCATCGGCTTAAGCAGCGGCGTTATTACGCGGCTGGTGGCGGCCAGGGCCGAATCGTTAATGTTATTTACCGGCTTGCCGGAGAAGGAGAAGCTGTTGAGGCCGCCTATCAGCACGCTGGCGATGACGATCACCGTCCCTGCGCGCAGCACGAATCCTTTCAGGCGCTGCCAGGTTTGCAGCAGCAGGCTTTTGACGTGGGGAACGTGATAGACCGGCAGCTCCATAATGAACGGCGTCGCTTCGCCGCGCATGATGGTGTACTTGAGCATCAGCCCGGTCAGGATGGCGACCACGATGCCCAGAATATAGAGCGAGAACACTACCAGCGCGCCGTCTTTACCAAAGAACGCGGCGGAGAAAACGGCGAAGATGGCCAGCCGCGCGCCGCAGGACATAAACGGCGCCATCAGGATGGTCATGATCCGCTCGCGCGGCGCGTCCAGCGTGCGGGTGCCCATTACCGAAGGCACGTTGCAGCCGAAGCCGACGATAAGCGGAACGAACGACTTGCCGGGCAGCCCCAGCGCGTACATCAGCTTGTCCATGACGAACGCCGCACGGGCCATGTAGCCGGAGTCCTCCAGAAAGGCCAGGAACAGGTACATCAGGCCAATCTGAGGAACCAGCGGCAGCACGGTGTTGATGCCGCCGCCGATGCCCTGAGCGAGAAATATCGTCAGCCAATCGGGGAAGCTTAGCGTATGGCCGACCCACTGAATGCCGGAAATAAAGATGGCCGAAGAGCCGACGTCGAACAGCGGCTGCAGCGCGCCGCCGATGTTAATCGCCAGCACGAACATCAGGTACATCACAAACAGAAAGATGGGCAGCCCCAGCCAGCGGTTGATGACGATTTTATCCAACTGCTGCGTCAGCCTGCTCGGCGTGGCCTGGCTGAGGTTGTGGACGTCGTGGCAAACGGAAGCGATGACCTGATAGCGCGTATCGGCAATGATGAGCCCGGGGTCTTCCTGATAGTGGCGCTGTAGAATTTCTCGCGCTTCCGGCAGTAAGGATTCGGCCTGCCCTGCCAGCGTGCGGCTATAAATATCGCCTTCAAGCATCTGTAGCGCCAGCCAGCGTCTTTCCTGTGCGGAAAGCGTTTCCGGCATTTTTTCCGCCAGGCGTACCGCTTGGGCTTCGATCTCTTCCGGGTAGGTTGTCAGCGATGCGTGAAGGTTAGGCCTGCGGTTATCAATCGCCGCCTTCAGCTCTTTTAAGCCGCGTCCGCGGGTGGAAACCAGCGGGATAACCGGGCATCCGAGCTTATTGGACAGCGCATCGATATCGATGTCGATGCGCTGGTGGCGGGCAATGTCGAGCATGTTCAGCGCGACGATGCAGGGAATGCCCAGCTCCAGAATCTGCAGCGTTAAATAGAGGCTGCGTTCCAGATTGGATGCGTCGACCACGTTCAGGATCAGGTCCGCTTCGCCGCTTAAAATATAGTGGCAGGCGATTTGCTCATCGAGAGAAGCCTGAGCGGAAATCGTCGTCAATGAATAGGTACCGGGCAGATCGACCAGCGTGGCCTGATGCGCTTCGGTTTTGAAATGGCCTTCCTTACGCTCAACGGTGACCCCGGCCCAGTTTCCTACGCGCTGGCGCGAGCCGGTCAGCTGATTGAACAGCGTGGTTTTACCTGAGTTTGGGTTACCGATTAACCCGATAGTAAGTTGTTTCATGTGTTAACC
Organism: Leminorella grimontii ATCC 33999 = DSM 5078; assembly: GCF_000439085.1. GTDB lineage: Bacteria > Pseudomonadota > Gammaproteobacteria > Enterobacterales > Enterobacteriaceae > Leminorella > Leminorella grimontii. The sequence continues at coordinate 67,635 of NZ_AUUA01000002.1, read as the reverse complement.
AACGGCGAAAAGTCAATGAATTAGCGAAGCTGCGGGCGGGAGCGTCAGCGCTTCAGTCGGCCGGGCTGAGCCTGATTAAATCCAAATCCTTTCTGCGAAGCATTAGGCAAACGCGCGGCGTTTCTATTTGAATGGGGTCGCCCAGCGGAGCAATTCGGATCACTTTAAACACGGAGCCGGGGAGCATGCCCAGAGAGAGCAGCTTTTGGCGATACGCAGGATTGATGCTCGGCGTAAAGCCAACGATTTTGTAGGAGTGCTGAGGCTGTAGCGGTGTCATAGCGTATTTTTAACCTAAACTCACGATTGACGACAATACTCGACTTCACAGAATAAAGTGTGGCAATAAGCGGTAATTTCCCGCCGCTTTTATTAGTCAACGGGCAATTTATACGCGGTTTGTACTCACCGCGTTAATGTTAGTAATAATGATTATCGTACACAATGCCACACTGGCCGCTAAGCGTAAATAATTATTACGCCGTTTGTCTATCGCCGTCACGGAAGTAAATTAAATTGTTATTTTTATGTGAAAATTACGAGTAACTCACACTGCGGCCAGGCTCTGACGGTTGATTAACGCTGGGTGAGGGGCGTCGGTGCCGCCGTAAAGTGAGTCTTTCGTAACTCGACGAAATAACGGCGTTTTATTTTTGGCAATGTGAGCCGGCGAAAAAGAGAAAACAATAAAAAGAATATTTATCGTCCTTTACTATTCGTTTTTATAAAAAGCGGCGAAGGCAGAATGTTAAATAAAATGTGTTGTTATTCGGCCGGTGATTAAAAGGAAAATGTAACCGTCATCAAACAATTTTAATGTCGCTCCCTTGCCCGCTATGCATAGCGGGCAAGGGCGTCGAACTTAAAAAGCTAACGCTTCATTTTGCCAAACGCCGCGGCGAGCGCGTCGCCCATAGCGCTGTTGTTGGCGCCGGGCGCAGGCTTGCCGCGTTGGCCTGAAGACGGACGCTGTGATTTTTCTCTCTCCGGCGAGGACGACCGGCGGCTATTGCCTTCCCCCGGCTGTTCGTCCAGTCGCATCGACAGTGCGATGCGCTTGCGGGCCAGATCGACCTCCATCACTTTGACCTTAACGATATCGCCGGTTTTCACCACCTTGTGCGGATCTTCAACAAACTTGTCCGCCAGAGACGAGATGTGAACCAAGCCGTCCTGATGGACGCCGATGTCGACAAACGCGCCAAAGTTGGTGACGTTGGTGACGGTGCCTTCCAGAATCATGCCGATCTTCAGGTCGTCCAGCGTCTCTACGCCGTCGGCGAAGCTGGCGGTTTTAAATTCAGGGCGCGGATCGCGGCCCGGCTTTTCCAGCTCTTTGAGGATGTCGTTAACGGTCGGCAGACCGACGCGCTCGTCGATAAAGTCGCGGGCGTTGATGCCGCGCAGCGACTCTGGGTTGCCCATCAGGTCGTGCAGCGTTTTACGGGTAGCGGCCAGAATTCGCTCGACGACCGGGTAGCTTTCCGGGTGAACGGTAGAGGCGTCCAGCGGGTTGTCGCCGTGGTTGATGCGCAAAAAGCCGGCGCACTGTTCGAAGGCCTTCGGTCCCAGGCGGCTGACCTTCAGCAACTGTTCGCGATTGCTGAACTTGCCGTTGGCGTCTCGCCAGTCGACGATGTTCTGCGCAATGGCGCGGCTTAAGCCCGCCACGCGGGTCAAGAGCGGCACCGAGGCGGTGTTGAGGTCGACGCCGACGGCGTTAACGCAGTCCTCGACGACCGCATCCAGCCTGCGCGCCAGCAGCGTTTGGCTTACGTCGTGCTGGTATTGGCCTACGCCGATTGATTTGGGGTCGATCTTCACCAGTTCCGCCAGCGGATCCTGCAGGCGACGAGCGATAGACACCGCGCCGCGCAGGGATACGTCCAGATTCGGGAATTCGGCGGCGGCCAGCTCAGAGGCGGAATACACCGACGCGCCCGCTTCGCTGACGATCACCTTTTGCCCTTTGACGTCGGGGAATTGGCGCTGTACGTCCAGATAGAAGCGTTCGGTTTCTCTGGAGGCGGTGCCGTTGCCGATAGCGACCAGCTCAACGCCGTGCTTAATGCAAAGCGCGGCCACTACGGCGGCGGCTTTGGCTGCCTGCCCGGTGTGGGGGTAGATGGTGTCGGTGGCGACCAGCTTGCCGGTCGCGTCGACGACGGCGACCTTAACGCCGGTGCGAAGGCCCGGATCCAACCCCATGGTGGCGCGAAGCCCTGCGGGCGCCGCCATCAGCAGATCGTGGACGTTGCGGGCAAAAACGTTAATCGCCTCTTCCTCTGCCTTTTCGCGCAGGGCGCCCATCAGCTCGGTTTCCATGTGCATCAGCACTTTTATGCGCCACGTCCAGTTGACGACCGCCTTGCGCCAGCCATCGGCCGGCGCGCCGTTAAGGCGAAGGTTCAGGTGATCGGCAATAATTTGCTCACAGTGGCTTTCACGCGGCGGCTCGTCGTGATGCGGGTCGGCGTTGAGCGTCAGGTTCAGGATGCCCTCATTGCGGCCGCGGAACATGGCCAATGCGCGGTGGGACGGCGTCGTGGAGATGGGTTCCTGATGGGCGAAGTAGTCGCGGAACTTGGCGCCTTCTTCCTCTTTTCCCTCAATTACGCGGGAAGTCAGGTAGGCGTTTCGCGACAGGTAGTCGCGCACTTTCGCCAGCAGAGCGGCGTCTTCCGAAAACCGTTCCATCAGGATATAGCGCGCGCCGTCGAGCGCCGCTTTGGTGTCGGCCACGCCTTTTTCTTCACTAACGTAAGCAGCGGCGGCCTGTTCCGGATCCTGCTGCGGGTCTTGCCACAGGCCGTTGGCCAGCGGCTCAAGGCCTGCTTCGATGGCGATTTGCCCACGGGTTCTCCGCTTGGGCTTGTAGGGCAGGTAGAGGTCTTCCAGCTCGGTTTTATTGAGCGTCTCGTTAATCGCTTTGCTCAGTTCCGGCGTTAGCTTACCCTGTTCTTCAATAGAATTAAGTATCGTTTGGCGGCGGGCCTCAAGTTCGCGCAGATAGGTAAGCCGGGTTTCCAACTGGCGAAGCTGGGTGTCGTCCAGCCCCCCGGTGACCTCTTTACGATAGCGGGCGATAAAGGGAACGGTGTTGCCTTCGTCCAAAAGATTAACGGTGGATAAAACCTGTTCGGGCCTGACCTGAAGCTCAGCGGCAATCGTGTGACTTAATCGATTATTCATAAAGCTTGTACGCTGTTGTGTGAAAAATGAGTCCGTTATACGGATTCCTGAATAAAAATTCCAGATATACTCGTCATACTTCAAGTTTCAGGTGCGTTGGCTGCAAATACTCGGCCCCTCCATGGGCCTCGCCCTTACGGGCCGCCGCAAGCGACGTTCAAATCTGTTCCAGACAGATTTGTCGCTCACCCTAGTCACGTACTTACGTACGCTCCTAGGGATTCCCTCGCTTGCCGCCTTCCTGAAACTTGAATTATTTAGAGTATAAACCGGATGAAATCAGCCTAAATAGCGATAAGATAGACAGAATTTTATGCCTGACTCAGCGAGACGTCAGGTTAACTTCCAAGAGTTACGCTACAATTTGAGAGCAATTGTAGCGTAGGGAATCTGATGGCAAAAAGTAATTACATTACGCGTCAGGGCTGGATGGCGCTTGACAGCGAGCTTAAGTATTTATGGCGTGAGGAACGTCCCAGAGTGACGCAGGCGGTATCTGAAGCCGCGGCTCTCGGCGATCGTTCTGAAAATGCGGAATATATTTACGGTAAAAAGCGGCTGCGGGAAATCGACCGCCGGGTACGTTTTCTCACCAAGCGCCTTGAGGTGTTGAAGATAGTCGACCCCAGCCCGCAGCAGGAAGGTCGGGTGTTTTTCGGCGCGTGGGTTAAGGTCGAAAACGAAGACGGAGAGGTTAACGTTTATCGCCTGGTCGGGCCCGACGAGTTTGAACCGTTTAAAAAATGGATCTCGATTGATTCGCCCGTAGCCAGGGCGCTGCTTGGAAAGCGGATTGATGATGAAGTCAGCGTACAAACGCCCAACGGCTGGGCGACTTACTGGATTTTGGACATTCGCTATCGCCCGTTTGATGAAAGCGAAGAGGCGTAGTGCCTGACAGTAATTGACGATTATTATTATTTGTAACATTTTTCAAGTGTGCGTTATGTAGATTGAGATGTCTCAGCTAACGTATTAATTACGTTTAGCTGTTAAGCAAAAAACTATTGGAGTGAAATCATGCAAGAGAATCATAAGATTCTGGTCGTTGATGACGACATGCGTTTACGCGGTTTATTGGAACGTTATCTTACCGAGCAGGGCTTTCAGGTGCGCGGTGTGGCCAACGCTGAGCAAATGGATCGCCTGTTGACCCGTGAGTCATTCCACCTAATGGTCCTTGACCTGATGCTGCCGGGAGAGGACGGGCTTTCAATCTGCCGCCGCCTGCGTAGCCAAAGCAATCCGATCCCCATCATTATGGTGACGGCCAAAGGCGAAGAGGTCGATCGCATCGTCGGTTTGGAAATCGGCGCCGACGACTATATTCCCAAGCCGTTCAATCCACGCGAACTGCTGGCGCGCATCCGTGCGGTGCTCCGCCGCCAGGCCAACGAGCTGCCCGGCGCACCCTCTCAGGAAGAAGCGGTGATCGTGTTCGGCAAGTTCAAGCTGAACCTGGGAACGCGGGAAATGTTTAAAGACGACGAGCCGATGCCGTTGACTAGCGGAGAGTTTGCCGTGCTTAAGGCGCTGGTGAGCCATCCCCGTGAGCCGCTGTCTCGCGATAAGCTGATGAACCTGGCTCGCGGACGCGAATACAGTGCAATGGAGCGCTCCATCGACGTACAGATCTCCCGCCTGCGCCGCATGGTGGAAGAAGACGCCGCACATCCGCGCTATATTCAAACCGTATGGGGGTTAGGCTACGTCTTCGTGCCGGACGGTAGCGCTGCATGAAGTTTTGGCGGTTCCCACCCCGAAGTGCAGTCGCACGGACGCTGCTTTTAATCATCACTCTGCTGTTTATCAGCCTGGTGACGACGTACTTCGTGGTGCTGAATTTCGCCATTTTGCCGAGCATTCAGCAGTTTAATAAAGTGCTCGCCTATGAGGTCCGTATGCTGATGACGGACCGCCTGAGGCTGGAGGACGGATCGTATTTGGAGGTCCCTCCTCAGTTTCAGAAGGAAATGTACCGCGAGCTGGGCATCTCGCTGCATACCGATGAATCTGCAGAAGAAAGCGGCCTGCGTTGGGCGCAGCGCTATGAGTTTCTTAGTCGTCAAATGGAACAGCAGCTCGGTAGCCCGACGGAAGTGCGCATCCAGCTGGGCAACCATTCGCCGGTGGTGTGGCTAAAAACCGATCTCTCGCCCGAGGTTTGGGTGAGGGTGCCGTTGACCGAAATTCGTCAGGGGGAGTTCGCCCCGCTTTTCCGCTATACGCTGGCTATCATCCTGATGGTGATAGGCGGCGCATGGCTGTTTATTCGCATTCAAAACCGGCCGCTGGCGGACCTTGAACACGCGGCCCAGCAGGTAGGGACCGGCGTTATTCCACCTCCGCTGCGGGAGTACGGCGCGTCGGAGGTCCGTTCGGTGACGCGCGCCTTTAACCGTATGACCTCGGGCGTTGAGCAGTTGGATAAAGACCGCGCGCTGCTGATGGCCGGCGTAAGCCACGACCTGCGTACGCCGTTAACTCGCATCCGCCTGGCGGCGGAAATGATGGATGAAAAAGAGAGCTATCTGGCGGAATCGATAAGTAAAGATATCGAAGAATGCAACGCTATTATCGAACAGTTTATCGACTATCTGCGCACCGGGCAGGAGCAGCAGACCGAGCCTTGCGACATCAACACCATTCTCGCGGAAGTCGTATCGGCCAGCGGCATGGAGCAGCCGGTGGAGACCGAACTGTTTAGCGGCGAACTGATTGCCGACGTCCACCCGCTTTCAATCAAGCGTGCGGTAGTAAACCTGATAGTCAACGCCTCTCGCTACGGTAACGGTTGGATTAAGCTCAGCAGCGGGCGGGCGTCTGGCCGCGTCTGGTTTCGCGTTGAGGACGATGGCCCGGGGATCCCGGCAGATCAGCTGGAGATGCTGTTTCGCCCCTTCGTGCGCGGCGATCGCGCCCGCAGCATCAGCGGAACCGGGCTTGGGCTTTCTATTTTGAAACGGATCATCGACAGCCATGACGGTGAGATCGTGATGGGAACCAGCAGGCGGGGCGGGCTGAGCGTGAAGGTGTTCCTGTATGAGTGGAAAGAGAAGGAAGAGTAGCCCTCTTTGGAGTTATCTCTCTCATAAATACAAGGAAGGCGCCCAATTGGGCGCCTTTTGCTTGGTTTGATTGCCGGGCTATTTCTTCAACTTCGGCCCCGCCGCGACCAGCGCAGCGCCAGCCGGGGTATCGGTATATTTATCGAAGTTCTCGATAAACAGGCCCGCTAGCTTCTCGGCCTTTTCTCGCCACTGCTGCTCGGAAGGGTAGGTAGCGCGCGGGTCGAGGATAGCCGGGTTGACGCCCGCAAGCGCCGTGGGCACCGCCAGATCGAAGATCGGCAGGGTGATGGTTTCGGCGTTCTCGATTTCACCGCTCAGAATGGCGTCGATGATGCCGCGCGTATCCTTGATGGAGATGCGCTTGCCGGTGCCGTTCCAGCCGGTGTTGACCAGGTAGGCGGTGGCGCCGCTGGCCTGCATTCTTTTCACCAGCACTTCCGCGTATTGGGTCGGGTGCAGAGAAAGGAACGCTGCGCCGAAGCAGGCGGAGAAGGTCGGCGTCGGTTCGGTGATGCCGCGCTCGGTACCCGCCAGCTTGGCGGTAAAGCCGGACAGGAAGTGATACTGGGTTTGGTCCGGCGTCAGCTTGGATACCGGAGGCAGTACGCCGAAGGCGTCAGCGGTCAGGAAGATCACCTTCTTGGCGTGGCCCGCTTTGGACACCGGCTTCACGATGTTGTGGATATGGTAAATCGGGTAGGAGACGCGGGTGTTCTCGGTTTTTGACGCATCGTCAAAGTCGACGCTGCCGTCGGCGCGTACGGTGACGTTTTCAAGCAGAGCGTCGCGTTTGATGGCGTTATAAATATCCGGCTCGGCCTCTTGGGAGAGCTTGATGGTCTTTGCGTAGCAGCCGCCTTCGAAGTTGAATACGCCGTCATCGTCCCAGCCGTGCTCGTCATCGCCGATAAGCTGGCGCTTCGGATCGGTTGACAGCGTAGTTTTGCCGGTGCCGGACAGGCCGAAGAAAATCGCCACGTCGCCCTTGTCGCCCACGTTGGCGGAGCAGTGCATGGAGGCGATGCCCTTGAGCGGCAGCAGGTAGTTCATCATCGAGAACATGCCTTTTTTCATCTCGCCGCCGTACCAGGTGCCGCCGATAAGCTGAACGCCCTCGGTCAGATTAAACGCCACGAAGTTTTCAGAGTTCAGCCCCTGGGCTTTCCAATCCGGGTTGGTGCACTTGGCACCGTTCATGACGATAAAGTCGGGCTTAAAGACGGCGAGCTCTTCGTCGCTTGGACGGATGAACATGTTTTTGACGAAGTGAGCCTGCCAGGCCACTTCGGTAATAAAGCGAACGCTCAGGCGGGAGTCCCTGTTGGCGCCGCAGAAGGCATCAACGATAAACAGACGCTTGCCGGAAAGCTGGTCGGCGACGCGTTTTTTCAGCGAGGCCCAGACTTCTTGTGAAATCGGCTTGTTGTCGTTTTTACCTTTGCCCTGATCGGCCCACCACACGGTGTTGCGGGTCGTGTCGTCGCGGACGATATATTTATCTTTGGGTGAACGACCGGTAAAGATACCGGTGTCGACGGCGACAGCGCCAAGCGTCGTGACGGTACCTTTTTCGTACCCTTGCAGGTCCGAGCGGGTTTCTTCCTGATACAGATAATCATAGCTCGGGTTGTACACAATCTCAGTGACGTTCTGGATCCCGTAGGCAGTCAGATCTTCCGGTGTGATACGGTTTGTGCTCATAATTATTCCTTATAAAGATAAATACTGCTAATTATTGTAAAGGCTTCCCTAACGCTGACTGAGACAACTATCAAGGATCGGCATATTGTTCTAAATTTTGATAAAAGATGCGATCCAGGTCGCTGTGATCTGAGACGTGAAGCGATTAAGGCGGGGAAGCAAATAGCGATAAAGATTAAAAAGCCGGGGAAATCGGGATATTCCTCCCGGCGGTTAATCAGTCGTTTTATCTTGTGAATTAAGGAAAAAGATAACGGTGGTTATTTTCTACCCTTAGTGGCGATTCTCGCTCTCCACCAGCGTACCACCGTTCAGGCGCAGCGCGTCGATATCCATTTTCTCAAACAGATAGTGTTTGCCGCAGTAGTCGCAGTGCATGTCGATGTGCCCCATCTCCTCCAGCATTGCGTCGGTTTCTTCTACCGGCAGCGTTATCAGCGCCTGAGCGCAGCGCTCTCTGGAGCAGGTGCAGCGGAAGATAACCGGTTGGCCTTCAAACAGCGTCACCTCTTCTTCGTGATACAGGCGGTGCAGCACATCTTCAATCGGCAGGCTGAACAGCTCGTCGGCAGTGATGGTTTCCGTCAGCGTCGCCAGATGGTCGAACTCTCCGTCATTGCTCTTGTGCGCAGGCAGAACCTGAAGCAGCATGCCGGCGGCGGCAGGGCGCTCCTGATGAGCGCCGGTTTTGATAAACAGTCGAGTAGGCAGCTGTTCGGACTGGCGGAAATAGGCCTCCAGGCAGCTGGAAACGGTTTCTCCTTCAAGGCCGACCACGCCCTGATAGCGTTCGCCCTCTTTCGGCATGATAGTGATGACCAGATAGCCGTTGCCCAGCATTTCTCTGAGCGTGGCCTTATCGTCGATATCGCCCTGAAGGCGCGCTACGCCGCGCATTTGCTGTAGATTATTGCCGTTAATGACGGCCAGCTTCAGCGGGCCATCGCCCTGAAGCTGAACGGTAATGTCGCCGTCAAATTTCAAAATGGCCGTCAGCAGGCTGGTGGCGACCAGCAATTCGCCCAGCAGGCGCTGCACCGCGACCGGATAGTCGTGGTTTTCAAGAATATGGCAGTAGGTGTCGCTTAGCGTGACGAGCTCGCCCCTAACGTCGTGCTTTTCGAACAAATAGCGGTGTAGTAAATCTGCGTTCGGCATGGTTTCTCTCTTGACTCTCGTCTTCATTTATCAATTATACGGCGGCCGTGTAGCCCCTTTGTCCCTGCAATATTTGCTTTTTAAACGCCCTGCGGCGTCGCGCTTACTGCTCTTCTTCGCCGTACTTAAATTTTATCAGCGTACGCCGCTCCTTTTTATCGGGACGGCGGTCCGGATGGGGCATCGTCAGGGCATTAAGCTTACGCGCCTGAGATATGACCTCGCGCTTGGTGATGCTTTCAGCCGTTTCCTGATAAAGCGTCTGGGCCTCGTTAGCGCCCCGGCGCTGGGCGCTGAGGGCGTTAACGATAACGGTTCTTTCGTCGTTGCCCTGGCGTAGACGAACTTCGGCGCCGACTTCGACCAGCTTGCTCGGCTTGGTTCTCTGCCCGTTGTAGTGAACCTTGCCGCCGTCAATCATGTCTCTTGCCGCCGCGCGGGTTTTATAAAAACGCGCCGCCCACAGCCATTTATCGAGTCGGATCCCGCGATCTTCTTCTGATTGAACCGCCATACAGGGTCTCCCGCTGAAGGCCTCACCGATGTCGTCATCGATGGGGATTATGAATATAGGCCTAATATATGGGCCGTGGACGGAAATTCAAGCCGCGCGCCATCGGGAGCGGAAGCGGTTTAACTATGCTGCACTTTCTGCCTGAAGCTTTTTGCGAAGCAGCGGTCATAGTAGCTTTGGATTTGCGGGATGCGTTGTGCGTTTTTACGCAGCCGGATGAACAACAGCGCGGCGTTATACAGCAGGCTGATACCCATGATGATAAATAGCAGGCTGGCTCCCAAATAGCGCCAGAATGAGATCAGGCTGGATTCGCTGTGTAACGTGATTTGCGTCGTTTGGTTTTCTATCTTACTAATGCCGATAACAATACCGTTAGCGTTAAAGGGAACGTGCATCAACCGGCTGGAAAGGCGTTTAAGCTCGAACCACTGCTTGATTGCCGTATTGTTATAAAGCGTATCGAGCGGAATGTCAGGATTCATCAAGCTGGCGATTTCGTCCTTGTCGAGCATCTGCTCTTTGCCGCTGTCGTTAAGCAGGTAAAAACCGCCGGAGGGCTTGTTGTAAAGCGACTGGGCCGCTTGGTGCGTTTGGCTATAAAAGAAGGTCGAAACCAGCGTGTTGACCTGAGAACGCAGAGAGTCTGCCACTACGGGCCTGACGAAGAGATCCTGCTCCTGTTCCGGATTCTGCTGCGATTTTTTTACCAGCTCTTCCCATTCTTTTTCGTGAGCGAGGGAGAGCAGAGACTTTTTAAACCGCTGGCAGTCGCCCGGATCTTTACACAGCCTGTCCGTTTTCAACACGATGTCAGGAAAGTTGGGCACCAGCGTCATGCCCGCTCGTTCAGCGTTTCTTGCCAGGTCCGGATTGTTTTTAATCGCCCGATCGTTTAACGGATTAAGCTGATAGTCAATGGTATACAGCAGCTCTATTGCACGGTCTATCACGTTTGAGGACGGCAGCTCGGGCAGGTTGCTAGCGCCCCAGTACATTTGAGTGCAGTCAAACGGCATAAATGGATAGGCGACGTCGCTTTGATAGACCGTAGGGAGGCTGCACATCCCGTTGCCTTTAATCGTTAAGTGATCGCCAATCTTTATATTGGCGGCCTTGAGTTCTTCCGGCGAACTGACGCTTACGTTCGTGGGATGTTTAAACCAGGCTTTGGTCAACTCTAAAGGCAGCTTAAGCGGGATGGCTGAAAGCAGCAGCAGGATAACCATCAGGGAGGCGGCGGCCAATGCCAGATTTTTTCCCCAGTGGTGGAGTGGAAAGTTGATAGATTCATTATGCAGCGAAAGAAACTTCCCCTGCCTGACGACGTACCGGTTAAGGTAAATATCGATGTTGGTTTTACGATCGAGGTCGTAGCCAACGTAGGGCTGCCAGTGCGGCGGATAAACCAGGTCGATAGTGCCGACGGAGATATTCGTTAACTGCCCGTTGTCCGATTCGCCAAAAAGCCCCCAGCGTTTTGGAACGCCCCGCAGGCAGTGGATATTGTACTGAGGCGCCTTCGGCGAGCGGCGAAACATGTGCCACAGGCCGGCACAAAGCGTTAATACGGCGATAATAACCAACCACGGCAATAGCTCAATCGGGCTTACCAAACTACAGAAAAATATCCCATAGGAAGCGGCGATGACCAGCGAGGCGAACAGCTTCTGTTTTGGTTTAAGCGCCGATTCGGCTTCGGTTTCTTTTCTCAGCCGGATAAGCTCAACGTTTTCACTGCCGTCGCTCTTTTTGTGTAACGCGTGGTTTGGATAACGATCCCTCTCTGCGTCAGAGGCGCGTTTCGACTGAATAAAGTCGGCTAGCGTAAGGCCGTTGAGCGATAAGATAAGCGGCGTTGTCTGCGTTTTTATCAGCTCGAGCCGGTTGACGCTTTTGATATATGCGCTCCACTCCGGCTCAAGATAGACCTCTATTCCATGAACGTAGTGCCGATAGCCGTCCGGAAGCTCTTGATCGGGCAGCGACGTCACGGGGGATTCGAACTCGTACACGTTGTCGCTGTAGGGCGTCAGCGCCGTTTTAATGACGTCCCGAAGGGCGCCGTCCTGCGTTTTGTTTTCCAGATGCTCCAGATATTCACTGATTGTGGCGATTTCTTCTGCGGAAAGCTTACGCGTGCTGTTATGAACAAACGGCAGGGTATTGTCTGACGGGCGATGACGAGCCACGCGTTGACGCATAGCCCATTGATAAAGGACTACGATGATTATGATAATGAATACGACAAGCAGCAATAACGTTAATATGCTGATATCGCTATCGTTCAACATGAAAAATTCTCATTCGTCATCTTATGATTTCGACAGTACGCTATATCGCTCTGTGTTGAATACCCTTTTAGCCTAACCCAACGGTCGGCGATCGTCAGGGCGTCTTTTGCGATAAAGTGCGTATAAAGGAACAATGACATTCTCGTTCAGGCGAAAATAATTCGCATATAGTAAATCGCTATAGTTCAGAATACAAAGGCAGTAAAGTTTTCTGTGATGGGTTTTGTCAGTTCGGCGAAATAATGGATGAAGATTATTCGTTAGAAATGACATAAAATAGCAACATATTTATTACACGGATATGCGGTTTTGAGGCCGACAAGATGAACAAAGCTCAGCAAAAGCCTAAAATTCTGAACGTTGAAACCGTTGCCCGTTCGAGGTTGTTTCACGTTCAGTCCGTTGAGCTGGCGTTCAGCAATGGTGAAAACAGGATTTACGAACGCCTTTTGCCCAAAGGAAGTAAGGCGGTGATGATTGTTCCCGTCAGCGGTAATGACATCCTGCTTATCCGCGAGTACGCGGTAGCGATTGAAGACTATGAGCTCGGATTCCCTAAAGGGCTGGTCGAGCCGCAGGAGGATATTCTCGCCGCTGCCAACCGGGAGCTTATGGAAGAGATAGGCTTTGGCGCTAAAAAGCTCACGATGCTGACCGAGCTTACGATGGCGCCGACCTATTTCGCCAGCACGATGTGCATCGTTCTGGCAGAAGATCTGTACAGCCAGAAGCTTGAAGGGGACGAGCCGGAACCCCTGACGCTGGTTCCCTGGCCGAAGGCGAACATGATGTCGCTGCTGCAAATGAAAGACTTTAATGAATCGCGCAACGTAGCGGCGCTGTTTCTTGCCAGAGAATTCCTTCAGCAGCGCGACGGGCAGCTATAGCCATATCTACATTGAAATAAGAAAGGGCCGCTTCAGCAATGAAGCGGCCCTTTTCATCGGATATTCTACCAAATATCAGAACAGTTCGTGCGAGTTGCCGCCGCTGTCGGTTACGGTGGTGCCGACTTCAGAGTAGGCGCGCGACGTAGGCTCCGTGCCCTTCATAAAGAACTCGGAGCGCGTTTTTCCGCTGCTAGGCAGCTGGCCTGTAGACATATCAATCGTCACGCTGACAATGCCCTTGGGCGGCGTGGTTTTCTTGATCGGCAACCCTTCAAGCGCGGCCTTCATAAAGTCAATCCAGGCCGGCTGGGCGCTTTGCGCCCCCGCTTCGCCGCGGCCGAGGCTGCGGCGGTGATCGTCAAAGCCGATCCATACGGAAGTGACGGTCGAAGGCCCGAAGCCGGAGAACCAGGCGTCCTTCGAGCCGTTGGTGGTGCCGGTTTTGCCGCCGATGTCCGAACGCTTCAGATCTCTTGCCGCTCTCCAGCCCGTGCCGTTCCAGCCGCCGCCCGGCTCACCGGCGATATTGCTCTTAAGCGCATCCTGCATCAGGAAGGCAAGATCTGAGCTGATAACGTGCGGCGCATAGGGATCGGCCTCGGTGGCCTGCGGTTGATTCGAAGACGTCGCCTTCAGGTCAGTGACCGGAGAAATGTCGTTGACGGCGCTTTCCGTCACCTGGTCGACTTCCTCATCGTTCTCTTCTTCACCGTTGGCGTTAGGCGTGTTCGCGTTGGCCGCTTCTGCCGCTGCCATTTCTTCTTTTTGCTTGCTCAGATCGATGGTGTTGCTGACCAGCGCCTGAGATTTTTCCGTTGTGCCGTAAATGACCGGAATATCGCAGTCGAATCCGCAGGCGACCTTAGGCTTGGCTTCAAAGATGACTTTCCCGTCGTCTGATTCAATCTTGGCGATAAAGTAAGGGTCGATCAGGTAGCCGCCGTTAGCGAAAACGGCATAGCCACGCGCCAGCTGTAGCGGGGTAAAGGACGCCGCGCCCAGCGCCAGAGATTCCGTACGGGAGATGTTCTGTGCCGGGAAGCCGAAGCGCTGCAGATAGTCAGCCGCATAGTCGACGCCGATAGCGCGCATCACGCGGACGATCATGACGTTTTTCGACAGGCCAAGGCCTACGCGCAGGCGAAGCGGACCGTCGTAACGCGGCGGCGAGTTCTTCGGCGACCAAATCTTACCGCCGCCGACCGGCATGCTGATAGGCAGGTCGGTCAAAATCGTAGACAGCGTCATTCCGCGGTCCAGCGCTGCAGCGTAAACAAACGGCTTAATGTTAGAGCCGACCTGACGTACGGACTGGGTGACGCGGTTGAATTTGCTTTGGTTAAAGTCAAAGCCGCCCACGACCGCTTTCACCGCGCCAGTGTTGGGATCTAACGATACCAGCGCAGAGTTCACGCTCGGTACCTGCGCCAGCAGCCAGCTGTCTTTACCCTTACGTATCCAGATTTGCTGACCGACCGCGACGGCGTCGGTCACTTTACGCGGGCTGGCACCCATCGCGCGATCGTTAATAAAAGGGCGCGCCCAGCGCATGCCGGAGAAGGGCAGTGCTTGAGTTTCACCGTTGGCCAGCATAACGATAGCCTGCTGCGCTTCGGTTTGAGTGACGACGGCAGGGATGAGAGGCCCGTAGTTAGGCAGCTTTTTCAGCGCCGCTACGATTTGGTCTTTCTCCCACGCGGGATCGCTTGCTTTCCAAAGCACTTCGGCGGGGCCGCGGTAGCCGTGGCGCATATCGTACTGAATGATGTTATTGCGTACGGCGTCGGTGGCGGTGGTTTGCAGGGTTTTCGTTACCGTGGTGTAAACCTTGTAGCCGTCGGTATAGGCGTTTTCACCGTACTTATCGAACATTTCCTGACGCACCATCTCCGCCAGATAGGGCGCGGAGAAGGCAATTTCAGGTTCGTGATAGTTGGCCACCAGCGGCGCGCTTTTCGCGTCGCTGTATTCCTGCTGGGTGATGTATTTTTCTTCCAGCATCCGATACAGCACCGTGTTGCGACGCATCAGGGCTTTTTCTGGGTTATTTATCGGATTATAGCTGGAAGGCGCCTTCGGCAGACCGGCCAGCATCGCCATTTCGCTTAGCGTGAGCTGGTTAACGTCTTTACCGAAGTAGACCTGAGCCGCCGCGCCAACGCCGTAGGCGCGCGACCCCAGATAAATTTTGTTCAGGTACAGCTCAAGAATTTCATCCTTTGACAGCGAACGCTCGATGCGAATGGCCAAAAACGCCTCTTTCGCCTTGCGAATCACGGTCTTTTCCGGGCTTAAGAAGAAGTTTCTCGCCAGCTGTTGGGTAATGGTGCTGGCGCCCTGCTGAGCGGAACCCGCGCCGAGAGCCACCACCACCGCACGGGCGATGCCGATGGGATCCAGCCCGTGGTGCTCATAGAAGCGGCTGTCTTCCGTTGCGATAAACGCATGAAGAAGCTGTGGCGGCATCTGCTTAAGCGTTAATGGAATACGGCGTTTTTCACCGAATTGAGCAATCAAATCTCCGTCTGCGCTAAACACCTGCATTGGCGTTTGCAGGCGAACCTCTTTCAACGTTGAGACGTCCGGCAGCTCCGGCTCAAGGTATTTATAGAGGCCAAAAATCGCGCCAATTCCCAAAAAAAAGCAACAGATTGCAATGATGAAAAGATACTTTACGAACTTCACCTGATAATTCCCATAACGATGGTATTGGACGGTTTATAAACAAACACCGGATAGTATAAAGCCAATGAGACGCTGTGGATATGTTCTTTTATCAAGATGAAGAGAAGGTGAAGTTCTAAAGGAGTATTTAGTCGAAATGACCATCTGGCAGGCAGGAATAGATATTCATTCAGCGGGGTTTTACGCCGTGATTTTACAGCGCCAGCGATACGGCTGGCAGATGAGGAACTGGCACCTGTGGCGCGCGCCGCCTTTGCCGGAAGGCTATGCCTATCCTTCTCAGAGCGACGGCATTTCTCAGGCGCTGCTTCAGGCGCTGAAGGCTTGGCGAAGCCGGCTACCGAAGCGCGTTTCTTTTCGAATCGCGCTGCCCGCCGAGGCCATCCTACAGCAGACTCTGCCTTTGCCCGACGGCGTAGAGTCGCCTTCCGCCAGGCAGTGGTTAATTGAAGACTCCGTAGACAGGCTGTTTCCTCTGTCGCTAAGGGAACTGGCCGTTGATTATCGAGTGATTTCATCCCTCGATGGCAAGGCTAACGCTCAGGCCGTCGTCAGCGCAACGCGGCGAAAAGACATGACTTCGCTTTTATCCGGCCTGGCGGAGGCCGGGATTGCGCCGGACATCGTCGATGCCGCGCCCTGCGTTTTACGTTCGATGGCCTTGGCCGCCGGCGTCGATCGGGGCGCGCTTTTGCTTCACCGAATGGCGCGGCGATTCATGTGGGTATCCCCTTTGAATGACGCCTTTTGCTATCAGCTATTGCCGGAAATGAGCGATGAATCCCCGCTTTTCTCCGCCTCACAGGCGCGTGAAGCCTATCGGCTGGCGGGCGGTGACGCGCAGCGGGTGCTTCTTAGCGGAGAAATTGACGAACCTGAAGCACAGGGCGGCGCGGCGCTATGGTCGCCGTTGGCGGCTATAGACCAAATGCATCCTCCGCTGCCGCCGGAAGAACACCGCTTTGTTTTAGCCTGCGGCCTCGCTCTGCGCGAGGAGGACCGTTAATGCTGCAGGTGAATTTTCTTCCGTGGCGGGAGCGGCAAAGAAAGCGGGCGTCAAAGTGCTTTGCTGCGCTGGTCGCGGTATATGCGGCAGGCGCCGTCGTCGCGATAGCCTCCGCCTACGGTTTTCAACAGTACCGTTACCGAGCAGACATTGAGGCGCTGCGGGCGATTGAAGAAGCCGACGCTATGATTCAGGCGCGGATAGCGCAGGCTGCGGTATTGCAAGCGCGCTTCGCTTCTCTTAGCGCGACGGTTGAGCAGATTGAACGCTACAGGCAGTCAACCGGTGACGTTTCCCGTCGGTTTCTGACGATTGAAACGACGCTGCCCGAGGCGCTGTGGCTGAAGCGGGTTACGTACCAGGACGACGCATTTACGATCTTAGGGCAGGGATGGGCGGAAGGCGACGTTGTTGAATATTTGCAAAACCTTGGGGCGTCTCTCACCGGCTGGCGGCTTCGCTTAACCGAAATGGTCGGCGCGGCGGGGGCCAGTGGCGGGCAGGTGACGTTTATTTTAGATGGCCAACGTAAAGAGGCGCTACCGTGAGCAGAGAAGAGGACATTAGCTGGAATAGCCTCGCCTTTGCGTCTTTATGGGTTCGGCAGGGCGTGGCTTTGGCGGTTGCTCTTTTTGTGGGTATCGCAGGGGTATACCTGTTCGTTTTCCCTTTACAGGATGAGAGAGAAAAGCAGGGACAGGACTTGCAGGAGGCCAAGGCTCGCTATGCTCAGCGCCTGCTGCAATTAGGGACGACGCCCTCGCTGAGCCAGCTTGATGAACGGGTAGAGGAGAAAGCCGCCTATCTGAGAACGTATAGCGCGTTACCTATGGGCGTTCAAAGCCTGATGGCGGCGGCGCGCCGTTCTCAATGTCGAGTTGTTGATGCTAAGCACCTGGCCGATGCGGAAAGCGGAGCGTTCTGGGCACAGCGCTGGCAGCTTCGATTAAAGGGCGACTACTTTCAGCTGCTTCGCTTTATTCAACATATGGATAAGGACGCCGTTGCCGCGGTAGCTGAGAGACTGGTGATGGAGGAAGACGGCGGTCTGACTGTTTCATTGACCGTGACGCAGTATCGGCTAAGGGAGGACGCCCGGTGACGACAGGCGTTTTGCGGCGCCGCGCCGCGCTTTTTTCTCTTCTGCTGGTTCTGTTCTCGGCCAACGCCGAACGGCGCGATCCCTTTCAGGCGGAAGAGGCGCAGCGGTGTCAGGTTCAGGTGCGTAAAGAGGCCGAGGCGCTGTCGTCCTGGCGGCTGCGCGGCGTTATTCGCAGCCGGGGCGTGGAGCGCGGCTGGGCGCAAACGCCTGAAGGGAAATGGCGAGCGCTGAGCGACGGTTTCTCGCTGGCCTATTGGCGACTGTTGAATATCGAGGGCGGAACGGCGCGTTTTTCCGCCGTGCCTTCACTGAAAAGTCGCTGTCGGCCCGGCGACGTTATTGAACTTACGTTAGGGAAATACTGATGTTGAGATGGAACGTGGTTAAGGCCCTGTTGGCCGCCCTTTTTTTACTGACCGGCGGCGCTTTATTTGCGCAAAGCGAGATCCCTTTTGAGGACCAACAGCCCGTCTCTCTGGCGTTTCAGGACGCGCCGGTTAGCGTCGTTTTGCAGGCGCTGGCGGACGCCCGGCGGCTGAACCTGGTGGTGGCCGACGGCGTCGAGGGTAAGCTTAGCCTGCGGCTGGAGGAGGTCCCGTGGGAACAGGCGCTTGCGATTGTGCTTAGAGCGGGCAAGTTGGAGGCTGAACGAGAAGGCGGCGTTATCAGCGTGTTTCCCTTTCGAGAACCAACGCCCGAAGAGGTTGCTCCGCCGCCTCCCGTTCTGGTTACGTTTAGCTACCGCGTTCGCCACGCTGATGCCGTTGAGCTGGCAAAGGTGCTAAATAGCCAGCGGGGCGTCGCGCTTTCCGATAGCGGCAGCGCCGTAGCCGACGGCAGAAGCAACAGCCTGCTGGTGCGAACCGAGGAGGGGGCCGTTGACGCCGTTAAGGCGCTGCTGGCCGAGGTTGACGTTCCGCAGCCGCAGGTTTTGCTGACGGCTCACATCGTGACGATTAACAGCGAACGGCTGGAAGAGCTGGGCGTTAGGTGGGGGTGGGGCGACGTAGAGGCGGCCGGTGCAGGCGTCGCGAGCCGGTTTAGCGTTAATTTGCCGCTGTCTACTCCGGCCGGGCAGTTCGGATTTCAGATGGCCAGAATCGACGGCAGGCTTCTCGGGTTAGAGCTGTCCGCGCTGGAGGCTGAAAATAGCGTAGAAATTATCGCCAGCCCCCGCTTAATCACCCTTAGTCAACAAACGGCGAGCATCAAACAGGGAACCGAAATTCCCTACGAAGTCTCCAGCGGTTCAAGCGGAGCGACGTCGATTGAGTTTAAACAGGCGGTTCTGGGGCTAAAGGTGACGCCGCGCATATTCTCCGACGAACGGCTGGAGCTCGATCTGCAAATAAGTCAAAACATGCCGGGGAAGGGGTTGAAAAAGGGAGACGGCAGCGAAGTGCTGACGATAGACACCCAAGAGATACAAACCCGCGTCTTTGTCGCCAACGGCGAGACGATAGCGCTGGGCGGCATTTTTCAACACAGCCGCGTGGCAAGCAAAGAACAGGTTCCCGTTTTAGGTGATATCCCCCTGCTGGGTTCGCTGTTTCAGCGAGACGCCAACAAGCGCGTTCGACGAGAGCTGGTTATTTTTATTACGCCGACGATCTTAGGAACGGGAGCGGAAAGCGAGAAAAGAAAAGAGGGATAGAATAGATTAAAATGAACGCCGATTTGACGCTGGCCGTTATTTGGCATACAAGGAGCTATCTGAAACCCTAATGCTAAAGTGAAAAACGTAATTACGGTGATTTTCTTAGAGTTCTGCCGGCGGTTAGACGGGCGGGGCTAAACCGCCTATTGCCAACTATCTACAGTGTTGAGATAATTTCAAGTCTGATCTCACACATATTGCTCATGAGGTTTCAGGTGAACTCCCGCTGCGTCGGCATGCCGTAGGGTGGGGCGTCCATTAACGAATTATCTTAGTAATACCAAAAAACATGGCAGAGAAACGCAATATCTTTCTGATTGGTCCAATGGGGGCAGGTAAAAGCACCATAGGCCGTCAGTTGGCTCAACAGCTTAATATGGAGTTTGTGGACTCCGATCACGAGATTGAACGCCGTACTGGAGCTGATATAGCCTGGGTATTCGATGTGGAAGGCGAAGAAGGGTTTCGCGATCGTGAAGAAAAAGTGATTAATGAACTGACCGAGAAGCAGGGGATTGTTCTTGCGACCGGCGGCGGTTCCATTAAATCCAAAGAGACCCGTAATCGTTTGTCCGCCCGCGGTATCGTTGTCTATCTTGAAACCACAATCGAAAAACAGCTGGCCCGCACTCAGCGCGATAAAAAGCGCCCTCTGCTGCAGGTTGATACGCCAAGAGACGTATTGGAAACGCTGGCAAAAGAGCGCAATCCTCTTTATGAGGAAATTGCCGACGTCACGATCCATACCGACGATCAAAGCGCGAAGGTTGTTGCCAATCAAATCATTCAACTAATCGAAAATCGCTGATTCTTTTGTCCGATTGGCGTATATCTTAGTCTAACTCTATATAAAAAGGCGGACGATGGAGAAGGTAACGGTCACTTTAGGCGAACGCAGCTATCCGATTATAATTGAAGCGGGGCTGTTCCACTGCATCGACGCTTTTTCTCCCCTTAAAGAGGGAGAAAAAGTGCTGATTGTGACCAACGAGACCGTTGCGCCGCTGTATCTGGCGGTAGTGAAAGAAAGTCTTGGAAAGCGCGGCGTGGTGGTGGATGACCTTATCCTACCGGATGGAGAGCAGTATAAGACGCTGTCCATCATGGACCGCGTTTTTACCCGACTGCTTGAAAATAATCACGGTCGCGATACGACGCTGATTGCCTTAGGCGGCGGCGTTATCGGCGATTTGACCGGCTTTGCGGCAGCCAGCTATCAGCGGGGCGTGCGTTTTATTCAGGCACCCACGACGCTGCTGTCTCAGGTGGATTCCTCCGTTGGCGGAAAAACCGCCGTTAATCATCCGCTCGGTAAAAATATGATCGGCGCGTTTTATCAGCCCGCTTCCGTTATTATAGACCTGAACTGTTTAAAAACGCTGCCTGCGCGCGAGTTGTCGTCGGGGCTGGCCGAAGTTATCAAGTATGGGATTATACTGGACGCCGATTTGTTTGAATGGCTCGAGGCCCACATTGACGAACTGATGGCGTTGGACGAAAAGGCGATGGGATACTGTATTCGCCGGTGCTGTGAAATTAAGGCGCAGGTTGTCGCCGAAGATGAACGAGAAAGCGGCGCGCGGGCGCTGTTGAACCTCGGGCATACTTTTGGCCATGCCATTGAGGCTGAAATGGGGTATGGTAACTGGCTGCACGGGGAAGCCGTTGCCGCCGGTACGGTCATGGCGGCATATGCGGCGTCGAACCTGGGCATATTCCCGCGTGAAGATATTGTTCGCATTAAGCGCCTGCTGGCGCGCGCCAACCTGCCGACGAAAGGTCCAAAAGAGATGACTGCTGAAGCCTATATTCCCCATATGCTGCGAGATAAAAAGACGCTGGCGGGGAAACTTCGGCTTGTGTTGCCAACGGCTATCGGGCAATCCGAGGTCGTAGGTGGGATAGCGCACGATGTTGTATTATCGGCTATCCTCGATTGCCAACGGGATAACTGATTGGCTGTTTTTTAAAATACTTCTTTGAGTCGGTCTGTTGCAGGCTCTGGATGTAGGGGAGGGGTTAGAAAAGTGCGAAACGAAGACGATGCACCGGAAGATTTTGAATCTGACGGTATGAGGCCTGACGCTGAAGACCGTGCGCCTCGCCGTGAGCGCAGTAAGCCCAGCAGATCCGGTAGAGGTTTTACCGTATCTCGGCAGCACGTTAAGCTCGGTATTGGTATTGTCGTTCTGTTGCTGCTCATCTACCTCATTAGCTCGGCGTTAAAGTCTCCGGCACCGCAAAGCGGCGGGCCGCGCGAGGTTGATCTAGGCTCCGGCACGTCGGCTCAGCAGGCGCAGCCTCCTGCCGATAGCGGCGCGAATAGCGCTGCGGGTTCGCAGTCTTCTTCACAGCCGGTAATGCCGCCGCCGATCGCAGGCACGCCAACGCAGTCGCCCCCGGTTCCCGAAACGCCCAACCAGCAGCGGGTGGAAATTCCAGGTGAGATTACCGACGCGCTTTCCGCTCAGCAAGAGCAGCTAAATCGACTGAAAGAGACGGAAATGGCCGGCAGCGGTTCCACGGGCCAAACGTCAGGCGCCGAGGCTCAGCCGACCCATACGTCCTCCCCGCCGGTAAAAGCGCAAGATCCGGTACAGAGCGGCCAGACAAAGTCAAAACCGGCCGAGCCGCAGCCGACTAAAACCGCGCCTAAAGCAACCGAGAGCCCCACTAAGGCTCCCGCTGCGAAAGGTTCTTCAACGCCGGGAAGCGCTTCTGCGCTGGCGTCTATACCAGCAAACCGAGTTACGCTTCAGGTTAGCAGCGCTTCGCGCTCCGATACTCTGGTGGCCTTTGCCAAGAAAAACGGCATGACGGATTACTGGGTATACCAGACGCAGCGTAACGGTAAGCCCTGGTTTATTCTGATTACCGGCAACTATGCGTCGGCTTCTGAGGCCAGGTCTGCGCTGTCAACAATGTCTAAAGACGTACAGGCGAATAAGCCGTGGGTAAGATCGATGCAACAGGTGCATCAGGATCTAAAACAAAAATAATTATATGTGCAAATGTGCTGCTTGAAACAGAGTGCAAAACGCCGTTGTGAATTGTATAAGTAGCTGACTCGCAGCATGAAGAAAAAACGTTCTTTTTTAAAATGGGCCGGCGGTAAATATCCGCTGGTCAATGAAATTCGGGAATATTTACCTAAGGGTGAATGTTTAGTTGAGCCGTTCGTCGGCGCTGGTTCAGTATTTTTAAATACGGATTATGAAAAATACGTTCTGGCAGACATCAACAGTGACTTAATCAACCTCTACAATATCGTAAAAGAGCGCGTAGAGCAGGTAGTGGAGGACTCTCGCAAACTGTTTGACGGGAGCAATAACGAGGAACAGACGTACTATAAGCTGCGGACTGAATTTAATGAAAGCCGAGACCGCTACCGTCGCGCGCTTCTATTTCTCTATTTAAACCGCCACTGTTATAACGGGCTATGCCGCTATAACCTCAGCGGAGAGTTTAACGTGCCTTTTGGCCGCTATAAGAAACCCTATTTTCCGGAAGCCGAGCTGTACTGCTTTGCTGAAAAGGCAAAGCGGGCGACGTTTTTTTGTGAAAACTACGAACAAACGATGAAAAAGGCCCTGCCGGGTTCGGTCGTGTACTGCGATCCACCGTATGCGCCGCTGTCGGCGACGGCGAACTTTACCGCTTACCACACTAACAGCTTCAACGTTTACGATCAGCAGGCGCTGGCGGTTTTGGCGCAGGACGTTGCCGAGAGAGTGGGCGTGCCGGTACTGATCTCAAACCATGACACGGAGCTGACTCGCGAATGGTATCGCGCAGCGGAGCTCACCGTAGTCAGAGGGCGGCGTACCATAAGTCGAAACGTGACGGGGCGAACCAAGGTTAACGAACTGCTGGCGCTTTACCGTCAGCGTTAATACATTTCTCAACGGGTGGATAGCTAATGAACAACTTTCTGATTGCTCCTTCAATACTTTCCGCTGACTTTGCCCGCCTGGGCGAGGATACGGCCAAGGTATTGGCCGCCGGCGCTGACGTTGTCCATTTTGACGTCATGGATAATCACTATGTGCCGAACCTGACGTTTGGCCCCATGGTATGTAAAGCGCTGCGTGATTACGGCATTACGGCGCCGATTGACGTACATCTGATGGTTAAGCCGGTCGATCGCATCGTGCCCGACTTCGCCAAGGCGGGAGCAAGCTATATCTCTTTCCATCCTGAAGCCTCAGAGCACGTCGATCGGACGCTACAGCTGATTAAAGAGCACGGCTGTAAGGCAGGGCTGGTGTTTAACCCGGCGACGTCGCTGAGCTACTTGGACTACGTTATGGACAAGCTGGACGTTATCCTGCTGATGTCAGTTAACCCAGGCTTTGGCGGCCAGTCCTTTATCCCTTCCACGCTTGAAAAGCTGCGTCAGGTTCGCCAGCGCATTGACGAAAGCGGGCTGGACATCCGTCTGGAAGTCGACGGCGGCGTGAAGGTCGACAACATCGGTGAAATTGCGGCCGCCGGGGCCGATATGTTCGTTGCCGGCTCCGCCATTTTCAGCCAGCCAGACTATAGGTCAGTGATTGACAGCATGCGCGCCGAGCTGTCCAGGGTGAAAGGATGAGTATTTTTACCGGCATTAAGGGGCTAGGGTTCGATCTTGACGGCACCTTGGTCAACAGCCTGCCGGGTCTGGCTGAGGCCGTTGACGCAACGCTGAAGACGCTGGGCTTCAAGCCTGCCGGGGAAGAACGGGTCGCTCACTGGATTGGCAACGGCGCGGGCGTGCTGATTATGCGCGCGCTGGACTGGGCCGGGGGCGAAAGCGCCAGAGGGCATCAGGACAACGCCCGCATTCTGTTTGATAGGTTTTACGGCGAATCCGTCGAGCAGGGCACCCGCCTGTATCCGCACGTGGCCTCGACTCTGTCTCTTCTAGCCAAAGACGGTTTGAAAATGGCGCTGGTCACCAACAAGCCGACCCGCTTTGTTCGCCCGCTGCTCAATTCTCTGGGCATTTTGGACTACTTTAGCGTGATTATCGGCGGCGACGACGTGGTGGAGAAGAAGCCTCATCCCGCGCCGCTGTATCTGGTTTTAGGGCAGCTGGGGCTGAGGGCGGATGAGCTGGTATTCGTCGGCGATTCCCGCAACGATATTCAGGCCGGAAGGGCGGCTGGCTGCCCGACGATTGGCCTTTCCTACGGCTATAACTACGGTGAACCTATCGCGCTGAGTCAGCCCGACCGCGTGTTGGATTCGTTTGCCGATCTTTTGCCCACCATCGGGCAGTTGACTACTAAAGTGAATTAGGACGACATCATGAGCAAACCCATTGTATTTAGTGGCGCACAGCCCTCCGGCGAACTGACTATCGGTAACTACATGGGTGCACTGCGTCAATGGGTTCAAATGCAGGATGAATACGAATGTATTTACTGCATCGTTGACCTGCATGCGATTACCGTGCGGCAGGATCCGGAAAAGCTTCGTAAAGCGACGCTGGATACGCTGGCGCTGTATTTGGCCTGCGGCATTGACCCTGACAAGAGCACCATCTTTATTCAGTCTCACGTCCCCGAACACGTGCAGCTGAGCTGGGTGCTGAACTGCTATACCTATTTTGGCGAACTGAGCCGCATGACGCAGTTTAAGGACAAGTCGACCCGCTACGCAGAAAACATCAACGCGGGCCTGTTTAGCTACCCGGTGCTGATGGCGGCCGATATCCTGCTTTATCAGACTAATCAGGTGCCCGTAGGGGAAGACCAGAAGCAGCATCTGGAGTTAAGTCGCGACGTTGCCCAGCGCTTTAATGCGTTGTACGGCGATATTTTTAAAGTCCCTGAACCGTTTATTCCTAAATCCGGCGCGCGCGTTATGTCGCTATTAGAGCCGACTAAAAAGATGTCGAAGTCGGACGATAACCGCAATAACGTTATCGGCCTGCTGGAAGATCCCAAGTCGGTGATGAAGAAGCTTAAGCGTGCGGTAACCGATTCGGACGAGCCGCCCGTCGTTCGCTATGACGTAGAGAACAAGGCCGGCGTGTCCAACCTGCTGGACATTCTCGCTGGCGTAACCGGCAAATCTATTGCCGAGCTGGAAGCCCAGTTTGAGGGCAAGATGTACGGCCACCTGAAGACGGAGACTGCAGAGGCGGTTGCCGGCATGCTGACCGAGCTTCAAGAGCGCTATCACCGTTTCCGTAACGATGAAGCCTATCTCCAGCGCGTGATGAAAGAAGGCGCCGAGAAGGCCAGCGCCCGCGCCAGAGAAACTATGGTTAAGGTTAATCAGGCCGTCGGGTTCGTGCCGATGCCATAAGCCGCATTGCGCGTTAGGCTGTAAAAAATCAAACGCCCCGCAGCATATAAATCTGCGGGGCGTTTTTTTAAGGTAGCTTACTGCACTGCCTTGACGGTCACTTTTTCACCAACGACCTGACGGCGAACGTCGTCGACGTCAACCTTTCTAAGGTACTGAATAATATTGTAATAAGCCCAGCGATGGTAGCCGAACTCCGGCCGCTGAAGCTCCTCAATCGCAGCCTCTTTGCTCCAGTTTTGGAACACCAGGCGATACATGGCGACGGTAAGCCCCGTTCTGTCGCTGCCGTGCCAGCAGTGCACAAGTACGGGCTTCGGCGCGAGATAAACGGCCCTTAAAGCCTCGATGACCTGCTCCTGCGTAAACCGGCCGGCTTCCATGGGAACGTGATACAGTGCGAGCGACGTCCCTTTGGCTTCGTCGTCGTCAGTATGGAAGTTTCTCAAGTTCAGCACCGATTTGACGCCGCGCCTTTCCAGTTCCTTCATCTGCGCTTCACCAGGCTGCCCTGAACGATAAAGACTGTCGTCAATCTGGTAGAAGTTTTCTAACGTCGTCGCATTAATTTTTTTAGCTGAAGGCGGGCCGTTTTCGCTATTGGTCACATCACCGGCTACAGAAAGAAAAGAACATGAGAAAAAGAGCGTTAAAAAAATAATAGTCATCCGCTGAAAGCGTTTCATTTTATATCCGTTAGTATCAAAAAAATTACTTTATATTTCATCATTATGACATATCCAGTAGAAAAAACATTGACGAAAACGTTTGCTTTATCCTGAGAAGTGTATATCATGCGGCGGATTTTTTGGCCCGGATTTAAGGAGATATTGTGTCGCAAGATAACAATTACGGTCAGGGGCCCGTCCCCCTGGCGGCGCGAAAAGGCGTGATCCCGTTGACGTTTGTGATGTTGGGATTAACGTTTTTTTCAGCCAGTATGTGGACCGGTGGTACTCTCGGAACTGGTCTTTCCTATAACGATTTCTTTCTAGCAGTTCTCTTCGGTAATCTCCTCCTCGGTATTTATACAGCATTCCTCGGATATATCGGCGCAAAAACCGGACTTTCCACCCACCTCCTGGCTCGTTACTCATTTGGCGTTAAAGGCTCATGGCTCCCCTCACTGCTGTTAGGCGGCACTCAGGTAGGCTGGTTTGGCGTCGGCGTGGCAATGTTCGCCATCCCGGTAAGCAAGGCGACGGGGATTGACGCCAATATCCTGATTGCGGTGTCCGGCCTGTTGATGACGGTCACCATATTTTTCGGCATCTCGGCGCTGACCGTTCTGTCGGTCATCGCCGTTCCCGCCATCGCCGTTTTGGGCAGCTATTCCGTCTGGCTTGCGGTCAACGACGTTGGCGGATTGGATCACTTAAAAACCATCATGCCGCAAAATCCGCTCGACTTTTCTACGGCGCTGGCGCTGGTTGTAGGATCCTTTGTCAGCGCGGGTACGCTAACCGCTGACTTCGTGCGCTTTGGCCGTAACGCAAAGGGCGCGGTGCTAGTGGCGCTGATTGCCTTCTTCCTCGGTAATTCGCTGATGTTTATCTTTGGCGCGGCGGGCGCTGCCGCCGTAGGGCAGGCGGATATCTCCGACGTGATGATAGCCCAAGGGCTGCTTATCCCGGCCATTATCGTGCTTGGCCTTAACATCTGGACGACTAACGATAACGCGCTGTACGCATCCGGCCTTGGCTTTGCCAACATTACCGGCCTTTCCAGCCGCACCCTCTCGGTCGCTAACGGTATTATCGGCACGCTGTGCGCCCTGTGGCTGTATAACAACTTCGTCGGCTGGCTGACCTTCCTGTCGGCGGCGATCCCTCCCATCGGCGGCGTTATTATTGCCGACTACCTGATGAACCGTCGGCGCTACGCCGACTTTAACAAGGCGAAGTTTATCCCGGTCAACTGGATGGCGATTCTTTCCGTTGCGCTGGGCATTGCGGCAGGTCACTATATTCCGGGCGTCGTACCGGTCAATGCCGTGCTCGGCGGCGTATTTAGCTATATGATTTTGAATCCGCTGTTTAATCGCGGCGTAGTGACATCTTCAGAGGTAAGTCATGCAGAATAATACCATCACAGTTCGCCAGGCCCGCCTGCAAGGGCAAGAAGGGCTGTGGCAGCTCACCGTAGAAAACGGGCGCTTTGAGCGCATTGAGCCTCAGGATGCGGCATCTCCAGCGGTGGGGAACGTGATTGACGCCGAGGGCGGGCTGGCCATTGCGCCGTTCGTTGAGCCGCACATCCACCTGGACACAACGCAGACCGCCGGCGAGCCGAGCTGGAATCAGTCCGGCACGCTGTTTGAGGGCATTGAGCGCTGGGCGGAACGCAAAGCGATGCTGACTCATGAAGACGTAAAGGCCAGAGCCATGCAGACCCTGAAGTGGCAGATGGCTAACGGCATCCAGCACGTGCGCACCCACGTAGACGTTTCCGACCCGACGTTGACGGCGCTGAAGGCTATGCTTGAGGTGAAGCAAGACGTTGCGCCCTGGGTAGACCTTCAGATCGTCGCCTTCCCGCAGGAGGGAATTCTTTCTTATCCTAACGGTGAAGCGCTGTTGGAAGAGGCCTTGCGCCTCGGAGCGGACGTGATTGGCGCCATCCCACACTTTGAGTTTACCCGCGAATACGGCGTTGAGTCGTTGCATAAAATCTTCGCGCTGGCGCAAAAGTACGATCGCCTGATCGACGTGCACTGCGATGAAATTGACGACGAACAGTCGCGCTTTGTAGAAACCGTTGCCGCGCTGGCGCATCGCGACGGCACGGGCGCTCGCGTTACCGCCAGCCACACGACGGCGATGCACTCTTATAACGGCGCGTATGCGTCCCGGCTTTTCCGCCTGCTGAAAATGTCCGGCATTAACTTTGTGGCTAACCCGTTGGTGAACATTCACCTGCAGGGGCGCTTCGATACCTATCCCAAGCGCCGCGGCGTTACCCGGGTTAAAGAGATGCTGGAAGCGGGTATTAACGTCTGCTTCGGCCACGACGACGTGTTCGACCCGTGGTATCCGCTGGGAACGGCTAACATGCTTCAAGTGCTGCACATGGGGCTACACGTCTGCCAACTGATGGGCTACGGCCAGATTAACGACGGCCTCAACCTGATCACCACCCACAGCGCTAAAACGCTAAACCTGCAGGATTACGGGATTGCGGTTGGAAACAGCGGGAATCTGGTGATCCTGCCGGCGGAAAGCGGCTTCGACGCCGTTCGCCGCCAGACGCCGGCCCGCTACTCTATCCGCCGCGGTCAGGTGATTGCCGAGACTGTGCCCAGTCAAACGACTTTGAACCTGACGCAGCCGGAAATCGTTACCTTTAAACGCTGAGTCCGTTTCTGTTGTGGTGGAAAAGCGCCTTCGGGCGCTTTTTCTCTATGTGTGCCGCCTGAAAAATGCGCAGAAAAGTAGTAGCCCCGCCGTAACAAAATTACTAGAATCGGAAAGACTTCCGTTTATCGTTAACTTATAAAAGGTTTCTCTATGTTAAAGCGTATTTGTGTCACTCTGGCGGCCGTGTTTTCACTGGTCGTTCTGGCGCCGGCGGTGCAGGCGGCGGATAGCAATCCTCACGTTGTGTTGACCACCACGCTGGGCACCATTGAGGTTGAGCTGGATAAAGAAAAAGCACCGATTTCTACCAAGAACTTCCTGGCCTACGTGAAGGACGGCTACTACAACGGCACGATCTTTCACCGCGTAATCCCCGGCTTCATGGCTCAGGGCGGCGGCTTTACGGCGGACATGGCCCAGAAGAAGCCTTCCGCGCCGATTAAAAACGAGGCTGAAAACGGCCTTAAGAACGTCAGAGGGACGCTGGCCATGGCGCGTACTAACGTGGTTGACAGCGCGACCAGCCAATTCTTCATCAACGTGGTCGACAACGACTATCTTGACCATTCATCCGATAACTTTGGCTACGCGGTATTTGGTAAAGTGGTGAAGGGAATGGACGTCGTGGATAAAATGATAACCATGCCGACCACCGCGAACGGCCAGCACCGCGACGTGCCTGTAACGCCAATCGTGATCACTTCTGCTGAGATCGTGAAGTGATTTAGCGGAATTTCTACCGTAAATAAAAAAGCGCCGTAAAGGCGCTTTTTTACTGTCTGACGGTTACGCCTCCAGCGGACGCGTAACCCTATCTACTACGTACAGAATCGAGCGATAGGGGATGCCCGAATGCTCCGTCAGGCCGATTTCACAGGTGCGGCTGTTGGAAACCCCTTCCGTACAGTTGGCCGGAACCTGCTCTTTGAGCAGGCGAAGCGCGCTGGCGTTCAGCTCCGGCGTCTTCATGCCCTTGTCGCCGGCAAATCCGCAGCAGTGGATGCCGTCAGGAATGACAACCTGAGTGCAGCAGCGTTCAAGCAGGCTCTTCATCGGCGCGGAGAGGCCCATCTTCACGCTGGAGCAGGTGACGTGCAGCATGATGGGGTTGTGCTCCGGCGTGAACTTCAGCCGCTCTACCAGATAGTGGTGGGTAAAGCCGACCGGCTCAAACAGCGCCATCGGCTTGGTAAACCCTTCAACCGCCCGCAGCGCGCAGGGGCTGGTGTCCATCAGCACGGGGTATTTACCCTGCTCGCTGGCTTTCCAGATGGCCTCTTCCATATCCGCCAGTCGCTCTTTGGCGACCGTCGTGATGCCCTTACTGTTGTACGGCATGCCGCAGCACAGGCTGTCGAGGTTTTCCGGATAAATAATGCTGAAACCGGCTTTGGTCAGCAGCTTCTCGATGACTTCCGTCAGCGGGCGCTGGTCAGGATCGTTAGCGGAGGCGCCCATGGTCCTTGACGCGCAGCTAGGAACATAAACCACCTTGAGAT
The DNA here is from genome assembly GCF_000439085.1 of Leminorella grimontii ATCC 33999 = DSM 5078. Taxonomy (GTDB): domain Bacteria; phylum Pseudomonadota; class Gammaproteobacteria; order Enterobacterales; family Enterobacteriaceae; genus Leminorella; species Leminorella grimontii. The sequence continues at coordinate 37,213 of NZ_AUUA01000002.1, read as the reverse complement.
CGCCGCTTGAAAGCACCGGCGCAACCGGGGAACGGGTTCCGCGCGGGAACGATGGCGTCAGAAGCGGAATGTGGCCGAGGCTTGCGACGTGCAGCGCTTTGGTTATTTTCCCCATTCGCTCCACGCCAATCGCTCTGCCGGCTCCGGCAACGGTATTTAGCGCCAGGCGAGCGCCAGCGGTGACGGTGGTAAAGTGATCGGCCGTCCAGCGGGCAATCCTTTCGTGGCGCATGTTGCGGCGGGTACGAATATCGCGAATAAGCTCGCCGGTATTGATGCCGACCGGGCAGCGCTTGGCGCACAGGCCGGTGGCTGCGCAGGTGGCGTCGCCCAGGTAGAGGAAGTCCTTTTCAAGCCGCTTAAGGCGCTTGTTGTCATCGCCGCTGCGCTTGAGGCGGTTGATTTCGCGCCACATGACGATGCGCTGGCGCGGCGTGAACGAAAGGCCGGTTGAAGGGCACACCGGCTCGCAGAAGCCGCATTCGATGCAGCTGTCGACGCGAGGCTCGGCGGCGGGCAGCAGCTTCAGATTTTGCAGGTGGGCGTTATGGTCGCGGTTGAGCAGGACGCCGGGGCTTAGCAGATGGTTTGGATCCAGCAGGTTCTTTAACTTCCACATCAGCTCATAGGCTTCTGCTCCCCACTCCAGCTCGACGAACGACGCCATGTTGCGACCGGTGCCGTGTTCCGCCTTCAGGGAACCCTTGTACTCAACCGCCACCAGGTGGGCGATGTCTTCCATAAACGCCTGATAGCGGGCCACTTCGGCCGGCGTATCGAACGACTGCTGGAAGACGAAGTGCATGTTGCCATCCAGCGCGTGGCCGTAAATGACGACTTTGTAGTCATGCTTGACGAACAGCTTGCGCAGGTCGCGTACGCCGGAGGCCAGCTGTTCAATCTGGAAAGCGACGTCTTCAATGATGACCGTCGATCCGACCGGGCGCACGGCGCCGATGGCCGGGAATATGCCCTTACGGATGGCCCATAGGCGGCCGAACTCCTCCGGCTTGTCGGTAAAGGGCACCTGCTGTTCCAGCGTAAAGTCGGAAACGGTCGACATGATGAGCGCCATCTTTTCTTTCAGCGCGTCGGCGTCGGCGGCGCGAACTTCAACCAGCAGCGCCGTGGCGTCTTCGCTCAGGTGCGGCATGAAGTCAGGCAGGCCTTCTTCATTTTCAACCGAGGCTAGCGCGCCGCGGTCCATCAGCTCGACGGCGGAGACCGGCTGCTGTTTGAGAACGATAGTGGCCTTACAGGCGTCTTCAATGTCTTTGAATACAAACAGCGCCGAGGCCTTAAACTTATGCTCTTCCACCGTTTCATAGGTGATTTCGGCAATAAAGCCGAGAGTACCTTCGGAGCCGATCATCAGGTGGGTCATGACGTCAAGCGGATCGTCAAAGTCGACCAGCGCGTTGAGGCTGTAGCCGGTAGTGTTTTTAATGCGGTACTTGTGGCGAATGAGCTCGGCGAGGTGCGTATTGGCCTTGGTTTGGCTCGCCAGCTCGCGAAGCCCGTCAAGAATGTGGGCGTGCGTTTTTTTAAAGGAAGCGACGGATTCGCTGTCGGCGGTGTCAATAAGCGTGCCGTCCGCCAGAATGAGGCGCATGGACGCTAACGTTTGATAAGAGTTTTGCGACGTGCCGCAGCACATGCCGCTGGCGTTGTTGGCGGCAATGCCGCCGATTTTACAGGCGTCGATAGATGCCGGATCCGGGCCTATTTTTCGGCCAAACGGCGCCAGATAGCGGTTAGCGTCAGCGCCGATAACACCAGGCTTAAGCGAGATATAGCCCGCGTCGCCAAAGATCTTATACTGCCGCCAGTTGTCGCCGAGCATAATCAAAATCGAGTCGGTAATAGCCTGGCCGGACAGGCTGGTGCCGGCGGCGCGAAACGTAACGGGAAGATTGTGCTTTTGCGCCAGCACCAGCGTTTTCTGAACGTCCTTTTCGCTATCGAGGCGAACAACGATCTGCGGGATCAGGCGATAGCAGCTGGCGTCTGTACCGAACGCCATCGTTCTGGAAGGATCTGTATAAACGTTTGATTTTGGAACAAAACGACAGAGCTCATTATAAAAAGATTGGTAAGACGCTTTCATTTAATGCTTCCTTGATTATCATTTCGGCAACAATAATGTTGCTTGTTTGTTGATTATAATGAGGAAAGTTAAAATTTATCGTGATCTCACTCTCCATTTAATCGCAATTGAAACGATTCATATGATAAATGATGTTTTCATAGCGTGGCGACGTGAGTCTAATTTTGAACCGTGGGCTTAGCTTAAAGGGTAGCGCTTAATGATTTGCCTTGCCTTACTTATACTCGCTATGCTTCAAGCCTCAGACGCGTTGTCCTGCAGTTTGAATCGGTTAGATATATACTGAAGGCAGTAAGAATCAGGGGGCGACGGGAGGTGTTTGACCCGAGCGCATAGGCTTTAAGGGCTCTCTGCCCCGTTTGGGCACAGGGATGGCCAATTAAATAGGATATATGCTGATGTTAGAACCGCTTGTTATTGCCAAGAGTCATGAGACGCCGCTGGCCATTCTGCCCGCGCTGGCGAACCGCCATGGGCTGATTACCGGCGCTACGGGAACCGGGAAAACCGTCACGCTGCAAAAAATGGCGGAGCGCTTTTCGCAAGCTGGAGTGCCGGTGTTTATGGCGGACGTGAAGGGCGACCTGTCCGGTATCGGCGCTGAGGGCGTTTTGAACCCTAAACTGCAGTCTCGCCTTGAAGCGCTTGGCGTAACAGACTGGGATCCGGCCGCGTGTCCGGTCGTTTTTTGGGACGTCTTCGGCGAGAAAGGGCATCCGGTTCGAGCGACCGTGTCGGACATGGGGCCGATTCTACTTTCCCGACTGCTTAACCTTAACGACGTGCAGTCCGGCGTTCTGCAGCTAGTGTTCAAAATTGCCGATGATAGCGGCCTTTTGCTGTTGGATATGAAGGATCTGCGCTCGATGGTGCAGTTTGTCGGCGATAACGCCAAACGCTTCCAGACGCAGTATGGCAACATTTCCAGCGCTTCCATCGGCGCTATCCAGCGCGGGCTGTTGACGCTGGGAGAGCAAGGCGGCGAGCGCTTCTTCGGCGAGCCGATGCTGGATATCTTCGATCTGATGAAAAACAACGCATCCGGGCAAGGGATAGTAAACATTCTGGCGGCCGACAGGCTTTATAACCTGCCGAAGCTCTATTCCGTTTTCCTGCTTTGGCTGCTGTCCGAGCTGTTTGAGCACCTGCCCGAAGTGGGCGATATGGACAAGCCGAAAATGGTGTTTTTCTTTGATGAAGCCCACCTGCTGTTTAAAGACGCACCGCCCGCTCTGTTAGAGAAGATTGAACAGGTCGTACGCCTTATCCGTTCAAAGGGCGTCGGGGTCTATTTTGTCACACAAAACCCGTTAGACATTCCCGACAGCGTGCTCGGCCAACTCGGCAATCGCGTGCAGCACGCTCTGCGCGCGTTTACGCCGCGGGACCAAAAAGCGGTGCGCGCCGCAGCGCAGACGATGCGCGCCAATCCGGCCTTTGACGCCGAGCAGGCGATTACCGAACTGGGCGTCGGTGAAGCGTTGGTCTCTTTCCTTGATGAGAAAGGGAGGCCCAACGTGGTCGAGCGCGGCTTTGTTATTGCTCCCCGTTCGCGCATGGGGGCGCTGAGCGACGACGAGCGCAACGCGCTGATTAATCATTCTCCGCTTTACGGGCGTTATGAAGAGGCTATAGATCGCGAGTCGGCTTATGAAAAGCTGGCAGCCGGATCCTCGGTATTAACGGATGAAGCTTCGAAGAGTGAAGCCAGGCCTTCGGCACAGGATGAAAAGTCCAACGACGGCGGCGGGCTGTTTGGCAGCCTGAACGAAATCCTGTTCGGCAGCACCGGGCCGCGTGGCGGTAAGAAGGACGGCCTTGTCCAGACGGCGGCGAAGTCTATGACCCGCCAGTTGAGCAGCCAAATCGTGCGCGGCATTCTCGGCAGTATTTTAGGCGGTAAGAAGCGTTAGTTGTTCTATATCGTCAGTGAAACGGCGGCCAAAAGGCCGCCGTTCTTATAATCGGATATCCGAGAAAGGCTACTCGCCGGTTTCGAACCAGTCGGTATTACGCTGCGAAATGGTGGTGATCGTGGTGATCATTTCACGCAGGTGCTGGTGAATGGCTTCTTCGGCGGCATCGGGATCGCGCTTTTCCAGCGCGTGATAAATGCGGTAGTGTTGCTCAATCAGGCCTTCCGGCGGTGAGACGTCCGCCAGGCTCATAAATCGTACCCGGTCCATCGTTGCCTTGATGGTTTCGATGGTTTCCCACGCCATTGGGCAGTCGACGATTTCGGTAAACGTGCGGTGGAATTCGTCGTCCAGCTCCAGAAACTCTTTGTCCCGCTTGTTGGCGGCGGCCAACTCCTGACGGTGGAGATTATGCTTTAGCTGCATCAGGCGCTCGGGCGTTATTGCCGTCGCCACGCGGCGGATAATGGCCGACTCCAGCGCTTCTCGAATAAACCGACCGTCGGATACGCGTTTAGCCGAGATTTTCATGACGAATGTCCCACGTTGGGGAAGTATCTGCACTAAACCGGTTTCAGACAGCTTGATGAACGCTTCTCTCACAGGCTGACGGGAAACGCTAAAGCGAGTGGAAATCTCTTTTTCAGACAACAGCGTTCCGGGCCTGATGGTACAGTCCACGATCTCCTGACGCAGCAGGCGATAAATCTGTTGATTGACGGGTTCACTCGTCGTGAAAGGGTAAACAATGCTCATTGACGTTCGCTATTCTCTGACTTTTATCCGCAGCTTTTTGCATTATGGCGATAATTCCCGCAAGTTTCACTAGAATTCTTAACTTATTGGCGAATTAATGCGATAAGAATAGGATATCTTAGGTCCGATTTTTACGCTTATTGCTGAATATATATGATGAAATGAATAATAATTTTCTTTTTCAAAAGCGCAACCGTGTGGGAATTATCATATCTAATTCTTAATTTGTTAATTTTTAATTGAAAAAAATAATCTAATGTAAATTGGAGATCGGTTTTTTTACATTTTTGAGGGCAGAACAAATAGGCATTTTTATTTATTTTCGATTTAATGATGTGGAAAAATCGACGTTTTTTATTTTGCTAAAGATATTAAAAAAGCCGAAGAGCGCGGAGCCCTCGGCTTTTTTGGATAATTGCGTTTAGCGTTTAAAAACGCTTCAGAAGGTCTTCACCAACCGCGCAACGCTCTCTTTAGCGCCTAAGTCCAGCAACTGCTGATAGGCGCCGGTGACGGCGCTGACAAAGCGTTCATTGTTAGGCAATTCGCTACCGAATACGACTTTCAGTGACAGCAGCGCCTTAACCCGCGCTTCGCCTTCTGCGCTGCCGTTGACCAGCGTACGCAACTGCTCAAGGAGCGGATCGCTGACTTCAATCGGCTGCCCCTGCTCGTCAACGCCGCCGACGTAGCGGATCCATGCGGCAACGCCTAGCGCCAGGCAGTCAAAAGAGGTGCCGTTGGCCAGGTGATAACGGATGGAATCCAGCATGCGCTGGGGCAGCTTTTGCGTACCGTCCATCGCGATTTGCCAGGTGCGGTGCTTCAGCGCCGTATTGCGATAGCGGTTAAGCAGCGAATCGGCGTAGGCGACCAGATCGACGCCTTGCGTTCTCAGCGTAGGAGCCTGCTCATTGAGCATCAGACGGCGAGCGGCGGCGGCGTAGTTGTCGTCCTGCATGCAGTCATTGATGTGCTGATAGCCCGCCAGATAGCCTAAATAGGCGAGAAAAGAGTGGCTGCCGTTAAGCATGCGCAGCTTCATTTCTTCATACGGCAGCACGTCGTTAACCAGCTCCGCACCCGCTTTTTCCCATTCAGGACGACCGTTGACGAAGTTGTCTTCAATGACCCACTGGCGGAAGGGCTCGCAGGCCACGCCGGCCGGATCCTGAACGCCGCCCAGCTTCTGGGTGACCTTTTCCAGCGTTTCCGGCGTAACGGCGGGCACAATGCGGTCGACCATCGTGGAGGGGAAGCTGACGTTGGCTTCGATCCACTTGGCCAGTTCCGCATCCTGCTTTTTCGCCAAACCCAAAATGACGTTGCGAGTCACGTGCCCGTTTTCCGGCATGTTGTCGCACGACATGACGGTAAACGCAGGCAGGTTGCGATCGCGCCGCATGCGCAGCGCCGCAACGATGGCGCCGGGGGCGGATTTCGGCCTGGTCGGATTAGCGATATCGTGCTGAATCATCGGATGGTCTTCAATCAGCGTACCGGTGGCGGGCTGATAGCAGTAGCCTTTTTCCGTGATGGTGATGGAGACGATAGCGACCTGCGGTTCGGCCATCGTTTCCAGCACGGTATCAATGCCGTCGATTTCCGCATGCAGCGCGCGGCGTACGACACCGACCACGCGACCAGACCAGCCTTCCGCCGCCATTTCGGCGACGGAATAGAGCAGATCCTGTTGATTAAGGTCGTTGATTTGCTGTTCGCCGCCAATCAGGTTGACTTCGCAGTAGCCCCAGTCGCTGCCGTGTTCCGTTGCCAGAATATCGGCATAGACCGCCTGGTGGGCGCGGTGAAACGCGCCGAATCCCAGATGAACGATGCGAGGTTTTACCTTTTCCCTGTCGTAAGACGGCGTAATGACGTCTTTTGGCAGATTGGACAGCGCGTTATTCGATAGTTTCATAGTATTACAGGCTCTTGGGACTAAACGTAACTTTGGGCATTGGCCGTTACCGGCTTAGCGGGTACTTCTGCAGCGTCCTCTTCTGCGCTGAGGTCGCGATCCTTAACTTCAGGCATGCAAACGGCAGAGATAAGCCCGATGACGGAGTAGACGATAATCATCACGACGATTGGCCACCAGGAACCGGTCGCATTACAGAAGATGCCGGCCAGAACGGGACCAAATCCGACCGCAACCAGGCCGCCCGCCTCTTTGGAAATCGCCATGCGGGTAAAGCGGTTACGGGAACCGAACATTTCCGCCATGGTGATGTTTTCCAGCGCGAACAGGCCCAGAACCGCCACGTTGTGAATGATAATAATGCTGGCCATGATGACGTTTGGCGCATTATCTTTGTCGACAATCATGGATACCATCGGGTAGGCCAGAATAATGGCGCCGATGCACAGGATAATATAGGGAACGCGACGGCCAACTTTATCTGACAGCCAGCCCAACAGCGGATTAGTCAGGAAGCCGAGAATGGAGCTTATCATCAGGGCGTCGGTAGGAATCGCCTTTTCAAACATCAGCGTTTGTACCAGATAGCCTGCCAGGAACGTTTGGATAAGGCCCGAGTTACCCGCCTGGCCAAAGCGCAGGCCGGTGGCCAACCAGAAGGACTTGCTGGTGAACATGGCAAAAGAGGATTCTTCTTTCACTGTGGTTTTCGCTGCAACCGGGCCGTCTTCAGAAACCTGCTCAAAGACCGGGCTTTCTTTCAGGTTCATACGAAGCCAGATGGCAAAGAACATAACGACGACGCTTGCCAGGAACGGTACGCGCCAGCCCCAGTCCAGCAGTTGCTGTCTGTCGAGCGCAAAGAACATCACGGCCCAGATAGCGGTGGCGCTCAGGGTGCCGCAGTTAGTGCCCATGGCGACCAGTGAGGAAATAATGCCGCGCTTACCTTTTGGCGCATATTCTGCAAGCATGGTGCCCGCGCCGGAAATTTCAGCTCCGGCTCCCAAGCCCTGAATAATCCGCAGCAGAATCAGCAGCAGCGGCGCGAAGATGCCGATCTGCGCGTAGGTCGGCAGCACGCCGATAAGGGTCGTACAGATGCCCATCATGGTAATGGTGATGAACAGGACTTTTTTACGGCCGATAGTATCGCCCATGCGTCCGAAGAAGAATGCGCCGACGATGCGCGCAATGTAGCCTGCGCCATAGGTGCCCATGGCAAGAATAAGCGCCATCGCCGCTGACTGTTCGGGGAAGAAGATTTCGTGAAAGACCAGCGCTGCGCCGAGGGAGTACAGCTGAAAGTCCATAAATTCCAGAGCCGTGCCGAGCCAGCCGGAAACGGCTGCCTTGACCAGGTCTGCGGTGCTTCTTTCAGGGGTATTCTGTTTTAAGTCCATATAATTGCTCTCTACGAGTTGTCGTTATGGGTACAGCAATGCGTTAGGTACAGAGATAGTTAGTTCCGCTTTTTATTCATCAGTGCGCGGCTTTCGCCGATTCCCGATAACGCCAGAGAATGTTACCGGGAATTAGCGCCGTTGCCTCATCGCCGCGCCTGAAGCTAAGAAGCTAAAACGTCAATAAGACTTTGCAGCACTGCTTCTGGTCCTTTTCAAAGGTTTCCAGCGCATTGATGACCTGCGTATAGTCGAACTGATGGGTGATGAGTTTTTCCGGGTGAATTTTTTTCTCCTTCATCCAGTCAATAACCATCGGGAAGCGGTTGCTGTTCAGGCGGGAGCTATAAATCGTCAGCTCCTTACTGGTGATCCCCTGTTGGTTAATGACGCACGGGTCGGAAGAGAATCCCATAATGCCGATGCGAGCGGCCGGAGACGCAAGGCCGATGGCTTCAGGCAAAATGGACGGATGGCAGGCGGCGTCAACGATAAGGGTTGGACGAACGCCCAGCTTCGTCAGTTCGTCAGCCAGGCTGACGTTGGTGTTGTTGATAGTGCGATCGGCGCCGTTTTCCTTTGCCATCGCAAGGCGCTCATCGATGCGGTCTGCAACGATGATTTCCTTAACGCCGTATACGCCGCGCAGCGCCTGAATGGTGGTTAATCCCATCGGGCCCGCGCCGTAAACCAGCGCCACGTCCTGCGGGCCGGGGTTCATTTGGCTGCAGATGTTGGCAGCAATAGTAAAGGGCTCAATCATCGTGGCTTCGCGATCCGCGATGCTTTCTGGAACCACGTGAGCGTTTTTCGCCGGCAGCGTGACGGATTCGCTGAAGCCGCCGTCGCGGTGTACGCCGATAACCTGTAGCGACGTACATACGTTCGGACGGCCGACGGAGCAAGGGTAACAGTGGCCGCAGCTCACGACGGGATCGCCCACAACGCGCTCGCCGATACGGGAGGCGTCAACGCCTTCTCCTACGGCGTCAATGCGGCCAAAAAATTCGTGACCGATAACGCGGGGGTATTTGGCGAACGGGTTATGTCCGCGATAAATATGTACGTCAGAGCCACAGATGCCGGCGCTCTCTACGCGGATGCGAACTTCACCCGGCAGTGGTTCTGGCAGTGGGCGGTCTTCGATAACTAACTGACCTGGCTCTTGAATAACTACGCTTTTCATTATGTGCTCTCCGTTAATTACCAGTTCCACAGCGTACCGTCTTCGAGACGGGCGACCGGTAAGTAAGCCGGCTCATAGGGGTATTTGGCCGCCAGTTTTTCGTCAAAGTCGATGCCCAGGCCCGGCTTGTCGCTCGGGTGCATATAGCCGTCTTCGAAGGTCCAGTTGTGTGGGAAGACTTCCAGCATCTGCTCGGAGTAGCCCATATATTCCTGAACGCCGAAGTTCGGTACCCACATGTCGAAGTGCAGGGCTGCGGCGTGGCAAATCGGAGACAGATCCGACGGGCCGTGGGAGCCGGTGCGCACCTGATACATGGCGGCAAAATCGGCGATGCGGCGCATATGGGTGATGCCGCCCGCATGGGTGATGGTGGTGCGGATATAGTCGATAAGCTGCTCTTCGATAAGCTGCTTGCAGTCCCAAATGCTGTTGAAGACTTCGCCGACGGCGATAGGGGTCACGGTGTGCTGACGGATCAGGCGGAAACATTCCTGATTTTCCGCAGGGGTCGGATCTTCCATCCAGAACAGGCGGTAGTCTTCGATGCTTTTACCGAAGCGAGCGGCTTCAATAGGCGTCAGACGGTGGTGCATGTCGTGCAGCAGATGCTCGTTAAAGCCAAATTTGTTACGCACGGCTTCAAACAGCTTGGGCGTAAAGTCCAGATATTTCTCCGTCGACCACAGCTGCTCTTCCGGATAGGCGCCCTTGGTGGCCGGCTCGTAAGCCAGATTTTTGCCTTTGCTCAGGCCGTAAGTGGTTTTCATGCCCGGCACGCCGCACTGAACGCGGATCGCTTTAAAGCCCATTTCCTGATGCTTGGCGTAGTCTTCCAGCACTTCGTCGATAGTGCGGCCGGTGGTGTGGCAGTACACCATGACGCCGGTACGAGAAGCCCCGCCCAGCAGCTGGTAAACCGGCATGTTGGCCGCTTTACCCTTAATGTCCCAGAGCGCCATATCGATAGCGGAGATCGCCGACATGGTGACTGGGCCGCGACGCCAGTAAGCGCCTTTGTAGAAAAATTGGAAGATGTCTTCGATCTGATGGGCGTCGCGGCCGATAAGCTGCGGGCACAGGTGGTCTTTCAGATAGGAGGCCACGGGAAGTTCACGTCCGTTGAGCGTGGCGTCGCCGACGCCGTAAATGCCTTCATCGGTTGTGATTTTCACGGTTACAAAGTTACGGCCCGGGCACGTAACGAACACTTCAGCCTTTACGATTTTCATAGTGTATCTGTCCTGACGGGTAAAAATGGATCTTAAGATCGAATCAATAGTTAACGTCCGCACAAGATACTTCTAGTTTGACTACCATACAAGTAGTGCTGTTTGGATTTATGGCATGAGGTTTTGGTTATGTGATGCCAGTCACTTTGTATACACTGACGTTTTTTGGATGGTTTGTTGTATAGCCGCCCGCAGAGTAGGCCAGATAAGGCGTCGGAAGGGGGGCGTTTTCATTTTTCTGGGAGATGAAAGCACATATTTTTTAGAAAAGTGTTACTTCGCTCAAATAACAAACACAAAGGTATTTAAAAGGTACTGTTTATTGGTATCTTAAAGGTCTCTAACGGCCTGTCATGAAGGATGTGATTATGAAAACTACAGCAAAGCTGTCGTTCATGATGTTTATTGAATGGTTTATTTGGGGAGCCTGGTTTGTTCCCCTGTGGTTGTTTCTGAATAAAAGTGGCTTTACCGCCGGGGAAATCGGCTGGTCCTATGCCTGTACCGCCATCGCGGCCATCCTGTCGCCTATTTTAGTCGGATCGCTGACCGATCGCTTTTTTGCCGCGCAAAAGGTGCTGGCCGTGCTGATGTTCGTCGGCGCAGTGCTGATGTATCTGGCGGCCCAGCAGACCGAATTTGCCTATTTCTTCCCGCTGCTGTTGGCCTACTCGCTGACCTATATGCCCACCATCGCGCTGACCAACAGCATCGCATTTGCCAACGTGCCGGACGTCGAGCGCGATTTCCCCCGCATTCGCGTCATGGGCACCATAGGCTGGATCGCCTCCGGCATCGTGTGCGGCTTTTTGCCCGAATGGCTCGGGTTTAACGATATTTCCCCGACCAATATTCCGCTTGTCATTACTGCCGCCAGTTCGGCGCTGCTGGGTGCGTTTGCCTTCTGGCTTCCGAATACGCCGCCCAAGAGCACCGGCAAGCTGAGCTTCAAGGTGATGCTAGGGCTGGACGCTATTGTTTTGCTTAAGGACAGGAACTTTCTGGTCTTCTTCATTTGTTCATTCCTGTTTGCGATGCCGCTGGCCTTTTACTATATCTTCGCCAACGGCTTTCTCACCGAAGTGGGAATGAAAAACGCCACCGGCTGGATGACGCTGGGGCAGTTTTCTGAAATCTTTTTCATGCTGGCGCTGCCGTTTTTCACCAAGCGCTTCGGCATCAAGAAAGTGCTGCTGCTCGGCCTTATCACGGCGGCTATCCGCTATGGTTTTTTTGTCTACGGCGACGCCTACCACTACTTCACCTATGCGCTGCTGTTCCTCGGCATTTTGCTGCACGGCGTGAGCTACGATTTTTACTATGTGACCGCCTACATCTACGTGGATAAAAAGGCTCCGGTGTACATGCGTACCGCGGCCCAGGGGCTGATTACGCTGTGCTGTCAGGGATTCGGTAGCCTGCTGGGCTATCGGCTGGGCGGCGTGATGATGGAAAAAATGTTCGCCTATCAGGAACCGGTAAACGGCCTGACGTTTAACTGGGTCGGCATGTGGGGATTCGGCGCCGTGATGATTGCCGTTATCGCCGTACTGTTCATGCTGCTGTTTCGCGAATCGGACAGAGAAATTACCGCCATTGCCGTGGACAACGATGGGGAAAGGCTAAGCACAGAGGAAGCAAAATGAAACAACAACGTATTCTCGGCGCGCTTTACGGTCAGGCTTTAGGAGATTCGATGGGCATGCCGTCGGAGCTTTGGCCGCGCTCACGCGTAAAGGCTCACTTCGGTTGGATAGATCGCTTCCTTCCGGGGCCGGCCGAAAACAGTGCGGCCTGCTACTTTGGGCGGGCGGAATATACCGATGACACTTCCATGGCCTGCTGCCTGATTGACGCCATTATCGAACGCGGCGGTGAAATCGACGCACAGGCTATCGGGCGACACATTCTGGCGTGGGCCGAATCTTTCGACGCGTTTAACAAAAACGTGCTGGGGCCGACGTCGAAAATCGCGCTTAACGCCATTCGCGACGGGGAGCCCGTTGACCGTTTGGAAAACAACGGCGTGACCAATGGCGCGGCCATGCGCGCGTCTCCGCTGGGCTGCCTGCTTCCGACAGGAGATTTAGGAAGCTTTATCGAACAGGTGGCGCTGGCCTCAAGCCCTACCCACAAGTCCGATTTGGCGGTGGCGGGCGCGGTGGCGATAGCCTGGTCGGTGTCCTGCGCGGTTGAGGGGACAAGCTGGTCTGAAATCAGAAATTCACTGCCCTCGGTCGCGCGCCTGGCGCAGGAGGCGCGGGTAACGACGTTTAGCGCATCGCTTTCCGCCCGCATTGAGCTGGCGCTGGAGGTTGCACGCACGGCCGCCGGCATCGAGTCGGGCAGCGAGCGTATTTATCAGCTGATCGGCGCAGGGACCAGCACGATTGAGTCGGTTCCGGCGGCTATCGCCATGGTGGAACTGGCGCAAACGGATCCTAATATCTGCGCGACGCTGTGCGCCAACTTGGGGGGCGATACCGACACTATTGGCGCGATGGCGACGGCCATCTGCGGCGCGCTGCACGGCGTCGGCGCTATTAATCCGGTATGGAAGCAGGAGCTGGACGCCGTCAATCGGCCGCGCTTTGAGCAGTATGCCGAGCAGCTTTTACAGTTCAGACGCTATCGGGAGGCGAAATGAACGTCGATGAGCTGATTGGCGCGTTGGACCAACTTACGGCCCGGCGGCCGGTGACGGTGCTGGGGGCGGTCGTCATCGACGTTATTGCTGACGCCTACGCGCTGCCGTGGCGCGGTTGCGATATCGAGCTTAAACAGCAGGGCGTCAACGTCGGCGGCTGTGCGTTTAACGTCGCGCTGGCGCTCAAACGCCTTGGCGTTGATACGCAGAACGCGCTGCCGCTGGGGCAGGGGGTGTGGGCCGACATTATTCGTAACAGCCTGACCAAGCGGGGTATGCATAGCGCGATTGAAACGGATGAAGGCGATAACGGCTGGTGCCTGGCGCTGGTTGAGCCCGATGGGGAAAGGACGTTTATGTCGTTTAGCGGGGTGGGAAACCAGTGGCGGGAAGCGTGGTTGGCGAAGCTATCCGTTCCACCCCAGAGCCTGATGTATCTTGCCGGCTATCAGCTGGCGTCTCCACGGGGAGACGTACTGGTTAGCTGGCTGGAAGCGCTCTCTCAGGTGACGCCTTTTATCGACTTCGGCCCGAGGATTGCCGATCTTCCCGATGGGCTGATGTCGAGGATTATGGCGCTTAAGCCTATCGTCTCTCTAAATCGTCAGGAAGCGGACATCGCCGCGCGCTCTTTAGGAATATCCGGCGGCGTTCAGGCGTTGGGCGAGGCGTGGCTTGCGCGCTACGGTTCTCCGCTTATCGTCCGTCAGGACAGCGAAGGCGCCTGGTTTTTCGACGTCGAATCGCAGGGGCGGGCTGCACCGTTTAGCGCGGCGGTGGTGGACACCATCGGTGCGGGCGATAGCCATGCGGGCGGCACGCTGGCCGGGCTGGCGGCCGGATGGCCTCTGTCTGATGCGGTCACGCTCGGCAACGCCGTAGCGTCTTTCGTCGTCAGCCGCCGCGGCGGAGACTGTGCGCCGACGCTTGAGGAACTGAAGCTACGCCTCGCAAACGAACGTATATAAATCGCTGCGGCAGTGGCTGATGCTGTATTCTATCGGCCCTCGCTGTCCGTCAAACGCCACCTGCTTGATGACCAGCATCGGTATGTTGTCGTCGGTTTGCATGTGGGCGCGAAATTCGGCGTCCGGCATGCGGGCGCTGACGTAGCTTTTGGTTCTTTGCGGGTGAATGTTCTGGCTGCGGAAGTAGTCGTAGAGCGAAATTCCGATGTCTTCTACGTTGCCGATAAGCCCGACCGGTACGTAGGACTCTTCAATGGATACGGCCTCGTCGTCCACATAGCGGATGCGCTTAAGCAGAAAAACCTCATCGCCGGCAGAAATCGTCAGCCTGTCCGCCACGTCGGCGGGGCACTTTACTACCTGCCTGTTCATCCACAGCGTGCTCGGCTTTTTGCCCAGCAGGGCGACCTGTTGAGAAAAGCCGGGGGCTTCTTTCAGCGAGTATTCAAAGATATTGTTGATTTGGGTGCCATAGCCGCGCGAACGGGTCACGACGCCCTCTTTTTCCAGTGCTTCCATCGCGTTACGGACGGTGATGCGCGAAACGCCGGTAAGCTGGCTCAGGTCCCGCTCGCCGGGAAGAATGTTGCCGTGCTCAAGCGTGCCGTTACGAACGGCGTTCTTTATCGTTTGGGCGAACTTCAGATAAAGCGGTGCGTTGTCGGCTGCCGCCAGACGCTCGTTTAGCTGTTCAATTAATAGGACGTGGGCCTGTTCCATCCGTACCGTTCCTGCAAAGTGATTCTGCAAACATCATACCATTTTCCGCCGTTGTCGTATTCATTCACCTTTGCTTCTCGCCGCCTTTGGTTAAAAATAATTCTGTATTTTTATGTTTAAAAATTGATTTATTATTCATTTTTGATAGTGTTTCACTATTCGTCTAAAAACAGAATGGGACAGACAAAATGGGTGGTGAAAAGGTAATAGATCGGAATACGTTTGATGACGTCATGTTGCCCGTTTATGCACCGGCAGCTTTCGTTCCCGTGAAGGGAAAAGGAAGCCGGGTATGGGATCAGCAGGGGCAGGAGTTTATCGATTTCTCCAGCGGCATTGCGGTTACCGCGCTCGGGCACTGTCACCCTGCGCTGGTTCGCGCGCTGAAAGCGCAGGGCGAGCTAATCTGGCATACCAGCAACCTGTTTACCAATGAGCCCGCTCTGCGGCTGGCGCAGAAGATGATCGACGCGACGTTCGCCGATCGCGTATTTTTCGCCAACTCGGGGGCCGAGGCCAACGAGGCCGCCTTCAAGCTGGCTCGCCGCTACGCTATCGAGCGCCACGGCCCGTACAAGACCAAGATTATTGCCTTCAAGAATGCGTTTCACGGCCGTACGCTGTTTACCGTTTCCGTCGGCGGCCAGGCCAAGTATTCTGACGGCTTTGGGCCTAAGCCGGCGGATATCGTCCACGTACCCTTTAACGATCTGGATGCCGTGAAGGCGGTCATTGACGACCATACCTGCGCGGTGGTGCTTGAGCCGGTTCAGGGCGAGGGCGGCATTACGCCCGTAGACGCGGACTTTTTGCGCGGGGTCCGCGAGCTGTGCGACAAGCATCAGGCGCTGCTGGTGTTTGACGAGGTGCAGTCCGGCATGGGCAGAACCGGTACGCTGTTTACCTACATGCGCTACGGCGTGACGCCGGACATCCTGACGTCGGCGAAGGCGCTGGGCGGCGGCTTCCCGATCAGCGCCATGCTGACTACTAACGCGGTTGCGCAGGTGATGGAGCCCGGCGTGCACGGCACGACCTACGGCGGCAACCCGCTCGCCTGCGCAGTGGCCGAAGCGGCGTTTGACACTATCAACACGCCGGAGGTGCTGTCGGGCGTGCAGGCGCGCTATGAGTTTATCGTCTCCCGATTGGCGGAAATCAACCGGCGCTACGCCGCGTTTGCCGACGTGCGCGGGCTGGGGCTTTTGATCGGCGCGGAGCTTTCGGATGAATATAAAGGCATGGCCAGAGAATTTTTGGCGGCGGCGGTGGACAACGGCCTTATGCTGCTTAACGCCGGGCCTAACGTGCTGCGCTTCGCGCCTTCGCTGGTTATCCCAATGGAAGACCTGAAGCAGGGTATGGATCGCTTTGAAAATGCGGTGAGGCAGATGGTCGACGGCAAAATGGATAAGCCATGATGCCGTAATCAATGAACAGGCTTCCGGTTGACAGGGAAGCCTGTTCTCTTTATTGCTATGAAAACAGCGCGAGGCAGTACTTATAGAGGGCCTTTAGCGACTCGGACGGGAGATATTCATCGTGATACTGTTCATATGTCGGATCGATGCTTTCATCCAGCGTCATGCCGAAAAGGTGGCGCCCAAACTGTTCACAATTTTTTATTTCTTCTCCTTCAAATAAGGCGCTGAGTTTTCCCTTGCTGACTTTTCGTATCCAGGCGAATTCTCCTGCGGTTCCTAAATTAACCCTCCCGTCAAAATGAAAATCGTGGCTGGTATAAACGGAAATATCTTCGCCTGCGGCGCAGTGGATACGCTTTCCTATTTGATTGACAATAATTCTATTTCCCGTTTCTTCTCTTACTTCCCGCCGTATCACTTTTAGTGCGAAGTCTTTTTCGTCGGGGCGGCCATCTTTTTTAGCGTCGGCGGTACCGCCAAAAAGCATGGGGCACCCTCTGGCAAAACCTTGGTTTTTTAAACCTAGCAGGATGAAGTCATCATTTTGGTTGCTTCTGGGATTTGTATCTAAAATGACGTAGTTTTTTGTGCTCATCATAAAACTCCTTGGATTTGTGATAAAAGGTGCCGTGTGATGAGTAAATTTAGAGGGTAGGAGGGCGCCGCCATAGCCGACGTATGGCGTAAAAGAGCGGGAAAGGCTGCCTAGGGCGTTAGGCTTGCCGTTTGCTATTCATCCCGCAGCCTGCGCTTAAGCCAAATACCGTGGTGGGGACGCTGCTGCCACGCCAGCGACGAAATGGTGTGCATGGCCTTCAGGTGCGACAAAATGCGTTCTATGTGCCTTTCCATTGAGGTTTCCGGCATTTCATCATTGGGTTCGGCGATAGCCATCATGCTGGTGTCGCTGCTGGGGCCGTCGTATTCCAGCCGCTGCTGACAGATTTGGATCAGAATTTCACAGGAGTTTAAGTAGCTTTGCGCCAGTTCGGGCGTTAATACGTACTGATCGCGAACGATCACCGTCATGCCGTTAAGATGCTCGACGATAAACTGGCTGTGGGTGATCCAAAGGCGCATGTCCGTCAGGTAGCGAGAGTTGAAGCCTGGCTCCTGCATAGCTTGGTTCAATGCGGTAAACAGCGCGTTGTGGGCCTGATTCATCTTCATCCTTGCGTACGACAGCGCGGTGGCGTCGTCCGTCTGGGCAAACATCTGCCTTAGATGATTTTGATAGGCTTCCAGCGCGCTGTGGGCGTTTTTGCGCAGCTGGCCGCTTTGCCACTGGGGCCATAGCCAGATGGTTCCTGCGAATACCAGCATGCAGCCAATCACCGTATCCACCAGCCGGGAAAGCAGAAACTCCATGCCGCTACCGGCGATAATCTGCAGCGTATATACGGCGGTGATGGTAAAGCCAACGACCGCAATGCCGTAGTATTTTCGTACCGCCAGATAGGCGGCAAGGGTAATCGCCAGCATCAACAGCAGCATGACGTATTCAGGGTACTGTAGCCGCAAGATGAATGCGCCGACGATGATGCCGAACAGCGTACCGAGAGCACGGTGCTGAATACGGATGCGGGTGGCGTTGTAGCCGTTTTGGCTGACCAGCATGACGGTCAGCAGTATCCAGTACGGTTTTGGCAGGTTGAGGACCATGCCAATCGCGCTGCCTGCGGCCAGCGTAACCCCCAGGCGCGCCGCGTTGCGAAGCGCGGCGGACTTCAGCGAACAGTAGCCTTTTAGCGCTCGCCAGAACGGAAGCCGGTTCTGCGACGGCATCAGGCTGCGGTTGTAAAGCGGCCGCTGGTGGCTGAGCAATTGGGCTATGCGGCTGAAGTGGTAATAACAAAACGCGCCGACCGGATTGTCGGGATGCTGATTGGCGATTTTTTCCAGCGCGGCCAGCTCGTGCTCAATAGAAAATGGCTTGGGGCGTCGATGGTAGAGAATATCGTCGGAAAGGGTTCTAAGCTGTCGGCTGATGATCCTGGCGTTGTGGCGGATAACCGCTTCCGCATGGCTTTGCTCTACCAGCCTTTGCACTTCGTCAGGCTGGTGCAGGCTCACCGTGATGTGCTCTTGCAAATCGAGCGCAACCTGAAAGGCCTGCATCAGGCGCTGGTGGCGCGGGTGCTTCAGGTCGGTGATCATATAGAGCTGTTGGTAGATGAGCGTAATGCTGTCCATAACCTGCTGCTGGCGGCTCAGCAGCGGCGGCAGCGCCGTTTCCGGATCGGTGTGCTGAGTCAGCAGGCTGTATTTGGCTTCAAAATAGTCCGCGAGCTGGCGGTAAAGCAGGCTTAGGGACTCCCGCATCGGCTGTTCCTGCCACAGGCGAAACCAGACGTAGGTAAACAGCCCATACCAGAGCGTGCCGATGATGAACAGCGCGGGCGCATACCAAATGGGCATGGTGTCCACCAGGCTTAGGGTGAAGATACCGGCGACCAGCGCGGCGGGCATCAGACGTCCGTGTAGGGGGCTGATTTCCGCGGTCACGCCAAACAGTATCGCCATAATGAACATGCAGGCGGCAAGCGGAATTGAAAGGTCGAGAAACAGCTGCAATAAAAAGCTGCTGCCGGCAAACAGAGCGCCGCCAATGGCTAAACGTTTAAAAAATCGTTTGTGGGGCGTATCCAGACCGCCGATGTTGCAGCAGGCCGGGACCAAAGAAAGCATAAAGCCGGTACGCAGATCGTTTAACAGCCAGAACAGCAGGATAGGTAGGCAGAGAACCAGCGTTTGGCGCAGAGCATAGTTAACTTCAGGATGATAGATAACGCGGCGCCACATACGCTTCCGTAGTAGATAAAGCGGGCGCCACGTTAAAGCGCCCGCCTTGTAGAGTAGTTAACGTGTCCCGTAGACGACGATGGTTTTACCATGCGCCGAAATCAGGTTTTGATCTTCAAGCATCTTCAGGATGCGGCCGACCGTTTCGCGAGAGCAACCGACGATTTGGCCGATTTCCTGACGGGTTATTTTTATCTGCATTCCGTCTGGGTGGGTCATCGCATCGGGCTGTTTAGCCAGGTTCAGCAGGGTTTGAGCAATGCGTCCCGTGACGTCAAGGAAGGCAAGGCTGCCCACTTTCTCTGAGGTGACCTGCAGGCGGCTGGCCATCTGTGCCGACAGGCGCATGAGAATATCGGGATTGACTTGAATCAGCTGGCGAAACTTTTTATAGGATATTTCCGCCACTTCACAGGCGGTTTTCGCTCTTACCCATGCGCTGCGTTCCTGGCCTTCTTCAAACAGGCCAAGCTCACCGATGAAGTCCCCTTGGTTGAGGTAGGAAAGAATCATTTCTTTACCTTCTTCATCCTTAATGAGAACGGCTACGGCTCCTTTGACGATGTAATAAAGCGTCTCCGCCTTCTCTCCTTGATGGATAAGAGTGCTCTTGGATGGGTATTTATGGATATGACAATGAGACAAAAACCATTCAAGAGTCGGGTCTGTTTGCGGTTTGCCGAGAACCATCTGTTGTTATCCTCTTTGTTGTCACTACCTAAAACAGCAAAGCGAGAAGCCTGCCGAAAAAATCCTACTCGCTCGAAACCGCCAGAAAGGCTCGGTGAGCGCTATTATAGCCGATGCGTGAAAGAATAGAGAACGTTTGTATGCATCAGCTTGAGCATAACCTAATTTATGGACTTCTACACCGTAAGCTTTTAACACAGCTTGAGGCAAGAGTCTTGTTCCTCGTTACTAAAATGCGGGGCGTCTGGCGTATTGCAGCGCCATTCGCCTATTTTTACGGCATTATTATTTTAGCGGCTTACCCTGCAAAAGCTGCTGAATCAGCGGGGTAATAATCAGCTCCATCGCCAGCCCGACTTTTCCCCCCGGAATTACCAGCGTATTGGTTTGCGAAATGAACGATCCCTGCAGCATGGCCAGCAGATAGGGGAAGTCTATCCCGCTGAGCCCGCGAAAGTGAATAACCACCAAGCTTTCATCGAGGGTGGGGATGCTTTTGGCCGAAAAGGGGTCCGAGGTGTCTACCGTAGGTACGCGCTGGAAGTTGATGTGCGTGCGGGAAAACTGCGGTGTGATGTAGTTAATGTAGTCGTCCATTGAGCGAACGACGGAATCCAGCACCGCCTCTCGCGAATGCTCGCGCTCGACGGTGTCGCGAATAAGCTTCTGTATCCATTCCAGGTTGACGATAGGCACGACGCCGACCAGCAGGTCTACGTGGCGCGCTACGTCGTGCTTTTCAGTAACGATCCCGCCGTGAAGGCCTTCATAAAACAGCAGATCCGTACCGTCGGGTAGCCCGCTCCAGGGCGTAAAGGTGCCGGGAAGCTGGCGATAGGGAACGGCTTCGTCATAGGTATGCAGGTACTTACGGGTGCGGCCTGAACCGCTTTGGCCGTATTCGGCAAATCCGCTCTCCAGCGCAGCGAAGTCGTTCGCTTCCGGGCCGAAGTAGCTGATGTGGCGCCCCTGCTCTCTGGCCCTGCGGATTTCCGCGTCCATTTCTGGACGGGTGTAGCGGTGATAGGCGTCGCCGTCGATGCGAGCGGCGTTAAGGTTGAGCTGTTGGAAAATTTTCCGAAACGCCTGGCTGGTGGTGGTGGTCCCCGCTCCGCTGGAGCCGGTAACGGCGATGATGGGGTGCGCTGCTGACATAGGCCGAGGTCCTTGCGTTTATTATTGTCGTTTGAGCATAGCCTAGTCGGCGATGCGCGGGAATATGGGTAAGAACGTTTAAGCGTGGTTATCTACATTATTAAATACGCTCGACCATGCGGCGGTTAGCGCAGCATACTCGTCATTGGAAAGCTGCTCGCGCATAGCGAACGCCATCGCTGCATGTAAAAACGCTTTTCTTGCCGCGCGCCACTTGGGCGTAAGCGCCTCTTCCGTTTCTCCGTCTTCGATAATCTGGATAACGGCATCACTACCTTCTTGCTTCTTGGCTTGTAGTTCCAACAATTCGGCAATCAGATGAAATCCTCCATTTACGGGGGAGCTTTCGTCATCATCGCGTCCCATTGCGCTGAGCGTCATCCCGTCCTTGTCGTCATACTGATGTTGCCGGGGAAACGCTAGCTGGCTGTCCCAGAGTACCCAAGCTTTAGTCCATGCAGAGTCGGCGTCGGCGGATAAATTGTTCTGCAATTGCTCGGTCTGCTCAGCCGTTACGGCAGAGATCTGCTGTAGCAATATCACAATGTCTTGGCCGTAGTCGCCAAAAAGCATTGCTAGCGGCAGCGGTTCAAGCAGCCTGATGGCGCTTGCTCGCCAGTAGCCGGGGTTATCAATCAATCCGGACATATCCCCAAGCGTGACGACCTGCGCTCGCCACAGTTGGCCGGGCCAGCAATCGGCAGTCACGATGATGGAGATTATTTTCCGATCGACGATCTCATATGGCGGG
This sequence comes from Leminorella grimontii ATCC 33999 = DSM 5078, assembly GCF_000439085.1. Classification (GTDB taxonomy): domain Bacteria; phylum Pseudomonadota; class Gammaproteobacteria; order Enterobacterales; family Enterobacteriaceae; genus Leminorella; species Leminorella grimontii. The sequence continues at coordinate 15,535 of NZ_AUUA01000002.1, read as the reverse complement.
CCTTCGTGAGCGTTTTGGATCACTTGGCCCAATGCATAGGGGAGATCGTCTTTTACACTGCCATACCAGTAACCAATTCTTTCGGCTTCTTCGGCAGGTTCCTTTATCTCAGTATTCAGGGGGATATTCCGTTTCATTATTGTCCTTAAACTGCGCTTTCATCATGATATTCACGGTCTCATGCAGTTGCGACCACACCAGCACCGCTTCGCCGCTTTTGAGCAGGCGCTTCACGTCCTCGACCTTCTGCGGTAAAGACTTCTCCTGCTCGCCGTAGTCGGTGCCTTCTCGCAGAACGAAAGACTCAATGATGGCTTCCAGCGTATCGGGATTAACGGACTGCCAGGGAATAATCATGACGTGCTCTCCAGGTAGGGCGACAGCCACTGCGGAATGCGTTTTTCCAACCACATTTCGGGCTTTTTCCAAGTGCCTCCGACAAAGCCTACGTGGCCGCCGTGTTCGGTAAGCTGGTATTCGATATTGCTTGGGAGCCGGGTTGGGTCCGGAATGACTTCCGGCGACATAAAGGGGTCGTCCTTGGCGTGCACGATAAGAAGCGGAACTTTGACGTTGGGCAGCATTGGCAGCGCGCTGCATTGATGATAGTAGTCCAGCGCGTTGGAAAAACCGTGCAGCGGCGCGGTTATCGCATCGTCAAAGGCCTGTAGGGAGCGGATGCCCTTCAACTCTTTTTCCGTCAGCGACACCAGCTGCGGGTAGCGTTTTTGCTTACGCAAAACGCTTTGCTTGAGCTGGCCGAGCAGGTAGCGGTGGTATATGCGCGACGATCCCGTTGCTAAACGCCGCGAACAGGGCGCCAGCATCAGTGGCGCGGAAACGATGACGGCCGCCTGCAGCGGCGCCCGTTCGCCTTCTTCCGCCAGATAACAGGCCAGCATGTTGCCGCCCAGCGAGTAGCCGACGGCGGCGGTTGGCGCATCGCCAAAGCGCTCCCGAAGCCAGCTGAGGAAAAAACGCGCGTCCTGCGTTTCCCCTGAATGATAGGCGCGGGGCGCCAGGTTCGGTTCGCCGCTGCAGCCGCGAAAGTGCATGACGACGCCTAGCCAGCCGAGACGCCGACAGGCTTCCAGCAGTCCGTGCGCATAGGGGCTGTAGAAGTTGCCCTCCAGCCCGTGAAAAATGGCCAGCCGCGGCCTGTGCGCCGCGCCTTCCGGCGCGTCGCTCCACGCCAGATCGACAAAGTCGCCGTCCGGCAGGTCGAGGCGCTGCCAAACCGGGGACAGACTAATGCGGCGGCGAACGAGGCGCGGTAAAAGCGTCTGCAGATGGGGATTAGCGGTTCCACGCAGCGGCTGAAAGTCGGTGTTCATCGTATGATTAAATTTGTCAGGAAGTTATGCGATCAATATCACACCGTGTGCGGGAATGGAATGATGCAACGCCTTTTGATTGCGAGGCATGTCGAGATTTTATAAGGGATGGGGAATACAGGAACGCGCCAGGCCGCGCGCTCCCATTTATTTTTACTATTCGCTTTCCTGATTAAAAAGCGTCGTCATTTCTTCCAGGCGCTCCTGCTGTTCCAGCCAGTTCATTTCATGTTCCTCCTGAGCGGATTTTAGCGAAACCTGCTGTTGTAGCAGCTTAGTTAGCTCAGCCTTTTTCTCGGGCTCATAGATAGCGCTGTCGGACAGCGCCTGCTCTACTTCTCCCAGCGCCTTGCTCACTTTTTCCAGCTCTTTATCGAGCTTTTCAATCGCTTTTCTGACGGGCAGCGTTTGGGCGCGAAATTCGGCTTCGCGGCGCTTTTGATCTTTACGCGACTGGGCGCTGTTGCCGTTCTGCTCTGACGGCTCGCCGCCCTGCGGCTGGAGATCCTGCTTTTGCAGCTCGGAAAGCCAGCGCTGGTAGTCGTCCAGATCGCCGTCAAACTGCTCAACGCGGGCGTCGTGCACCAAATAAAGCTCGTCGGTGGTGGAGCGCAGCAGATGCCTGTCGTGGGAAACGACGACCAGCGCACCGTCGAAGTCAATCAGCGCCTCGGTCAGCGCTTGGCGCATGTCCAGATCGAGGTGGTTGGTCGGCTCATCGAGCAGCAGCAGGTTAGGGCGCTGCCAGACGATCAGCGCCAGCACCAGACGCGCCTTTTCGCCGCCGGAGAAGCGTTCGGTTTTTTCGGTCACCTTGTCGCCATGAAAGCCAAAGCCGCCCAAATAGTCGCGCAGCGTCTGTTCATACTCTTGAGGCGCCAGTCGGCTTAAGTGCCACAGGGGCGATTCGTCCGAACGCAGGGTTTCGAGCTGGTGCTGCGCAAAGTAGCCAAGCTGGATGCCTTTTGCCAGGCTGATGTCTCCGCGCTGCGGCGTCAGGGCGCCCGCCAGCAGCTTGATAAGCGTTGACTTGCCCGCGCCGTTTCGCCCGAGCAGGCCGATGCGAGAGCCGGGCACCAGGTTCAGCTTAATTGACGCAAGAACGGTTTTGTCACCGTAGCCGGCGCTGACGTTTTCCATGCGCAGCAGCGGGTTGGGCAGGCTTTCCGGCGTGCGAAAGCTAAAATGAAACGGATTATCGACGTGGGCCGGGGCTATCAGCTCCATGCGTTCCAGCATTTTTATCCGGCTCTGGGCCTGCCTCGCCTTGGTGGCTTTAGCCTTGAACCGATCGATATAGCTTTTGAGGTGTGCGACCTTTTCCTGCTGGCTTTGGTACATCGCCTGCTGCTGAGCCAACCGGGTAGCTCGCTGGCGCTCAAAGGAGGAGTAGTTGCCGGTGTATTCAAACAGCTGCTGCTGTTCGATATGCAAAATCTTGTCGACAATCGGATCGAGGAAATCCCTGTCATGCGAGATCAAAATCAGCGTGCCCTCATAGCTCTTTAGCCACTTTTCCAGCCAGATGACCGCATCGAGATCCAGGTGGTTGGTGGGTTCGTCGAGCAGCAGCAGGTCGGAGCGACATAGAAGCGCCTGCGCGAGGTTCAGGCGCATACGCCAGCCGCCGGAAAAGGCGCTGACGGGGTGCTGTAGCTGTTCCTGAGTGAAACCGAGGCCGTGCAGCAGGCTGGCGGCGCGGGACTGAATCGTCCAGGCCGAGATGGCGTCAAGCTGGCCGTGCAGCAGTGCGATGCGGTGGCCGTCGTTCTTCTCGTTCGCCTCGGCTAATTCTCTCTCCAAACGACGATATTCCCTGTCGCCGTCTATCACGTAGTCGAGCGCGGCGGTTTCCAGCGCGGGGGTTTCCTGATTGACCCAGGCCATCGACCAGTTTGTCGGCAGCGTTACGCTGCCGCCGTCGGCGGAAAGCTCACCCTTAAGCAATGAGAGCAGCGTAGACTTTCCACAGCCGTTTTTACCGACCAGTCCTACTTTCTGTCCTGGGTTAATCGTAGCGCTGGCGTTATCAAGCAGGACGTTGACGCCGCGGCGAATCTGTAGTGAAGAGAATAAAATCATAGCGATGGCTTTAGTTTTTTATCATAACCCGTTAAAGACGAGGCGCTTCGTCATCGGCGTGCTAAAAGGTGAAGTTGGACATGATTTTTGACGCTGTCATTCAAAAATTCGTTGTTTAACCCGGCAGGTCCGGCAGATATCATGACGTCCGGCTGGGCGTTTAGCCTTTTATCAAGCTACTCTAATTACATGACTAATTGCGTTATCAGCCCGACGCAGCGGCCGGCCAAGTATGCCTGTCGGCTTTCTGGAACGCCAGCGCTTCCTGCCGGGTATGGTAACGAAAATCCTTTGCGATGACGATTGCCCAGGGAGGTAAAATGTCGAATTTACCCACTACGCTTATCCTGTTTGCGCACCCCGAGCCGAGGAGCTCGGTCGCTAACCGTGCGCTGCTGAGGATCGCCAAAACCTTGGACAACGTGACGTTTCGCGATCTCTATGCCCACTATCCGGATTTTTTTATTAACGTGCAGCGTGAGCAGCAGTTGCTGCGAACGCATGACGTCATTGTGTTTCAGTTCCCTATTCACACCTACAGCTGCCCCGCGCTGATGAAAGAGTGGATAGACCGGGTGCTGAACCTACAGTTTGCCGGCAGCATCGGCGCAAATGAGCTTTCCGGCAAGCGGTTTCGACTGGTGGTAACGGCCGGCGCGGCGGAGAACAGCTACCGTTCGGATGGTTTGGTCGGCTTTTCTCTGCATGAGATCCTGCTGCCGTTTCGCATCATGGCGAAGGCCTGCGGCATGGAGTGGGTTGAGCCGATGATAGTCTACCGCGCCCGGCGTCAGGAGGAGAGCGAGCTTCAGCAGTTAGCCCTACAGTATGCTGAATGGTTGAGCCAGCCCGTTACGGAAAGGAGCGATGCGTAAATGGAAACGTCACCACAGCTTATCGCTGCCCTCATTTTTCTCGCCGTGGCCGTTTTGGCCGTTCCCGTCGCTCGTCGAATCGGCATTGGCGCCGTGCTCGGCTATTTGATCGCAGGGATTGCCATCGGCCCCTGGGGATTTCGGTTGATTAACGACGTCGATGAGATTTTGCACTTCTCTGAAATGGGCGTCGTTCTGCTGCTGTTCGTTATCGGGTTAGAGCTGAATCCCGCCAAGCTGTGGAAGATGAGAAAGCCCATTTTCGGCCTGGGAACGGCGCAGGTCTTAGTGACGACGGCGGTGATTTGCGCCCTGCTGCATTTTGCCGGCTTCGGCATTCCCGCCGCCGTTATCGGCGCGCTGGGGCTGTCGATGTCGTCTACGGCGATGGCGCTACAGCTAATGAAGGAAAAGGGGATGCGCGGCGACGGCGGTCAGTCCGGTTTTGCCGTACTGCTGTTTCAAGATATGGCCGTCGTGCCGGCGTTGGCGCTGGTGCCGATCCTGGCCGGAACGGGGAACGCCGACGCGGGCTGGATGGCGGTCTTAAGCAAAGTTTTGGGGCTGGTCGTCCTGGTTGTCGCCGGTCGCTATCTGCTGCGGCCGCTGTTTCGCTACGTGGCCTCTTCCGGCGTAAGAGAAGTGTTTACCGCGATGGCGCTGCTGGTGGTGCTGGGGGCGGCGGTGCTAATGCAGGCGATCGGCTTTTCTATGGCGCTGGGCACCTTTTTGGCCGGCGTGCTGCTGGCTGAAAGCGAATATCAGCACGAACTGGAGGCGGCGATTGAGCCGTTTAAGGGGCTGCTGCTTGGGCTATTCTTTATCTCCGTCGGCATGGTGCTTAACCTGGGCGTGCTTTATGTCCATCTGCTGCAGGTGTTTCTCTGGGTTTGCGCATTGGTGGCAATAAAAGGCGCCGTTCTGTTTGGGCTGGCCTGCTTTTTCCGCATCAATCCTTCGGAACGGCTGCAGTTTTCTGCCGTACTGAGCCAGGGGGGAGAGTTTGCGTTTGTTCTGTTCGCCGCCGCCAAGGCGCAGAATATTTTCAACGCAGAGCAGATCGCGCTGCTGCTGGTGGTGGTCACCGTATCCATGATGACAACGCCGCTGTTGATGCAGCTGGTGGACCGGATTTTGACCCGCCGTTATAACCGAACCGAAAGCGAGAAGGCGGAATCGGACGTTGAGGACGATGAGCCGCAGGTCATCGTGGTGGGATTTGGGCGCTTTGGTCAGGTTGTCGGTCGCCTTCTGATGGCCAATGAAATCCGCCTGACGGTGCTTGAACGCGACATTAGTCAGGTGAGCATTCTGCGGCGCAACGGCTATAAGGTCTACTACGGCGACGCCACCGAACTGGATCTGCTGCGAGCCGCTGGCGCGGAAAAGGCAAAAGCTATCGTTATCGCCAGCGACTTTCCGGATGAAACGATGGCGGTCGTGCACCTCTGTCAGCAACACTTTCCCAACCTGTCCATTCTGGCCCGAGCCCGTGGGCGAGTCGAAGCGCATGAGCTTCTGAGCGCGGGCGTGGAACTGTTTTCCCGAGAAACGTTTAACAGCGCGCTGGATCTTGGCCGTAAGGCGCTTATTGATTTAGGGATGCACCCTCATCAGGCCTATCGGGCGCAGCAGTATTTTAAGCGGCTGGATGAGAACATGCTGCGCGAGCTGATGCCCCTTCGGCAGGGGGACGTGAAGGAGGTATCGCGTCCCGTAGAGGCGCGGCGCGAACTGGAAAATCTGTTTCAGCGTGAAATGCAGCATGACAGCAAGCTGTCCGAAGGTTGGGATTTTGAAGACGACGTGCAGGAGTCTCGTAGCGACACGCTGGATTGAGGCGAGGCGCCTCGTATTCTTTTAATCAAAAGTCGACATCGTAGCGTTCGGTAATATAAAGTTGCTTAAATTTTTATCTCAATATGTACAGGACGCCGTTGATTTCAGCTACAATCAGCGGAATTTGAGTATCAACGGTAGGAGAAATCATGAAAGTAGCAAAAGACCTAGTGGTCAGCCTGGCCTATCAGGTTCGTACAGAAGACGGTGTGTTGGTTGATGAGTCTCCGGTGAGCGCACCGTTGGATTATCTGCATGGACATGGTTCTCTGATCGCCGGTTTGGAAAAGGCGCTGGAAAGTCACAACGTAGGCGATCGTTTTGACGTGTTTGTTTCCGCAAACGAAGCTTACGGCGACTACGACGAAGCGCTGGTTCAGCGCGTGCCGAAGGACGTCTTTATGGGCGTTGACGAGCTGCAGGTAGGGATGCGCTTTCTGGCGGACACCGATCAGGGTCCAGTGCCGGTAGAGATTACCGAAGTAGAAGACGATCACGTCGTGGTTGACGGCAACCACATGCTGGCAGGCCAAAACCTGAACTTCAACGTTGAAGTCGTCGCCATTCGCGAAGCTACGGCTGAAGAGCTGGAGCACGGCCACGTTCACGGCGCGCACGGCCATGAAGAAGGCGGCTGCTGCGGCGGTCATGGTGAAGGCGGTTGCTGCGGCGGCGGTGGTCATGACCACGATCACGACCACGGCGAAGGCGGCTGCGGCGGTCATGGAAAAGGCCACGGCGGTTGCGGCTGTAGCCACTAATCAGTTTGAATAGCAAAATGGCAGCTTTATAACGGCTGCCATTTTTTTAGCTTATTGCGCCGAATTTGGCGCTAATAATGCGGCGGCGGAGTTTCTTCCGCTTGCGAAGCGATCATGGAGGGCGCAGAGGCCTTCAGCTTGTCGCTAAGCAGTTTAAGCTGTTCCTGTAGTTTTAGGATTTCACGCTGTTGCAAAACGAGCGCCTGGTTGAGATCGTCGATAGTCGCTTCCTGAAATGCCTGCTTGCTTTCGAGCAGTTCAAGGCGTTCTAAGAGGTCGTTGTCTATCGTTTGCATATTATCTCCGGTGGATCGCAGTAGTTTAGAACAAAACGAATAACGCGATCGCCGCGTAGGGTCGTTCGTATTTTGCAAGAGTTTACTTATCATTCGCGCGAAGAAGAAGCGGAAGGTAGGGTAAGTTTTATTTCATTATGAAATACAAGGGATCGACACATGGCTTTTTTAAATAAAAAGGGAAGCGCGTTGGGCGCGCTTTTGCTGATAGCGCCGTCTTTCTACGCATTGGCCGAAGAGGCTCAGGCCCCGGCGAATGCCGCGGCATCATCTCCTGCTGAAGTACAGCAGGCGCCGGAAAGCGACGCGGTAGCCGTTCCGGAAGCGGAAAAGCCGACACAGGCCGCTCCGACTGCGGACGATAAGGCTGAAAGCTCCGCTCCGGCGCAGGCTGTAGGAAAAGACGGTAGTTTGCAAGAAGAAAGCGCTAAAGAAGAGAGCGTGAAAAAGGAAGCGCCGCCGGTGAATGCGCCAGCGGCGGGCGATGCTGATAAAACCGCCTCCGCTGATGATGCCAAGGCAAGCACTGAAGTAAAAACCTCGCCTCTTCCCGCGATTACGTTTTCGTTAAACAGCGAAGAGCAGCGTCGCGCCTACGCCAGCGGCGTAACGCTTGCCCGCTATCTGCAGGAAAATATGGCGCACCAGCGCAAGCTGCACATTACTTTAGACCCGAACATCGTTCTGGCGGGGATCGTGGATACGTTCGGCAACGATATCAAGATGGATGATAACGCGGTTCGCCAGACAATGGCGGTGTTTGACGAACAGGTTAACGTGCTGAACAAGGCTAAAGCCGAGCAGGAGGCCGTGCGCGAGCGTGAAATGGGACAGGCCTTCTGGAGCGATTTCGAACGGCAGGACGGGGTTAAGAAAAGCCGTTCTGGCCTGCTGTACCGTATCGATAAGAAGAGCAGCGGCGCAGCGATTAGCGACAGCGACATTGTGGAAGTCGAGCTGACGGGAACGTTGGTTAACGGCACCGTGTTTGAAAAAACGGTGAATCCTATTCGATTAAAAGTGTCTGACGTGATACCGGCGCTGCGCAGCGCCATTAAGCTGGCTGGCCGCGGCGGTGAAGCTCGGGTGGTTATCCCGCCTGAACAGGGATATGGCGCCAAGGGAGCTCAGCCGGGGATCCCTCCTTACGCGACGCTGATTTTTGATATCAAAGTATTACAGGTTACTTCGGGTAAAGGTAAATAGTCAGGAGAGAGGGGCGGCGCTGCGTTTTGAGCACAAGCGCCTTTCTGTTTGAATGCGTATGCGATGGTCTGTGCCGATATTTTGAATAAATTGACGTATACCATTGAATAAGAGCATATTTAGGTTTTCTTTGACGATGTTCAGACGTAAGCTATAGGGCAGCTGTCTTTCTCATATTATGGCTTTACGCGTTTCCAGCACTGGAGAATAAAATGAAATCATTATTTAAAGTAACTCTGTTGACGGCTTCCATGGCTTTAGCCGCAGGGGCAATGGCCAATGAAGCGCCCGCCAAACCGGCGGCACCGGCTGCGGCAGCGTCAACGGCGAAGTTTGAAAGTGAAGACAGCAAAGCGGCCTACGCTTTAGGCGCGTCTTTAGGTTCCTACATGGCCAGCTCTCTGAAAGATCAGGATAAGCTGGGCGTTGAGCTCGATCGCGCGCAGATTCAACTCGGTTTTAAAGACGCTTTTGACGGTAAGAGCAAGCTGTCCGAATCTGATATCGAGCAGGTTCTGCAGGCGTTTGAAGGCCGCGTGAAGGAAAAAGCGCACGCCAAAATGAAGGCTGAGGCAAAGGCAAACGAAGACAAGGGCGCAGTCTATCGCGATAAGTATGCGAAAGAAGCGGGCGTGAAGAAAACCCAGTCCGGCCTGCTGTATAAAGTTGAGAAGGCGGGCAGCGGTGAAGCGCTGAAAGACAGTGATACCGTTGTGGTTAACTATAAGGGTACGCTGACTGACGGTACCGAGTTTGATAACTCTTATACCCGCGGCCAGCCGGCAACGTTCCAACTGGGCAACGTTATCCCAGGCTGGACCGAAGGCCTGAAGTACATTAAGAAGGGCGGCAAGATGACGATGGTTATCCCACCCGCGCTGGCCTATGGCGAGAATATGGTTCCCGGCATCCCGGTGAATTCTACGCTGGTGTTTGAAGTTGAGCTGCTGGACGTGAATCCGGTTGCCGCTGAGCCTGCCGCCGGCGCTGATAAAGCCGCCAAATAAGCTTCGCTGTAATAAAAAAACCGCATGAGAAATCCTGCGGTTTTTTCGTTAATTGAATTCTTACATTTTTTGTTAGACTAGGCCGCATCGATTAATAGAATTACGTCTCCAGGTTTTTCAGTCTGAGGACGAGTGTGGCGACGGCGTACACCTGGGCGTTAATTTATAAAGACGCCGTCTAAACGTATCGGAGAAGAGTAATGCCAAATTCGCAACTGTCCGGCGAATATGATGCGCTGGACGAAAAACCTTTTACCCCCGAAGACCACGATATTCTACGTTCTTATGAGTCTGTAGTTGACGGTTTGGCGATGCTGATTGGGCCCCACTGCGAGATAGTCTTACATTCTTTGGAGGATCTGAAATGTTCGGCTGTCCGTATTGCGAATGGAGAACATACCGGACGTAAAATTGGCTCGCCTATCACCGATATGGCGTTGAGAATGCTGCACGCGATGTCTCATGACGACACCAGCGTGTCCAAGGCCTACTTTACTCGCGCGAAAAGCGGCTCGTTGATGAAGTCGCTGACGATAGGGATCCGCAATAAAGACCGTCGGGTTATAGGGCTGCTGTGTATTAACATGAATCTGGACGTGCCTTTTTCCCAGATTATGCAAACCTTTATTCCTCCGCAGACGCAGGAAGTTCACTCAAACGTCAATTTTGCCTCTTCCGTCGACGATCTGGTTGCACAAACGCTGGAGCACAGCATTGAAGAGGTTAACGCCGATCGCGGTGTGTCTAACAATGCCAAAAACCGCCAGATCGTTTTGAACCTCTATGAAAAAGGCATTTTTGATATTAAAGACTCTATTAATCAGGTTGCCGACCGTTTGAATATTTCTAAACATACGGTTTATCTCTATATTCGCCAGTTCAAAAACGGCGATTTTTCCGGGGGAGAGCGGTGAGCCTACGTTATGCGCTGCTGGTCACCGGGCCGGCCTACGGCAGCCAGCAGGCGACCAGCGCATGGCAGTTCGCCAATGCTCTGATAAAGAAGGGCCACCGCCTTGAGAGCGTCTTTTTTTATCAAGAAGGCGTGCATAACGCCAACCGGCTGGTTTCTCCCGCCAGCGATGAGTTTGACCTTGTAAGGGCGTGGCGCGCGCTCTCCTTGCAGCACGGCGTTGCGCTGAACGTCTGCGTTGCCGCAGCGCTTCGGCGTGGGGTTATGGATGAGCAGGAAGCCGAAAGGCAAAGCCAAACGGCGGACAATCTTCAGCCGGGCTTTACGCTTAGCGGGCTGGGTGAGCTGGCGCAGGCTATGCTGACCGCCGATCGCATTATTCAGTTTTGAGCAGAGCCCATGAAAAAAATTGCGTTTGTATTTACTCAGGTTCCTCACGGCAGCGCTTCCGGTCGTGAAGGGCTGGACGCGGTTCTGGCAACGTCGGCGCTAACGGAAGATATCGGCCTGTTCTTTCTCTCTGACGGCGTGCTGCAACTTTTGCCGGAACAGAAGCCGGAGCTTATTTATTCTCGCAACTATATTGCTACCTTCGGCGTGCTGGCGCTTTATGACATCAACCGCCTGTACGTATGTAAAGCGTCGCTGGCGGAGCGCGGGATCGGTGTCGATGAAAAACTGTTATTGGACGCCGAGCGGCTGTCGGGTGATGAAATGGCCGAAAGGCTGGCCGACTACGACGTAGTATTAACTTTCTGAGGTTTTTTTCGTGCTGCATACGCTTTCCCACTCTTTTAGCCACGTTGATGCCGAAGCCCTGCTGCGCACCGTTAGCAGCGGCGATGCGCTGCTCTTTATTCAGGACGGCGTGGCTGGCGCGCTCGTAAAATCACCCAGTCTTGAGGCGATAATAGAAAAGGGCGTTGTTGTTTACGCGCTGCGTGAAGATCTGGAAGCCAGAGGGCTCCTTTCCCGAGTTGTTGGAGGGGTTATCGTTGTTGACTTCGCGGGGTTTGTTGATTTAAGCGTTTCCCATCGTTCGCAAATGGCGTGGTAGAGCGTTGGCCATGCGCGTCAATTATTCCTTTCATCTGCTCTGATAGCTGTATATTTCTTGACACATCCCGTCATCAGCCATAAAATTTTGCGTCCCTCAGTGTACCTTTGTGCTCTGGGGGGATTTATTACGTGTCTACGAAAGTAAAAAACCAGGAGCTTTTTTAATGGCAACAATTAATCAGCTGGTACGCAAGCCGCGCGCTATGAAGGTTGCAAAGAGCAACGTTCCCGCGCTGGAAGCATGCCCGCAAAAACGTGGCGTATGTACTCGCGTATATACCACCACTCCGAAAAAACCAAACTCTGCATTGCGTAAAGTTTGTCGTGTACGTTTAACCAACGGTTTTGAAGTTTCTTCATACATCGGTGGTGAAGGGCACAACCTTCAGGAGCACTCCGTGATCCTGATCCGCGGCGGTCGTGTTAAGGACCTGCCGGGTGTGCGTTACCATACCGTTCGCGGTGCGCTGGACTGCTCAGGCGTTAAAGACCGTAAGCAGGCCCGCTCCAAGTACGGCGTGAAGAAGCCAAAGGCTTAATGGTTACCCGTTAAGTAAGGCCAAACATTTTTAACTTAATGTCAAAATAAACTCATCGAGTTTTGGACAATCCTGAATCAATAACGGAGTATTCCCATGCCACGTCGTCGTGTTATAGGTCAGCGTAAAATTCTGCCGGACCCGAAGTTCGGATCGGATCTGCTGGCTAAATTTGTAAATATCTTAATGGTAGACGGTAAGAAATCTACCGCAGAAGCTATCGTTTATAATGCTCTTGAGACGCTGGCTCAGCGCTCAGGTAAAAGTGAACTTGAAGCTTTTGAAATTGCCCTGGACAACGTAAGACCAACTGTAGAAGTTAAGTCTCGTCGTGTTGGTGGTTCTACTTATCAGGTACCGGTTGAAGTTCGCCCGGTTCGCCGTAACGCGCTTGCCATGCGCTGGATTGTAGATGCTGCCCGTAAACGCGGTGATAAATCCATGGCTTTACGCTTGGCGAATGAACTGTCTGACGCTGCGGAAAACAAAGGTACCGCAGTTAAGAAGCGTGAAGACGTTCACCGCATGGCTGAAGCCAACAAGGCGTTCGCTCACTATCGCTGGTAATTTTTCCCGATAGTCATGCTAATCATCATGCGGGCGCTTTTTACGTGACCCGCATGGGTTATCTGAAGAACGACCTAGTAATCGAGGAATAAAATGGCTCGTACAACCCCTATTGAGCGTTACCGTAATATCGGTATCAGTGCTCACATTGACGCCGGTAAAACAACGACTACAGAGCGTATTCTGTTTTACACCGGTGTAAACCATAAGATCGGTGAAGTTCACGACGGCGCTGCGACGATGGACTGGATGGAACAGGAGCAGGAGCGTGGTATCACCATCACCTCAGCTGCGACTACCGCATTCTGGTCCGGTATGGCTAAGCAGTTTGAAGCGCACCGCGTCAACATCATCGACACCCCGGGGCACGTTGACTTCACCATCGAAGTAGAGCGCTCTATGCGCGTGCTTGACGGCGCTGTCATGGTTTATTGTGCCGTCGGCGGCGTTCAGCCTCAGTCTGAAACCGTTTGGCGTCAGGCTAACAAATATAAAGTTCCACGCATCGCGTTCGTTAACAAAATGGACCGCATGGGTGCTAACTTCCTGCGCGTAGTTGAGCAGTTGAAAACTCGTCTGGCTGCTAACGCAGTGCCAATTCAGCTGCCTATCGGCGCTGAAGACAACTTTACCGGCGTTGTTGACCTGATCAAAATGAAGGCCATCAACTGGAATGACGCCGATCAGGGCGTAACCTTCGAATACGAAGATGTTCCTGCCGGAATGCAGGCGCTTGCCGAAGAATGGCGTCAAAATCTGGTCGAGTCTGCGGCTGAGGCATCAGAAGACCTGATGGACAAGTATTTGGGCGGCGAAGAGCTGACTGAAGAAGAGATCAAGAAAGCGCTGCGTCAACGCGTTTTGAACAATGAAATCATTCTGGTTACCTGTGGTTCTGCGTTCAAAAACAAAGGCGTTCAGGCGATGCTGGATGCGGTTATCGAATACCTGCCGGCGCCGACTGACGTTCCTGCTATCAACGGCGTTCAAACCGACGGTGAAACGCACGACGAACGTCATCCTAGCGATGACGAGCCGTTTGCTGCGCTGGCGTTTAAAATCGCGACAGACCCGTTCGTGGGCAACCTGACGTTCTTCCGCGTTTATTCCGGCGTGGTTAACTCAGGCGATACCGTTCTGAACGCAGTGAAGGACAAGAGAGAACGCTTTGGCCGTATCGTTCAGATGCACGCCAACAAGCGTGAAGAAATTAAAGAAGTTCGCGCCGGCGACATCGCCGCAGCGATCGGTCTGAAAGACGTAACTACGGGTGACACCCTGTGTGACCAAGCTAAACCGATTATCCTGGAACGCATGGAGTTCCCTGAGCCGGTTATCGCTGTAGCCGTTGAGCCGAAAACCAAGGTCGACCAGGAAAAAATGGGCATCGCTCTGGGCCGTCTGGCTCAGGAAGACCCGTCTTTCCGCGTTCAAACTGACGAAGAGTCAGGCCAGACCATCATTTCCGGTATGGGCGAGCTTCACCTGGACATCATCGTCGACCGTATGCGTCGCGAGTTCAACGTAGAAGCTAACGTCGGTAAGCCTCAGGTTGCCTATCGTGAAACTATCCGCCAGACGGTGACGGATGTTCAAGGTAAGCACGCCAAGCAGTCAGGTGGTCGCGGTCAGTACGGTGATGTCGTTATCGACATGTCTCCGCTGGAACCAGGCGGCGTGGGTTACGAATTTGTCAACGACATCAAGGGCGGCGTCATTCCTGGCGAATTTATCCCTGCCGTTGACAAAGGCATTCGGGAACAGCTTAAGTCTGGTCCGTTAGCTGGCTATCCGGTAGTTGATATCAAGGTGCGTCTGCACTATGGTTCTTACCATGACGTCGACTCTTCTGAACTGGCGTTTAAACTGGCCGCGTCAATTGCCTTTAAAGAAGGCTTTATGAAGGCGAAGCCGGTTCTGCTTGAGCCTATCATGAAGGTTGAAGTTGAGACTCCGGAAGACTACATGGGTGATGTTATCGGTGACCTGAACCGTCGCCGCGGCATGATCGATGGTATGGAAGATACCGCAACCGGTAAAACCGTTCGCGCACAGGTTCCACTGTCCGAAATGTTTGGTTATGCTACCGACCTGCGTTCACAAACTCAGGGTCGCGCTTCATACTCCATGGAGTTCCTGAAGTACAGCGAAGCACCGAATAACGTTGCTACCGCAATTATCGAATCTCGCAAGGCTAAGTAAGCCTTAACGAGTATTAAATGTATATTCCGCCCCCTTTTTAAAGGGGGCAGTGTAAAGGAAGAAAATCGTGTCTAAAGAAAAATTTGAACGTACAAAACCGCACGTTAACGTCGGTACTATCGGCCACGTTGACCATGGTAAAACTACGCTGACGGCTGCAATCACCACCGTTCTGGCTAAGACCTACGGCGGTAACGCTCGCGCATTCGACCAAATCGACAACGCGCCGGAAGAAAAGGCTCGCGGTATCACCATCAACACTTCTCACGTTGAATACGACACCCCGACTCGCCACTACGCGCACGTTGACTGCCCGGGGCACGCCGACTACGTTAAGAACATGATCACCGGCGCCGCTCAGATGGACGGTGCAATCCTGGTAGTAGCAGCGACTGACGGCCCGATGCCTCAGACTCGCGAGCACATCCTGCTGGGTCGTCAGGTAGGCGTTCCGTACATCATCGTATTCCTGAACAAGTGCGATATGGTTGATGACGAAGAGCTGCTGGAGCTGGTTGAGATGGAAGTTCGCGAACTGCTGTCTCAGTACGACTTCCCGGGCGACGACACGCCGGTAGTCCGCGGTTCAGCGCTGAAAGCGCTGGAAGGCGAAGCCGAGTGGGAAGCGAAAATCATCGAGCTGGCAGGCCATCTGGATACTTATATCCCAGAACCTGAGCGTGCGATTGACAAGCCGTTCCTGCTGCCGATCGAAGACGTATTCTCTATCTCCGGCCGTGGTACCGTTGTTACCGGTCGTGTAGAGCGCGGCATCATCAAAGTCGGTGAAGAAGTGGAAATCGTCGGTATCAAAGATACCACCAAGACCACCTGTACCGGCGTTGAAATGTTCCG
>NZ_AUUA01000001.1 GCF_000439085.1 Leminorella grimontii ATCC 33999 = DSM 5078 | reverse complement strand
GGGCTTTATGGGATATCTGAAAGGTAAAAGCAGCCTGATGCTTTATGAGCAGTTTGGAGATCTAAAGTTCAAATATCGCAATCGAGAGTTTTGGTGCCGAGGGTACTATGTAGATACGGTGGGGAAAAATACATCCCGAATACAAGAGTACATAAAGCATCAATTGAAAGAGGATAAAATGGGGGAACAGTTATCGATCCCATATCCAGGCAGCCCGTTTACGGGCCGTAAGTAACCCATAGATGCAAATGTCAGATCGCGATGCGCCTGTTAGGGCGCGGCTGGTAGGAGAGCCTTATAGGCGCATATGAAAAACCTCCGGCTATGCCGGAGGATATTTATTAATCATCGCATTCAAGCATAAGGCGCCAGCCGCTGACGTTTTCCCAATACTCCTGTTCCCGTTCCAGATCTGCCTGTACCAAGCTGTTTTTCTCCAGATAGTCACAGGGGAAGGTCAACGTTATGTGGAAACCGTCGCTTTTTAGCTTCAGGTAGTCTGGCTCCGTCGTTGAGCGACGCTGGTTGCTTAACAGTACGGCCAGGCGCAGTAACTGGATCAGGGGAATAACCTGATGCCGTTTGACCAGGTTAAAGCTGGGAAGCTCATCCAGCTTTATGCTTTTACGATGGAAACGCACCAGCGTAGCCAACAGCAGCTGGTGTTCCTGATTAAAGCCGGGGAGGTTGGTGTTCTGCAAAATGTAGGCGGAATGACGCTGCAGGTTGCTGTAGTTAATGCTGAGGCCAACCTCATGCAGCATCGCGGCCCAGCCCAGCAGTGCTTCCGACTGAGGGTCGGCCAGCGCTTCGTTTTGCTTAACCCACTGGGCATATAGATTTTTCGTCAGCGTTAAAACGCGGTTGGCCTGATCTCGGTCGATATTGTAATGCTCGGCCAGGCTGATAGCGGTTCGGCTACGAATGTCCTGATGCCGAAAGTGGTGCTCCATTTCATAGATAACGCCTTCGCGCAGGGCTCCGTCGGACAGGCGAAGCGCTTTTAACGATAGGGCATTGAAAACGGCGCTCAGAATGGCTAGCCCTGCAACGAATACGCCCTGACGGTCGGGAGAAAGCCCGGCCAGCTTTAGTGAGCGAAAGGATTTAAACTTCAGCGTCTGCTTGATGACCCATTCAAGACGCTCGGGCGTGATGGTACCGTCAGGCTCTCCCATCTCTTCAATAATAACGTTGTGTACCGCCTTTATCGTGCCGGATGCGCCGAATGCGTACTGCCAGCCGTGAACCTTATACTGCCAGGTTAGGCTTTCCAGCTTTTGTTCGGCCGCAATCCTGGCCCTGTTGAAGTTTTGCGAGCTTATTTCCCCATCGGGGAAGAATTGGCGAGAAAAGCTTACGCAGCCCATGCGTCGACTTTCGGCCAAGACCGGAGAGAAGTCTTCGCCGATAACCATTTCGGTTGACCCCCCGCCGATATCAATGACCAGCTTACGGCCTTTTTCCGGCTGCGTGTGGGCAACGCCCATATAGATAAGGCGAGCCTCTTCTTGGCCGGAAATAATCTCTATGGGGTAGGGCAAAATCTCTTTTGCCCGCTCAAGGAATTCCTGACTGTTGGCGGCCTGTCTTAGCGAATGCGTTGCAACAATGCGGACGCTGTTAATAGGAAAACCCTGCAGGCGTTCAGCAAACAGACTAAGGCAGTTAAGGCCGCGAACGATAGCCTCTTCGCTTAATACGTTGTCTTTGTCCAAACCGTCGGCCAGTCGAACGCGCTGCTTCAGGCGACCTAAAACTTGCAGCGCGCCGTTGACGACGCGCGCAATCACCATGTGGAAGCTGTTGGACCCCAGATCGATCGCGGCAATTTCTTGTTGTTTTGATGCGGTAGTTTTGGTTAAAGGCATAAAAATTACTCAATTGACGTTGGCGTTTCTGTCGAGGCTTCTTCAATCGCTTTTAAATAGTCATAGATGGCTATTTGGGAGCGCACTTTCCGGCGGTTGCCGCGCGGAACGTAATCATTGCTTAAGTCTTTATCGATAATGCGGGCTTTGACCGTATCGGAAAGCTGCAAGTCAATAATGTCGAGCACTCTCTGCTTCAGCACCGGGTCAAGGATCGCGACGCCGACTTCGATACGGTAGTCGATATTGCGGGTCATCCAGTCGGCTGAGGAGATAAAGACCTGCTTGTCGCCCTGGTTTTCAAAAATATAGACGCGGGCGTGTTCAAGGAAGCGATCGACGATGCTCGTTACCTGAATGTTCTCGCTAACGCCCGGAATGTTAGGGACGAGAGCGCACATTCCCCGGACAATCAGCCGAATTTTTACGCCCGCGCCGGATGCTGCATAAAGTCTGTCGATGAGCTCTTTGTCCACCAGGTTGTTGATTTTTAGCGTGATACCGGCCTCAAGGCCTGCCTGCGCGCAGGAAATCTCTCGGTCAATGAGCTTATTAAGCATCAGGCGCGAGTTTTGAGGTGAAACCAAAAGGTGCTCAAAGCTGACGGGGCGATAGGGGTTCTCAATAAAGTTGAATACCCGGCGAACTTCGTTGGTTATCCGGGCGTCGGCCGTTAGGAGGGAGAAGTCCGTATAAAGCCGGGCGGTTTTTTCGTTAAAGTTGCCCGTCCCTATGTGCGCATAGCGGACGATTTGCCCCTCTTCAATGCGTGAGATTAAAAACAGCTTAGCGTGGATCTTGAGGCCCGGTGCGGAGAAAATGACGTGGACGCCAGCCTCCGTCAGGCGCTTGGCCCAGTGAATATTAGCCTCTTCGTCAAAGCGCGCCTGCAGTTCCACGACGACGGTGACCTTTTTACCGTTGTGGGCGGCGTTGATCATCGACTCTACAATGCGGGAATCTTTCGCGACGCGATAAATATTGATCTTTATCGCCAGCACGCTTGGGTCAAAAGAGGCCTGGCGCACCAGCTCAAGTACGTGTTCAAACGTGTGGTAAGGATAATAAAGCAGAACGTCCCGTTCCCTTATGGCTTCGAATCCGTTGCGAAACAGAGTAAACCAATTGTGCCTTAGACGGGGCAGCGGCCTGTTTAGCAGATTATCTTTCCCCACGTTGGGGAAGTTGATGAAGTCTTTAAAGTTGTGGTAGCGCCCGCCGGGAATAATCGAGTCATAGGACGAAATGCCAAGCTTATGGCGCAGGATTTCCACCATGTCGTTCGGCATATCGCGCTGATAGACAAAGCGCACCGGTTCCGCCGTTAATCGCTGCTTAAGGCTGGAGGACATTAGCTCAAGCCAGCTGGATTCCATTTCGTTGACCAGATCGTATTCGGCATCGCGCGTCATCTTCATCGAGTAGGCTTCCAGATACTGGTAATCGAAAAAGCCTTTAAAGATGTCGTCCAAGCAGAGACGGATAATGTTGTCCACCAGAATCATGGGCTTACGCCGTCTGGGCGGTTCGGGCGGCAGCGTAATAAAGCGCGATACTTTATTGGACGGAATTTCCAGCAGCGCATACTCTTTTTTGTCTTCGCTAATGACGATCTCAACCGCCAGATAGGTGAAGTCATCTTTTAAAAATGAAACGAGATTGATGTCGTTAGACAAAATAATGGGCGTAATGTACTGGCGGAGATGGTTTTTAAAATAGTGGCGCAGCCACACCTGCTGATTTTCCGACAGCTGGCGTTCGTTGATAAGAAATATCTGGTTTCGCGCCATTTCCAGCAGCAGCTCGTTATACAGGTTATCGAATTCCTGATCGGTTTTTAGCACCTTCGACTGGATCTTTTTCAATACCTGTTTAGAGCTGGAAGCGGAACCCTGTTCTTCTTTAATCAGGATGCGTCGCTTAACGTCGGCAAAGCGGACCTTGTAAAACTCATCCAGATTGCTTGAATAGATGCCCAGAAAGCGGATCCTCTCGATAAGCGGATTGCTTTTATCCGCCGCTTCCTGAAGAACTCGCTCGTTGAACGATAACCAGCTCAGCTCTTTTTCGATATAGAGTTTTTCCTGATTCATCATGACTCCGTGGCAACTGAATGGTGGCGACTGAATAGTGACGCCATTATGACGACTTGTTGAAAGGTAAGTCTATCACTTAGCGTAGAATTTAAGTGTACTACGCAGGGAGCGTATTCGCGTAACGGATAAAAAGAGGGGGCGGGACGATAGTAAAAAAGCGCCCGAAGGCGCTTTTTTCAGTGAGGATTTTTAGAATGCGCTGGTGTCTTTAAACAGGCCGACTTTTAAATCGGTAGCAGTATAGATAACGCGGCCGTCGACCAGCACTTCACCATCGGCCATGCCCATGATCAGGCGACGGTTAATGACGCGCTTCATGTGAAGGCGATAGGTCACTTTCTTCGCCGTCGGCAGAATTTGACCTGTCAGCTTAACTTCACCGACGCCCAGCGCGCGGCCTTTACCTTCTCCGCCAAGCCAGCCCAGATAGAAGCCAACCAGCTGCCAAAGCGCATCCAGACCGAGGCAGCCGGGCATGACGGGATCGCCGATGAAGTGGCAACCGAAAAACCACAGGTCGGGCTGAATATCCAGCTCGGCTTCAACATAGCCTTTGTCGTACTGCCCGCCGGTTTCTGTCATTTTGATAATGCGATCCATCATCAACATATTCGGGGCCGGAAGCGGCGGACCGCCTGCGCCAAATAGTTCACCGCGACCTGAGGCAAGCAGGTCTTCTTTTGTATAGGATTCGCGTTTTTCAAACATAATTGACTAACCTTAATTTTTTAACAGGTAAAGGGCAGTATACCCACAATCGTAGCCGACTAGATTAGCTTACAGATGTAAGCCGAACAAGTCCGATCAGCCACGGTTAAACCAATTAATCCAGCGTAAAAACCAGGGAAGACGGTTACGATCGCCGCCGCCGGCCTGAGATATCCGCTCTTGAATGGCGCTTAAAATACAGGGCGCATTCTCTTCAATATAGGGCACTCCCGTCAGCAGAGGCAGCGCATCGCGGACGTGCTCGACCGCCCACAGAGTGAATTGTCCAAGCTTTACGGCCTCGATGACTTCATCCTTCAGGCACAGATGGCGCACGTTGGTTAGCGGCAGAATGATACCCTGCGAGCCGGTTAAGCCACGCGCGTTGCATACGTCAAAAAAGCCTTCGATTTTTTCATTAATGCCGCCGATAGTTTGGACGTTGCCGAACTGATCGACAGAACCGGTTACGGCGATTTGCTGGCTTATCGGCAACTGAGAAAGGGCGCTTATCAGAGCGCACAACCCTGCCAGAGAGGCGCTGTCGCCGTCGACTTCGCCATAAGACTGTTCAAAAACGATCGAGCTGGAGAAAGGAAACTGCTGTTCAGAGGCCAGTTCAGAAGTAATAAAGGCCTGCATAATCATAATTCCCTTTGCGTGCAGGTTGCCGCCAAGTTCGGATTTGCGCTCTATGTCGGTAATTTCACCGTCACCGAGGTGAACGACGCAGCTGATGCGAGACGGTTCCCCCATCGCACGTGGATGACCGGGATATTCCAGCACGGACAGGCCGTTGATTTGGCCGATGACCGCGCCTTCGGTTTCAATATGAACCTGCCCTAAATCGATATCGTCCAGCACCATTTCTGACAGATAGCTTTCGCGCCAGCGCTTATCGTCTCTTGCCTGGATAACGGCCTGAGCCGTGATTGACGAATCGGTAAAGCGCGCCGCGTCTGACAGCAGGTGGCTAATAAACAGTGGACACAGCGGCAGCCTTTCCTGATCTCCGCTTCTCCTGGCGCCTTCTCTGATAAGATGCGGATAGGCGTCGGCATTAACTTCAGGCAGCTGATAGCGGCAGGCGACGCTGGTAACGTAGGCGCACCAGGTTACGATATCGTTTTCATCATTAAGCGTCAGATCGTCTTCAAATTCAGCGTAAAGCGCCTGTTCGATAAGCTCAGGCTCCTGATCTTGTAACGCTCCCAGTCCATAGCGGTCGCCCACCAGAATGACCTTCAGGTCGAGAGGCATCGAAGGGATGGAAAGCGCAAGAGGCCTGGTTTCGTCGGCTGAGCACCACTGAAAGCGCTTGCTGAGTACGGCCTGCTTTAAACGCAGCCACAGATGGGGTTGTGCCAGCAGCGTTCTGACGGAGAGAATAAGTACGCCGCCGTTAGCCTGATGAACCAGCCCCGGCTCAAGCGTATAGCTATCGCCGCATTTGCGCAGACAGCCAAACAGCTGTTCCGCTTCCAGCCATTCTTCATAGAGGCTGGCTGACTTTGCGGCAAAGTTGTCTTCAGCGCTTTGCGCATCGGAACGAGTTACGATCTTTCCCTGGATGTCGTAACGGCTGCCGATAGGCGAGGGAGACGGAGAGACAAATTTTTCAACGCCGTCGTTAATCAGGGCAAGATAGGCGCGGCTGTCTACCGCTTTGACTACCATAAAAGGCGATGCGGTATGCTGACCACAGAAGGCTGCCAAAGCCTGGTGAAGGCGCGGCTGCGTGATGGCGAGATCGATAGGCTCGCGGCGGAACTCTTGCTCAAACAGTCCTGTATAGGGCGTGGTGTCCGGCAACAGCTGTTGCCATTCAAGCTGATTAATCGTCAAAATATTCGCTGCTTTTATTTAAAAAGAAAACGAGATTATACAAGAATCGAGCGCAGTTCATACTCCCTAGGGTAGGTTTAAAATCAATGCGGGCGAAAGAGTGGGATTGGGGTTGTGATGGTGAAAAAAAGTGCTATGCTACGGATGTTACGCGGTCACTAAGCGGGTGTTTATACCATGAAATATCAGCAGTTGGACAATTTGGAAAGCGGCTGGAAATGGAAGTATCTAGTCAAAAAGCACCGGGAAGGCGAGGAAATCACCCGCTATATCGAGTATAGCGCGGCGCAAGAGGTCGTTGAAGAACTGCTGCGGTTGGAGAATGAGCCAACAAAGGTATTGGAGTGGATTAAAGCTCACATAAATCCAAATTTGGAAAATCGCCTTAAGCAGACCATCCGGGCGCGGCGCAAGCGGCATTTTAACGCAGAGCAGCAGCATACTCGCAAGAAGTCTATCGATCTGGAGTTTTTAGTCTGGCAGCGGCTTTCCGCGCTTTCACAGCGCCGCGGCGCTACGCTATCGGAAACGATAGTGCAGCTGATAGAAGACGCTGAACGAAAAGAGCTGTACGCGAACCAAATGTCTCTGCTTAAGCAGGATCTGAAGGCTATTTTGTCTGAGGACAAGTAGTTAAATAATTTTTTAATATGTGTTATCAATAAAAAACCCCGCTTAGCGCGGGGTTTTTTGATGCTAAGAGCGTAAGGGTTGCTTATTTAGCAGCCTGTACAGCTTCGTTAACTTGAGTAACGACGTCTTTAGCGCCAGTTACTTCGATTTCTACACGACGGTCCGGAGCCAGGCAGTCGATCAGAGCTGCGCCGCGCTTCATGCCATCACAGGTAGAACCGGTAACCGGGTTAGATTTGCCTTCGCCGCGAGCAGAGATCTTGTCTGCCGGGATGCCTTTGCTGACCAGGTAGTCAACAACGGTCTGTGCACGCTTCTCAGACAGCTTCTGGTTGTAGGCTTCTGAACCGATACGGTCAGTGTGACCGATAACTACCAGAGAACCGTCCTGAGGCTTAAGCGCGCTCAGTTCGCCGTACAGTTGATCCAGAGCCTGCTGGCCTTCTGCTTTCAGGCTTGCTTTGTTGAAAGCGAACAGAACGTCAGACTTCAGAGTGAAGCGCTTGGTCTGTACAACCGGCAGAGCAACGGCAGGAGCCGGCTTGGTCTGACCGAAACGGTAAGCCAGGCCCAGGCTCAGCATGCCGTTATCCGGACGGGTGCCAACGCTGTCGGCGTCACCGATGTTGTTAACCCACTGGTAGTCCAGGCGAGTAGCAAGGCTCGGGGTGATTGCATATTCAACACCAACGGCAGCCAGCGGAGAAACGCCAGTTTCGTGATCTTTGTAGGTACCGCCTGCTGCAGGGTGAGCAGTTACGTCACCACGCCAGCCCATCGCACCTAAACGGGTGTAGATATCCAGATCGTTCATGATCGGGTAGCTCAGCTTGGCAGACAGTTGGATGCCTTGTGCTTTATAAGCAGCGCTGTCATCGCCACGGTAGGTCATACGGCCTAACCAGTCGTAGCCAAACTCAAAGCCCAGATACTGGTTAGCCTGGTAGCCAACGTAAGCACCGGCACCGAGTTGATGCGGATGAGTATCTGCACCAGATGCATACTTGTTATAGAAACCAGTATCATGGTAGTAAGACCAACCCACTTTAGCACCGGTGTACCAGGTGTTATCTAGGGGAGCAGCTTGCGCTACGGTAGCGAAACCTGCTAATGCCACTGCTAATGCAATTGCTGTCTTTTTCATTTTGCGCCTCGTTATCATCTAAATTAGTTATGATTCAGTTATACGCTTATTGGGCCCGGTACAAAGGTTCGAAGTTAACATTCAACTATCATTCCATGACTGACATCGAAAAACCGGAACCATAACAAGCAACCTGATCATGCTAAAGTTTACCGCTTGTAAGAAAAGTTACAAGTCTTGAATACTAAAAGAACATAAAAATATCTTGTTTAGCATGCTTATTAACATAGTTTATAGAAGGAAATATGGCTTAATAAAGGAAAGCGTTTTCCTTAGTAATAATGGCGTTTGGACACGATATGCAAAAAAATTATTGTACTACGCTTGAGATACATATGTTTATGAGCATATTGTGCGATTTCACAGCTCGAAGGCAGCAAGGAGTTGGCTTAACAATAAGGAGAAATGTAATTTTATGTTAGCTTAAGTAAAGAAGCATATTTAATGCGTTAATAAAACGTCTTTTTATTATGTTGTAAGTATAGGTTGAGCTAATTTGAGTAGCTTATTTATATAGTAAAAATAGCCGGCGTTCTTTCTTGGTTAATAATGAATTATCTCCCTTATGCTTTAGGTGTTGATTTATATATATGAAATTTTCACCTATAAAAACCACCTCATTCTTCCTTTGGGTTATAAGCAGTAGGCTGGCAACAATAAGAAAGGTGGCGTTATCGTCTTGCTCACCTGATGTTTTGCTCTTTTCACTAATTTCAATTTGTTTTTCATATAGATATTGATTCTTTCGGGTGCTCTGAGGCCGCATTCGCTGTGCTAAATTTTAGTGCCACTGTCCGTTAAGCGAACCTTGAGGAGCATTGTTTCGGTATATCATCATCGGCTGTAATACGAAGCAGTAGCAGTCTCCTTCAGCTGCGGCCTGATTCAAGCTCTCTTTATCCTGCTGGGTTAATTCCGGTAGCCATGCGATGACGGAGCTGAAGTTGCCGCTGCGAAGCGCTTTTTCCAGCATTAACACGCTTTCTTGTGTAGAAGAAGTGCGCAGAGAAATGCTTTTTTTCTCCGATAGCCCCAAACGGCTTATCCAATGTCTGTTCAAGCGACGCTCAGATGAAAGCCATAGCTGCCAGCGCGGCTGCTGCCCGAGCTGCTGCAAAAAGGGGAGCAGCAAATGTAGCGTAAAAGGGTTCTGTGGGTCGTACACAATCTCGCTGACCAGATTGGTGGTCATGCCGATTCTGCTGTTACTCAATCCGGAAAAAAGTGTATGTGAAGCGTTATTGGTAATCAGTGGCGCGATGTACATAAAATACCCCTTCAATCTTTACTGTATGCATATACAGTATCCGAGGCGTTAATTAAAATCAACTATTTTCACGATGTCTCGCAAATTTGACATGAACAGGTGATTAACTATCTATTAATTCAAGGGAAAATTTGATAATTGTTCTTTTTGTCGATTATTTCATCGACTAACTAATCTATCTTAGTCGTTCAATGAGGCCATACGCTACACATTGAAAACAATTAAGGATCTGTATGAAAAGAGAAGTTATGAGGCAGTATGTCAAAGAAATCATTGCCCACTTTAGTGATTTTGGGGAGCTGAGTTCCCAGTCTATGTTTGGAGGATACGGCATCTGCAAAGATAACGTTATGTTCGCATTGGTTTCTGAAGGAAAATTTTACCTAAGGGCTAATAGCAAGCTGGAGTCGACATTCATCAATCAGGGAATGGAGCAGTATATTTATCATAAAAAGGGCGTTCCGGTTTTCATGAAGTACTATCACGTACATCAGGCGCTTTGGCAAAATGAAGAAAGATTGAGAAGCTTTCTTTCATGCGCCTTTGTGGCGGCTATGATGGACAGTAAGAAAAAGAACGCTCCTAAGTGTACGCGCTTAAAAGATCTTCCTAACCTGACGTTAGCTACAGAGCGCCTGCTGTGGTTAGTGAACGTAGAAAGCATTGAAGATTTGATTAAAGTCGGCGCATTAGAAACGTTTATTAAAATCAGAGAAATTAGAAAGGATGTCAAAACCGAGCTGCTGTTTTCTTTAGCTGGTGCGATTTTAGGCTGCCATGCAGCCGCGTTGCCTAGTGAAGTACGTCAAGCTCTGCTCGATGGGCTTAGTCAACACGATGCGTTGGAAGAGGAGGCGTTTCCCCACCACAAATAACAACGGTCAGCCTGGCTCAGACTGCGGAAATGCGCTCGTTCGCCAGGCTACCTGATAGCGTTATGAACTCGGGCAGCAGATCGATAATCAGGGAAAGTTGCTGAGCGATAAGCTGCGCCGTATCGTCGTTGCTTGCGCCGATTGCTGATATCTGGCGATTTACGTTTTTCAGCGTCTGTGCCAGAGCGCTTTCGCTCGCTTCACGCTGTAGGGCTCCGTCGATATAACAAACGGCGTCGTTTAACATAGCCAATACGTTTGAGTTTTCCGTCAACTTTTCTCTATGGGCGCCTAGAGCCGAGATGTAGCCAAGAAGGGTATGGTTTAGGCCGAGCAAGCGAAATCCTTTGTCTAATAAAGCCGGATCCCGTTTCGGTTCTGCTGCCATTCCTGAAACAACGGAGGCCAGCTCAGCGTCGCAATTGTGAGCGTTGCGACGTACGATCCGATAATCGACACCGTTGCTTTTCCCTTGATGGTACTGTTCGAGAATAGCGTCCAAATATCGACAGTTAGCGTTGACCGCTTTATTCAGAACGGTGCTGATGTGGCGGAATTTCCAGTCTGGCCATATAAAGCTAACGGCGGCCCAGGCGATAGCGCAGCCCAGCAGGGTGTCAACTACGCGCGGAAGCGCGATGCGAAACCCTTCTCCCAGCAGGTTAAAACAAAACAGAACCAGCAACGTAATGAACATTGTGGCGTAGGCGTAGCGCACGTTGCGAAAAAGAAAAAACAAAACGCCGCTGATAACGATGAGAATAAGCTGCCCTTCCTGCGATGGTACGAAATAGAGAATGGGCAACCCAACTAAAATGCCGGCTAGCGTTCCGACGACGCGAAGCGTCAGGCGGGTTCGCGTTGCGTTGTAGTTCGGCTGACAGACAAACAGGCTGGTAAGCATAATCCAGTAGCCGTTTTGTAGATGAGCAAACTGGATAATCGCATAGCCGAGGCATAAAACGAGGGACATCCGTACGGCGTGTCTAAACAGCGTTGATTGCGGCGTCAGGTGTTGAGCAAAACGCGCTTTGATGTCCTGCAGGCCCGCAATTTTATCGTCCGCTAGCGTGTTGTCCTGCAGGCTTTGAACGTCTGCCGCCTGTTCTGACTCAAGGCTGCTTAATTGAGCGTCAATCGATTTTAAATTATTCAGCAGGTGAGAAAGCGACTGCATCAAGCCGGGCGGCAGCTCATATTTCGACGTCAGGTTGGAGAGGCTCTTTTCCAAGTGAAGAAGCGCCTGCGTTTGATAGACGTTATAGACATACTTTTGGCGATAGCGAACGGCGTGGGCAAGGCTTAGGCACGATTTTGCCTGTAGCGTCAGCAGTCGTTGAAAGCGAAACAGAATATCGGTATAGCGCAGTGAGTCGCTAAGCTGTTGATACTGAGCGTGGGCGGAGCTTGCTCGCTCGTGAATATCCTGTGCAACGAAGTAGTAGTGCAGCATCTGTCGAGTGCTTCTCTGCCCCCGATCCCCCTTAAGTCGGGTTAGCAGCGAGGCCTTTGTTTGGTTTAGCGTGTCGACCAGGGAACCGTTGACCATCGTCAGGTGAATGAGCTGACGGGCGAAGTGCTGCTCTTCGTCGGGATCGAATAGCATCGCTTTGGCGTCAAGAAACGCCGCTAGCTTTTCAAAGCACTGGGCCAGATTATCCTGCAGTGGGCGGATCGGGAGAATGATGTGGCCCAGTAGGGTGATGAAGTTATACCAAACGGCGCCGGCAAGCAGAAGCAGCGGCTGCGTGTACCAGGCTGAGTACATGGAAACGCCGAGCATTGTGTAAATTGCAATTAGAAGCGCGCCAAACGCGATCGTGGCATACCGTTGACCTAACGATCCAAGCAGAATGAAGCCCGCGGTCGAGAGCAAAAGGCCAAGAGCAAATAGCCAAGGGTAGGGGAAGAGGATTTCAATCGAGACGGAGGCAATAAAGAAACAGGACAGAGTGATGACCAGATTGCGTAACCGTCCCGTTAATCGGTCATCTAAATCGGTTAACGCTGCGGCAACGACGCCGAGCGTTAATGGGATCGTCAGCAGGCTTTCACCTAACCACCAGGGTGCAAAAACGGTGCCGCTAAGCGCGATAAATATGCGGATGCCGTATAGCCAATGGCTGTTATAAAAATAGCGTCGAAGCCCCTGACGTGCCGTCATTATCGTAGGCCTTAACGGGGGGAGCGCATTTGGCGCTTAACGCTATCGACTCTGGCCTGACGCGCCATTTCGACAGGCACGACTCGACGCCCTACGGGCCACAAAGCGACTACGGCAATTTTGAAATTGGCGATACCGACCGGTATTCCTATGATAGTCAGGCACTGGGCGATACCGGCCGTAATGTGAGAAAGGCAGAGCCACCAGCCGAAGAAGATAAACCAGAATACGTTAAGCAGCGTACCGCCAGCGTTTCTTACCGAATTGCGGTCATCGGGGTTAATCATATCGACGTGAACGGCTTCGTTGCCGAAGGGAAACAGAGACAGTTTGGTAATTTCCCAACAGGAACGCGTCAACGGAAGCGTAAAAATCAGTAGTACGGTGACGATGGTGGCCAGCAGCCAGCCTAAGGTGGTAAAAACGCCACCGAGGATAAAATTAAGTATATTCAGTACGCTGCGCATAAATCGCTCCTGGCTCCCGTTTGCCGCCGATCTGCTTGCCTTCAGGAATAACCGTGATTCCCTCAAAGTAAGGCGGTCAAGTATGATAAAACCCGTTATGTTACGGCTTATTTTGCTTTACTCAATCGAAAAGCGTTAGATATTCCTCCCGTAATGATAAATTATTCGGCTATAGGCAGTGAAAACGCGAGCAAAAATCGGCGTTTTGCCTGCGGACGTTAATAAACGGCATGAGTTTAAGCGGTATATCATGGAACTAAAGTCAACGGCAGTAGGGCAGCATCTGGCTCAGCATCCTTATAATAAAGTGAAAATGTTGAACGCGGGCGTAGAGGTCAGCGGTCCTAAACACATGACGGCTATTCCGTTTAATCAACTGTTGGCGGTGCGCTGTAAAAGAGGGCTGGTTTGGGGGGAACTGGAGTTTGAGCTTCCGGAAGAGAAGGTCGTCCGCCTTCACGGAACCCAGTGGCAAGAAACTCAGCAATTTTATCATCATTTGATGACGGTATGGCGCCGGTGGGACGTTGAGATGGAGAGGATCACGGCGTCTTTACTGTCCGACAGGGTTCTGGCGATTGAAGCCCATCTGGCACAGGGCCGTTGGCTAACGCAAGAAGATCTTGCCCAGATTCAGGCGGATATCCGAGCCACTCTGTCGTCCATCCCTTTGCCTCAGGAGAGGTTAACGGCGTTTTCTTCCTGCTGCGGTTTTTATGACGTCTGCATGCAGTGGCTAAACGAGGGTGAAGAAAAAGTAGAAAAGGCTAACCGGCAGTGGATCCGGAACATGCTGGAAGAGCATCAAGACTTTTTCGCCAGCGTTGAGTCTCAGCCGCTAAATCCATCACAGTGCCGAGCCGTGCTCAGTGGAGAAAAAAACGTGTTGGTGTTGGCGGGCGCTGGCAGCGGTAAAACGTCCGTTTTGGCCGCGCGGGCAGGCTGGCTGCTTTACCGAGGGATTGCGCGAGAAGAAGAGATCCTGCTGTTGGCTTTTGGGCGTAAGGCCGCTCAGGAAATGAATGAACGCGTTAGTCGGCGGCTTGGCGCATCCCATGTTGACGCGAAAACTTTCCACGCGCTGGCCCTGTCGGTCATCTCTCAGTGCAGTAAAAAGCCGCCTTCAATCAGTAAATTAGAAACCGATGCAGAGCGACGTAGGGATTTCCTATGCGCCGAATGGCGGGCACAGTGTACAGCGAAAAAGAGCCAGGCCTCAGGTTGGCGGAACTGGATCGCGCAAGACCTGGGCTGGCCGTTGAGCGGAGAGCAGTTTTGGCAGGACGCGTCGCTGACCGAACGTATGGGCGCTCGTTTGGACGGCTGGCTTCGCCTTATGCGCGAGTGCGGCGGCAGTCAGGCCGATATGGTTGCGCTAGCGCCGCCGGAGATTAAGTCGGAGTTTCAGAAGAAGATCCGTTTATTGTCTCCCCTGTTAAAGGCATGGAAAAAGGCGTTGAAAGAGGAAGGCGCGGTAGATTTTTCAGGGCTTTTGCATCAGGCCATCGGCTTGATTGAAAAGGGCAAGTTTGTCAGCCCTTGGCGGCATATTTTGGTCGATGAATTTCAGGACATATCGCCGCTGCGAGCGGCGTTAATAAAAGCCTTACGCCGGCAGAACGCAGAGACCGCCCTGTTTGCCGTTGGGGACGATTGGCAGTCTATCTACAGGTTCAGCGGTGCGGCGCCCGAATTAACCTCCAGGTTTAACGACGCCTTTGGCGCCGGAGAACGCTGCGCTCTGACTACGACCTATCGCTTTGGGCAGGAAACGGCGGAAATCGCCGGTGAATACGTCCAACAAAATCCCGCGCAGATTAAGCGCAGGATCCAAAGTGAGTTTCAGGGTGAAAAGCATCCCATCGTGCTTTTACCCGAACAGCAGCTGGAGGCGCTGCTCAATAAGCTCAGCGGTTATGCCTCGCCGGATGACGATATTCTGGTTTTGGGCCGTTATCATTATTCCAAACCTGAGATTTTAAATAAGGCGCCAACGCGCTGGCCAACTCTGAAAATTGAATTTTCTACTATACATGCGAGTAAAGGGAGGCAGGCTGACTACGTCATTATCGTTGGCCTGAAGGACGGGGCGGACGGGTTCCCCGCGAGAGATGAGGAAGGCGTCGTCGAACGGGTTTTATTACCCCAGGCGGAAACGTTTCCCGACGCGCAGGAACGCCGCCTGCTCTACGTCGCCTTAACGCGCGCACGCCATCGCGTATGGCTGCTGCAGGATACGGAGTCACCGTCCGTATTTGTGAAACAGCTGCTTGACATGGGCGCGGTGGTGAAGCGTAAACCCTGATAGAACAATTGCCCGACGTGAGTCGGGCTTTCTTTTCCGTCCGGAGAAAAGGCCGTTACTTTAAGCGTTCTTGAAGATAGCGCTGATAGTCGGGGATCGCTATCTCTACCTCTTCTTCAAACAGGACGGATGACATTAGCATATCTGCAGTTGCGCGGTTGGTTGCCACAGGAATGTTCCATACGGTCGCCAGACGTAGAAGCGCTTTAACGTCAGGGTCATGGGGGACGGCGTTGAGCGGATCCCAAAAGAAAATCAGAACGTCGATTTTACCTTCGGAAATTAGCGCTCCAATTTGCTGGTCGCCTCCCATTGGGCCGCTGAGCATGCTGTGTACGTTGATTCCGGTGGCGCGCTGGATCATGTTGCCCGTTGTTCCCGTCGCGAAAAGCGTGTGCTTGGCCAGCGTCTGCTTATTGTCTTCCGCCCACTTGAGTAAAAATGCTTTACAGTGGTCGTGGGCTACCAGCGCTACGTTCTTTTGAACCGGGATGGTCCGCGTCGTCAGTTGCATAGTCGGTAAAATTCCTTGAAAAAGAGTGATAACAGATAGATTACTGAAACTGCGTTTTATAAAAAAGCGATAAAATAGAAAATGTATACTTTATTCTCACAGGTGCGACCCATAAGAGGAAACGAAACATGAGCGACAGCAAAATATTGGCTATCTTACAGAACGTGAAAACCATTGCGCTGGTAGGTGCAAGCGATAATCCGGAAAGGCCGAGTAATGAAGTTATGGCATTCCTTCAGGGGCAGGGATATCGAGTCATTCCCGTAAGCCCTAAGCTTGCTGGAAAAACGCTGTTAGGCGAAAAGGTTTACGCAGAGCTTAAGGATATAGAGTCCCCGGTTGACATGGTGGACGTTTTTCGCAATGCCGATGCGGCTTACGGCGTTGCGCAAGAGGCTATTGCCATCGGCGCAAAAGTGCTCTGGATGCAGATTGGCGTTGTGAACCACGATGCAGAAAAGCTGGCGCAGGATGCCGGCCTGACGGTTGTGATGGATGTCTGTCCCAAGAAAGAGATTAAGAGGCTGGGGCTGATAAAATAGATAGCATAGGATGCTGACGAGCAATTAATTTCCTTTTTCCCACGTCTTAAGATTCCATTAAGAAATGGATGGCTTACTCACTGCATGATGAATGCTGACGCGAGGAAATGCTATGCCGTTAATAAAAGATATTGCTGCTTTTATGGCGTTTTGTCTGCTTTTCTACATGGTTGCGGACTGGATGAGCTGGATCAGGTAGCTGAGGTGTATTATCGAAATTGGGGGATTTTGGCGAACGGAGAGGCTATAAAATCGGCAAAAAATGATATTTTGCTGTTTTTTCAGCCGAACAAACGAATTTGCTAAATTCTCTGCTTTACAAGCTACCTCAAGCTGTTCTATATTTCACGCCGTTACGGAGGAGTGGCCGAGCGGCTGAAGGCAACGGTCTTGAAAACCGTCGATGGGCGACTATCCGTGAGTTCGAATCTCACCTCCTCCGCCAAATTTGACAACGGGTCAGCGAAAGCTGGCCCGTTTTCTTTTGCGCTTGTAGGTACGAAAAGCTGTTTTGTGACCCATCCGCATTAGAAACTCGCACTGTCGGAATTTGCCTATATCCAAATTAAGAGATCGGGTAAATACGATGGAGTGGAGGTACTATGATGATATCTACAATAAAATACCTGCTATCCATGGTGGTAAAGTACGCCCTAATTGGCGTATCTATTCATGCTGTAGTTTTGTTTGGCGAAGCTATTTTTTACGGTAGGGGCGAGATCCTTACTCTGTCTGATATTCAATCATATGCCCCTATTGGCGCTGTTGTTGGCTTTATTGCTGGCGTGATAAACATTGTTTTTCGTTTACTTTTCCGGAAGGCTTAAAGAAGAAATTTTTTCTTGAACACGCTAAATCAGGGGCGTATTTTATTCCCCAGACGCAAAGGGCTGTTAGCTCAGTTGGTAGAGCAGTGGACTCTTAATCCATAGGTCGCGGGTTCGAACCCCTCACAGCCCATCTCCTTTCTTCCTGGTATTCATCTCTTGCCTTTTATTCCAGTCGATATTGACGATAGCGTGGCGTAACGCCTGATATTTATGTGAAGTGATATAGGAAAGGAAGGGCTGACGTCGATGATAGAATCATTCTCCGCATCGGCCTGTGCTTATCGAGGCCGATGCAGGCAGGTTTAAGGCCGCTAAGGCTTAACCTTTCTGAATGCTAATCTGCCACTGAGCGTCGCCGGTTTGTTGAAAGTCGGTCACCTTATGGCCTTCCTCTACGGCCCAGCGGGGCAGGTTCTCCGTCGCCTGAGCACAGTCGTAATCAATAACCAGCGTATCACCGACGTTGAGTCCGACAATTATCTTTTTGGCTTCAATCAGCGGAAAGGGGCAGAGTTTGCCCGTAGTATCAAGCTTTATCGTTTTCATGACGTTATGCCTCACTCTTTTTAACTAATTGATTAGGAATAATGATAGTGAAATAGCTGACCAGCCAGCTACCTAACAAAATGCAGGGGATGAACAGCCATCCCTGCCAGGAGAACCAGGCCGTATTAACAACCGTATTGCCGAGCATGCATCCACCCGCCAACCCGCTACCTATACCCATCAGTAGGCCGCCGAACAGGCTTTTGGCCAATGCTTTCCAACCGGGGGAACGAACCCTTAATTCCTGGCTTCCCCAGGCAGCGACAAGCGCGCCGACAAAAATGCCGATGAGAAGATATCCCGCCCAGCCGAAGAAACCGGTTTTGCCTTCGGTGATTAAAGAAAACAGCTGAGCGCTGGGGCCGCTTATCCCCAATCCACCGACGCGTCCTGACATCAGGCTTGAAGGCCATGCGAGTAACGCAATAACGCCAATAATGGCGGCGGTTATAAAGGGATGCCATCTTGCTTCAAACAGCAGGTGGGAAATGCCCGTTTTTCTCGGCTTAGGCTGAGGAATGGGGAATGATTTCTTATTCATGTAGCGATAGGTAAGGAACAGCGTAATCAGCGTTAAGGCCAGAACGGCTATCCAGGGAGAGATGTTAAGCGTTTGGGTTAAGGATGCATCAGGTAGAGACGGCGCGCTGATTGGGGCGAAAATTTGTTTGCCCGAAGGTTGTCGTATGTACCAACTGGATATAACGAAACCCACTACAGCGACCATGCTGCCAACCAGGCCTTCAGCCGCTCGGTAGTAGGCGCCGGTAGAACAAGATCCGGCCAGACCCATGCCGATACCAAACATCAGTCCACCGACTAAGGTCGCCAGCCAGCGAAAGTCACCTGAAGGCAGCTTGGCCCAGCCTAGCTCGATAAAAGCGAATAAGCCGATACTTTGAAGCGTGATAATAATGAGGATGGCAATAGTCATTCGACTATCGCGGAAGAGGTAAAGATCCCGCAACCCACCTGCTATGCAAAAACGACCGCGCTGCATGACAAAACCGAGAAGAAGACCCAAAAACAGACCTGTCATAGGGGAAAACTCCTGTTTATGGCGTGAGCCATAAATATATTGTGAAAAAACAGGCGGGAGTATATCGACTTTTTATTTGTGGGAATAACAATTTATTTTTAGCGAAACGGCTCACCAATATTGAATAATCACGCTTATTCCATAATGTCGCTGAGGTAACCTGTTTGCCTGATTAATCACTCATGCCGGTCGTCGGATACAAGGAGTCATCCGTGAGCTTCTATTCGTTTGAGGGGGTTATCCCCGTCGTTCATCCCACAGCCTACGTTCACCCCAGCGCAGTTCTTATTGGCGACGTTATCGTCGGCAAAAACGTTTATATCGGCCCTCACGCATCGCTTCGAGGGGACTATGGGAGGCTGATTCTTGAGGATGGCGCTAATCTTCAGGACTGCTGCATTATGCACGGCTACTGCGACATGGATACTGTCGTACATTCATGTGGGCATATCGGACACGGTTCGATACTTCACGGCTGTGTTATCGGGCGCGATGCGTTGATAGGTATGAACAGCGTAATTATGGACGGCGCGATTGTCGGCGATGAAAGTATTGTCGGTGCGATGAGCTTCGTTAAGGCGGGATTTATTGGGCAAACAAGGCAAATGCTGATGGGGATCCCGGCCAAGTACGTGCGTGACGTCACTGATGATGAGCTCTATTGGAAGCGTCTTAATACTAAAGAATATCAGGAGCTCGCTGGGCGCTCCCGCCTGTCTTTACGCGAAACGCAGCCGTTAACGGAGATAGAAGCGAATCGGCCCCGGCTGAAAGGCAGTACGGAGGTTAGGCCTAAATCTGAAATGAAGTAGCTTCTTCTTTTAAACCGCTAACCGTCTGTTGTATCTTGCTGCCTATTAAGAGGGATTATTCAGATATTCATAAGACGGGAGAAGCGATGATTGCCGTAATTTTTGAACTTGAAGCAGCGGAGGGGCAACGAGATGCCTATCTACAGTTTGCCGCCGAGCTGAAGCCCATGCTATCCCAGATAGACGGTTTTATTTCAATAGAGCGTTTTCAAAGCCTGACCCATCCGGAAAAGCTGCTTTCCCTTTCTTTTTGGCGAGATGAGGAAGCGGTAAAGCAGTGGAGAAATATCGAACAGCATCGCCGAGCGCAGGCTAAAGGGCGCAGCCACATATTTGCAGGCTATCGGCTCAGGGTCGCAAGCGTTCTGCGAGACTATAGCCTTGATGAGAGAGAAGAAGCGCCCGCAGACAGCCAGCAATACCATCGTTAAGGTGATTAGAATCCCACTGCCGAAACAGTGGGATTTTTGCTTTTTAGGTGGCTAGTTAAAGAAGATGGTCTGCAGCATTTTCAGGCTGAGCAGGATAAGCAGACAGGCAAATACCTTTTTAAGCGTAGCGACCGGCAGGCGATGAGCCAGCTTTGCGCCCAGCGGCGCGGTAAAGTAGCTGACGACGGAGATAAGGATCACTGCAGGTAAATAGACATAGCCGATGCTATAGTCCGGCGTACCGGCCGAGCCCCAGCCGTTAATCATATAGCCGATGCTGCCGGAAAGGGCTATTGGCAGACCTACGGCAGCCGAAGTGCCAATAGCATTCTGTATGCGTACGTTGCACCAGCTCAGGAATGAAACAGTTAAAGAACCTCCGCCAATAGCGACCAGCGCGGAGATGCCGCCGATAGAAAGCCCTACGATAGACGTTCCTACCATTCCAGGCAGTTGGCGGCTGGGCTTCGGTTTAATGTTAAGGATCATCTGTAAGGCAACGTAGCCCATAAAGCAGGAGAAGAAAATGCCTAGCGCTTTAGTCGGCAGCATGGCGGCAAGCCAGGTTGCGGAAAGCGTTCCCAATAGAATGGCTGGCGTGATTTTCCAAACGACCGGCCAAAGAACAGCCTGATGCTTGTGGTGTGCCCGCAGGCTGGATATGGCGGTGAAAACGATGGAAGCCATGGACGTACCGAGCGCCATATGTACCAGATGTTCCGGCGGCGTTCCCTGAGCGGCAAAAATTGCCGTCAAAATAGGCACCATGATCCCTCCGCCGCCGATACCCAGTAAACCAGCCATAAAGCCGACGACTGCGCCTAGCGCCAGATAGGCCGCCACCCATTCAATAGCCATGAACTTCCCTTATTTTTGATGATGATAACGATGGGTGCACTATACACCGACGGTATGAGTTAATCATTTATAGCGTTTTTTTTATGATTTGTGCAATGCTATCCACATGCAGCGTTTCCGCGTGTAAACACGACAAAGGTTTTTACTATACAATAAGGGAAAAGGGTTTGGGATTTGAGGCGCTATGTTTGAGTTTGAGGGAAGAACGATTGATACCGACGCACAGGGATATCTGGTAAACGTTGAGGACTGGAGTGAGTCAATGGCAGTGGAACTCGCCCGTCAGGAAGGGATAGAGCTCAGCGAAGAACATTGGGAAGTCGTTCGCTTTGTCCGCGATTTTTATAAGGAATTTAATACCTCACCGGCTATCCGCATGTTGGTGAAAGCCATGTCGCAGAAGTATGGTGAAGAGAAGGGGAACAGCCGCTATCTCTATCGGTTGTTTAGCAAAGGCCCGGCCAAACAGGCTACAAAGATCGCCGGTCTACCGAAACCGGTGAAGTGTATCTGAGTCGTCGGAGAATGTTGAGAGGCACCGTCTAAACCAAAGAGGAAACGTTTTACGCGAGTAAAGTTAAGTCAGTGTTATCAAAATTGGCTTGAAATGTGACCGACACCCCCCATATTTAAGAGAAAGGCGCAGCCTGAATACGAGGAGGAGACGATGGTTACCAGTAAGTTCTCTATTGGTCAGCAGGTTAGACATTCACTATTGGGAAGCCTCGGCGTCATTATTGATATTGACGCTGAATACTCCCTTACTCAACCGGCTTCTGAGGATGAAGTAGCTGCCGACGATCGCCTGAGGAAATCTCCTTGGTATCACGTTGTGATGGAAGACGATGACGGGCAACCTGTGCATACCTATCTGGCGGAGATTCAGCTGATGCGTGAGGAGGATGAAACGCATCCAGAACAGCCGTCTCTGGACGAGTTGGCGGCTTCCATCCGTGACCAGCTTCAGGCACCAAGGTTAAGAAACTAGTTGATATATAAAGGGCTATGGAAACATAGCCTTTTTTATCGTTGAAAAAAGGCAAAAAAATAGCCGTGAAACCAAAAAGTGTGTGGAGTCGGCTTCACGGCAAACCAAAAACAGTCATTTTTAACTGATAAAACGCTGTGATTATTATCGCCGAGTTTTGTCATATAAAACAAGCTGGTAAAATCACTAGGTTTTTTGAATAAGAATGATGGTTATTTCGAGATTTAAGTCTCTGTGTTTTATGGAGTAGTTTCTAAGAAGCTCGTTCATACTCTGTCTATGAAAACGACAACAATGTTATGCAAAACTATGTAAAAAGCTCTTCAAAGAGCGGCGAGACGCAGCGGAAAATATTGCCAGGATGATAGTGGATGGTCGATACCGCATGCGGTTTTTAATTCTTGTAATTATGCATTCTATTAAATCTATATTATTAATCGCTTATTAATTAAAGATAATTAATTAAATTTATTTGTTTTTTAAAATTGCCATTTTTGTAACGCATTGAAATTTATGTTATTTTGTGGTCTTGTGTGATTTTAATTTATACATTTTGTAATGTTGTATCAACTTTTGAAGTAATTGTTTATATCTTTAGGTTCGCTTTTTTTATTTATTGGTTTATATTTTTACTGTGCAAAAGCATTTTTATTTCTTAAAGAAATGAAGGCGTAAAGAGTAAGTCGAAACGCGTTAACATTTTTAATGAAAAATGTTTGCATTTTTAACTCGTTATATCTCGCTCCAAACGGTAATCAACATAAATCGGTAAACGGACTTTAATTTATCCCTATTAAAGATAGGGGTAACTGCGCACGTAATAAGCGCAGTGTGTTTCCGTCTGGGCCCAATATTCTAAGGGTCACAATGATCGATTTTTCTGAAACTGAGTATTTTCAACAAATTAACCGACAGCGTAAAAAAAAATCTCATTATCTTAAAGACGTAGGCGACCAGTGGTGTACGCCTGATGCGCTCTTTTGGGCAATTGATGCGCTTTACGGCCCTCTGGTTCTCGATCTTTTTAGCGATGGGGAAAACAGCAAATGCCCTTATTTTTATACTATTGAGGACAATGCGCTGACTAAAGATTGGGCAGCCAAACTGGATGAGGCTAAAGGCGCGGCCTTTGCTAATCCTCCGTATTCAAGATCGAAGCAGTATAAAGGGCAATATATTACCGGGATGTCTCATATCATGCGTCACACGCTTGAACAAAGGGACAAGGGCGGTCGCTATGTTTATTTGGTTAAAGTCGCCACGGCTGAAGAGTGGTGGCCCGCAGAACAAATAGATCATGTGGCATTTATTCGCGGAAGAATACCTTTTGAACTGCCAAAGTGGTTCGTTGCGGCAAATAATAAACAGGCTGTAACGACGGCGTCTTTTGGCATTGCGGTATTGGTTTTCGATAAAGCATGGCAGGGACCGAAAATCAGCTATTTGTATAGAGATGATTTGTTGAGTATGGGCAATGAGATTATGAAAAAAAAGGATAATCAACAAAATGAGCGGGCTGAGTATCCCGCTTGGTTAATCGATAAGGATATTTCAAACGGCTTGATACAAACGCCTTCGGCAATCTGCAATCAGTCGATTTTACCGTGAGTAATCAGAGTTAAAGGCTCATTGATATCGAAGATTTTACAGTTAGCGTGAGTGACGCCGAATGAAGCGATACGCTGTTTGTGCATTTGCCAATAGCGCTCAGCGGAGTCCCTGTCTGTAAACAGATAGATGCCTCCGGCTTCTTCGGTTTCCTTATTCTCTGTCCAGATTTTAGAGATAAACCCGGGTTCCTGATTGATGCTTTCCGCTAGCCCAACGGCGCTTTTGGACAGTGCGTCTCCCAGCATTTCCGCCGACATGTTGAAATCGACTTGAAGTACAACGGCCATGAGTTTCTCCTGTTGTAAATGGCATTAACGTAATTTAAGCATTGTGGGGAATGTGCCATCTTTTTGGTGAAAATGCCAACCTTAGCGCAAATGTGGATAGGACAGTGGCGATACAATGCATGAGAAAATACGGGAGAACTCTCCCGTATTTATAGAGTATGGAACCTCAGAGGCAAGTTTATGTCTCGCACTCTTGCTACAGGCTCGGACGTTTTTATACGGGGTATGTATTGTATACTGTCGCGGAGTTTGGCTTACTGACAGGATACATTCGGCTTGCGGTCGTTTGCTCAAACGATAGTGATTGCGTTAATGGGCGTCAGCTGAAATAATTATCTGATTTCTTAAGGGGATTCTGTGGCGCGCGTTCGAAGCGATTCCTTTTTGTATCCCCGCTTGGCGCGGCGTTTCTGCGGATAAGTGCGTCGATTTTATTCTTTTTGTTTTTGGAGATTTTCTGTTGATAAGCGTTCTTCTTGTTGATGACCACGAACTGGTGCGCGCAGGGATCCGACGCATTTTAGAAGATGTTAAAGGAATAAAAGTTGTTGGCGAAGCGCAGACCGGCGAAGACGCCGTAAAATGGTGCCGCGCCAATGAGGCTGACATCGTCCTTATGGACATGAACATGCCGGGAATAGGGGGGCTTGAGGCGACGAAAAAGATCCTCCGCTACTCTCCGGATATTAAAGTGATCATGTTGACGATTCATACGGAAAATCCGCTGCCGGCAAAAGTTATGCAGGCCGGAGCGTCAGGATACCTGAGTAAGGGAGCTGCGCCGGATGAAGTTATCAACGCGATCCGCGCTATTGCTTCCGGGCAGCGCTACATCGGTGCGGATATTGCTCGCCAGATGGCGCTAAGCCAGCTGGCGCCAGAGGCAGATACGCCGCTTTCCGCGCTGTCTGAACGTGAACTTCAGATTATGATGATGATCACCAAAGGGCTTAAGGTGAATGAAATCGCCGAGGCGCTGAATCTTAGCCCGAAAACGGTCAATAGCTATCGCTATAGAATGTTCAGCAAGCTTAACATCAGCGGCGACGTTGAGCTCACTCATCTGGCAATACGGCACGGCATCGTTTCATCGGATAAATTGCTAAACAGTGACTGAGCATTTTGACAGCAAGGCTTTTTTAAAGCACGTAACCAACGAGCCAGGGGTTTATCGTATGTACGATGCCTCTGGCGTTGTTATTTATGTGGGAAAAGCGAAGGATTTAAAGAAGCGCCTGTCCAGCTACTTCCGTCAAAACGTTTCCAGTAAGAAGACGGAGGCGTTGGTAAAAAGCATTCACTCCATTGATGTGACCGTCACTCATACGGAAACGGAAGCCCTGCTGCTGGAACATAACTATATCAAACTGTACCAGCCGCGTTATAACGTTTTACTTCGTGACGACAAGTCGTACCCGCTGATCTTTCTCAGTTCTGACAGGCATCCCCGCTTAAAGATTCACCGCGGCGCCAAACATGCGAAAGGGGAGTATTTCGGCCCGTTCCC
Organism: Leminorella grimontii ATCC 33999 = DSM 5078; assembly: GCF_000439085.1. Classification (GTDB taxonomy): domain Bacteria; phylum Pseudomonadota; class Gammaproteobacteria; order Enterobacterales; family Enterobacteriaceae; genus Leminorella; species Leminorella grimontii. Next base: position 941,209 of record NZ_AUUA01000001.1, on the reverse strand, counting down.
CAACTCCGGTGCGGTGCGCGAAACGTTGGCGCTGCTACAGAAAATATTTCCCGTCCGCCAGTGCGAAGACAGCGTATATAGAAACCGTTCAAGGCCCTGTTTACAGTATCAAATTGGTCGCTGCCTGGGGCCCTGTGTTGAAGGTCTGGTGACGGATGAGGAATATCAAAAGCAGGTGAACTATATTCGCCTGTTTTTAGAAGGGAAAGATAGCCAGGTTCTCGATCAGCTCATTGCCAGTATGGAAGAGGCCAGTAAGGCGCTCAATTTTGAAGAGGCGGCCCGCATTCGCGACCAGATTCAGGCTATCCGTAGAGTTACTGAGAAACAGTTCGTCTCCGGCGACAGCGATGATTTGGACGTTATCGGCGTCAGCTATGAGTCAGGCATCGCCTGTATGCACGTACTGTTTTTACGGCAGGGAAAAGTGCTGGGCAGTCGCAGCTACTATCCTAAAATCCCCAAGGGAACCGATCTGGAAGAGGTTATCCAGACGTTTGTCGGGCAGTTTTATCTTCAGGGGAGCCAGTCAAGGTCGCTGCCTGGGGAAATCCTGCTGGACTTTAATCTGCCGGATAAAACTGCGCTGGAAGAAACGCTTTCAGAAGTGGCGGGGCGGAAAATTCAGATTCAGACCCGCCCGCGGGGCGACCGGGCGCGCTATTTGAAGCTGGCCAGAACCAATGCCAGCATCGCGCTTAAAACTAAGCTGTCTCAGCAATCTACTGTCCATCAGCGCCTGACGGCGTTGGCCGAACTGTTAAATCTGCCCGAAATTAATCGCATGGAATGCTTTGACATTAGCCATACGATGGGGGAGCAAACGGTAGCATCGTGCGTAGTATTTGATAAAAACGGGCCACTAAGAGCGGAGTATCGGCGCTATAACATTACCGGCATTACCGGTGGGGACGATTATGCGGCTATGGCTCAGGTGCTCCGCAGGCGATACGGCAAGGCGTTGACAGAGGAAAAAATTCCCGACGTTATTTTCATCGACGGCGGCAAGGGGCAGTTGGGGCAGGCGATAGAGGTCTTTCATCAACTTGACGTCGCTTGGGACAAATCCAAACCGCGCCTGATAGGCGTAGCCAAAGGCAGCGATCGGAAGGTCGGTCTGGAAACGCTGTTTTTTGAGGCCGAAGGTGAGGGGATGTCTTTATCTCCCGATTCACCCGCATTACACGTAATTCAACACATTAGGGATGAATCGCACGATCACGCTATTTCCGGGCATCGGCAGCGCAGGGCTAAGGTGAAAAAGACCAGCTCGCTGGAGCATATCGAAGGCGTGGGGCCTAAGCGTCGCCAAACGTTGTTGAAATATATGGGTGGTTTACAGCCGCTGCTTAATGCTTCCGTTGAGGAAATCGCAAAAATTCCGGGAATATCGCAATCTTTGGCAGAAAAAATACACAATGCATTGAAACATTGAGGGCAATGTAGCAACATATAGCAAGCCCTCCCTAATTTATTCTGAGTGATAGAGCACCAGAACATTATGCGATTTAATATACCTACTCTGCTTACTCTGTTTCGCGTCATTCTGATTCCGTTTTTCGTATTGGCGTTTTATCTTCCCTATACTTGGGCTCCGTTAGCGTGCGCCTCTATCTTTGTCATTGCGGCGGTAACGGACTGGTTTGACGGTTTTCTGGCAAGAAAGTGGAAGCAGACGACGAGGTTTGGCGCATTTCTCGATCCGGTTGCCGACAAAGTGATGGTCGCAACGGCGTTGGTGCTGGTGGTTGAACACTACAGCGTCTGGTGGATTTCACTGCCGGCTGCAACGATGATCGCTCGAGAAATTATTATTTCCGCCCTGAGAGAGTGGATGGCGGAAATCGGTAAGCGCAGCAGCGTGGCCGTCTCCTGGATTGGAAAGGTGAAAACCATGGCCCAGATGATGGCGCTGATCGGTTTGCTGTGGCGTCCTAATCAGTGGGTTGAGGTGCTGGGCTTTGTGCTTCTTTACATCGCCGCTATCCTTACGTTCTGGTCTATGTTCCAGTATTTGAAGGCTTCGCGTAACGATCTGCTGGAGCACTAGGCAATACGCCGGAAAAAGCAGCAAACGAACCAAATGTTTTAATAATTCTATTGACTCACCTCGTCAGGTAAGTAGAATGCACAGCATCCGATTGCGGCTGGGCCGCAGAGGGTAAGTGATTAAATCGGCAGCCTTTGCCGGTCGAACACGAAGCGGGAATAGCTCAGTTGGTAGAGCGCAACCTTGCCAAGGTTGAGGTCGCGAGTTCGAACCTCGTTTCCCGCTCCAATTCAACCCCCGCGGTTGAGTGTTAGGCGTATCAGATAAGGCGCGTTGGCAGAGTGGCCATGCAGCGGATTGCAAATCCGTCCACCTCGGTTCGACTCCGGGACGCGCCTCCAGCATCAGCCCGGGTGGTGGAATCGGTAGACACAAGGGATTTAAAATCCCTCGGCGGCAACGCCGTACGAGTTCAAGTCTCGTCCCGGGCACCATTCAAAATCAATAAAAAACAGTTTGATAGAACGAAAAACGAGCCGCGATTTGCGGTTTTTTTATTGCCTGAAATTACGTCCTCCCGTTTTTACAGAACTATACTTATACCGAGCCAATAAAGGCACCGTAGCCCGTTTTGGACGAAGCAGGCATCACAGCGGTGATTTATATTACGGATACCCACCCAATACAGGGCGCTGAGGGTATCGTCACAACCAAGCGAGGGAGCTATGGAAATACTGGAAGGCCACAACAAATTTTATGTTAATAATGAACAGGGCAACCTGGTGGCGGAGATTGTTTTCGTCCCTACGGGAGAGCATCTGAGCATCATCGAGCATACCGACGTCGACCCAAGCCTGAAAGGCCAAGGCGTTGGTAAGCAACTCGTTGCGCGCGTGGTCGAAAAAATGCGTCAGGAAAATCGCAAAGTCATTCCTCTTTGCCCGTTTGCGAAGCATGAGTTTGATAAAACCCGTGAATATGACGATATCCGCGCCTGAGCGTTGGTGGTGCAGTGAGCTGTCAGGTAGGCCGGTAAGTTGAAATATAGCTTTATCGCGTTTACTCTTTTAAAGGTATTAGTTGGTTATTGATGCAGAAAATGAGGTGTATATGGGTATTCTTTCATGGATTGTATTTGGCCTGATTGCGGGTATTTTAGCTAAGTGGATTATGCCGGGGAGAGACGGCGGCGGCTTTATAATGACGGTAATACTCGGCGTCGTCGGTGCAGTTGTTGGCGGCTGGATCAGCACCTTCTTCGGGTTTGGTAAAGTAGACGGTTTTAATATGGGCAGCTTTGTTGTTGCAGTTATTGGCGCGATTGTCATGCTTGCAATATACAGAAAGCTTCGTAGCTAATAGAACCCCGCGCCCTAAAGTCTGCATGATTGCGGGCTTTTGGGTGTAAACCGTTTTTTCTTCCTATATTAGTATAGTTTCAGCGCCGTTATCCTTCGAATCATCCTGCCCTGAGCCATAGCGCGCAAGCCTGGTGCCTGCGTAGTAAAAAATGATGGTAATATAAGACTCATTTCTATAAGAAAAATGAGAATGCAGATGGACATATCCGACTTTCTTTTACAGGCCAGAAGGCTGAACCCTGACGCAAAAGTTATGTTAACGCTTGAGCCGAATGCAGGCTCTGTCAGCGTTGAATGGGGCTGGGAGAAAGAGGGGCGGGAACGCTATTTTAAACATCGTATGCTGTTAAAAGAGCTGCAGTTTGATGAGGCAATTACGGCGTTTTTTTCTTCCTGCGTCATAGGTATGGAAAACGCCGCTAACCGGTAAAAACTTCGAGCAAGGTCTGGCATCGGACTAGCCGCTCAATGCCAATAGGCTATTTCTTCTGGTGCGACTTCTTCCTTAATACCACGAGCAGAGAACCAAGCAGGCCAATAACCAATAGCGCAATAGGAAGAATCATGAGGCCATTCATCACCAGCGCTTCATGGTGCTTAAAGAAGGGCGTTAGGCTTATCAGATAACCAATACTCGTCACTACGCCAACCCACAGAACGGCGCTAAGCCAGTTAAAGATTTGAAATCGTTTGCCGTCAAGCGCGGACAGACCGGCAATCGTAGGCAACAGCGTGCGGACGAACGCTAAGAATCGGCCTATCAGCAGCGCAAAGAAACCGTGTTGATGAAACAGGTTATGGGCGCGTTGATGATAGTGTGCCGGAATTTTTGCCATCCATCCCTGGACCGTTTTGGTTTTCCCTAACCATCTCCCCTGCAAATAGCTTAACCAACAGCCCAGCGCGGCGGCCGCTGAAAGTACGGCAAGCGTCAGAAGATAGTGAAGCGAGCCCTGGGCTATCAGCGCGCCGGCCAGCAGCAGGAGGCTGTCCCCCGGAAGAAATGCGGCGGGAAGCAGGCCGTTTTCCAGAAAGATAATGACGAAAAGAATGCCGTAAATGGCCCAAAGAAACTCCGGATTCGCCAACGTTTTAAAGTCGTGTTGTAAAAGTGCGTGGAATAGATCTGTAATCGAACCCATTTTCTTTCCTAATATGTCATCGTAGAGCAACCTGAAGACTGTCAGACTTGGCGGTTACGGATGAGCGGATATACGGTAACTATATAGTAGCCATGAGCAAAAGGCTGAAAAGGTTAAGGGATTAACCAGCGGTGCTGCAAGTTTACCACGATGCCCCCAAGTGATACAGGCGATGGGGTAAGGATAGCATCAAAAGCGCACTGCACGGTTTTTAACGAGTTGTCATGGCGGGCGCACTAATTCACCCAATTTGCATGCTTTTCTGCGGTAGGATTTTCAGCAAATAGAGAAAAGCAGCGCGAATATTTCCGCTTGGTCAGGCAGCGCGTGTTGAAAAGTTGTACGATAGCCTTTCGTTATTGAGACACGCGTTCAGGATTTTCTCAAAGCGGTTTAACGCCGCTTGGGGCTATGTTAACGTAATCAGCGACTATTAAATATGTAAAGGTAAATATGATGGATATCGTCGATCGCTTTATTTCCTATACCAAGATCAATACGACTACGGACCGCGACAAGGGCGCTGCGGGCATTATGCCGTCATCGGAAGGGCAAAGGGTTTTAGCCAATCAGGTGGCTGAAGAGCTGCGCGCGCTTGGGCTTAAGGACGTCATGGTCAATGAGCGATCGATACTGACGGCAACGCTCCCCGCTAACGTTGATTATCCGCTGCCGACGGTGGCCTTTTTCGGCCACCTGGATACCAGCGCCGAGCAAACCAGCGATACTCACGCAAAAATCGTTTCCTATCAGGGGGGAGATATCTGCCTGAACGAAGAGCAGCAAATTTTCCTGCGGCAGAGCGAGTTCCCCGAGCTTCAAGAGTATGTAGGCGACGACGTTATCGTCACCGACGGCACCAGCCTGTTGGGCGCTGACGATAAGGCCGCCATTGCCTCCATTGTGAACATGGTTCAGTTTCTGTTAGCCCATCCGGAAATCAAGCACGGAACGGTAAAAGTCGGCCTGGTGCCTGATGAAGAGCAGGGGCTTCGCGGCGCGAAGGCGTTTGACGTTAAGGCCTTCGGCGCGGATTTTGCCTACACGCTGGACTGCTGCGGCATTGGCGAGCTGGTTTATGAGAACTGGAACGCGGGCGATGTGGAGCTGGTGTTTACCGGCCAGTCCGCTCACCCCATGTCGGCTAAAGGCCGATTGAAAAACTCTTTGCTGATGGCGCATAAATATATCGCCATGCTGCCGGGCGGTGAAGCGCCGGAGTATACAGAAGGCCGGGAAGGCTACTATTGGGTCAAACAGTTACAGGGTAACAGCGCCAAAACGGTGTTGAAGATGGACGTTCGGGACTTTACCGAACAGGGATACCAGCACCGCATGCAGTTTTTATCTCGCTTGGCGCAGCACTGCGAAGACCTGTGGGGCGAAGGCAGCGTAACCTGCAAGCTGGCGGATCGCTATACCAACGTGTTTAATAGCCTGCAGGACGATGCCAGCTATCCTATCGATATCGCCGTGGACGCCTATCGGAGCCTGGGCATTGAGCCGAAGGTTATCCCGATGCGCGGCGGCTATGACGGCGCGGCGCTGTCGCAAAACGGGCTGCCTTGTCCAAACGTCTTTACCGGCGGGCACAACTTCCACTCGATTTACGAATATCTGCCGGTTAAATCCCTGAGGGCAGCAAGCAGCGTATTGGTGGAGATCGTTAAGCAGACCCACGAGCGTTTTGCTAAAGACGCCTGAGGGCGCGGGTAGAAAATGAAGCGGGGCGCCTATTGGCACCCCGTTTTACTTAACCATTACGGCGCTGTCTACTTGAGAAGATCCACCATTTCGACGGCATAGCCAATATAGTTGGCCGGCGTCATGCCCTTCAGGCGAGTTTTTTCCTCTGCCGGCAGCTCCAGTCCGTCGATAAAGCGATGCATATCGGCCTGCGTTACGCGCTTGCCGCGAGTAAGCTCTTTCAGCTTTTCATAGGGCTTTTCAATTCCATAGCGGCGCATAACCGTTTGGATAGGTTCCGCCAACACTTCCCAGTTGTTATCGAGTTCTTCGCGCAGATGGCCTTCGTTCACTTCCAGTTTTTTAAGTCCCTTAAGGGTGGACTGGTAAGCAATGAGCGCGTAGCCGATGCCGACGCCGAGGTTTCTTAACACGGTGGAGTCCGTCAGATCGCGCTGCCAGCGGGATACCGGCAGCTTAGTGGCCAGGTGTCCCAGTACGGCATTAGCCAGCCCCAGGTTGCCCTCGGAGTTTTCGAAGTCGATAGGGTTCACTTTATGAGGCATCGTTGAGGAACCGATCTCCCCGGCGACGGTTTTCTGCTTAAAGTGATTAAGGGCAATGTAGCCCCAAACGTCACGGTCAAGATCCAGCAGGATAGTGTTAAAGCGAGCGACACAGTCAAAGAGCTCGGCAATGTAGTCGTGCGGCTCAATTTGGGTTGTGTAGGGGTTCCAGGTTACGCCCAGAGAGGCCACAAACTCCTCGCTAAAGCGGTGCCAGTCAATCTCTGGGTAGGCTACCAGGTGGGCGTTATAGTTGCCGACGGCGCCGTTGATTTTGCCGAGAATATCTACCTTCGCCAATTGGGCATACTGCCGTTCCATTCGGTAGGCGACGTTAGCCATCTCTTTGCCGATGGTTGACGGCGTGGCAGGCTGCCCATGGGTTCGAGAAAGGAGGGGGATCGTACGGTACTGCTCGGCCAGCGCCTTCACCGTATCGATAAGCGTGCGCCAGTTTGGCAGCAGCACGTCGCGGCGGGCTGTCGTCAGCATCAGCGCGTGGGACAGGTTGTTGATATCTTCCGACGTGCAGGCGAAGTGAATGAATTCCGATACTGCGTTAAGTTCGGCTACGCCGGCGACTTTTTCCTTCAGGAAGTATTCCACCGCCTTAACGTCGTGGTTGGTTGTGCGCTCAATGGTTTTGATGCGGGCGGCGTCTTCCTGGTTAAAACTGGTGACGATATTATCAAGGTAATCGTTTGCTTCTTTGCTAAAAACGGGGACTTCCTTGATTTGTGCGCAGCTTGCCAGCTTTTGAAGCCAGCGAACTTCAACCGTTACGCGAAACTTCAGTAACCCGAATTCGCTGAAAATGGAGCGCAGAACGTCGACTTTGTCGCCATAGCGTCCATCAATCGGTGATACGGCGGTCAGTGAAGATAATTCCATCAATAGGACTCCTGAAGTCTAAATGTTTAACGATTTGAAAGAATCTGGTGCACCTGCGTAAGCAGGCGACTGCGTGAAAAAATGAACTGAAGCCGGCGGCCGCCTACCTGCTGCCATAAGACGGCGGCGCGAATGCCAGCCAGCAGCGCGGCGCGAACCTTCGCCTGGATCAACGGTTTTTGTAGCGCTTCCGGCGCGCCCGTAACCTGAATTCTCGGCCCCAGCGGGCTGATAACGTCGACATAGATGTCGGCCAGCGCGTGAACGACGGTTTCGGAATCAATATCGAAGTGGAGCAATTGGCGCTCCACCTGAGAGATACGGTTAGAAAGCTCATCAAGAGCCTGAGGATTTGACGACAGCTTGCGTTCAAGCACCGTCAGGCTGAGCAGGTAGCGGGTCAGGTCGGCGCTAAGCTCTTTGCGGCTGTTGGTAAGTACCGCAGGGAGCGACTCCAGCCCGAGGGTTAAATCGCTTTCCTGACCAAAAATAGCCAGCGTAGTGGGGGAATCCGTCACCATTATGCTGCGAAGAGACACCTGCAGAGCGTGCGCATCGCACTGCCCGCCGAGCGCCAGCTGTTGAACCAGACGGGACGCCTGAGCGACGCCGGCCAGCGCGATCGTTATATCGTAATAATTTTTGGCCACGGTTAATCCTGTATGCGTTCTTCAATAATGGCGCCGCCGAGGCAGACTTCCCCTTGGTAAAACACGGCGGACTGTCCGGGAGTTACCGCCGCGACGGGTTCGTCAAAACGCACTTCCAGGCGATCGGGGCCCAGAGGCGTGACGGTACACGGAATGTCCTGTTGGCGATAGCGGGTTTTCACCGTACAGCGGAAGGTCTCGGTAACTTCATTTCTGTCGACCCAGTGCAGCTGTTGAGCTATAAGCCCGGTGGAAAACAGGCTAGGGTGGTCGTGGCCCTGTGCGACGATTAAGCGATTGGCCGTCAGATCCTTATCAACCACGTACCAAGGGTCTTCACCACCGTCTTTCATTCCACCGATGCCTAAACCTTTACGCTGGCCCAGAGTGTGGTACATCAGCCCCTGATGTTTGCCGATAACCTCGCCGTCCACGGTGACGATATCGCCCGGCTGAGCCGGCAGGTAGCGGGCCAGAAAGTCTTTAAACTTTCTCTCGCCGATAAAGCAGATGCCGGTAGAGTCCTTTTTCTTGGCCGTGACTAAATCGAGCTCCTCGGCAATGCGGCGCACTTCCGGCTTTTCCAGTTCGCCAACCGGGAACAGGCTTTGGGCGACCTGCTCATGGCTGAGCGTATAGAGAAAATAGCTTTGGTCTTTATTGTCGTCTACGCCGCGCAGCAGGCGGCTTTTGCCGTCAACGTCCTGACGGCGGACATAGTGACCGGTTGCGATATAGTCTGCTCCCAGGTCTTCTGCTGCGAACTCAAGAAAGGCTTTAAACTTGATTTCTTTATTGCACAGAATATCGGGGTTTGGCGTGCGCCCGGCCCGGTACTCGGCCAGAAAGTGCTCAAATACGTTATCCCAGTATTCGGCAGCGAAGTTAATGGTGTGGAGCTCTATGCCCAACTTGTCGCAAACCGCCTGCGCATCGGCCAGATCGGTCGCGGCCGAGCAGTATTCATCAGAGTCGTCTTCTTCCCAGTTCTTCATAAACAGGCCAACGACCTGATAGCCCTGCTGTAAAAGCAGATAGGCTGAGACTGAGGAATCAACACCGCCGGACATTCCGACAACGACTTTTTTCTGACGATTATCTGACATAGGTCTCTCGTGTAGCTAGTGAATGCTGCTGTTGCTGTATAACACAATAACCGCTGATTCTATCACGTTGTAAGGCCGTTGGCACCGCCAATCTAGCCGCCAAAATAGGTCAAAATATCCAGCGGATAGCGCGTTGGCTGCAGATAGTGCAGCAAGCTTTCTTTTACCAGTGGCGAACGTAGGTTAGGCGAGGTAAGAATATCGTCCGCGCTCAGCCACAGGCAGCGATCGATATCGGTGTCGTTTGGCGAAGCGGCCACCATGCTTTCTAAATCAATAGAAAACGTGAAGCGGATAAACGGCGTTCCGTCCGGCGCCAGCCACTGGTAAATGCGGAGCAGTTCCTGAGGGCGAGCCCGTATGCCGGTTTCTTCCCACAGCTCGCGGGCGGCGCCGTCCAGCACGGTTTCCCCGGCTTCCAGATGGCCCGCCGGCTGGTTTAGCGTCGGGCGGCCGTTGATGCGTTCTTCCACCATGAGAAATCGACCTTCGGCTTGAACGACGCAGGCCAACGTTACGTGGGGCTTATACTGAGTTTCAGACACTATGCACCTCTCTCCATTCACCCGGTTGAAGCCCCTCTAGCGTCCAGCCGTCTACGCTATAGCGAATTAGCCGCAGGGTAGGGAAGCCAACGTGGGCCGTCATTCTTCGCACCTGCCGGTTTCTGCCTTCGTGCAGGGTTATCTTAATCCACTGGGTAGGAATTGACTTGCGCTCGCGGATTGGGGGCGTGCGCGGCCACAGCCATTCAGGTTCATCAACCAGCTCAGCTCCAGCGGGAAGCGTAGGGCCGTCGTTTAAGGTTACGCCTTGGCGAAGTTTCTCTAACGCGCTTTCATCTGGAATACCTTCCACCTGAACAAAATAAACTTTATGAACTTTATGTTGTGATTGTGTTAATTTTGCCTGCAGGCGGCCGTCATTTGTGAGAACAATAAGCCCTTCACTGTCGCGATCGAGGCGACCGGCGGCGTATACGCCGGGGATCGGCACGTAATCTTTCAGCGTTTTTCTTCCCGCTTCATCGGTAAATTGAGGTAGGACATCAAAGGGTTTATTTAGCAAAATAAGGCGTCGAGGCCCTTTAAATTCAAGAGCTTTTGTCTTTTTTGGCCGCCGACGGCTGGCGGAATTTTTTTTAGTGGCTAATGTTAACATGGCGTTCTGTGCGTTGAATCGTTAAACCATTATACCCGAAAACATTTTTTATTGGCGGTGACAAATTATTCAAGTAGTATCATCGTGAGTCTTACAAAAAATTAACAAACAGGTCCTCAGAGGAGAGTTTGATGGAAAGCAAAGTTGTTGTACCGGCTACAGGCAAAAAAATTACGATGAATGCCAAAGGTAAACTCGACGTTCCGCACGATCCTATTATCCCCTACATTGAGGGTGACGGCATTGGTGTTGACGTAACGCCGGTGATGATTGAGGTTGTTGATGCCGCAGTACAGAAAGCCTATGGCGGTGAACGTAAAATTTCCTGGATGGAAATTTATACCGGGGAAAAATCGACAGAGCTGTACGGTAAAGACGTCTGGCTGCCGGATGAAACGCTGGACTTCATTCGAGAATACAAAGTAGCGATCAAAGGCCCCTTGACGACGCCGGTAGGCGGCGGCATCCGTTCACTTAACGTAGCGCTGCGTCAACAGCTCGATCTTTACGTGTGTCTGCGTCCTGTTCGCTACTACGAAGGCACGCCAAGCCCGCTGAAAAATCCTGAACTGACCGACATGGTGATTTTCCGTGAAAACGCAGAGGATATTTACGCCGGCGTTGAGTGGAAGGCGGGAACGCCGGAAGCCGATAAGGTTATCAAGTTTCTGCGAGAAGAGATGGGCGTAACGAAAATTCGCTTCCCTCAGCAGTGCGGCATCGGCATCAAGCCGTGTTCAGAGCAGGGCAGCAAGCGCCTGATCCGCGCCGCTATTGAATATGCGATTGATAACGGACGTGAGTCCGTCACGCTGGTCCACAAAGGCAACATCATGAAGTTCACCGAAGGCGCCTTCAAGGACTGGGGCTATCAGCTGGCCAAAGAAGAGTTCGGCGGCGAGCTGCTGGACGGCGGCCCGTGGATGAAAATCAAGAATCCGAAAAACGGCAAAGACATTATTATTAAAGACGTGATTGCTGACGCCTTCCTGCAGCAAATCCTGCTGCGCCCGGCTGAGTACGACGTTATCGCCACTATGAACCTGAACGGCGACTACATCTCTGATGCGCTGGCCGCACAGGTCGGCGGTATCGGTATTGCTCCGGGCGCTAACATCGGCGACGAGTGCGCGCTGTTTGAAGCCACTCACGGTACGGCGCCTAAGTATGCGGGGCAGGATAAGGTCAATCCGGGCTCGGTTATTCTGTCTGCCGAGATGATGCTCCGTCACATGGGCTGGTTCGAAGCCGCCGACCTGATTGTTAAAGGTATGGAAGGCGCTATCAAGAACAAGACCGTGACCTACGACTTCGAACGCCTGATGGACGGCGCTAAACTGCTGAAATGTTCAGAGTTTGGCAAGGCGATGATTGCGAATATGTAATCAGAAACGGTAGGGCTAAAAACGGGAGCGTAAGCTCCCTTTTTTATGACTCATATCATGAGTAAAGTGCGTTTGTGGTTGAATTATGACTTAATATATCTTTTCTTTTTAGAATAGCCTGATGCATCAAGATATAGCCACAGGCGACCATAAGGCCGAATAGCGTTGATAGAGTCAGAATAAGCGGCTTACTAGGGCCATCCTTTTTTACCGGCCAATTGGGAGCCATTTGGTATTTGTAAGGCTGGAACGCTACATCTTGGATGTTGATTTTTTCCATTCTATTTAAACGCATCTCTCTGTTTTGAATTGATGCGTTTAAGTGGGCAACGTCCGTAATAGATTGCTCTATTTTTAGCTTTTGCGCTAAACCGTCAGAACCTAAGGCAACGGAGTAGTCGGGATCGTCTTTAACCGCTAAGCCACTGCTGTACACTGGCTGCTTGATTCCTGCGGCATTAGCGACTTCCAGCGAATAGTTAAGGCGCAGTATATTTATATTGCGTTCGTTTTCTAGCGCTTTTCGTTCTAACGCTAGGCTATCCTTTTCTGTTTGGATTTTTAATGCTAACGAGCTAAGCAGATCGTTAATAACTTCTTTTCTTACTATTGTTGAAACATAGTCAATGTAGCCACTAAGGACCGTTTGTGCGTCATCTGCTGTGGCTGCGGTAAACTTAAGCGTCCAGGACGTATATGGACGAGGCTCTTTTTGACTCAATGAACCACTGGACATCAATTCCAGCAGTTCTGTCGTTTTAACTATTAGCCGACGGCGAGCTTCAGCATCAAAGCTACTGTTTGCCAGCTGTTTCATTATGTAAGGAGACTGACTTAAGTACTCTTCCTGAAGAGTAGAGGAATCAAATCGTTTGATGAACTGTTGGTAAAGCGTATTCGCATCGACATCATAATTTATATCTAATGCACGAAGCTCGGTCAGTTCTTTTTTGATTTGAATTAGCTCGGGCATCTCCGGCGGAATGACGATTGCTTGGCTTGTCCATTTTTGAGGTAATAGTAAAGATAGCAGCAGGCCGCTCAATCCAAAAAAAAGCACAATGACAAATAGGCATTTCTTTTTTAAAAGAAGCGTTTCCATCAGAATATATAGATCTACGTCATCTCGCGAATCGGGAAACATGGAAGATGAGCATTGAGACTGCGGGTAAAGGCATCTTTTATTGATGTTGTTTTCCATAATGCATAACGGCAGTTGTTAAGAGTTACTCTTTATTTTGTTGTATTGTAATGGCGCTTCTTTACCACTTAAGGCGGATACCACCAATTGGACTTTTGTCTTCCTGATGTTGAGAAGCTTTGATACTTCATCAGGACTTTTTCCTGCATTGGTCATACTCAGGATAGTTTCTTTGTGGGGGCTCTCATAGGTTGTATATATGTATTTTATTTGAAAGGATTTTTTGCAGTTTTTACAGTAGTAACGTTGTAAACCCGCTCGCGATTTCCCATGCTTCCTGACGCAGTTCTCTCCGTTGCATAAATGGCATATAGTCGGCTTATTCTTTAAATTAGGCATTTTTGTACTTTTATTTTTTATATAAATTATGAATGATGGGTATTTTAAACGCTCAATAAGTGCCTGTAGATATTTATATCCGATAGATTGATCTTTACTATTAACCTGGCGATTTCAATTATTTTATTTTATATAACAACACTTTTAATTTATAGCATTTTGTTAATTTGTTTAATCTTTATTAGGATTGCAAGTATAATAATATTATATTTTTCAATGTGATGCTGGCTATGTGGTTTTTAGGAGGATGCACAAAAAGATTTTACCGAAGAGAAAAATTAACTTTTTGTGCAATTATTTGTTATCAAGATAATAGTTTCTTATGTTATTAAGAGTTGAATTGGAATGGTTTAGAAATAATTGCCTATAACTTATTGTATTCATTGTCTGTTTGTATGTTTTTTATTTTTTGGTGAAAATATTCCTTGCTTGAGATTTTTTCGGACATTATTGTAATGCTTTGATAAGCCAAGCTGGCTTCTTATTTTATATCTTTACCAGCATTCTTTTAATTTATTGATGATTAGAAGGGAAACGATCGCTGTGGCTAACGTCAAGAACCTTAGCCTTAAGTAATTAAGAACTGCTGCGTTATATCTACATAACATATTAATTATGCCAATAAGAAAGTCGATTGTTAAAGATACGCTTCTGTGGGTTGAAAAACATATTGAAGATGACATAGATATAAGTCAGGTCACTGAAATATCTGGATACTGTAGGCGGCAAATTCAAACCGTATTTAAGCTATATACGAGAGAGAATCTCGGTTGCTATATTCGTCAGAGAAAGTTGTCCCGAGCCTCTATGCTGCTGAAATTAACCAACTTGCGCATTGGCGACATTGCTCACAAGATGGGGTTTGAGTCTTCTCAAAGCTTTAATAGGGCTTTTAAGAAGCATTTTGGCTGTACTCCTCTTCAGTTTAGAAACGCCCTGGACTGGGATTTCTCCAGATTTCGAGCGGCAATAAATCTTGATGGCCACGACTATGGCGCTGTAATTCCTGAACTATGCTATTTAAAGAAGGTTTTCCATACCGTTTTAGAAGTGATGTATCAGGAACCGGAGCTCTCAATAGTCAGTGACAATAGTAAAGTGTTAAAGCTGTCATTAATTAGGGATAACATGCGGCTTTTAGCGACTAATATATGCATGCTTTACGATCTTAAGCTCGACAGCAGGGTTTCAGGAGCGCTTACCATTGCGTGTACAGTAGCGACAGAACGGACAAGAAGCGTAAGCACCGTCGTTAACGTTGAAGGGCGATACGCCAAGTTTCATTTTGACGGCAGCGTTGAAAACTTTTTCCACTTTTCTCGGTATATTTATACTAACGTTTTGCCGAAATATCGTATAAAGCGGCGAGAGGGGAAGGATATTGAAATATTTACCTATAACGGTGCAATTTTCAGAGATAGGGTAAATATAAAGTGTGACTACTATGTTCCTGTTGTCTAGATTTTATTTATAGGGTACAGAATTGAGAATAGCCCCACAAATGCAGGGCTAATGAAGAAACTTGAGGGAAAAGCGACTCACTAATTGATTACTTTTATCCCTTATTTTTCAGGTCAAAGCTGGTTATCAGGTTTCTATAGTCGGGAATATGATTAGAGAAAAGCGCCGCTAAGCCTTCAATGTCGTTTCGCCAATCGCGATGGAGCTCGCAGGCAACGCCAAACCAAGTCATTAGCTGCGCCCCGGCCTGCGACATTCTGTCCCAGGCGGAATGACGGGTGAGCTCGTTAAACGTACCGGAAGCGTCCGTCACGACAAAAACCTCAAACCCTTCCTCAATAGCCGACAGGGCCGGGAAGGCCACACATACTTCAGTCACCACGCCGGCGATAATCAGCTGCTTTTTCCCGGTGGCCTTAACCGCTTTGACGAAGTCTTCATTATCCCAGGCGTTAATGTTGCCAGGGCGGGCTATATAAGGCGCATCCGGAAACAACGCTTTTAGTTCGGGAACCAAAGGGCCGTTAGGGCCAGTTTCAAAGCTGGTGGTCAGGATCGTCGGGAGTTTGAAATATTTTGCAAGATCGGCCAGAGCGAGAACGTTATTTTTGAACCTGTCGGGATCGATATCTCGAACTAAAGAGAGCAGGCCGGCCTGATGGTCAACGAGAAGAACCGCGGCGTTGTTTTTATCGAGCTTGACATAAGGTTTAGCCATGATGTTTTTAACTCCTTTTGTATAAGACAGAGTGCAGAACTCAAGTTTTTTTGTAACCAGATAGGATTACGAACATCCTTTTAACTATAGACAAGAGAAAGGAGAATTGTGAAAAATAGGCCAGCTGAACGTGGCTGGGGGCCGTAAGAGGGCGACCGGTTGGAGGACTGGCGCTAAAAACGACGGATAGGGACATGGCTGATTTCAATATTTACAGCCTTAAACGTGCGCCTTAAAAAGTGCGCAGGCTTTATCTGTTCATTTTTTCAGCATAAATGACGAGGCCACTTCGACACTTCTGCTGAAAAAGGGAACATGTCTGTAATAAAAAATTTATTTTTATTTATTTTCATGTGATTAAGTATTTCTCAGTTTGGCACGCAACGTGCATTTTCAAATGCAGCTTCATTTAGATAAATATCTCTATCCGATGAAGCCCGCTTCAGTGATATTCCAACGTTAATTTTCTCACACGGTTACGACGAGCCGCCTGCGCATTCATATCGCCAGAGCTGCGCTTTCTGTGGGCCGTGTAGCAACTGATGACTTAGGGCCTATCCTATAAGGCTCTTAGGGAGTACGTATGAATGGTCGCGATCTAACCGGTCCCGGATGTTTTTCAGCGTCCGATATGGCCCATATTGCAGAAGATGCCGGGATTTATAAAACGAATAAACCGCTGTTTCAAACCTACATATCCGCCATATTGGCGGGCGCATTTATTTCTATCGCGTTTGTTTTTTACATTACCGCGACAACGGGGACTGCTGACGTGCCGTTTGGCTGGTCCAAATTTCTTGGCGGCGCCTGCTTTTCTCTGGGACTTATGCTGGTCGTCGCCTGCGGCGTCGATTTGTTTACCTCTACGATTTTAACCTGCGTAGCGAAAGCGGGGGGCAGGATTAGCGGGAGCCAGATGGCGGCTAACTGGCTTAATGTTTATATCGGCAATTTTATCGGCGCGCTGTCTTTAGTCGCCATTATGTGGTTTGCAGGTCAACACGTTTTAGACAATGGGCAGTGGGGATTGAACGTACTAAACACCGCCCAACATAAGTTGGAACACAGCTTTATAGAGGCGGTTTTTTTAGGAATTATGGCTAATGTGATGGTTTGTTTAGCCGTCTGGATGAGCTATGCGGGAAAAAGCCTGATAGATAAAATGTTTATTCTCATTTTGCCCATCAGTATGTTCGTCGCCAGCGGCTTTGAGCACAGTATCGCTAATATGTTCATGATCCCTATGGGGATTATAATAAAGGACTTCGCGACGCCTGAGTTTTGGCATTCTGTTGGCGCTGACCCACAGAGATTTGCTGACTTAACGGTAAGCCATTTTCTTGTAAAAAACCTATTGCCGGTAACTATTGGGAATATTCTGGGAGGAATGATGGTTGGGCTTCCCTTCTGGTATATGTACCTTAGAAAGCCTCACGAAGGAAAGGCTTCATCGGAGCTGGCGTTACATAAATAATCGTCGATTTTTAAGCCCTGACGTTAGCCAGGGCTTAACCTGAACGGGGGTTAAAATCCGATCCCACCGCCTATACCGATACTCACACCTGAAGTCCCACCCGATGCGCCTACGCCCGTTGCCGTATTCGCGGAACATGCGGTCAGCAACAGCAGAAGGGAGAGTATTAACATTTTTTGCACGACGTTTCCTCCACTGTAAACGTAACGCCCAATATACATAAAAATTTATGCAAGTGAATACGCAGTGGCGGAGAGTGACGCTTTTTAAACGTATTAATACGATAAATATATTTTATTCAACGGCAAGCGCAGATTTTTCTTTTGTATAAATATATTTAAGCTGAAATGACTTTTGGCAGCTCATGCAACGATAGCGTTGTGCCTTTGTCTTACTATAGCCGTAACGTATAACGCTGCGATGATTACTACAAATAGGGCATTTGGGAAGCGGAACCGTATAACAGGACATAGGCAATCCTAAATATTATTTGTGCTTCATTTTGAAAAATTCTCAATCTTGGTATTTTAAAATTATAGTTAAGTGAATATACTTAATAAAATTGTTTTTACAGATCGAATTCAGTTTATTAATAGTTTTTAGCTATTGTAATCTTTTGATTGATCGTTGTATATAATCACAGTCTGTTTTTGTTGTTTTAAAAATTTCAATGAAAACATGATATTGTTTTTTATTCTCTTATTGTCTAATTTATGTTTGTTGTTTCTATCTTTAATTAATAATTATTAATTAAATAGAGGGGTTTTTTATTGTTAATTTATTATTTTATTAACTCTATTAATTCCTTTTTCTATTTTTTCTTTTTTTGGTTTTTATTATGTTCTATCCTGTTTGTTTTTTGGTTTTATGATGGTTAATGTGTGTTATTTTGGGTGGGGAGTTTTTCTATCTCTATGTTTTAATTGTTAAAAATTTTGTTAATTAACATTTTTCTGATTTTTAGTCAGTTAAAGTCCATATTGACTAGTATGCCTATGTTGATATACAGGCCGTAGCGATTGTAACGAGACAGCCGTACATTTTATTCCACCACTTGATGACTTAACGGACTCTCGGCTGATATTGTAGTCGCGTTGTGAAATCACGAAAAAACAGGAGCCGCGCTGTGATTAACGTTATCACCTCCATTCCCGAACTGCGGGAGAGAGTCAAATCCTGGAAACAGGAAGGGAAAAGCGTCGGGTTAGTGCCGACAATGGGATTTCTTCACGAAGGGCATCAGAGCCTGATGCATAGGGCCAAGGCTGAAAACGATAAAGTAGTGGTATCTATTTTCGTTAATCCTATGCAGTTTGGGCCAAAAGAAGATTTAGCCAGCTATCCTCGCGATTTTGAGCGAGACAGCCAGCGCTGTGCGGAAGAGGGCGTGGACGTCATTTTTCACCCTGAGGCGACAGAGATGTACAGTAAGAACTTCTCCAGCTACGTCGACATGACGGGGCTAACGGAAGAGCTATGTGGCAAAAGCCGCCCGGGGCACTTTAGGGGAGTATGTACCGTGGTGTCCAAGCTGTTCAATATCGTTCAACCGAACCGCGCTTACTTTGGTGAAAAAGATGCTCAACAGCTGGCGGTTATTAGACGCATGGTCAGGGATTTGAATATTGACGTAAGCGTTGTCGGCTGTCCTATCGTTCGTGAGGCGGACGGCTTGGCCAAAAGTTCCCGTAATAGCTATTTGGATTTCGAACAGCGCAGGGCGGCGGTCTGCTTATATCGGGCAATTCAGCTTGCCCAAAAGCTGGTTTTCGATGGAGAAAGAGACGGTTTAGCGCTGGCTTCGCGCCTGAAAGACGAAATCAAACGAGAGCCTCTGGCGAAGGTCGACTATATCAGCCTGGTTGATGCCGATAGCCTAAGGCCAGTAGAGCGCATTGAAGATCGAACGCTCTGTGCGTTGGCCGTTTATATCGGCAGCACGCGGTTGATAGATAACTGTACGCTGTCCGTTTAACCGCGTGATATGAGTTTAGGAACCCATGTAGCCGTATGGGTTCCTAATAGATAGTTGATTAAAGGCTGTACAGGGGACGTATTTAGATCGCTAGCTGCGGATTTTGGCGGCAAAAGTCAGCAAGATGTTCAATAAGCGCTCGAACTCTGGCCGGAACGTAGCGCTGCTGTGACCACACGGCATAGATATCTCGCGGGGCGCCTTGCCATTCGGGCAGTACTCGAACCAGCTTTCCGCTGCGCAGCTGGCCATGGCATAGGCTAATGGGGCAA
This sequence comes from Leminorella grimontii ATCC 33999 = DSM 5078, assembly GCF_000439085.1. GTDB lineage: Bacteria > Pseudomonadota > Gammaproteobacteria > Enterobacterales > Enterobacteriaceae > Leminorella > Leminorella grimontii. Next base: position 921,831 of record NZ_AUUA01000001.1, on the reverse strand, counting down.
AACAAGATCCCTAATCCAGCCTGCGCAGCCTGAAGCGCTAAATAGACGCCATTAACACAAAATTTTCCCTGTGGCTGCCAGCGTACGATCTCCCCGCTTTGACTGTGTTGCATTGTCCAGGTAGACAGCGGTGAGCTGACGACCAGATCGTGTAGCTCCAGATCGTCTACTGATTTAAGCGGCTCGCGCTTTGCCAGATAGTCGGGGGAGGCTACCAACAGGACTTCTTTTGCCTGCCCTAATCTACGCATGTTAAGCAATGAGTCGGGCTGTGCGCCAACGCGAATGGCTACGTCGGCGCCGTGTCCTATCAGATCCTGAGTATAATTATCCAGTTCCAGCTCGAGGCGGACTTCTGGATATTGGGCTAAAAAGGTCATCCAGGCCGGCGCCAGATTGTCATTAGCCAAATCTACCGGAGCCAGAACTCGGAGAAGGCCGCTAACCTGATGGAGCGTAACGTCCAGTTTGGCGGTTGCCTGCTGTAGAGAATGAACCAGCGGCCTACACTGCTCGTAGTATTGCCATCCTTCTCGCGTTGGCGTCATTCGCCGAGCGCTGCGATGCAGCAGGCGACAGCCCAAATGCTGTTCCAGCTTCTGCAGTCGGCGCGTTAGCGTCGGGGCCGGGATTGAGGCTTTCTTGGCTGCCGCGCGCAAACTTCCCGTTTCTACAATGCTTACAAACAGCGCTAATTCATCCAGCATGATTTCATTTTCGAAATTTAAGTTTCAATTTATCAATATATTTTCATTAATCATCATTGTCTAGACTTTCTCTGCTGTCTTTTAACAGCTTTATCCAGGGAGAGAATAGCCGTGAATAGCAAAGCCAAAATCACCTCCTCGATTGGAAGAACGAACTAATCTGAGCATCGCCACTTATTTTTTACAACATTAATCTTTATTAATACAAGAGGTTATTATGATAATTCGTAGATTGGGTAAAAACGGTCCGCGGGTCTCAGCCATTGGGCTTGGCTGTATGGGAATGAGCGCTTTTTATGGCGCGCATGATGATGACGAGTCGTTAAGAACGATTCGCCACGCGTTGGATAACGGGATTAATTTTCTCGATACGTCGGATATGTATGGCCCTTATATTAATGAGCGGTTGGTTGGTCGAGCGATTCAGGGAAGGCGAGATGAAGTCTTTCTAGCCACTAAATTTGGCATCCAGCTCAATCCGAACGATCCTGCTGCGCGCGGCGTTAACGGCAGGCCTGAATACGTTCATGCCAGCTGTGACGCCAGCCTGAAGCGCCTCGGCGTTGACTACATCGATCTGTATTACCAGCATCGTATCGATCCCAATGTGCCTATTGAGGAGACGGTCGGCGCTATGGCGGAACTCGTTCAGGCGGGCAAAGTGCGCTATCTCGGCCTGTCCGAAGCTTCGTCCCAAACGTTGGAACGAGCGCACAGGACGCACCCGATTACGGCGCTGCAAAGCGAATATTCTCTGTGGACTCGAGATCCTGAGAATTCGGTTCTTGCCGCTTGCGACCGATTGGGCATTGGCTTTGTTCCCTATAGCCCGCTTGGTAGAGGCTTTCTAACCGGTACGATAAAAAGCCCGGATGACTTTACCGCTGATGATTTTCGTCGTGATAATCCGCGTTTTCAGGGGGACAACTTTATTCACAATCTGCAACTGGTTGAAAAAGTGACCTCCTTGGCGCAGGACAAAGGCTGTACCCCGGCACAGCTAGCGCTCGCATGGGTATTGGCGCAAGGGGAGCATTTAGTACCTATTCCCGGTACTCGAAAAATCAAAAATTTGGACGAAAACCTCGGGGCGCTGAACGTTAAGCTGAATGACCGTGAATTAGCTGAAATTGACGCCGTTTTTCCGTCCGATGCCGCTAGCGGCACGCGCTATACGGAAAATGTCATGCACATGGTGGAAATTTAATTATGCAAAGTTATCGTTTCAAGCAGTTCGGCAGTTTGGATTATTTGGTGCCTCATCAGGAGGAGATGCCCGAACCTCAGGCGCGGGAAGTGTTGGTACGGATCCGCGCCACGTCGCTTAATTATCGCGATTTGGCCATTATGAACGGCCAATATACGCTTCCCGCCGGCGCTGGGCATATCCCACTGTCCGACGCCGCTGGAGATGTAGTGCGTGTCGGTGAGCGCGTCGAGCGTTTTAAGGTGGGTGATAGGGTCGTGAATACCTTCATGCCGCGCTGGTTTGGAGGGGTTTTTCAGGCATCATCCCGTAACGAGCTGTACGGCAGCGATCGCGACGGTTGGTTAACCGAATACAAAGTCGTTAGCGAAGAGTCGCTGTTATCACTGCCGGACTACTTAAGCTATGAGGAAGGCGCAACGCTTCCCTGTGCGGCGGTCACCGCTTGGGCGGCGCTCAATGGCGACAGGCCGATTAAGGCTGGAGAAACCGTATTAACCTTGGGGTCAGGTGGCGTTTCACTGTTTGCTATCCAGTTGGCCAAATCAATGGGAGCAAAAGTTATCGCTACCACATCCAGCGAGGCTAAGGCTGTTCGGCTGAGAACGTTAGGGGCAGATGAGGTTATCAACTATGTTCAACATCCTCAGTGGAGCCAGGAAGTTTTACGCTTGACTAACGAGCAAGGCGTTAACCGGGTGGTTGAGGTCGGTGGCCCAGGAACATTGAATCAGTCGATTCAGTCCGTTTGTATTGGCGGTGAATTAGCGCTGATTGGATTTGTCGCTCAGGACGCCGCAGCGATAGATTTCTTCAGCCTGTTTAAAAGCGCTGCCCGTTTCCGAGTGATAAGCGTGGGATCGCGAGAGGATTTTGAGCAAATGAACCGGGCGTTAGTTCAGCATAAAATTATGCCGGTTATCGATCGCGTATTTCCGTTTACGCAGGTTAGAGAGGCCTGGCAGTATTTCGGCTCACGCCAGCACGTGGGGAAGGTTGTTATTAGCCATTAGTCGCGCATGCCTCAAAGCCAGAAGATGGCTTTGGGGTGCTTAGTAAGCCCAAGTAAACCCAGCGATGAATGTTGAGGGTTCTTGCCTGCGGCTTATTCAGAGAGGTTAGCGGTTCAGGCTATAGCTGCCCGACGGCGATGAGATAAAAATTCCTCACGGCGTGGCAGAGAAGGGATGCTATCATTGCCGCCCATTGGCCCTTTTACTTCATCCGGAATTTTCACCGTGACCTCATTTGCTGAACTTAATGCGCTTCCTGCGGAGCAACTCTCCAACCTTACCGAATTGGGCTATTTGACGATGACGCCGGTTCAGGCCTCGGCGCTACCGGCGATCCTTGCCGGGAAAGACGTTCGTGCACAGGCGAAAACCGGCAGCGGCAAAACCGCCGCGTTTGGTCTGGGCCTGTTACAGCACATCGAGGCAGGACGGTTTAACACTCAGGCGCTGGTGCTGTGTCCGACACGCGAACTTGCCGATCAAGTTGCAAACGAGCTGCGCCGACTGGCGCGCTACAGGCCAAACATTAAGGTGCTGACGCTTTGCGGCGGCGTTCCATTCAATATCCAACGCGATTCCCTGAGCCACGCGCCTCATATTATTGTCGCGACGCCGGGGCGGCTGTTGGAGCACCTGAAAAAGGAGACGGTAAGCCTTGATGCTTTACGGACGCTGGTGCTGGATGAAGCCGATCGGATGCTTGATATGGGCTTTGCCGACGACATCGACGCGGTGATCGCCCACGCGCCCACTCAGCGTCAGACGCTGCTGTTTTCCGCCACCTGGCCCGACGCTATTGCTGCCATTAGCCGCCGCATTCAGCACGATCCGCTCGTCGTTGAAACTGACACCGTGGACGAGTTGCCTGCGGTTGAACAGCAGTTTTATGAGATTTCCCGCAGCGGAAAAATAGACCTGTTGCAGAAGCTATTGAGCCGTGACCAGCCTGCCTCCTGCGTGGTGTTCTGCAATACCAAAAAAGACTGTCAGGCGGTATGCGACGCTCTGAACGACAGTAACCAGAGCGCGCTGGCGCTGCACGGCGACATGGAGCAGCGCGACCGCGATCAGACGCTGGTGCGTTTTTCTAACGGCAGCAGCCGCGTGCTGGTGGCGACCGACGTCGCTGCGCGAGGGCTGGACATTAAAGCGCTGGAGATGGTGATCAACTACGAGCTGTCGTGGGATCCGGAAGTGCACGTTCACCGTATCGGCCGCACCGCTCGCGCCGGAGAAAGCGGGCTGGCCATTAGCCTCTGCGCACCGGAAGAGGCCCAGCGCGCCAATGCGCTGGAGGATATGCTCAATATGAAAATCCACTGGCAGCCTGCGCCGACCGGCCTGCGCATCACCCCGCTGGAAGCCGTCATGGCGACGCTGTGTATCGACGGCGGTAAGAAAGCCAAAATGCGCCCGGGCGATATTTTGGGCGCGTTAACCGGCGATATCGGGCTAGACGGCGCAGACATCGGCAAGATTGCGATCCACCCCGTGCACGCGTACGTAGCGGTGAAGCAGTCGGTGGCGCGCCACGCGTGGAAGCAGCTGCAGCAGGGGAAGATTAAGGGGAAGGCGGTGAAGGTGAGGTTGTTGAAGTAGACAAAGCGGAAAATAAAAATCCACGCGGCTGCGTGGATTTTTCGGATAGCAAAGGCAATTAGACGTTGAACAAGAAGTTCATCACGTCGCCGTCTTTAACGATATAGTCCTTACCTTCAGAACGCATCTTGCCGGCCTCTTTAGCGCCTTGCTCACCCTTGTAGGTGATGAAGTCGTCAAAGGAGATAGTCTGGGCGCGGATAAAGCCTTTTTCGAAGTCGGTGTGGATTTTACCCGCCGCCTGAGGCGCGGTAGCGCCGACGGGGATGGTCCAGGCGCGGACTTCCTTAACGCCTGCAGTGAAGTAGGTTTGCAGATTTAGCAGTTCGTAGCCCGCGCGGATCACGCGGTTCAGACCTGGCTCTTCAAGACCCAGTTCAGCCATGAATTCTTCACGGTCTGCGTCGTCCAGTTCGGCAATATCAGATTCAACGGCTGCGCACACGGCAACAACGACAGAGCCTTCAGCAGCGGCAATCTCACGCACTTTATCCAGATAGGGGTTATTTTCGAAGCCGTCTTCGTTGACGTTGGCGATATACATCGTTGGTTTCAGCGTCAGGAAACTCAGGTATTTGATAGCCGCCTTATCTTCTTCCGTCAGGCTCTTCAGCGCGCGCAGCATGCCGGCGTTTTCCAGATGGGGCAGGCATTTTTCCAGTGCGGCCAGCTCAGCTTTTGCATCTTTATCGCCGCCTTTGGCTTTCTTTTGTACGCGGTGAATAGCGCGTTCGCAGGCTTCCAGGTCGGACAGCGCCAGCTCGGTGTTAATAACATCGATATCTTCTGCGGGATCCACCTTGTTATTCACGTGAATAATGTTGTCGTTTTCAAAGCAGCGCACGACGTGGCCGATAGCTTCAGTTTCGCGGATGTTGGTCAGGAACTGGTTACCAAGGCCTTCGCCCTTGGACGCGCCTTTCACCAGGCCGGCAATATCGACGAATTCCATCGTTGTAGGCAGGGTGCGCTGCGGCTTAACGATTTCGGCCAACTGGTCGAGGCGAGGATCTGGCATGGGAACGACGCCGGTATTAGGCTCGATGGTACAGAACGGAAAGTTGGCCGCTTCAATACCCGCCTTGGTTAACGCGTTGAACAGGGTGGATTTCCCCACGTTTGGCAGTCCGACGATGCCGCATTTGAATCCCATAGCTTATATCACCTTAAATCGTTTAATATCAATGAATTATTCTATCTTTGCGCGAGGTGGCGCCTAAATCGATGCGCTATTATACACGTTATGTCGCGTTAATATCTATGCGAGCGCCGTCGCCGACTTTCCGATGGCCGCTTTTTTAGCTAGGCTGAAACGATTTGTGTTAGGCTGAATCCCCAAAATTAAGGAGAAGTGACGTGGTAAAGAAAGGCATTCGTCGGGTTCTTTTAACAAACGATGACGGCATTGATGCGCCAGGCATCGCGCTTCTTGAGCAGGCTGCTCGGCTTATTGCCGATGAGGTGTGGGTTATCGCACCTGCGGTAGACAAAAGCGGCGTGTCCAACGGCATTAGCCTTAGGGAACCGCTGCGGGTTTCACGTCGAGGCGAGCGGCACTACGCCGTTTACGGCACGCCGGCAGACTGCGTAGCGCTGGCCGTCAATCAGATAATGAAAGCGGCTTTACCCGATCTGGTGCTTTCCGGCGTGAATTCAGGTTCTAATCTTGGTTTTGAGACGTTGCTGTCCGGCACCGTCGGCGCAGCGATGACCGGAATGCTGATGGGCATACCGTCGATTGCGCTAAGCCAAAACGAACGGGCAGATGGAGCGCTAGACTGGTCTTGCTCCAAACGTTATTTAGCCGAAACGCTGAAAAAGCTGACGGCGCTCAGCTGGGACACATCGGTTTGCCTAAGCGTTAACTTTCCGGGCGTTGAGCCTGACGGCGTGAAGGGCATAAAGGTTACGGTTCAGGGAAGAGGAAACGTTGAAAAGCTGAGCGCGACCGAAACCTGCGATCCGTACGGAGAATCCTATTATTGGATAAGGATTCAGGAAGGGGAGCCTGAAGCGCTGAGCGACGGCGAGATTTTAGCCGTACAGCAGGGTTATATTACGCTAACCCCGCTAACGTATGAACGAACGGCGCGAAGTGAGTTCGATCGGCTATCCACACTCATTGGCTAATTTGGCGGATGCGCTAATTAGAAGAGTAATCAATTATTGTGAAATGAAACTATTTGTATAGATCGACAGTGAAAAATGCATTATAACAACGCGCCGCAGAGGGCGCGTTTTGTTTGCTTTTTAAGCGTTCGCTCCCGTAATTAAAAAAAATCCCGCAAATGATGGCGCTATAAGACACTTTTCTCATTTGGCGTGGTCTACTTAGCCGCACTTGAGGAAAATCGGACGCTCTCCTTTTGTGCATATTAATTGCCCTGGCGCATTTGCGCCGAGGTTGAAGTTTTTTCTTTTCCCTAGGCTGTTTGCATGGAATATATAAGATCGATAACGCAGCAGAAGCTGAGTTTTTTATTAGCCCTTTATATTGGGCTATTTATGAATAGCGCGGTGTTTTACCGCAGGTTCATTGGTTACTCTTACGATTTTAGCGTGTGGAAAGGCGCAGCGGCGGTAGTAGAGCTGTCGGCTACGGTTCTCGCAACGTTTTGCCTGCTGAGAATCCTGTCGCTGCCGGGGCGTCGCGCTTGGCGAATACTGACCTCTTTGGTCGTGCTGTGCTCCGCCGGGGCAAGCTACTATATGACCTTCCTGAACGTTGTTATCGGCTACGGCATTATCGCCTCAGTAATGACGACGGATATCGATTTGTCAAAGGAAGTCGTCGGTTGGCACTTTATCGGCTGGCTGGTCCTAATCAGCGCGCTGCCGCTGGCGGCTATCTGGATTAATCGCGGTCAGGATACCCTTTTACAGCAGCTCAAAACCCGCGGGCAGCGGGTGAAGAACGTGCTCGTGGTCTTATTAGCCGGGCTGCTGGTCTGGGGGCCTATCCGCCTCTTGGATCTCCAGCAAAAGAAGGTCGAGCGTGCCAGCGGCGTGGATTTACCCAGCTACGGCGGCGTGGTCTCTAATTCATATCTTCCTTCCAACTGGATTTCTGCGCTGGGGCTCTATGCCTGGACGCAAATTGACGAGTCGTCCGATAATCAGCTGTTGTTCAATCCAATGACGAAATTTACCTATAAAGCGCCGGACGATCTGGACGACGCCTACGTAGTGTTCATCATTGGCGAAACGACGCGTTGGGATCATATGGGCATTTTGGGCTACGAGCGCAATACAACGCCGAAGCTTGCTCAAGAGAAAAACCTGATAGCGTTTCGCGGCGAGTCGTGCGATACGGCCACCAAGCTTTCTTTACGCTGTATGTTTGTTCGAGAAGGCGGGGCGGAAGAGAATCCTCAGCGAACGTTAAAAGAGCAGAACGTTTTTGCTGTCCTCAATCAGTTGGGCTTTAGTTCAGATTTGTACGCCATGCAGAGCGAACTGTGGTTTTACAGTAATACTATGTCAGACAACATCGCCTACCGTGAACAGATCGGGGCTGAGCCGAGAAACCGAGGCAAGCACGTAGACGACATGCTGCTGGTGGAAGAACTAAGGCGCTCGCTTATCGATCATCCCAAAGGAAAGCATCTTGTCGTTCTTCATACGAAAGGGTCGCACTATAACTATACTCAGCGCTATCCGCGCAGCTTTGCCCAGTGGACGCCCGAGTGCGTTGGGATAGATTCGCCCTGTAGCAAGGAGGAGCTTATCAACTCCTATGATAATTCGGTGACCTATGTCGACAGCTTTATCACCAGCGTGTTCGACCAGCTCAGAGATAAAAAGGCGATCGTGTTCTATGCCGCAGATCACGGAGAATCCATCAATGAGCGGGAACATCTGCACGGCACGCCGCGCAAGATGGCGCCGCCGGAGCAGTTTAGGGTTCCTATGCTGGTATGGATGTCGGATAAATATCTTGAATCCCCAGAAAAGGCCGAGATGTTTAAACAACTGCAAAAGCAGGCGGACAAGGGCGTAACGCATCGCCACATAGAGCTATATGACAGCATCATGGGATGCCTGGGCTATACCTCGCCGGACGGCGGTATCAAAGAGAGCAACAACTGGTGTAGCCTGCGGGTAAAGCCTGAATCCGAATAGTGCTTGAAATCGATACTTCGGCGCCTAAAGGTGCCGAAGTATTTTTAACGTTCTCATGTGGCATTGAATAGAGTAGGTACTGCCTATTAATAGAATAGGTAGCACCTTTCATTCGTTCTGACAAAAATCATTCAATTCATATCCTATTGCATTTTCGATTGTGCTCAAACAACCATCAAGCCAGATAGCGTCAGGCGCAAAGGTCATTAACAACGCGTCTAGAATTTTTAATTTTATTTAATCAACAAATTTAATTTTGTTTGGTGAAATTATAAATAACGAAGGCTAATTATTGTTATTGAATAAGTAATGAATGCAACGCAATGATTATAAATGTATTTATTTTTAAAAATAACGATAAACACTATTAATTATACAACTAATGAATTGATTTTCTTAGGTTGAAATATAAAAACAACACATTTATTATATTTGTCATATCCCTGTTTGACTTTTATGGGCAGCTACGCATTAGGCGGGAAATTTTCTAATAAAAGGGAAATGGACATGCAATTACGACAGGTACTGTTGTCATTCAAGTAGATATAGGGATTTATCTTTTATAAAAAAGGACTTAGATATGACGCTTAATAAGCTAGTGCTGGCGTTGCCTGCGCTATTCTCGACTTCTTTTGCTGCTTATGCCGCAGAAGCGCCCGTTCCTCCTCCTCCCTTCCTCTCTGAAATAGAGACGCCGGACGTTAACGCGATTCTAAGCACCGCAACCGACGGGTGGCCGATAGCGAAGGGAAAGTGGGAGAGCAAATATCAATCAATTATCACTGGAAACCAATATATCAACGGTGAAACGCTCACCAGAACCTGGTTCCCAGAGCAGATCCTCTACGTTGAAAATAATTCCTATAGCCTGAACAACGTTGTTGATTCTTTTCAGCTTACTTTTAGAAGCGGGAGCGTCGCCATTGGAAACGTGGTGAAGGGCGGGATCGTTAATCCAAGCGACGCCACCAAGATATACAGCGGCTTTCTGTCCATGATGGAAGACTCGGTGGCTTACAATACCGTCGTTGAAAATCTGGGTAGCCTAAGCTTGGGAAATGACGCCAAAGCCTATAACACCACCGTTAATGCCGGCGGGCGGATGGTCGTCGGTACGCGCGGCTATGCGCAGGCCATTCTGGTTGACGGCGGCCACTTGGAGCAGTCTGTCACCAGTACCTCTAATACCAAAGACGTTCTCGTCATTAACGGCGGCGAACATATTATCTACGGCGGCACGGCCACCAACAGCCACATCGGCAGCGGCAGCTATCAGATGACCAGTGGCCTGGCGATTGACACCGTACTGTACGACGGCGCCGTTCAGCAGGTCTATTCGGGCAAGGGAACGGCGGCCGACAGCAATACGACCGTTCACGCAGGCGCGCTGCAGTTTATTACCTTTGGTTCTTCTGACGACGCGAAAGTTTACGGTACCCAGATTATTACCGGTGTTGACGGTACCTGGGCAAACGGCCAGTGGACGTCGGACAGCACTGTCAGAGTCGACGGCCAAACGGCAAATAATGCCACGATTTATGAAGGCGGCGTTCAGCGCATTCAAACCGGCGAGGCTGTAGGCACTCAGGTTTACGGGTTACAGATCGTCAGCGGCAAGAAGGGCGGTTGGACCGGCGGCCGGTGGGTCGAACAGGACGGCTGGATTGGTAAAGATCAGGTTGCAACCGAGTCTACTATTCATCAGGGCGGCGTACAGCGCGTGGAATACTACGCCGATGCGGATAAAACCCTGGTAGACGGCGGCACGCAGCTGGTTAACGAATTTGGTCATATTTCAAATACGACTATTCAAAACGGCGGCGAGTCTACTATCGCCTATGGCGCATACTCAACCGGTACGCTGGACGTTAACGACGGTTCTCTGACGATGGAAGGCGGCGATCTTCACAGTTGGACCGGCGTTATGGACGGCAAGGGCGCTTACGCGATTCAGGTAAATTTGGCCGGCGATAGCTCATTCCTGTACCTTAAGCACAATGCCGATAGCGTTTCGTCTGAGGCTACGGTTGAGGCGTTGACTAATAACGGCACCGTCGCGTTTGGCAGCAGAGACGGCAGCGATGCGGGTAAGTACAGCCGCTTGAGAATCTATAATTTAACCGGTTCCGGCACCTTTGTGATGAACACCAATATTAACGGTGGGCAGGGCGATTTTCTGAACGTTACTAACAGCATCAGCGGCGCCTTCAACGTCAAGGTGATGGATTCCGGTCAGGAGCTGAGAAGCGGCGTCGCCGGCGTCAATCCGCACCACCTGATTTTTGCCAACGGCAGCGCCAGTGACAGCTTTACGCTGGTTAACGGCAGCGTCGATTTAGGGGCCTATAAGTACTATCTGGTTCAGGGCGAAGGTACGGATAGCGATAACTGGTATCTGTCTCCGCAGGCGGCGGATCCAAATCCGAATCCCGAACCGGGGCCAGGCCCAGGTCCGGATCCAACGCCGAATCCCAAGCCTGAAATTTCCGAAAGCGGTAAGAACGCAATTGCGATGGCTAACGTAACCCCAACTATCTGGGACGGCGAGCTGTCGACGCTGAGAACTCGCTTGGGCGATCTGCGCGATAACCATACGGCGCAGGACGGCGCGTGGGGGAAATACATCACCAGCCGCAACCGCATCTCTACCGATAACGTCGGCTATCGGCAGGATATGAACGGCGTCATGCTGGGCGGAGACCATGCTATTGCGTTGGATAATGGACGCCTGCTGGTCGGCGGCATGTTCTCCTACACGCATTCAGAGCTGGACGCTCGCACCAGCGACGGTAAAGTCGACAGCTACGCGATCGGCCTTTACACCACCTGGATGCACAACAGCGGCTACTATCTCGACGGCGTGCTGAAGGCAAACCACTTCAGAACGGAAAACAGCGCCAGGTTCAACGACGGAAAAACCACGGCCAAAGACAACAGCAACGGTATCGGCTTCTCGCTGGAAGCGGGTAAGCACATCAAGGTTGACAGCTACTTTATCGAACCTTACGTGCTGGGCTCCGTGTTCCACGGTGAGAAGACCGGCTATCGGTTTAGCAGCGGCATGAAGGTTAAGGCCGATTCTGCGGAGTCCGTGAAGGGCGAGATCGGTACGACGTTCGGCAAGTCTTTCCTGATGGAAGACGGCGCGCTGATTAAGCCTTACGTTCGCCTGGCGGTGAGCCACGAGTTCAAAAAGAACAACGACGTGGTTATCAACGACACCGAGCGCTTCTCTAACGATATGTCCGGCACCGTGGGCAAGTACGGCGTAGGCCTGACCGCACAGCTGGACAATCAGTGGTCAACCTACGCGGAGTTTAACTACGCAAAAGGCAGCCACGTAGAGACGCCTTACAGCGGCCATCTCGGCATTCGCTATAGCTTCTAAGCGTAGTTGATGTGTTTATGAAAACGGCTTTCCAAACGGGAGGCCGTTTTTTTATCGGGTGATAAAGAAGGAAAGGGCAATGAGGATGACCGATCTTATTTATTGGGCGTTTGGCGGGGCCGTTTTATTAGCCTGAAAACGAGAAGAGCCCGCTAATTAGCGGGCTCTTGAATGTGGCGGTGAGAGAGGGATTCGAACCCTCGATACGTTGCCGTATACACACTTTCCAGGCGTGCTCCTTCAGCCACTCGGACATCTCACCGTATTTTTGTTGATCTAATAATGAAGGTCAACGGGGCGCTACTATAGGGAGAAGACCGGATTCGGTCAAGCATAAATTCGCGTTCTTTGTCCGTTTGCTCAAGCTATCAACAACTGTGGGCGACTTTAGCGACATCGGCGCCGTTCTCCGGTGTTAACAAAAGTAATTATCCGGCATTGGCGCAACTCAAGGTATACTTTGAGGATGTATTTTGGGATAGGCGCCAATTGCGCGTACAGCCCGTCATCTCAAGCTTTTTCTGTCCCGAATTCGTTGATTTTTAGCATTAAAAAGGGAGTCAGCTATGTATCCGGTCGATCTGCATGCGCATACTATCGCCAGCACGCACGCTTACAGTACGGTAAGCGACTATTTTGCTATCGCCAAGAGTAAGGGCATCAGGCTGTTTGCCATTACCGATCACGGTCCTGACATGGTGGATGCGCCTCACCGCTGGCATTTTATGAATATGGCGGTGATCCCCAGAATAGTGAACGACGTCGGCCTGCTGTATGGCATCGAGGCCAATATCAAAAACCTGCAGGGCGAAACGGACTGCGATGAAGCGATCGCCAAGACGCTGGACTTAGTCATCGCTGGCTTTCACGAACCGGTGCTGGCCCCTATGGGCAAAGATGACAACACGCAGGCGATGATAGCGACCATATCCAGCGGCGTGGTGCAGATAATAAGCCATCCGGGTAATCCTAAATATCCGATTGATATTCCAGCCGTTGCTGAAGCCGCGGCGCGCCACAACGTGGCGCTGGAGATCAATAACTCGTCCTTTATTCATTCCCGCGCGGGCAGTGAAAAAAATTGCATTGAGGTCGCTAAGGCCATTCGCGACGCGGGGGGCTGGGTCGCGCTGGGGTCGGATTCCCATACCGCCTTCGCGCTGGGCGGTTTTGATAAGTCATTACGGGTGCTGCGCGACGTTAACTTCCCGGAAGAGCGCATTCTTAACGTCACGCCGCGCCGGGTTCTGGATTTTCTTGAATCTCACGGAAAGCCGCATATCGCGGAATTTGCCTCTCTTTAGCGTTTAAAGAGGGCTATGTCATCACGATTTTAAGGATAAAACGATGAAGTATGCATTTTCCTACCGCGCGACTTTCTACCGTACAACGCTGCTGTACGGTGCCGTCGCCTTGGCCTTTTCCTCCTCTGCGTGGGCTGAGTCGCAGATGGAAAGGGCAAGTCTGCACGACGTGACTGTTTTCTTGCGCGGAGCCGAGCTGTTTAACGCCAATAAAGTGACGCTTCCCGCGGGGGAAAGCGAAGTGATTTTTACCAATATCGCCGACGGGCTTAACGAACAGAGCCTGCAGCTTGAGGCGGGCGGCGGCGCGGTGGTCAAGTCGTTCAGCGTGCGCCGAGATTATCTCAACGAGCGAGTTTCCGCTCGAGTGGATGAACTGAAAAAGCAGCTGGAAGCCGAGGTCAGAGAACAGAATCGGGTTAATGCCCGCCGGCAGGTTATCCAGGCCCAGCTGGCCGTGTTGGAAAGCAACCGCAGCGTAGGCGGCGAGAAGGAAGGGGCGACCGTAGACCAGGTCAATAAAATGCTGCAGCTTGTTAGCGATAAAATGAATGAGGCGCTGCTGGCCGACATCGACCTGAAGGAAAAGGCGGAAGAGATTGAGAGAAATATCGACAGGCTTAATCATCAGCTGGCCGAGGCGCAGCAAAAAGACGGCCAGGCGGTAAATCAGCTGGTGGTGAAGTTCTACTCCCCCAAAGCGATGACCAGCGACGTAACCCTATCCTACGCGATCGGCGATGCGGGCTGGGTTCCTACCTATGACGTTCGGGTCGACAGCATTTCTCAACCGGTAAAGCTGACCTATAAGGCCAACGTTTATCAAAACAGCGGCATTGACTGGGATAACGTCAAGCTTACGCTCTCTACCGGCAATCCGAGCCGGGGAGCACAGGCTCCGGCGCTTTCTCCGTGGTATATCGATCTTTACCGCGCGCCGATGCTATCGGGCAAGACGAGTTCCAACGACGCCATGTATGAAGTCGCTACGCCGGCGCCAATGGCGGTGGAAGCGCCGGTGGCGGACAGTTCGAGAATGCGCTCTGTCAGCGCCAAAAAGTCGATGTCGGACTATGTGGTCACCGATTCCGGAGGGCTTAACGCCCGGTTCAGCATTTCTCTGCCTTATCGCATTGCCGCGGACGGCAAAGGGCACTCCGTCGTCATAAAACAGCTTGATGTTCAGGGCGAGTATCGCTATGTTGCCGTGCCGAAAATCGAGCAGGACGCTTTTTTACAGGTACAGCTAAAAGACTGGGAAAGCCTGAACCTGCTGCCGGGCAGATCGAGCGTTTTCTATGAGGGGGCGTTTGTCGGTCAGGGAAGCATAGATCCGCGCCGTATTCAGAAAACGCTGGATATCTCTCTGGGGCGCGATCGGAAGATCTTGGTCAGTCGCGAAAATGACGCCAAAACGACGGAAAAGGCCGAGTTTTTTGGCAACGCAAGCCAGCGTAGCTATGCCTACCGCATCGAGGTTAAGAATACGCGCGGCGAGCCTATCGCGCTGACGGTTATCGATCAGGTGCCGATGAGCCGCAGCAGCGACGTTGTCGTAGAAAACCTACGCCACGACGGCGCAACTTTTGATAAAGATAAGGGCGAGGTTCAGTGGTCTTTAAACCTGGCGCCTAACGAGTCCCGATTGCTTGGGCTGTCTTACTCGGTGAAATATCCGAAAGACAAGCGCGTGCTGGGGTTATAGCAAGAATTAGCGAGTTTAACGTTTATGAATGAGTTTTCAATTGTTTGCCGGATACTCGGCTCTCTGTTTTCCCGGTCGCCGGACGATACGGTGCTCGATCCGCTGTTTGGCCTGCTGGGCGAAGGCAAGCTAAAGCAGCATTGGCCGCTGGAACAGGACGAGCTACTGGAACGGATGGGCAACGATACCGATCGCCAAAAGCTGGCGGCAGACTATCAGGCCATGTTTGGCGAAGGCGGCAGCGTGTCGCCTTATGCTTCTGACTATGAAGGGCCGAGCGAGGCGCAGGCGAGGGCGTTTTTAACCGAAAGAGGCGTCCCGCTGTCTGCTTCTGCGGCCAACGGCTTTGGCCAACTGCTTTTGGCCGCATCCTGGATCGAGGACAACGCGGCGGAGGCCGACGAGGTTCAGGCACAGCTGGCGCTGTTTGATGACTATCTTCTTCCCTGGTGCGGGCGCTTTTTAGGCAAGGTAGAGGCTCATGCGACAACGGCGTTTTATCGCGCGCTGGCCTCTCTGGCGCGAGAAGCGCTTCAGGCCATGCGGGATGAGCTGACCGAAGCCGAGGATGGCGAAGCACAATGACGGAACCACAAGAAGCGAAGCTTTCCATTGGTGAGAGCCAGCTTGCCGGGCTGTCGCTGAGCCGTTTCCCCGATCCCGGTCGCGATAGCCCGCTGCGGGCGTGGGAAGCGGCCGATGAGTTTTTGCTAAATGAGCTCGACTATTCACGCTTAAACAGCGGGCCGCTGATTATTCTCAACGACGCCTTTGGCGCTCTGGCCTGCGCGCTGGCGGAGTATCACCCCGTGTGCAACAGCGACTCTTTTATCAGCCAATATGCGACGCAGAGTAATCTTGCGCGCAATGGAATCAATGGTGACAATGTAACTTTTACGGACAGCCTGACGCCGCTTCCTGCTGGACCGTCGGCCGTGTTGATAAAAGTGCCCAAGACGCTGGCGCTGCTGGAGCATCAGCTGCACGCCCTGCGGCAGGTGGTTACGTCGGAGACGCAAATTATCGCCGCGGCGAAAAGTCGCGATGTGCATACGTCAACGCTACGGCTGTTTGAGCAGATTCTGGGGCCAACCCGTACTAGCCTTGCGTGGAAAAAGGCGCGGCTGATTTTTTGTCGCGCCGAGCGCCCTGACGTCGCGGCGTTTAACCCGCTGGCGTCATGGCCGCTTGAGGGAACGTCCTACGAGATACATAACTATCCTAACGTCTTTTCCCGCACTTCGTTGGACATCGGGGCGCGGTTCTTTTCCGACTATCTGCCGTCAAACGCGCCGGGGAATATGGTGGATCTGGGGTGTGGCAACGGCGTCTTAGGGCTGAGGCTGTTGGCGCAAAACCCTCAGGCTCACGTGACTTTCCGCGATGAATCCTTTATGGCGGTCGCCTCCAGTCGGCTAAACGTGGAAAAGAACCTGCCGCAGGCGCTTTCCCGCAGCCGCTTTGAGGCCCAGCATGCGCTGATGGGCATCGCCGATGGAAGCCTTAGCGCCGTTATCTGTAACCCGCCGTTTCACCAACAGCAGGTGATCACCGACGACATCGCCTGGCAGATGTTCCTTGATGCGCGCCGCTGCCTGTCGCAAGGCGGAGAGCTGCGGATTGTCGGCAACCGACATCTTGGCTATCACCAAAAGCTAAAGCGCCTGTTTGGCCACTGTGAGCTTTTGGCGTCAAACAACAAGTTTGTCGTGCTGCGAGCGGTGAAGTCGGGAAGGGGGGAATAGTCGAGTAGGATACTCAAGATATAAAACGGGGCGCCTTGCGCCCCGTTTGCTTATTTACTTAATAAATTCGAATACCAGCTTGCCTTCTTCAACCTGAATGCCTTTAGCCAGCTTTTTCGCCGAGGCTTCCAGCGCGCTCTTGTCCGAATTCAGAACGTAAACCGGCTGGTCGTTGAAATAAAGCTGTAGCGCGCTGTTGAGTAAAGGAATAAAGGTTTTTACGTTTTTCACCTTCCCTTGGCTGGTTTGCAGGTCATAGTCCACCAGCTCTAAATCCTTTAGATAGATGGCGCTTTTGACAGGGTCAAACTCCGGGCGCGCGTTGAGCGTTAGCTGAAGGTTGGCGTCCTGTTTGCCCAGCAGCGAGGAGACGGCGAACAGAGCGTTGCCAGAGAGCGTAATTTTGCCCTGTGTACGGCCGATCTGTGCATTGAGATTGCTTAATGACAGGTCCGCTTCCGCCAGGCCGCTGAGGCTAAAGCTACGGGTGGCCTTCTCGGTATTTTTACTGAGGTACTTATTGATGTCCTGCTCGCTTAAGGAGTATTGCGTCATTTGACTGCAGCCAAACAGAAAAGCGATAAACAGGAAAAAAACAAAGCGAGGAAACTGTTTTAGCATACTGACCTTTGATAATAGTGAATAAATCATTAGCGTAGGGTACAAGCCCAAGAGCCCGCAGGCAATAGAGGCATTATGACGCCGCGGCTTTCTTGGGCCTTATCGCCTGAGGCGTAAACTGTCGATAAAGCGCCAGCGCGGTAACAATCCCGGTTACGCCCAGCAGCATCCAGGGGATCTGCGGCAGGTTAAGCTCGTGGCCTATATCATACAGCCAGCCGCCGCCGGTATAGCCGATGGCACCGCCCAGCGCCAGGCCAAGCCTGCTAAATCCCATATAGCTGGCGCGAGCCTGCGGAGCGGAAAGCGATGCGCTGAGCGTTTCTCGCGCCGGTTCGGCGATAATCAGCCCCAGATAAAAGAAGAATATAAGCCCCAGGGCGAGGGATAGGGAATTGATAAATCCCAAAGGAACAAGGCTGAAAGTCATTAGCAGCAGCCCGGTCATTAGTCGACTTTCCAGCCTGAAGCGCTTTTCGCTCCAGCGAGCAATAGGGTACAGCAGCGTCAGGGAGAGAAGCGCCTGAATGAGGTACATCCAACGAATGGTTTCCGGCTCGCCGGATATTTCGTTGACCAGCAGCGGAAGCATCAGCATGACCTGAATCGACAGCACGTAATAGCCGGTCAGCGTCAGCACGTAGCGGCGGAAAAAGCGATCGCGAACGGCAGCCTTAATGCCGTTTAGAATGGGCGCCCGTACGGACGTAGATACGCGGTAGGAGGGCAGCACGAAGGCATTAAGCGCGGCGGCCAGAATGAAAAAGCCCGCGCCGGACCAGCAAACCCAGTGGAAGTCGTAGCGCAAAAGCCAGCTTCCCAACAGCGCGCCGATAACTACGCCGGCGCTGTCTTGCATCATGAGCAATGAATAAAAACGGCCTCGCTCATGGGGGCGAGTAAGCTTGATGACCAGCGCGATGCGCGGCGGGTCAAACAGCGTGCCGCCAAAGGCGGAAAGGACGCAGGAGAGCATCAGGATCCACGGCTCGTCGGCCATGGCCATTGCGGCAAATCCTGCCGCTCGCATCAGCATTCCCGTTACAATAAGCGGCTTGGCGCCGAAGCGGTCCGCCAGAGCGCCGCCGAAGATGCCTAATCCCTGCTGTAAAAACTGGCGCATGCCCAGCGCCAGACCAACGGAAAGCGCCGCCCAGCCGAGCTGGTCGACAAAGCGTATCGAAATAAGAGGGAAGACGACAAAGAAACCGAGAACGACCAGCAGGTTATCCACGAGTAAAAAATATTTACCCAAATTCCTAACGTGCGACACGCGAGGCATAATTTCACCGTAAGCGAAAAAATAAGCAATGAGAGGATTTTTTTGACTATTCTGAACTTATTTACGTAACAACGATACTATTTTAGTAGACTATCTTTGTCTTTTAATGCGCTGGATTAATTTTTAGGGGGGCGAATGTTTGGCTATCGCTCAAATATACCCAAAGTTACCTTAACCACTGAACGTTTGGTTATTCGTCTGGCCTGCGATCGCGACGCTTATCGGCTGGCGGACTACTATACCGAAAACCGCGAGTTCCTCAGGCCTTGGGAGCCGGTCAGAGATCAAAGCTACTGTTATCCTTCCGGCTGGCAGGTTCGTTTGAACATCATCAATGAATTGCACAAGCAGGGCAGCGCGTTTTATTTCCTATTGCTCGACGCGGACGAAAAAGAAGTCAGAGGCGTTGCAAACTTTAGTAACGTCATTCGCGGAGATTTTTATGCCTGCATATTGGGCTATTCTCTGGGCAAAAAATGGGAAGGTCAGGGAATGATGTATGAAGCGCTGCAACCGGCGCTGCGCTACATGTTTCAACAGCAGAGAATGCACCGCATTATGGCCAACTATATGCCTCATAATCACCGCAGCGGCAACCTACTGACAAGGCTTGGATTTGAGCGAGAAGGCTATGCGAAAAGCTATTTACGAATAAACGGCGAGTGGCGCGACCACGTCATGATGGCGTTAATTAACCCGAACTGGAAACCTTTAGCGTAAGGAATCAGCCTGTAATGAAATACGTTTTGAATGAAAGAGAAGCCCGCGTCATTGGCTGCATGCTGGAAAAAGAGGTCACTACGCCCGACCAGTATCCGCTCTCTCTTAACGCGTTGACGCTGGCCTGCAATCAGAAAACCAGTCGCGAGCCGGTGATGTCGTTAAGCGAAAGCGAAGTGCAGGAGACGCTGGACGCGTTGCAGAAAAAGCACCTCGTTCGCCCTTCAAGCGGAACGGGCAGCCGCGTGGCTAAATACGTCCATCGCTTTTGCAACACCGAGTTTGGCGATTTAAAGTTAACCCCCGCCGAATTGGCCATCGTGTGCCTGCTGATGCTGCGGGGAGCGCAAACGCCGGGAGAACTGCGCACGCGCTCAAATCGGCTGTTCGAGTTTAGCGATATGGAAGAGGTGGAAAAGACGCTGGAAGGCCTGACTGAACGTGAGGACGGCCCCTTTATTGTCAGGCTGGCGCGCGAGCCGGGAAAAAGAGAGCTGCGCTATGCGCACCTGTTCAGCGGGGAGGTTGATAACGTCAGCGCTGCGGGTGCCGCGCCCTGTGATGTGGAATATTCCTCTTCTTTGTCCGAACGCGTTGAAGCGTTGGAAGAGGAGGTCGCTCAGCTAAAACAGCTGGTTAATACCTTGAAGGCAACCCTGGACGAGCTGATTGGCTAATTGGTGACGCTGTCACTCATTCTGTGTGAGCGACGATCCCCGTCGGCGATAAAGCGACGGGGATTCATATTTTTATACGCTTTTCGATTGGTGATTCCCTTAACACCACGTAAACTACGCCCAGCTCCGTATCGCCGCGATGGGCGATACGATTCATTCAAAGCCGTTTAATTCAATCATTATGAATCTACTTAAATCGTTGGCCGCCGTCAGTTCTATGACGATGGTTTCTCGGGTGTTAGGATTTGCCCGCGATGCGATCGTCGCTCGCGCATTCGGAGCCGGCGTGGCCACGGACGCCTTTTTCGTCGCCTTTAAGCTGCCGAACCTGCTGCGCCGCATTTTTGCTGAAGGGGCCTTCTCTCAGGCGTTTGTGCCAATTCTTGCCGAGTACAAAACCCAGCAGGGAGAAGAGGCGACTAAAACCTTTATTGCCTACATTTCCGGCCTGCTGACGCTGGTGCTGGCGCTGGTGACGCTCATCGGCATCGTCGCCGCGCCGTGGGTGCTTTGGGCCACTGCGCCCGGTTTTACCAAAGATCCAGAGAAATATGCGCTTACGGTGCAGCTGCTGAAGATCATGTTTCCCTATATTTTTCTGATTTCGCTATCCTCGCTGGCGGGAGCAATCCTCAATACCTGGAATCGCTTTTCTGTCCCGGCCTTTGCGCCAACGCTGCTGAATATCAGCATGATTGGATTTGCGGTTTTCGGCGCGCCGTATTTCGATCCGCCTATCATGGCGCTGGCGTGGGCCGTGGTTGCCGGAGGCGTGCTTCAACTGCTTTACCAGCTCCCGTACCTTAAGAAAATCGGCATGCTGGTGCTGCCGAGAGTGAGCCTGAAAGACAGCGGCGTCTGGCGGGTGCTCAGGCAAATGGGGCCGGCGATCCTTGGCGTATCCGTTGGTCAGATTTCTCTGATCATCAATACCATATTCGCCTCTTTTCTGGCATCCGGCTCCGTTTCCTGGATGTATTATGCCGATCGCCTGATGGAGCTGCCTTCCGGCGTGCTGGGCGTAGCGCTGGGAACCATTCTTTTGCCTTCGCTGGCTAAAAGCTTCTCCAGCGGGGACAGCGAAGCCTATTCGGGGTTGATGGACTGGGGGCTGCGCCTCTGCTTTCTTTTGGCCTTGCCTTGTTCCGTCGCGCTTGGCGTGCTGTCTGAGCCGCTCATCAAGTCGCTGTTTCAGTACGGCGAATTTAGCGCGTATGACGCTATGATGACGCGTCAGGCGCTGATTGCCTACTCCGTTGGTCTGATGGGATTTCTTTTGGTTAAGGTGCTGGCGCCGGGATTCTATTCCCGTCAGGACATCAAAACCCCGGTCAGGATTGCGCTTTTTACGCTGTTTGCTACTCAAATGATGAACCTGGCGTTTATCGGGCCGCTTAAGCATGCCGGGCTGTCGCTCTCTATCGGCATTGCTGCCTGCATCAACTCGGCGCTGCTGTACTGGCAGTTGCGAAAGCGTAACCACTTTCAGCCAAAGGCAGGGTGGCTATCGTTTTTTGTGAAGCTTGTTGTCGCGCTGTTAGTTATGACGGCCGCGCTGTTGGGAATGATGTACCTGATGCCTGCATGGGACATCGGCAATATGCCGATGCGTATTTTAAGGCTGCTGGCCGTCGTGATTGTGGGCATCGTGGCCTATTTTGGTACGCTGGCCGCGTTAGGCTTCCGCATTCGCGATTTCGCCCGTCGAGTGGCCTAAGCCGGTAGTGTAGATGAGTATGGATATAAGAAAGGCGCCTCTCGGCGCCTTTGCTTTTTCGTTAATGGCTGAACGCTACATGCGCTCTACGGTTTGAATGCCGAGCGTGTCGAGCCCCTGTTTCAGCGTGCGTGCGGTGAGGGCGGCCAGCTTCAGGCGGCTTTGGCGAATCGCATCGCTGTCGGCGTTGAGAATCGGACAGTTTTCATAGAAGCTTGAATACAGCGTGGCGACGTCGTAGAGGTAGGCGCACATTACGTGAGGCGTACCTTCTTTTGCGACCGCATACAGCGTTTCTTCAAACTGCAGCAGCCGAACCGCTAGCGCTTTTTCGCGTTCGTCGGCAATGACCAGTTCGCCGCTGAGAGCATCTTCACTGATGCCCGCGCGCTTAAAGATAGACGCGGTGCGGGTGTAGGCATACTGCATGTAGGGCGCCGTGTTGCCTTCTAACGCCAGCATGATGTCCCAGTCGAAAACGTAGTCCGTGGTGCGGTTTTTGGAGAGGTCTGCGTATTTTACCGCGCCGATGCCCACCGCATTTATCACGTTGTTAAGTTCGTCTTCCGACATGTCCGGGTTTTTCTCTACAATGAGGTTACGCAGCTTGGCGTCCGCGTTTTCAATTGCCTCATCCAGCAGCTCGGAAAGCTTGATAGTTCCGCCCGAGCGGGTTTTAAACGGCTTGCCGTCCTTGCCCAACATCATGCCGAACATGTGGTGTTCAAGCGTAACGTTTTCCGGCACGTAGCCCGCTTTGCGAACGATCGTCCAAGCCTGCATCAGATGCTGATGCTGGCGCGAATCGATATAGTAGAGCACCCGGTCTGCGCCCAGCGTTTCGTAGCGGTATTTGGCGCAGGCGATGTCCGTTGTGGTATAGAGATAGCCGCCGTCATTTTTCTGGATGATGACGCCCATCGGGTCGCCGTCTTTATTTTTGAACTCATCCAGATAGACCACGGTGGCGCCTTCGCTTTCCACCGCCAGGCCTTTAGCCTTAAGGTCGGCAACGATGCCGGGCAGCATGGCGTTATAGATGCTCTCGCCCATAACGTCATCAACGGTTAGCGTGACGTTCAGGCGCTGATAGGTGGCAAGATTCTGCTGCATGGTGACGTCGACCAGCTTGCGCCACATCGTGCGGCAGTACTCATCGCCGCCCTGAAGCTTCACTACGTATTCGCGGGCGCGTTCGGCGAAAACCGGGTCGGAGTCATAGTGCTGTTTAGCCGAACGATAGAACGCTTCCAGATCGGAAAGCGTCATGTTGTCAGCGTGCTCGTTTTCCATCTTTTCCAGATAGGCGATAAGCATACCGAACTGAGTGCCCCAGTCGCCGACGTGGTTAGCGCGGATAACGTGATGGCCTAAAAACTCCAGCGTGCGGACTACGGCGTCGCCAATGATCGTTGAGCGCAGATGGCCTACGTGCATTTCTTTAGCAACGTTAGGGGCGGAGTAGTCAACGACGACGGTCTGCTTCTGGGCTGGCGTCACGTTCAGCCGGCTGCTTTGCAGCGCCCGTTCTGCATTTTCCGCCAACCACTGTGCGTCCAAAAAGATGTTAATAAAGCCCGGGCCGGCGATTTCAACGGTGCTGGCAATGCCAGAAAGGGAAAGATGCGATAACACTCGCTCGGCGAGCTGGCGAGGAGGGAGTCCCATCTGTTTTGCAACGGCCATAATGCCGTTTGCCTGATAATCGCCAAACTGAGGTTTTGCAGACTGGCGTACGTGGGCTTCGCAGTTTTCCTGCGCGCCTGCGGCAATCATCGCCTGCGTTATTTTTTCTGATAAGAGTGCCTGTATATTCACCGGATTACCTTATTACAGCGTCATGTTGTTTATCGCTAAGCCAATAGAGGGGATTAGTCCGTTGGGCGCAACGACAAAAGCGGCAGAGAATAAAAATCGCCTGCTTCACAATAAAAAAGAAACCGCAGAATGATACCCGATCTTGATTGCGGAGTCAGCTTTCCTGCTGTTCATCGAACGGGAATATGGCTATAGGCTTATAGAGCAAGGGTGGGAAAGAGGCTTGAAAAGGGCTAAAAGGAGGGCATAACGGGGCGTTCAGTTCTGTTGGTTTTGGCCGTTTTTATACTGTAGGGCGATATCGAGTTCTCGGTTGTCGATCTCCGCATCATCTTTTGATGAGAACATGCACATAAAGACGTTAAGCGCGATAGAGAGGAAAACCATAATAAGGAAAGGTATGCACAGAAAAAGGGTGTTAGCCAGCGAAAGGGAAACGCCGTTGACGTAAACGAAGTAGTAGAAAAATTTCAGCAGCGAGATAACGGGAAGAATGCACCAGAACACGAAAAAGACCACGTTGAGCATTCTGTTAAGGAGGAATGAGTCATTGAGGCTGTGGGGCGCCTGTATTCCGCTTATCATCCTTATGGGCTTTTTAGTGCAGGATGCAAGCTGGTTTTCAAGGCCTCTAACGTGCGCATACCAGCTTTTATGCCAGTGGATGTTGTTGGCCGTAACGCGATACCAAGCGTGAGAAATCGTAATTCCCATGATGGAAACGATCATTTCAATGAAGTAGGTTATCAGCGTTGGCGTAGTAAAGAAGACGATGCCAAAGAAAAGCGTGACGACGGCGCTGGCGCCCAAGAAAAACATGCAACGACGCCAATATGATTGGGCCTCAACCTTCTTCATATTGTGAGCGTGTTTTAATGACATTCTGGTCAGGTGGCATAAATCACTGCACACGTGTGCACCATCCGATTTATGCACTTCATCACTGCGTACGTGCATATTCATCTATCATCCATTATAGATTTACTTCTCACAGCTTACCGCAACGGGCGTTGAGACACAATGCTGGAAGTAAAAAATAGTGCATAAAAAGGGCACGAATAACCCATCCTATTATGAATAGTAACAAATAAGTTAGGATTCAGGCATGGGCTGAAATTAAATTAGGGTTACTGAGTTGTTGTGCGTATTTTACTTTAAAAAACTAAGGGTAAGAGAAACTGTCTTTACTTTGTATAAGTGTTGTGATTTGGCTTTTTGCCTTAGTTTTACCCCTATTTTTTATGTTAAACCCTTACCTTTCTCTTAAACGTAATTTTGTTTAATTTGTTGAACTATATGTATTTTATTGTGTGTTTTGAGTTCAATGGAAGCATTTGTCATTAGTTTTGTCGAGATCTGATAGAGACTCTGTTTGATGCAGGGCTGCGCATTTTTTTGTGGGGGATATGGCAAATTTTCCAGCGTAGAGATTAATGGATGGTACTTGAATTTATCGGGTTAGCGAAGAAATTCATATTTATTTATTGTATTAAAAGCGTTTTTATTCTCTATCCTAAATGACCGGGTGAGAAATACCTTTTTGTAACCTTTAATTTTTATTTACTTAATTTTTGTCATTCCATAATTATTAAAAAATTATAACAGAAAGATATATTTTGGTTAGTAATGACATTTTTATCAATATTAATGTTTTCATTGAGTTAACGACAGGCCAGGCTACGAGTGCACGTTCACGAAGGAAGCGCGCATTACCGTCAGTTAGGAGAATGCAAGCAAATGAGGGGGGGACTCGTTAGCACAAACACTCTTTCGACGAGGGATTTTAGAAAAGATTGGCGCACGAGCTATCGAGGGAGATGAATTTTTGGCAGTCGGAAAACCGTTGATGGCTTTAACTCAAAAATCAGAATGTTGCCGCACGCTAGGTGGTGCTAATTTACCGTAACATCAAGGGGGGCGATGCGAAAACCGTCAGCCGGGACTGACGGCTGAGCTATCGCTATGCGCCAGCCTTAAAGGCATGGAGCCGGTTCATCGCTTTAGTGACGTCTTCTTTTATTAATATATCCGTACAGCGTACGGCTTCGTCAATGGCGTCGTCTATCAGCGACTGTTCTGAGGCCGGCGGTTTTCCTAATACAAACCCTGTGACCTTGTTTTTATCCCCAGGGTGGCCGATACCAATGCGTAAACGGTAAAAATCGGGGTTGTTCCCTAGCTTATTGGCGATGTCTTTTAGCCCGTTATGTCCACCGTTGCCGCCGCCTAGCTTAAGTTTGGCGACGCCGGGGGGGAGATCGAGCTCGTCGTGGGCAACCAGAATTTCCTGAGGCGAAATGCGGAAGAAACCTGCCATGGCGACAACGGCTTTACCGCTCAGGTTCATGAAGGTGGTGGGAACCAACAGTCGAACGTCCTGGCCGCCAATGCTAAGGCGGGAAGTATAACCAAAAAACTTGGGCTCTTCCTTTAGCGGTTGGTTATAGCGATCGGCCAATAAATCAACGAACCAGGCTCCGGCGTTATGTCGCGTCTGGGCGTATTCGGCACCGGGGTTCGCCAGGCCAACAATCAGTTTAATGCTGCTCACAGTCAGTATCCAAATCAACGCATATCGGGCTTTCTAGCGCTAGCCCGAAATTGAAAACAGAGTAGGGGACTATTCTACCGTTCTTGGGGGGAATCACAAAATAGTGCGTTTGGGCGCAGACTTAAGGAATGAAGTTGAGAATATTGAAGAACCGTCAGGTTTTTTGTGAAATGTAAGGAAATTGTAAGTGTTAATGTCCGAGCTGTGATCGCACCCACACATTTACTGCCCCCCGCTGTTATACTCATAGCAAAGGTAAGCAGCTTAATAATTACTTCAGCAAGCACTTGGTGGAGGAGCTTATGAAACGGAAAACCTTCGTTATTCTAGGTAACATCTTTATGGTCTTCGGCCTTATTTTCATGATTTGTGGCGCGGGCCTGACGATCGTCTCTCACGTAAAAGACATCGCCTTGCTGTCAGGCGATTTAGCAAACCTTCCCATCGCAGGTATCTTTATCGGCGCCTTTATTTGGCTGGTCGGCGCACGCATTAGCGGGCGCGAGAAAGTGGCCGACCGCTACTGGTGGATTAAGCACTACGATAACCGCCGCTATCGCCATAAGCATCTGTAAATTCGCGCGATAGGGCACAGAGAACCGGAAAGATGACGTAAAGGCAAAGTTTGCCGGAAAAAGAGATTTTCCGTTTTAATTTCTGCAAATAAAAAACCCGGGAGCGTTTGCTTCCGGGTTTTTACATTTCAGCAGGTTCGAAATTAATGTTCGAACATGGCGGAAATGGACTCTTCGTTGCTAATGCGGCGAATGGCTTCAGCCAGCATGCCGGAAAGCGTCAGCGAGCGAACCTTGTTGATAGCCTTGATTTCGGCTGACAGCGGGATCGTATCGCAAACGACGACTTCATCAATCACTGAGTTCTTGATGTTGTCGACGGCGTTGCCGGAGAAGATCGGGTGCGTCGCGTAGGCGAATACGCGCTTGGCTCCGCGCTCTTTTAAGGCTTCAGCCGCTTTGCACAGGGTTCCACCGGTATCGATCATATCGTCAACCAGAACGCAGTCGCGGCCATTGACGTCGCCGATGATGTGCATCACCTGAGAGACGTTGGCGCGAGGGCGGCGCTTGTCGATGATGGCCATGTCGGTATCGTTAAGCAGCTTGGCGATAGCGCGAGCGCGAACGACGCCGCCGATGTCCGGAGATACGACAATAGGGCTTTCCAGATTCTGCTGCAGCATATCTTCCAACAGGATTGGGCTGCCGAAAACGTTATCAACCGGAACGTCAAAGAAGCCCTGGATTTGCTCGGCGTGCAGGTCGACGGTTAAAACGCGGTCGACGCCGACGCTGGAAAGGAAATCCGCAACGACTTTGGCCGTAATAGGCACGCGGGCGGAACGTACGCGACGATCCTGACGAGCGTAGCCAAAGTAAGGAATAACCGCAGTGATACGCCCAGCAGAAGCGCGGCGCAGCGCGTCGACCATAACGACCAGTTCCATCAGGTTATCGTTGGTCGGCGCACAGGTGGATTGAATAATAAAAATATCACCACCGCGGACGTTTTCGTTGATTTGAACGCTCACTTCACCGTCACTAAAACGGCCTACAGCGGCGTCACCCAGAGAAGTATAAAGACGATTGGCTACACGTTGTGCTAGTTCCGGCGTAGCGTTACCAGCAAAGAGCTTCATGTCAGGCACGAGAAGAACCTCAGGCTTGCATCCAGAAAGATACCGACAGCGTGGATAGGTGACGGTATACGATAAATTTGAGACCGCAAAATGCGGTAAACAGGGCCGACTCCAAATAGCTTTGTTTACCGCATCAGCGCGGCGCTCACTCTTGCCCTGACAGGAACGACGCTAGTGGCGAAACGTTAACGCCTCGCGCAATAAAGCCGTGCAACCATTCAGGGGCTTGTTGTAACACGCGTTGGGCGGCGGCTTCAGTATCGAACTCGGCAAATACGCAAGCACCTGTCCCTGTGAGGCGTGACGGCGCATATTCTAACAGCCAAGAAATAAGCTGTTCAACCTCGGGGAACCTTTTTCTTGCGATTGGTTCACAATCGTTGAAAAAAGGCGAAGATAACAGCGTTTCGAGATCTCTTTCAGGCGTATTCCTCTGTAGCTCCGGGTCGGTAAAAATGGCTACGGTAGGGATAGTTACGCCAGGATGAGCGACCAGATACCACTTTTCCTGAGGCTCAACCGGCGTAAAGCGTTCTCCGACGCCCTCTGCAAACGCGGCGTGGCCGTAGATAAAAATGGGCACGTCGGCGCCGAGCGTCAGCCCGATTCGGCAAAGCTCATCCTGCGACAGCCCGCAGCGCCACAGGTGATTAAGCGCGACCAGCACTGTCGCCGCATTTGACGATCCTCCGCCCAGGCCTCCGCCCATTGGCAGACGCTTGTCGACGGAGATATCCGCTCCCAGAGCGCTGCCGGTATGCCGCTGGAGCAGCCGGGCGGCGCGCACTATCAGATTTTGGTCGTCAGGGACGTTGGCGATGGGCGTCATCAAATTTACGCGGCCGTCCTGACGAACGTTAAAGCTCAGCGTGTCGCCATAGTCTAAAAACTGAAACAGCGTCTGCAGCGAATGATAGCCGTCGGAGCGACGGCCAGTAATATATAGGAACAGATTCAGCTTGGCGGGAGAGGGCCACTTGTTCATCATTGCCGCGTCCAGTCGTCCATTTTCAGCTTAATGCGCTCATCGCCGTGGGAAATTTCGATCAGACCGGGGAGGGCCGGTTGGGCTTTTGTATCATAGTTTCGATATTCCACGGTCCAACGTTGGCCGTTTTGGTCAAGCGTAATCTTTTTTAGCTGCCCCTCTGGCGTGAAGGTGAGGTCTTTAGCGTCGGCGGGCAGGCCAATCATCCACTGGCGCATGTTTTCAAGAGGAATGGTCATACCGGTTAGCTCGAAAATCATCTTTTCGGCATTATCGCTGACGTAGCGCTGTCCCTTGTCGTCAACCAGTTGAACCATCCCCGGTTGAACGTTAAGCTCCATCACGGTATTTCCCAATGGATTGGTTAACACCAGTCGATACTGTTCGGGGGTTTGCTGCTGCCAGAAGAAACGCGCATAAAGCTTCTGGCTGTCGGTCAGATAGGCGAAAGCGCCGCGCGTTTGGTATTGCGTCAAGGCCTTGACCTGCTGTTCATGGGATTGCCACAGGGGAGACGCACCGCTTTGCTCGCCAGTGCCCGTCAGCGTACAGGCGGTCAGCAGCACGCTGGCTAGCGGAATGAGCTTAATGAACGAGGAAGTTCGTAAAGGTGTCTTCATGATGTCGTCAGATCCTGTCGATGGTGAATTACCGCCTCTATGCGGTAGAGTGGTGTAACGCTAATCGGCTGCGAGCCAAACGTCAACGACGATCTTACTTAGGCAGTATAGAATGAACAGGCGGCGCTACATTTTTTACGCCGCTTTTTGCGATTTGCCTTCGTGGTAATGCGCGACTTTTATTGACAGTCAGCATCAAGTAGAATATCTCATTAAGATAACGGTTTGACCGTCGATATATAATAAAAACGGCAGTTCATGACGCTTCTTGCACTTGGAATCAATCACAAAACCGCGCCAGTGTCCTTAAGAGAACGAATTTCGTTTTCTCCGGACACGCTGGGCGAGGCGCTCGATAGCCTGCACCAACAGCCGTTGGTGCAGGGCGGCGTCGTGCTGTCTACCTGCAACCGAACCGAGCTGTATTTAAGCGTTGAGCCCGATGACAACGCGCTTTCTCAGCTAACCCACTGGCTGTGTCAATATCATCATCTGACTAAGGACGAGCTGGCGGGCAGCCTCTACTGGCACCAGGACTTTGACGCCGTCAGCCACCTGATGCGCGTTGCCAGCGGGTTGGATTCTTTAGTGTTAGGCGAACCGCAGATTTTAGGCCAGGTAAAAAAGGCCTTTGCCGAATCGCAGGAACATCAAAAGCTGAATACCGAACTTGAGCGCCTGTTTCAGAAGTCGTTCTCCGTCGCCAAGCGCGTCAGGACAGAAACCGAAATTGGTTCAAGCGCGGTTTCCGTCGCCTTTGCCGCCTGTACGCTGGCGCGCCAGATTTTTGAGTCGATGCGCGACGTCAACGTTCTGCTTGTGGGAGCGGGAGAGACTATTGAGCTGGTTGCCCGCTATCTGCGCGAGCATCAGGTTAAGAAAATGACGATAGCGAACCGCACTCGCGAGCGGGCGCAGCAGCTGGCCGATGAAGTTGAGGCCGACGTCATCACGCTGCCGGAAATCGATGCGTCTCTGTATAAAGCCGATATTGTGATAAGTTCGACCGCGAGCCCGCTGCCGATAATCGGTAAAGGCATGGTGGAGCGTTCTTTAAAAGCGCGCCGCAATCAGCCGATGCTGTTTATTGATATCGCCGTGCCTCGGGACATTGAGCCGGAAGTCGGCAAGCTTTCGAACGTCTATCTGTATACGGTTGACGACTTGCACTCCATTATCGAACATAATCTTTCTCAGCGCCGGGCCGCGGCCGTTCAGGCAGAAGACATCGTTAAGCAGGAAAGCGCCAACTTTATGGCCTGGATGCGTTCTCAGTCGGCCGTCACGGCGATTAAAGACTACCGCGCGATGGCGGAAGGCGTGCGCGAAGAGCTGGTTGAAAAGGCTCTGACCGCGATAGCCCAGGGTGCCGACGTAGAAAGCACTATTGAGACATTGTCCCATCGATTAACCAATCGTCTTATCCACGCACCAACCAAATCGCTTCAGAAAGCCGCCAGCAGCGGCGATCTTGAGCAGTTAAACGTATTGCGCGACAGCCTCGGGCTGGACCAGTATTAGTGACCTTCAATATTTACCATAGGGTTTAGCCACGAATGAAACCTTCTATAGTTGCCAAACTAGAAGCTTTACAGGAGCGCCATGAAGAAGTGCAGGCGCATTTAGGCGATGCGACCGTGATCGCCGATCAGGAACGGTTTCGTGCACTTTCTCGCGAGTATGCCCAGTTAGGGGACGTTACCGCCTGTTTTCGCCAGTGGCGTAAAGTTCAGGAAGATCTGAGCGCAGCAGAACTCATGCTGACTGACCCCGAAATGAAAGAGATGGCTCAGGAAGAGATAGACGAAGGGCAGCGTCAGCTTGAAGAACTCGAGCAGCAGCTTCAGGTTCTGCTGTTGCCAAAAGATCCGGACGACGAGCGCAACTGCTTTCTGGAAGTGCGCGCCGGAACCGGCGGCGACGAGGCGGCTATTTTTGCCGGCGATTTGTTTAGAATGTACAGCCGCTATGCGGAAGCTCGGCGCTGGCGCATCGAGGTGATGAGCGCCAACGACGGCGAACACGGCGGCTATAAAGAAGTTATCGCAAAAGTTTCCGGCGATGGCGTATACGGCCACCTCAAGTTCGAGTCGGGCGGCCACCGCGTGCAGCGGGTGCCGGAAACGGAGTCTCAGGGCCGCATTCACACGTCGGCCTGTACGGTCGCCATCATGCCTGAAGTACCAGAGGCGGAGCTGCCGGAAATCAACCCGACCGATTTGAAAATAGACACCTTCCGCTCCTCCGGCGCGGGCGGGCAGCACGTCAACACCACCGATTCCGCCATCCGAATCACCCACTTGCCGACCGGCATCGTCGTCGAATGTCAGGACGAGCGCTCGCAGCATAAAAACAAGGCCAAAGCGCTGTCGGTGCTGGGAGCGCGAATTCGTCAGGCGGAAATGCAAAAGCGCCAGTCGGAAGAGGCGTCTACGCGCCGCAACCTGCTGGGTTCAGGCGACCGTTCCGATCGTATCAGAACCTATAACTTCCCACAGGGACGGGTGACCGATCACCGAATCAATTTGACCCTCTATCGCCTCGACGAAGTGATGGAAGGCAAGCTCGATATGTTGATTCAGCCTATCGTTCAGGAATATCAGGCCGATCAGCTGGCGGCGCTGTCCGAGCTGGACGCCTAATCCCGCTATGACTTTTAATCAATGGCTGGAACAGGCTATCGCCCGGCTGAAGGGCGGCGATAGCCCGAAACGGGATGCAGAAATTATCCTCGGCTTCGTTACGGGTAAAACGAGAACGTTTCTGATGGCGTTTAGCGAAACGGCGATTGAGCCAACGGCATTGACCCAGTTGGAAAGCCTGCTCGTGCGTAGAATAGCCGGAGAGCCGATAGCCTACCTGGTGGGTTCGAGAGAGTTTTGGTCCCTTATGCTGAACGTGTCGCCTGCAACGCTTATTCCCAGGCCCGATACGGAAAGGTTGGTTGAACTGACTTTGGAACATCTTCCTACGGTGGAGTGCGATATTCTCGATCTCGGGACCGGGACCGGCGCGATCGCTCTGGCTTTGGGCAGTGAACGTCCGGACAGTTCCGTCACCGGCATCGATCTTCAACCCGCCGCCATCGCGCTGGCGCAGGACAATGCAGAACGTTTGGGTATTGATAACGTTCATTTTGTTCAGGGAAACTGGTTTGAGCCGCTTAGCGAATGCTATTTTGATGCTATCGTCAGCAATCCTCCCTATATCGACAGAAACGACCCTCACCTTCAGCAGGGCGACGTACGCTTTGAGCCCAGCAGCGCGCTGGTGGCGGAGCAGGACGGCCTGGCGGACTTGCTGTGGATTGTTCAGAATGCGCCCGATTACCTCAAGCAGGGGGGATGGCTTTTGGTAGAACACGGCTGGGAGCAGGGAGAAAAGGTAAGAACGCTGTTTAAGCAGCGGGGATTTGATCTTATCGCAACGCATCAGGACTACGGCGGTAACGATCGCGTTACGCTCGGGCGCTGGTTCAGTCATTAACACATTCTAAGGCGGCTTGCTGCGGCCGGCCGTTTAGCGGAGACGCATTTATGTACCTGTGGGTTAAATGGCTACACGTTGCGACAGCCATTGTTAGCATTGCCATGTTCGCTCTGCGTTTCTACTGGCGATGGAGGGGATCGGCGCTGCTTGCGCGTAAGTGGGTAAAAGTTCTTCCCCACGTTAACGATACGGTGCTGTTTATTACCGGAATTGCGCTGGTTTTTATTACCCACTTTTATCCGTTTACGCCGCAGGGAACGTGGATGACTGAAAAGCTTGTCGGCGTGATAATCTACATTGGCTTAGGGCATATTGCGCTGAGTCGGCGTACAATGGGCCAAGCGCTGCGCGTGACGGCCTTTATGGCCGCGCTGCTTGTTGTTTATTTCATTGTAGCCCTGGCAGTGACCAAATTGCCGTTAATCATGGAGTATGCATGAGTCGCGACAACATTACCGATTTTGAATTTAACAGCCACGCTTTACTGGACGGAATTTGCCTCATTACGCGGCTTATTCGCGATGACTTTCCGGAAGATGAAGTGCGCCGCGAGCTGGATGCCTTGGCAGCTCAGGCCCGGGTTCGCATACCGGAAAATCTTGACGTCGATCTCCGGCTTGAAAGGCTTTTAGATCTGTTTTACCACACGTGGGATTTCGGGTCCGCCGAGGGCGTTTATCGCCTGTCAGAAACGCTTTGGTTAGACCACGTACTAAAAACGCGGTGCGGCGCGCCGTCTTCGCTGGGGACTATCCTCATTTACATTGCCAACAGCCTGGATATTCCCCTTTTCCCCGTCATGTTTCCGACGCAGCTGCTGGTGAAGGCCGACTGGCTGGACGGCGATAGCTGGGTGATTAATCCGCTTAATGGCGAAACGTTAACCTGTCACGTTTTAGACATTTGGCTCAAAGGGCATCTTGGCATCGACGCAAAGCTGGCCTATGACGATCTGAACGATTCGGAAAACAGTCAAATCGTCATTAAGCTGTTGGGAACGCTGAAGGGCGCGCTGATGCAGGAAAACCGGCCCGAATTGGCATTGAGAGCGAGTGAGCTGACGCTGAGTTTTGATCCGGAAGACCCTTATGAAATTCGCGATCGCGGGTTGATTTACGCACAGTTGGACTGCAATCACATTGCCGCTCGCGATTTGAACTATTTCATCGAACAGTGCCCGGAAGATCCGGTGACGGAAGTGATTAAAATGCAGCTCAGCAGTATTGAGCAGACGAACAACGGCAACATCACGCTCCATTAATAAATAATGAGGCGCAGCCCGGCGGCATAGCTGCGGCATAACGTTGATTAATAACTAAGGAACCTACCGAATGAATCAGAAAGTAGTGAATATTGGCGAGATTAAGGTTGCGAACGATCTACCGTTCGTTCTGTTTGGCGGCATGAACGTATTGGAGTCTCGCGATTTGGCGATGCGCATTTGCGAACACTACGTGACCGTAACGCAAAAACTCGGCATTCCTTACGTCTTTAAGGCCTCCTTCGATAAGGCCAATCGCTCATCAATTCACTCTTATCGCGGCCCGGGCCTGGAAGAGGGAATGAAAATTTTCCAGGAGCTTAAGCAGACGTTCGGCGTCAAGGTCATCACTGACGTTCATGAATCTGCACAGGCTCAGCCGGTAGCGGACGTGGTTGACGTCATTCAGCTGCCCGCGTTTCTGGCTCGCCAGACGGATTTGGTTGAAGCTATGGCGCGTACGGGCGCCGTGATTAACGTTAAAAAGCCTCAGTTCGTCAGCCCGGGTCAGGTTGGCAACATCGTCGACAAGTTTAAAGAAGGCGGCAACGACAAGATTATCCTGTGCGATCGCGGCAGCAACTTTGGCTATGACAACCTGGTTGTAGACATGCTGGGTTTTAACGTGATGAAGCAGGTGAGCGGCAACAGTCCGGTTATCTTTGACGTGACCCACGCGCTACAGTGCCGCGATCCGTTCGGCGCCGCTTCCGGCGGGCGTCGCGCGCAGGTGACGGAGCTGGCCCGTGCGGGAATGGCGGTTGGCCTGGCGGGCCTGTTTATCGAGGCCCATCCGGATCCGGCCCACGCTAAGTGTGACGGTCCGTCGGCGTTGCCGCTGAATAAACTGGAACCGTTCCTTAAGCAAATAAAGGCGATTGACGACCTGGTTAAAAGTTTCGATGAGCTGGACACCAGCTGTTAATGTGAAATACCGTTAATAACCATCAAGGGAGCCAACCGAGCTCCCTTTTTTATTTCAATAGGGATAAAACGCTTTTGATTTAATATTATTTCAAATAACAACAATATTTATAATTACATGATTTATCTGTTTTTTATCTATATCATCAGGAATCTTTCAGGATATGTTACGTAATGTTTCCTCCGATTGTGTGGTTATTTTTGCATGATAAGATGCCGGCGTTCTCGATATTTGAGAATGCGATTTATGCTTAGGGAGAGCATTATGTTTAAGAAATTTATTTTAATTTTACCGCTTATGGCTTCATCAGCCGCCGTCGTTGCGGGAAGTCACTACGAAGGTAAAGACCACTGTCAAATAAAGAAAGAGAAGATCGCTCAGCAGATGGAGTATGCCCGGCAGTATAACAATCCGTACCGCCTGGCGGGGCTGGAGCGCGCGATGCGTAACGTAGAGGCTCACTGCAATAGCGGTGAATACCGCGTAAATCAAGAGGAAAAGGTTGCAAACAAGGAGCGTAAGGTCGCAGAGCGCCGGGTTGAACTGGCTGAAGCCCAGGCGTCCGGCAAGCCGGAGAAGATAGCCAATAAAACGCGTAAATTAAAAGAAGCGGAAGCTGAGCTCGATGAAGCATTGAGCCTGCTGTAAATAGAAAGCCCCGTAGGAAAAACGGGGCATATGGACAATCATAGCGTCGGCTATAGGCCGCCCTGCCGTTGATACAGGGTTATTTCGAGCTTATCGCTTAGCCGCCGCCAGCGCTTCATCCAAAGATGAATAGAATGAAAGCCGCCCGTCGACAGGCTTAATCTTCGCCCTTGCCAGCGTTTTGAGCGGCTGATACTGAATATCGCAGTTAATCAGCTCAACGCCTTCCGGCAGAACGTCAATGAAACGCTGTAGTGCGTTAAGGCCGCCGGCATCCAAAACCGGCACGGCATCCCACTGTAAAACAATCGTCTTTTGACCGTCTAAACGTTGAGTCAATTCGTTAAAAATGCGCTCCGCCGCGGCGAAGAACAGCGGGCCGCTTACGCGCATCGCGATGCAGCTATCGTCGCTGCCGCCTTTAATTTCCGTCAAGCGCGTCATGCGGGCGATGCGTCTCATAAATAAAAGCGAGGCGAGCACGATACCAACGGTGATAGCGATTACCATATCAAACAGTACCGTGAGCGACATGCATAAAAGCATAACGATGATGTCGTCTTTCGGCGCGCGCCTTAGGATATCAACCACCTTGTGCGCTTCACTCATGTTCCAGGCCACCAGCAGCAGCAGGGATGACATCGCGGCCAACGGCAGATAGGAAAGCGCCGGCGCCAGCACCAGCAGCGCCAAAATCACCAAAACCGAGTGTACGACGGCCGAAATGGGGGAGGTGGCGCCAGCGCGGACGTTGGCGGCGGAACGCGCTATTGCAGCAGTAGCCGTGATGCCGCCGAAGAAGGGTGCCGCGATGTTGCCTAGCCCTTGCCCTAACAGTTCGCTGTTTGAGTGGTGTTTTCTGCCCGTCATGCCGTCAAGAACGACGGCGCACAGCAGAGATTCAATGGCGCCAAGCATCGCCATTGAAAAAGCGGCAGGCAGCAGGGCGGAAATCGTAGACCAGTTCAGCACGAAGGGCTGGCCGGAGGCGTCGGGGAAGTTCCAAGGCAGAACGAACTGGGGCAGGATGGGAGGGATCCCCTGACCGCTGGAGCCGTCCGGCATCAGGTAGTGAAACTTCGAGCCAATGGTAGCGACGGAATAGCCGGCCCATGAAAGAATGGCCATGACGGCGGTGCCGGCCAGCAGAGCGGGAAGATGCCCAGGAACGCGCAGCCCCAACCTTGGCCACAAAATCAGAACGGCCAGCGTGACGCTGGCGATAAGCGTATCGGCCCAGCTGATAGTCGGGAGCGCCGATGCCAGAGCGATGACTTTATCGACATAGTGTTCGGGAACGTCTACCGTGAGCCCGAAAAAGTCCTTTATCTGCATCGTCGCGATGGTGATACCGATACCGGAGGTAAATCCCAGCGTAACGGAAATGGGGATATACTCAATGAGCCGCCCGACGCGAGCGAGCCCCATAATAATAAGGAAAACGCCGGACATCAGCGTGGCGATAAGCAACCCAGACAGGCCAAACTGCTGTGATACGGGATAGAGGATCACGACAAAGGCGGCCGTAGGTCCGGACACGCTATAGCGAGAGCCCCCCGTGACGGCGATAATTATGCCGGCAACCGCAGAGGTATACAGCCCGTACTGCGGGGGAACGCCGCTGGCGATCGCCAGCGCCATAGCCAAGGGGATTGCGATAATGCCGACGGTAATGCCGGCGATAATGTCTTTGAAAAAACGTTGAATTGTATAGGGATCGCGCCAACAGGCGTCAATTAATGCACTAAACGGCCGAACGCCGTTCATTCCATGCGTTTTCATCTGGGGATAACCTAACCATCTCAAAAATAAAAAATGGCGGGACTTAATCGCCCGTCGTAATTTAACCCCGATACCATACTCTCTTTAATAGCCTCTTGCATGGTGATATATCAATTTATTTGTCAATGTCTATGTAGAGTTGTACTGCTTTTATGCGGAAAAAAGAGTGTTAAAAACGGGCGGCGAGTGAGTGGTCATTTTGTTTATTTTTAACATTTCATTAAATAATTAAGGCGGATGGCGTGTTGGTACAAGGTCAATAATAAATAGCAGGACGGTTATCTAATTATTATCGATGGATAATAGTGAAATTCAGTTTGCCTATGATTAAATAATAGGCGTAATAACCCGTTGACGATTTAGTGGTTATATAAATATTTTATTATGATTACTTTGAAAACTTTTGGTTGTTCTAAGCAATAATTATCTATTATTATGCTGAGTTTCTTTATTTCCTATTTCTCTATCTCTCTATTTTTTGACGGTTCGTGATTAAATTAAAGTTTCCAATGAGTGAATAAGTAGTGCGTTTTTCATGACGACGGGGACCTTGTGTAAGCCAATGCAAGTGAGAGCGGCTTTTAACAGGAGGGCTCTTGTAACGCTTTGGCCTTGGGCATTTAGCGGCAGTATGCATAGGCTGGCGCTTAGCTATTTATACTATCTCTATTAAATTATTATTGAGGAAGGTAGATCCTTAGGATTACCTTCAGATAAATGCCTCTATCCACATCCGTTATTAAATGATACTTTGATTATTAATAACGCCGTTGAAAATAACCCTGTTAATTAAAATTGGTTAATGGTTGTTGAGAAGCTATGTATGGATAAAGTTTTTCTTATCTTTAATAAGTCAGTAAGCAACAAACATGGGATAGTAAAATTCTTTTACGTAACTATATTTATTCTTTTATTAAACGCTTGCACCGTTACGCCCGGCCAGGAATTAAGCCATTCGGCGGAGGAGCCGAATGAAGAATATGACTGGAAAAATCTGATTAGCGTATATTCCATTACTCCTGACGTTATAGAAGCGTTACGGCCTGAACCGATTATATCTCGCCAAAACCCTGATTTGGACGGTTTGTTAAGCCGTTATCGATATCAAATCGGCGTTGGCGACGTGCTTATGGTAACGGTTTGGGATCACCCTGAACTCACCACTCCGGCCGGTCAGTACCGCAGCGCCAGCGATACGGGGAACTGGGTAAATGAGGACGGCGCCATTTTTTATCCCTATGCCGGGTTGGTGAAGGTGGCTGGAAAAACGATCGGCGAAGTTCGCACGGTGCTGACGACGCGCCTGTCCAAGTTTATTGAAAACCCTCAGGTTGACGTCAGCATTGCGGCATTTCGCTCCCAGAAGGCTTACGTAACGGGAGAGGTTGCCAAATCGGGGCAGCAGCCCATCACCAATATCCCGCTCACGGTTATGGATGCGATTAACGCAGCCGGAGGGCTGGCGGAAGATGCCGACTGGCGCAACGTCGTGCTGACGCACGACGGACAGGATTCGGTTATTTCTCTGCACGCGCTAATGCAAAAAGGCGATTTGACTCAAAATCGCCTGCTTTATCCCGGCGATATCCTGTTTGTTCCGCGTAACGATGACCAGAAAGTGTTCGTTATGGGAGAAGTCGGTAAGCAGACCACCATGAAAATGGACCGCAGCGGTATGACGCTGGCGGAGGCCATCGGCAACGCTCAGGGGATTTCTCAGTCGCTTTCCGACGCGTCGGGCATTTTTGTTATACGCCAGCTTAAAGGCGACGAAGAGGGAAAGATCGCCAGTATCTACCAGCTTGATGCCAAAGACGCTGCGGCCATGATCATGGCTACGGAGTTTTATCTAAAGCCTTACGACGTCGTCTTTGTTACCGCCGCTCCAATCGTGCGCTGGAATCGCGTTATTACCCAACTGGTGCCAACGATTACCGGCATTCACGATCTCTCTGAAGCCGCGCGCATGATTAGGAACTGGCCACAATGACATTTGATTCTGTATTGGTGGTCTGTACAGGAAACGTTTGTCGCTCGCCTATTGGCGAACGGCTTTTGCGCCGCCGCCTTCCGGGCAAGTTTATTGCTTCAGCAGGTATCGCCGCCATGGCTGACTTCCCAGCAGATCCTCAGGCGTTGAGCGTTGCCCAAGAGTATGGGCTGTCCCTCGAAGGGCACTTTGCCCGACAGTTAACGCCGAGGCTGATTAGGGACTATGACCTTATTCTAGTGATGGAGAGGCGGCATATTGAGGCCATAAGCGATACCGCTCCGGAGGCGAGGGGGAGAACGCTGCTTTTTTCACAGTGGGTGGACAAAAGGGATATACCGGATCCCTACCGCCGTGACCGAGAGGCTTTCCACTATGTGTATCGCTTGCTCGACAGCGCCGGCGAACGCTGGAGTAATAAACTTGGATATAGAAAGGTAGATGTTGATTATGTCAACCGAAGCGACCACCAGGCTTGAGCCTCCCTTTTCACAGGAAATTGACCTCGTCGCCCTGATTGCGACGCTGGCGGAACGTTGGATTTTCATCTTTTGCGTTACGGCGGCTTTCGTCGCTGGCGCCGTTTTGTACGCGCTGATGGCCACGCCCGTTTATCGAGCGGATGCGCTGGTTCAGGTGGAACAAAGGCAGGACAGCGTAATTCTTAAAAACCTTAACCAGATGTTTTCCGACGGGCAGGTTTCCGCCGCGCCGGATATTCAGATCCTGCAGTCCAGAATGATTCTGGGCCAAACGGTAGACGACCTTAACCTGCGCTACGAGGTGAGGCCGGACTATTTCCCTCTATGGGGTAAAGGCTGGGCGAAGCTTATGGGGAAACGCGCGGGAACGTTGAGCGTAAGCTATTTGCGGCTGCCTGATGAGCAGGAGTCCGTGCTCAAGATTGACGTGAACGCTGAGCAAAAAGGTAGCTATCGCCTGCGGTTTAACGGCGTCGAGCTGGAAGGGCGCGTCGGTGAGCTTGTGGAAAGCGGCGGCGTCGGCATTAACGTTGCTTCTATCGACGTTCAGGAAAGTACGGTCTTTAACGTAGCGTACTTGACCCGTCAGGAGGCTATCCATCGGCTTCAGCAACAGTTTGTCGTTACCGATCGAGGGAAAGACAGCGGAATGCTGCAGCTGGCATTGACGGGGGAAGAGCCGGGCCGGATCGAAACTATCCTTAACAGCATTATGGATAACTATCTGACTCAGAGCATCGCCCGCCAGGCCGCGAGAGACTCGAAAAGCCTGAGTTTTTTACAGCAGCTGCTGCCCAGAGTGCGCAGCGAGCTCGATGCGGCCGAGGATAAGCTCAACCAATATCGACAGCAGAAGGACTCCGTTGACCTGAATCTGGAGGCGCAGTCAGTTCTGGCCCAGACGGTAAACATTGAAAATCAGCTCAACGAGTTGACCTTTCGCGAAGCGGAAATAGCGCAGCTCTATAAAAAGAACCATCCGGCCTATAAGTCGCTGATGGAAAAAAAGCTGACGCTGGAGCAGGAAAAACAGAGGCTGAATGAGCGCGTTTCCGCCATGCCGGCGACGCAGCAGGAGGTGTTACGCCTAAGCCGGGACGTAGAGTCGGGGCGCGCTATTTACATGCAGCTGCTAAAGCGCCAACAGGAACTCAATATCGCTAAATCCAGCGCGATTGGTAACGTGAGGATTATTGATTCCGCCTTATCCTACCCGGCGCCGATACGGCCCAAGAAGGCTTTAGTGGTCGCGCTTGGATTTATCATGGGGCTGGTCGTTTCCGCTGGCATTGTCTTGATGCGCATGGTTTTGAATAAGGGGATTGAGTCGCCGGAGCAGCTAGAGGAAAGGGGGATTAACGTGTACGCCAGCGTTCCTTTCTCTGACATAGTAAAAAAGAAAGAGCCGCGCCGTCATCGATGGTTTATGCGAAAAGCAAAGGTGGGCAACTTGCCGCCTCGCGGCCTGTTGGCCGCGACTCACCCCTTGGATCTTTCCATTGAGGCTATTCGTGGATTACGCACCAGCCTTCATTTTGCCATGATAGAGGCGCGCAACGGCGTGCTGATGATTTCTGGCTTAACGCCGGAGTGCGGCAAGACGTTCATTAGCAGCAACCTGGCAGCGAGCGTGGCATTAGCGGGAAAAAAAGTACTCTATATTGATGCCGACATGAGGAAAGGATATGCGCATACTCTCTTCAACGTGGGCAATGGCGTGGGGCTTTCTGACGTTCTGTCGGGGAAGTGTGTGCTGGATGCGGTACTACAGCACATTGAGCCCGGAGGATTTGACTTTATTTCTCGCGGGCAAACGCCGCCGAATCCGTCAGAACTTCTTATGCTCGGCGGTCTTGAGAGCTTATTGCGGCAGGTTGGTGAACGCTATGACATCGTCATCGTCGATACCCCGCCCGTTTTGCCGGTAACGGATTCGGCCATTATCGGGCGATTCGCGGGAACAACGCTGCTGGTGGCGCGTTTTGGCGTAAATACGATAAAAGAGGTTGAAGCCGGCATTGGTCGACTTACTCAAAGCGGCGTTGAGGTGAAAGGAATAATTTTGAACGGCGTTATCAAGAAAAAAAGCGACTATTACAAATACAGCTATAGTGTGAATGCGAATTAGGCCGTCGCCTTGCCATCATAAATGCGGCGACTGTCCATAGGAGCAGTCGCCGCAGAGGAGTTACTTCACCTCGGCAGGCGTAACGGCGACTTCAGCGGACCAAACGCGATAGCGAACGTCGATGTCCTTGGGCACATAAACGACGATGGGCAGCTTGCTGTTATAGCTAATGAGATCGCTGCCAAGAGGGATAGTAACGAATTCTTTATGCTTTACCCCATCCGGGCAAGCCATCATTGTGGCAACGGGGCCTTTGACGTCATTAACGACGTAGTAACTATATCCCCAACCCTTGAGATCTTTTGACTCAAGCTTACCGCCGAGGGCGTGACGGTTACAGTCAACGTCCATTTCTTTACCGATAAGCAGCTCAACCTTCAAGCCGTTTTCGTGCTTCATTTCCGGAAGAAAAATGGCGTAACGGGTTTGGCCCTTTTGTGCATCGGGATAGGGCGCAACTTCGCTAAGCGCAGGCGTTTTTGACGCCGCAAGAGCCAAGGGGCTGGCGATGCTCAACGC
The DNA here is from genome assembly GCF_000439085.1 of Leminorella grimontii ATCC 33999 = DSM 5078. Classification (GTDB taxonomy): domain Bacteria; phylum Pseudomonadota; class Gammaproteobacteria; order Enterobacterales; family Enterobacteriaceae; genus Leminorella; species Leminorella grimontii. The sequence goes on along the minus strand of NZ_AUUA01000001.1, from coordinate 879,166 downwards.
CAGGGCGATGGCCGGAAGCCGTGTATTCATTTTCTCTTTCCTTATAACGGGTAAATAACGAAGGCTATTATAGGTGCAGAAAGCGTTGGATTCTACGCGGGTTTTTTCAGGTAGTGTAAATATGGGGTGAGTAGGGCGATAATGAGCATATACAAAAAGATATAAAGTTATCTAAAAAGATAAAAATCCAATAACTAATCTGCTGCGGTAGCTCTTGGTATTCGTGGTTGTTTAATTAAAATCATTTATAAATCAATTAATTATTTTTAATTGGCCGGAATTGGCACGATTATGGCTATAGGATAAAGCGTCTGCAGAGCGTACCGATAGAGGACAAAGGTCACCTAGTACGTCGCCGCATATTGAGTGAGAGAAAAATCCACCTTGCTTGAGCTTAAAGCGTTGGTTAAGGGAATGCGTAACCGATGCGATAATAAATAAAAGGAAAAATGATGAAACCCGCTATTGATGTTATCAACGTAGAACACGGACGTCCGGTAAAAATGTGGACCAAGGGCGTTCCCGTTGAAGAAGAGGCGAAGCGTCAGCTAGAAAATACGGCCAAAATGCCGTTTGTGTTTAAACATATCGCCGTGATGCCCGACGTACACTTGGGAAAAGGCTCCACGATTGGGTCCGTTATTCCGACCGTCGGCGCCATTATTCCCGCCGCAGTGGGGGTGGATATCGGCTGCGGTATGATGGCGGCGAAGACCTCGCTTCACGCCAGCGACCTGCCGGACAGCCTGGCCGCGCTGCGTGACGCCATTGAAAAGGCCGTACCGCACGGACGTTCCTATACTCGCTCTAAGCGTGATAAGGGGGCATGGGGTAACGTACCCGATGCGATAGATAAGATTTGGGCCGGGCTGGACCCGGACTTCCAGCGAATCGTCGATAAGTACCCCAAGCTTCGCAACAGTAACCACCGCGTTCACTTGGGAACGCTGGGAACCGGCAACCACTTTATTGAAGTTTGCCTGGATGAGAATCAGGCGGTGTGGATTATGCTGCATTCGGGATCGCGCGGCGTAGGAAACGCTATCGGCAACGTGTTTATTGAACTGGCTAAAAAGGACATGCAGCGCTACTTCATTAATCTTCCCCATCAGGATCTCGCCTATCTGGTCGAGGGAAGCGAACACTATGACGACTACGTGTTTGCCGTCGACTGGGCGCAGCGTTTCGCTCGCCTGAACCGCGAAGCCATGATGAACAGCGTGATTGCCGCGGTGAGAGCAGTGATTGCCAAGCCGTTTACGTTAGAAATGGAAGCGGTGAACTGCCACCATAACTACGTACAGAAAGAACACCACTTTGGTCAGGACGTGCTGGTAACCCGTAAAGGCGCGGTGAGCGCTAAGGCGGGAGAATTGGGAATTATTCCCGGCTCTATGGGGGCTCGGTCCTTTATCGTTCGCGGAAAGGGAAACCCGGAATCCTTCTGTTCATGCAGCCACGGCGCGGGGCGAACCATGAGCCGTACGGAGGCAAAACGCCGCTTTTCGCTGGAAGACCAGATTGAAGCGACGGTGGGCGTGGAGTGCCGTAAGGATCTTGACGTGATTGACGAAATCCCAATGGCCTATAAGGACATCGACGCCGTGATGGCGGCACAGTCCGAGCTGGTTGAGATTGTTCATACGCTAAAGCAGGTGGTTTGCGTAAAAGGCTAAAGGAACAAAAGCCTAAAAGGCGCGCGGCGGGCGAAGGCTCGCCGCATTTTTATATCATGCGATAAAGCATCGTTGCGGCGCTGGTCACGATAAAGGCAAAAGTGACCCATTGGAACGTTTTTTCCGATACGGTTTTTAAGAGATAGCGGGCCAGGGGCAGGCTGAGAATGGAGCCCACGCTCAATATCAGCGCCAGCTGTACATCGGTATAGCCGCCCTGGCCGTAGGCAAAGGCCGACGCACCGGACAGCAGCATCGTGACGAAGACCGACGTGCCTATCGAGCGCTTAATGTCCATACGGGCAAACCTCATTAGCAGCGGGAGCATGACGACGCCGCCGCCGACGCCCGTTGCGCCAATCGTTATGCCCGCACAGGTTCCGGGGACGATGAACTGACTCAGTCTGCCCGGCTGGCGCGCGCTTTGAACGGCCATCCGGTCAGGGTGGAACATCCGGGTGCAGAAGATAAAAAGCGAAAGGGCGATGGCGATAACGACCAGCGAATTGATTCCCCATTGAACGTGGGCGTACCATGCGTCAACGTCGGCGAGCAGGGTAATGCCGTAGCTTGCCAACAGCGTGCTAGGCAGCATGATAAGCAATATCACCATTGAAGGTTTTAGCGGAATATTGCCCAATCGGAAGTGTACCCAGCTTGATGAAAGCTTCATCAGCATCGACATCAGGTTTGCGGTCGCCACGGCGCTCAGCGTGTCCATGCCGAACATCCAGGTCAGTACGGGTAAAACCAGAATTCCTCCGCCGACGCCGGTCGTGGTGATGACCAGCCCTAGCAGCGCGCCTATCAGCAGCTTGGTTAACAGCGCCAGTAGCAGCGTCATTGCGCATTTCCCTTCCAGGCTTGAGCCGATCTTTTTTCTGCGTCTACTATATTGAACCGTATTTTCATGGCGGGCTTTTTTATTGGAAACCGTCGGTTTAAAACACTGCCATATTACCCCTATTTGTATTAAGGAAGAAGGGCGCGCACGCGCTAAGCGCTCATCGTTAAGAAAATGAGTGAGGCATAGCCCCAAGCGAGACGCGACGGAATGGCTTTGCTATAGTGATGCGCTTTCACCGCGCTATAGGAAGACAGTAATGAACGTAGAAGTGATATTGGTAGATTATAACAACGCCGGGCAGGCGGAAGATCTGATAGCGCTTTTGGATGGCTATGCGAAAGATCCTATGGGCGGAGGCGAAGCGCTGGAGGACGACGTCAAATCGCGGCTGGCGGCAGAGCTGTCAAGGCTGCCTCATGCTTTTAGCGTAATGGCCTACGTAGGAGGAAAGCCTGCCGGGCTCATTAACTGCTTTATGGGCTTCTCTACCTTCGCCGCTCGTCCGCTGGTGAATATCCATGACGTGACGGTTGACGCCGCTTACAGGGGATTGGGGATTGCTCAACGCATGTTGACCAAGGTTGAAAGCATCGCTAAAGAGCGAGGGTGCTGCAAAATGACCTTAGAAGTACTACAGGGCAACCTCGGCGCCCAAAGCAGCTACCGGAAGTTTGGTTTTAGCGGCTATGAACTGGATCCGGAAATGGGGCAGGCGATATTTTGGCAGAAAAAACTCGCCGAGTGACGCTTATCGCCACCCGGCGCTGACGTTCGGCGAGACGCCGCCTAGATCCAGAAAATGAGCGCCAGAAGCTGTGGCGACATAATGCGTAGGAACATCGCCAGCGGATACACCGTCGCATAAGAAAGCGCCGCAGCTCCGCTGGTAGGATGCATTCCGTTAGCGAACGCCAGCGCCGGCGGGTCTGTCATCGAGCCGGCGAGCAGGCCGCAGATAGTTAAGTAGTTCATTTTCGCTACCGCATAGGCCAGCAGCCCGACGACCAACAGCGGGACTATCGTGATTAAGGCGCCGTACCCCATCCAGATAACGCCGTCGCCGTTTAGCAGCGTGCTGATAAAGCTGGCGCCGGACTTAAACCCTACGACGGAAAGAAACAGTACGATCCCAAGTTCCCTTAAGGCCAGGTTGGCGCTGGGCGGCATAAACCAGTGCATTTTCCCAAGGGTGCCGATACGCCCAAGAATAAGCGCTACTACCAGCGGGCCGCCGGCCAGCCCTAGCCGAAGGGCGGCGGGGAAGCCGGGAATGAACAGCGGAATCGAGCCCAGCAGTACGCCAAGGCCAATGCCGATGAAAACCGGCAGCATTTGCACCTGCTGCAGGCGCTGCTGAGCGTTGCCGACGAGATCGGCGACGGTGTCTATTGACGACGGCTTGCCGACCAGGTTAAGAATGTCGCCAAAGTGCAGAGACAGGCTTCTGCTTGCCACCAGCTCAACGCCGGCCCGATTAAGCCGAGTAATAACCACGTCGTAGCGGTGCAGGTTTAAATCGGCAATCTTTTTCCCCATCACCTTTTCGCTGGTGACCACGACGCGGGCCATTTGCAGATCCCGAGTTCGGGTCGACAGCGCGACGTCGACCTCCGTGCCGATTAGCAGCTTCGCCTGATTGAGCAGGTGGCGATCGCCGACTAAATGCAGCAGGTCGCCCATTTCTATCGTCGTTGTCGCTGAAGGCACCATCAGCAGATTTTCGCGCTTTAGGCGGGAGCAAACGACCCCTTCTTCATTAACGATAGGAATATCCTGCAACTGCATACCGACCAGGTTCGTATTGCATACCTGAATGTTCATCGTTTGCAGATTATCGGCCGCCGCGCCGGAAATTTGGTCAAATGCCTTGGCTTCTTTATCGACGTTGATGCGAAACGCCAGGCGAATAATCCACATGGCTAACAAAATGCCGCAAATGCCGAACGGATAGGCCATGGCATAGGCCATACCCATTTGATTAACCAGTTCGGCCGGCGCGCTCAGATCGGATAAAACCTGCTGCCCGGCGCCGAGTGAAGGGGTATTGGTCACGGCGCCGGAAAAAATGCCTAACACAATCGGCAAAGGAATGGCGAAGATTTTATGCAGCGCGGCGGTAACCAGACCGCCGGTCAGAACCAGAAGGCAGGCGAAGGCGTTTAGCCTCATGCCGGAACGGCGCAAAGAGGAAAAGAACCCAGGGCCGACCTGAATGCCGATGGAATAAACAAAGAGAATGAGTCCGAATTCCTGAATGAAGTGCAGCATATTTTCATTCAAAGAGATGTGATAAACGTGGCTGAAGTGGCCTACCGCGATCCCGCCAAACAGCACGCCGCCTATGCCTAACCCAACGCCGCGAACCTTCCAGTTGCCTACCCATAGGCCAACAACGGCAACCAAAGCCAGTAGACTGACCGTCAGAGCTATATCACTCATCGTTTCTATCCTTGCCGAGAAGCCTTTGCCCAGAGGCTTGTCGAGATTGTCGATAAACGCCATCGGTTCGACGCTCGCACTGATTCGCAACGATAGCCTTAGCGATGGGCTCATTCATCATAAAGAAAAGGCATATTAAATTTGTGATTCCTTCGTCGAAATGAAGGCGGCAGGAGAGAGGAATGTTGATTTAAATCATGAGATGAAACGATTCAAGGCGACATGAACGATCGCGCAATAAGGTCAACGTTAGAGGTGGCAGCGCGAGGATAGCTATGACCGCCGAGAGAGAACTAGGAATAAAACGCGACGCGAACGATTTTGTAAACGCCGTCCACTTTCTCTATCACCAGGTTGTAGCCGAGATCGCTGTTTTCGTGTTCAATAACGAAGCCCTCTGGGGAGGCTGCATCAAGCACCTCGCTTTGATCGGGATCGCCAGGGCGATATCGATTGTTTTTAATAAGTTCTACCATCTCCCGGTCAAAAAGCTCGTCATAGTGGGCGATAAACTCGTCTTCACTTTGAAAAATAACCGGCGAATGCTCATAGTCGCTAAAGGGAAAAAGCATCATCTTGGCAACGGCTCGTTTGTCGTTATGTTGAACGGCAAGCTGTAGGTCACTCCAAAAAATATTGAAGTCATCGTGTTTATCAAACCGGTATACGTCGGCGTCAACCGCGACGACGCTTTCGGCGTAAGCGGCCGGCTGGGCAAACAGAGTAAATGCCATCACCACTGCCGTAATCATCTCTTTCATTATCTTTATGCTGTATCTGTAGGGGCGAGCTCTAAGTATAAGATAAGAAACCACTCCTCTTCTCATAAAATGAATAAATTCAGCGGTAGTTATCACAAATTCTTTGATCGGCAGCAATCGATATGCAGATTTTGGGCGTCGGTAGAAGCGATGCCTTACTTTGCGTGGCCAAGTGAACGGAAGTGGGGCATAGGTCTGAAAAAAGAGGCGATAGAGGAAGCTATTAAGGGGGTAAAAACGCTTTAATTTATATTTCCTCCGTGATTATTAAATTGGCAACTCTTTTATATAAAGTCCATCTATAGACTTTCTATCTTTTGACTTAATGGCGGCAACTTAATTAGCGCACTAATCATTAGGGTGATTTTTTGCTGATTTTTTATACTTTTTGCTGACTTTATTGGCCATAAGAAACAGGGGAAGAAACCAGAATTATCGCATTTATTGAATAACAAAATATTAATGAGTAAAGGTTCATTTTGTTAATTTAATGTATTTTATATCAATATGTTAATTTTATTTTGTCAAAGTGTAGCGTGTTGATGTGACACATTTAATTACTATTTAGATCGTTAACTCCGATCGAAATCTAGCATTCAATTCGCAAAACCTATCAATACGTGTGTTTTATTAGGTAAGAACAATTTGCGGTTCCAAACTGTTCATATAAAATCCAACTCATTCGTAGATCTTATAACAACCGTTTTTTTATTCGCTTTATGCCAAGGGCTCAATATTAGGGTGCTCTTTAGCCTGGCTGTTTTTGTTAAAAATTAACGTATTCAGGCAAACCCAAAAAGGAATTGTTTTTTAGTGTGTAGTTGAAAGGAATGTTATGGACATTAATCTGCACGATAGGGAATTTCAGGGAACTCATCTCTCTAAATTCACAAGACGCTCACTCCAGCGCCGTTTGGCGGCGGCTGGCCTTCTTAGCCTGAGCTCGGTCATTTTCCTACAGCCGGTACAGGCTGCCGATATAGGCAGCCAAAGCGGCACAAACATCACGGTTAACGACGGTGACAGGATCATCGCCGACGCTGGGGATTCGTCAGGAAACCTCTATGGCGTAATGAACCCCTATAACAATACGGGGACTATCAACCTGGGTAATAACGTTACCATCAGCGTGACGGATCCTACTCACTACGCTAAAGGTATTCTTATTCAGGGGGCTAATAGCGTTTTGACGGCTAACGGCCTGTCCGTTGACGTCGTTGGTAGAAGCGCCGTTGGCCTTAATTTAGCTGGCAGTAAAGTGCATGCCGACTTGGGCACGGGCAGCAGCATTAAGGTTGAAGGGGCAGCAAACGCAAGCGCCAGCGGCGTCATGGTTGACAGCGCGTCTACGCTGGTGGCAAACCGCCTTTCTATTGAAACCAAAGGCGACAGCGGCATAGGGTTGAGCGTTGATGACTACGGCAGCACTGCTGACTTAGGTAGCGGTAGCTCGATTAAAACCAATGGGCGCGGCAGCTACGGCGTTTATGTTGGTGGCCTGAATGGCACAGCGGCAAACGGCCCGGCGAAATTTACCGCGACCGGTTTGACTATCGATGCGCAGGGCTCCAGCGCGTACGGTATGAACGTTCAGAGAAACTCTATTGTCGATCTGGGCGCCGGCAGCAAGATTATGACCAACGGTAGCGATGCGCACGGCATCTGGAGCTTTGGTGAAATCAAAGCGGATGCGCTGACGATTGACGCCAAGGGCAATAACTCTAACGGCCTTGAAGTACGCGGCGGTACGGCTAATATCGGTGCGGGCAGCCACGTTTCTTCCGAATTGGGCGGTGGCCTGGTGACTAACGGTACCAATACCACCATCAACTTTATCGGCACGGCGGATAATCGCAATACCATCTTTTCAGGCGGTTCCTATGGTGCTTCAGCCCAGTTTTCCAGCGCTAAAATCGACTTGAAGAATACCGACGTCACGGTCGACCGCAACGGAGGTTTGGCTCTGGGGCTGTGGGCGCTCGGCGGCGGCGTAATTACCGGTGAGAATCTTACCGTGACCGGCGCCGCGGGAACCCGCGGCATATACGCCATGACCAACAGCCAGATCGATCTGACCGGCGACCTGACGGTAAATATGGCCAGCGCCGATCAAATGGCGATAGATACTCAACATAACGACGGGTATGCGGCCAGCCGGATTAACGCGACGGGAAAAATGTCGATTAACGGCAGCATTCAGTCAAGAGGCGGATTGGTCAACGTGAACATGGCGTCCGGCTCGACATGGACGGGGAACGCCTATAGCGACAACGTCAACGGCGGCTTGCTGAATATCACCATGAACGACAGCCGCTGGAACGTAGCGGGAAATTCCAATCTGGATAACCTGACGCTGAACAATACGACGGTCGATTTATCACACGCGCTGACGGCCGCCGACTATTCGACGCTGAGCGTGGCTAACCTTAGCGGAAACGGCGCGTTCGTTTTACGCACCGACATCGTGGGCGACGGAGACGGCGTCAACAACGCGGGCGATAAGCTGGTCGTGACGGGAACCAGCTCTGGCGATCATTCATTGACCGTAATGAACCGCGGCAGCCTGGCGACCACCGGCAATGAAGTATTGACGGTAGTCGAAACGGCGGACGGCGCGGCAAACTTTACCTCTACGTCTCAGGTTGAGCTAGGCGGCTACCTGTATGACGTACGTAAGAACGGCAATAACTGGGAGCTGTACTCCTCTGGCATTTATGTTCCTCCGACAGATCCCGATCCGACCCCAGATCCGGACCCGGATCCAGAAGAGAAACCAAAACCGCCGATTACGACCACGGCAGACGCCGGCGGTAATTTCCTCAACGTCGGCTACCTGATCAACTATGCAGAAACCCAGACGCTGATGCAGCGCATGGGCGACCTGCGCCAAAGCGGCGAGCAGGGCAACGCATGGATGAGAGGGTTCGGCGGCAAGTTCGACTCTTTTGCCAGCGGCAAGATGAGCGGATTCGACATGAGCTATAGCGGAACCCAGTTGGGATTTGATAAACGCATTTCCCCGGAAACGCCGCTGTATATCGGTACGTTTATGGGCTTAACGCGTGGTTCTCCGGACTATCGCAGCGGAGACGGCACCGTACAGTCACACCACATGGGGCTTTATGCGACCTATATGGCAGACAGCGGTTTCTACGTTGACAGTATTGCCAAGCTTTCTCGCCTTAAAAACAAGTTCAGCGTACTGGATAGCCAGAATAACGGCGTCAGCGGCAACGGCAGCTCAACGGGCGTCAGCGCCTCGCTGGAAGTAGGGCAGAAGTTCAGCCTGAACCAGCCGGGCGAGGGCTTTTATATAGAGCCTCAGGCGCAGTTCACCTATAGCCATCAGGACGCAGCGAGCGTTAACGCCAGCAACGGCCTGAAGATCGATCTTGGCAGCTATGAGTCCATAATTGGACGCACCAGCGCGCTGTTTGGCTATGAAACGACGGCGGGTAACAGCAAGGTCAACGTATACCTAAAGACCGGATTTGTCAGGGAATTTGACGGCGATACCGACTATAAGTTGAACGGCTCTCGAGAGGCGCACAGCTTCAAGGGCAACTGGTGGAGCAACGGTCTGGGTGTTAGTGCCAATATCAATGGAAATCACACGCTTTATGTTGAAGTTGATAGTGCAACGGGCAACAGGTTCGACCAGCGTCAGGTTAACGGCGGATATCGATTCAGCTTTTAATCTATAGACAGTAGAGGTCGATAATAAAACGGACGATAAGAGGTTATCGTCCGTTTTTTATGGTAACAAAAGGGCGCCCATCTCATCTGCTTCGTTCTCTTCAAATTATATCCATTTATGACCCTGTTCTGAGCAAAGAGGATACGCTGTATTAACGGCGTAAAGTTCCCTTAAATGCCGTCATAGCGGGTATGCAAACGTTCCCCTTTTTTGGCGGTTTTTCTGAATAGCAAAAATGTATATTTCCGTATGAGATAAGAATGGATACGTATCTTCTAATAAAAATATGTAAATATAGTTTAGATCGTTTTCCCTATTTCAATATGGGTGTTTTTATATTTACATTGATTCTTTAATTGTTTCATAAAAGTGGTTTTAATATTTGCTTTTAGATTTGTAATACATATTTATTTTTATTTTAAATAAATTGCAACGCATTTTGTTTGGTTGGAATCTATTCTTTTTATATATTTTATTCATTTATTTTTTTATTTATAAATAAAATAATTTATTTTTAAATTTTTTAATAAAATCAAATTGTTATATTGTTTTTTGAGGGTGAGTGCTTTACGTTTGGATCGATTCTCTCGATCAATTAAGCGATCTGTAATAGTTATTGACTATTTTTTGAGTTGAAATGTAATATTTATAAGTAGTAATGCTATTAATCATAAGCATTACTTTATTATGTATTTGGTTGTATCTAAAAATGGTTTTCAAATTCCTTGTTTTGTACGTAAGAGTGTTGTTTTTTTACCTACTATTTTACATTAAAAAATTGTTTTGAAAATCATTTTACTCACAAAATTATGGGTGAGACGGATATTAACTACCTGGAAATGAAAAGGAATTTTCAACTATGCAGACTAAGCATTTCTCCCAACGCTCCTTTTATCGTCAGTTAGCCATTTTGGGTTTTGCCAGCCTGAGCGCCTGCGTTTGTCAGGTTAGCGCCGCTGAGCTGGGGCAACAAACGGGCGGTAATATTACCCTGCAGGATAATGATACCGTTGTCTATACGCCTATAAGCGGCGATTCGGCTATTCAGGTTAATGCTCCTGGCATCGTTGACTTGGCCAAGGATGTGACAATTACCGTCAATGCAGGTGGAACATCCGGCGACGGTATAGGCATTTGGACTAACGGCAGCGGCAGCGTGGCCGTAACCGCAGACCGGCTTACGATTAACGTTCTCAATACGGGTGGCAATGGGATCAACATCAATGACGGCGCTAACGCAAGCGTTGATTTAGGTACCGATAGCGTTATCAACGTCAAGCAGGGCACCGGTATTAACTTTTTTAACGCAGGCGCGACGCTGCGAGCCGATAAGTTGACGATTAACGCAGAGCAAGGGAACGGGATCCATTTTCAAATGCCTGGCTCCTCTGTCGATTTGGGCAGCGGAAGCGTAATTAATTCAGGCTATTCAGGCGTTAGAATCGGATCGTCGTCGGGCGGGCCAGATACAACCTTTGTCGCCGATAATTTATCTATCAATACCAAAGGCGATTCCGCATATGGTATGGATATCAGGAAGGGCGCCGTTGTTAATTTAGGTAGCGGATCCTCTATCACTACGCTTGGTAGCTATGCGCACGGCCTCAGCCTTTTCGACGGCGGGACTTTGGCAGCAAATGCGTTAAAGATTGAGGTTTCTGGAAACAACAGCGCCGGTATTCTGTTGGATCGCTCTTCCGGCGGCCAGGGCGGCAGCGTTAATATCGGTGCGGGCAGCGCCATTACGAGCAATACCTATTATGCGATCGCGGCCGCCGGCAGCGGTTCCGTTGCCAACTTTAAAGGAACTGCCGACAACCGTAATACGCTCACCGCTAATGATTACGCCGTTGCAACGGCGATGGTCAACGCCTCACTGAATTTAGCCTATACCGACGTTTATGCTAAAAACGGCTGGTTCGGCCTCTATGCACAAACCTATGGATCCATCGTTGGTCAAAATGTAACCATTGACGGCAGCGACGGAGCGTCAGTCGGTATCTATTTGCTTCGCGACAGTCAGGTTGATTTAAGCGGCGATATCGTTATCGATATGGGGGATGCCAGCAAGTGGGCTATCGGTACCCGCGATGACAGCAGCGACGGTTATGCGGCCAGCAGGGTAAACGCTGACGGAAAGATGATGCTAAACGGCGCCGTAGTTTCCAAAGGCGGCGTTATTAATATGAACATGCGCTCCGGCTCCGTTTGGACCGGTGAGGCTTATACTGACAACGTCAACGGCGGCATGCTGAACGTCTATATGCAGGACAGCCGGTGGAATGTTCCCACCAGCTCCGAATTAGATAAGCTGTCGTTGACAAACTCAACCGTCGATTTTGCCAGTCATGCGGCGTCAAGCAGCGGCTATACGACCCTGACCGTTGATAATTTCGGCGGCAGCGGCACGCTTATTATGCGTGCTGACATCGTAGGGGACGGTAACGGCGTTAATAACGCCGGCGACCTGCTGAAAGTAACAGGGAGCAGCGCCGGCAGCCACCTGCTGACGATCAAAAACCAGGGCAGCCTGGCGACCACCGGCAACGAAGTGCTGACGATGGTGGAAACTCCCGACGGCGTAGCGACGTTTGCGGCAACCTCAAAGGTGGAGCTGGGCGGCTACCTGTATGATCTGCGCAAAAACGGCAACAACTGGGAGCTTTACGCGTCTGGTTCCACCCCTGAACCGACGCCCGATCCGGATCCAACTCCGTCACCAACACCATCGCCCACGCCTTCCTCAACCGCTGATGCGGGCGGCAACTATCTGAACGTTGGCTACCTGATGAACTACGCCGAAAACCAGACGCTGATGCAGCGCATGGGCGACCTGCGCCAGAGCGGCGAGCATGGCAACGTCTGGATCCGCGGCTACGGCGGCAAGTTTGACGCCTTTGCCAGCGGCAAGCTGAGCGGCTTTGACATGGGCTACAGCGGCGTGCAGTTCGGTGCTGACAAGCGCGTTTCCGTTGAAACCCCGCTGTTTATCGGCATGTTTATCGGCTCGACCCATGCCTCGCCGGACTATCGCGGCGGCGATGGCACTGCCAGCTCGGACTATATGGGGATGTACGCCAGCTATATGGCGCAGGGTGGCTTTTACAGCGATCTGGTGTTAAAGGCGTCCCGTCAGAAAAACAGCTTCGACGTGTTGGATAGCCAAAGCAACAGCGTCAACGCCGACGGCAGCGCCAGCGGTTTCAGCGCCTCTTTGGAAGCCGGGCAGAAGTTCAGCCTGAACCAGACGGGTAATGGCTTCTACGTTGAGCCGCAGGCGCAGTTTACCTATAGCCATCAGGACGCCATGGGCATGAGGGCCAGCAACGGCCTGAACATCGATCTGAGCAGCTATGAGTCAATGCTGGGCCGCGCCAGCGTGCTGTTGGGCTATGAAACAACGGCGGGCAACAGCCTGGTAAACGTTTATCTGAAGACCGGCGCGCTGCGGGAGTTCTCCGGCGATACCGACTATCGTTTGAACGGTTCCAAAGAGAAGCACAGCTTCAAGGGCAACGGCTGGAACAACGGTCTGGGAGTCAGCGCGCAGATTAGCAAGCAGCATACGCTGTATCTGGAAGCGGACTACACCAGCGGCAACGCGTTCGATCAGCAACAGGTCAACGGCGGCTATCGCTTTAGTTTTTAATAAATTGATCTTTAAGTTATAGGCGGCTTTTGCCGCCTTTTTAAGTTAGAAGCCGCGTTTTACATTGGGCATGGTGCTAAACGGGATCTGCGGCAGAAAGGAATGACAGGGATGAAAATAAAGAAAAAGTCTCAACGCGCATTTTATCATCAGTTGGCGTTACTCGGCGTTATTGGGTTCGGGTCATACGCCTGTTCACAGCAGGCAAAGGCCGCCGAGTTGGGAAGCCAGTCAGGGGCAGACATTACGCTGCAAAATAACGACAGCATTGTTGCCGATAGTACGGACGGTTTTGCTTACGGCGTCTTGAACGATGCAACCGGAACGGTGAACTTAGCGCAGGGCGTGAGCATTGTGGTTGACGCTGCGGCCAACGGCGTTACCGTTGCGAAAGGCATTCAAATGCAGGCCAACGGCAGCACGTTAACGGCCAATGGACTTAGCGTTGTTGTTAAAGGCAGCGGCAATACGGCGGGGATTAACGTTACGGGCGCTGCGGCTAACATCGATCTGGGAACGGCAAGTTCGATCCGGGTAGAGGACGGTGTCGGTATTTATATGAACGGAGCGTCGTCAATCTCGGCGGAAGGGATCGATATCTACACGCAGGGAGAATCTAAGCACGGCGTCCATATCGATCGGCGGGCCGGCGCGTCGGTTAATCTTGGCAGCGGAAGCCGCATAACGACAACCGGCATAGCGGCCAGCGGCGTTTACATTGATGGCAGTGGAACCGGTGATAGAGCAACGTTTACCGCGACCAATCTGTTCATTAATACGCAGGGGGATGACTCCACGCGCATTGGCGCCAATGGCGTAACGGTAAAAGAAAATGCCTATGTGAATCTGGGTTCTAACTCGACGATTCAAGGCTCGGGCTCTCGTACTGTCGGTGTTTTCGTTGACGGTGGTGAGTTCGAAGCTGACAAATTGACCATTGATAATTCGGCGTCAAGCTATGGCGAGGGGATAAGGGTTAGAAATGGCGGAACGGTCAACGTTGGCGCGGGGAGTACCATTACGCCAGGCGATGGAGCCTATGGGCTTTCCTCTGACGGCGGCAGCGAAGCGACGGTGCTTAACTTTAAAGGGACAGCCAATAACCGCAACGTTGTCTCTGCAAACGGCTCTTTTGCCGCCCAGGCGTTTAGCGACAATGCGCAAATCAATCTGGCCTATACCGATGTTAATCTTACAAATACCCTGGCTGGCGTTAGCTCTACCGGCCTTTCTGCGAGCAGCGGCGGCGTTATCAAAGGGGACTATCTCACGATTAACGGCGCAGACAGTAGCGCATCCTCCTCGGGGGTAAGTGCATTCAGCGGCGGGCGGGTCGAACTTACTGGCGATACGGTTTTGAATATGGCCCGCCTCAGCCATAACGCAATAGTGTCGACGGACGGTGCGGATACACTGGTCAGTGCAAGCGGAAAATTAACCATTAACGGACGCGTAATGGCCGGCCGGAGCGGGCAGGTTTCATTAGATATGCAGTCAGGCTCCGTCTGGAACGGGGTCGCTGATAACTATAGCTATAGCAGCGCCGCAAATGTGGGAACGCTAAACGTTGCGATGGCGGGGAGCCTTTGGAACGTCGCAGGAAACTCCTATCTGGATGCGTTGACGATGAGCAATTCTACCATTGACTTCTCCAGCGACGTAGCGCCGACCGGCGCCTTTACTACGCTCACGATGGACTCTTTGAGCGGCAGCGGCACGTTCATTATGCGCACTGACATCGTCGGGGACGGTGACGGCGTTAATAACGCCGGCGACCTGCTGAAAGTCACCGGAACCAGCGCCGGTAGCCACCTGTTGACGATCAAAAACCAGGGCAGTTTAGCGACCACCGGCAATGAAGTACTGACGGTAGTGGAAACCGCCGACGGTGCGGCGACCTTTGCAGCGACTTCAAAGGTTGAGCTGGGCGGCTATCTGTACGACGTACGTAAGAACGGGACTAACTGGGAACTTTATTCTTCAGGCACCGAGCCGGAACCCACCCCAACGCCAGATCCTACTCCAAGCCCGGACCCAACCCCTACGCCGGATCCTACGCCAACACCCGATCCTACTCCGGATCCAAAGCCTTCGCCGTCTCCGGTACCCACGACGGCAGCAGATGCCGGCGGCAACTATCTGAACGTCGGCTACCTGTTGAACTACGCGGAAAACCAGACGCTGATGCAGCGCATGGGGGACCTGCGTCAAAGCGGCGAGCACGGCAACGTTTGGATCCGCGGTTACGGCGGCAAGTTTGACGCCTTTGCCAGCGGCAAGCTGAGCGGCTTTGATATGGGCTACAGCGGCATACAGTTCGGCGCGGACAAACGCATTTCCGCTGAAACCCCGCTGTTTATCGGCCTGTTTATCGGCTCGACCCACGCCTCGCCGGACTATCGCGGCGGCGACGGCACGGCCAGTTCGGACTATATGGGCATGTACGCCAGCTACATGGCGCAGGGCGGTTTCTACAGCGATCTGGTGTTGAAAGCATCTCGCCAAAAGAACAGCTTCAGCGTGTTGGACAGCCAGAACAACGGCGTCAACGCCGACGGCAGCGCCAGCGGTTTTAGCGCCTCGCTGGAAGCTGGGCAGAAGTTCAGCCTGAACCAGACGGGTAATGGCTTCTACGTTGAGCCGCAGGCGCAGTTTACCTATAGCCATCAGAACGCCATGGGCATGAAGGCCAGCAACGGCCTGAACATCGATCTGAGCAGCTATGAGTCGATGCTGGGCCGCGCCAGCGTGCTGCTGGGTTATGAAACCATAACGGGCAACAGCAAGCTGAACGTTTATCTGAAGACCGGCGCGCTGCGGGAGTTTTCCGGCGATACCGACTATCGTCTGAACGGTTCCAAAGAGAAGCACAGCTTCAAGGGCAACGGCTGGAACAACGGCCTGGGTATTAGCGCGCAGCTTAATAAGCAGCATACGCTGTATCTGGAGGCTGATTACACCAGCGGAAATGCGTTCGACCAGCGGCAGGTGAACGGTGGCTATCGCTTTAGCTTTTAAGCTATAGGCTATCGTTAATTATAGTAAAGCGGGCGGTGAGCGATTATCGTCCGCTTTTTTATGGACGACGGAAAATGGCGTTTCGCAAAATTTGCTGTTCGTTTGCCCTGAGCTAGGGAACTCACGGGGACGCAGGGTTTAGGTTAACGTTCTATTTTTGAAACAAAATGACCAAAAGCGCCGTTCTCGGCATTACGTTTATTCCTTTTTGAATCATGTTATCGGCATTGCTAAAAATTCATGACGTGAAAAATATAAATACCAATGTATATCTGTTTCCGTGTGTTATTTTCAATTAATTTATATGTTCAATCTTACCTTTCATTGAGCGCTTTACTTTTTGTGCTTTATCAATCTACATACTCGTTTTTTAATCTCTATTGCTAGTCAATAGAGTTGAAAATGAAACATATTTTATTTTTAAAAAATAATGTCAAGATGTTTACTATCTCTTGGGGGGAGATTTTTATTTTTTAAAATAAAAATTAAAACAATGAGTTATGTACATGCTGTGGGGTTCTATTTTTATTTAAAACAGTGAGTTAAAATAAATTTACATTTTTATAATATTGATGCCTTCGATCAGTTTAGATCGATCAATAGCTATTGACTATCCCTTTTGTTAGATCGTAAGATGTTATTAATATAAGAATAGTCGTCATGAATAATGTCTTGTTTTATATTTATTTGTTGATGCCAAAAGGGTTTTTAATTCGTTGTTTAATCCTCTTTTCTCAGCGATTAATCTGTTGGGCGTTGGATGATTTGTTTTTTTGAATGTTTTTCCCTCGTTAGATTGCGGGGCTATGGACATAAATTAGTTAAAAGTGAAAAGGGAATTTTCAATTATGCGGATAAAGCATTTCTCTCAAAGCTCTTTTTATCGCCAGCTAGCTATATTGGGTTTCGTCAGCCTGAGCGCCTGCGTTTGTCAGGTCAGCGCGGCTGAGCTGGGGCCACAGTCAGGCGGCGACATTACCCTTCAAGACAATGACGTTATTGTCGCTACAGGTTCAAGCTACAGCGCGATTAACAGCACAACGACCGGCCACGTTGATTTAGCCAACGGGGTGACTATCAATATGACGGGCAACGGCGGCGTTGGTATACGTACTGGCGGCGCCAACAATGACAGTACGTTTACCGCAAATGCGCTGACGATTAACGTAGACGGCATGGGCGGTCTCGGTATGGGCATTTCTATTGACGGTGGTTCGCTGGATTTCGATCTGGGTCAAGGGAGCACAATTCTCGCTACAGACGGTATTGGGATCCGTTTACTTAGCCAAACCGCATCGTTAAAGGCCGACGGATTAACGATTGAAGCATCAGGAGCGTATAGGTACGGTATTTATTTTCAACGGGGCGGGGCTTCGGTTGATCTTGGCGACGGGAGTTTGATTAGCACCTCAGGGTACAGAAGCGCAGGCATAATATTTAATGACAGCGAATATTTATCGCGCGTTACTGCAAACGGTTTGACTATCAAGACCCAAGGAGAAGAGAGCGATGGCATTGTGCTGAGCCGGAATGCTGTCGTTGATTTAGGCAGCGGTTCCTCAATCACGACCTCTGGAGACCGTGCTAACGGTATTTCCAGCGTTGGCGGTGGCACTCTGACGGCTGATGCGCTGATGGTTCATGTTTCAGGCGTTTATAGCTCGGGCCTGGATATTCACGTATCTGGCAACGAGGTTGGCGGGACAATGAACATCGGCGCCGGTAGCCATGTATCTTCTGACAGAGGGTATGCGATATCCGTAGGTGGCGACGACCAGAGTCTGAGCGTCTTGAACTACTTGGGTACTGCCGATAATCGCAACATACTGTCTTCTGACAATTTCGCCGTTGCCACAGCATATGGCAATGCGTCACTGAATTTGGCCTATACCGATATTAACGTTAATAGCGGTTGGACTGGCCTTTATTCTCAACGTGGCGCAACGATCTCAGCGGAAAACGTTACCATTAACAGTAAAACCGGATCGACGGGTATCTATTTGGATGGCAGCAGCCACATTAATTTAAGCGGTGATGTGGCAATTAATATGGAATACGTTACCGACTGGGCTATTGTCACTCAGGACGACTGCGAGTGTGGTTATGCCCCAAGCACCGTGGATGCCAACGGTAAGTTGACGATTACCGGCGGGGTTATTTCCAGAGGCGGGCTTGTTGACTTAAACATGCGTACCGGCTCTGTGTGGAGCGGCCAGGGTTATAGCGACAATGCCAATGATGGCTACTTAAACGTTACCATGCAGGACAGCCTGTGGAATGTTTCCGACAGCTCCAAAGTAGATAAGCTGGCTCTGGCGAATTCAACTATTGATTTTGCCAGCCGCGCGCAGTCAAGCAGCGACTATTCCATACTACAGGTTGCCAACCTAAGCGGAAACGGTACGTTTATTATGCGCGCTGATATTGTGGGCGACGGCGACGGCGTGAATAACTCAGGCGATTTGCTGAAAGTCACCGGAACCAGCGCGGGCAACCATCTGTTGACGATTAACAATCAGGGCAGCATGGCAACCACCGGTAATGAGGTGCTGACGGTGGTGGAAACCGCCGACGGGGCAGCGACGTTTGCGGCGACGTCACAGGTTGAGCTGGGCGGCTATCTGTACGACGTGCGTAAAAACGGCAACAACTGGGAACTTTACGCTTCCAGCTCCGCACCACTGCCAACGCCGGATCCGGATCCAACTCCGACCTCGGCAGCGGACGCTGGCGGTAACTACTTAAACGTCGGCTATCTGATGAACTACGCCGAAAACCAGACGCTGATGCAGCGCATGGGGGACCTGCGCCAGAGCGGCGAGCGCGGCAACGTTTGGATCCGCGGTTACGGCGGCAAGTTTGGCGCGTTTGCCAGCGGCAAGCTGAGCGGTTTTGACATGGGCTACAGCGGCGTACAGTTCGGCGCGGACAAACGTATTTCCGTTGGAACTCCGCTGTTTATCGGCCTGTTTATCGGTTCTACCCACGCCTCGCCGGACTATCGCGGCGGCGGCGGCACGGCCAGTTCTGACTATATGGGCATGTACGCCAGCTACATGGCGCAGGGCGGTTTTTACAGCGACCTGGTGTTGAAGGCGTCTCGCCAGAAGAACGGCTTCAGCGTGCTGGACAGCCAGAACAACGGCGTTAACGCTGACGGTAGCGCCAGCGGCTTCAGTACCTCGCTGGAAGCCGGGAAAAAATTCAGCCTGAACCAGACGGGAAGCGGTTTCTACGTTGAACCGCAGGCGCAGTTTACCTATAGCCATCAGAACGCCATGGACATGAAGGCCAGCAACGGCCTGAACATCGATCTGAGCAGCTATGAGTCGATGCTGGGCCGCGCCAGCGTGCTGCTGGGTTATGAAACTATGGCGGGCGACAGTAAGGTGAACGTTTATCTGAAGACCGGCGCGCTGCGGGAGTTCTCCGGCGATACCGACTATCGTCTGAACGGTTCCAAAGAGAAGCACTGCTTTAAAGGCAACGGTTGGAACAACGGTCTGGGCATTAGCGCGCAGATTAGCGGGCAGCATACGCTGTATTTGGAAGCTGATTACACCAGCGGCAATGCGTTCGAACAGCGGCAGGTTAACGGCGGTTATCGCTTTAGCTTCTAATTCTCCCTTTATGAATACCCGCAAAAAGGACGATGTTGACTCATCGTCCTTTTTTTATTCAACGCCTCTTTATTCTCGCTGAGAAGCTCGCCGCTTTATCCGTTTCTGAAGCGTGTTTTTAGTGGGAGATCCCTCTGCTTTTTAAGCTTTTTTTCCATCCGGTTGGAAAGCCGAATTTATTACTCAGTCGCTGTGAGAGAGCGGTCACAGATTGGACACGTCGGTGTTTTTTTCACCCATTCGTCAGTGGTAGAAATGGCTTCTAATATAAAAGAACGGATTCCAATATAATGGAAAATAACAAAAAATCGAAAGTTCCTGCGCTCTCCAGAGCTATCGATATTCTTGACTTTGTAGCGGAAAACGGCCATTGCACTATCACTGACGTGGCGACCAGCCTGATGCTGCCCAAAAGCTCCCTTTACCTGATGATTGACGAGCTAAAGCGGCTTCGCCTGCTGGCGCAAAGCGATGACGGAAGCCTCCGTTTAGGGCTCAAGCTGATGGAGCTGGGAAGCCGGTCGGTAGAACAGCTCGATCTGCGGAAAATTGCCAAAGACCACTTAACCCGCCTGATGCTGGATACCGGCCTGGTCTGCCATCTGGGCATTCTCGACGGCGACGATCCTATCTATTTATTAAAAATAGACTCACAGAGCACCATCCAGGTGCGCTCTTGGGAGGGCAAGCGCGTTTCTCTTTATAGCTCTGCGCTGGGGAAATGCCTGCTGGCCTGGGCAGGCCCGCAGCGCCAGAAGGAGCTGATGTCGGCCATCGATTTTAAGGTGATGACGCCTTATACCCTTTCCTGCGAAGAAGAGCTGGTCCGCGAGCTGGCCTTGATTAGGCAGCGCGGCTGGAGCTTCGACAATCAGGAAGACCTGCTAAACATTCAGTGCATTTCCGCACCCGTGTTTGACTCCTCACATCGGCTGGTGGCCGCCATTTCGGCGGTTGGCACCACGCTGCAGGTGAACGAAAGCAACCTGCAGGCGCTGGCGGAAAGGGTAATGCATGCCGCCGCGCTGATTTCCAAAGAGATGGGGTGCGAAATGCAGCCCAGAGTGTCGTTATAAATTAATAAAGAAGGAGTAAAACACGTCATGATTCGACCTTCAGGTATCTACAGCGCGATGCTGACGCCGTGGAAGAACGGGCAGCCCGACTTGGACGAGCTTAGAAAAATTGTCGATTTTCAGATAGACGCAGGGCTTAGCGGGCTGTTCCCGGTTAGCTCCGTCGGCGAGTCCGGCCTAATGTCGTTTGAACAAAAGTGCTCATTGATGGAAACCGTTATCCATCAGGCCGCCGGGCGCGCGCCGGTTTGGTGCGGCATTCCCTCCAGCTGCGCGCAGGAAAGCATTGCACTGGGGGAGTTTGCCAAGGAGAAGGGCGCCGCGGGGCTGGTGCTGATGCCGCCGACGTTTTATCGCCACGCGCCGGACGTTATCGTCGCGACGATGAAAAGCATTATCGAGAGCACGACGCTGCCGGTGTGCCTTTACAACATTCCGTTTTTTGCCGATGCCCTTACGCCGTCGATGGTTGCTGAACTGGCTCGCCTGCCGAACGTGGTCGGGATTAAAGACTCTGGCGGCAACGCGGTTGACTTTATGCAGATGCTCACGCTGTGCAAAGAGGTGAACCCGCAGTTCTGCGTACTGACCGGCAGAGAGGAGTTTCTTTACCCTTCGCTGAAGGCGGGCGGCAAAGGGTGCATGACGGCAACGTCAGGCGTGCTGCCGGAAGTGATGGTCAAGATCTATCGCCTGACGCAAGCGGGCCGCGACGAAGAGGCGCTGGCGCTGCAAATGGCTGCGCTGCCGGTCATGATGATGATGTCTTCGCTTCCTTTCCCGCTGGGTTACAAGCTCGGAATGGAAATCAGAGGATTCAAGATGGGGGAATCACCGTTCCCACAGATTGATGCAGTGAAAGAGAAGGCTAACTCCATAAAAAACAAACTAGAGAAAGCCTTGCAACAACTTCTAACTATTGCCAACTAAGCGAAACAGAGGATAACCATGAAATTACCTAAAATCAAACGGGTCAGCGCTTATTTTATGGGCGGCGCTACTGCCGAGAAGGGTTCCGGCGGTGCGGACTATCACGATCAGGGCGGCGGCCATTGGATTGACGACCACATCGCTACGCCGATGAGCAAGTACAAGCAGTATGAGCAATCCCGTCAGTCGTTCGGGATTAACGTGCTGGGAACGCTTATCGTCGAAGTTGAGGCCGATAACGGCGTGAAGGGGTTTGCCGTTTCCACCGGTGGCGAAATGGGCTGTTTTATCGTTGAAAAACACCTCAACCGCTTTATTGAAGGTAAGTGCGTCTCCGACATCAAGCTCATTCACGATCAGATGATGAACGCCACCATGTACTATTCCGGTTCTGGCGGCTTGGTGATGAACACCATCTCCTGCGTTGACTTAGCGCTATGGGACCTGTTTGGAAAAGTGGTCGACCTGCCGGTCTATAAGCTTCTCGGCGGCGCGGTTCGCGATGAAATCCAGTTTTACGCAACGGGTGCGCGTCCGGATCTGGCGCAAAAAATGGGCTTCATCGGCGGGAAAATGCCGACTCACTGGGGGCCTCACGACGGCGACGCCGGCATTCGTAAAGATGCCACCATGGTGGCGGACATGCGCGAGAAGTGCGGCCCGGACTTCTGGCTGATGCTCGACTGCTGGATGAGCCAGGACGTTAACTACGCCACCAAGCTGGCCCACGCCTGCGCGCCTTATAACCTGAAGTGGATTGAAGAGTGCTTGCCGCCTCAGCAGTACGAAGGTTACGCCGAGCTTAAGCGCAACGCCCCGCCGGGAATGATGGTCACCTCCGGCGAACACCACGGTACCGTACAGTCTTTCCGAACGCTGTCTGAAACCGGCATCGACATCATGCAGCCGGACGTCGGCTGGTGCGGCGGTCTGACGACGCTGCTGGAGATTGCGGCTATCGCCAAGTCGCGCGGCCAGCTGGTGGTTCCGCACGGCTCTTCCGTTTACTCTCACCACGCGGTGATCACTTTTACCAATACGCCGTTTAGCGAATTCCTGATGACCAGCCCGGACTGCTCGACGCTGCGTCCTCAGTTTGATCCCATCCTGCTTGATGAACCCGTACCGGTTAACGGACGTATGCATAAGTCCGCGCTTGATAAGCCGGGCTTCGGCGTGGAGCTGAATCCGCAATGCCAGTTAACGCGTCCGTATACGCATTAACGCCGCGCCGTTAGTTCATCATTGAGAGCCCGCCCGACGCGGGCTCCATAAAAACGATAATTACTATAAGGATCTAGTCATGACTACGGTTCTCGATACGGCTGTAACTAAAACACGCTGGCGGCTGGTGCCGTTTATGCTGACGCTGTACATTCTGGCGTTTCTTGACCGCGCCAATATCGGCTTTGCCAAGGAGTCTTATCAGATTGATACCGGGCTTAGTAATGAAGCCTATGCGCTGGGGGCAGGGATCTTTTTCGTCGCCTACGCCTGTTTGGGGGCGCCGGCTAACCTGCTGATGAAAAAGTTCGGCGCCAGAAAGTGGATTGGACTAACCACTCTGTGCTGGGGCGTACTCTCTTCCGCGATGGCGTTTTGCGACGAGGAGTGGAAGTTCCTGACGGTACGCACGCTCTTGGGCGCGGCCGAAGCGGGCTTCTTCCCCGGCATGATTTACCTGACCTCGCAGTGGTTCCCGCAGCGTACGCGCGGCAGCGTTATGGGGCTGTTCTATATGGGGGCGCCTCTGGCCTTGACGTTAGGTTCGCCGCTGTCGGGCGCGCTGCTGGAAATGCACGGTTTCGGCGGCCATCCTGGCTGGTTCTGGATGTTTATGATTGAAGGCGCGCTGGCGGTATTGGCGGGATTTTGGACCTTTATGTATCTGGATGACAATCTGGAAAAGGCGCGCTTCTTAACGCCGGAAGAGCGCAGGGCGCTGCTCGACCAGATTTCCAGCGAGGAGTCGCAAAAGCAGACGTCGCGCCTGCTTGACGCAATTACCAACGTGCAGGTCTGGCATCTGGCCGTTATCTATATGCTGATTCAAATCAGCGTATATGGCCTCATTTTCTTCCTGCCGACCCAGGTAGCGGCCCTGATAGGCACTAACGTGGGCTTTAAGGCATCACTGGTGGCGGCGATCCCGTGGATTGCGGCGATGTTCGGGACTTACTACATCCCTCGCTATTCCGACAAAACGGGCAACCGTCGCAACCTGGCGGCGATAACGCTGGCCATCGCCGGCGTCGGCATCGGCGTTTCCGCCTTTGCAACGCCGGTGGTCGCTATCATTGCACTTTGTTTTGCCGCGGCGGGCTTTATTGCCGTACAGCCCGTTTACTGGACGATCCCTACCGGCGTGCTGTCCGGCGTTGCGCTGGCGGCCGGGATTGGTTTTGTGAACATGTTCGGCGCCATCGGCGGCTTCCTGGCGCCGCTCATTCGCGTTAAGGCGGAAAGCGTGATGAATAACTCCATTGCCGGGCTGTTGACGCTGGCGGTGCTGACCATCATCGGAGCCTTGGCCATTATGATGCTGAAGAAGGATGCGGTAGCGGAGAAAAAATAAGCGCTATCGTTTCCGATTGAACCCGGCCTCTTGCAGTGAACGCAAGAGGCCGTTTTTATTGTGCGGGCGGTACCGCCGCAGTCTGCAGCGGCGACAGCGAACAGTGTAGGCGCCAAACCAGCCCGGCGAGCTCTCTGGCCGCGGGGTCGTGATGGTGCGAGAGCGCGTTGCAGATGCGAAGCAGCTCGTTTAGCGAGGCCTCCAGCGTGCGGTGCTGAATGCCTTTTTCCGACATGATGTCCTTCAGGCAGCGAATGCAGACTTCCCGCACAACGGACAGCGGATCGGAACGCGTCTGCCAGTCGCGCAGCCGCCAAACCACGTGGCTGCAGTTGAGCAATACGACGCCCCAGCGCAGCACCCACAGGCGAGAAAGCTCGTCTTTGCTTTGGCTGAGCTGGCTGACTCGGTGATAAACCACGGACTCAAACTGGTTTTCACTTTGCTGAGGATGGGCGCTGAGCTGGTCCATAAAGTCGCGCCGCAGCGCGCGAATAAGCCGGTGGCTTTTCACCTTATCTGAACTGGGGCGAAGAATTTGAAACGCGACGCCCGCCAGCAGTACGCCCGCCAGCTTGCCAACGCTGTCGTTAATATAAATGTCGAAATCGTAGGTCGGCGGATTGGTGATGGCGAGAAACGATCCCATAAAGGCGAGCATTTGCCCCCAGAGGGCGGCGTAGCGAGGATGCTGTAACTTCATCATCTGCATGGTGAGCAGAACGGGAAACAGGAACAGAAAAAAGACCCAAAGATCGGAAATCTGGATCATCAGGCCGAACTTCACGACAAAGCAGGCGATGGAAAGCAGCACGACCGCCTTTATCAGCGTCATGACGCTGTTTATGGGCGATGCGGTAGAAGAGTAGAGCACGCAGCTGATGGCGGTCAGCGTCAGGCCCGCAGAGCCGGCGTCCCACTGGGTGTTAATCCAGAAGGCGCAGCCGATGACGATGCATAAAAACGTGCGCAGCGCGTTATACAACGCCTCGACGGTATCCGTATGCTGAGCCAGCGTGTTGACCTTGGGCGGCTGAAGAACCGTATCCGGCGCGGCGTTGTCCAACTGGCGCAGCCAGCGGCTGGACTGAAGGTAGATCCAGCAAAAATGGCGCAGCCTGAACCAGAAGGCGCGATGTCGAAAGTCGTTGGGGTCGGTCGGGTAGAGATCTTTAAGCACCTTGGCCAGGCGGTATTTGTTGGTATCCGGCTGGCGCAGTTCGTCCAGTAATCTTTGCAGCCCGTCGGTAAGCGTTTCCGGCCGCTCCGGCCAGTTGACCATCATGCGACGAATGCCTGAGATAATGCTGGTCAGGCGCAGCTGCTGGTGGAGCATAAAATTCAGAATGTTTTTGCGACGGCGAAGGCGGTAGTGGCTCCATACGGCCTGAATGCGAAGCACGTTCATGGTAAGGATCTGGCTGATAACGCCCTCGTGCGCGGTGCGCATTTGGGGCGAGGTTCCCGCCTGCCACATCAGCTGGGCGTGCTCGAGCAGCTTGACGTGCATGCGCTTGAGCGCATCCAGCATGGCGCTTCCGTCAGACGTGCTGGGCAGAATCATCATCATCAAAGCGCCGCACAGAAGACCGGTAACAACCTCACAGACTCGCGCTTGGGCAATATTGAAAATGTCCATCGAGTCGGCGCTGTTGGTGAGGGAAAAGGCGATAATCGCCGCCGTATAACCGGCCAGCGCGAAGGCGTAGGCAACGTTGTTCTGGTAGTGGTTAGAAATATAGGTGCACAGAGCCAGCCATCCGGCAATGAAAAAGGTAAACAGCCAAGGGTCGTTCAGACAGGCGCCGGCAATCAGCATTGAGGCCAGCGCGCCCAAAAGGCTGCCCAGAATTCGTCCGATGCTTTTACTGATAACCCCGCCGATCGTCGGAAAGCTGACGACGGCGGCGGAGGTCATTGCCCAGTAGGGATCGTCAAGGTCGAGCCAAAACGCGATGCCCAGCGACAGGCACATCGCGATGGCGTTACGCAGGGCGTATCGCCACTGGCCGGCGTTCGCCTTGCCCCACGGGGTGCTTTTCCATTCCAACCAGGGGATGTTCACGCGCGGGCCTAAGGCTTAATGGAAACTGTACAGGTTGTGCCGGCGACCAGCAGGGCGCCGTCGGGAACCTGGGTCAGTCGAATCCTTACCGGCACGCGCTGCGCCAGGCGAACCCAGGGGACGTTGGGTTTGACGTTCATCAGCATATCGCTGTCCGGATCGACGCTTTGGTCGTAAATCGCTCGCCCGATGCTCTCGACTTCGCCGCTTAAGGCCGCGTTGCCGCTGTAAAGCGTGATGTCTGCTTTGAGCCCCGGCTTGATGTTGCCCAGCTTGGTTTCTTCGAAATAGCCCATGACGTAAAACGAGTTGGTGTCGACCAGCGCAACCAAAGGCGAGCCGGCGGTGGCGTAGCTGCCGATCCGCGTTTGAAGATTGGTCAGGTAGCCGTCGACGGGCGCATAAATATGGGTATGGGCCAGATTCCACTTCGCCTGCTCGAGAGTCGCCTGCGCGGCCTTATAGTTAGCCTGCATGGCCTCAACGGCCAGATTGGCGTCGTCCAGTTCCTCTTTCGAGATGACGCTGCCCGCCAGCCCCCGCCGGCGGGCGGCTTCGTGCGTTGCCTTATTCAGGTCGGAAAGCGCTTTGGCTAAGTCGCCTTCTGCTTTGTCCACCGCAATCTGGTAGGCGCTGGCGTCAACAACGAACAGCAAATCGCCTTTTTTTACGCTCTGGTTGTCTTTGGCGTGTATCTGCGTCAGCCTGCCGGAGACCTCCGGCGTAATGTTAACGACCTCCGCTCGGATTTTACCGTCGCGCGTCCAAGGGGATTGCATATAGTAGTTCCACAGCCACCAGCCGGAGACGACGGCAACGGCAAATACGATGACGGTCGAAAAATATTTTAACGTATTGAGCTTCATACTATTACCAACGAGTTAATGCCCACAGAGCGCTGCAAACGCAGAGTATAAAAAGAGACAGATCCATTAAAGTCGGATGCCAGACGTCCCCGGAATAGAGCCAGTCTCGAAGCCAGCGGTGAACCAGCAGCCATAGGATGAGACCGAAAAACAGAGCCTTAAAAACAGGGGGAAAATAAAGAGAAGAACCGAATATCAAATCCGGTAGCGCAAGGCCTTGGCTAAAAAATCCATTATTCACGTTAGTAAACCCGTCCCGTATAACGCACGGTGATTTCTTAAAGTATAAAAAGCCATGCGGCAAAAAGCGAAATGAAGGCTGGCAGTGCCTTCATAACATACTCTTTTTGGGAGAAAACCCGAACTTCTTTTCGCGCGGCGAAGATAAATAAATTATAAAACGATTTGGAGTCCCTGTTTGAAAAAAAAGTGCTGTAAGGACAGGATGTTGTGACGATGGGCAAAGATATGTTGCGGTGTTTTAAGTAGAATTCCCAGTTACTTAATAGGTCTATTAGTAGGGATTTATCCCGCCATCATAGGAATAAAAATTATGTCCAGAACGTGGATATTGGTTATTTCCGGCGCCATCATAGGCGCGTTTGCTTTAATTCTGGCAACGGCGGGCAACCCGCCTAACATGGGCGTTTGCGTCGCCTGCTTTTTGCGCGACAGCGCGGGGAGTATGGGGCTACACGGCACGCCTACGGTACAGTACTTCAGGCCGGAGATTACAGGCTTTGTCATTGGCGCTTTTGCGGCGGCGTTGTTGTTTAAAGAATTTAAGGCGAAGGCCGGCTCTGCGCCTCTGGTGCGATTTGCACTGGGCTTTTTTATGATGCTGGGATGCCTGGTTTTTTTAGGATGTCCGTTAAGAATGGTGCTTCGCCTCGGCGCCGGCGATCTGAACGCGGTTGTCGGACTTATCGGGCTTGTTTCAGGCATCGGCATCGGCAGCCTGTTCCTTAAAAAAGGGTTTTCGCTGCCCCGCAGCTACCGACAGTCATCGGTTGAGGGGGCTATATTCCCTATTGTTTGCATTGCGCTGTTGGGAATTTTTCTTTGGGACAGCGGCCTGTTTCGCGCTAGTGAAAAGGGGCCGGGCGCCAGCCACGCCCCCGTATGGCTTTCAATTGCGGCAGGGCTTTTCATTGGCGCTATCGTGCAGCGTACTCGCTTCTGTTTTATCGGTATGGCTAAAAACGTATTTATGTCGCGTAACTTTAACATGGCGCTCGGCGTACTGGCTTTAACGCTGCTGGTGGCCGCGGGTAACGTCTATCTTGGCAAGTTTAACCTGGGTTTTGAAAATCAGCCTATCGCTCATTCCGACGGCGTATGGAATTTTCTGTCAATGGCGCTGGTTGGCCTGTGCGGCGTTTTTATCACCGGATGTCCGCTTCGTCAGTTGGTTAGCGCCGGGCAGGGCAGCTCAGACGCCGCTGTCAGCGTGCTGGGAATGCTGACGGGCGCTGCGATTGCTCACAATTTCTCAATGGCTTCCAGCCCAGCGGGCCCGACTGAAGGTGGAAAGCTTGTTGTAGCCGTCGGTATTATTATCGTTCTGGCCATTGGAATGATATATACCCTGATTCTCAGGAAGTCGTTAGAGGCCGAGCTGAATGAAGAATAATACGGCGCATTACGGCTATCTTTTTCTTTTTCATACGCCTTTGGGCATTATTCAATTGAAAAAGGCGCTAGCGGCAAAGGGATTGACCTATAGCGTTATTGATGCACCCCGAGCGTTAACTGCCGAGTGCGGTATGGCCGTTAAGCTTTTTCTACCCGACGGGGAGAGTTTTCTCCCGTTGATTAATGAACAGGTTAACGCCGTTTATCTCATTAACGACGATAAGCCGGTACTTAAGTGGGAAGATGAGAGTTAGTTTACTTACGGAATAAAAAAACGGAACCAAAAGGTTCCGTTTTTTTATATTTGGTAAAGCTATTCTGTAACGTGCTCGCTTTTTTACTGTTGAAGTTGTGTTCAATAGGCCCGAATTTTTCTTATTTAATTGGCGTTTTTGTAAGTGTGTTTTGTTTCCTTTCATAACGAATTGTTTCTTTTAAGCCGCACAATGTTCCATTTTTTCATTAATGCCGTCTGCGCCGGCAATATAGTAAAGCTATATGTATGATGAATAAATATTAACGTGCATGCTGTAGGAACCTTCAAATATCACGGCGAGAGAGCATACGTAACTCTCTCTACCGCATTGTTTTTTTAATAAACGGAAAAAACATTTCCGCATAACAAAATAAAAACACCTCTATATTGCTATTTTTTCGTTTTTTGGATAACGCATTTTCTTAAATTGGTTTAACGTAGTCAAAGTTAGGGATTGTAATGTTAGATTTCTCTTTTTATTTAAAGGAAAAGGGCGGTCAGTTTTATTCTGTCTTGCCTTAGATAGCTAACCTGTTGGTTTTAAGAATGTCGGGAAACCACCGTCATTTGCTTTCCTTTTAAGCCCTTTTCCTTTTACTCATCGGGTCGGCGGGTGGTTTTTATTTAGGCTTTAATCGCCAAATAACCTAAACCCAGCCGTTTCTGTTTCAGTGAGTAATCGTTATTTTTCGTTTTGTCTATCCAAAAAACGAAATATTGAGATAAGAGCGTTATATTGAATGGTATCTTTTCCCGTTTATCAGTGTCACGTTTATTTGGGACTGGACGTTGCCAAAGCGACCGACGTTATCCTCGGCGGATATTTTGAACACCGGCTGTTTTCTTCAACTCAGCTAAGCCTTTATCACCAAAGAGTTAGGGCTAAAGTAGGGTGTTTGGAAACCGGTAACTACAGTTTTCCCGTTATTGCCCGAGGGCGTATGCCGTCGGATCGGGTCTGTATTGGCTTTATGGCCTATGGCAGCGAGGTTGCTCGCTATAACACAACGCCGATAGACCCCGATGAAGTGCAAATTTACCCTGAAGGATGCGAGCTGCTGTATCACACTTCCGGGCCGGCGCGCTGGGTCGTATATAGCGTTGAGCGAAAGCTTCTACAGCAGGCGGCGGTTGCATACAGCGGAGAACCTTTGCCGCTATCGAAAGACAGGATTGTTTCCCTTCGTTTGGGGAAGAATGCCGTTGATGAACTTATCAGGCTCACGGACGAAGTGTTTACCGTAAGCCAGAGCCGGGCGATGGGATCTGTCGATCCTGACTCTGAATTCTCAGATGCTTTATGCGATAAGCTGTTTAATCATTACGTCTCGGCATTATGCCATAGCGTTATTTTAAACAACGAAGAGAAGAAGAGCGCCATCTCGCATCGGCATAACAATTTGATTCGCGATAGTGAAGATTTTGTTATGTCCAGAGAGGACGTAAGTTCCAGTTTAATTAATATTGCCGAACGTACGGGATATAGCCTGAGAGCTTTGGAACTGATTTTTCGCAATTCGGTCGGCATGCCGCCGGGTAAGTGGTTTCTTAATCTACGCTTGAACGGCGCGCTTCGCGATCTGCTTAATGCGTCGGCTGAAAGTTCAGTTTCCAGTATTGCGACGAAGTGGGGATTTCAACATCTTTCGCGCTTTTCCGAACAGTATCGAAAAACGTTTGGAGAATATCCGAGCCATACATTGATGAGAAACCAGAAAAGGGGTCAGTTCGTCAGAGTGGTGGAAGATTAATCGATTCCCCGGCCTCAAAGCGTTATTTCTTAAGTGTCTTATTAAGTTAATTATCTTTTTAGACCTAATGAGCTGTTTTTATTTCCATTCTTTTATGTAATGAGAAATTAATAATAAACAGATCCCTGCTGACGGGGCATCTTTTCGTTTTTCGGATAACGCGATCTTTATGACATCGATTAATTTAGGCGAATAGTTTTTAATGTGGTATTCATTTTAAGGAGTAAATTATGTTCAAGAAGAGAACGCCCTGTCGTTATTGCCATGATACACAGTCTGTAAGAAAGCACGGAAAGGGGCGAGCAGGTTATCAGCGTTTCTATTGTGTTAATTGTAGCCGGACATTCCAGGTTAAATACGTTTACTCAGCATATTATAAAGAAGCAGAAGCAGAACCTGCGGTAGCACTTTCCTAAAAGCTTTCCTGAAAGCATAGAAATGTGTGATTTATCTTAAGGATACTTTCCCGAGTTGAGTGTTAATACAGACGTCTTAACATGCAAACAGAAGTGCGCTTGGGGGAATAAGAGTATGATAACGATAAATCAGAAGCACGCATTTTCATACTTTTCAGTGATTGAAGTGTTCGTGCCACGATACAGAATGAAAATTTGTCTTTACTGCTTTAAATGACGTTTTTGCATTAGTTATTAAACTAAATTGATTTCTAATTCATTCTGTACCTAAAAAGGCTCGGAATTTCCGAGCCTTTGTGTTTCCATTCCTGCCTCTTTACCATTTTTCTTAGATCCCCCTTTCCTGTAAAAGAGTGACGTATGGCCGCTTGCAAAGCCGAGCTTAGGCTATCGCTCTTTTTTAAAACGATCTTACCCATATAAAAGCCAATAGATAATGCGAATGAGAGAGGATATGGATAAAACAGTTGATTGGGATAAGGGAGAAAGGCCGATCGTGAGGAGCGTAGGGGCTGATAAAATGGTGCCTTCATGCGTTGCTTTGCCTGAAAGCCATAATAGTGAATAATAGCGCCGCCGTTTTATGGCCTACGTAAGCGGCCACCTTTAGGAGAGCTATTCGGGAGAACGCTATGCTTTCATTTCATCGCATTACCGAGCTGCAGGATCTGTGGCAGAGCCTGCCGACTTTTGAGCAAAAGCTACAGCGACTGCTGGCTCGCTTGGAACTCTCGCTAACCGACTATCACGCCGATCATATCTCGGTGCGCTGCTTTCAACACGCAACGGCGGAGCGCTGGCGCCTGGGATTGGCAAAGTGCGGCGAGCTGATTTCCGAAAAGGAGATAAACGGTCGCCCCATTTGCCTGTTTGGCCTGAACGAACCACTGCGGGTTGGAGAGTGGACGATAGACTGCGTTGAGCTGCCTTATCCGGGAAACAGGCTGTATCCACATGAGGGATGGGAGCACGTGGAATGGGTAGTACCCAGCGCCAACGGCGATGATTTCCACCAAACGGCGCTGGCGCTGTTTTCCGATGAGATACTGCTGATGCCCCAGCTTAAGCTTAAGTTCAGCAATCCGATCGGAGAGGGAGAATCACTGCCTAATCCGACGCTGGCCGTTACGGAAGAGGGCGTAACGATAAAGCTTCATCCTTACAGCATCCGCGACGTGGTTAAGTCGGAAGGCTAATTAAAAATGACAAAGCCTCTCAGTGACAACGTCACCAAGAGGCTTGTCGCGTCCACGCTATTCTATTTCAGCCGGTAAAGCGGCTACGGCTTTTTCCATTCGTTCCAACGCTTCGCTTAGGAGTTCGCGCCGACAGGCAAAGTTGAGGCGAACGAAGTTGGGATTGCCGAAATCACTCCCCGGCGAGAGGCCTACGCCAGCCTCTTCGAAGAAGGCGTGTGGATTGCTCACCGGCAGCCCGGAAGCGTCAATCCACGCCAAATAGGTTGCTTCAACCGGCATAAGCTTCAGGCCGGGGATCGCATTAATCTTTTCCATCACCAGCGCATGATTGGCGCGCAGGTAGGCGAGCTGTTCGGTCAGCCATTCATCGCCGCCTTTATAAGCCGCAGTCGCGGCAACATAGGCAAGGATATCAACGCTGGGAACGATCCCCGCGCGCGCTTCGGTGAAACGGTGACGCAGCGCAGCGTTAGGGATGACGGCGATGGAGGCACCCAACCCTGCGATATTGAACGTTTTGGATGGCGCCATCAGCGTAATGGAGCGCTGGGCGGCGTCTTCACTTAGGGAAGAGAAGGGAATATGTTCAACGCCTTCGTCTAACAGCAAATCGCAGTGGATTTCGTCCGAGCAGACGATCAGGTTATGACGCTGCGCAAAATCGAGTTGGGCCAGCAATTCAGCGCGGCGATATACCGTTCCGCCCGGGTTGTGGGGGTTGCACAGCATCAGCAGCTTCTCGTTGCCGGTAAGCTGAGGCTCTGCCGCGTCGAGGTCCAGCACCCAGCGCTTCCCCTGTAGCTTGATGGGGGCCGAGATTTGCTGGCGGTTGGCCAAGCGAGCGGATTTCATAAACGGTGGATAAATAGGGTGCGGCGCGATAGTAGCCTGCTCCGGCGTGGTTAATGCGCGAACGCAAAGGTTCAGGCCGCTAACCAAGCCGGGGAGAAACACCAGCCACTCCGGCTTTACTTCCCAGTTGTAGAGTGACTTCATGCGGGAGATAAAGACTTCTGTTAATTCCGGCGACGGATATCCATAGCCGAATACGCCGTGGGCGACGCGCTGCTGCAGGGCTTCAATCACGGCATCGGGAGATTTGAAATCGCTGTCCGCGACCCACAGCGGAATAATCTCCTTATTTTCATATTTGTGCCACTTATCACTATCCGTGTGACGCCTCTCCACATATAAATCAAAATTCGATGCCATACTTAAGTCCTTAATCCACCGTTGTTGCGTATTTATTGCAGTTTGCCTTCCGTAGACTACGTCAGATGCATTGATATGCTCAAGCGGTGTTTTGATTTTTGCTGATTAGGAGGTGGGATGCCAAAGCTAGAGGTGTGTTGCTACAGCGTCGACTGCGCAACGATAGCTGAACGAGCGGGGGCGGACAGGATAGAACTTTGCGCCAGTAAGTCGGAGGGGGGAATAACGCCCAGCCTGGGCATGCTTGAGTGGGCCGCGCGTCGAATCTCAGTCCCAGTACATCCGATTGTACGCCCCAGAGGCGGCGACTTTTGTTATTCCGCCAGCGAGTTCGACATTATGAAAAGCGATATTGCGCACATTCGCGATCTCGGCTTTTCCGGCATTGTCATCGGCATGCTGACGGAGGACGGCGCGATTGACCGGGAGCGAATGAAGCAGGTCTTTTCGCTAACGCAGGGGATGTCCGTCACCTTTCATCGCGCTTTTGATATGTGCGTCAATCCCTTTTTGGCGCTGGAACAGTTGACGGAGATGGGCGTCGACAGAATTCTGACCTCCGGGCAGCAGCAAACGGCGGAGGTGGGGCTACCGCTGATCCGCCGCTTGGTGCAGCTAAGCCAGAGGCCGATAATTATGCCCGGCGGAGGCGTTCGGTTGACCAATATCCATAAGTTCATAGAAGCGGGCGCCAGTGAAGTGCACACCTCCGCAGGCCTGGTGACCGCATCGCCCATGCGCTATCGCAGAGCGGGCGTCAACATCGGTCTTGGTGGGGAAGGCGATGAATTTGAGCGCTTTCAGGTTGACGGCGATATGGTGGCGGCGATGAAGGCGATGTTCGCGCCCGAAATGGTGCGTTCTTCGCTGCACGGCGTCAGAGTGTGATGGGCTAATATAGAGAAAAAGCCGGAATTCGTTCCGGCTTTTTTACGTCAGTCGAGATGAAAGAACTGCTGTAGCGCAATGGTGGTGTTTTCCACCACGCCGCGCTTGAGATGGCCAACGTATTGTAAAGGCACGTTGGGCGTAAAGGAGGCGACGTCGCCTTCGCGCATGTGCAGAAGGTCTACCGGGCTTATCCAGACCGGCGCGGATTCGGTGATCGGCCTGCCGGCGCGGTTGTAGGCCTCAATGACGAACTGAGAGCAAAAATAGTTGCCCTTGGCGTCTTCATCGCTTCCCAACTGGAGCTGGGCCATCAGAGAGATGCAGCCGTTGCGAAACTCCGACGAGAAGGGGTTCAGGCTGCACAGCTGGCGAGTCAGCATAAACGGCGCTATCAGCGCGACGCCGTTGTAGTTGTAGTGTTTCCCCAGGCTTTCTTCAGAGAAGTTTTGAATCGAGAGCGCCTGTTCTTCCGTCAGGCCCGGCACGCGCATAACGACGATTTTTGAGTTATGGTCGAGCGCCTGTTCGAGCGTGACGACCTGGACTCCGCTACCGCCGACGGCCTCAACGACCTTATCATCCCCAAGGTAAATCGCCGCATGGCTGACCGTCGAGCCGCTGAACAGGCGAATGCCGAGCGACGTGGGGCCGTAGGGGGAGGTTAGCAGAATGTCTCCTGCCTTCATTTGCGATGCAGGGATAACCACGCTTCCGCCCTTGGGATAGGAATGAAGGCGCTGAAGCTGGATATCAACCGGCAGGGCGCCGTTCTCCTGAGCCAAGGCCTCACTCCGATTGTCTGAGACTTGTACGGTGCACCCGCCGATAAACAGCAGGGCCGCGCCCAGAAGCCATTTTTGTATCATTCCTTTGTCCTTTAGGGTTTCTTGGCAATGAGAACCGCTCTGACAGGCGCCGGATAGCCTTCGCGCGTTTTCGTTGCGTCGCGAGGATCTAAAAAGTCCGCCAGAGATTCATTGATCATCCATTCGGTTTTACGCTGTTCTTCGGTCGTCGTCGGGCAGACGTCCACGACGCGAACGTCGATAAAGCCGCACTTTTCAAGCCAATTGGCCAATGCGTCAGTTGAGGGAATAAAGTAAACGTTTTTCATCTGGGCATAGCGATCGCCCGGCAGCAGAACCGTTTGGGCGTCTCCCGGAACGACCAGCGTCTCAAGCACCAGCTCGCCGCCGCTCACCAGCTGGTTTTTAAGCTGATAGAGGTGATCGAGCGGAGAACGGCGATGGTACAGCACGCCCATGGAAAATACGGTGTCAAACGCGCCGAGGGCCGGCAGCTGCTCTATGCCAAGCGGCAGAAGGTGCGCGCGCTGGTCGCCGCCGATAAGCTTGCGTACGGCTTCAAACTGGCAGAGGAACAGCTGAGTTGGGTCAATGCCGACGGCCAACTGCGCGCCTGCGCCAACCATACGCCACAGGTGATAACCGCTGCCGCAGCCGACGTCAAGCACCGTTCTGCCAACCAGCGAGGAAAGATGAGGGGCTACGCGCTGCCATTTCCAGTCCGAACGCCATTCCGTATCGATGTGGATGCCGTAGAGATGAAACGGCCCCTTGCGCCAGGGCATCAGCGTACGAAGGTGGGTCGTGATGCCCTGAATCTGGCCTTCGCTTAGGGCATTGGGCGCGGCCTCGGCCGTTACGCTGTGCAGCAGGTCCAGCCGTTCGGGCGTGACGTGCGGCAGGTAGTCGACGGCGTTAAACCACTGCTTGAACTGGCCGTGCAGAGACTCCTTTTGCCAGGCCGCCAGCTGGGCGGGCAGCGTTTCCAGCCAGTGGCTAAGCTGGCCTTTGGCGATACGCTGATAGAAGTCGCCGAAATCAATCATGGGCGACCTCATCTTTTACGGCGATAAGCGAGCCGAAGTTAAAGCACTGGAACCAGGTTTCCGCGTGGGGAAAACCGGCCCTGTGAAGGCGAGCCTTGTGGGTTTCTACGCTGTCGGTGAGCATCACGTTTTCCAACATGCTGCGCTTTTGGCTGATTTCCAGCTCGCTGTAGCCGTTGGCGCGCTTAAAGTCGTGGTGCATATTAAACAGCAGTTCGCCAATGGGGCGGTCTTCAAAAGAGAACTTCTCCGACAGCACTAAAATGCCGCCGGGCAATAGCCCCTGATAGATGCGGTTGAGCAAAGTCTGTCGGTCGTCCGGCTCTAAAAACTGAAGCGTAAAGTTCAGCACCACCATGGACGCGTTTTCAATCACCGTATCGCGAATGTCCGCCTCAATCACCTCTACCGGCGTAGCGGCGCGAAAGGCGTCGATATGGCGGCGGCAGCGCTCGATCATCGCAGGTGAGTTATCCACGGAGACGATGCGGCAGTTATCGACGTGCACGTTGCGGCGCATGGAAAGAGTCGCTGCGCCTAAAGAACAGCCAAGATCGTACAGCGTGCTGTCCGCTCGGGCAAAGCGCTCCGTCAGCATGCCTATCATGGAGATAATGTTGGAATAGCCGGGAACGGATCGCTGAATCATATCAGGAAAAACTTCGGCAACCTGTTCATCAAAGGTCCAATCGCCCAGCTTATCGATGGGGGCGGCAAATAGCATATCTCGGTTCGGCATATCTGTGAGTGGCGTTGTTAGTGGTATTAAGTCAGGGGCGCAAGTATACCAAAACGCGGGAACAATGTCTGTACGGCGGGCGTCTTGTCAAAAGCCCGCCCGCTCTCGTCTTTAGGAATTTGTTACTTATTTTCGTCGACGCATTCCTGAAGGATGCCGATAAGATTTCCTTCTGTATCTTCAATGGTTGCGGTATATCCAATCCCTGTATTTTCGGAAGGGCTGACGATGACGCCACCATTTTTCGTTGCTTTACATAGTGTGTTTTCGATGTTGTCTGAAGAAAAATAGACGACTACGCCCGCTTTTGACGGTTTATTTTCTTTGGCTTTCAATAAAATGCCGAAAGCGCCCGCCTGATTTTTTTTCCGTGGAAAGATAGACGCATAAGGTTCTCGAGTACGGGCGTTTATCGCCCGGGCAAGCTTATAGCCAAAAACTTCTTCATAAAATTGAGTCGCTCTCTCAACGTCTTGCACGGGAATTTCGAAATAGATAACGGGATTCATCGTATTGTTCTTTTATCCTTTGTAACGGAACTCATGTTGTTCAACCGTTAATATAAAATAAACAGCTGCTCCCAAGGAAGATAGTAAACGTTGGCGCAGGCCATCATGCCGATGGAAATATAGGTGGCGCTCATGCCGGAGCGGCGAAAGCGCCAGTCGCGGTGGTGCAGGCCGTAGTAGTGCATAAACCGTCCGGCAAAAAGCATAATGCCGCAGGCGTGCACCAGCCAGATGTTGGCGCCGTTCATTTCCATGATGACCATCAGAATAAGGGCGATAGGGATATTTTCGACGGCGTTGCCGTGAATGCGGATTGCGGTTTGCAGCTCATAAAAGCCCCCGTCGCCAAAGGGAACGCGGTACTGCGTGCGCAACTTTACGACGTTTAGAGACAGTTTGAACAATAGTAGTGCACCCAATACCGCATACAGTGCGCTAACCATTTTTTTACCTCGCTACCCGCTATTTTTACAACAGAATCATAACTCGCTATGTGAAAGATTTCCGCCATAAAACGCCAATAAGAAGTTATTTCATGTTTTATAAAACAAAAAACATACTTCTTGCCAGATCTTAGCCTTTTGCCTTATCGTTTTTGCCCTATGCGACCGACGGAAAAGGGGCTAATTGTTTAAACGGCAGGGTAGAACGGCTGTTTTTTGTTCGCTTAGTCGCGAAATGCAACGCATCTTTTCTTCGTACGGCGATGCGCTCTTATCGGCGGTGATTATTTCCATTATAATAACCGGCTTTTGGGCAAGGTTTAGCGTGCCCTGAACGGTTCGTAAATAACTCAGCGTTTAAAAAGCGATAATTATGCCTATTTATGAATACGAATGTGGCGCTTGCCACTATCGCATGGATAAACTACAGAAGTTTGCTGATGCGCCGCTGGTGGAATGCCCTGAGTGCGGTGAAGCAGCGTTGAAAAAACTGGTCTCCCCCGGAAGCTTCAGTTTGAAGGGTTCCGGCTGGTATGCGAGCGATGCCCCGCAAAGCCGTAAGAATAGCCCATCAGACACCCGTTGTGCCAAAGCCTGCCAGGCTAACTGCCCGGCGAACGGTTCGGCTGAATAAAAGGATAGCGTTATGCGTACTCATTATTGTGGTCAGCTCAACACCTCTCACGTTGGGCAGGAAGTTACTCTGTGCGGTTGGGTCAACCGCCGTCGCGATTTGGGCGGGTTAATTTTTATCG
This sequence comes from Leminorella grimontii ATCC 33999 = DSM 5078, assembly GCF_000439085.1. Classification (GTDB taxonomy): domain Bacteria; phylum Pseudomonadota; class Gammaproteobacteria; order Enterobacterales; family Enterobacteriaceae; genus Leminorella; species Leminorella grimontii. The sequence goes on along the minus strand of NZ_AUUA01000001.1, from coordinate 840,289 downwards.
ACATGCGCGATCGTGAAGGCATCGTGCAGGTGTTTTTCGACCCGGATTGTAAAGCGGCGTTTGAGCTGGCGTCCGAGCTGCGCAATGAATACTGCATTCAAATTACCGGCACGGTGCGCGCTCGCCCCGATAGCCAGGTTAATAAGGATATGGCGACCGGCGGCGTAGAGATTTTCGCCCAGTCGTTGAATATCATTAACCGTTCAGAACCGCTTCCGCTTGACTCCAACCAAAACAACAGCGAAGAACAGCGCCTGAAGTATCGCTACCTTGACCTGCGCCGCCCAGAGATGGCCGAACGTCTGAAGACTCGCGCCCGCATGACGGCGTTCGTACGTCGCTACATGGACAGCAACGGCTTTTTGGATATCGAAACGCCGATGCTTACCAAGGCCACGCCGGAAGGCGCCCGCGACTATCTGGTGCCAAGCCGCGTCCACAAGGGGAAATTCTACGCGCTGCCGCAGTCACCTCAGCTGTTTAAGCAGCTTTTGATGATGTCCGGCTTCGATCGCTACTATCAAATCGTGAAGTGCTTCCGCGATGAAGACCTTCGTGCGGACCGCCAGCCGGAATTCACCCAGATCGACGTGGAAACCTCCTTCATGACCGCAGATCAGGTGCGTGCGGTGATGGAAAAGATGGTGCGCGAAATGTGGCAGGAGATGAAGGGCGTCGATTTAGGCGACTTCCCGGTAATGACCTTTGCTGAAGCTATGCGCCGCTATGGTTCGGACAAGCCCGATCTGCGCAACCCGATTGAGCTGGTCGACGTCGCCGATTTGGTGAAAGACGTCGACTTCAAGGTCTTCTCCGGCCCGGCAAACAACCCTAAAGGGCGCGTTATCGCCATGTGCGTCCCCGGCGGCGCTGCGCTTACCCGTAAGCAAATCGACGAATACACCCAGTTTGTGTCTATCTATGGCGCGAAAGGGCTGGCCTGGGCCAAAATTAACGATCGCCAGGCGGGCGTTGAGGGCGTACAGAGCCCGGTAGCCAAATTCCTGACGCCGGAAATCATTGCCGAACTGCTTGAGCGCACTCAGGCAAAAGACGGCGACATTATTTTATTCGGCGCGGACACCAGAAAGATCGCCACTGACGCCATGGGTGCGCTGCGCCTGAAGGTTGGCCGCGATCTGGGCATCACCGAAGAGCAGCGCTGGGCGCCGCTGTGGGTTATCGACTTCCCGATGTTTGAAGACGACGGCGAAGGCGGCCTGACGGCGATGCACCACCCGTTCACCTCAGCAAAAGATCTTACGCCGGAACAGCTGAAGAGCGATCCAGAGTCTGCGGTGGCTAACGCTTACGACATGGTGCTTAACGGCTATGAAGTCGGCGGTGGCTCAGTGCGTATCCACAATTCACAGATGCAGCAGGTGGTTTTCGGCATTCTGGGCATTACCGAGCAGGAGCAGCGCGAAAAATTCGGCTTCCTGCTGGACGCGCTGAAGTTCGGCACGCCGCCTCACGCCGGCATCGCTTTCGGCCTCGACCGTCTGGTGATGCTGATGACCGGTACGGAGAATATCCGTGACGTTATCGCGTTCCCGAAAACCACGGCGGCGGCCTGCCCGCTGACGGACGCACCGAGCTTCGCGAACCCGGCGGCGCTGCAGGAGCTGGCTATCAGCGTTATCCCGCAGCAGGACAAGTAATGTGAAAACCTATAAGCGCCCGGAATCCGTACTGGTCGTTATTTTTAGCCACGACGGCGGGCGGGTGCTTATGTTACAACGTCACGACGATCCTGACTTCTGGCAGTCGGTTACCGGCAGCTTGGAAGAGGGGGAATCCGTGGAACAAACGGCGCGTCGTGAGGTCAAGGAAGAAACGGGCATTGATATCGAGGCGGAACGCCTGCCGCTGCACAACTGTCAGCGCAGCGTAACGTTTGAGATTTTTACCCACTTTCGCCATCGCTATGCGCCCGGAACGACGCACAATCTTGAACACTGGTTCTGTCTGGCTTTGCCTGCGGAACGGGAGGTTGAGCTGTCAGAGCACGATGCTTACCGGTGGGTTGACGCGCGGCAGGCGGCTTTAATGACCAAGTCATGGAGCAACCGGCAGGCGATTGAGGAATTTTGTTGTTAATTGACTGTTGATTAAGATTAAGCCACAGGGCTTTCTACTGGAGATTTTTTATGGCAGGTCATAGTAAATGGGCCAACACAAAGCACCGTAAAGCGGCACAGGATGCCAAGCGCGGTAAAATTTTTACAAAAATCATTCGCGAACTGGTAACGGCCGCCAAGCTCGGCGGGGGCGATCCTGGCTCCAACCCGCGCCTGCGTGCGGCTATCGATAAGGCGCTGTCAAACAACATGACGCGCGATACGCTTAACCGCGCTATTGCTCGCGGCGTTGGCGGCGATGACGATGCCAACATGGAAACCATCATTTATGAAGGTTACGGCCCGGGCGGCACCGCCGTAATGGTTGAGTGTCTGAGCGACAACCGCAATCGCACCGTATCCGAAGTTCGCCACGCTTTTACCAAGACCGGTGGCAACCTGGGTACCGATGGCTCGGTGTCCTACCTGTTTACCAAGAAGGGCGTCATCTCTTATCCGGCCGGGACCGATGAAGATATGGTAATGGATGCCGCGCTGGAAGCGGGCGCCGACGACGTCGTGACCTATGACGACGGCGCTATTGACGTGTTCACCACGCCGGAAAGCTTCGGCGAAGTCAAAGATGCGCTGGATGCAGCCGGCCTGGTCGCCGAAGCGGCGGAAGTTTCCATGGTTCCCTCCACTAAGGCGGAACTGGATGCCGAAACGGCGCCTAAGCTGCTGCGTCTTATCGATATGCTGGAAGACTCTGACGACGTTCAAGAGGTTTACCATAACGGTGAAATCTCTGACGAGGTGGCGGCAACGCTGTAATGGCCATCATTCTTGGCATCGACCCCGGCTCGCGGATAACAGGCTACGGCGTTATTCGCCAGCAGGGGCGAGTTTTGACCTATCTCGGCAGCGGATGTATCCGCACCGCTGTCGACGATCTTCCCACTCGGCTGAAGCTGGTTTATGCCGGCGTAAGCGAGATTATTACTCAATTCCATCCCGACTATTTTGCCATCGAGCGCGTATTCATGGCGCGCAACGCCGACTCGGCGCTTAAGCTTGGCCAGGCGAGGGGGGCTGCGATCGTGGCTGCGGTGAACGCGGACCTGCCGGTATTTGAATACGCGGCGCGTCAGGTTAAGCAAACGGTGGTTGGCACGGGAGCCGCCGAAAAGTCGCAGGTGCAGCATATGGTGAAAACGCTGCTCAAGCTTCCCGCCAATCCGCAGGCGGATGCCGCCGACGCCTTGGCTATCGCCATTACTCACTGCCATCTTTTTCAAAATACGCTTCGCATGGGTAACGGAAGGCTGACCCTGGCCCGCGGCCGCGTAGCGGAGTAGGTTTTTCTTCAAGGCGCACAGAATACGCGCCGTTTTTGAATAAAAGCCCGCAAACGAATATAAACAAAAACGCACAATTGACATATTTATCTGGATATTTATCCAGCTTTTGTTTGTAATAGGCGAAATGACAGTGCGCGCTGCAGTTTTATGCAAAGATCTGCGTGCCGTTTCCCCAACCGGTGAGTTAAGGAGTTCAAATCGTGATTGGTCGTTTACGCGGCATTATTCTGGAAAAGCAGCCGCCTGAAGTGCTTATTGAAGTTAACGGCGTCGGCTATGAAGTGTTTATGCCGATGAGCTGCTTTTATGAGCTGCCGGAACGCGGCCAGGAAGCGACGATTTTTACTCAGTTCATCGTGCGTGAGGACGCTCAGCTGCTGTACGGCTTTAACGATAAGCAGGAAAGGGCGCTGTTTCGCGAACTGATTAAAGTGAACGGCGTAGGCCCCAAGCTCGCCCTGGCGATCCTTTCCGGCATGTCGGCGCAGCAGTTTGTACAGGCCGTTGAGCAAGAGCAGGTTAGCATACTGGTGAAGCTGCCGGGCGTCGGAAAGAAAACCGCAGAGCGCCTGGTCGTGGAGATGAAAGACCGCTTTAAGGGGCTAAACGGCGATCTGTTCAACGGCGGCGGCACGCTGCCTCCGGTTGCCAGTGCGAAAAACGCAGACGGCGACGCTGAGGCCGAGGCCGTTTCCGCGCTGGTGGCGCTGGGCTATAAGCCTCAGGAAGCCAGCCGTTTAGTGAGTAAAGTGGCCAAGCCGGGAAGCGGTTCTGAAACTCTGATCCGCGAGGCGCTGCGCGCTGCGCTATAGCCGCCGATAAGTGTCGACGCAAGCTGAAAGAGACAAACTATGATTGAAGCCGATCGCTTAATATCTCCCGTCGAGCAGTTTTCTGAAGAGGACACGGTCGATCGCGCCATGCGGCCAAAGCTGTTGAGCGAGTATGTCGGCCAGCCTCAGGTGTGCGAGCAGATGGAAATCTTCATCAAGGCCGCCAGGCTTCGAGGCGATGCGCTGGATCACCTGCTGATTTTCGGGCCGCCGGGGCTAGGAAAGACGACGCTTGCCAATATCGTTGCCAACGAAATGGGCGTTAACCTCAGGACCACGTCAGGGCCGGTGTTGGAAAAGGCGGGCGATCTGGCGGCTATGCTGACCAATCTGGAACCTCACGACGTGCTGTTTATCGATGAGATCCACCGCCTGTCGCCGGTCGTTGAGGAAATTCTCTATCCGGCGATGGAAGACTATCAGCTGGATATCATGATAGGAGAAGGACCGGCGGCGCGCTCCATCAAGATAGATTTGCCTCCCTTTACGCTTATCGGCGCTACCACCCGCGCCGGTTCCCTAACGTCTCCTCTGCGCGACCGCTTCGGCATCGTGCAGCGGCTGGAGTTCTATCAGGTAGGAGATCTGGCCTCTATCGTTTCTCGCAGCGCGCAGTGCATGGATCTCGACCTTTCGCCGGAGGGGGCTAACCATATCGCTCGCCGAGCGCGCGGAACGCCGCGTATCGCCAACCGCCTGCTGCGCCGCGTGCGCGATTTTGCCGAAGTGCGCGCCGACGGTCTTATTAGCGCAGAGGTTGCGACCCGCGCGCTGGACATGTTGGACGTCGACGCCGAAGGATTTGACTTTATGGACCGTAAGCTGCTGTTGGCGATTATCGACAAGTTTATGGGCGGGCCGGTCGGATTGGACAACCTGGCGGCGGCCATCGGCGAAGAGCGGGAAACCATTGAGGACGTCATTGAGCCTTACCTCATCCAGCAGGGCTTTATTCAGCGTACGCCAAGAGGACGAATGGCGACGCAGCACGCCTACCGCCACTTCGGTATCAGTCGGGAAGAGTAGAAGGACTGCGATAGAAATAGAAAACGGCGCCAAGGCGCCGTTTTTTCTGCATTACCCGCTCTTATGAGTTGGTGTAAAGACCCAGATGTTCTTTGGCGTAGGCTTCGAAATCGGTACAACCGCCAATGTGTTTCTGGTCAATAAAGATTTGCGGAACGGTTTCTACCGGCTTACCGACGGTTTTTTCCAGATCGGCTTTAGTAATGCCTTCAGCGTGAATATCGACATAGTTGTAGCTGAAGTCGTCGCGCTCTTGACTCAGTTTTTCTGCCAGCTCTTTTGCGCGGACGCAGTAGGGGCAGCCGGGGCGCCCAAAAATGACTACAAACATGAAATCTCCTTAGAGGTTGACCGGAGCGGCGGGATCGCCGTTAGCCATATGATAAATTGTCGATACTATGCCCGCAATTGGTGATAAAAAAAAGTAGGAATTGCCTGTTGGTTTGATAAATATGGCCTATCTGAGGAGGCTTCGCGGACGGTGAGCGATGTTTTATGCGTTTTCTCAGTCGGATAGGTTTGTAGCCATCGGCGGAGCGTTTTTCCAACCGTCAGGGCATTCGCTGCGAAGGCTTTCCATGAGGACTACCGCTTCACGGCTGCGCTTACCGCGCGTTTAGCATAGGTTTCTTGAAGCCTTGGCGCAGCTTAGGCATGCAGCGAAGCGTTTTAATATCACTTTTTGCTGAGTCAAAATAAAAATGCGTGGTTAAAATAGCGAATTCCGCGTAGCGCTCTAAAGTAGGGCAGCAACAGGCTGTCAGCGCATCGAGACTTAAAAAGGAAATCCCATGACTCCAACTATCGATCTTCTCTGTGCACATCGCTCCATCCGCGCCTTTACGCCTGAACCCATAGGCGAGGAACAGCGGCTGGCAATTCTCCGTGCTGCGCAGAGCGCTTCCAGCTCGAGCTTTTTGCAGTGCACGTCGGTGATTCGGGTGACCGATCTTCAGTTACGTCAAAAGCTGGTCGCGTGCAGCGGCGGGCAGGCTTACGTCGCCCAGGCGGCTGAATTCTGGGTGTTCTGCGCCGACTTTCATCGCAATCAGGAAGTGTATCCAGAGGCCCAGCTTGGCTATGCGGAGCAGCTGCTTTTAGGCTGCGTTGATACCGCCATCATGGCGCAAAACGCCCTTATCGCGGCGGAGTCTCTAGGATTAGGCGGCGTGTATATCGGCGGACTGAGAAACCATATCGCCGACGTGACGGCGCTGCTGGCATTGCCAAAGCACGTTTTGCCGCTGTTTGGGCTCTGTCTCGGGCATCCGGCGCAGGATCCGGAGCGTAAGCCAAGGTTGCCTACGGCGATTACCGTTCATGAAAATCGCTACCACCCGCTGGATAAAGCGGCGTTGGCCGATTATGACGCACAAATAACGGCCTATTACGCGTCCCGAAGCGACAACAAAAAGCACGTCAACTGGAGCGGACAGATCGCAGCGACGCTGGCTAAAGAAAGCCGCCCGTTTATTCTCGATTACCTGCATGAGCAGGGCTGGATCACGCGTTAGCGATAAACTGATTGTTGGATGGCTGATAGCGATATCCGGCGTCCAACAGCTTTTCGCACAGCGCGTCTGCGTCGATGTCATAGCTGCGGGCCAGTTCTTCGAGGGAGTCGAACTCGTCCCTGAGCTTCATGTTGACTATACTCAGCAGCATGTTGGGATCCATCGTTGAAAAGCGGGTTAGCGGCATTTTTTTCTCCGGCCTGTTGTAAGAATCGGTAATAACTTACCTCAATGGGCTCAAAATAAGGTAATATGGACGACGTATATGCACTGTTTTTTGATTTTATCGAGGAAATACCATAATGGGTAAGCTTTATGTCCCTGATTTGGCGTTAATGCGCAGCTGGCTGGGTCAGTTGGGTATCTCTTTCTTCGAGTGCGATTCCTGTCAGGCCCTGCATTTACCGCATCTGCAAAACATTAACGGCATATTTGACGCCAAGGTTGATTTGGTCGACAACGTTATTCTTTTTTCCGCCGTGGCGGAAATTCGCCCCGTGGCGCTTATTCCTTTAGTTGCCGATCTTAGCCAAATCAATGCCTCATCGTTAACCACCAAAGTGTTTGTCGACGTGCAGGATGATAACCTGCCCAAGCTGGTTATCTGTCAGTCCTTAAGCATCGGCGCAGGCATTGCGATAGAACAGTTCCATCTTTTGCTGCAGGAAGCGGAAGAGCAAACTGCGCAAATCATTTTTGAAGCGGGAACCAACGAGCTGTTAACCAGCTCTGAAACCGATCGTGAAGCCGAAGAAGAAATTCAGATCGCTCGTCCAATCACCCATACGCTTCATTAAGCGTTCGTTCGAAGACTCGTCTTAAATGATAGCGACAGAACAGACGCCCTGTGAGCTTTATGCATCGGGGCTGTGCCGTTCATGCCAGTGGCTTGACCGTCCCTATGAGCAGCAGCTGAGGGATAAGCTTCACGATTTGAGTACGCTGTTAAACGGCCTTCCCGTAGAGCAGACGCTTGCGCCTTTTACCAGCGATGCGCTGGGCTTTAGAAACAAAGCTAAAATGGTGGTCAGCGGCAGCGTTGAGCGTCCGATCCTAGGGCTGCCGATGAAAGACGGAGCAGCGGTCGATCTCTGCGGATGCCCGCTTTATCCCGAAGCGATCCAAGCGCTGTTTCCCTCTCTTAAACGCTTTATCGCCAAAGCGGGGCTGGTTCCTTACAACGTAGAGAAGCGGCGCGGCGAGCTAAAGTTCATTCTGGTTACCCAAAGCCGGCATGACGGAAGCGCTATGGTGCGCTTCGTTTTACGTTCTGAAAACAAACTGCTCCAGCTTAGGCAGGCGCTGCCGGAGCTGCTGGCGGAGCTACCTCAGCTGCGCGTCGTTTCGGCTAACGTTCAGCCCGTTCATATGGCGATTCTGGAAGGCGAAAAGGAAATTATTCTGACAGCAAGCGATGCGCTGGAAGAGCGGTTTAACGGCATCCCCTTGTTTATTCGCCCGCAGAGCTTTTTTCAAACCAATCCTGCCGTCGGCGCAGCGCTGTACGCCGAAGCGCAACAATGGGTTAGTGAACTAGACGTTAGCAGCATGTGGGATCTGTTCTGCGGCGTAGGCGGCTTCGGTCTGCACTGCGCCAGCGTGCCGGGAAAGGCGATATCGCTTACGGGGATAGAAATCAGCGCTCAGGCCATTGAGTGCGCCAAGCGCTCTGCAAAAGCGATAGGGCTAACGGATATCCGCTTTGACGCCTTGGATTCGACGGCGTTTGCTAAAAGCCATCTTCAAACGCCTGATTTGGTGCTGGTGAATCCGCCAAGGCGGGGAATTGGCAAGCCGCTGTGTGACTATCTGCGCGAAACGGCGCCGGGCTACATTCTGTATTCCAGCTGTAATGCCGTGACCATGGCTCAGGACATTCGCCACTTGGCGGACTATCGCATCGTTAAAGTTCGCCTGTTCGATATGTTTGCGCACACTGCGCACTATGAAACGCTGGCGCTACTGCAGCGTCAGCGTTAATTCACCTCAGTTGCGCTCTTTATAGGGAATACCTTCCAGCGCCAGCAGCGCCTTTTTGACGTCCAGCCCGCCGGAGTAGCCGGTTAAGGTACCGTCTTTACCCAGAACGCGATGGCAGGGCAGGACGATGGCGATAGGGTTAGAGCCTACCGCGCCCCCGACGGCCTGAGCGCCTTTAGGCCGGCCCACGCTTGCGGCAATGGCGCCGTAGTTGATGACGTCCGCGTAGTCGATATCTCTTAACCTCTGCCACACCGCCCGCTGGAATTCGGAACCTTCCGGTTCGCAGGGAATGACGTTGAAATCAACTCTCTTGCCCGCGAAATATTCCGTCAGTACGCGGATAACGGAAGCGATAATGGGATGCGCCTCATTTTCTATCCAGCCGTTTTCAGGCCTGCGGCTTTTAACCTCATTGGGAAGCCAGAGCTGCTTGAGGGCGGCATCGTCGGCAACGATGCGAAGCGGCCCTACCGGAGAATGGTAGAGAGCGTGGTACATAGGGGACTCCTTGTCGGACGGTCGTTGGCACAGGGGGTTATCCTATCACCGCGCCGATGAAAAACAAAAACGGCCTCGTGATGAGGCCGCCGTGAGGTTTAATTTAGATCAGTTAGGGAACCACTTGTCGTTAATCTTCTGATAGGTTCCGTCTTTCTTCAGTGCGTCCAGCGCGCCGTTGATCTTCTCCATCAGCGCCGCGTTGTCCAGACGAACGGCAATGCCGAGGCCCGAACCGAAATAGGCGGGATCGGCGATGTGTTCACCCAGCGTTTCTAGCTCCGGATTGGTTTTCAGCCATTCGTTTACCGCCGCCGTATCGCCAAACACCGCGTCAAGACGGCCATTCTTCAGGTCGATCACCGCCGTTTGATAGCTGTCGTAGGGGACGGTCGTGACTTCAGGGTGCTTCTCGTTCATATATTTCTGGTGCGTCGAGCCGTTTTCCATGCCCACCTTTTTACCCTTTATCTGGTCAGGCGACGTGATAGTGCCTTTACGTACAATAAGCACCGCCGAGTTGGCGTAGTAAGGCTGGCTGAACAGCACCTGCTTGCTGCGCTCGGCCGTAATGTCCATTCCGGAAATAACGGCGTCATAGCGCCGGAATTTTAACGCCGGGATCAGGCTGTCAAACGGATGGTTTGAGTAGGTGCATTCGGCCTTCATCTCTTTACACAGCGCCTTGGCGAGGTCGATATCAAAGCCGGCGATTTGGTTATTGTTATCAATGTACTCAAACGGAGGATAGGTAGCGGATGAGGCAAAGCGGATAGTCTCAGCAGCCTGTACGGACAATGCGGCGCTGGCGAATAACAGGGTAGCTAAAACTTTTTTCATAACGATCGCTCCAGATAAATAAGGGTCTTTTTTGACTAAAAAATCGAATAAAATGAATATATAGTCAATTTGAGCGAATAGGCAAGCAAAATTTTCTTTGATAATGAAAAAGAAAGGGGAAAACCCGGAAAGAATAAAAAATCCCGATGCCGGAAAGGCCATCGGGATTGCATTTGAACCTGAGAACGCGTTTTACTTAGCGCACTACGCTTCCCCACAGGTCATACTCATCGGCGTTTTCAATCAGCACCGGAACAACGTCGCCGGGCTTTACGCCGCGCTCTTCGTTGAGGTAAACCACGCCATCGATTTCTGGGGCGTCGGCCATGCTTCTGCCGATAGCGCCTTCTTCGTCGACTTCATCGATAATGACCGGCAGGGTCATGCCGACCTTTTCCTGCAGGCGTTCAGCGGAGATCTGCTGCTGTAGCTGCATAAAGCGATGGAAGCGCTCTTCTTTAACTTCCTCTGGAACCTGGTCGTCCAAGTCGTTTGCCGCGGCGCCTTCGACCGGGCTGTACTTAAAGCAGCCGACGCGGTCGAGCCGGGCTTCCCGCAGGAACTCAAGCAGCATCTCGAAGTCTTCTTCCGTTTCGCCGGGGAAGCCGACGATAAAGGTAGAGCGCAGCGTAAGCTGTGGGCAAATTTCGCGCCAGCGCTTGATTCGCTCCAGCGTGCGTTCCACCGAACCAGGCCGCTTCATCGCCTTGAGCACCTTCGGGCTGGCGTGCTGTAGCGGAATGTCCAGATAGGGCAGAACTTTGCCCGCGGCCATTAGCGGAATGACGTCGTCAACGTGCGGATAGGGATAAACATAGTGCAGGCGAACCCAGACGCCGAGCGTTGCCAGCTGTTCGCACAGGCTGACCATATCGGATTTTACCGGCTGGCCGTTCCAGAAACCGGTTCTGTGCTTGACGTCTACGCCGTAGGCTGAAGTGTCCTGAGAGATCACCAGCAGCTCTTTAACGCCGGCCTCCGCCAGCCGCTTGGCTTCGTCCAGTACGGAGCCGACGGGGCGGCTCTCCAAATCGCCGCGCATAGACGGAATGATGCAGAACGTGCAGCGGTGGTTGCAGCCTTCTGATATTTTCAGATAGGCGTAGTGTTTGGGCGTAAGCTTAACGCCCTGAGCCGGCACTAGGCTGGTGAACGGATGATATTCCGGCTTTGGCGCGTAGGTATGAACGTGGGCCAGTACCTGTTCATAGCTGTGCGGGCCGGTAATTTCCAGCACCTTAGGGTGAACTTCCCTGATTTGATTTTCTTTTGCCCCGAGGCAGCCGGTGACAATAACTTTGCCATTCTCCGCCAGCGCTTCGCCAATCGCTTCCAGCGACTCCTGAACCGCGCCTTCGATAAAGCCGCAGGTGTTGACAATCACCAGGTCGGCGCCGTCATAGCGGGGAACGATTTGGTAACCCTCCGTGCGAAGCTCGGTCAGAATGCGTTCAGAGTCAACGAGGTTCTTGGGGCAGCCGAGGGAAACAAAGCCGATAGTTGGGGCATTACTCATGAAAACTTTTACTCATTAAGGAAAACTGCGCGGATTCTAGCACAAAGGGAGGGCTGAATTATAGAAGGGAGAAGGGGTAGATCGGAGTAGAGCAGAGAGACAGTAACGGCGACCGAAGCCGCCGTTAGAATGCGTTACTTAACGACCGAGCCGTCCGGGCGACGGAAGTCCTTGCGCTCGCGCCAGCTGGTGTACAGAGAGGGCATTGCGGCCTGTAAAACGATAAGCAGCAGCCAGACGAACCAGCCGAATCCTTTCACTATCGTATAAAAAGAAAAGGTGGACGATTCGTAGCTTTCAACCTGCTTGACGGAGACGATATTTTTAAACATGTTGAGCATGTTGAAACGCCAGCCGTAGTAAGTGATGCGAGTTACCTGGTTGGCATCGTTGGCGGCCTGAGCCTGAGCCTGAATGTCGGCGCTGTTGAACTTGAAGTACCAAGGGAAGCTCCAGGCGGTATCTTCATTGCGATAAACCACGATCTTTTTATCTTCATCAATGGTGTAGATGTAGTACACGTCGCGCGTTGGCCCGTCAGCCGGGTTTTCCGCCGAAATAGGGCCGTCGTTATCCACCCGTTTTACTTCAGAGCCAGTGATTTTTACGATATGGCTGGAAGGGAGATAGTAGCTGCAAAGCAGCGCGGTCCCGATGGCGAAACAGACCAGATAGCCGATAAAGATTTTTTTGATTAATGACATAGCAATCACGCTTCCCTATGAGGTTGAACGGCACAAGCCGGACGCGGTATACCATTATTGTATGATATTGTGCGCGCGCATGCCTAAAGAAAAAGTGAACTCCGGGTATACCGGGGCCGTTTGGGGCGAATTAACAGAGAGTAGCGGGGCGGTTTTGACAGAAGGCCGGAAAATGGACAATAAAAAGCCCGATAAGCATGAAACGTATTAAGAGCTTATCGGGCCAACCTCAATGAGGGAAGATTGAAAGTAAAGCAGTGGCACTTATTAAGACGCCGGGCCGTTCGATTAGTTCACCTTAAAATTGAATTTTTAGTACTTTTTTAAAAAATTCAATTATCTAATTGATTTATAACAAATTAAAAAATCCCAGGCCAGATAATGACAATCAACGAACCGGCCAGCGTGAGCAAAACGTTAGCGATAGCATAGGTGCCGGCATAGCCTAATGCCGGTATGTTGCTGCGCGACGTATCGCTGATAATTTCCATCGCCGGCGCACAGGTTCTGGCCCCCATAATGGCGCCAAACAGCAGAGCGCGGTTCATCTTCAGAACGTAGGCGCCAAACAGATAGCAGATAACCACCGGAACCAGGCTGACAATAAGGCCGGCGCCGAGCATCTGTCCGCCGATAATGCCGAGGTTGTTGCCGATGCCGCTGCCCGCGCTAAGGCCAACGCCCGCCATAAACACCATCAGGCCGAACTCTTTCACCATGTTCAGCGCTCCCTGTGGTATGTAGCCAAAGGTCGGGTGGTTGGCGCGCATAAAGCCCAGCATGATGCCGGAAAACAGCAGCCCGGCGGCGTTGCCGATGCCAAAAGAGAAGCTGCTGAACTGGAAGGTTATCTGTCCTATCATTAGCCCCAAAACAAAGAAGGCGCAGAAGGCCAGCAGGTCGGTCAATTGGCTGTGGATAGAAATAAAGCCGATGCGCTCAGCGACGCTTTTTACCCGATGAGCGTCGCCGCTGACCTGTAAAACGTCGCCCTTATTCAGAACGACGTTGTCGTCAATCGGCATCTCTATCTGGCTTCTGATAACGCGGTTAAGAAAACAGCCGTGATCGGTCAGGTTAATTTGGCTTAACCGTTTGCCGACCGCGTTGTTGTTTTTAACCACAATCTCTTCGGTGACGATGCGCATGTCCAGCAGGTCGCGCTCAAAGACTTCTTTACCGTTGCGAAAGCTGGGGTCAAGGCGGGCATGAGCGTCCGGATAACCGACCAGCGAAATTTCGTCATTCAGCTGAAGCACGGCGTCGCCGTCCGGCGATGCGATAATGCCGTTGCGGCGGATTTTTTCTATATAGCAACCGGTTTGACGATAGATGCCAAGCTCCCGCAGGTTTTTCCCGGCGGCCCATGCTACCAGCTCCGGGCCGACGCGGTAGGCGCGGATCACCGGCAGGTACACCTTACGCTGGCTGTCGTTATCCAGACCGCGTTCGCGGGCGATTTGCTGGGCGCAGGTCGGCAGATCCTGATGCTGTAGCTTAGGCAAATAGCGGGCGGCGAAAACCAGGCTGACGAGGCCGAGCAGGTAGGTCAGCGCGTACCCGAGGCTCAGGTGATCCTGCGCCTGGGCCAGCGTAGCCGAATCGGTCGCGGTATGGCGCAGCGTATCGCCTGCGCCAACCAGTACCGGCGTTGACGTCATGGAGCCGGCCAGCATGCCTGCGGTCAGGCCGATGTCCCATTTGAGCAGCTTGCCCAGGCCCAGCGCAATGAGCAGGGCGCTGCCGACCAGCACCAGCGCCAGCATGAAATAGTTTTTGCCGTCTCTGAAAAATATGGCGAAGAAGTTAGGCCCGGCTTCGACGCCCACGCAGAAAATGAACAGCATAAAGCCAAGGTTCAGCGCCTCGGTGTTAATAGAAAAGTGGAAGTAGCCCAGCAGCAGCGACACCACCAGTACGCCGATGGAGTTTCCGAGCTGGACGCTCCCCAAGCGAATCTTTCCAAGGCACAGGCCGAGTGCCAATACGACGAACAGCAGCAATATATAGTTGCTGTTTAACAGGCCGATAATATCGATATTCACAGTGTTGACTTCAACGTTGTCTGCAGCGGTTAAGTAGTGAAATATTTTACAGCATCGCTATAAAAAAGCGCCTTGCTCTGAGTCTTTATCAAACTGGAGCAAGACGTTTTTCACCGTCGGGCGATATTTTAGATCTTATTGCGCCGCTATTCACTCTGAAAATATGTGTTTTCGTAAACAGACCGCAATAAATGAATAATAAGAGGAGGGCGTCAGTCTCCAAGCTGCTTTTTAAACAGGCTGAGCAGGAACAGGCAGCAGGAGCACAGCACCACCGACGGCCCGGCCGGCGTGTCGTGGTAGGCGGAAAGCGTCAGCCCGCCGCTGACAGCGATGATGCCGACAATCGCGGCGAAGCCCGCCATCTGTTCCGGCGTTCGGGAGAAACGGCGCGCGGTGGCGGCGGGAATAATCAGCAGCGACGTAATGATAAGCGCCCCGACAAACTTCATGGCCACGCCTATCGTCAGCGCGGTAATGAGCATCAAGAGCAGACGCGAGCGTTCAGGATTGATACCGTCGACGTGCGCCAGCTCGGCGTTAATGGTGACGGACAGAAGGTTGCGCCACTGCCACCAGAGCGTAAGCAGCACTACGGCAACGCCCGCGCCGATGGCCCACAGGTCTTCGGCGGTGACGGAAAGCAGATCGCCAAACAGGTAGGCCATCAAATCTACCCGAACGTTTGACATCAGGCTTATGGTGACCAGGCCGAGAGAGAGCGCGCTGTGCGCCAAAATGCCCAACAGGGTGTCGACGGCGAACTGCGGCCGTCTTTCCAGCCAGACCAGCCCGATAGCCAACAGTAGGGTAATCACGATAACGGCATAAAATGGATTTACGTTGAGCAACAGGCCGAAGGCGACTCCTAGCAGGGAAGAGTGCGCCAGCGTGTCGCCGAAGTAGGACATACGGCGCCAAACCACAAATGAGCCCAGCGGACCCGCCGCGAGTGATAGCAGTACGCCCGCCATCCAACCGGGAAATAACAGTTCAATCATGATTTATTACTGCCTGTCTGCTTGAGCACGATACGGCCGTGAAGGTCGTGGTGGTGATTGTGATGATGGTGGTAAATCGCCAGCTGCTGGGCGCCGCGCTGGCCGAACATGGCGATGAATTCAGGATGATGAGACACCGCCTCCGGCGCGCCTGAGCAGCAAATATGCTGATTTAAGCACAGCACCTCGTCGGTTTTTGCCATCACCAGGTGAAGATCGTGAGAAACCATGAGCACGGCGCAGTTCAGCTCGCTCCTCAGATGGGCGATAAGGTCGTACAGCGCCAGCTGGCCGTTGACGTCTACGCCCTGGGTCGGTTCGTCCAGCACCAGCAGCTGGGGCTTATTCAGCAGCGCTCTGGCCAGCAGCACGCGCTGGGTTTCACCCCCGGAGAGCTTTTGCATCGGCATGGAAATCAGGTGTTCCGCCTGTACGCGCGCCAGCGCCGGTAGAATATCGTCCTTTTTTACGCCCGGACGCAGAGTCATAAAGCGCGACACCGTCAGGGGAAGCGTCGGGTCAAGATGCAGCTTTTGCGGCACGTAGCCAATGCGTAGGTTTTTACTGCGGCTAACGGAACCGGACGTGGGTTTTATGAGGTCGAGTACGACGCGCACCAGCGTCGATTTACCCGCGCCGTTTGGGCCTAGAAGCGTCAGAATGCGGCCTTCGTCAAGCTTGAGCGAAACGTTGGACAGCACTTTACGATGACCAAAAACGACGGAAATGCGGTCTAGCTTAAGCAAAGTGGACATAGTTCATTTTTCTTGCACAACCTTTGATTTGTTATATTATAACATACCAGAGGCGATAGTCATCTACCAAAATAGTCAAACACTCGTTTACAAAATAGCTACCTATAGTGAGGCATACACATGCAGCAAATACGAAAATCTAGCGGATTACGGCGTCTTTTTCTCGTTGGCGTCCTATGCGCCGCCGGCGTAAGCTCAAGCGCGTTCGCGACCGTATTAACCTCGACCAAGCCGCTGGGATTTATTGCTGCAGCTATTACGGATGGCGTAACGGATACGGACGTTTTGCTTCCCGATGGCGCTTCGCCGCATGATTATGCGCTTCGGCCGTCAGATGTCCAGAAAATACGCTCGGCCTCTCTAGTCGTTTGGATTGGCCCCGATATGGAAGCTTTTTTAACCAAGCCTCTTTCACAAGTGGACGTATCTAAACAAATCGTGCTGACCGAACTGGCGTCGGTTAAGCCTCTGCTGGCGGAGGGAACCGAGGGAGACGAACACCACGATCATGACCACGACCACGATACGCAATCTACTGATAATAAAGAACATGATGATGAACATGGACATCATCACGGCGGTATGGATATGCACATTTGGATGTCGCCGGAGATTGCAAAACGCTCAGCTATCGCAATCCACGATAAATTATTGGAACTTATGCCGCAAAATAAAGACAAATTAGATGCTAATCTGGCACAGTTTGAAAAAGAACTAGAGAAGACAAAAGAAAATATTGCTAATATAATGCAGCCGTTGCGGGGTAAAGGATATTTCGTTTTCCATGATGCCTATGGCTATTTCGAGAAAGCGTTCGGATTAACCCAGTCGGGTCATTTTACTATTAATCCGGAAATCCAACCCGGCGCGCAACGATTGCATAGTATAAGAACAGAGTTGGTTGAGCATAAAGCGCAGTGCGTTTTTGCTGAGCCACAATTCCAGCCAGCCGTCGTCAACGCTGTCGCTAAAGGGACCGATGTCCGAATTGGCGTGCTTGATCCGCTCGGCAGCAATATAACGTTAGGTAAAGATAGCTACTTACAATTTCTAACTCAGCTATCCCAACAGTTTGCGAGCTGCCTGGAATGAAACAATGAGGAATATTCGTAGTGCTGCAAGTGGTTCGCTCGATTGCCGTAAAGTATAACAATTTACCTATGCCCCATAAGCTGACTTTTGGGGCTCTTCTGTTTCTCACCTGGAGTGCACTCGTTTGGCAGGCCGCTATTTATAAGCCTGCTTCAGAGGGCGAGAGGTTTATTCCGCTCCCGACTATCCCCATTCCCAATGAGTCCGCCAATGGTTCGACGGCCGCGGTAGACAACTCCGAGCCGATGGACCAGCCGACGCCGGATGACGATATTCCTAAAGACGAGCTGGACGAAAAGATTGGCGACGCGGGTGCGCCCAACGAGTACGTTGTGTCCAGCGGCGATACGTTAAGCAGCATTCTTACCCAGTTCGGCATCGATTCCTCCGACGTCTATTTGCTGACGAACAAAAACAGCGCGCTGGCTAACCTGAAGATTGGTCAGCAGCTGAGCTGGACGCTGAACGAAGAAGGCGATTTGCAGGCGTTGACCTGGGTCGTTTCTCGCCGGGAAACCCGAACCTATCAACGCGTCGACGGCGCGTTTAAAGAAACGGTAGACGTTTTAAAGGGAGAATGGAAAAACGACGTAGTTGTCGGCACTCTGGACGGCAGCTTTGTTTCCAGCGCGCGCGCCGCGGGCTTAACGAACGGCGAAATCAACGCGGTAACGAAGGCGCTGCAGTGGCAGCTCGACTTCCGCAAGCTGCGCAAGGGCGATCGCTTCTCCGTTTTGCTTTCCAGAGAGAAGCTGAACGGCAAGAATGAAAACAGCCAGCTGCTGGGCGTCAGAATGCAAAGCGGCGGCAAAGACTATTACGCTATCCGCTCTACCGACGGCAAGTTCTATAATAAGGACGGGGCCGGGCTGGCGAAGGGTTTCCTGCGTTACCCGACCACCAAGCAGTATAAGATTTCATCCCAGTTTAACCCGCGTCGCCTGCACCCGATCACTGGCCGAGTCGCTCCGCATAAGGGCGTTGACTTTGCAATGCCTATCGGATCTCCGGTATTGGCCGTCGGCGACGGCGAAGTGGTGGTCGCCAAGTTCAGCGGCGCAGCGGGCAACTATGTCGCTATCCGCCACGGCCGTCAGTACAGCACCCGCTATATGCACCTGAATAAGATTCTGGTGAAGCCGGGACAGAAAGTGAAGCGCGGCGATCGCATTGGGCTATCGGGCAATACCGGACGTTCAACCGGGCCGCACCTGCACTATGAGCTGTGGGTCAACGAATTGGCGGTTAACCCTCTGACCGCGACGCTGCCTCGTTCCGACGGCCTGGCGGGTAAAGATCGCGCTGAATATGTCGCTCTGGTGAAAGAAGTTGTGCCGCAGCTAACTTTCTAGATCTTGGAGAAAAAGAGAAAACGCTGCTAACGATCCTGGCAGCGTTTTCTTTTGTGTCTTAAGGACACGGCCTATACTCGAAATAATTCAAGTTGCAGAAAGGCGGCAAGGGAGAGAGTCCCGATGAGCTTACATAAGTAAGTGATTCGGGTGAACGAGCGTAGCCAACGCACCTGCAGCTTGAAGTATGAAGAGTATATACTCGAAGTATAACGAGTAATAATTCAATAATGATAAAGGCGGACGCGGTTCGTCGACTTAATGAGCTTTTGGCATGCAGAAACAATCTCGTTCAAACGTTGAGTTTATTCCGGTTTTCAAGAAGTCTTTCTTTCTTCCCAAATATTGGGGAGTCTGGCTTGGCGTCGGCGCCATGCTGCTTTTGGCTTTTGTTCCAGCCAAGATAAGAAATCCGCTGCTGGGGGCGCTCGGCAAGTGGGTTGGCCGCTTTTCGGGCGACGCTCGCCGAAGAGCGCGAATTAACCTTTATTACTGCTTTCCCGAAATGGAAGAACGCGAGCGGGAAGCCTTAATTGACGATATGTTTGCCACCGCCTCCCAGTCAATGCTGCTGATGGTTGAGCAGGCCGTGCGCAGCCCGGACTATCTGCTTAAAAGGGTACGCTGGCACGGCGAAGAGGTGATGGAAGAGATGCGCGCCGCCGGTCGCAACGTGATTTTCATGGTGCCTCATGGCTGGAGCGTCGACGTACCCGCTATGCTATTGGCTGCGAAGGGGCAGAAAATGGCGGCCATGTTTCATAATCAGAAAAACGAGCTGGTCGATTGGCTGTGGAACGCGGCCCGCCGCCGCTTCGGTGGCCGACTGCACGCCCGGGACGACGGCATAAAGCCCTTCATCAGTTCGGTTCGTCAGGGATTCTGGGGCTATTATCTCCCCGATCAGGATCACGGTCCGGAGCACAGCGAGTTTGTGGATTTCTTTGGCACCTATAAGGCCACGATGCCCGCGGTGGGGCGCCTTATGAAGGTGTGCCACGCGGCGATCGTTCCGCTGTTTCCCGTGTATCGTGCGAAAGAGGGGATTTTGGATATCTATATCCATCCGCCGATGGACGACATCGCCGATGCGGATTCGCCGACCATTGCCCGTCGAATGAATGAAGAGCTGGAAAAGCTGGTGATGCCAAATCGCGAACAGTACGTTTGGATCCTCAAGTTTATCAAGACGCGCAGAAACGGGGAGATCCAGCCCTATAAAAGAAGGGATCTGTGGCCGAGAAAGAAAAAGTAGCCAACGAGATTAACTATAAAGAAAAGGGCCGAAATCGGCCCTTTTCTCATTATAAGCAGAACAACAATTATTCAACCCGCAAAATACGGCAGGTGTTGGTGCTGCCGACCAGCGCCATCACGTCGCCCTGGGTGATGATGACCAGATCGCCGGACATCAGGAAGCCCTTTTCCTTCAAAAGATTGGTTGCGGCCATTGCGGCGGTAAGGCCGTCGCAGTCGCCGGGGAACAGCACCGGCGTTACGCCACGATAAAGCGCGCACAGGTTCAGCGTTTGCTCATGGCGAGACATGGCGAAAATCGGCAGGCCGGAGCTGATGCGGGACATCATGAGCGCCGTGCGGCCGGACTCGGTCATGGCGATAATCGCGCTAATGCCCTTCAGGTGGTTAGCGGCGTACATGGTCGATAGCGCAATGGTGTCTTCAACGTTGTCGAACTGAACGTCCATACGGTGCTTGGAGACGTTAAGACGCGGCATCTTTTCCGCGCCGATGCAAACGCGGGCCATGGCGGCGACGGTTTCAGCCGGGTATTGGCCGGCGGCAGTCTCCGCCGACAGCATCACGGCGTCGGTACCGTCAAGCACCGCGTTGGCGACGTCCATCACTTCCGCACGGGTCGGCATTGGGTTAGTGATCATCGACTCCATCATCTGCGTGGCGGTAATCACGGTGCGGTTGAGCTGGCGCGCGCGGAGAATAAGCTTCTTCTGTACGGCAACCAGCTCCGGATCGCCGATTTCAACGCCGAGATCGCCGCGGGCCACCATAATGGAATCCGAGGCGAGAATGATGTCGTCAATCGCTTCATCGGTTGATACCGCTTCGGCACGTTCGACTTTTGCGACGATTTTGGCGTTACAGCCGGCGTCGCGCGCCAGTCGGCGGGCGTAGTGGAGGTCTTCGCCGGTGCGCGGGAAGGAAACGGCCAGGTAGTCAACGTTGATTTTAGCCGCGGTAAGAATGTCGGCCTTGTCTTTATCGGTCAGCGCTTCTGCCGACAGGCCGCCGCCCAGCTTGTTGATACCTTTATTATTAGAAAGCGGGCCGCCGACGGTCACTTCAGTGAACACCTTCATACCCTGAACTTCTAATACCTTGAGCTGTACGCGACCGTCGTCCAGCAACAAGATATCGCCGGGAACTACGTCGGACGGCAGCCCTTTATAGTCGATGCCGACCTTTTCTTTATCGCCATCGCCAACGGAAAGGTTAGCATCAAGCAGGAACTTATCGCCGATGTTAAGAAAAACTTTGCCTTCCTTGAAGGTGGATACGCGGATTTTGGGGCCCTGGAGGTCGCCGAGGATAGCAACGTGTTTGCCTAGCTTGGCGGCGATTTCTCGAACTTTGTTAGCGCGGAGGAGATGATCTTCTGGGGAACCGTGGGAGAAATTGAGGCGAACAACGTTGGCGCCTGCTGCAATGACCTTTTCTAAGTTATTGTCACGGTCAGTTGCAGGGCCTAACGTGGTAACAATCTTGGTTCTTCTAAGCCTTCTGGACATGAGTAACTCCATTTATGCGGCCGATAGCGCTTGACCGCCATTTTCTAGCTGTTGGTAGAAAATCAGGTAGGGTGATACCTGAGGTTGCTGCTTTTTGTCGTATATTTCTCGTTTCTCGTATGGCGGGCCCGTTTAAACAGGCTCTAATACCGTCAGGCTTTATACCATTATCTCAATCACTTCACAAATCGATGCTGCCTCGTTTCACGACGCGCCGCGACCCGATCGAAAACGTTAATGACAAAAGGTTACTTTTTGTCGAAGCGAGACTCTTTCAGGGCGTCTTTTACCCGCCTCAGGCTGTCCTTGGCCTGTGAGTTGCGTAGCGTAAAGCCGGTGGCCAGAACGTCGATAATCGTGAGCTGAGCAAGGCGAGAGACCATCGGCATATAAACGTCGGTATCTTCCGGCACGTCGAGCAGGATGGCAAGATCCGCCGCTTTTGCCAGCGGCGTTCCCTGAGAGGTTATGGCAATAACGGTGGCGCCGTTTTTAATGGCGATCTCCGCCAGCTCAACCAGGTTTTTCGTCCTGCCGCTGTGTGAGATCAGCACCACGACGTCGCCAGCGTTCGCGTTCATGCAGCTCATCTGCTGTAAAACGATGTCGTCAAAATAGATGACCGGCACGTTGAAGCGAAAGAACTTGTTCATGGCGTCATGAGCGACGACGGAAGAGGCACCGTAGCCGAAAAACGAGATTTTTTTCGCCGCGATCAGCAGGTTAACGGCGCGATTAATGGCTATAATGTCAAGGCTGCTTTTCGCCATGTTAAGGCTGACGACGGCGGAATCAAAGATTTTGTAGGTAAAGGCGTCGGTGGCGTCGTTTTCGCTCACGTTGCGGTTAACGTAGGGCGTTCCGTTTGCGAGGCTTTGGGCCAGCGCCAGCTTAAAGTCAGGGAACCCCTTCGTATTTAGCCGTCGACAAAAGCGGTTAACGGTAGGCTCGCTGACGTTTGCTATCTTGGCCAGCGTCGCAATGCTGGAATGAATGGCCGTTTGAGGCGCGGCGAGGATGGCATCGGCGACTTTCTGCTCCGATTTACTCAGTGAATCTCGGCATTGATGAATTCTTTCCAACATCTCTTTTCTGCCTCGCGCTCTTTTACCTATTACATTTAAAGGAGAAACCAATCTTGGTTTTATGAAAATATACTATGGCGTAAAAGCGCGCGTCGCGACAAAAACGCATTTTTGTAATTTTTTTTCACGAACTTTGATCGCGGTCTTATTTTGACAAGAACGCGATAAAAAACAGGGCGAATACGAGATAAAACTCTTGCAGTTTTAACGCATTAAGCCTATTGAAACGGCGTTTTATTATATGAGGCACGCTTTTTCTTTTGACTGTTTACGTCAGTAAAGTAAAAGAGTAGAGTACTTATGTAATAAAATTACAAGAACTTCAGACCGCAAAAGAGACAAAGCTGCGGTCGATTGAGGAGACTGTCATGGTGGATGATTCAATCGCTCAGGCGTGTGACTTGGTTATTTTTGGCGCAAAGGGCGACCTGGCCCGCCGCAAGCTGCTGCCTTCCCTTTATCAGCTGGAGAAAGCGGGGCATATCCATATCGATACCCGCATTATCGGCGTGGGAAGGGCAGACTGGGATAAGGCTGCCTATATTGAGGTCGTTGAAACCGCGCTGAAAACCTTCATGAAAGAGGCGGTTGACGCCGAAGTCTGGCAGCGTTTGAGCCAGCGTCTGGACTTTTGCAATCTGGACGTTAACGACGGCGCCGGCTTTACTCGCCTGGGAGAGATGCTCGATCAGGAAAGCCGAATTACCATCAACTACTTCGCTATGCCGCCAAGCACGTTCGGCGCCGTTTGCCGCGGACTGGGCGAAGCCGGCCTAAGCAAGTTTCCCAGCCGCGTGGTGATGGAAAAGCCGCTGGGAACAGATTTGAAGTCTTCTCAGGAAATCAACGATCAGGTTGCGCAGTATTTTGACGAATCGCAGGTTTACCGCATTGACCACTATCTCGGTAAAGAAACGGTATTGAACCTGTTGGCGCTGCGCTTTGCCAACTCGCTGTTTGCCGCCAAGTGGGACAATTCGGCCATCGATCACGTGCAGATCACCGTTTCTGAAGAGGTCGGCATTGAAGGCCGCTGGGGCTACTTTGACAAAGCGGGCCAGATGCGCGACATGGTGCAAAACCACCTGCTGCAAATTCTGACGATGATTGCCATGTCGCCGCCGGTCGATCTCAGCGCCGACCGCATCCGCGACGAAAAGGTTAAGGTGCTGCGTTCGCTTCGGCGCATCGATCACACTAACGTACGTGAAAGAACCGTTCGCGGTCAGTATACGGCGGGCTTCGTTCAGGGGCAGAAAGTGCCCGGTTATCTGGAAGAAGAGGGCGCCAACAAGCGCAGTAATACGGAAACCTTTGTCGCTATTCGCGTCGACATCGACAACTGGCGCTGGGCCGGCGTGCCGTTCTATTTGAGAACCGGTAAGCGTCTGCCGACCAAGTGTACCGAAGTGGTGGTCTACTTTAAGAATCCGCCGATGAACCTGTTCCGCGACTCTTACCAGTCGCTGCCGCCGAATACGCTGACCATTCGCCTGCAGCCGGATGAAGGCGTTGAGGTACAGATCCTTAATAAAGTGCCGGGGCTCGATCACAAGCATCGCCTGCAAACCACCAAGCTTGACCTGAGTTTCTCAGACACCTTCCACGAGCAGCGCGTCGCCGACGCCTATGAGCGCCTGCTGCTGGAGGCCATGCGCGGTATTCAGGCGCTGTTCGTGCGCCGTGACGAAGTAGAAGAGGCCTGGAAGTGGGTTGATTCTATTATGGACGCTTGGGCTGCGGATAACGAACCGCCCAAGCCGTACCAGTCGGGTACCTGGGGGCCGGTCGCTTCTGTTGCGATGATTACTCGCGATGGCCGCTCGTGGAGCGAGTTCGAATAGCAAAATCGCCGAGCCGATTTATGCATCGGCGACCGACGGGTCGCCGAAATCAGGTGGATAAAAAGAGATAAAGGGTGAACGCCATGGCCAACTTAACGAGCTTTCCTACCGCAGACGAGTTAAACCGCCGGCTGGCTCAACGTATCGTTGCTACGTTACAGCAAGGGATTAAGGAAAAGGGACAGGCAAGTCTGGTGGTTTCCGGCGGAAAGACGCCGCTGGGGTTGTTCAAGCTGCTCAGCCAGCATCCGCTGGACTGGGCGCGAGTGACGATAACGCTGGCGGACGAACGCTGGGTAGATGAAGACGATGAGTCAAGCAACGGACGTCTGGTTCGTGAAAACCTGCTGCGCGATGCGGCAAAGGCGGCGCGCTTTGTGCCGTTAAAGAACGCCAGCCCAACGCCGTTTAGCGACGTGGACGACGTTGAAAAGGCGCTTGAAGAGATAGCCAAACCGTTTGACGTCGTCATTTTGGGGATGGGCGACGACGGCCATACAGCGTCGCTGTTTCCCGGCGCGGACAATCTTGCCGCCGCGCTGAATATGACGTCCAAACGCCTGTGCATTGGCATGACGCCGCTGACGGCGCCGTTAGACAGGCTGACGCTGACGCTGCCCGCGCTGCTTAACAGCCGCCAGATTTTTCTTCACTTAGTCGGTGAGAATAAGCGGGCCGTTTATCATCAGGCGCAGGCGGGAGACGACGTTAACGAGATGCCCGTGCGCGCGATACTGCATCAAACCAAAACGCCGGTTGACGTTTTTTGGTCGGCCTGACGTAGAGTATGAACCCCGCGTGCGGCCGCCCGCCGCGCGCTATTTTTAACGGCTGCGGCATACCAAGAGTATCAACCGGCCACCTGGAGAACTCAATAAATGAAAAATTGGAAAACGAGCGCAGAAAGCATTTTATCCGCCGGGCCGGTTGTGCCCGTCATCGTGATTAAAGAGCTAAAGGACGCGGTTCCTTTGGCAAAGGCGCTGGTTGCCGGCGGCGTACGCGTTTTAGAAGTGACGCTGCGTACTCCCTGCGCCCTCGACGCGATCCGCGCCATTGCCAAAGAGGTACCGGAAGCCATTATCGGTGCGGGTACGGTGCTTACTCCGCAGCAGCTGGCCGACGTTGCGGCGGCCGGCGGCCAGTTCGCCATCAGCCCCGGTTTGACAGAACCCCTGCTGCAGGCGGCGGTTGACGGCGACATTCCGCTTATTCCCGGCGTTAGCAGCGTGTCTGAACTGATGCTCGGTATGGACTACGGCCTGCGCGAGTTCAAGTTTTTCCCAGCCGAGGCCAACGGCGGCGTGAAGGCGCTGCAGGCTATCAGCAGCGTCATTCCTCAGGTTCGCTTCTGCCCGACAGGCGGGATTTCGCTTGCCAACTGCCGCGACTATCTGGCTCTGCCTGGCGTGCTGTGCGTCGGCGGTTCATGGTTCGTTCCAACTGACGCTATCGCCAAAGGCGACTTTAAGCGCATCACCGAGCTTGCCAGCGAAGCGGTAGCTCACGCGAAAGGCTAAGCGCCGCTTGTCAATAAAAAGCCGCCTGACGCTAAACGCAGGCGGTTTTTTTATGCAGCAAAGCAGCCGTTTTATTAAATTGGCCACGGAACAGGCGTTGCTTTTATAAATAAAATGCGTTTCTTTATTTGATTTCGCCATTTTGGCATGGTAGAAATAGAGTCGCTAACCATATTACGGGAGGGGTAAGAGCAAATCGTGGTTTTTTACACGACTGACAACCAACTTATTATGACGTCTATACAACGTTCTTTACTGCAAACATCTACCTTCGTTTTCTTCATTTCTTCTGTACTCGCCAGCCTGCTCAACTGGAGCGCCGAGCGTTAGCGTCTTTCTCCTGGCTTTTGGCTAACGAATTATTTTGTTAATTCATTCATTAGCTAACGAATAATTAAAAAGCGTTTTTCTACTATAAAAACGATTGGTCTCTATTTATTTCTTATTTGAAATAAATTCGCTAATTCTTTTTTGCGGAAATACGCCTATAAAAATTTAGCGGAGAAAATAACGTGATTTATTGGTTCTTTTTATTTCTGGCGATCGTAAGCGAGGTTATCGGTACGCTATCGATGAAATATGCCAGCGAAACCGGGCATATTTCTGGGCACGTCGTTATGTATGTGATGATAACCCTTTCTTATATCCTGCTGTCGCTTTCCGTTAAGCGCGTCGCCCTAGGCGTTGCCTACGCGCTGTGGGAAGGCGTAGGCGTGGTGCTGATTACTCTGTTTAGCGCCCTGATTTTTGACGAAGCGATTTCACCGATGAAGGCGCTTGGGCTCGGTACGCTGCTGTTAGGCATTATGCTTATCAAGCAGGGCACCCGCGTTGCTAAAACGCAGGGTAACAAGCGGGAGAGCAATCATGCAGCAGCTTGATATCTACCACGTTGCGTTTTTAGCGCTCGCTATCGTTTTGGAAATTGTCGCCAACGTATTTTTAAAACTGTCTGACGGCTTTAAGCGAGTCTGGCTTGGCCTGCTTTCCCTTGCCTGCGTGCTCGGCGCGTTCAGCGCGCTGGCGCAGGCAGTGAAGGGGATGGACCTAGCCATTGCCTACGCGCTGTGGGGCGGATTTGGTATTGCCGCTACCATAGCCGCTGGTTGGATAATGTTTGGCCAGCGCCTAAACGGAAAGGGCTGGGCAGGGCTTGCGCTGTTGCTTGTTGGGATGGTAATGCTTAAAGTGGCCATCTGACGCAAAGCGATAAACAAGAAACTCGCATGATTATCAGCGCAAGCCGCCGAACGGACATTCCCGCTTTTTACTCCGACTGGTTTATCCAGCGCGTCAGGGCGGGTTTTTTGTTGAATCGAAACCCGTTTAATCCACGCCAGGTTAGCCGAATTTCTCTGGCCGTCGAAGACGTTGACGCTATCGTCTTCTGGACTCGCAATCCAACCCGGCTGATGTCGTATTTGCCGGAGCTGGACTCGCTGGGCTATCGCTACTATTTTCAATACACGCTGACCGGCTATCCGCGCGCGCTGGAGGCCAAGACGCTGCATCCTTTAAAAGGCCTTGAGGTTTTTAAGCGGCTTTCCGACCAAATAGGCGAAGAAAAGGTAGTGTGGCGCTACGATCCCATTCTTCTTTCCAACCTGCTGCCGTTCGACGAGCATCTGCGGCTGTTCGGCAAGCTGGCTGAAAGCCTGAACGGCTACTGCCGGCGCGTTGTTATCAGCTTTGCCGATATCTACGCCAAAACGGCGAGAAATTTAAAGGCGACGCCTTCGCTTATTTATACCGATATCGCTCAGGATGCCAGCCTGTGTCAGTCGCTGGCGCGGGAGCTTGCCGAGATTGCTCGCGCCAACGGTATGGAGATTTTTAGCTGTGCAGAGCCGATAGATTTAACCAGCGTTGGCATTGCGCACGGCAAGTGCATCGACGAGGCGCTTTTAAAGCAGCTGTTTGCGATAGAGGTAAGCTCGGCAAAAGATAGAGGCCAGCGGGAGGGATGCGGCTGCGTGAAAAGCGTCGATATCGGCGCTTATAACACCTGCCTGCACGGCTGTCGGTATTGCTATGCGACGTCGAATCACATTTTGGCGACGGAGAATTATAAAAGGCATTCAGCGATGAGCCCGTTTTTATTAGGGGATGAATAATATAAATAAAGAAAAAGGGCCGATACGTTATTCCTGTTCCGATACAGGATCCGCAGTAATAATGCGCCTCGTTCGATTTTTGAGGCGCTTTCATTTTTTACTATGGATTAGCTCGCGCTGTGGCTAACAATAGACCGCATGCATGTTAAGTTAGCCGGTTACTAGCCCTCATCAATTGATATAAAGCCTTATGAGGCGTGAAGAGCGTTTCACGCCGTTGCCGGCAATCGGTATTAGAGGGGCAAAACCTGGAACGCAGATCGCCTACAGTGACATCTTAATATTGATGCGCTATAAACCGAGGTCGCTCAGGCCTGGGTGGTCGTCAGGACGACGTCCCAGAGGCCAGTGAAAAAGGCGTTCCGATTCTTTAATCGGCATATCGTTGACACAGGCGTAGCGGCGTTGCATTAATCCGTCTGCTGCAAACTCCCAGTTTTCATTGCCGTAAGAACGGAACCAATTGCCAGAGTCATCGTGCCACTCATAGGCATAACGAACGGCAATCCTATTACCTTCGAAAGCCCACAGCTCTTTGATCAGCCTATACTCCAGCTCTTTTTTCCATTTGCGCTGAAGAAATGCTTTGGCCTCGCCGCGATTGCTAGCAAACTCCGTACGATTTCGCCACTGGGTGTCCGGTGAATAGGCGAGGGAGACGCTTTCCGCATCGCGACTGTTCCAGCCGTCTTCGGCCAGGCGAACTTTTTGACGTGCGGTTTCATGGGTAAATGGGGGAAGTGGAGGGCGGTTATTCATAACAAAATCCTCGTTAGTTGCATGTAGACAGATCTGTCTACATGGTGGTAATCTAGGCCCATTGCATAAACGTGTCAATGGTAAAAAAGATGAACGTCAAAACAGATGTGTCGGATAAGCGCAGTGCGAAAGAGAAAATCATGCATACAGCGCATGAGCTTTTTTATCTGCATGGGATACGAGCCACTGGCATCGATAAAATTATCGAGCAGGCCCAGGTAACGAAGGTAACGTTTTATCGTCACTTCCCCAGTAAAAATGCCCTGATTCTGGCGTATCTCGAATACCGACACGCTCTCTGGATGGACTGGTTTAACGGCGAGATGGTCCGGCATATACAAGCGGGAGTCGGTAATATCAATGCGCTGCTTTACACGCTTAGGGACTGGGGAGGTATGCCTGATTTTCGCGGCTGCGCGTTTTTAAATGCGACGTCAGAAATAGGTGAGATGTTGCCTGACGTTGAGCGACTGACCCGCGATCATAAGCTTGCCGTTCAGGAAGCCTTGGGCGTTCATTGGAAGATTGCCGATCCGACGCTGCTGGCGGCCAGCGTCATGGCGCTGGATGGCGCCACGATACATATGCAAATGGGGAGGTCGACTGATGACGTTATCGCCTGCCTCGGTACGGCTTTAACATCGCTGTTTCGTTAGAGAAGATTCTATATTCGATCTGAATGAACGCCTGATATTTCGAGCAGTAGATTCACAGCCTTTGGTACGGTCGTTAGTAATAGGTCACATACATATTCACCTTCCCCGTCACCGGCCCGGTGTAGCTGACGCCGTTTCTTTGAATAGGCGCACGCTGGGCGTAATAGGCAGTAAAGCGGGCAATGGATGGTTTGAATGAAGTATCTTTGGGATTGGTATTTGTTTCTCCCCAGCTGCCAAGACCAACTTGGGATACGTTATCTGCATTTATCTTGTTGCTGCCGTAAAACAGGACGATTTCCAGTCCGTCAATTTTAGTGCCGCCGCTGTCATACAGGCTAATGTTGTTATTGGTCAACGGGGATGAGCCAACGTCTTCAAACCTAAAGGAAATGTTGTCCACGCGACCAGAACACTCCAGATTGATGTCGACAGGCACGATCGGACCATAGGCAGGTAGAGATACGCCCGGCTGACGGCTTCCTGGACCGCTGTGAACCCAGCGCCCCATATTAATGGTGTAGTCGGTGGAGGTTTTTAGTCGACATGCGGGAGGAATGACGGTGATACCCCCACCGCCAATGACGTTGGGGACGGGAAGATTGCCGCTAAGACCACCAACTTGAACGGTAGAAGCACGAGACATCGATAGCGGTGTTGAGCTGTAACCTATGCTGCCTGTTTTAACCAATACAGCCCGAATGGAATAAGCGGCGTTATTAGCCTGCTGGGAAAGATAATAATTAGAAGAGTTTTGAATGTCATTGTAGAACCTCGAACCTATCATGTCCGCGGTAAAAGAGTATTCTATGTTGAGCGGTTCATTGGCTGCCAACCAATTACCTGTTCCCCCAAGTAGGCTCGTCGTCGCATAGGGACTCGAATAAATGCTGGTTCCTTTGGACGTATAGGTAAAATAAAATTTTATGCCAATGCCAGAAATAGAGGTTGGATAAACGCCATTAGCGTCCGGAGCTATACCCGTCACGGGGAAAAAATACATAGATATAATACCAGTAGGCGTTGGAAGTTTTCCGCTTGACTGGCAGTAGGCGTTAATATTGGGAATAAACTCGTTATATCCCCAATGATATAGCTCAGCGCCGATGGGTAACGTGTTGTCAACAACCAACGTCCTTGGCGCCGATAAAGGGGCAAGTTCAGGTAGATTGTAGTAGCAAATGCTTGTCGCATTAGGGTTATAGGTGAACGTCACCGATTGAGCCGTATGGATAAATGAAAAATAACACAGCCCGACAGAACCTAATATATAAATGATCTTGGCATAAGATTTCAACATAATCTATCATCCCTTTGTGGAAGGCTCCGGAGAGGTTAATAATGATGGCCTGGTCATTGGAAATAATGACGCGTTACTTTTAATTTATCTCAACCTGTGCTTTATCGTTTACGGTTATTAGAAAATTAATGAGTCTTTTAACCCTTTCCAGCCCTTTCTATGGCAGCTATTAAATCTATCGAGCTGCCGATATGTCAATTTGAGAGATAAATAGGATGTTGCTATCTTATTGATAAGAATAAATGCGCCAGGTTATTTTTTCTATTTTGGAACGTAATGGCGCAATGATTAGCTCGTTATGCGCTTATTTAATGGTAAAACTACCTGTTTTGATAGATAGATTCACTTGTTTACTCTGAAGTGCGAATTGTTGGCGGCCTATTGCGCTGAATTTTATAAGATATTTAAGTCGAAAATACAGATTGGGCGGATATGCGCCGCCCATAATGTAGGGATTACTGGTAGGTCACATACATATTCACCTTGCCCGTCACCGACCCGGTATAGCTGACGCCGCCTTTTTGAATCGCGCTACGTTGCACGTAGCGGGCGGTGAAGGGGATGGTGGATTGGCTGTTGAAGGTAGTCTCTGCAGGATTGGTATTAAGCGTTCCTTGACTGCCTACATTAGTCTTGGTTGAGTTGTCCACGTTAATGCGGCTGCCGTTGTAAAGCATTTCGATTTCTATTCCATCAATTTTGGTTCCATTATCGTCGTAGAGACTGATATTTTTATTACTCAGCTTTACTGTACCAGTATCTTCAAATCGGAAGTAAACATTGTTCAGCTTGCTGGAGCATTCAAGGCTAATGTTGATAGGTTTGGTCGGACCGTAAGCGGGAAGAGATATGCCGGGTTGGAGTGTGTTGGGGCCGCTGTGAAGCCAACGGCCCATATTGATGGAATAGTCGGTTGAGCTTTTTAATTGGCAGGACGGCGGAACAATTCTAATTCCTCCACCGCCAATTACATTGGATACGCTAGTGTAGCTGTTATTTACCCTGACTGAGGGGGGATTATTCATGAATAGGGGAGATGATAAGAGTGTTGAACTGTAAGGTATGGTTCCTATTTTAATCAGTTCAGCGCGAATTGAATAGTTTATGTGGTTGGCCTGTTGGCTATAAGAATAACTAAATGGGTTGGAAGATATTATGTCCGACCTGAATTCAACACCAACAGGTGGAAACATAATGTTATAGAGCAAAGTATATTCAACGTTGAGTGGTTCTGAAGGTGAAAGAATAGAACCGTTTGCCTGTGCTGCAGATGTGTTGAGTGTAGTGCTTCTGGCGCTAGCGCCTCTGGCCGTGTAGGTAAAATAAAATTTTATTCCAATACCAGGGATCCGCGTTGGGTAAGCGCCGTTACTTCCGCCTGAAAAGGCATGTTGCCCTGCAGGGTAAAAGAATAATATGGTGGAAGGGAGCGTAGATGATACTGGCAATCCCGTACAATAACTATTAATGTTGGGAATGAACTCATTATATCCCCAGCTATATAGCACGGTGCCATTTGGCAGATTATTATCCACGACCAAGGTTCTTGGAACAGACAGAGGAGCAAGCTCTGGTAAGTTGTAATAGCAGGAGCTTGTAGCGTTGGGATTGTGTGTAAAAGTTATTGCTTGGGTTGAAAAACAAAAAAAATATAACCATAAAACCCCAAAAATATGAGTGGTTTTAATATCAGATTTCAACATGATTATATCCCTGTCCGTTGAAGAATTAACTATTGTCGCCTTAATGAATGCTGGCTATTAAAAATAGTGCGGTGCGACGTGTCAATTTTAGGTCAGAGAATGTAGGTCATATCCTATTGATATTCATAAATTACTCAGGTTAAATTTTCTGATTTAGTTTAAAAATATTTCCCTAATAGATCGTGATAAGATCACCGCTTGGAGTAATATCTTGTTTTTAATAAAAAAATTATCTCATTGTTTTTAATGTTGAATTGTTGGTGGTATATTACCTTGATCGTTCCGTTCTACTCTAATTTAATGTCTGACGGTTGGCGGCAAACTCGCCGCCTCCGATGCCATCATCATTGATAAGTTACGTACATATTCACCTTGCCCGTCACCGACCCGGTATAGCCGACGCCGCCTTTTTTAATCGCGCTGCGCTGCACGTAGCGGGCGGTGAAGGGGACGGTGGATTGGCTGTTGAAGGAGAAATCCTGCGGATTGGTTTTGACTGTGCCATGGGCGCCTACATCGGTCTTGGTTGTATTATCCACGTTAATTCGACTACCGCCGTACTGCATTTCGATTTCCAGTCCGTCAATTCTGGTGCCGCTACCGTCATACAAGCTGACGTTTTTGTTGCTCAGCGGTGAAGTTCCTGCGTCTTCAAATCGGAAGTAGACGTTGTCCAGAGAACCTGAGCACTCAAGGTTGATGTTGATAGGTTTGGCCACGCCGTAGGCAGGGAGAGCAATACCGGGTTGGTGGCTGCCAGGGCCGCTGTGTACCCAGCGACCCATATTGATAGCATAGTCAGTTGGCGTTTTTAATCTACAGGTAGGGGGAACAATGGTTATTCCGCCGCCGCCGATAAGGTTTGGAAGGTTGGTCGTATTTCCAAGATCTATCGCCTTAAACTCAGCCGATTGGGGAATAGATAGCGGTGTGGTTGTATAAGTGATATTGCCCGTTTTCACCAACACGGCGCGGATAGAATAACCTACGTTATTAGCCTGTTGTGAGAAGTGATGCGTTGCTGGTGAGGTGGTAGTAACGTCGGTATAAAACCAAACGCCCGAACCATTGCTATTCATTATAGGGTATTCGATATTGATAGGCGTTGAAGCCGGGATCCAGCCAGCATAGCTGACTAAACGGCTCGTTTGGGATGAGGCTGCGGGGCGGTAGGCGCTAACGCCTCTTGACGTATAGGTTATAAAAAACTTTATTCCGATACCAGGTATGGAGGTCGCAAAAGCACCGTTGGCATCGGCGAAAGCGTTTCCCGCCAATACGGTGAAAAAACGA
This sequence comes from Leminorella grimontii ATCC 33999 = DSM 5078, assembly GCF_000439085.1. Taxonomy (GTDB): domain Bacteria; phylum Pseudomonadota; class Gammaproteobacteria; order Enterobacterales; family Enterobacteriaceae; genus Leminorella; species Leminorella grimontii. Next base: position 806,670 of record NZ_AUUA01000001.1, on the reverse strand, counting down.
CCGTAAGACGAAACGTTATTAGTGCCATTCGGAATACAGTAACCGTTAATATTGGGAATAAATTCACCGTATCCCCAATGAAAAAGTTCGCTACCTACCGGTAGGTGATTATCTACGACAAGCGTTCTTGTCACAGAGAGAGGGGCCAGTTCAGGAAGAGTGTGATAACAGGTGCCGGAAGTGCCGCTAGCCGCTCCGCCAGCAACCCACTGGGGATAGTGCACTAGCGTTAAAGCCTGAACCGAAAAGCTAAATGAAAAGTAGCATAGCCCAATAACGCTTAGCGTATAAGCCGCTTTAAAATGAGATTTCAACATTATTTCCTGTCCCTTTGCTGAAGGTTCCGAAGGTATTACTGAGCGTTGCTTTAATTGAGGCCGACTATTGCTGCGGAGCTTTAAATTTTACTCTGAGAATTAATGCGTGTTTTAGCGTTTATATCCATTCGAAAACTGTGGAATTCTCCGCCTGTTTGACTTATAGAACCAGCCTTTGGTATGGCGGTTAAAATATAGCGTTTAGTCAACGTGTCAATTGTTAGAGGAAGTGCAATGATTCTATCTTATTGATATTGATAGATGACAAGGGGTATTTTTTCTACCTCTAAATGGCTTTGTTTAATGATTAGATCGTGATGTTATTATTTTTTAGCGAATTGATCTTTTTTGATTTGTAACATCATTGAAATATTCTGAACTGCGAATTGTTGGTGAATTATTTCCCTGAATTTCATGGAACAGTTGAGATTTGAGACGCTTTGGATTTGGCGACTGGAGCGCCGCCAACGGTGCGGTCATTACTGATAGGTGACGTACATATTTACTTTGCCGGTGACCGGCCCGGTATAGCTGGCGCCGCCTTTTTTAATCGCGCTGCGCTGAACGTAGCGGGCAGTGAAGGGGATGGTGGACTGGCTGTTGAAGAGGGTATCCGCAGGGCTCGTATTTATCGTACCCTGCGGGCCGACATTGGTTTTGGAAGAATTATCCACGTTGAGGTGATTACCGCGGTACAGCATTTCGATTTCTAATCCGTCGATTTTGGTACCACCGCTGTCATACAAACTAATATTATTATTGCTCAACGGAGAGGTGCCCGCGTCTTCAAATCGGAAATAGACGTTGTTCAGCTTGCTGGAACACTCAAGGTTGATGTTGACGGGCTTGGCAAGGCCATTGACTGGCAGAGATATACCAGGCTGGAGGCTGCTGGGGCCGGCATGGAGCCAGCGGCCCATGTCAATAGTATAGTCGGTCGCGCCTTTCAGGCGGCAGGAAGGGGGAACGATGGTAATGCCCCCACTGCCAATAAGGTTGGGAACTGAAGTCCAGCCATCTTTATTATTGCCAAAGAATACGCCTGCCCGAAGTGATAATGGTGTTGAGGTATACGTCACATATCCCGTTTTAACTAATACGGCGCGAAGGGAATAACCGATCCGATTAGCCGTCTGAGAAAAAGAATATTTAGTCTTAGGCATAGGTGCCATGTTGCCGTCGGGGGCAAAGTGGCTTCCGAAATAAGCCCCTTCCCACAGGTATTCAATATTAAGAGGCGTTGTCCCTGGTAGTAGAGCACCGTCATGATACCATCGCGTTGTCTCCGTGTTGCCGTCCTTTCCCACGCCACGGTCAGTATACGTGTAATAAATTTTTAGCCTAATTCCAGGAACGTTGGTCTCAAAAGCTCCAAATTGAGGAAGGAGAGACGTCGAAAGGACAGCCATATCGCTGCTATTGCCTAATCTTTCACCATTAGGCATACAGTACCCGCTTATATTGGGTACAAACTCACTGTAGTTCCAGTGGAACAACTCAGTATCGTTAGGCAGGTTGTTATCAACAACCAGCGTTCTCGGTACTGATAGTGGCGCAAGATCGGATAGACTATAAGTGCAGGTACCCGCATTGTCAGTAGAGCCTGTCCACACGGGATAATGATAAATCACCGTTGCTTGAGTTGACGTAGCGAATAAAATATAGCTTAAGCCTACAGTGAGGAATAGGCGAGTAGTGGTTAGATAGCGTTTCAAAATCGTAGTCCCTTATCTTTTTGACGACGCAGAGAGACTTTTTGGGGCTCTTGGACCATGAAGTCTGCTTTTACTGTGGCAGCTATTAAAAATAACGCGTTGTAACGTGTCAATTTTAAGACGGGGGAGCGAAGGGGCTATCTTATTGATATTAATAAATCTCTTAGGTCATATTTTCTGCCTTAGTCAGGCCGAATATTCCTAATAGATCGTTATGTTGTCGCTGTTTGGTGAAATATTCTATTTTTAATTCTATTTTTGCCTCATCGATTTGAATTGTGAATTGTTGTTGGCCTATCACATTGATTTTTATCTTATATCCGATCTTGTTACCTGTTTTTGTATGCTTGGGGAATTTCCACTTCTTGCCTAAAAATAAAAGCCGGGAGACGAATTAAAATCTTCCGGCCATCATCATTAATATACGTTCAGCTATCGGCTTAACGCTCAGCGGGCGGCAACAATCTTGATTTCCACCTTATATTTCGCATTCATCAACGCCGCCTCAACGGTGCAGCGCACCGGCGCCTTGCCGTCGACGACCCAGGCGTCCCAGGCGGCGTTCATGGCGGCGAAGTCCCGGCGATCGGCCAAAAATATGGTCGCATCGATAATGCGGGTTTTATCCGACCCTAGCTGCGCGAGCATTCTGTCGATATCGGCCAGCACGTTGGCGGTTTGTTCTGTTGCGTCGGCGTCCAGATTTTCCGGCACGCTGGTGTAGTAAATCGTATCGTTATAAACCACGGCGTCCGACCAGCGCTTGGCCGGGTTGATGCGTTCGAGAGTCATAGGGCATTGCTCCTGAAGGGTGAGTTCAACAATAAAACCGTTCTACATATTCGGTTTAGAAAACGGATAGGGCGAGAGGTTAACATAACCGCCTGCGGGAATACATTTTCACAAGAACTCGCGATATCAAAGCAGTGGAAATGGAAATCCGAGTGGTGATAGGTGGGGAGCCTTGGCATAATAGTCGACAGTTTTGTTTTTTACTTTCCGTCATATGATGGCGGCCACAATGACGGACAACTGATTTGACGGACGATTTCTCTCCCAAAGGCGCGCTGGCCAAGGCGATTGACGGTTTCAAGCCGCGTGAACCCCAGCGGATAATGGCGAAAGCCATCACGACGGCCATAAAAAAGGGCCAGGAGCTGGTGGTTGAAGCCGGCACCGGTACCGGTAAAACCTACGCCTATCTGGTTCCCGCTCTGCGTTCTAAAAAGAAGGTCATCGTTTCGACCGGCTCCAAGGCGTTGCAAGACCAGCTGTTCGCCCGCGATTTGCCGACGGTAGCTACCGCGCTGGAGTTTAGCGGCAAGCTGGCGCTGCTTAAGGGGCGTTCCAACTACCTGTGCCTGGAGCGCATGGAGCAGCAGAGCATGACCGGCGGCGAGCTGTCCGACGCATCGCTTAAGGATCTCGTCAAGCTTAGACGCTGGTCTTCCAGCACCGTAGACGGCGATATCAGCACCTGCACGCAGGTGGCGGAAGACAGCTTCATCTGGCCACTGGTGACCAGCACCAACGACAACTGTCTGGGCGGCGACTGCCCCAACTACAAAGAGTGCTTCGTGGTCAGGGCGCGGCGTAAAGCGATGGAGGCCGATCTGGTGGTGGTTAACCATCACCTGTTCTTAGCCGATGTGGTAGTTAAAGAGACCGGCTTTGCCGAGCTTATCCCCGACGCCGACGTGATGATTTTCGACGAGGCGCACCAGCTGCCGGACATCGCCAGCCAGTATTTCGGCCAGCAGCTCTCCAGCCGCCAGCTGATGGACTTGGCCAAAGACATCACTATCGCCTACCGCACGGAAGTGCGGGATATGGCGCAGCTGCAAAAGAGCGCCGATCGCCTGACGCAAAGCACGCAGGATTTTAGGCTGGCGCTCGGCGATCCGGGCTTTCGCGGCAACCTGCGAGACCTGCTTGAGCAGGCTTCGGTTCAACGGGCGCTGCTGCTGGTAGACGACGCGCTGACGCTGTGTTACGACGTCATTAAAATGGCGCTTGGGCGTTCGGCCCTGCTGGACGCCGCCTTCGAACGCGCGACCCTTTACCGTTCGCGCTTAACCCGCCTGAAGGACGTCTCGATCCCCGGCTATAGCTACTGGTATGAGTGCAGCGCCCGCCACTTTATTCTGGCGCTGACGCCGCTGTCGGTCGCGGAAAAGTTTCAGGAAGTGATGAAGGACAAAAAGGGGAGCTGGATATTTACCTCCGCCACGCTGTCGGTCAATGAGTCGCTGGAGCACTTCAATCAGCGCTTGGGGTTGACCAAGTCGGAGACGCTGCTGCTGGCCAGCCCCTTTGACTACGCCAACCAGGCGCTCTTATGCGTGCCGCGCTTTTTGCCGTCCCCCAATCAGTTCAACGGCGCAAAGCAGCTGGCTCACATGCTGCGCCCGCTGATTGAGGCCAACGACGGACGCTGCTTTTTCCTCTGTACGTCGCACAAGATGATGCGCGACCTGACGGTGGTCTTTCGTGAAACCATGACGCTGCCGGTTCTGATGCAGGGAGAGACCAGCAAAGCCAAGCTGCTGTCGGAGTTTGTCGCTTCGGGCAACGCGCTGCTGGTCGCGACCAACAGCTTCTGGGAAGGCGTAGACGTACGGGGCGATGCGCTGTCCTGCGTGATTATCGACAAGCTGCCCTTTACCGCGCCGGACGATCCGCTGCTTAAGGCGCGCATTGAGGACTGCCGGCTGCGCGGCGGCGATCCGTTTCAAGAGGTTCAGCTTCCCGACGCGGTCATTACCCTTAAGCAGGGCGTAGGGCGGCTTATTCGCGACACGACCGATCGCGGCGTGATTGTCATTTGCGATAATCGCCTGGTGATGCGCCCCTACGGCGAAATCTTCCTCAATAGCCTGCCGCCGGCGCCGCGCACGCGCGATTTGGACAAAGCGATGGCTTTTCTAAAGCAGGGAACGCCGCCGAATGACGATAAATAGAGGCGAATGGTGCCTATATGATACTATTGCCCACTTTAGTTATATTCAAAAAGAAGGTCCTGCCTGAGGTTTTCTATGTCTACACGAATTCTGGCCATTGACGCTGCTACTGAAGCCTGTTCCGTCGCCGTTTGGAACGACGGCGAGGTTCATTCGGTTTATGCCGAGTGTCCGCGTGAACATGCCCAACGCCTGCTTCCTATGGTGCAGCAGGCGCTTGATGAGTCCGGCCTGACGCTGCAAAACCTTGACGCTCTGGCGTTTGGTCATGGCCCCGGCAGCTTTACCGGCGTACGCATTGCTATTGGCATTACGCAAGGGCTGGCGCTGGGTGCTGAGCTGCCGGTCATTGGCCTGTCAACGTTGGAAACCATGGCGCAGGGCGCTTACCGCATTAGCGGAGCAACGCGAGTGCTGTCGGCGATTGATGCCCGCATGAGCGAAGTTTACTGGGGGCGCTATGAGCGCTCGGCGCAGGGCGAATGGCTGGCCGTTGGCGGTGAAAGCGTACTTGCTCCCTTGAGCGTGAGCGAGTCGCTGAGCGCCGTCGGCGGCGAGTGGGCGACCGTCGGCACCGGCTGGCAAACGTATCCCGATATGGGGAACGGCAGCCCGGCCAGGCTTCGGGACGGTGGCGTTTTGTTTCCCCACGCGCAGGATATGCTGCCTCTGGCGCTGGCGCGCTGGCAGCGAGGCGAAACGCTGCCGGCGGATCGCATAGAACCCGTTTATCTGCGTAACGAAGTGGCTTGGAAGAAGCTGCCGGGTCGAGAATAGAATTGTTATTGCATTAAGCCCTGAATAAATATTGCACTGTGGCGCGCTCTTAGCCTTTCCGATGAGAATAACAACGGGAAAAGGACGCGGTCGTAAAGGAGTTAAAATTGGAAAAAATCTGGCTATCTCGCTATCCCAAAGACGTTCCGTCGGACATCAATCTGGATCGCTATAACTCGCTGGCGGATATGTTTGAGAACTCGGTCAGGCGCTTTGCCGATCAGCCTGCCTATATCAATCAGGGCAAGGTGATGACCTTTCGCCGGCTGGAAAAGCGCAGCCGCGCCTTTGCCGCCTACTTACAAAATACGCTGGGCCTGAAAAAGGGCGATCGGGTCGCGCTGATGATGCCCAACGTGCTGCAATATCCGATAGCGCTGTTTGGCGTGCTGCGCGCAGGCTTGGTGGTGGTTAACGTAAACCCGCTCTATACGCCGCGGGAGCTGGAACATCAGCTAAACGACTGCGGCGCCAAGGCCATCGTCATCGTTTCCAACTTTGCCCACACGCTGGATAAGGTGGTTAAGAACACCGCTATTGAGCACGTTATTTTGACCGGCCTGGGCGATCAGCTCGCCGTGGGCAAACGTTCGCTGGTCAACTTTGTCGTGAAATACGTTAAACGGCTGGTGCCCAAATACAGCCTGCCCGGCGCGGTGTCGTTTCGCTGCGCGCTGCGCACCGGTCGCCACCAGCAGTACGTCAAGCCGCAGCTGGGCCATGACGATCTGGCGCTGTTGCAGTATACCGGCGGAACGACCGGCGTCGCTAAGGGCGCCATGCTGAGCCACCGCAACCTGCTGGCTAATATGGCGCAGGCGTGTGCCAACTACAGCCCGCTGCTGACCGTCGGCGGCGAGATGGTGGTGACGGCGCTGCCGCTTTATCACATCTTCGCCCTTACGGTGAACTGCCTGCTGTTTATGGAAATCGGCGGCTGTAGCCTTCTTATCACTAACCCGCGCGATTTAAAGGGCATGGTGAAAGAGATCTCCCGCTATCCGTTTACGGCCCTGACCGGCGTAAACACGCTGTTTAACGCCCTGCTTAATGATGAAGACTTCCGCGAGTTGGACTTCAGCCGCATGCACATTACCGTCGGCGGCGGTATGTCAGTGCAGCGCAGCGTCGCCGAGCGCTGGCACCAGCTCACCGGCACGCACCTGCTTGAAGGCTACGGCCTGACGGAGTGCTCGCCGCTGGTGGCGGGTAACCCCTACGACCTGAAAGAATACAGCGGCAGCATCGGTCTTCCCGTCGCATCGACCGAGGTTCGCCTGGTGGACGACAGCGGCAACGACGTTGCTAAAGGCGAGGCCGGAGAGCTGTGGGTAAAGGGGCCGCAGGTGATGGAAGGATACTGGCAGCGCCCGGAAGCAACGCGAGAAGTGTTGAAAGACGGCTGGTTGGCGACCGGCGATATCGTGGTGATGGATGAACAGGGCTTTATGAAAATCGTCGATCGCAAGAAGGACATGATTCTGGTTTCCGGCTTTAACGTGTACCCCAACGAAATCGAAGACGTCGTGGCCCACCATCCGAAAGTGCTGGAGGTGGCCGCTATCGGCGTGCCGCACGAGGTTTCCGGCGAGACGGTAAAAATCTGCGTAGTAAAAAAAGACCCTACGCTAACGCGCGAAGAGCTGCTGGCGCACTGCCGCGAAGGGTTAACCGGCTACAAGGTGCCCAAAATTATCGAGTTTCGCGAAGAGCTGCCGAAGTCCAACGTGGGCAAAATCTTGAGAAAGGCGCTGCGCGACGAGGCGATGAAGCCTAAAGACGACAAGTAGGGCGGTATAGCGCTCTGTGTATTTATCTATTCATAGCGCCGGATTATCCGGCGTTGTAGTTAAGAAATTCTATAAAGAGAACCGTTTTGAACTATCAACTGATTACGACTGATGAACAGCTGAAGGGCATGTGCGACAGCGCTTCCCAGAAGTCGCTTATTGCGCTGGACACCGAGTTTGTCCGCACCCGAACCTATTACCCTCAGCTGGGGTTGATACAGCTGTATGATGGTGACAATGTCACTTTGGTTGATCCGCTTAATATTAAAGACTGGTCGCCGTTCGTCGCGCTGCTGACCAATAAGCAGGTGATTAAGTATCTTCACGCCTGCAGCGAAGATCTGGAAGTGTTCCAACATGAATTCGGCGTGATGCCGGATCCGATGATTGATACGCAGGTGCTGGCGGCGTTTAACCAGCGTCCGCTGTCTACCGGATTTGCCACGCTGGTGGCCGAGTATCTGGGCGTTGAGCTGGACAAAAGCGAATCTCGCACCGACTGGCTGGCAAGGCCGCTCACGGAGAAGCAGTGTGTTTATGCCGCTGCCGACGTTTACTACCTGCTGCCGATCGCTGAAAAGATCCAAAACGAAACGCAGGAGCGAGGCTGGCTGGCTGCGGCAGAGGACGAGTGCATCATGATGAGCGCCCGCCGCGGCGAAACGCTCAGTCCTGACGCGGCCTACTTTGAAATCAACAACGCCTGGCAGCTGGACGAGCGCCAGCTGGGCGTACTTAAGCTGCTGGCCGCGTGGCGCTTGAACTACGCGCGCGAGCGCGATATGGCGGTCAATTTTGTCGTACGAGAAGACAGCCTCTGGCAGGTGGCGAAACGTCAGCCGACGTCGATGTCCGAGCTGGAGTCGCTTGGTCTGAGCGGGCCAGAGATCCGCTTTCACGGGCGCACTCTGTTAAAGCTGGCGGCAGAAGGCGCGGCGCTGGACGACGCTGAACTGCCTGAAAGGATTGTCCGCATCGTTGACTACCCGAACTATAAAAGGGTCTTTAAAGAGATTAAGACGCTCGTTCAGACGATTTCAACGGAGTGCGGTCTGAATGCCGAGCTGTTGGCCTCCCGCCGGCAGATTAACCAGCTGCTGAAGTCCTACTGGCAGTCCCGTGAGGAAACGTGTACGCCCGAGCTGTTGCAAGGCTGGCGCGGCGAGCTGATGGGAGAGCGGCTGAGGGCGTTTATGGCGCAGCAGCAGTAGCAGTAGCTCTGTTAAGGAAATCACCGTATGAAAGAGAAAATCCACGTCCTGAAAGGCGACATCACCCTTATCGCCGCTGACGCGATTGTGAATGCGGCGAATACCTCTCTTTTGGGCGGTGGTGGCGTTGACGGCGCCATACACCGAGCCGGCGGGAAGGAGATCCTCGACGAATGCCGCAAAATCATCGCGCGCCAGGGCAAGTGCGACGTGGGCGAAGCGGTTGTCACCTCGGCGGGAAAGCTGCCCGTTAAATACGTGATCCACACCGTTGGGCCGTTCTGGAGCGGCGGGCAAAGAAATGAGGCCGAATTGCTGCAAAAGGCCTATCGCAGCTGTTTTCAACGGGTGAAAGCGCTTGGCATAGCCAGCGTCTCTTTCCCCAATATCAGCACCGGCATTTATCGTTTCCCAAAAGAAGCGGCGGCGGAAATCGCGCTGGCGGCGATTTTTGATGCGCTTGCCGACAATCCGGCGATTGAGAAGGTGAACGTTGTCTGCTTTGAGCAGGAGAATGCGGATATTTATCGGGCGCTGTTGGCGGGGATAAATGACGCCTGAATAAAAAACGCCGTTTATTCAACAAGCAATAAACGGCGTTTTTTCCATTTAGTAAAAGAGAAAAGGGGATTTAGCTCCGCTTCTCTTCGGCTTCCGGTAGGGTCACGTTCAGCTCCAGCACGGAGATGTCGTCGCCTTTTTGCTCCAGCTGCACGCTAACCATTTCAGGGTCGATCTGCACGTATTTACAGATAACCTCAAGAATATCGCGCTTGAGCTGCGGCAGGTAGTGCGGTTCGCTGTCGCCGCGGCGGCGTTCGGCCACGATAATCTGCAGGCGTTCTTTGGCGATGTTGGCCGTCTGCTTTTTACGCGACAGGAAAAAGTCTAACAGTGCCATGTCTTAGTTCCCTCCAAACAGACGCTTTAAGAAACCTTTCTTCTCTTCGGTTAAAAAGCGGAAGGGTTTTTCTTCGCCCAGCAGGCGGTCGATGGTGTCAGAGTAAGCCTGACCCGCGTCGGATTCCGCATCCAGAATGACCGGCTCGCCCTGGTTCGAGGCGCGCAGCACGGACTGGCTTTCCGGAATGACGCCCAGCAGGGGAATGCGCAGGATTTCAACCACGTCTTCCACGCTCAGCATATCGCCGCGGGTAACGCGTCCGGGGTTGTAGCGGGTGAGCAGCAGGTGCTCTTTAATCGGATCCTGACCGTTTTCTGCGCGGCGAGACTTAGAGGCAAGGATGCCCAGAATGCGGTCTGAGTCGCGAACGGAGGAGACTTCCGGGTTGGTGGTGATCACCGCTTCGTCGGCGAAGTAGAGCGCCATCAGCGCGCCGCTTTCAATACCGGCCGGAGAGTCGCAGACGATAAAGTCGTAACCCATCTCGTCGAGTTCGTTCAGCACTTTCTCCACGCCTTCGCGGGTCAGCGCGTCTTTGTCGCGCGTTTGCGATGCCGGCAGAATGTACAGGTTTTCAGTACGCTTGTCCTTGATTAACGCCTGATTCAGCGTCGCGTCCCCTTGGATTACGTTGACAAAGTCATACACGACACGGCGTTCACATCCCATGATCAAATCAAGATTACGTAGTCCGATATCGAAATCGATAACGACGGTCTTCTTACCTCTTTGTGCTAAACCGGTAGCAATGGCCGCGCTGGAGGTAGTTTTACCAACGCCACCCTTACCGGAAGTAACAACAATAATACGTGCCATAGCGTGTTCCTTGTAAAAGGGCTTCAATTTAGTGGTTCAATGGTGAGTATATTTGATTTTAAAAACAGTCTGGCGCTGCGTTCATAAAATTCTTTTGGTATTCGGTCGCTCAGCCAGTACTGGCCCGCGATAGATACCAGTTCGGCAGCCAGCTGTGTGCAGAATATCTGACAGCCAGAGTCGCCGCTGGCGCCGGCCAAGGCGCGGCCGCGCATCGTGCCGTAAACGTGGATATTGCCGTCGGCAATCAGCTCAGCGCCGGCGCTGACGTGGCTTACCACGATCAAATCGCTGTTGCGGGCATAAATTTGCTGCCCGGTGCGAATCGGTTTATCGATGATTTGAGTTTTTGCCAACGGGGGTTGAATAGGGGCCGCTGCCGCCGCTTTTGACGCCTTGGGGCTTTTCCCTTCGGTCAGAAGCGGCAGGCCTGCTGACTGAATCGCCTGCTTTTGCTCATCGCCCTGATAGCCGCTGACGCCCACGACGCGAAGGCCCGCCTCGCTCACGGCGCGCTGAAGCGCAAGCCAGTCTGCACCCGGCTCCAGCGTGGCGACGTTTAACACGACGGGCGCATTTTGTAAAAATGCCGGCGCCTGCTTGACCTTCTCCGTTAGCGCCTCGCGAATAACGTCGGGCTCTGAATGATGTAGATGGACAACTGACAGCGTAAAGCTGCTGCCTTTCAATTCAACGGGCGATTGTGACATCGATTCTGACTCAAGTTGGGCTCAATCATCGTTAAATAGAGCCGTATCTGTAAAATACACCAATATATGGCAGCATGTTATAGTTAGCGGCATATCTAGGCAAGCCGATGAAAGAATTAATTCGCAGTGAATCAAACGGTGGGCGCGTTTATTCGTTTAGATTACGCGACTAAATGATTCACTTAGTCGCTTCTTTCAGACTCATCGGTCCGTCGATTTTTTAATGATTCAGGCTATTAGGAACCCCACACGCATGCGATGCGCTATTTATCGAAGCAGTAAAAAAGAGGGTACTTACCTCTATATCGAATCCCTGGACGACTTTTCCCGCGTGCCGGAGGAGCTGATGCGAACGTTTGGAACCCCCGCGCTGGCGATGACGCTGGATCTTGCCAAAAGAGAGGCGCTGGCGATGGCCGATATCGAGCGCGTTAAGCAGGCGCTGTCCGAGCAGGGTTTTTACCTGCAGGTGCCGCCGCCGGTAGAAAGCCTGTTGAAAACCGAACTTTGACTCCAAAGGCGCCGACGTGATGAACAACGCGGGATACCCCGTCGATAAAAAACGGAATTCAGGATTAGGGATGATGAAGTTATCAGCAGCGCGGCTTTTGTCCGCAGGAATGCTCCTGACGGCCAGCGCCTTGAGCTGCGCCTGGGCGCAGTCGACTTCGCCTGTAGAGGCGCAAGAAGAGGCGAAGTTTCGCGCCTATGTCGAAACGCTAAAGGAAAAAGCGCTGACGCAGGGCATCACGCAGCAGACCGTTGAACGGGCGTTTGCTAACGTCTACTACCTTAAGCGGGTGGTCACGGCGGATCAAAACCAGCCGGAAAAAAAGCTGACCTTGGACGATTATCTGCGCCGCTCTTTGTCGGCGGCGAAAATAAAGCGCGCCCGCGCCGCGTACGTTGACTATAAAAAGCAGCTGGATGCCGTCAGCAAGCGTTCCGGCGTACCGGCAAACTATATTGTAGCGCTGTGGGGCTCAGAGAGTGGATTCGGGCGCTTTCAGGGAAAAGAGGACATCGTTTCCGCGCTGAGCACGCTGGCCTTTGACGGGCGTCGCGAAGCCTTTTTTACCGATCAGCTGATGGCCGCACTGCAGATTTTGCAGCAGGGCCACATCGCACCCGAACGTTTTAAAGGCTCGTGGGCCGGCGCGATGGGACAGTGTCAGTTTATGCCGACGTCGTTTTTGAAATACGGCATGGACGGAAACGGTGACGGAAAGGTCGATATTTGGCAAAACACGGACGACGTATTTGCCTCCATCGCCAACTACCTTGCAACCGAAGGCTGGAATGCGAAAGAGGGCTGGGGCATAGAGGTCACGGTTGCCAAAGACTTTAAGGCCGAGTGGGTAGGGTTGGAAGATGAGCGCGGCAAAACGGTCGGGCAGTGGAAAAAGCTCGGCATTAGGGCCGTATCTCCGGCGAAAATCCCCAACGGGCAGCGTGCCTGGATAGTTCAGCCAGACGACGCGCAGGGGCGAACCTTTATGGTGTTTAACAACTTTCGTACGCTGATGCACTGGAATCGTTCGACCTATTTTGGCATTAACGTCGGCATGCTGGCGGACAGCGTAGTGAAGAAATAAAACAAATTCCAATGCGGCAGGAGGCCCATTTTGCGTATTACAGGCTTTTTGAGTGTTGTCGTCCCGGTGGTTGTGATTGGCTACGGGAGCTATTGGGCGGGAAAGGGCTCCGCCCGATTTGACGATAACATCTGCTATTCCAACGTCATCGGTGAGTTAACCGATGGAGTCGGCCGCGTGGCGCGTTCGTCTTCTCCAGGCGAGGCGGCACAGGCGCTGGAGGAGAAAGCCAGAGCGCTGCCCGTCTACGGCTATGAATCCAGTTGCCAAGACATTCTGGAGGCGCTGCTCCGATAGCGGTTGTTTTTTAATCTATTGATTGAATCAATTTGGAAAATTGCGAGACTTGGCCTAGATTTTTGGTAGCAGCATAGTGTTACTATCCAAAACTTAATCTATAAAAAAGTCTCAGCCGACGCCGAGTCAGGTTGATAAGCGACAACATCTGATAAAACAGGCGCACCGATTACGGTTGCGTTAAAGGAGTAGCAGGCATATGTATCAACATCGCGACTGGCAGGGCGACCTGCTTGAACTGCCGGTAAATAAAGTGGTTTGCGTAGGCAAGAACTATTCTGATCATATCAAAGAGATGGGCGGCAATGCGCCCGTGCAGCCGCTGTTATTTATCAAGCCGGAAACGGCGCTGTGCGATATCAGTCAGCCGGTCGCCATTCCTGATGGGCTTGGCTCTGTGCACCATGAAGTCGAACTGGCCGTGCTTATCGGCCTGCCGCTAAAAAATGCGGAAGAAAGCCGGGTCGTTAACGCCATTGCCGGCTACGGCATTGCGTTGGACCTGACGCTAAGAGATTTACAGGCCGAGTGTAAAAAAGCCGGCGAACCATGGGAAAAGGCCAAGGGGTTTGACGGTGCCTGCCCGATTTCGGGCTTTATTCCCGTAAGCGAGTTTGGCGATGCCCTGCAGGCGTCCTTGTCCCTTGTGATTAATGGCGAGGTGCGTCAGGAAGGAAATACGCGGGATATGATTTTGCCCATTCTGCCGCTGATCTCCTATATGAGCCGCTTCTTTACGCTGCGCCCTGGAGACATTGTCTTAACCGGCACGCCTTCCGGCGTCGGGCCGCTGAACCACGGCGATAGCTTTACCGTCGCTCTTAACGGTAAAGAAATTCACAGCCGCGTGCTATAATCCCGCCATTGGTATTAAATCGAACGCCCGTACTGACGCTACGGGCGTTCGCTTTTAACGTTGTTCACGCTTTTGGTTAGAGATACAGGCTATATGAATCAGCTCCCCTTTTGGCAGCGCAAGACGCTGGCTGAAATGAACGATGAAGAATGGGAATCCCTATGCGACGGGTGCGGCCAGTGCTGCCTGCACAAGCTGATGGACGAAGATACGGATGAAATCTACTTCACCAACGTCGCCTGCAATCAGCTGAATATAAAAACCTGTCGCTGCCGTCAGTACGAACGCCGCTTCGAGCTGGAAGAGGACTGCATCAAGCTGACGCGTGAAAACCTGTTGACCTTCGAATGGCTGCCGGAAACCTGCGCCTATCGCCGGATACACGAAGGGAAGGGGCTGGCGCCGTGGCATCCTCTGATTAGCGGCTCAGCGTCTGCGATGCACGCAGCCCGCATTTCCGTGCGTCATATTGCGGTCCCTGAGAGTGAAGTTGAAGACTGGCAGGATCATATTTTAAATCGGCCCGAATGGCTGGACTAAGCGCCTGACGGGGTAAGACAGGCGCGAAGCTATATCAGGCCGTTTTAACGTCTGTCGTGAGCGTTAGCGGCTTTTTTTGACAAATTTATACAGCAGGTTTGGCTCACCGACGATGTACAGGTCGCCGTTATCATCCATGGCGAGCCCTTCTGCCTGCCTGATGTCTTCTTTCAGGCCGTGCCATCCTTTACGTAAATACATTCTGTCGATGACCTTGCCAGAAAGAGAAATCTCTTTGACGAGCTTGGACTCATGAGAGGCGATAAGCAGCGTGTTGTTCGGGGCATAAAAGTCTGCGGCGGAAATGTCCTGCGTCGTTAAGTTACTTTGGAGCGCCTTGTCGTCGATAATGTGTAAATTATCAGAGCCAAAGAAGCCTTTTACCTTATAGATGACGATCGGATCCTTTTCTTTAAATAAATAGAGGATTTGGTCAGTTGGCGAATAGGCGAGGCCTTCAAATCCGCTGTTGGTCGGTGATTCGTCCAGAGATATTCTTAGCTTCTTAAGAACGGTTATCTCTGAATCTTCACCTAGCTCGATTGCGTAAATGGTATAGTCTTTTTCATCTGCCAGGATGAAGATATTGCCTTCAATATGCTCGATGGTTTCCGCATCCTTCATGAAATTTAAGGGAATGGTTCTGATTAAGCGACCGTCTTTGCTTAATTCAACGATGGAAGGCGGAAAGTTAATCGTGCTGAAGAACGTGTTGCTAACCTTTGAGTAAGTGAGCGATGAAATATTTCTTTTAATGCCATCAATTTTTCTGGCTTCTATTTCAACCTGGTAATGTCCTATTTCGGAACTATTGGCCGGGTCGCCGAGTTTCAGCACTGACCTGTAGGCGTGAATGACGTTATCTTTAAACAGAAAACCAATAAGGACGACAAGGACAAAAAGTAATAGAGACTTCTTTTTTATATTAGATATCTTCATCAAAATTCCATTTATCTGCAATGGTATAAATATAATTAAAACCTGAAGCGGGAGCTTTTTGAGAAAGATAACAGCTTTTATAAACGACGTCAGCCTGTTTTTTACTTTATTGAAAATTAAATAAATATGTTAACATCATGATTGTTTGTTATTGAAATTATTATTTTTATTGTTCTTGATGTTTTTTGTATTAATTCTATTCAAATAAGGTTTTGTTAAGATTTTTATGTTTGGAAATACTTCTCCCTCTATTTGTTCTTTTAAATAAAGGAGGGAAATAATTAACGCTGAATTAAATAGCGAATAGTTGGGCCGTCCTGTTGAATATCCAACATGGTATAGCCGTGATTTTTCGCATCAAGCGGAATGTTATTAATTGATTGGGGGCAGTTGCTGACTACCTCAAGAATATCTCCCGGTTTCAGAGAAGGCATAGCCTCCAGCGTAGCAGCGGCGGGATAAGGGCCGGGGGCGCCAACCATGTCCAGGCGATAGTCAGGAACGATCTCTTTTTTATTCATTACGCGCTCTCCTTAAGGGACACTAACGGCCGTGCTTTATTTAGGAAAAATCGTCTTTCCCGCATAACAACCGAAAGAAATGCGGCCAACAGCATTAAATAGGTGACGAGCAGCCCGCCATAGGGGCCGAACGTTTCCAGCAAACTGATCTTATCGTAAGAGACGGCAGCGACGGAGCTAGCACGTCCCAATAGTCGGCAAGGATCGTCGCATCGATAACGTTGCCTAGTTAGCTTAGGCGGTGTTTTTTGATTGCGCCAGCCGTTATCGCCAGCTTAAAATCCGTCGGCCAAGGCAAAGGTTTATTTTATTTAGTGTAAATACGAAGAGAAGATGAGCGACATAAGCCGCTTAGCGTAACGCTTCTCACCGCTATATTCCTAATTAGAAAGGTAGAATAGAAATAATGGTTATGGAAAGACCAACACTAGGACGCCGCGTTTTCTCTGAGGCTTTTTTGGGGCTGCGCAACGCTCAAATGCGCAGAAGGCCGTTTTTAATTTATCAATTGGCCTGCGTTGCCGCGCAGATAGCCTTAGCTTCTACTATTGTTTCTTTTTATGAAATACTGTCGCTTAAGGTTCTGTGTATTTTCCTCATTGTTGCGATCTTACTATTTTGGGTTTGGGTCAATACGCTAGCGAAAAGGTTTCGGGATATTGGTATGAAGTATGCATGGCTGCTTGCGTTGGCGCTTTGTGGCGCTGAGCATGTGGTCATCAATTATCTTATAGACAGCGGGCTTTGGGCGCGTATTTTTTCAATTCTGCTTATTTTAGCCATTGGGGCGATTCCCAGTAACTATGCCCGCAGGCATCAGTAGCGACAATAATTTGTAGGAATTTACTGTGTTAAGGAGATGCGCGTGCTGTCATTTTTTTCTTCGCTATTCGGTTCAAAAAAGCCCCGCTTGACGGACCTTACGTTAAATACCGAAGGCTGGGAGCTACACCATCAAAATGAAGCCAGCATTGCATGGTTCGCACCGCAGCGTGAAGCCGTGCGAATTCAGCTTTTCCCCGCCTGCGAATGGCCATTCTCCCTAAGCGACGTTGAGGCCGCGAAAGAGTATTGGCAACGCGAAACGGAACGTCTTTCTGGCGCGTTGATAGACATTGAAACGCTGAATATTCAGAAGGTTCCTGCGCTGCGGGCGATTTTTAAGTATCGGGATCCTACGCCAGGCTCACTGGGCATCTATTACGTCGGCATTATCTGGCTGCCGTTTAAGGACGCCCTGTTTCAAATTAACGTCGAAGACGTGGAGAGGGGAACTACCGGCGTTCGGGAGGCCATAGTTGCAAACCTTCTGCTCCACAAAGGGGAAATCGAATTCAGTGAGGAAGAGCCGGAAATGCTGAACTCCGGTGAGGAACTTTTCGCGCGGCTGCGGGAAAGCAAACTGCATAGGATCCCCAGCGATGACAGACAGTACGATGAGGCGCTTCCCGAACATCCGTTGAGCCGCGTAAGGAAGCTGCTTGATTTTTGTGCGTCAGAGATCCAGCTATCGCGAAGCCTGCAAAAAACGACCCCGCTATCGGGTTAGCCTGTAGTGCCAAGCGCCCTGAGGTCGCCATCGACGACCTCAGGAATTCATCAGGCATGCGCTACCGCACGCGCCGCCTTCATTTGCCGTATGTAAAGAATGCCTGCAATAACCACCAGCACGGCGCCCGCAAGATAAATAACGCGATATCCAGCGCCTTCAACGGTGATCCCCATGACAAACGCGCCAATGGCTAGCCCTGCATCCATCGCGTTAAAGAACAGCGAATTGGCAACGCCGATTTTATGGTGTTCAACGGAGCTGATGATCTGCGTTTGAAACACCGGCGTGACTGAACCGTAGCCAATGCCTATGAGCGCGCCGGAAATCACCATCGTCATATTGTCGTGCGCATATCCCAACAGCGCCAGCCCGACCGTAAAGGCAATCAGGCAGGGGTAGATAACGTACTTAGGCCCTTTTTTATCGCAGATATGACCGGTAAACAGGCGGCAGAACATCAGCAGCGCGGCGTAGCACAGCAGGAAGTTACTCGCAGCCTCCATCAGGTTTAACTCTCTGGCATACAGCGCGAGAAAGGCGGATACGCCGGAATATGAGAACGTCATAAAAAAGGTCACGATAGCGAACGGCATAGCGGCGCGATCGAACATGGCGCTAAAGCTGATTTTAGGGGCTGCGCCGTGTTCATTCCCCGTGGCGGAATGCAGCAGAGGAACGCGCATAATGAGCGCTAAAACAATGCCGATAGCGCTAACGGCCGTGCACAGCATAAATGCGAAAGAGAATGCGCCTGTGCGCGCCATGTTTAGGCCAATCCAAGGGCCCACGACCATCGCCAGCCCCATCGCCAGAGAGAAAAAGCTGATCCCTTCACCTCGACGAGACAGGGGAATAAGCCGGGCGGAGATGGTTCCCTTAACCGTCGTGAGAACGCCAAACGTTATGCCATGAAGTACGCGAATAAATAGAAGCGTTTCGATGCTGGTGCAAAAAGGATATAGCGCCGTAACGACCAGAAAAGCAAAAGAGGAAATAACCAGAATTTTTTTATTTGAATATTTTCCTACCCACAGTCCGGAAAAAGGGCGAATGGCAATCGCTGCAATTAAAAACAGCGTCACCAGCAAACCCGCTTTATCCGCCGTGGCGTGCAGCCTGTCTGATATATAGATAGGCAATAGCGTTAAGAGAATATAAAACACGAAGAAAATAATGAAGCTGATGACCGTAATGGCCCAAAAATCTTTTGTCCACAGTTTGTCTTTCATAATAGCCTGTCTAAACGGAGAGCAGGTCCGCTTTCATCCCGAGAACTTTTGGGCGTAACAGGGGGAAGTACGCTTATTAAATATCTATGAATAAATCGAAACCATGCATCATTTTGTGATTTAAATAACGGAAAAATTCTAGTCCCTCACTCAGTATTAGTAAAATTAATCATTTTAATAAATATCATTAGTTATTCATTATGACATTGACGCAAATGAATGTGCTTATTGCCGTACTGGAGTACGCTAGCTTTACGGAAGCGGGGAAGCGGTTACATATGACGCAGTCCGCCGTCAGCCAGGCCGTTCTGGCTATGGAAGATGAGCTCGGCGTGGCGATTCTGACGCGTGAAAAGGGCAAGCCGCTGCGCCTTACGGCGTTCGGAGAGCGCATCGTCGCCCATATTCGTACCATTATGCAGGAAGTGGCGGCGATCCGCGAACTGGCCGAACAGGAAAAAGAGGCGCCCAGCAGAACGCTTAGCGTAGGCTGTTTCCCCAGCGTGTGCTCACGCATTTTGCCTCAGGTCGTTCGTTACTTTGAGACGCACCACCCAAAAATTAAAGTTACTCTCTATGAGGCCAACAGCGTAGAGATTATGAGCGCGCTTCAGCGCCAGGAGATTGACGCCGGATTTGTTCATTTCCCCGTCAGCGGTATGAGCAGCACGCTCGTTTATAAGGACCGATTCACCGTCGTCGTTCCTGACTCACATCCGTTTGCCGAACGTTCCGCAGTCAGCGTAGAGGAGTTAAGCAAAGAGCCGCTGATAGTCAGCAAGGGGCGCTATGAGCTGAGTATTATGACGCTGTTTAAGGAAAGGAACGTCATACCCAACGTTCAGTACGAATTTAACCACCCCAGCACGGCGCTAAGCTTTATTCGTCAAGGATTGGGGATCGCGCTGCTGCCGGGGCTGGCGCTCAATTCGCTGGCAGCCGATATGCGCGCCATTGCGCTCGAGCCCGCTTTTTACCGGGACATCACGCTGGTGACGTCAGAACAGCCGGTCGAGAACAGTCCCGTATGCTGCTTGCTACGCTGCATCGAGGCGTTGAAAATGCAAGAAAGCCTGGAGGCGCAGTAGGCTGTGAGTGAAGCGCTTGGTCGTTGGATAAGACAACGGCGCCATTGGCGCCGTTACATAAAAGATTGTGGACTAGTTAAGAAAAATAGCGTCTTTTCGGTTTAACGAACTGGGCGAGAACGACCAGCAGAGCGATTAACAGGTAAACGCCGAAAATGATCAGCAGCCACTGGGGCATTTCCATCGACAGGAAGGACCACTGCTTTTCCGAGCAGTCGCCGTTGGCGACAAATACCGACGGGATCCATTTATCCAGAGGTAGCCAGGAAGGGAAGCTGACGAAGAAATCGCACACGTTCATTGGTGAAGGGTAAAGCTGCATCATGGTGTGCTTCCAGGTCAGCAAAACGCCTTCGATTGCGCTGTAAATCCAAACAATAATGGCCAGATAGCGAAGCACCGTCGACGATGGCGCAATCATACCGATGAGAGCTGCGCCCAAAATGCCGAACAGAGCACAGCGTTCATAAATACAAAGGACGCAGGGGCGAAGCAGCATGACGTGCTGAAAATAAAGGGCGACACCCTCAAAAATAATAACGCTGAGAGCCAGCAGAAACCACGCGCCGCGCCCTTTAGAACAGCCATTCAGAAAAGATAACATGATTCCTTCACTTTATTGCGTTTGTGCAATTGTTCATGCGGCCTAGTGTAAACCAGATTTATACTAAAACCATCTTTCAAATGTCATTTATGTTAAAGAATTATCGTTCCTGTCTGAAACTATGGTCGCCAATGTACCGTTTTAGCGAGAGCCTTTTCAAAAAAACATATTTTTGTAATCCAATCCACAGTTTGTTCCAAAGGCTTCTATTGCCGCTATGTCCGGCTATAGGCTTCTGATATGATGCAGCCTATCTATGTGTACCCTGATGGAATAACGCTTTTATGGTGATTAAAGCGCAGAGCCCGGCTGGATTTGCGGAAGAGTATTTAATTGAAAGCATCTGGAACAATCGCTTTCCACCCGGTTCTATTCTTCCCGCTGAACGGGAGCTGTCCGAACTGATTGGCGTAACTCGAACCACGCTGCGAGAAGTACTTCAGCGCTTGGCCAGAGACGGTTGGTTGACGATTCAACACGGTAAGCCGACGCGAGTGAACAATTTTTGGGAAACGTCCAGCCTGAGCCTGCTGGAGACGTTGGCGCGTCTGGACCACGACAGCGTTCCTCAATTGATGGACAACCTGCTGGCGGTGAGAACCAATATCGCCGCTATTTTCATCCGCGCGGCGGTGCGCCAAAACCCGGAAAAGGCGCAAGAAGTGCTGGCGCTGGCGGATTTGTCGGAAGAGCGGCCGGAAAGCTTTACCGAGCTTGATTACAATATTTTCCGCGGACTGGCGTTTGCCTCCGGCAATCCTATTTACGGCCTGATCTTAAACGGCATCAAGGGGCTGTATATGCGCGTAGGGCGTCACTATTTCGCCAATCCGGAAGCAAGGCAGCTGGCGCTGAATTTTTACCGTCGCCTGGCGGATATCAGTCGAGAAAAACTGCACGATCAGGTGATGGAATGCGTTCGCCACTACGGTAAGGCAAGCGGCGTTATTTGGCAGAAAATGCAGCACTCGATCCGCGAAGAACATCTCCAAGGCAGCCGCTAAGCGCCTTTCCTCTCCCCACTTTCTTTATTCTTTTCGGTCTGCGTGGTTTAACGCAGACCGAAATTATCAAAAATATGTTTGCCAGTAATAGGGTAAATATCAAGCATTGCTTATGCTCAATGATAGACGTATCGAATTAAATTTTAAGAAAATTCTCTGATGGGGATAGGGGGCTGAAAAGCACAAGCGGAGTTTCTATACCCCCTTAAAAAAAGAAACCAGCCCAAGGGAGATTGGACTGGTAAGGAGGTGGTTTCTATTAAACAGATAATAGGAACACATCTAGTTATTAATCTTTAGGACTGCGATGTTAGTCTATTTTTTTCCTCATAGATGTGATCGGTTTCTAAAAATTTACACATCATGACGTTTTTTTACTCACTCAGCTTGCGGAAATGCCGTTTTATGCATTGTTGGATGCACTGTGGGGATTGCGCGTGTCGTTTCCGTCACCGAGATTACGCATCAACAAAGCATACTCAAGGCTGACGTCGTCAGGCACCGGCAGATAAACCAGATGTCCGTTTCCCGGCGCGACGTCGGTCGTTTCACCCTTGCGATTTAGCATTTCCTTAATCACAAAGTGAACGTTGCCCTGCGGCGTCATCATCTCAACGCTGTCGCCGACGGAAAACTTGTTTTTCACCTCAACGGCCGCCATGCCATCACGACGCTCTCCGGTAAATTCGCCGACGAACTGCTGACGGTCGGACACCGAATAGCCGTAGTCATAGTTTTGGTATTCATCGTGCACGTGGCGACGCAGAAAGCCTTCGGTGTAGCCGCGGTGGGCGAGGGACTCAAGCGTCGTTAAAAGCGAGTCGTCAAACGGCTTGCCGGCGACGGCGTCGTCGATAGCGCGGCGATATACCTGAGCCGTACGCGCACAGTAGTAGAACGACTTGGTTCTGCCTTCAATTTTCAGCGAATGTACGCCAAGCTCGGTCAGGCGGGCGACGTGCTGAATGGCGCGCAGATCTTTGGAGTTCATGATGTAGGTGCCGTGCTCGTCTTCAAAGGCGCTCATGTATTCGCCCGGGCGCATGGACTCTTCCAGCATAAACACTTTATCCGTCGGTTCGCCTGCGCCGAGGGTCGGCTCCACGTTTTTCACCGCAATCGGCTCATGAATATGAACGATGTTGCCGACGTCGTCCTCTTTGCCTTCCTGAACCTTATACTCCCAACGGCAGGCGTTGGTACAGGTACCCTGATTGGGATCTCGCTTGTTGATATAGCCGGAAAGCAGGCAGCGGCCGGAATAGGCCATGCAAAGCGCACCGTGAACGAAAACTTCCAGCTCGATGTCGGGCACCTGCTGGCGGATCTCTGCGATCTCGTCCAAAGACAGCTCGCGCGAAAGAATGATGCGGGTTAGCCCCATTTGCTTCCAAAACTTGACCGTCGCCCAGTTGACGGCGTTGGCCTGAACGGACAGGTGAACGTCCATATGGGGGAAGGCTTCGCGCACCATCATGATGAGCCCGGGATCGGACATGATCAGCGCGTCGGGCCCCATTTCCACTACCGGCGTCAGGTCGCGAATAAAGGTTTTCAGCTTGGCGTTATGGGGCGCGATATTCACTACCACGTAAAACTTTTTGCCCAGCGCATGGGCTTCATTAATGCCCAACTGAAGGTTCTGGTGGTTGAATTCGTTGTTACGCACTCGAAGGCTATAGCGCGGCTGGCCGGCATACACTGCGTCTGCGCCGTAAGCAAAGGCATAGCGCATATTTTTCAGCGTACCGGCCGGAGAAAGAAGTTCCGGTTTAAACATAGGTTATCTCTGTATTGTCTGATCGCAGGTCAGAGCCGCGCGGGACATAGCCCTTTGGCGCGACTTTGGGAACGTTTTCCCAAGGCGGGGATTGTAGACTGCTAAAATCATGATAGCAATCATTGACGCTCTATAATGATAAGGGCAATTATTAGGTACTCTTTTTTACGGAATGTAGTTATGAAAACGTCCCCTTTACTGCTGTGCGTTCTTTTAGGCGCCTTCAGCCTTTCCGGCTATGCAAAAGAAGCAACCTATGGCGAATCGATGGTGCAGCAGTGGCTGAATGAAGAAGGCAGCCCCGATATGAGCAGCGCAGAAAAAGAGAAGCAGCGCCTGTCATATCTAAGCTGGCGGGCAGACATTGACGCCGCGGTAGAGCAGGGGCGAAAAGGGGAGCTATCGAACGCGCTGACGCTGGCCCAGCGAGCGCGCCAAACGGCGGATTCGATGCCCGCTTTCAACATGTATGAGTATCAGCATACCATTGAGCTGATACTGTATCTGTTGGAAAAGCAGCATAAGTTCTCTGAGGCCAGCCAGCTGGCGGAAGAGTTTGCCAACAAGCCCTGGGGCGTTGTCGCTTCCGAGCCTGACAAGTGGCTGAATATTGCTATTTCCGATGCCTCCAATGCCGGGCGGATTAACGACGTCTATCGGCTTCAGATGCAGATGTTTCTCCAGTCTCGGGCCTGGCCTCAAATATGGACCATAGATGAACAAACTCACCGGCTCGACTACTCGTTGGCGAAGATGAGTTTTCCCCTCGTTCAGGACGGATGGGTGTTGGCGAGCTTCGATCCGGCTGACGAACGCGGCGACAGGGCCGAGATAACCTATATTCGCGACAGAGGGCTGGATAGCGCCGCGATGCTGAGCTTTTCCGTTTCATATCGTGAACCGGACTATCGCGATCCGGACGATCCGCCGCAGGGTGGCCCATCCTTTGCGCAGAAGAACCTCGACCATTGGCTGGACTACCAAACGAAATCTGATAAGGAGGCGATAAATAATTCGCTTCCGACGCTGAGTTTTCCGCAGGCCGTATCGGCAAGAACGTCGAAGGTATTGCCAGGAAACGATGAACATCCCGCTGACGTTCGCGCACGCTGGGCCGTGGCGCGAGGGGAGTGGATGCTGGAAGCGCAGGTTAACGTCTACGAAGATAAAGTGTCGGCGATGACGCCCAAGATTGAAAAGCTGTTCGCCGCGCTGACGTGGGACGACGCCCCCAAGCTGTACGGGAAAATGACGATGAAAGAACGTCTGGATAAACTGTCGCCCAGCAGCCTGCGTATGGGGGATTCTCCATGGGAGGAGGTTATCGAACAGGCGACGCAGGCATTAAATGACGCCAAATTTCCCTATGAGCTGGTACAGCTTTACGGCGCGCTGGGTATCGCTCAGTATCGGATGAACGATCTGCAAAAAGCCAGCCAATCGCTGAACAGCATGATGGAGATGCAGAAGTACAGCCACAACGGCGATTACAGCGTTTATGATACCGCTTTGAAATACGTTGCGGATGTCGCCTGGAGCGAAGGGCGAACTGAGCGGGGGAAAGAGCTTGATAAGGCGGTGGTGACGTCCGGATTTTTTGGCCGATACTGGGCGTTCACGCAGGACAATACCGCCGTCGTCAGCAAAACGTACGACCTGACCCTGCCTGTGAGGATCGGTGACTTTCATCTGGAAGCGGACGGTGAAACGCAATTCTATTATCACAATTTGAAAACCGGCCAACTGGTATCGCTGGAAATTGAAAAAAGGCCGAAAGCCTCAACCTCAACGCCGCAGTTTGGCGAACAGCTGCAACAATATTTGAACCGAAGGTTTTCGACCGTGGAAACGGGTAAAGCTTCTCCCATAACGTTGGCTGAGGGATCATTCGCCAAGGCGGGAACCGCGTGGTCGTTCAAAGTGGTGAACAATGAATATGTCGACGGTCTCTACTTGGTGGCCGTTCAGCGAGGCGAGCAGTTAATGCTGCTGCGCTGCGCCTCTCAAAAGAAATATCCAGAGAATCAGCGGGGCTCGAAGGCGTTTATCGAGAAGTTCGTCTGGAAATCGGCTGATTTATCCCAACCGCTGGCTAGGTAACGCGCGCGTTTAGGACAAGGGCGACATCAGCGTCGCCCTGCATACCTGAAGGCCAAACTTCGGACGGCCGGCAATCTGCTCTTCCATCGCGTTGAACGCGTTAGCCGCCAGCGCCTCCTTATCTTGGCGCATAGACCATACGCTGTTGGTTAAAAAGCTCAGCATCACGTACTCATCGAAGGTGCCAATATTCATTTCCGGAGGAATTGCGCCGAGCCGATTTTTAACGGCAAAAAGCGCGCCTTCCATCACCGTCAGCGAAGAGGCGATAAGCGCCTTTGGCGTACAGCCGTGTCGATCGATAAAGGCATTCATCATCAGTTCCCCGTCGTCGATGGCGTCATAGGGGCTACAGGAAATGAGGTCGTCTTCCCGGCGCTTTTCGACAGACGTTATTGCCTGACGGTAGCCCTCCATGCGAGCAACGATGGTCGGCAGCGTTGGATTGCCGGCGAAGAAGTGAACGGGCGAAGGCTGCTGCCTGAGCATGGCGTCGGTTAGCGTAAAGCCGGCGTCGAGGTTGTCCGTCACGATAGCAGCAATGTTTGGCAGCGTGCTGCCGAAGTCGCGGTCGAGAAACACCAGCGGCTTTTTTCGATGCTTTACGTGGTGTTCCTGACTTTTTTTAGACGTCGGCGCAATGAATATGCCGTCAACGTTGCGTTCTTCCAGCGCTTTTACCAACCGGTTCTCGTAGGCCTCGTCGCCATAAGTGCAGCTGGTCATGAGCTGATAGCCCTCCTGGCGACAGCGCGTCTCCAGCTTTTCCGACAGCTTGGCGAAAAAAGGGTTGGACAGTCTGGGAACGACAAGCCCCAGCGTGTAGGTTTTTTTCATTCTCAGGCTGCGAGCCGTGTAGTTCAGCGTATAGCCATGCTCTGCGACGTAGTCTTCAACCTTTTTTTGGGTAGCCGGACTGATGCGATATTGTTCCGCTTTGTTGGTCAACACCAGACGAACCGTGGTGATAGAGACGTTAAGAGCCTGCGCGATTTCTTCAGCGGTTTTAGCCATAGCGCTAGTGAACCTTTTGATGAGGAAACGAGAACGGCGCGTAATAAAAACGCACGAAAGCGGTCATTCTGAAGGAGTTTGGCGAAAGAAACAATCGATGAAAACGATTCGCGCGCGGCGTGGAAAACCCGCGCGCGAATGAACATTCAAGCGATCAGGGCCTCAGTCCGACTTTACGCTGATAGTCTTCCGTGCCTTCGCGGATCTGATCCAGAATAACGCTGAGCGCCCACTGGGTTTCCAACACGTCATCTGCGGTCACCCGGCAGTGTGTGCTTTTGAAAATGCCCAGACGCTGTTGATAAATTTTGGCATTTTTGGGATAGCCGCATTTCTCAACCAGCGCAGACAGCGAAAGAAAGCGGGCTACTTCGTCGGCTAACGCTGAACGGCGGCTTCCCTGTGACTGCAGCCATACGTAAAGTTCAGGATGCACGTTGGCCATTACGCCGCAAAATCCGCGCGCGCCTGCTAACATCGCGGGATAGGCGATAGCCGCATTGGCGTTGACGATGCTTAGCGGCGTATTTTTTGTCAGCGACAGGCGGCGTTGAACGGTCGCCAGATCGCAGCTGACGTCTTTTATCACCACAAAGCGCCCGCTGTTGGCGCAAAACGTCAGCTCTTCATCTGTCAACAGGCGGCGATAGGGGGCCGGGCACTCGTAAAGCCCCAGCGGAAGCTCTGGCGGCAGCGTATCCAACAGCGCCCGCAGATTGGATAAAAAGACCTCTGTTCCCTCGTTTTTAGGATCCAGATGGTTGGTCACTAAAACCAAGGCGTCCGGGCCGGTTTGCGCCACGGCCAGCAGCTCGCGCTTCTGGTCTTCCAGCTCGTCGCTGATGTGGCCGGAAGAGATAACCGGCACGCGCCCGTTGACCTGTTTTATCACGTAGCGGGAAAGTTCCACGCGCTCTTCCAAAGAGAGATAAATCATCTCGCTGGACTGGCAGACGGCAAACAGCGCGTCAATACCGCTTGCGATATACCATTCAATAAGGCGATCCAGACTGGGATAGTCGATTTTATTATCCGGGGTAAAGGGGGTCAGCATAACCGGAATAATGCCGTTAATAGTCTTCATTAAGTCTCCTGTTGCTTATTTCAATTTAATAAATTCTTGGGTTCTCGCCCGTTGAACACGTCCAGAATCGCCTGTGCGGTCAAAAGCCCGATATCGTGATAGGTTTTATAGGTTTCTGCGGCGGTGTGGGGCGTAGTGATGACGTTGTCGAGCGTAAATAGCGGATTGCCTTTCTGCGTTGGCTCCGCCTCGTAAACGTCGATGGCCGCCCCGGAAAGCCTGCCGGAGGTAAGCGCACGGTAGAGCGCGGCCTCATCCACCAGCGCGCCTCTGGCGGTATTGATGAAATAGCTTCCGGGCTTCATCATGCTGAAGGCGTCGTCATTCATAAAATGGTAGGTTTCTTTCAGGCTGGGGAGCAGCA
Organism: Leminorella grimontii ATCC 33999 = DSM 5078; assembly: GCF_000439085.1. GTDB lineage: Bacteria > Pseudomonadota > Gammaproteobacteria > Enterobacterales > Enterobacteriaceae > Leminorella > Leminorella grimontii. The sequence continues at coordinate 778,903 of NZ_AUUA01000001.1, read as the reverse complement.
GAATGACGACGTCGGAGGTGCGCAAGATCTCCTCTTTATCGCAAATTGTGACGTTGAGCGCCCGCGCGGCCTCAAGGTTGGGATACTTGTCGTAGGTCGATACGTCTACATCAAAGCCCATCAGCTTTTTCGCCACGCAGCGGGCGATGTTGCCAAAGCCCAGCAGGCCGACCTTTCTGTTTATCAGCTCGTCACCGACGAAGCGATCCCACTGCCCTTGCTGCGTGGTTTGATAAAGCTGAGGGATGTTGCGCATGGCGGATATCAACAGTCCGATGGTTAATTCCGCTACGGCGTTGGCATTCATACCCGCAGCGTTGGTGACCTTGATGTTGGCTTTTGAAGCATCTTCAAGATTAATATTGTCAACGCCGACGCCAAAACGACAAATTGCCTTCAGCCTGGGCGTCAGGCTAAATATGCTGCTGTTCCAGTCGTCGACGCCGGCTACCACGGCGTCGGCCTGCGGTGCGAACTCTTGCAGTTCGGAAAACGTCATCGGGCGTCCGAACGGGTTCTCAATAATTTCACAGCCGTGTTCCTCAAGCAGCTTTTTCCCCGCAGCGCATAGCCGCGAGTAGTTTGTTGCGGTTACTAACACCTTTTTCTTTTCCATATTTTCCTCGTCAGAGATTAACTAAAAACGATTCCATCGCTATGAATTCAGTACGGACGGCAAATAAAGAGAAATAGCCGGGATATAGCTGATGAGCGCCAGCGCCAGCAGCATGACCAACAGGAAGGGGAATATGGCCTTAATCACTCGGGCTATGGGGATTTCACTAATATTGCTGGCGACAAACAGGTTGATGCCGAGCGGCGGCGTACAAAAACCGATGGCTAGATTGCAGGTTAAGATGACGCCGAAGTGGACGGGATTGACGCCGAAGCCGACCATCACCGGCAGCAGGATCGGCGTCAGGATAATAATGGCGGCAATGGTGTCCATAAACATGCCGACGACCAGCAGCATCAGGTTGATAAGTAAAATAACCGTCCACTTATCGTTGGAAAGAGACGTAATGAATTCAGCGACCTGATTGGGCACCTGTTCAATGGTCAACAGCTTGCCGAAGGGGCTTGCCATCACCACCATGATAAGACAGCAGACGGAAGTGACGCTGGTGCGGGTCAGAATGTCCGGCATGTCTGACCATTTAAGCTCTTTATAAATAAACAGGCTGACGAACAGCGCATAGGCGACGGTAACGCCAGCGGCTTCGGTCGGCGTGAATATGCCGCCGTAGATGCCGCCGAGAATGATGATAGGCACCAGGAGCGCCCACCAGCTGCTGTTGGCGATGCCGCCAGCGATGGGCGGCGCTTCTTCTTTTATTCCCTGCGTCAGCTCCCGATCGTTTTTCTGATGGCGCAACAAATAGCGCGACAGAAGGGCATAAAACAGCGCGAAAAGAATACCGGGCACGATGCCGGCCAGAAACAGCGCGCCGATGGATTCGCTGGCGGTCACGCCGTAAATGATGAAGGGAATCGACGGCGGGATCATTACGCCCAGCGTGCCGGAGGCCGCGGTGACGGCGGTGGAAAAGGTCGGGTCGTAGCCATACTTCTTCATCTCGGGGATCATGTTGCTGCCGATGGCGGCGACGGTCGCCGGAGAAGAGCCGGAAATAGCCGCGAAGATCATACTGGCCAGCACGTTAACGTAGGCCAGCCCGGCTTTTACGCTGCCAACTACGCGCGCGGCGGAGGCGATGATCCTGCGCGACAGCCCGCCGGTCTGCATAATTTCGCCTACCAGTACAAACATAGGGATGGCGATAAGCGGAAAGTTGTTGCCGCCCATGACCGCGCTTTTCGTCAGCAGCGCCATACCGCCGGGCGCGCCGGGAACAAAATAGACGACGATAAAGGTGGCTATTCCCATGCATACGCCGATGGGATAGTTCAGAACCAGAAGGATCAGGAAAACGGAAAAAAGAACTAACGTAACCATGATGTCCCCTTAATGTTTATTAAAACGCCCGATATCCAGAACGGCGTTTTGAAACAGGCGAAATGAGGAAAGCAGGGCGCCTAAAGGCATCGAGGCGTAAAGCCAAAACATGCTGACGTTCTGTTTGTCGATAGGCCAGGCAAGGACGACGGAAGACTGGCGAAGCACCAGCGGGGACGTGGCCTGCTTATAGCTGTAGTAGCAAAGAAAGATGAAAAAGACGGCCATGGATAATTGAGTGAATATGGCGATGCCTTTTCTGATTTTGTCTGGGAACAGATCGACGATAAGCGGAATGCTAACGTGCTTTTTTAATTTAAAGCCGTAACTAATTCCAATCCAGATAAACCAAACAAAAAGCCAGCGGATAAACTCTTCAGACCAGGCCAGGGAGGATTGAAATACGTAGCGCATAACGACCTGAATAATGATAAATGCGCTCATCAGGCCCAGCGTTAATATTAATAATCCTTTTTCGAGGTTCTCGTTAATATAGTAAATAATTTTCATAACGCGTTTTCCGGCAATGGGATGCCCGCCTTCCTGTTTCAGAAGGCAGGTGAGGTACGGGTTTTATATGCCTTATCTACTGCTTATTAGCGTGATACGCCTTAATGCTGCTCTCCAGCTTGTCCCAGTTTTCCTGGCCGATGGATTTAATCATTTGAGGACGAACCTCATTGACCTTCTCTTTGAATGCGGCGATTTGCTCTGGCGACAGCGAATTGACTTTAAGCCCAGCCTTTTCCAGAAAAGCGACGTAGCCGTCTTCTTCCTGCTTAATTAACTCCTGTTGATAGGCCATGGCGGATTTCATCGCATCTTTAATCAGCGTTTGGTATTTTTCCGGCAGCGAGTTGTATTTATTCAGGCCGATTAATACGACGTCGGTGCTATAAACGATATTGGCCAGAGAAACGTATTTCTGCACTTCATAAAAGCGGCTGGTGACAATTTGGCTTAGCGGGTTGTCCTGCCCGTCGACTACGCCCTGTTGCAGGGCCGAATAGAGCTCGCCGAACGCCATGGGAGTCGGGTTTGCGCCCATGTGACGATAGGCGAGAATGTGGGAGTCTATCTGCATGGTGCGTATTTTCAGGTTTTTCAGATCGTCGGGCTTATAAATCGGCCCGCGGTTATTGGTTATCTGGCGAAAGCCGTTTTCCGCCACGGCCAGTCCTTTAAGCTCCAGGGGTTCAAGCTTGCTAAACAGATATTGACCAAAGTCGCCGTTGAGCACGCTCAGCGCCTCTTCGCGGCTGGTGAAGACGTAGGGCATTTCGGTAATGCCGAACGCTTTATCCCAGTTGGCCAACAGGCTCATTGATTGGGAGGTCATGTCTAGCGTACCGGTTTGGACGTATTCGAGCTGTTCGAGGCTGTTGCCCATTTGGTCCGCCGGGAAGATTTGAACGTCTATCTCGCCGTTCGACCCTTTTTTAACCTCGTCGGCAAATTTTTCCCACGCTTTGTGCATATGAAAAGAGGTTTGGGCGCTGTGCCCGACTTTCAGCGTATATTGCGCGGCAAGAGCCGCAGAGGTGCAGGTAAGCCCGCAGGCTAAGGTTAGGGTAAAGAGGAGTTTGTTCGCTTTCATAGAGTGGTCCCTTTTATGTTGGTTATAAACCGGTTCCCCTTGATAGGCAGAGAGGTATAAAGGCGATAATTTTTGTTTTTCTATGTGCTAATTCGAATTAGCAGGTTACTTGAAGCAAAGTGAAAGACTAGGGGTTTTTATCAGGAATGTGATTTTTGTCGGAAATAATTTGAAGGCAGTGCAATTTAATTTAAATAAATTTTATATTTATTAATTAGTTATATTTTTATGTCTGTAGGGATAGCAAAAATGATGAAAGAGTGGCGCTAAATGAAGGTAAAACTGGCAGAGAAAGACGGAGAAATAGGCGACGCCGTGTAATAGGCGTCGTTATGTGGTTTTGTGTGTGGGCCAGAGCTATTTTGCATCATCCCAATAGCGATAAACGGTGCGGGTTTCCAAGTTTCTTGATGTTCCTTGCCCTTTTTTGCCAATTTCTATTTCGCTATGTTTTACTAAAGTACAGTTATCCTGCTTATCCCATTCTTGGCAGCGCCCGCTTGCTGAAATCAGTGCCCAAGGGTAAAGCGTTATAGAAAAGAACGCTAAATTACGGCCATTGGCATCATAAACAGTGCTTATCTGTTTCTTCTGCGAAACGATAAATTCTGGCTGGCCGTTTGAGTTATAGGTATAGCGTACTTCGCCTCTGTCTAGCCCCTTGTCGGTTTGCGAAAAAACCAACTGGTTTTTATCGTTGATACGGTAGTGAGACGTGGCGATAGTTGATTTACTCTGTCCTGATAAGCCCGTAGTGATAGTGTTTTTATACACTGAAATCCATCCTTGCTCATTCAGCGCGTAGAAACCTTGGCTGTTTATTTGGCCAATCTGCTGCTTGCCGGCTTCTTCAACGGATGTCGTCATGGCGATGTCATATTTCCAGCCATTGGGATGCGCTCTCATATGTGCACTTCCTTCAACTTTTATCGTTGACCCTGAAGAACTGAATGTAACAGAATTGATGCGTTCTCTCCCACTTGTCAGGCGACCGCAGGCATCATAGTTGACCTCGTCTGACATGGTACTCTCACCGTTTTCCGAGCGGTTGCTTATCGTCGTCTCAACGCTGCGTGGGTGGCCTTGTGGCAGGCTCTTACCGAGAATATCCGCGTTCAACTGACGATATTTAATAACAGCTTCATCACACGGTATGTCAGCCAAAGCAGTGCCGCTAAAAAACGCAGCTCCCAGTGCGATTGCAATAAGGCTGTGTTTCATTTTTCTTTATTTACCAACCTTGCATCTTGATTTGACTCTTCATCCCAATAGCTAAAGGTAGACCGAAAGACGCTCTTCCTTTGAACGGCATAGTTAGGAAACAGCTCAATTTCATCGGAAACGGCTCTGGTACAGTCGTTATGGGAGTTCCATTCCGTACAGTTGCTTTTTTTGCTGCCGAAGTAGAACGATGACACGCTGATTTCGAGCGAACTGTCCTGACGCCCCTGCTTGTCGTACAGATAAATAATATGGGAGTTGGGGCTTGTGAATGAAAACGGCATGCCGCTGCCGTTGTAGAAAAAACGATTATCACCGCCGTCCGAGCCGAGCAGGGTTACGTTAGCAATACGCTTTGTGCTGTCTAACAGATAGCTGCCGCGCGTTTCACCACTTTCTATTTTTTCTTTGCTGCCGGCGGTATAGTTTTCTATTGATCCGACGATAAGCCCGTTAGCGTCGGTGCGATAGCGGGTTGTCCCTTCGCGCGCGAATGCCAGCACCCGCTGTTTGGCAAAGATGTTATACATAGTGACGCTGTAACTATTTAGCCAGCCGTCGTCCATTTTCGTCAGGCCGTATTCCGAATCCAGAATAAAGCGCTGCTCGTTTTTTACCAGCTGATAGTGCATGTCGAGGATCTGGCCGCAGCGGTCATAGTTAAAGACCGAATAAAAGGCAGAGCCGGTGTCATCGCTTTCGGTGTAGGTCTCAACGCGCTTGACGGGCGTTGTATAGGGGTAACTTAAAAGAATAAGGTGGTTATTGGCGTTGACGCTTTCGCTGATTGCGCAGCCCTCTGAGGGCGCCGCAAGCGCATTCTGCGCACAGAACGCAGCGGTAACGCTAAGAAAGACCGCCGCAGCGGCGCTCTTTGATTGATATTTCATTCGACAGTGGACTCCATTGTCTTTCCTTGTATTAGGCCGTATTCCTTCAATTATGGGCGACATTGCGCATAAATCACTAAGGAATATAGCCTGGACTATCCCTCAAAACGGTATCCTAATCCGTAAACGGAGCGAATAAAGACCCGTTCTGCGTCCAACGTTTCCAACTTGCGGCGCAGGTTTTTTATATGACTGTCGACGGTGCGGTCGGTAACGACGCGGTAGTCATCATACAGATTATTTAGCAGAGATTCACGGGTCAGCACCTGTCCGGGATTGGCCATGAGCGCCTTAAGCAGTCGGAACTCAGCGGCGGTGAGGTCAAGCTGAAGCTCGCGATAGGACACCCGAAACTGCGTCTCGTCAAGCCTCAGAGCGTCGTCCTGAGCCGATAGCGGGCGGGGCGTCGTATAGCTGCGTTTGAGCAGCGCCTTAACTCTGGCGACCACCTCTCTGGGGCTGTAGGGCTTGCACACGTAGTCGTCAGCACCGATTTCAAGCCCGGAAAGCCGGTCCAGCTCTTCGGTTTTCGCCGTCACCATAATAACGGGCACGTCGGAAAAGAGGCGAATTTCGCGGCAGAGGGTCATACCGTCGACGCCGGGCAGCATCAGGTCCAGAAGAATGAGCGAAGGCGGAAAACGGCGAACGTGCTCAACCACTTCGCCGCCGTGGGTTAACAGCTGCGTCTGATAGCCGGCCGCCTGCAGATAGTCGACCAGCAGGCGCCCAAGCTTGGGTTCGTCTTCAACGATGAGGATGGGGGGCAGGCCGCCTTCGGCCAGTTCGCTTTTTTCTGTCATCGTACCGCTGCGCTCGCCGTAGAAATGAGAGGTAAGGTTACCGCAATTTCCAGTCCGCCTAAAGGGGAATGCGCTGCGCTAATGCGTCCGTCATGTGCGTTTACGATATTCCAGCAGATAGAAAGCCCAAGCCCTGAGCCGCCGCTGGTGCGGTTGCGCGAGAGTTCGGTACGATAAAAGCGTTCAAAGATTTGCGTCATCTGCTCGTCCGTCACGCCGGGCGTGGAGTCCTGCCAGCGGATTAACAGGTTTTCTTTCTCTATATCGGCCGAAACGATAAGCCGCCCGCCGGGCTCGGTATCGGTATAGCGCAGGCTGTTTTCCAGCAGGTTATTGAACAGCTGGGCAAGCCTGTCGGGATCGCCGAAGATAACTGCTTTTGGCGGCAGGCAGGTCTCGATATCCAGGCCCTTTTGCTCAAAGCGCCCCCGATAGATAGCCAACGACTGTTCGAGAACGTCGATAACGTTTAGCGGCGCTTTCTTATAGCTCAGCGCGCCGAGGTCGGAAAGAGAGAGCTGGTGAAGATCGTTAACCAGCTTCGTCAGCGCGCTGACCTCCGCCTGAAGCGACTGAAGCGACGTTGGCGTTAGCTGGCGGACGCCGTCTTCCATGGCCTCAAGCTCACCCTGCAGGACGGCCAGCGGCGTTCTCAATTCGTGAGACACGTCGGCGATGAAGGCGCGCCGCATAGACTCGTTTTTCTCAAGCGTATGGGCAAGCAGGTTAAAGTCGTTGGCAAGCGTACCCAGTTCATCCTTGCTGGCGACGGCGACCCGGGCGCTGAAGTCGCCGGCGGCAAGCTTATGGGTGGCGTTGACCAGCGTTTTTACGCGAGAAAGCAGGCTGCGGGATACCAGCAGCGTCATCAGGGCAGCCAAAAAGGTGGACAGCGCGACTAAAATCCAGCTGGTGCGGCTTTGCTGCAAAGAGAAGTTGATATCGGCCTGCCGGGTTAGCTTTTCGCTGGGAACGGCGACGATCCAGCCGATGATTTTACCGTCGAGAGTAATGGCGGTGCGCGTCGCTTCGTTCGGCACGGGGTGGGATGAGCCGGAGATCAAGCGATCGTGAGTGTCGAACACCCAAAAGGGAACGCGCCATCCGGGCGGGGGCGGCATGTCTTCATGGCCGTCGTTTTGGTCAAAAGAGCGAAGGAGGCGGTAGAGCTGTTTCTCGTTATAGCGAAGGAAGTCCCAGTTTCCCTCAATGCGATAGCGCTCGGCCAGAGAGTTCGCCAGCAGGTTAAAGCGCTGTTCGTTAGAGTGGCGAATATAGTCGGTAAATCCCCGCTCAAAGCTTAAGCGTGCGCCCCAGTTCATGGTAACGATAACGAGCATACAGGTCGCCAAAATGGCGAGAAAGAGCTTACCGGTAATGCCTATTTTCATCTCTCGGCTTCTCCGTCAGGGCGTTAACGCTTCTTGCGCGATTCAAGCTGAACGTTTGGCGCATTATTAAGCGGAACTCGCATAAAGATAAAGGTTGGGATCGTCATAATCAGCGCCATGCCAAAGTAGGTGTGTAAAAACGCCTGCTGGATCTCAGGCGTTCCCGCCGCGGCCTGATGGGCTGAAAACACGCCCAGCAGAATGCCCGCGATGCTGACGCCAAGACTCATGGAAAGCTGCATGACCATCGACAGCATGCTGTTGCCGCCGCTGGCGAATTCGTCGGGCAGATCCTTAAGCGTCAGAGTGTTCATGGTGGAGAAACGCACCGCGTTGGTCACGCCGAGCAGGTACAGGATAAACGGCAGCGCCCAGAACCAGCCCCGTATGCCGCAAAGGGCGACAAGCAGCGTAAACACCGGCAGAGCAAGCGTGGAGACGCACAGAACGTGGCGATAGCCGAAGCGGTTGACGATGCGAACCACCAGCCGCTTCACGCTCATGCTGCCGATAATCAGCGGGATCATCATCAGCCCCGCGTGGAGGGGCGAAAACCCGAGCCCGACCTGAAGAAACAGCGGCGTCATGAAGGGCATCATACCGCTGCCGATGCGGGCCAGCAGGCTTCCGCTTAGCCCGACGGAAAAGGCGGGGATGCGGAACATCGACAGGTTGAAAATAGGCGATTCTGCCCGGCGGGCATAGAGCCAGTAAAGGCCGAGCGAACAGGCGCCGCAGGCGCAAAGCAGAATGATGGCGGAATGCGTCAGCCCCAGCCCGCTGTGGCCGTCCAGCGACAGGGTCAGCGTTGCCATGGCGACCGCCAGCAAAATAAATCCCACCATATCAAACCGGCGCGGCGGCATCTTATAGTTGGGCATCAGCCAAAACGTGGCCAGTGCGCCGATAATCCCGACCGGCAGGTTAATCAAGAAGATCCAGTGCCAGCTGGCGTATTCGACCAAAAAGCCGCCCAGCGCCGGCCCTACCAGCGGGCCTACCTGACCGGGAAGCGTGACGAAGGTCATGGCCGCCATATATTGCTCTCTGGGGACGATTTTCATCACCGTCAGGCGGCCTACTGGCACCATCATCGCGCCGCCGATGCCCTGGACGATGCGGGCGCGGATAAGCTCTTGCAGGCTTTCGGCCTGTGCGCAGAGCAGCGAGCCTAGAGTAAACAGCACGATGGCGGCAAGAAATACGCGCTTAACGCCGATGCGATCGGCCAGCCAGCCGCTGGCGGGTAGCCCAATCGCCACCGTCAATACGTAAGAAACGATAACCGACTGCATGCGCAGAGGGCTTTCGTTCAGGCTGTGGGCCATGGCGGGCAGGGCGGTATTGAGGATCGTCGTGTCCAGCGACTGCATAAAAAAGCCGAGAGCAACGATCCACAGCTGCCAGCGTACGTGAGGGGCGTTATCGGTCATGAACGGACTCCTGAAAATTATGCCCGCAGCCCTATGGCGCGGCCTGACGCTCTGCGGCGTTCAAACCAGCGGCTAAGACGGTCGAAATAAAGATAAATCACTGGCGTGGTGTACAGCGTCAGAAGCTGACTGACGATAAGGCCGCCGACGATGGTGATACCAAGGGGTTGACGCAGCTCCGCGCCGTCGCCGCTGCCCAATACCAGCGGCACCGCGCCGAGGATAGCCGCCAGCGTGGTCATCATAATGGGGCGAAATCGCAGCAGGCAGGCCTGATAGATGGCTTCACGCGGCGTCAATCTGCCTTCTCGCTCCGCCGCCAGGGCAAAGTCGACCATCATGATAGCGTTCTTTTTCACCAGGCCTATCAGCAGCATCACGCCGATGAGCGCTATCAGGCTAAACGGCGTATCGAAAAGCTCTAGGGCGAGTATAGCGCCAACGCCTGCCGACGGCAGCGTAGAAAGGATGGTCAGAGGATGAATATAGCTTTCATACAGGACGCCGAGCACGATATAGACGGTTATCACGGCGGCGACGATCAGCATAATTTGTGACTGCAGCAGCTCTTTAAACACCTGTGCGGTACCGGCGAATGAGCCGCGGACGGTCGGCGGGACGCCCAGCGCCGTCATCGTGCGCTCTATGGCAGAGGTCGCGTCTGACAGTGAATAACCGTCGGCCAGGTTAAAAGAGACCGTAGAGGCGGCTGAAAGCCCCTGATGGTTGACCGAAAGCGGCGCATTGGAAGGGTACCACTGCGCAAAATAGGAAAGGGGGACGGCCTTGCCCTCGCCGTTAATGACAAACATTTTGTCCAGCGCGCTGGGGTCCTGAGCGTATTGCGGCGCCACTTCCATGACGACCTTGTACTGGTTGAGCGGCTGGTAAATGGTGGAAATCTGCCGCTGGCCGAAGGCGTTATTTAAAAGCGCGTTGGCCGCCGTTACGTCGATGCCGAGGCGCGACATGGTCTCTCTGTTGTAGGTCAGGGCGATTTCCGCGCCCTTGTCCTGCTGATCGGAGTTAACGTCCGCCAGTTCGGGCAGCGCCGCCAGCGCTGAGCGAATTTTAGGCTCCCACTGACGAAGCGATGCAAGGTCGTCGGACAGCAGCGTGTACTGATATCCGGCGTTGGCCTGACGGCCGCCGACCCGTACGTCCTGTACCGCCATAAGATACAGGCTGGCGCCGGGCTCTTTGGCCAGCTTGCCGCGCAGGCGGCTAATCACCTGCTGTGCGGTGTCCTTACGCTCACCGAGCGGTTTGAGCGAGATAAACATTGAGCCGCTGTTGGTGCGCGAACCGCCGGTAAAGCCGGTTACGTTGTCAACGTCGGGATCGCCGTTGACTATCTTCATGAAGGTGCTCATCTTTTGCTTCATGGCTTGAAACGAAATGCTCTGGTCGGCCTGAACGAAGCCCATCAGCCTTCCTGTATCCTGTTCGGGGAAAAAGGTTTTCGGCACGATCGTATACAGCCAAACGTTTAGCGCTACGGTTGCGATAAAGAGAGTCAGCACCAGCGGCGCGCGGTTAAGCATCCAGGCAAGCGATCGCGCATAGCCGTGCTGCATGGCGAGAAGCCAGCGGCCAAAGCCGCGTTCGCTCTTGGGAGGATGAGCCTTAAGCAGCCGTGCGCACATCATGGGCGTGAGCGTCAGAGAAACCACCAGCGAAATGCCGATGGCGACCGACAGCGAGACGGCGAATTCGCTGAACAATCGGCCGGGCAGGCCGCTCATAAACAGCAGAGGGATAAACACCGCCACTAAAGAGAGGCTCATGGAGAGTACGGTAAAGCCTACTTCACTCACGCCCTTAAGCGCGGCGTCAAAAGGCTTAAGGCCGTTTTCAATATGGCGCGCCACGTTTTCCAATACGACGATCGCATCGTCCACCACGAAGCCGGTGGCGATGGTAAGCGCCATCAGCGACAGGTTATTCAGGCTAAATCCCAGCAGATACATGGCGGCGCAGGTGCCTATCAGCGATACGGGCACCGCGACGGCGGGAATAAGCGTCGCGCGGCCTTCGCGTAAGAACAGTAAAACCACCAGAATAACCAGCGCAACTGAAATGGCCAGCGCACGTTCGACCTCGCTTAGCGAAGCGCGAATAGTCGGGGAACGGTCCTGAGCGATAGAAAGATTAATTGCGCTGGGAATGGCGCTTTGCAGCTCCGGCAGCTCCTGGCGTATGCGGTTGACGGTGTCGATAATGTTGGCGTCCGCCGCTCGGCGCACCATGATGAGGATAGCCGGTACGCCGTTGGCCATCCCCGCGGTGCGGACGTCCTGCACGGAGTCGGCGACGTCGGCAACGTCCTGCAGCCTGACCGGCGTGCCGTTTTGGTAGTGAATAATCAGCGAACGATAGCCTTCGGCGGTTTTTATTTCATCGTTTGTCTGCACTTGCCAGCTCTGTGATTCCAGATTCAGAGAACCCTGCGGCCTGCGCACGTTGGCTTTATTGATCGCGTTTCTGACGTCGTCCAGAGAGACGCCCTGATTAAAAAGCGCCTGCGGATTTAGCTCCACCCGAACGGCCGGCAGGGAGCTGCCGCCAACGCTGACGTCGCCTACGCCCTCCAGCTGCGAGATTTTTTGCGCCAGTTGGGTAGAGGCGTAGTCGTACAGTTCACCCGGCGAATAGACGTCAGACGTCAGCGTCAGGATCAGGATAGGTGCGTCGGACGGGTTCGCCTTGCGGTAGGTGGGACGAGACGGCATGCCGCTTGGCAGCAGGTTTTGCGCGGCGTTGATCGCCGCCTGCACGTCTCGCGCCGCGCCGTTGATGTCGCGGTCCATGTCAAACTGCAAAATGATGCGAGTGCTGCCCAAAGAGCTGCTGGAGGTCATTTCGTTGACGCCAGAGATAGAGCCCAGCGCGCGCTCCAGCGGCGTGGCCACTGAGGCGGCCATGGTTTCCGGCGACGCACCGGGCAGCGATGCGCTGACGGAAATCACCGGGAAGTCTATCTGCGGCAGCGGCGAAACGGGAAGCAGCCGAAAGCCCAGCAGGCCGGCGAGCACAATCGCCAGCGTCAGCAGGGTGGTCGCCACCGGCCGGTGAATAAACAGGGCGTAGAACCTCACGGCGCAACCTCTTGCTGCTCTGGCTTGCGTACGACCAAGCGGTGGCTAAGGCGGTCAAACAGCAGGTAAATCACCGGCGTAGTGAACAGCGTCAGCACCTGGCTTACCAGCAGGCCGCCAACCATGCAGATGCCCAACGGCTGCCTGAGCTCTGCGCCGATGCCCTGGCTTAGCATCAGCGGCAGCGCGCCGAGCAGGGCCGCCATGGTCGTCATCAGAATGGGGCGAAAACGCAGCAGGCAGGCCTGATAGATAGCGTCATAGGGCGACTTGCCTTCCTCTCGCTCGGCGGCCAGCGCGAAGTCGATCATCATGATGGCGTTTTTCTTGACGATGCCTATCAGCAAAATGATGCCGATGATGGCGATGATGTCCAGCTCCTTGCCAAATAGCATCAGCGCCAGCAGTGCGCCGACGCCTGCGCTGGGCAGTGTTGACAGAATGGTGACCGGATGAATAAAGCTTTCATACAGCACGCCCAGCACGATGTACATCGTGACGATCGCCGCCAGGATAAGCCACAGGGTGCTGGTTAACGAGGCTTGAAACGCCAGCGTGGCGCCTTGGAATTGAGTGACAATGTCACTTGGGAAGTTAAGCTCGCGCTCCGCGTCGGTGATGGCGCGGGTTGCTTCCCCCAGCGAGACGTTCGGCGGCAGGTTAAAGGAGACGGTGGCGGCCGGGAACTGGGAGATTCGGTTGACGGAAAGCGGCGCAAAGCGTTCTTCAACGGTGGCGATGCTGGTTAAGCGAACGGGCTGACCGCTGGCGTTTTTTAGGTAAATAGCGTCAAAGGCGTCCATCACCCGGTCTTTATCGACCTGCTGCTCCAGCACTACGCGGTACTGATTAGCCTGGGTATAAATGGTGGAAATCAGGCGCTGCCCAAAGGCGTTATACAGTGCGTTGTCGATAGCGCTCATATCGATCCCAAGCCTGCTCGCGTCGTCGCGGTTGACGTTCACATAGGCCATCAGACCGCGATCCTGCCAGTCGCTGGTGACATCAGCCAGCTGCGGCAGCGCTTTAAGGCGTTCGAGCAGTACCGGCACCCATTGAGTTAACTGCTCTTGCGACATAGCCTGTAGCGTAAACTGATACTGCGTTCGGCTGATTTTGTCTTCAATGGTTAAGTCTTGTACCGGCTGTAGGTATAGCGTTATGCCGGGCACGCTTTCTACTCGAGCGAGCAGGCGATCGATGATTTCCGGCGCCCGCGCGTCGCGCTGGCTTAAGGGCTTCAGGTTGATTTGAACTCGCCCGCCGTTGAGCGTGGCGTTGTTGCCGTCGACGCCGATAAACGACGAAACGCTTTCAACGTCGGGATCTTTTAACAGCAGTGCGGTCACTTCCTGCTGGCGCTTGGCCATCGCGCTGAATGAAATGGCCTGCGGCGCCTCCAGCGTTCCCTGAATGAGCCCGTTATCCTGCAGCGGAAAGAAGCCTTTGGGGATGAACAGATAAAGCGTGACGGTGAGCGCCAGCGTGCCGAGAGCCACGCCGAGCGTAGTCATCGGGTGCTTGAGCACGACGGTGAGATAGCGGCCATAGCCGGCGACCACGCGAGTAAAGAAGTTCTCAAAGGCTAAAGAGAAGCGGTTTTGTTTACGCAGCGACTCATGGCTCAGCAGGCGGGCGCACATCATCGGCGTCAGGGTGAGCGAAACCACGCCGGAAAGCAGTATCGCCACCGCCAGCGTTAGCGCGAATTCGTGAAACAGCCTCCCTACCACGTCGCCCATAAACAGCAGGGGAATAAGCACGGCCACCAGTGAAACGGTGAGGGACACGATGGTAAAGCCGATTTCTCCCGCCCCTTTAAGCGCGGCGTTAAGCGGTTTCTCTCCCTGTTCGATATAGCGAGAAATGTTTTCTATCACCACGATGGCGTCATCGACAACGAAGCCGGCGGCGATGATCATCGCCATCAGCGTCAGGTTATTAATGGAAAACCCGAGGAAATAGATGATGGCGAACGTGCCAACCAGAGAGAGCGGGACCGCGACGCTGGGAATAATCGTTGCGGGCAGATTGCGTAAAAACAGATAGATAACCAAAACTACCAGCGCGACGGCCAGCATAAGTTCTAGCTGCACGTCGTCAATGGAGGAGCGAATGGTGATGGTTCGGTCAGTCAGTATTTGTACGTTGACGGCATTCGGCAGGCTGTTGGTTAACTGGGGCAGCAGGCTGCGAATTTCATCGGCGGTGGTAATCACGTTGGCGCCCGGCTGGCGCTGAATGTTGATGATGATGGCCCGCTTTTGATTCGCCCAGGCTGCAAGCTGGGCGTTTTCTGCGCCGTCTTCAACGGTGGCGATATCCTTGAGCCGGATAGGCGCGCCGTCTTTGTAGAAAATAATCAGCTGACGGTAATCTTCCGGCGAGCGCATCTGGTCGTTGGCCGACAGGGTGGCGGAACGGGTTGGCCCGTCGAGGCTGCCCTTCGCCGAGTTAACGTTGGCGCCGGTGATGGCGCTTCTGACCGTTTCGCTATCCAGCCCATAGGCGGCCAGCGCCTGAGGATTCAGCTTTACTCTGACTGCCGGTCGTTCGCCGCCGGACAGGCTAACCAACCCGACGCCGGAAACCTGCGATATTTTCTGCGCCACGCGCGTTTCCACCATGTCGCGCACCTGCGACATGGGAACGGCATCGGAAGTCACGGCAAGCGTCAGGATTGGCGCATCGGCCGGGTTGACCTTACTGTAAATCGGTGGATAGGGCAGATCGCCCGGCAGCAGGTTGGTCGCTGCGTTAATGGCGGCCTGAACCTCCTGTTCGGCGACGTCCAGCGCCAGATCGAGCTGAAACTGAAGCGTAATGACCGACGCGCCGCCGGAGCTTTGGGAAGACATCTGCTTTAAGCCGGACATCTGTCCCAGCTGTTGCTCCAGCGGCGCGGTGATGGCCGAGGTAGTGACGTCCGGCCCGGCGCCGGGATAAAGCGTAACGACCTGAATCGTCGGGTAGTCGACTTCGGGCAGCGCGGAAACCGGAAGCGCCCGGTAGCCGAGAATGCCCGCCAGCAGGATTGCCACCATCAGCAGCGTGGTCGCAACCGGGCGGAGAATGAAAAGGCGGGACAGGCCGCCGCCCGTCGGCAGAGCGCGCTCGGCTTTCATTTCGCTGACGGCGCTCATTTCGTTGACGGTCCCCGGAGACCGCCATCCTTCGCGGCGCCAGGCGTGACGACCTCTACCTGCACGCCTTCCTTAAGTCGGTCAACGCCGTCGGTAACGACGCGCTGTTCTGGCGACAGCCCGCTGTTAATGACGCTCAGCTCGCCGTAGCGCAGACCGACGGTTACGGCCTGCTTCGTCACTTTGCTATCGTCGCCGAGAACCCAGACAAAGTTTTCATTGTTGCCGGTCTGTACGGCGGCGGCGGGAATGACGAGGGCGTTTTTAAGCGTATCGACCTTGATGCGCGTATTAACGAACTGATTGGGGAAGAGGCGCTCATCCTGATTGTCAAAGCGCGCCTTGAGCTTAATGGTGCCCGTAGCCGCGTCGATCTGGTTGTCCAGGCTTAGCAGCGTGCCGGTGGCGATAAGCCGCTTATTTTCCCGATCCCAGGCCTCAACGATCAGAGGCGCGCCGCTTCGATAGGTTGTGAGTATGTCGCTTAGTGCGGCTTCGGGTAACGTAAACAGGACGTCGATGGGGCGAGTTTGCGTAATAACCACCAAACCAGTGCTGTCACCACTGGTGACATAATTGCCGACGTCAACCTGACGCAGGCCAACTCGACCGGAAATAGGGGCGGTAACTCGGCTGTAGGTCAGCATCAGGTGAGCGTTATCCAGCGTCGCTTGGGCCGCCTTGATGCTGCCTTCGGTTTGTTTGACCAGCGCAGTTTGTTCATCCAACTGCTGCTGTGAAATCATTTTGGTTTTAATCAGCGACTGATAGCGCGCCAGATCTCGCCTGGCGTTGACCAGCGTCGCCTGTAGGTTTTGTAGCTGGCCTTCGGCTTGAGCCCGCTGTATTTCGAAAGGACGAGGGTCTATTTCAACCAGCAGGTCGCCTTCTTTAACGTCTTGCCCTTCGATAAAGTGGATGGCAACGATCTGGCCTTCAACGCGGTTGCGAACGATAACGGTGTTTGAGGCGGTTACCGTCCCCAAGCCGCTCAGGTAGCGGGGAACGTCTTGAGTCGTGGCGACAGAGGCCTGCACCGGAGGCATCGGCATATTGCGACGGCCCGTTGGCGCCTGGGTCTGGCCACTGGCATTTTTCGCCGTTGACGTTCCGCTGTCAGCCGGTGATTTGAAGTAAAAGTAAGCCCCAGCGGCAAATACCGCGACAATCGCAACGGTTAAAGGGCGTAACAGTCGGGAAGAAGGTCGTGTCATGTGGATTGTTCACCATAATAGCCCCGTCCAGTGGGCTATTCTCCAGAATTGGACGTCTTGGCGCTTAGTATAAATCGATGGCCAATAAAAAGAATGAAAGAAATATGAAGGTTTATATCCGTCATACTTCAAGTTGCCTGTGCGTTGGCTGCGTAATTCCCCCTACGGGGTTCACCCTTTCAGGGCCAGCGCTTTGCGCTGTTCAAAACGCCGTAGGCGTTTTGTCATACAACTCGAATTATTTAGGATATAGCAATGAAAGGTCAGCGTTTTCACGAAATTTCGTAAGACGAAAAGCGCTGACCGGCGAACGCACTACTGGCAAATAAAATACGGCAGCGTTCCGTTGGAAAAAATCTTCTTGCCGCTATTCATATCAATGACGTGCAGATAGGTCGATTCATGGCGTTCCGTACTAAAGCGGTAAAGGTAGCGTTCGCCCAATTCATTGGGGAGCGTGTCGTGCGACGTGCGTAAAATGTCGGTAGTATTTAGGGTAAAGTCATTGTTTTTACTGCGGTAATAGTCAAACAGGATCGTTCTGTCAATGATATAACGCTGGCCGTCGGTCTCAATGTACCCCGTTATCATGTTCTTGCCTTTACCGTTTTTAAAATGAAACGTCATGTTGGATATCATTAGCGCATCCGTACTCTTATCGCTTCTTTCAAACAGATAAGAGCCATGGGTAGAGCAGGTGAACGAGTCCTGTTGGCGGGTGTAGAACAGATAAATGCTGGTTATCAGCAGTATTGTTGCTCCCACAGCAGCGATGATGATAAGAGACAGGCTACGTTTCATTTGACCTTCACCACATAGTAATTAACGCAGGGAGCGTCATCTTTATCCGGATCGCCCTGACAGACCTGAAAGGACTCCCGCCTGTCGTCGGCGGGGAGGCTGAAGTACACGTTTTTAGGTGTAGAACAGTCTATTTTCAGACTGTCGATGCGCTGTTTCAGGCGAGCTAAATCGGTTGGCTTTTGGTTATGGATAAACACCTTACAGCTGTAATAGTTGCCCTGATAGTGATAGTCGGCGTAGTAGTTAGGCCGGCTGGAAAACAGCGACAGGGCGCCATAGAGCAGGATGATAAACAGCGCCGCCAGCAGCGCAACGCGAATGTAGTACCAAATAAACCGGCGAAGCCGACTTTGGGAAGACGTCTGAATATTGGATTTCTCCGCCAGAAGCGTCGCGTTGAGAATGGGCCTCTTGGCAATATAGGGCTTTTCTTTGCCGTTGTTGTTAAAGGTTCTGTAGCTGGCAATAACCTTAAGTTCAACGTCGGTTGAAAGCTGAACGCCGTAAGAGTAGGTGGTTAATATGGGTTCCGGCTCTCGAATTTTCAGAAACGATTCAGAGATGCCTTCCAGTATGTGTACCAAAAGCGCGGTGGCTTCAGAAGAAGGCGGGCGGTGAATTTCCTGCGCCAGCTGATCGAAGGGAATAATCTGATAACCGCTGTCTATCAGGCGCAAAAACAGGCGCTTAGCGTGTCCGTCGAGCGTGCTTATCTGCCGCGGGTCGTCAAGGCGGCTTAACGTACCGGTATGCGTATTAAAAAGAACCCGGTCGTTAATGATATAATTATGCAAACGCTCCCTCCGTTTACTTTCGCTAAATTGGTTCGCAAAACTGTGTTTTTAGCAAATTATGGAACTAATGGGCCAAAAACTAAAAAAGAGTAAAACTATAATTCTGTTTATAATGTGTTGTAAGCAGGAGGGTAGTTTACCACTCCTGCTTGTAATGAAAATATAAATCCCACCATTTTTAGACCGTCGCGCCTTTATTTATTCTTAGCGCGAGAGGTTGAAAAACCATGTATATATAAAGGTTATTCTGCGCGTTCGCCGCCGAGCGCCTCGATGAGCTCGCTAATTAACGCGGCGGTCTCTCCCGTCATAAGAGAAAAGTCTGCGTCAAAGCGGGCTGCGTAATCCTCTTTATCAATGTCCTGATTTTGTTCACGCAGCGTTTCCGTAAACTTGATGCGCTTCAGACTGCCGTCGTCGGCCAGCATAAACTCAATGCGCTCGCGCCAGTCCAGAGCCAGCTTGGTGACGAGCTTACCTGCCTCGATGTGCGTTGCGATTTCGTCGCACACCAGCTCCTGCCCTTTACAGCGAATCACTCCACCGCCTTCCAACAGCGCCTTAAGTTCGGCTTCCTCTTGAAGCGTAAAGCCTTCCGGCAGTTGTCCGGAACGAACCCACTCGGTCAGCGTCAGCTCGATGGGGCTTTCCATCGTAAGAGGCACGACCGGCAGCGAGCCAAGGCTCTTGCGCAGCAGGGCCAGCGTATCTTCTGCTCGTTTGGCGCTGGCTGCGTCGATCATAATCAGGCCGTTTACCGTATCTATCCACAGGCTGGTCTGGTTGAAGCGACTGAAGGCGCGAGGGAGGAGCGTATGGAGCACTTCGTCTTTTAGCGCGTCTTTTTCCGTTTTCTTCAACTTGCGGTGCTGCTCCGCTTCAAGCTGTGCGATTTTCGCATTGAGCGCCTGCTTAATGACCGGCGCCGGCAAAATTTTCTCTTCTTTACGGGCAACGATGAGGATCTGGTTACCCGTTGTGTGCGTTAATGCGTCGCTGTGCGAACCCATCGGCGAAACCCAGCCTGTTTTAGCCATATCCTGACTGCCGCAGGGGGTGAACGTTAGCGGCTTGAGCTGCTTTTCCATTTCGTCAGCAGAGAGTGAAACCTCACGGCTGAGGCGATAAATCATAACGTTTTTAAACCACAACATACTTATTTCCATTTAACGTAAAGAGAGCAGCGCTCTGTATAAACATAGATGCCATCATACCCAATCGCAACGTGGCTTGCCGCACTTTTACTTCAGGCCGCGCGTCGCTATTGGAAATAACGCACTAATTTCTAAACTTTTCGTCTAACCGACTCACGCCAAGCCCGTTCACCTTTTTCACATTAATCTGTACCGGAATTCGCTCTTTCATTGCGTCAATATGGCTAATGACGCCAATGGTTTTCCCGCTGGCGTTAAGGTTGTCCAGAGCGTCGAGGGCGATGTCGAGGGTTTCGCTGTCCAGCGTGCCGAATCCTTCATCCAGAAACAGGGAGTCGATGCGCGTTTTATGGCTCACAAGGTCGGATAGCGCCAGCGCCAGCGATAGGCTGACTAAAAAGCTCTCGCCGCCGGACAGCGTGCGGGTATCACGCACGCTGTCTGCCTGCCAGGTGTCAATGACCTGCATTTCCAGAGCGCCGTCTGACTTGCGCTGAAGCTGGTAGCGGCCGTGCAGCCTCTCAAGCTGAAGATTGGCCAGATAGACCAGGTGGTCCAGCGTCAGGCCCTGCGCGAACCGGCGGAACTTGGCGCCGTCGCTTGCGCCGATCAGCGCGTTTAGCGTCGACCAGTCGTCCAGATTTTTCTGATGGCGGGCAATAAGCGCCTGAAGCTCTCCCTGGCGCTCGCGGGCGAGCCCATCTTCCGTCAGCTTTTGGCGAACCTCCCCCTGAAGCACGCCGTTGGCGCGGATCTCCTGAGAAAGCTGCGCCAGCCGCTCCGCGATCGTCTGGCGAGTTTCACCATGCGGCAGGTGAGCGGGGGGCGTTTCGACGTGCTGGAGAAGGCGCTGTTCGGCCGACTGAACCAGCGCGGTAGCCTGAGCGAACGCCGTTGCCAGGCGCTCTTTAAGAGCGTTAAGCGACAGTCGTTCTTCGTCGCTAAGCCGGGCGGCCAAAAAGGCGTCTTCGTCGCTGAAAACGCTGGCGTTGAGCGCCTGAAGGAAAAGCGTTTCGAGCTTCGTCAGGCGTTCCCGGCTCTGGCGAAGCTGTAGGTCGAGCGCCGACAGCCGCCCGCTCATCGACTGCAGCTCGCTGTTGTTTTGCTGCCAGCGTTGGCGAGTTTGGGCCAGCGCCTGTTCTCGTTCAGCACGCGCTTTCGTCATTTCACGCAGGGCTTCCGCCGTCGTTCGTTCGCCAAAGAGCGCCAGGCGCTCCTCGGTTAAGCGCTCGACCTCTTTTTGACCGGCGGCAAGCCGCTCATCGATGTCCTGTAGCTGGGCCTGTATAAGCGATATGCGCTCCCGCTGCGCGAGAAGATCGCCATTGAGCGCAACGGCCTGCTGCTCTAGCTCTGCGGATTCAGCGCGGTGGGTTTGCCATTGGCGCCATTCGCCTTCGCGGGCGCTAAGCCAGTCCGCATAGCCTTCTGGCAAAGGCAGGGGAAGTGAATGCTTTTCCAGCCGCTGGCGCAGCTGTTCCAATCGGCTTTGATATTTATCGCCCGCAGATTTGAGCCGCTCTTCCGACTGCTGGCTTTGCTGCGCGCGGTGCGCGAGATCCTGCGCCAGCAGCGTTACGCGCTGTTGAGCCTCTTTCAGGCTGACGGCGTGCTGATTTAACCGCTCTTTCTGCTGTTGGAGATCTTTTTCCGCCTGTTCCAGACGCGAGAGGTTCTCTTCCAGCGCTTGTTCGTGCAGCAAAAGGGCGCTCAGATGGTCATTGAGGCCTCGTTCATCCTCGATGCTAAAGGTCGCCTCTGACGTTTGGCCAAGCGTTTGCCACTGGGATTGCGCTTCGGTCAACGAGCGGTCTAACGCCGTCGCTTCGAGTCGCAGGCGTTGAACTTCGTCTTCTCGCGCCTGAATCTGGCTCAGTAGCCGTACGTCGTCATCGTGCAGACGCTGAACGTCGGCCTTTAGCGCTGCGAGCCGCTCCGCACTGCCGTTATCGCTATGGGCGCCGCTTTTTTCATTAAGGGGATGCTCCAGCGCGCCGCAAAGAGGGCAGGGAGTGCCTGATTTCAGCTGTGCTCTCTCTTGCGCAAAGCGGGCCAGCAATACTTCTTGTTGGTGTAGCGTTTCCAAATCGGCCAAATGGGCCTGCTTATCTTCCAGCTCTCGCCGATTGGTCGCTCGCCTGACCTTTTGTTGCTCAATATCGACCATGAGCAGCGCCTGTCGTTCACCGAGCGCGCTGCGCCGGGCCTGCGTTTCTAAATAGCGAGCCTGAAGCTGGCGCTGCTCGCGCGCGCCCTCTCGGGCGTTTGCCAGTGCCGTCCGCCGTTTTCGAAGGGACGCCAAGTCGCATTCAGCCGCTAACGCATGATGCTGTTTCTGAAGGCGCTCGAACGCCTCTTGCTGGGACTGAAGCCTCGTTTGTTCTTCCTGCTGCTCCTGAGACGTTTGGGTGAAGGCGCGCTCAAGATTTTCCCGATCCTGGCGGCGCTGTTCTACGTCTTGAGCCAACAGGACAAGCTCGGCTTTTTGTCTCGTTAGCTCTTCCATCAGGCTTTGCCACAGGGGGAGGTTTTCCCCCCACTGAGCGTGCTGCTTGTGGCGAGAGAAGTAGTCTTCCAGGTCGCTTTGTCGTCGTTCAAGCGTCCCGCTTTGGGCAAGCTGCGCTGCGTGAGCAGAAGACGCGTTCTGCTTCTGCCCGGTCAGTTCAACCCTCTGCGCCGTCCACTGCTCCAGCTCCTGACGCCTGGCGGCAATGTGTAAATCGAGCGGCGCTATCCGTTCATCGATCAGCGTTCTCGTTTGTTCATGCTCAATGAGCATGGCGCTTAGCGTCTTTTCTTCCTGTTCACAGGCCCGCTGGCTCTGTGTGACGTTCAGGCGAAGCCGTTCCGTCTCTGTCGTTAAGCGAACAAGCGTTTGTTCCAACTCACGAGTTTCATCCCGCAGCCGCTGGCGTTCGCCGTAAAGGGGATTAAGCTTTTCAGCCGGTTCGCTTTGCCGCAGGCGCTCCAGCCGATCGGCGCTCTTTTGCAGCTCGTCCTGAGCGTCGGTTAACTGCCGCTGGGCCGTCGATAGCTGCTGCCGATAGTCGTCCTGCTGGGCCAGCCACTGCCCGTCGTTGGTCAACTGCTGAATTTGCTGCTCCAGGACCTGCTCCTGTTGGTGAAGCTGTTGTGCCTGTTCGCGTAGCGAATTCAGCTCCTCATCGCCAAGCAGCCGTACGCCCTCGAATCGGGCGTATAGCGCGTCCAGCTCGCTTTTGGCCTCTTTATGGCGCAGGAAGACCCGCTCGGAAATCTGGCCGTATATCTCGGTGCCGGTCAGCTCTTCCAGCAGCTCAGCCCGTTCGTTAGGTTCGGCGTTGAGAAAGGCGGCGAACTCCCCTTGGGAGAGCATCATGGACTTGGTGAAGCGTCCGAAATCGAGGCCGGTGATTTGAGCTATGGCCTCAAGCTTGTCGCGAACCTTATCGGTGATGATTTTTCCGTCGCTCAAATAGGCGAGTTCAACCTTCGGCGCCTGCAGGTTGCCGTCCGCTAGGCCTTTGGCGCGCCGCTGGCTCCAAAAGGCGCGGTAGCCGATGCCCTGAACCTCAAATTCGACCTCCGCCAGAGATTCGGCGGTATGGTTGGTCATCAGATCGTTTTGCGTCGGGCCGACGGCGAGGCGGGGCGTTTTGTGATAGAGCGCCAGGCAGATGGCGTCCAGCAGGGTGGTTTTACCCGCTCCGGTGGGGCCGGTGATGGCGAACAGCGCATTGTCGCAAAAAGGCGGCTGCGTGAAGTCGATTTTCCACTCGCCCTTAAGCGAATTGAGGTTTTTAAGGCGTAGGCTGAGAATTTTCACTTTATCTCCTCCTGTGCCTTTTGTTCACCCTCAAGCCTGACTTCATCCAATATGCCGTTAAACATCTCTCTCAGCCGAGGATAGCGCGAAGCGACGTTTTCATCGGGAGATTCCTGCTGTTCCTGCGCCAGTCGGCGCTCAAAAACGTCATTGGCGGTCAGTTCGGTCAACGTCTCTTTCTCCTGTCGTTCCAGATGGCGATGCGTCATGGTTTTGCTGCGCCGCAGCAGAACGATCTCCACCGGCAGGTCGTCGGCCATTAGCTGAATGCGCTTTTGTAGATCGCTGAGGTAAAGTGCGGTATCGACTTCTATATCCAGCCAAACGGGGCGCTCCTCGCTGGACGATTTAAACGCGTCAAGTCTGGCCAGCACCTCGTCGATATCGCCTTTGATTAAGCGCATGGGCTGGAATTCCGGCACCGGCAGCAGCGTTATTTGCGGCGAAGCGTCAGGATTAAGGTCGACTAAAACGACGCTCTTTTCCTGGCCGGTTTCGTCAAAGCTTAGGGCTATGGGGGAACCGGAGTAGCGAACGTGTTCAAGGCCTGCCACCCTCTGAGGCCGGTGAATATGGCCCAGCGCGATGTAGTCGGCCGGCGGGAAGGCCTGTGCGGGAAACGCGTCAAGCGTACCGATGTAAATCTCTCTGACAGAGTCTGACGTTGAGGCGCCGACGGTCGTCAGATGCCCGGTTAATATAATGGGAAAGTGACGACCGAGCGCTGCTCTTTTAGCCAGCGCCAGTTCGTAAACGCGCCGATAGTGCTCGGCGATGGCCGACTGCATTCCTATACGCTTTTCCTCCGCCGACTGCCCCGCCTGGCTAGTGACAATGTCACGCTTTCGTATAAACGGCACGGCGCACAGCAGGGCCGAGGGCTCTCCTGTTCTATCATTTAACAGCAACAGCTCTTGTGATTCGTCTTCTGCGACGTCGGCTATTACGTCAACGTTAAGGCAGGCTAAAAGCGCGCGGGACTCGTTCAGTACGGCAACGGCGTCGTGATTGCCGCCAAGAACCACCAGGCGGCAGCCCGTCGGCTGAAGCCTGACGATAAACTGATTATACAGCTCGCGGGCGTAGCTGGGCGGCGACGCCGTGTCGAACACGTCCCCAGCGACGATAACGGCGTCGACTCGGTAGGTAACTACCTGTTCAGTCAGCCAGTTCAGGAATGCTTCATGCTCTGCGGCGCGGCTTTTAGTAAAAAAGTATTGTCCCAGGTGCCAGTCAGACGTATGAATAATTCGCATGGATCCTCACGGTTATCGTTCGCAGTAGTGTAGAAACCTTTCCTTCGCGACATTATACGCAGCGAATGGCCAAGCGGCGGTCTTTTTCCGTTAATCTCGAGTTAATTCACAACGTTCAGGTTGTTAACGTCATAAAACTGTCATATATCTGTAGCATACTGGCCCGCATTACAGCTCCAATAAAGATCTACAGCGAAAGAGCCTAACGCCGATGATGAAACGCATACTGATCGTTGAAGACGAAGCGCCTATCAGGGAAATGATCTCTCTTGTGCTGGAACAGCACGATTATCAGACGGTAGAAGCGGGGGACCTGGCCAGCGCGCAGGCGCAGTTAAAAGAGCCGTATCCCGATCTGGTATTGCTGGACTGGATGCTGCCGGGCGGTTCCGGCATACAGTTTATCAAATCGATGAAGCGCGAAGCGCTGACCAAAGATATTCCTATCATCATGCTGACCGCGCGCAGCGAAGAGGACGACAGGGTGCAGGGGCTGGAGTCCGGCGCTGATGACTATGTGACCAAGCCGTTTTCGCCCAAAGAGCTGATGGCCCGCATCAAGGCGGTGATGCGCAGAGCGTCGCCGATGACGGAACACGAGCAGCTGACGTTTAGCGGCCTGGTGCTCGATCCGTCTTCTCATCGAGTCATGGCGGACGACGTGCCGCTCGATATGGGACCGACGGAGTACAAGCTGCTTCACTTTTTTATGAGCCATCCGGAACGGGTTTACAGCCGCGAACAGCTGCTAAATCAGGTATGGGGCACCAACGTTTACGTTGAGGACAGAACGGTAGACGTGTTTATTCGTCGACTGCGTAAGACGCTGGAGGGCAGCGGCTATGATAAGATGCTGCAGACCGTACGCGGTTCCGGCTACCGTTTTTCAACGCGCTTTTAATTAGGAAACTGCCAGTGTTAGAACGCCTGTCGTGGAAAAAAATCATTTTAGAGCTGTTTCTCTTTTGTCTTCCCGCGCTGCTGTTAAGCATTTTTATCGGCCATTTGACGCTGCTGTTGCTGATTTCCGTCAGCGCTGCGCTGTGCTGGCACTTTTACAACCTGCTGAAGCTTTCTCACTGGCTGTGGTTGGATCGCAGCATTATGCCGCCGTCGGGAAGAGGAAGCTGGGAGCCGCTGTTTTACGGCCTGTATCAGATGCAGCACCGCAACCGCCAGCGTCGGCGAGAATTGACTTCGCTTATCAAGCGCTTTCGCAGCGGCGCGGAATCGCTGCCGGACGCAGTGGTGCTCAGTACGGAAAGCGGCCATATCTTTTGGTGTAACCGCCTGGCGCAAAGCATGCTGGGCTTTCGCTGGCCGGAGGACAACGGCCAGCACATTCTTAACCTGATTCGCTATCCGCAGTTTACCGACTTTATTAACCAGCGGCAGTTCGGCGAACCGCTGACCCTTCAGTTCAACAACGGCAGCCACATTGAGTTTCGCGCGGTGCCTTATGATGAAGGGCAAATACTGATTTCAGCACGCGACGTGTCGCAGGTGCGACAATTGGAAGAGGTGAGGCGCAAGTTTTTCACCAATGCCAGCCATGAGTTGAAAACGCCGCTGACGGTGCTTAGAGGCTATCTGGAAATGCTGGACGATGAAGATACGCGCCCTGAAATTCGCCAGCGCGCCGTGGCCAGCATGAAAGGGCAGACCGAGCGCATGGACCTGCTGGTCAATCAGCTGTTGACCCTGTCGCGCATTGAAGCCGCGCCGCGCCACGTATCGAATGAAAAGATTAACGTTCCGGCGCTGCTGGATACGCTGCTGCGCGAAGGAGAAGTGCTAAGCGGCGGTAAGCATAAGCTTAACTTCAACGTTACGCCGGGGCTGTACGTTTACGGCAATCCGGAGCAGCTTTACAGCGCGATGTCTAACCTGGTGTACAACGCGGTTAACCATACGCCGGAAGGAACGGCCGTTCAGGTTGACTGGACGCTGACGCCAAAAGGCGCGCGCTTTAGCGTGAAAGACAATGGGCCGGGCATTGAGCGGCAACATCTTTCCCACCTGACGGAGCGGTTCTACCGGGTCGATCCTTCCCGCTCCAGGCAGACGGGCGGCAGCGGGCTGGGGCTGGCGATTGTTAAACACGCGCTCAACCATCACGATTCTCGGCTGGAGATTGAAAGCCAGCCGGGCAAGGGCAGCGAGTTCAGCTTTGTGCTGCCGGTGGGCGCAGTAGTGAGTGAATAATTTCCGGTCGCGGATAGACGACGGGCGCCGTTATAGGCGCCCGTTTTGCATTATGGCTTCTTGAATGAATTACCTTTTAGTTGCTGCCTTCATGTTTCTTACAAACTCGGCCAGCCTGTTGAGCATCTCATCCGGCTTGGCGCTGAGCTCCTCAATAATTTTTACGATAGCCGAGCCCGATATCGCACCCGCAGCGCCGCTGTCGATGGAGGCCTTAACCTGAGACGGCTCGGAAATGCCGAACCCTTGAATGGCTGGGGCGGCGTTGTACTCTTTAAGCCGGTTTATCAGGTGCTCAAGCGGCTGATGGGCCTTGTTTTCTGCGCCCGTAACGCCGGCTCGGGAGAGCAGATAGGTATAGCCCCGGCCGTGGGTGGCTATTTGGCGCAGAAGGTCGTCGTTAGCGTTAGGCGGGCAGATAAAGATCGGTGCTACGCCGTGGCGTAGCGCTGCGGTGCGAAACGGCTCTGACTCTTCGAAAGGCACGTCGGCAACCAGTACGGAGTCTACGCCAACCGCGGCGCAGCGGGCGTAAAACTCGTCGATCCCGCGGGTGAAAATCAGGTTTGCGTACATCAGCAGGCCGATCGGAATATTGGGGTGACGGGCGCGTATTTTTGCCAACAGGTCAAAGCAAAGTGACGGCGTCACTCCTGAGGCAAAGGCGCGCAGAGTGGCGTTTTGAATGGTGGGGCCGTCCGCCAGCGGGTCGGAAAACGGGATCCCGAGTTCCAGCGCATCGGCGCCTGCGTCAATCAGGGTATCAATAATCTTTAGCGACAGCTCGGGGTTTGGATCGCCCAGCGTGACGAAGGGGACAAACGCGCCTTCTCCGTTGGCTTCCAATTGGTTAAACAGGCGTTGATAACGTTCCATCAGATCTCTCCCCGCGCTTTTAAAATATCGTGAACGGTAAATATGTCTTTATCTCCCCGGCCGGACAGGTTAACCACCAGGATTTGTTCTTTTTGCGGTTCGGCCGCAATCATCTTCAGCGCGTAGGCCAGCGCGTGGGAGGACTCCAGCGCAGGGATGATGCCCTCGTGGCGCGAAAGCTGTTTGAAAGCGTCCAGCGCTTCGTCGTCGGTAATGGAAACGTATTCCGCGCGCCCGATGCTGTTGAGGTAGGCGTGCTGCGGCCCAACGGACGGGAAGTCTAGCCCCGCAGAGATAGAGTAAGACTCTTCGATTTGCCCCTCGTCGGTCTGCATCATCGGCGACTTCATGCCGAAATAGATGCCTACGCGACCGTGTTTCAAGGGCGCGCCGTGTTGACCGGTTTCGATGCCAAGCCCCGCTGGCTCAACGCCGATAAGGCGCACTCCCGGCTCGTTGATAAAGTCGGCGAACATGCCGATAGCGTTAGAACCTCCGCCGATGCAGGCCAGCACCGCATCGGGCAGGCGGTCTTCTCTCTCCTTCATCTGCGCTTTGGTTTCCTCTCCGATCATGCGTTGGAATTCCCGCACGATGGTAGGAAACGGGTGAGGGCCGGCGGCGGTGCCGAGCAGGTAGTGCGCCTTGTCGTAGTTGGCGGACCAGTCTCTCAGCGCTTCGTTACAGGCGTCCTTAAGGGTTGATGAACCGCTGTGAACCGGAATAACTTCAGCGCCCATCAGGCGCATTCTGAAGACGTTCGGCGACTGGCGCTGGACGTCTTTCGCACCCATGTACACCCGGCACTTCAGGCCCAGCAGCGCACTGGCGAGCGCGGCCGCTACGCCGTGTTGGCCGGCGCCGGTTTCGGCGATAATTTCCGTTTTACCCATTCTTTTGGCTAACAGCGCCTGGCCGAGTACCTGGTTGGTTTTATGGGCGCCGCCGTGCAGCAGATCTTCGCGCTTGAGGTATAGCTTTGTCTTGGTACCGGCGGTCAGGTTGCGGCACAGGGTTAGCGGCGTGGGGCGCCCCGCATAGTTGGTCAACAGGTCGTGGAAT
The DNA here is from genome assembly GCF_000439085.1 of Leminorella grimontii ATCC 33999 = DSM 5078. Lineage (GTDB taxonomy): Bacteria > Pseudomonadota > Gammaproteobacteria > Enterobacterales > Enterobacteriaceae > Leminorella > Leminorella grimontii. The sequence continues at coordinate 750,200 of NZ_AUUA01000001.1, read as the reverse complement.
TCCCGCTGAAAGCCGGGATCGCTCTGCGCGCTGACGAAGGCCTGTTCGAGCTGCTGTAGCGCCGGCATTAATATTTGTGGAACGTACATTCCGCCAAATTCGCCGAAGTAAGGGTTAAGCAATGTCATGTTATATCCTTTTGTTGCCGACATCAGGGACGTCACGAATTGAATTATTGTGTAATAAACGAATTTAGTATTGGCGTAAGGTGGAAAACGCCGCGCGAACCTTATCGTCGCATTTTTTTCCTGGTTCGCTTTCCAGCCCGGAATTGAAGTCTAGCCCCCGACAGCCAAGCACTGCGGCCTGTTGTGCGTTGTCCGGCGTCAATCCGCCGGCCAGCATGGCGTTCTCAAGCGCGGCGCCGGCTAAAAGCGACCAGTCGAAGGTTTGCCCGGAGCCGCCCGCGCCGTTGTCCAGCAGGTAGCGGTCGACGTGCGGCGTGTCGAGTTTGGGAATATGCTCGCCGACGCTTCTGGCCTGCCAGATTTCACAACCGCCGGGAAGGCGTTGGCGTAAAAGGGCGATATAGGCGTCATCTTCCTGGCCGTGAAGCTGGACGGCGCTGAGATTAAGGCGCTCGACCGCCAAACAAACGGTTTCCGGCTTGGCGTTGCAAAATACGCCGACCCAGCGCAGAGGCGCGGCGTGAACCACTTTTTGCGCCTGAGCCAGGTCGATATAGCGGGGCGATTTGCCCACAAAAATTAATCCACCGTAGACCGCGCCGGCGCGATAAGCGGCTTCGGCGTCTTCCGGGCGGGTTAATCCGCACACTTTGTTATCGCCGAAAACGACGCGACGAACCGCCAGATCCAAATCAGGTTCAGACATCAGCGCGCTGCCAATGAGAAACCCGTTGGCATATTGACTCAGCTCCCGCACCTGACCATAGGTATGAATACCGGATTCGCTGATGACGATGGTTGAAGATGGCAGCCTGGGCGCCATTGTTCTGGTACGGTTGAGATCGATGGAGAGATCCCGCAGATCGCGATTGTTGATGCCGACGACCTTCGCATTGAGGGCGATAGCTCTCTCCAGTTCCTCTTCGTTGCTGGCTTCGGTCAGTACGCCCATATTTAGCGAGTGGGCAACGGCGGCCAGTTCCTGATACCGTTCGTCATTTAGCACCGACAGCATGAGTAAAATGGCGTCCGCACGGTAAAAGCGCGCCAGATAAATCTGGTAGGCGTCAATGATAAAGTCTTTGCACAGCACGGGCTGATGCACCTGCTGGCTTACTATCGTCAGGTAGTCAAAGCTGCCCTGAAAGTACTTTTCGTCGGTTAAGACGGAAATAGCGGAGGCAAAAGGGCGATAGCTTTCGGCAATGGCGCGAGGGTCAAAGTGCGAGCGAATCAGCCCCTTTGACGGCGATGCCTTTTTGCATTCCAAAATAAAGACCGTTTTGTTATCGGTCAGCGCCTGATAAAAGCTGCGCTCGCTGGGCGATATTTTACTTTTAAAGCTTTCTAACGGCTGCTTTTGGCGGCGTTCATCAACCCACTGTTGCTTGTCTTGAACGATGCGCGCTAATACGGTTTCCTGCATGATTTATCCTCTTGCCGCGAGAGCCTGAACGCGGTCATAGGCTACGCCGCTGTGAATGATGTCCATTGCTCTTTGCGCGTTTTCTTTCAGGCATTCCTGGCCAAACAGCCGCATCAGCACGGCGACGTTGGCGGCAACCGCGCTGGCGTGAGCCACTTCGCCTTTTCCCTGTAACAGTCTAGACAGAATATCGCGGTTTTCATCCGGCGTCCCGCCTTCCAGTGAGGACAGTGCGTATTTATTCAGGCCGAAATCGCGGTGATCCAGACTGTAAACGCTGATTTCGCCGTCACGCAGTTCCGCGACCTCCGTAGGCGCGTGGATGGCGACTTCGTCCATGCCGCCGCCGTGCACGACGGCCGCCTGTTCGTAGCCCAACACTCGCAGCGCTTCGGCGATAGGGCGAACCAGCTCGGGGCTATAGACGCCGATCAGGGCTTTTTTCGGGCGGGCAGGGTTGATAAGCGGCCCTAATACGTTGAACAGCGTGCGGGTTTTAAGCTGCTGACGCACCGGCATTGCGTGGCGAAAGCCGGCGTGATACTGCGGCGCGAACAAGAAGCAAACGCCGAGGTCGTCCAGCGCCTTGCGGGACGTTTCGGCCGGCAGGTCAAGCCTGATGCCCATTGCCGCCAGCAGATCAGAGGAGCCCGAACGGCTTGATACGCTGCGGTTGCCGTGCTTGGCGATCTTGATGCCGCAGGAGGCCGCTACGAAGGCGCTGGCAGTGGAAATATTGATGCTATTGGTTCCGTCACCGCCGGTACCTACGATGTCGGCGAAGTCGTAATCTGGGCGAGGAAAGGGTTGAGCATCGGCTAAAAATGCGGATGCCGCGCCTGCGATTTCGTCCGGCGTCTCCCCGCGGACTTTCATGCTGATCAGCGCGGCGGCCAGCTGCGACGACTCCAGTTCTCCCCTGGCGATGGCGCTGAACAATGCCTGACTTTCTTGCTGAGTGAGCGCCTGTGCGCCGTAAAGCTTATTAAGGATTGACTGCTTGATGTCTTGTGTTTGCATTTTCTTTCGCCGCTCTAAGTTATGTTCTTTACGCACTGTGGGGAGCGCCCACAAAAAAGCCCGCAGGGCGCGGGCTTCTTGGTTATTGCGTTGTTTGATGACAAACAGGTGCAAGTAGACCGCCCGCTAAAGGAGAGGTCGCCACCAAAGGGTTAATTGAGTTTGTATTGTCATCATAAGTACCTATATGTTTACGAGGTGTTTACGAACAGCCTGTTGCAAATAGTGCGCTGCGTTTCTGTGTACTAGTTAACTAGTTTAAAGGGGCGTTGTCAATCTTTTTATAATAAAAAATAGCCGCTTTGATCTCGCCTCCTACGATTCGGCCCAGGCCAGCGTTTGGTCCAGCAGCTTTGCGCCCTGGGTGGTCAAAATGGACTCCGGATGGAACTGAAACCCACAAACGCGATGGGCGTCGTGTCGAACGGCCATCACCATCTGCTGATAGTGTGCGTTGACGATAAGCTCATCGGGAAGCTGGCTTCCGACCAAAGAGTGATAGCGGGCGACGGGCAGCGGGGAAGGCAGCCCGGCAAACATAGCCTGTCCGTCATGCGTTACGGGGGAGGACTTGCCGTGCAGAATTTCGCCCGCCTGGCCTACGGTTCCGCCATAGGCTTCAACAATCGCCTGATGGCCCAGACAGATGCCGATAATCGGCACTTTCCCCTTTAGCCTTTGCAGCAGCTCCGGCATACAGCCCGCCTCGGAAGGCTTACCAGGGCCAGGAGAAAGCAGCAGGATAGGCTTTTTCATATCGCTCATCCGCTGGAGAATAAACTCGGCGGGCAGGTGGTTACGGTACACGGTGACGCGGTGCCCGCTGACTCTAAGCTGATCGACGAGGTTGTAGGTAAACGAGTCGACGTTGTCGAGAAGTAAAATATCGGCCATTAGAAAATCTCCTTAACCTGATGGGCGCTGGCGATAGCGCGCAGCACCGCTCGGGCCTTATTGCGCGTTTCATCGGCTTCGGACTGGGGATTTGAATCCAAAACGACGCCCGCGCCGGCCTGAATGGTGGCGATGCCGTCTTCAACGTAGGCCGAACGGATAACGATACAGGTATCAAGAGAGCCGTGAGCGGTAAAATAGCCCACGGCGCCGCCGTAGCTGCCGCGGCGCACGCCCTCATACTGTGCAATAAGCTGCATAGCCTTAACCTTTGGCGCCCCGCTCAGCGTTCCCATGTTCATACAGGCCTGATAGGCGTGCAGCGCATCCAGATCGCGCCGAAGGGTTCCGACAACGCGCGATACCAAGTGCATAACGAAGGAGTAGCGATCAACCTTGGTTAAGTCGGCGACGTAGCGGCTGCCTGGTTCGCAGATGCGGGCCAGATCGTTGCGTGCTAAGTCGACCAGCATGATGTGTTCCGCCAGCTCCTTATGATCGGTACGCATGTCGAGTTCGTAGCGGCTGTCCAGATCCTTATCCAGCGAGCCGTCGGGAAGGCGGCCGCGCGGGCGCGTGCCGGCAATGGGGTAGATCTCAATCTGGCGGCTTTCTGCGTCGTATTTCAAGGCGCTTTCGGGAGATGCGCCAAACAGCGTAAAGTTGTCATCCTGCATGAAAAACATGTAGGGGCTGGGGTTATTCTCTTTTAGCGTCTGATAGGCGGCTAAAGGCGAAGGACAGGGAAGCGTGAAGCGCCGGGAAGGAACAACCTGAAAAATATCGCCCTGGCGGATGGACTCCTGTAGCTCCTGAACGATTCGGCCGTAGTCTTCATCGCTGCGATCGCAGTCAAGCTGCATGCTTTCGAGCGCGACGGCGTGAATGTCCGACGGCGGTTCAAGGAGCTGGGTTTGAAGCTCGCTTAAGCGCGCCTTCAGGCGCCTTCTTTCGGCATCGTCCCGGTGGGGGACGAACAGGCTGGCCTGCAGGCGCGATTCGCGGTTTTGGTGATCGAGGATCAATAACGTCTCGGCCAGATAAAAGCAGTAGTCCGGGCAGTTGCGATCGCTTTTAAGCTGGGGCAGGTCTTCAAAACCGGCGACCAGATCGTAGGCAAACAGCCCGCCTATCAGCATGGCCTCTTTCTGATCTGCGGGGACCTCAAGCAGCGATAAGAGCTGACGTAGGGCGTCAAAGACGGAGCTTGCCTTCAGGCGCGCGTCTTCATCCTGTGCGGCGTCAGGGGGAGAATAAACCAACTCTCTGAATCGTGGGCCGCTTCTATGGGCTACGTCGCTCGATAGCCGCTCGTCTAACAGCGTGAGCAGGCGGTCGCCGTTTTCCGTCAATGCTTGCAGCGTTACGCGATGCCCGTCAGCGGTAATGCGCAGCGCGCTGTCGATAACCAAAAGGCTTTTCAGATTTTGCTTGCTGTCTATCTCTGCGGACTCGAGCAGCAACGTGGCCGGGCGTTGATGGCAGAGCTGGCTGAATATGGCCGTGGGATCGTTTCGGTAGGGCGTCTCTACCGTGACGATCTGTAAAGCGGGTTTCTGTATTGGCATAGCGTCTTATCACCGTATTTGTTTTGCGTTTTTATCAAACTTACCGAACGGCGGGCACTAAAAAGCCCGCAGGCTGCGGGCTATAGGCGTTCTTTTTACAGCAGAAAGCCGACCCGCCGTTAAGGCTTGTCTGGCCACCAGATTAACGTCTTGGCCGAGAGGGGGCGTGTTGCAGCTGTAGTCATTGTCATCATGAGCGTATCTCTCTGGGAGTATTTGTGTACTAGTTAACTGGATTGAAGGCGAAGTGTCAACGCTTTTATCCGCATAAAGAAAAATGGCCGATTAAGTAAAAATAGTGTGAAAGATGAAGTTTAAGAGGCTGGCTAAAAAGTTCGTTAGAGGAGAGAATACCGAAAGTACACTTTTTACGGCAAAGGAAAAATCAATAATGAGTGAAATTACCATTGTGGCTACGTTGACGATTAAGAGCGACTTTCAGGCGCCTTTAGTGGAAGCATTGAAAAAGATCGTTGACAGCAGCAGGGCTGAAGAGGGCTGTCACCAGTACGACCTGCATCAGGATAATCAAAATCCCATGGTGTACGTCTTTATTGAACGCTGGGCGTCACAGGAAGCGTTAGATCTGCACAGCCAGTCTGAGCACTTCACCTCGTTTGCGCAGTTCACGAAAGGTAAGGTTGAATCTTTGGTTATTAACCTGATGCATAAAGTGTACTGAATTTCTCCAAGCCTGGCCGTTTATATTGGCCGGGCGCTTAAAGCGAACCATAAAAAAACCCGCCAAACGGCGGGTTTTTTGTGTTATTGACGGTTAGTCGTCAATGGGAGCAGGCCTTGCCGCCGGGGCAGCCGCGTGGCTGGTTGCCGAATGGCCGCCTGCAGAACCTTTGGCGTTCTGCGCCGAGGCGTCGGTTGAAACGACAGGCGCTTGCGCTACGGGAGCGGGCTCCGCGTCGTCCATCGGTACAGCAGCAGGCTTAAAGGCCGGAGCGCTGGAGACGTTTTGCTCGCGCACGGTTTGTTCTACCACAGTAACAGCCTGAACTGCGGGTTCTTCAAACGGCTTTGGAGCCGCTTCCTGAACCACGGGTTCAGCCGTTTCTTCCGGCATGACTGGCTTGGCGGCGGGCGCAGAAGCGGACGCGCCGTAGGCATGGCTAGCCGGTTGAATGGTTTCTACGCGGATCGGCGCAGGCGTTTCAATCGAGGTCAGAACGTCCGGCGTTGATTCTTGTTGAACGTGAACGGTTTCTTCCTGCTGTACGGCAACGGCCTCAGCTTCAGTCTCAACCGGCTCAGCGGAAGGCTGAATCACTGCTTCAACCACTTCAGGCGCTGCTGCTACGGCTTCTACCGCCGGAATTGCAGCGACCTCAGCTATCGGAGACTCAACGACTTCCGGCTGCTGCACGCCTTCAGCGATAACGACGCTGGAAACGGCTACCTGCTCTTGAACGTCGCTCTGAACTTCAGCCTGAACGGCGTCTTCCTGCAGGGCGGCCTGAGCGGCGGCGATTGCCGCATAGTTGATAAACACCTTACCTGACGCAAGCTCGGGAGAAGCAACGGCAGCAGCTAAAGGCATCGCTGATACGGTTGGGTACTTCTCATCGCGATAGCGACGGCGACGCTGCCCGCTGACGCGCAGGTGGCGAGGCGAACGGCGAGAACGACGAGGCATGCCGTTGTTTTCACCACCGTTATTGGTAAAGCCATTCTTTTCAGCGTTTTCTGACGCGACGCCGTTTTCCTGAGCTACGTTAGCCTGAGGCAGAAGCTTGATTTCTTCTTTCTCGGTCGGCGGTACTGGCGCAGTGGTACTTTCGACGGCGTCTGCGCTGCGTTCGCCCTGAGTCGCAGTGCGAACTTTTTGCGACATCTGGCGGCGCTGGCGGCGCTGGGTCGGAACGGGCTTCTCTTCTTCTGTGACGGCGTCTTCCGCTGCGCTTTCAACGATGGCGTCGTTTTGCTGATTTACAGCCTGCTGTTGGCGCTTTTCTTCGTTACGGCGACGTTGACGCTCGGCGCGGGTTTCGCGACGGTTATCAGCACTGCCTTCAGTTGCGGCATCCTGACTTTGCGCTTGACGGTTATTGCGGCGAGATTCCTGACCAGCTTCACGAGTTTGGCGCTCGGAGTTGCGGTCAGTGCGCTCGGTACGTTCACCGCGCTCTTTACGTCCGCCGCTGCGGCGATTATTTCGGCGATCCGGCCTCTCGGATGAAGACTTTTCTTTTGTCTCTTCGACTACCGGTTTAGTCGGTTCCGGAGAGGCAAGCAGGTTCTTCAGTCCGCTAACAAGGCGGCTAAGCAGCCCTGGTGCGGCAGGCGCTGTTGCAGCCGTACTGACGGGAGCAGGCAGAGCCTTGGTTTCTTCTAGAGGCGCGCTGTCAGCAGGCATAGAGAAACTGGCCAGAGCAGGCTGCTCGGGCGCTTTACGCTCGTGATAAACTTCCTCTTCCGACTCGATTTCACTTTCGTGCAGCTGAGGCAGCATGTAGCTAAGCACCTGGCTTTCTTCACCCGGCTTCTTACGGATAACTTCGTAGTGCGGCGTTTCCATGTTGTCGTTGGGAACGACCACAACGCGTACTTTACCGCCGGAGCGGCGTTCAATGGCGTTAATGGCTTCGCGCTTCTCGTTAAGCAGGTAAGAGGCGATAGGAACAGGGACAATCGCATCGACTTCTCTGGTGTTGTCCTTCAGCGCCTCTTCTTCAATCAGGCGAAGGATGGACAGAGAGAGCGATTCGTTGTCGCGAACCGTACCGGTGCCGCTGCAGCGAGGGCAGATATGATGGCTGGATTCGCCCAGCGACGGGCTCAAGCGCTGGCGGGACATCTCCAGCAGGCCAAAGCGAGAAATGCGGCCAATCTGAATGCGGGCGCGGTCCTGACGAACGGCGTCGCGCAGGCGGTTTTCCACTTCACGCTGATGGCGAACCGGCGTCATGTCGATAAAGTCGATGACGATAAGGCCGCCCAGGTCACGAAGGCGCAGCTGACGCGCAATTTCGTCCGCTGCTTCGAGGTTGGTGTTGAACGCCGTCTCTTCAATATCGCCGCCGCGGGTAGAGCGAGCGGAGTTGATGTCGATGGCGGTCAGCGCCTCGGTGGTGTCAATAACGATTGAGCCGCCGGAAGGCAGGCGCACTTCGCGCTGGAAGGCAGACTCAATCTGGGATTCGATTTGGTAATGGCTAAACAGCGGGATTTCACCGGTATAGGGCTTAATCTTGCTGCTGAAGTCCGGACGGCCTAGCGCAGCGATGTGCTCTTTGGCCAAGTCGAGAATTTTGATGTTATCGATCAGGATCTCGCCGATATCGGGACGAAGGTAATCGCGGAAAGCGCGAACGATGACGTTGCTCTCCTGGTGAATCAGGAATGGAGCAGGACGGCTTTCGGCCGCTTTCTTGATGGCTTCCCAATGCTTTAAGCGGAAGGAGAGGTCCCACTGAAGGGCTTCGGCGGATTTCCCAACGCCGGCGGTACGGACGATAAGCCCCATGCCGTCAGGAATTTCCAGCGAGTCCAGCGCTTCCTTAAGCTCTTGGCGATCTTCACCTTCGATACGACGGGAGATGCCGCCGGCGCGAGGGTTGTTCGGCATCAGAACCAGATAGCTGCCCGCCAGGCTGATAAAGGTTGTCAGCGCGGCGCCCTTATTGCCGCGCTCTTCTTTATCGACCTGAACGATGACTTCCTGACCTACGTGAACGGCATCCTTAATGTTAGGACGGCCGCCGACGCCGGAGGAAAAGTATTCGCGAGAAATTTCTTTAAAGGGGAGGAAACCGTGACGTTCTGCGCCGTAGTCAACAAAGGCTGCTTCCAGGCTCTGCTCTACGCGGGTGATCTTTCCTTTGTAAATATTTGCCTTTTTTTGTTCATGGCCAGGACTTTCAATATCTAAGTCATACAAACGCTGTCCATCAACTAAAGCAACGCGCAACTCTTCCTGTTGAGTTGCGTTAATCAACATTCTTTTCATTAAAAAGTACTCATTTTTCTATTGTCCACTGAGTCTGCGCGAGAGGTGTCAATAGATGGCATTAACCGACGGCCCCGAGTCTTATAGCAGGATCGTCAACCTCACGGTTGTCGCCTGCGCAGGGGCGCATTATCTCGGTAAGCCCGTTTCTGCTTTGCAAAAAACGGCGCTTTTTATCAGGAAAATCGGCGACCGATATTGAATCATCTCAGTGCAAACCGGTTTTCTATGTGTCCATCCAAGCCGCTCGCAGCAGCCCGCTCATTGCCCGATACTCACCGTGTCTTACGCCATTGCTGCACCGTTTGAGCTATCTGCAAATGTCATTTTTTGCCTATTACTCTTGGTTCAGAGTGAATAAGGCAGAAAATCAGCCACATTATTAACTGCCAAAGGCATTATGGCAAGGTGACTTTTGCACTTAAGCATAATGTTGTGGAAAAGGTGTTGAAAACCGTACGCCGATTGCCCTCGGTGACGGAGGATATTTTTTTATCCACAGCATGTTTTAAACCGTTTGATGGCGTAAACGGGGCTTATCTTAAGTGTAGACACAAAACAATTTCATCAAGGCATATTTAGCAAAAAACGATCGTGTTAAACTCTGCGCCATGAAAACACATCAACCTACAGTACAAATGGTCACCGTAACGGCCGATACGGCCGGTCAACGGGTCGATAACTTCCTGATCGCCCAGCTTAAAGGCGTCCCTAAAAGCATGATTTATCGAATCCTGCGCAAGGGAGAAGTGCGCGTGAACAAAAAGCGCATTAAGCCGGAGTATAAGTTGGAAGATGGAGACATACTGCGCATTCCGCCCGTCAGAGTGGCCGAGAAGGTCGAAAACGTCGTTTCAGCCAAATTGGACAAGGTCGCGGCGCTGGAGCACTGCATCATTTTTGAAGATGAGCATCTGCTGGTATTGAATAAACCTTCCGGAACGGCGGTTCACGGCGGCAGCGGCTTAAGCTTCGGCGCGATTGAAGGGCTTCGTGCGTTAAGGCCGGACGCGCGCTTTCTTGAACTGGTTCACCGCCTCGACAGAGAGACCTCGGGGGTGCTGTTAGTGGCGAAAAAGCGCTCTGCGCTGCGTTCGCTTCACGAACAGCTCAGGCTTAAAACCATGCAAAAGGACTATCTGGCGCTGGTCAGAGGGCAGTGGCAGTCCCATTGTAAGGTGGTGCAGGCGCCGCTGCTTAAGAACGTGCTGCAAAGCGGAGAGCGTATTGTTCGAGTTGATGCCGAAGGCAAGCCTTCAGAGACGCGCTTTAAGGTAGAAGAGCGTTTTTCATTTGCGACGCTTATCAAGGCCAGCCCCGTGACGGGAAGAACCCACCAGATTCGCGTTCATGCGCTGCACGCAGGGCATCCTATTGCATTTGACGACCGCTACGGCGATCGAGAATTTGACGCGCAGCTTGCGGGGACGGGCCTGGACAGGCTGTTTTTGCACGCAGCGGCGCTAAGGTTTGAACACCCGGCAACGGGGGAGACGATGCGTGTTGAAGCGCCAATGGATGATAGGCTGCGTCGCTGTTTGACCGTTTTGCGCGGCGCGAAATAGCGTTTGAATGCAGGAAAAAGGGCCGCCTTTGCTTTTATCGTAGGCGGCCTTTCATTAGTGACAATGTCACTTATTGTTCAGCAGCGGATTTACTCCGGCCTCCAGCAATAGTCTATTCAGCGCAATCAGCGGCAGGCCGACGAGCGTATTGGGATCTCGGCCCTCCAAGCGTTTGAACAGCGTAATGCCCAAACCTTCCGACTTAAAGCTGCCGGCGCAGTACAGCGGCTGTTCTTTGTCTACGTAGGCTTCTATTTCGTCTTTACTTAACGTACGGAAGTGGACGATGAACGGTTCGCATACCGTCCGATAGGTTTTTGTCTGCGGTATATAAAGGCAAAGTCCGGTATAAAACGTAACGGCATTCCCGCTCGCCAGAGTTAACTGCGCCACGGCATTTTCGCGCGTGAGCGGCTTACCTGCAATCTGCCCGTTCAGCACGCAAACCTGATCGGAACCAATCACCAGCGACTGCGGATGCTTAAGCGCAACGGCCTGCGCTTTTAGCTTTGACAGCCTAACGACGAGTTCATCCGCGGATTCGCCCGGAAGTGGCGTTTCGTCAACGTCGGGAGCCAGCGCCGTAAAGGGAAGCGCAAGCTTTGATAATAAGGACTGGCGATAGGGCGACGTTGAGGCGAGGATTAGCGAAGTCATAGCGTTTCCAAAGCTGTTGTGAGAAGCGGCAGTGTACCCGGTTTATTTTATCGAGCACAAATAGTGAAAGAAAATGTAAACATACAAAGAAGAAAAGGGGATTTCTATTAATAGACGTAGCGAAACGACGTCGTCTATCTTAAACTACGCGCCTTATTGAAAGCCCTTTAGGTCAAAAAGCACGTTTTTAGCGCGTATCTCGCGCTTTTCCTTTGACTAAAGGCCATGACAACGTTAATATGCGCGCCCTATGCAAAAGGTAAAATTACCCTTAACTATCGATTCGCTTCGCGCGGCTCAAAAAAGCCTGGACTATGCCGGTGTTTATACCGCAGAGCAGGCTACGCGTTTAGCCGAGTCGGTAGAGAGCGTGGATGGTGATATTGAGGCTGAGCTATCGTTTTTTATCGATAATCAGCGCTTGGTCGTGTTGAACGGAAAGGCGACGGTTCCCGTTACGCTGCTCTGTCAGCGCTGCAATCAGCCTTATGCATACACCGTTCAGGCAACGTATTGTTTCAGTCCGGTCAAAAATGATGAGCAGGCTGAAGCATTACCGGCAGGTTATGAGCCGGTCGACGTCGATGAGTTTGGCGAAATCGATCTGCTGGCTTTGACAGAGGATGAACTCATTCTGTCTTTGCCGATCGTGCCGGTGCATGAACATGAACACTGTGAAGTGTCCGACGCGGAAATGACGTTTGGCGAGCTGCCTCCCGAGGCGGAGAAGCCAAATCCATTTGCCGTATTAGCCAGTTTAAAGCAAAAGTAACCGAGGAGTAAGGTCGATGGCCGTACAACAGAACAAAAGTACCCGTTCAAGACGTGGCATGCGTCGTTCTCACGATGCACTGACTACCGCTGCAGTATCCGTGGATAAAGTTTCTGGTGAAACCCACCTGCGTCACCACGTTACCGCTAACGGTTACTACCGTGGCCGCAAGGTAATCGCTAAGTAATTTTAGGTGATACCTTGGCAAGTCTAACCATTGCGTTAGATGCTATGGGCGGGGACTTCGGTCCCTGCGTCACAGTGCCTGCATCTTTGCAGGCATTGGCTTCTAATTCAGAACTAATCATTAAGTTGGTTGGTCTCTCTTCTAATATCGAGCCGCTGCTCAAATCCGCCTCGTCCGAGGTTCTTTCCCGTCTTGAAATTATTCCCGCTGAGTCCATGGTGGCTAATGACGCGAAGCCGTCGCAGGCTATTCGCAATAGTCGAGGGACGTCCATGCGCATTGCCTTGGACTTAGTGAAAAGCGGAGAGGCGATGGCGTGCGTCAGTGCCGGCAACACCGGGGCGCTCATGGGGCTGGCAAAGCTTATGCTCAAGCCACTTGACGGCATAGAACGCCCCGCGCTGGTGTCGGCGATTCCGAATCAGCAGGGCGGCAAAACGCTGGTTCTTGACCTGGGCGCCAACGTAGAGTGCGACGGCGACATGCTGGTGCAGTTTGCGGTAATGGGCGCGGTGATGGCGGAAGAGATTTTACAGGTCGATAATCCTCGCGTTGCGCTGCTGAATATTGGTGAAGAAGAGACCAAAGGTCTTGATAATATTCAGGCCGCCGCCGCTATACTCAAGAATGCACAGCAGATAAACTATATCGGCTACCTTGAGGGGAACGATCTTTTAACCGGGAAAACCGACGTATTGGTGTGCGATGGTTTTGTCGGCAACGTAACGCTGAAAACGCTCGAAGGCGTTATTCGAGTCTTCCTTTCTTTACTTTCATCGGGGAAGCGCAGGCCGACCTGGTGGATGAAGATCTTTAGCTATTGGTTCAAAAAACGTTTATCTAAACGTTTCGGACACTTAAATCCCGATCGATATAACGGGGCTTGTCTGTTAGGATTACGCGGTACGGTGATAAAAAGTCACGGTGCGGCTAATCAACAGGCTTTTGCTGTAGCCATAGAGCAGGCCATACAGGCCGTGCAACGCAGCGTGCCCATGCAAATTGCCGCTCGTCTTCAGGCGGTATTACCTAAGAGTGAATGACATTTCATGTATACAAAAATTCTCGGTACAGGCAGCTACCTGCCTGTACAAGTGCGTACCAATGCTGATTTAGAGCAGATGGTGGAAACCAGCGACGAGTGGATCGTGTCCCGTACCGGCATTCGTCAGCGTCATATTGCTGCGGCGGATGAAACCGTAGCGACAATGGGGTGTCACGCGGCAGATAAGGCAATCGAAATGGCGGGTATCGATAAAAGCGATATCGGCCTGATTATTGTTGCTACTACGTCGTCAAGCAATGCGTTTCCAAGCGCGGCCTGTGAGATTCAAAATTATTTAGGCATTAAAGACGCGGCCGCCTTTGACGTCGCCGCCGCCTGCGCGGGCTTTGCCTATGCGCTGAGCGTGGCCGATCAGTTTATTAAAACCGGTTTTGTAAAAACCGCGCTGGTTGTGGGGTCTGACGCCCTTAGCCGCACGTTGGATCCAGCCGATCGCGGAACGGTTATTCTGTTTGGCGACGGTGCGGGCGCCGTGGTTATCGGGGCGTCCGAAGAACCCGGTATCATCTCGACGCATCTTCACGCCGACGGCCGCTATGGCGAACTGTTGACGCTGCCGAATCACGATCGCGTAGATCCTTCCAAACCCGATTTCTTGACCATGAAGGGCAACGACGTATTTAAAGTCGCGGTGACGGAGCTGGCCCATATCGTTGACGAAACGCTTGGGGCGAACGGTATCGACAGGTCCGAGCTGGACTGGCTGGTTCCCCACCAGGCGAACCTACGCATTATTTCAGCGACGGCCAAAAAGCTGGGCATGGGGATGGAAAAAGTTGTCGTTACGCTCGATCGTCACGGCAACACCTCGGCGGCTTCCGTTCCGTCCGCGCTGGACGAAGCGGTGCGCGATGGTCGTATTCAGCGCGGCCAGTTAATTTTGCTTGAGGCCTTTGGCGGTGGTTTCACCTGGGGCTCAGCGTTAATTCGATTCTAACTGCATCAGGAATAATAAAAGTATGAGTCAATTTGCCGTTGTTTTTCCGGGCCAGGGATCTCAGTCCGTAGGCATGCTCGCCGCATTGGCCGAAGAGAATTCACTGGTAAAAGAAACGTTTGCCGAAGCCTCTGAGGCGCTCGGCTATGACTTATGGCAGCTGGTCCAGCAGGGGCCGGAAGCCGAGTTGAACAAAACGTGGCAAACGCAGCCCGCGCTGCTGGCCGCTTCGGTCGCCGTTTGGCGCGTATGGCAGCAAAAGGGCGGTAAGGCCCCAGCGATGCTGGCGGGCCATAGCCTGGGTGAATACTCTGCGCTGGTTTGCGCCGGCGTTCTGGCGTTTAAAGACGCCGTTCGCCTGGTTGAGCTGCGCGGCAAGCTGATGCAGGACGCCGTGCCGGAAGGTACCGGCGCGATGTACGCCATCATTGGTCTTGGCAACGATGAAATTGCCAAAGCCTGTGAGGAGTCCGCTCAGGGGCAGGTCGTTGCGCCCGTCAACTTTAACTCGCCAGGGCAGGTTGTTATCGCCGGCAATAAAGAAGCCGTCGAACGCGCGGGCGCCGCATGTAAAGCCGCTGGCGCCAAGCGCGCGCTGCCGCTTTCCGTCAGCGTTCCGTCCCACTGCGCGCTGATGAAGCCCGCGGCCGACAAGCTGGCTCAGGCGTTGAAAGACATTGAGTTTAGCGCACCGAAGATCGCCGTTATCAATAACGTAGACGTAAAAGCTGAGACCGACGGCGATGCGATTCGCGACGCGCTGGTTCGCCAGCTTTATAGCCCCGTTCGCTGGACGGAAACCGTTGAGTTTATGGCGTCGCAAAACGTGACCCATCTTCTGGAAATGGGGCCAGGTAAAGTGCTGACCGGTTTGACTAAGCGCATTGTGGACACTCTGTCCGCGGCTGCGGTCAACGATCCTGCCAGCCTGCAAGGCGCGCTTGAAGGGTAAGCGAAAACCGAATTTATCCTAAAGGGGAACTGCATGAAGTTAGAAGGAAAAATTGCTCTTGTCACCGGCGCCAGCCGCGGGATTGGCAAAGCTATTGCACAGCGACTGGCCGCTGAGGGCGCACGCGTCATCGGCACGGCTACGTCAGAAAGCGGCGCTCAGTCTATTAGCGAATATTTGGGCGCACAGGGCAAAGGCCTGGCGCTGAACGTCACCGACGCCGCTTCAGTCGAATCGACGCTTGAGGCGATTCGTGCGGAATTTGGCGATGTTGATATTCTCGTCAACAATGCCGGCATTACGCGCGATAACCTGCTGATGCGTATGAAAGACGAAGAGTGGCAGGACATTATTGATACCAACTTGACCGCCATTTTCCGCCTGTCGAAGGCCGTTATGCGCGCCATGATGAAAAAACGTTATGGCCGCATAATTACTATTGGCTCAGTTGTTGGTACAATGGGTAATGCAGGGCAGGCTAACTACGCCGCGGCTAAGGCCGGAGTTATCGGTTTTAGCAAATCGCTGGCGCGTGAGGTTGCCTCCAGAGGCATTACGGTTAACGTCATCGCTCCCGGTTTTATCGAGACCGACATGACGCGTGCATTGACAGATGAACAACGGTCAGGCATTTTGTCACAGGTTCCCGCAAACCGTTTAGGCGACGCAAAAGAGATTGCCAGCGCTGCTGCATTTTTGGCCTCTGATGAAGCTGGATACATTACGGGTGAAACCTTACATGTGAATGGTGGCATGTATATGCTGTAAAGAATCGATGAATTTTTGTTCAATTTGCGCTAAATTTAGCAAGTTGGTTCAAAATTCTGGTTCGACCAGCCTATATTTGGTTGCATCTTTTTCAACATTGAATAAACTACGAAAACCATCGCGTTAGCGAGTTTTGATAGGAAATTTAAGAGTATGAGCACTATCGAAGAACGTGTTAAGAAAATTATCATTGAGCAACTGGGTGTTAAAGAAGAAGAAGTCAAAAACAGTGCTTCTTTCGTAGAAGACCTGGGCGCTGATTCTCTTGACACCGTTGAGCTGGTTATGGCTCTGGAAGAAGAGTTTGATACTGAGATTCCAGACGAAGAAGCAGAAAAGATTACTACGGTTCAAGCGGCGATTGATTACATCACGGCTGCTAACGCGTAATCAGACATATCTATCTAGGCGGTCACTCGACCGCCTAAGTTTTTTCATATCCAACAACAAGTCATTCCCCCCTCTGGAGGATTCAACGTGTCTAAGCGTCGAGTTGTAGTGACCGGAATGGGCATGTTATCCCCTGTCGGCAACACTGTAGAGACTACATGGCAGGCTCTTCTTGCCGGGCAGAGCGGTATCAGCCTTATTGACCATTTCGACACCAGCGCCTTTGCCACGCGTTTTGCTGGTTTAGTAAAAGGTTTTAATTCAGACGATTTTATTTCGCGTAAAGACGCGAGAAAAATGGATCCCTTTATTCAATACGGTATCGTAGCCGGCATGCAGGCTATTAAAGATTCCGGTATTGAAATTACCCCGGAAAATGCGCCTCGCATCGGCGCCGCCATCGGCTCTGGCATTGGCGGTCTTGGCCTGATTGAGGAAAACCACGGCGCTTTGATGACCGGCGGTCCGCGCAAGGTGAGCCCATTCTTTGTGCCTTCGACGATCGTGAACATGATCGCAGGCCATTTATCCATTATTTATGGCTTTAGAGGTCCTAGTATCTCTATTGCTACGGCCTGTACTTCTGGCGTTCACAACATTGGCCATGCGGCGCGTATTATCGCCTATGGCGATGCGGACGTCATGGTAGCCGGCGGCGGCGAAAAGGCGAGTACGCCGTTAGGCGTTGGCGGTTTCGGCGCGGCCCGCGCGCTGTCTACGCGTAACGATAATCCGCAGGCGGCGAGCCGCCCCTGGGACAAAGACCGCGACGGCTTTGTGCTGGGCGACGGCGCGGGCATTCTGGTGTTGGAGGAGTACGACCACGCCAAGAAGCGCGGCGCCAAGATCTACGCTGAAGTCGTCGGCTTCGGTATGAGCAGCGATGCCTACCACATGACGTCACCGCCGGAAGACGGCGCGGGCGCCGCATTGGCTATGGAAAACGCGCTGCGCGATGCAGGCGTGACGCCGTCACAAATTGGCTACGTCAACGCACACGGCACCTCAACGAATGCCGGGGATAAAGCTGAAGCGCAAGCGGTGAAAACGATCTTCAAAGAAGACGCCAAGCGCGTGATGGTCAGCTCAACCAAGTCAATGACGGGCCACCTGCTGGGCGCAGCCGGCGCGGTAGAGTCTATTTTCTCTATTCTTGCGCTGCGCGATCAGGCGATACCTCCTACTATCAACCTGGACAATCCGGACGAAGGGTGCGATCTGGACTTTGTGCCTCACGAAGCGCGCCAGGTTAAGGGGATGGAATACGCGCTGTGTAACTCTTTCGGCTTCGGCGGAACCAACGGTTCTGTGCTGTTCCGTAAGGTTTAAGCAGTGAGCGGCTCTGCGGAGCCGTCGCAATAATATAATTAAGACGGCCCGGTATATTCACCGGGCCGTTTTGCTTATAGAATTTGGTATTGTAGTACCACGATAGCGTCATACAGTAACCGCGTTTAAAACCACCCATTAAGTGACCAGGGCAATGAAGAAAAAACTCATAGGGATTTTAGCCGTCGCAATTCTGGCAGGAGCTGCCGGAGCCTTTGTCGGGTATCAATGGCTGCAAAAATACGAACAGACGCCGCTTAGCGTTCAAGACGCCGTTTATTTTACGCTTCCTGCGGGAACCGGACAGGCGGCGCTTGGCAAACTCCTGGTGGATAAAGGCGTTATCGGGGACGTTAAACCGCTGCCGTGGCTGCTGCGCCTCAAGCCGGAACTGGGCGGATTTAAAGCGGGAACCTACCAGCTGACGCCGGATATGGACGTGAAAGAGATGCTGCTGCTTTTTCGCTCCGGAAAAGAGGCTCAGTTTTCTATTCGATTCATTGAAGGCACGCGAGTGCAGGACTGGATCCCGCTGCTTGAACAGGCGCCTTATGTGAAGCATTCACTGCAGGGGCTGAGCGAAGCGCAGATCGCGGAGAAGCTGGCAATTGACTCCCCGGTTCACCCGGAAGGTTGGCTGTATCCGGATACCTATAACTATACGGCCGGGACGACCGATCTGGCGTTGCTTAAGCGCGCCCACGATAAAATGAAGAAGACCGTAGACGAAGTTTGGGCGGGGCGCGAAGAAAACCTGCCGTATAAGACGCCGTATGAAATGGTGATCATGGCGTCGATTATTGAAAAAGAAACGGCGGTGGACGCCGAACGCGACAAGGTGGCTTCCGTCTTTATCAACCGCATGCGCATTGGCATGAAGCTGCAGACCGATCCGACGGTGATCTACGGTATGGGTAGCCAGTATAACGGCAACATTACCCGTAAAGACTTAACTACGCCGACGCCCTACAATACCTATACAATTGACGGACTGCCGCCGACGCCCATCGCCATGCCGGGGCTGGCCTCTTTGAAAGCCGCGGCGCATCCGGCGAAGACCAACTATCTGTATTTTGTCGCCGACGGTAAGGGCGGCCATACGTTTACCACCAACCTGCAAAGTCACAATCAGGCGGTTCGTCAGTATTTGCAAACGCTTCGAGCGGGAAAATAGTAATGACTCAGGGTAAGTTTATCGTTATTGAAGGGCTGGAAGGCGCGGGGAAAACCACCGCGCGGGAAACCGTTGTTTCTGAACTTAAGCGTTGGGGCATCGAACATATCCGCTTTACGCGAGAGCCTGGCGGTACGCCGCTGGCGGAAAAACTGCGTGCGCTGGTCAAAGAGGGTGTGCACGATGAACGAATTACGGATAAAGCCGAACTGCTGATGATGTACACGTCACGCGTGCAGCTGGTCGAGAACGTAATAAAACCGGCTCTGGCGCAGGGAGAGTGGGTGATAGGCGATCGGCACGACCTTTCGTCTCAGGCCTATCAGGGAGGCGGCCGAGGCATCGATGCAGGGCTGATGACGACCCTTAGAGACGCCGTTTTAGGCAATTTCCACCCCGATTTGACGCTTTATCTGGATATTCCTCCCGAGCAGGGTTTGGCGAGAGCCAGAGCAAGAGGCGCTTTGGACCGCATAGAAAAAGAGTCTTTGGCCTTTTTTGAGCGTACTCGCGAGCGCTATAGAGAGTTGGCCGAGCAGGACTGCTCGATCGTTACTATCGACGCGTCTCAGCCTTTAGAGCAGGTGACGTCGGATATTCGTACCGCCGTAAGGCAGTGGTTGGAGAAAAACGCGTGATTTGGTATCCGTGGCTGACCCCTGCATACCGGCAGCTGGTTGCCCAATACTCCTCCGATCGCAGCCATCATGCGCTGCTGCTGCAGTCGATCCCTGGCTGCGGCGATGAGCCGCTGGTTCAGGCGTTGGGATACTGGTTGATGTGTCAGGAACCGCAGGGGGAGAAAACCTGCGGCGTCTGCCATAATTGTCACATGATGAAGGCGGGAACCCACCCGGATTGGCACGTTGTCGAACCGGAAAAGGGCAAAACGGCTATCGGCGTTGAAACGGTGCGCCAGCTGACGGAAACGCTCTACAACCGTGCGCAGCAGGGCGGCGTTAAGGTCGCCTGGATCCGTGAAACGGAACGGCTGAGCGAAGCGGCGGCCAACGCGCTGCTAAAAACCCTCGAAGAGCCCCCGGAACACACCTACTTTTTGCTGTCTTGTCACGAGCCTTCTGCGCTGCTGCCGACCATTCGAAGCCGGTGCCTGCATTGGCTGCTTGCGTGTCCGGATGAGGCGTTTAGCGTTGAGTGGCTGCGCCGGCAGAACGCCGGACAGCCGGACAGCCTGCGCACCGCGCTGCGATTAAGCAACGGCGCGCCCGTTGCCGCGCAGCAGCTGTTAACGTCTGACGTCTGGGCCGCGCGCGCGGCGATTTGTCAGCGGATGGCTGAAGCCTTTGAACGGCGCGATTTGCTGCTGCTTTTGCCGCTGCTCAATGAAGACAATGCGGCCGAGCGCATCCACTGGAGCGTTTCGCTGCTGCTGGACGTCGTTAAGCATCAGCAGGGCGCGGGGAGCTATATTGTCAATCAGGATGCGATCGATACCGTACAGCGATTGGCGGTCATTATGTCCCCAGGGCAGATTAACCGTATAACGCAGCGCTGGCTTGCGTGTCGGCGCGAACTGCAGACGGTCGCCGGCATAAATCGCGAGCTTTTATTAACCAATATGTTAAACCAAACGGAGAGCGGATTAGCTTAACGTTGGGTTCTTTGAGCAATATTTCTTATGTACTTAGTTGATTCACACTGTCACCTTGACGCTTTAGACTTCGACAAGCAGGGCGTCGATCTGAACGGCGTTCTGGCGGAGGCCAAGCGCCGTGACGTTCATGCCTGCCTGGCAGTATCTACAACGTTGCCAGGCTTTCAGGCGCTTTATGACAGCGTCGCTGCGTACTCGAACGTCTTTCTTTCCTGCGGCGTTCATCCGCTAAATCTCGATGAGCCGTATCGGCTTGAGCAACTTCAGGCTTTGGCTGCGGCTTCTCGCGTAGTGGCGCTGGGAGAAACCGGGCTGGATTACTATTATCAGCAGGATAATATTCCGCTACAGCAGCTTAGCTTTCGACAGCATATTCAGGTTGGCAATGCGTTGAATAAGCCCGTGATTGTTCATACTCGCGACGCGCGTAAAGATACACTCGCTATTCTGAAAGAAGAGAATGCGAGAGACTGCGGCGGAGTACTGCACTGTTTTACCGAAGACTGCGATACGGCAAGGCAGCTGTTGGATCTTGGTTTTTATATTTCGTTTTCCGGCATTGTGACGTTCCGCAACGCGGACGCGCTTAGGGAAGCGGCGCGCTACGTGCCATTAGACCGCATGCTGATTGAAACCGATTCGCCTTATTTAGCGCCGGTGCCCCATCGCGGCAAGGAGAATCGCCCCGCCTACGTGCGCGACGTGGCCGAATACCTGGCCGTTTTAAAGCGCGTTGAGCTTGAAGCGTTTGCGCAGGCAACGAGCCATAACTTCCGTCAGCTTTTTAAGGTTGAACTGCCGTAATTGAACAATAGCGGTGAGAATTTGTGCTCCCCGCTATTGGCAATCCTCTCTCTATCCTGTTAATATTCGCGCGCTTTCACCTACACTGCGTTTAATCTCCTCCGTTATTACGCTTTTTTCTCGTTAAAATAGCCCGCTAGCCTGGGTAAACAGACCGTGCGCTCGTTTCAGACACAGTTGCCTTTTGACCATTACTCATGAGGACAGCGTCTACCGCGCGGCGAAACTGCGCGCACTCGTAGACATAGGAATAAACATGATGAATGGACAATCAAGGAAATACGGCAGGACCTATCACTATCCGTTTTCGCCCGGTACTACCAGCGACGATCGCATTAACCCTACGTGGTGGGATGACGTTTCCCGCATTGAGGCATTGGTGCATACCGAAAAGTTGGACGGCGAAAACAACTGCCTGAATAAGTACGGCGTATTTGCACGCTCTCATGCAGCGCCGACGCAGTCGGCGTGGACGCAGAAAATTCGTCAGCGCTGGGCGCTGATTAAGAACGACTTAAACGACATCGAAATCTTTGGTGAAAATTTATACGCTATTCATTCGATTGAATACCGCCGTTTGGAGCATGACTTTTTCGTCTTTGCGGTACGCTGCAAAGACTGTTGGCTAAGCTGGGAAGAGGTTGGATTTTACGCGGCCCTGTTTGATTTTCCTCGGGTACCCGAGCTTAATATCGACAGCGCCAGTGATGGAGTCGCGTTCAGCCGGCAAATTATTGAAACGTCCCAAGGGCCCAGCGGTTTTGATTCGTGGGATACGCATACAAATCAACCCTGTTCTATGGAGGGGGTTGTCAGCCGAAATCAGGATGAATATCCCGTAGAGGCATTTGCGCACAACGTCTTTAAGTATGTTCGAAAAAATCACGTAAAGACCGACGTTCACTGGAAACGCAGCTGGAAAAGGGCGCAGCTCCGCTATGAGCGTAACGATCGGGGAGGCGAGCATGAACTGGCGCTTTAGTGACGACAGGTCGTGGAGCCACTTAACGCAGCGCTTTTCTTTTTTTGCCGATATGCACGGCGTTATGCAGGATCCAAAGCATCACGCCGAGGGCGACGTTGCTGAGCATACGCAGCGCGTACTGCGTGCGTTAGTCGAACTGCCGGAATATCAGCAGCTTTCTTTGCTGCGTCAGGAAGTCCTCTGGGCGGCGGCGGCGCTACACGACGTAGAAAAGAGAAGCACAACCCGAATTGATGAAGACGGCACTATTGTTTCTCCTGGGCATGCGAAACGAGGCGAGCTTAGCGCCAGGCAGATCCTGTTTAAAGACGTTCCTACGCCTTTTGCTCTTCGTGAAGAGATAGCAGCGCTTGTTCGCCATCACGGGCTGCCGCTGTGGATCATGGAAAAGCCCGATCCGCAAAAAGCGCTGCTGGCGGCATCTCTGCGATGCGATATGGGGCTATTGGCAACGTTGGCTAAAGCTGACGTACTCGGGCGCGAGTGTGGGGACCGACAGGCGCTTTTGGAGCGTATTGAGCTTTTTGAACTGTACTGTATGGAACAGGCCTGTTGGAAAAAGGCGAGGGAGTTTCCTTCTGCGTTGGCGCGTTTCGTCTACTTTTCAAAAGAGGGCGGGCAGGCTGACTATCAACCTTATGACGATTGCGAATGTCAGGTGACCATGCTGTGCGGCCTGCCGGGGATGGGGAAGGATCGCTATCTGGACCGATACTGCCGGGGGATGCCGGTCGTGAGTTTGGACGACATCCGTCGGCAGCACCGCATTGAGCCGAATGACAAAGCCTCTAACGGCTGGGTGGTTCAGCAGGCTAAGGAACGGGCGAGAGAGCTATTGCGGCAAAGCAGCGACTTTGTCTGGAATGCGACAAACCTGACGTATTCGCTTCGCCAACAGCTGGTTTCACTGTTTGTCGCCTATCGGGCAAAGGTCAGGATAGTTTACATCGAGGTTCCTTTTGCCCGCTGGAAAAAGCAGAACGCCGACAGGCCTTACCCCGTTGCAGAATCGGCGCTTGCCAGGATGCTGGATAAGCTTGAGGTTCCGGCGCCGCATGAAGCGCACGAGGTCGTGTACTTCGTCGACGATAAATGAAAAAAGCCGCCTTCTTTAACTAAAGAGGGCGGCTTCGTTTAAAGCGTTAGGTAAGGGGGATTAGCCCAGATTCTTGGCGACGAACGCCCAGTTAACCAACGCCCAGAAGTTTTCCATATACTTAGGACGCGCGTTGCGATAGTCGATGTAGTACGCGTGTTCCCAAACGTCAGCCGTCAGGAGAGGCTTATCGCCGTCGGTCATCGGGTTAGCGGCATTCGAAGTGTTCACGATAGCCAGCTTGCCGTCAGCTTTTTTCACCAGCCACGTCCAGCCAGAACCGAAGTTCTTCACGGCAGAGTCGGTAAACTGTTCCTTGAATGCGGCGAAAGAACCGAAGTCTTTGTTGATAGCGTCAGCCAGCGCGCCGGTTGGCTCGCCGCCCGCGTTAGGCGCCAGACAGTTCCAATAGAAGGTGTGGTTCCAAACCTGAGCCGCGTTGTTGAAGATGCCGCCGGAAGATTTCATGATAATCTCTTCCAGTGATTTACCTTCAAACTCGCCGCCTTTAACCAGATTGTTCAGGTTAACGACGTAAGTGTTATGGTGCTTGCCGTAGTGGTATTCCAGCGTTTCTGCGGAGATATGGGGTTCCAGGGCATTCTTGGCATAAGGCAGTGCGGGTAATTCAAACGACATTATTTGCTCCTTTTATAAAAGTAGAGTTCTGTGACGACATAGCCTGCGATTGAGGGCCATGCGTCATGACTCATTTGAAAATAAAATGTTGTAACTTTGTTATATTGGGTAATTCTATCAACTTTTTCCTATATTAAAAGAGAAAAAAGGAAAAAGCATCGTAACGAACGGGGGCATGAATGCCCGAACTCACTAAAGGATAGGCGAAAATCGGCATCCTGGCTTAAATCCCTGTGAAAAGTAGTGTTTTTTCTGTTCGTATTCAAGGCTACAATACTCAAAAATGCGCAATGTCTGCTTAAGGAAGCAAATCATGACCACAGTAGAAAAAATTCAGGCTCAAATCGCGGAAAACCCAATCCTGTTATACATGAAGGGCTCTCCTAAACTGCCAAGCTGCGGCTTCAGCGCACAGGCCGTTCAGGCTATTTCTGCCTGCGGAGAGCGTTTTGCCTACGTTGATATTTTACAGAACCCGGATATCCGGGCAGAGCTGCCCAAGTATGCTAATTGGCCGACGTTCCCACAGCTTTGGGTTAATGGAGAGCTTATCGGCGGATGCGATATCATTCTTGAAATGTATCAACGCGGTGAACTGCAGCCGCTGCTAAAGGAAGCGGCTAAAGCCCAAAGCGCGGACGAAGCGTAAGCGTTTCTCATTAGTCGAAACCAGTGAAGCATCGGCCATCCCTCGGGGTGGCCGATATCGTTTAAGGGACGCTATCTAGCCGTGAGTGGACAGTTCCGGCGTCAGCGGCCAGCCGCCCAGCTTCTTCCAGCGGTTAACCAGCTCACAAAAGAGCGCGGTCGTTCTTTCGGTATCGTAAAGGGCAGAGTGCGCCTGCGCGCTGTCGAAGGGAAGCCCGGCCGTAATGCAGGCTTTCGCCAGTACCGTTTGTCCCAGCACCAGGCCGCTCAGGGCCGCGGTATCGAACGTAGCGAAAGGATGAAAGGGGTTACGCTTCAGGCCTGCACGCTCAGCGGCGGCCATTAGAAATCCGTGATCGAAGGCCGCGTTGTGCGCTACGACGATGGCTCGATTGCACGACTGGTCTTTTATCCCTTTGCGCACCATTTTAAAAATAGCGTGCAAAGCGTCATATTCGCTGACCGCGCCGCGTAAAGGATTATGGGGATCGATGCCGTTAAAGGCCAACGCCTCCGGCGATAACACTGCACCCTCAAAGGGAGCGACGTGAAAATGCAGGCTTTGGTCGGGAATTAACCAACCCTGTTCGTTCATCTTTAAGGTAAAGGCGGCGATTTCCAGCAGGGCGTTAGTTCGAGGGTCGAATCCTGCCGTTTCTACATCAATAACGACGGGATAGAAGCCGCGAAAGCGCTCGCTTAAGCAGTTCTGTGTATTTGTATCAGCCATACTTACCTGTTTTGCGGACGATTAAAAGGGGGCATTATGCCAAAAAACGGAGCCAGATGCTCGGCAATCTCTTTGGTAATGGTCATTTTGCGGGATAGGTCGAAAAAAACTATCGGACGCGAAATGCGCCCGATAGACGAGAGGGGATCAGTTGCCCAACGCGTTGGCGGCCTGTTTGTTTTCAATAAGCTCTATCTTGTATCCGTCCGGATCTTCGACGAAGGCGATAATGGTCGTGCCGCCTTTGACCGGGCCCGCTTCGCGCGTCACTTTGCCACCGGCGCTGCGAATTTGTTCGCAGGTTTGTGCAACGTTATCAACGCCTAGAGCGATATGGCCGAACGCGGTGCCCATTTCATAGCTTTCCACGCCCCAGTTGTAGGTTAATTCAATAACGGCGCCCTGGCTTTCGTCGCCATAGCCAACGAACGCCAGCGAGTATTTATATTCTGTATTTTCGCTGCTGCGCAGTAGGCGCATGCCCAAAACCTGAGTATAGAAATCGATAGAGCGCTGTAGGTTACCTACGCGGATCATGGTGTGAAGTAAACGCATGCTGCAGTCCTCGTAATACAAAAAAGCGATAGTGATAGGCGTAATGAAGTATACCCGAGCGTCGTTATTAATAAACGATTATTCTTATCGTTAATGGACTGATATTCCATCGATATGATAATCAGGCTGTGACCCGCAATTGCGCACGGATGGCGCTGGCGGCCATTTTTACGCAGAACAAGGCTCGAGGGATGAGGTTTGGCGAGTCAAATAAGCTGCTTGCTTTCTGGTCAAACTGCATCTATTACCTTAGAGTAATCTTTCGTTTAATTATTGCGCTCTCTAAGCAGACAACTATGCCTCAACAGTTAGAGTTTTTTGCAATTCCCTCTCCATGCCGTGGAATTTGTCAATCTGACAATCGAGGCTACTGCTTGGGCTGCTTCAGAAGCAGGGACGAGCGTTTCCAGTGGATGAGCATGACGGATGCTGAAAAGCAGAACGTGCTACGCTTATGCCGTCAACGGAAAATGCTTAAGAACAGGAAACCTGTAGATAAAGAGGATGACACACATAGCCAGCCCTCTCTTTTTTGATATGTACACACGTTTTTATATTTCGATACGATATAAAAATGGTTCTTCTACAAGCGGTTATCGTGACTTTGGTCACTTTACCAAGTTGCAAAAATGTAATTAACCAATAGATGACTCATAATAAAAAGGCTTAGATAATTAAGCATTTTTAAAAGGATAAAACAATGAAACGTTATTTAACCGCTTTAGCCGCACTGGCGGCCTGCGCCAGCGTTCAGGCCGCTACCGTAGAGGTTCCAGTGAATAGTGTTTCCGCTGAGGGAGTTGGGCAATCTATCGGTAATATCACTATTACGGAAACGGAATATGGTTTGCTGTTTACGCCAAACCTGACGTCGCTTCCCGCAGGAGTGCATGGATTCCACGTGCATGAAAAAGGCAGCTGCGACGCCGGTATGAAAGACGGTAAATCGGTAGCCGCGCTGGCTGCCGGTGGACATTTTGATCCGGAAAAAACCGGTAAGCACTTGGGGCCGTATAACGCCAAAGGGCACTTGGGCGATCTGCCGGCTATTTACGTTGATAGCGATGGTAAGGCCAGCTATCCCGTACTTGCACCGCGTCTGAAAACCATTGCCCAGATTAAGGGGCTTGCGCTAATGGTTCACGCAGGCGGCGATAACCATGACGATCATCCGCAGGCTCTGGGCGGCGGTGGCGCGAGAGCCGCGTGCGGCGTGATAAAATAATTTAAAACGCTTTAGATGTCAGTTTTATATAAGCGCCAAAGGACGAAGTTGGCGCTTTTTAATTGATAATTACTTAATGTTAAGTTCAGTTTTATTAATGTATTGAGCATGTTTTATCTTTGCGGTGTGGCACGCCACATCACTTTCCCCTTTATTTAATGTTGCTTTAACGGTAGATTAAATCCATATTAATGTCGATTAATTTCGAAATGATGCTTTATTTATTAGTCTTTTTTGATGAAAGGCGTAATAATTGTAAACGTATTAATGTTATTGATGTTTTACACTAATTGTCAGGTTATCTTATGAATTCAAAAAACGATTATACCTTAGGGGCAGATATTGCCCGTTTGGTCCGTAGCTGGCGCAGTATTATTGACCTTCAGCTTAAGCCGCTCGGGCTCACTCAAACGCATTGGGTGACGCTCTATTATCTGAACGGGCTGCCTCCAAACCAGTCTCAAATTCAGTTGGCTAAAGCGATCGGCATCGAGCAGCCGTCACTGGTTCGGACGCTGGACCAGCTGGAAGGTATGGGATACGTAAAGAGAGAACCTTGTCCATGCGACCGCAGAGCTAAGCAGATCAATTTGACAGAAGAAGCCAAACCAATTCTGGAACAAGTGAACAGCGTTGTTGACGGCGTTAGAAAAGGGATTGAACGGGATATCCCGAAGGAGCAGCTGGCGCTGTTTGCCGAGATCATTCGTAAATTTGAGAAAAATATCGCAGACATGGAAATCAGCAGTAAGGGATAGCGTTTCGTTCCCACGCTTATCGTTCTTTCATATGGCAATCCTGGGGGTATTTTTGTTTTAATAGCCCCAAGCGGTTACGACGAAAAAAGCCACGGGGATGAACGAATGAAAGCGGGTAACTATATAGGTATCATGTCAGGAACCAGTCTTGACGGCGTTGATGTAGCTTTGGTGACGATCGCTGAAGCTACCGTAATTCAAAAAGCCAGCTATTTCCATCCTATGCCTGACGATATCCGTCAGGATGTCCTTTCCGTCTGTCAGGGACAGTCCGTTACGCTTTCCCACTTGGGGCGCCTGGATCTGCGCCTGGGCATTCTGTTTGCCGAGGCCGTTCTGGGGCTTTTGAAAAATAACGGCATCGAATCAAAAGACGTTGTGGCCATTGGCTGCCACGGTCAAACCGTGTGGCATGAGCCGACGGGGGAACTGCCGTTCACCATGCAGTTAGGCGATAACAACCGCGTTGCCGCAATGACCGGCATCGTCACCGTTGGCGATTTCAGGCGTAAAGACATGGCCTTCGGCGGCCAGGGCGCGCCGCTGGTGCCTGCGTTTCATCAGGCCGTGCTGGCCGACGATACGCAAAGACGCTTTATTCTCAATATTGGCGGCATCGCCAATTTGTCCTTACTCATTCCAGGCCAGCCGGTAAGCGGCTACGACACCGGCCCGGGCAATATGCTGATGGACGCCTGGATACAGGAGCACAAGGGCGAGGGTTTTGATAAAGACGCCCGCTGGGCGCGTGAAGGCCGCGTAAACGCAGACTTGCTGGCAAAACTGATGTCCGATCGCTATTTTCAGCAGCCCCCGCCCAAAAGCACCGGAAGGGAGCGCTTCAATCTTCAATGGTTGCATGAGCAGCTTGAAGGCTTCTCGCATCTCGAGCCGGCGGACGTACAGGCGACGCTGGTGGAATTTACGGTTCAAACTATCGCTGAACAGGTTATCGCTGCCGGAGGCTGTCATCGTTTGCTGGTATGCGGCGGTGGTGCGCGCAATCCGTTAATGATGTCGAGGCTGGCTGAATGTTTGCCCGAGTCAGCGGTTGAAACAACGGACAGTTACGGCATCAGCGGTGACGATATGGAGGCGATAGCGTTTGCCTGGCTGGCGGCAAGAACGCTGTCCGGCGAACCCGGAAATTTACCGGCGGTCACCGGCGCATCCAGAGAGACGGTTTTGGGCGCAGTTTATATTCCTTGATTTAATAAAATACCTTTACGGGAGGAACACGATGAAAAAGCTGTTTACGATCGCTGCCGTTATCGCGATAGCGGGATGTAGCGCGCAGGACGCCGCGAAAGAGACGTTGGTTTATCAGTGTGAAACGCAAACGCTGGAAGTGACGCTGGACAATGCCGGCGATTCCGTCACTCTCATGATGGACGGTCAGTCCCGTCGGCTGGTTCAGGCCGTTTCCGCCTCTGGCGCCAGATACAGCGATGGGGAATATACCTTTTGGTCTAAAGGGGACGGCGCCATCGTTATGCGCGGTGAAGATATCAGGCTCAGGGAATGTCAGCTGATCAAATAGTCCGACTTTTTTGACATCCCGCCCGAGTCAGCGCAAAACGGCGCTCGAGTCCGGCGGGATTTTTGTACACCGTCAACGCGCCGTAACGCATTGCTTTTTCTCGTCCACGTTTGAAATCCTGCCGGAGTGGGTGCAAGATAGGGCCTCATTTCACACTGATAGGCTTTTTGACGATGCCCACTTCAAAAAACATTGCCGATTTGCGTCGGGAGTATGCGCAGGGCGGCTTACGTAGAAAGGATCTTCCTGAAGATCCGCTTTCCCTTTTTGAGCTTTGGCTAAAGCAGGCCTGCGAGGCCCAGATTTCCGATCCGACCGCGATGTGCGTAGCGACGGTGGATGAAAACGGCCGCCCGTCTCAGCGCATCGTGCTGCTCAAGCACTACGATGAAAAGGGATTTGTTTTTTATACCAATTTAGGTAGTCGAAAAGCGCGCGAGATTACGCAAAACAATCAGGTAAGTTTACTGTTCCCGTGGCACATGTTTGAACGCCAGGTGATCGTTTCCGGGAGAGCGGAACGCCTGTCGCCGACAGAAGTATTAAAATATTTTCATTCCCGGCCTAAAGAGAGCCAGATTGCGGCCTGGGTCTCCCAACAGTCGTCGCGTATTTCGGCGCGAAGCGTCCTTGAAGGTAAGTTTCTTGAACTTAAGCAGAAGTTTTTGCAGGGAGAAGTGCCTTTGCCCAGCTTCTGGGGCGGCTTTCGCGTCAGCATTAACGAAATCGAGTTTTGGCAGGGGCGCATAAATCGGCTTCACGACCGTTTTCTGTATCAGCGAGAGCAAACTCATTGGAATATCGATCGTTTAGCGCCTTAAGTACTGGTCATTATTCGTGGCGGCGTTTATGCTATCCCATTCGACAAAAATATGTGTTTTAACCACGCGGCCTGAGGCCTGCGTAAAACTATAACAACGGAGTTATCTATCGATGGCGAAAAACCTGATTGAACAACTGCAAGAGCGTGGGCTGGTAGCCCAGCTTACGGATGAAGAAGCGCTGGCGGAGCGGTTGGCGCAAGGGCCGATTGCTCTCTATTGCGGCTTCGATCCGACGGCCGACAGCTTGCATTTGGGTCACTTGGTTCCGCTCCTGTGCTTAAAGCGCTTTCAACTGGCGGGCCATAAGCCGGTTGCTTTGGTCGGTGGCGCGACGGGTCTGATTGGCGATCCCAGCTTTAAGGCCGCAGAGCGTAAGCTGAACACGGAAGAGACTGTTTCCGAGTGGGTAGAAAAGATTCGCCAGCAGGTTTCGCCGTTTCTGGACTTTAACTGCGGCGCCAACAGCGCCGTGATGGCTAACAACTACGACTGGTTCGGCGGCATGAAAGTGCTAACGTTCCTGCGCGACATCGGTAAACACTTCTCTGTTAACGCGATGATCAATAAAGAAGCCGTTAAGCAGCGCTTAAACCGCGACGACAGTGGGATCTCCTTCACCGAGTTTTCTTACAACCTGCTTCAAGCCTACGACTTCGCCTGTCTGAATAAAGAGCTTGGCGTAGAGCTGCAAATCGGCGGCTCTGACCAATGGGGCAACATTACGTCGGGTATCGATCTTACTCGTCGCCTTCATCAGAAGCAGGCCTATGGTTTCACCGTTCCGCTTATCACCAAGTCTGACGGCACCAAGTTTGGTAAAACCGAAGGCGGCGCGATTTGGCTGGATGCGAATAAGACCAGCCCTTACAAGTTTTATCAGTTCTGGATCAATACGGCCGATGCGGACGTTTATCGCTTCCTGAAGTTCTTTACCTTCATGAGCATCGAAGAAATTGACGCCTTGGAAGAAGAGGATAAGAACAGCGGTAAAGCGCCGCGTGCGCAGTACGTGCTGGCCGAGCAGGTGACGCGTCTGGTTCACGGAGATGCGGGGCTTCAGGCCGCTCAGCGCATTACCCAAAGCCTGTTCTCCGGCGAGTTGGCCGAGATGACCGAGCAGGACTTCGCCCAACTGGCGCAGGACGGCATGCCGGTTATTGAGCTGGAAAAGGGCGCCGATCTGCAGCAGGCGCTGGTTACTGCCGAGCTGGTTCCGTCTCGCGGCCAGGCCAGAACGATGATTAGTTCTAATGCGGTCACGATCAACGGCGAAAAACAGTCAAACCCTGAATATGCCTTTGCCGACGGCGATCGTCTGTTCGGACGCTATACGCTGCTGCGCCGCGGTAAGAAACACTATTGCCTGATCGCCTGGAAATAGTCGGAAAGATTACGTTCCATTTCGTCGGCCGCTCTGCGGCCGAATTTTTTTGTCTCATCGCATAGCGCGGCGATAGCGGTTTCTGACACAATGGCCTCACTGCGTTTTTAATTCAGGTTCGCGTTTTAACTATGAAAAATATACTTTCCATCCAATCTCACGTTGTTTATGGCCATGCGGGAAACAGCGCCGCCGAGTTTCCTATGCGCAGAATGGGGGTTAACGTCTGGCCGTTGAATACGGTTCAGTTTTCCAACCACACCCAATATCGCCAGTGGACGGGATGCGTTATGCCGGCTGCCCACATTGCGGAAATTGCCCGCGGCATTGACGAGATCCACCAGCTTGCCCGCTGTAATGCCGTATTGAGCGGCTATATTGGTTCGCCGGAGCAGGGAAAAACGATTCTAGACGTTGTTGCAAAGGTTAAGGCGGCCAATCCTGACGCTTGGTATTTTTGCGACCCGGTGATGGGGCATCCAGAAAAAGGGTGTATCGTTGCGCCGGGCGTGGCGGAGTTTTTCTGTGCCGAAGCGCTGCCCGCAAGCGACATGATGGCGCCCAACCTGCTTGAACTGGAGCAGCTGAGTGGAAAAACGATTGCCAGCGTAGAAGAGGTTGTTGCCGCGGCCCGAGAGCTTTGTCGAAAAGGGCCCAGAGTGATACTGGTGAAACATCTTAGCCGAGCCGGCTATCGTGCCGACTGCTTTGAGATGGCGCTGGTAACCGCCGATGAAGCCTGGCACATCAGCCGCCCGCTGGTTGACTTTGGCCCTCGCCAGCCGGTCGGAGTGGGGGATATTACCAGCGGCCTGATGCTGGTGAACCTGCTGCAAGAAAAGCCGCTGCCTGAGGCGCTGGAACACGTTACCGCCGCAGTGTATGAAATCATGCTGGAAACGCAGCGCAGAGGTGAGTACGAGCTGCAGATCGTGGCCGCGCAGGATAACATCGTCGCGCCGGAGCATCATTTTAAGGCCGTAAAGCTGTAATTCGACCGTAAGCCTCTCTTTACGAGAAACGGGCCAAAATGGCCCGTTTTTACATGCGCACGTTGCTAGTTTAAGCCTTCGGCTTTAAGAGCAGCCTTAACGGCAGGGCGGTTAGCCATACGGGCCATATAGTCCGCCAGCGCCTTCAGGCCGCTGAGATCCAGTTTTACCGCCGCCGCCCAACGCGTTACGGTGAACAGGTAGGCATCCGCCACGCTGAAGCTGGCGCCGAGAATGTAAGGACGCGCCTGCAGCACGCTGTCTACGTAGCTAAAGCTGTTGAACAGCTTTTCTTTCGCCACTTGCTTATACTCTTCCGGCGTTTTGGGGTTAAACAGGGGGCTAAACCCCTTATGCAGTTCAGTAGAGATAAAGTTTAACCATTCAAGCGCATGGTAGAACGGCTTAGTATCGGCTGGCGGCATTAAGTGCTTGGTAGGAGCGCGGTGCGCCAGATACTGCACGATAGCGACGCCTTCGGTCAGAATATCACCGTCATCAAGCTGAAGCGTAGGCACTTGCCCCTTCGGGTTGACCTTTAAAAAGTCTTCGCCGTGTTCCGTTTTTTTGGTCGCCAGGTCGACTTTCTCAACGGAATAGCTAAGGCCGATTTCGTTAAGAATGATATGGGGAGACAGAGAACAGGCGCCCGGCTTATAAAATAGCTTCATTGTTATACTCCACGATCCGTTAGTGATAGAGTCCGCGCGGGCGGCTTCTATGCTGTGTCCGCCGCGCTTTGTTGACGCCGAAATGGGCGATTAACCTATCTAGTATAGGCTACGCGGTTGGTGAAATGTTTGATATTTGTTGTGAAAGTTAAAAGCTCGGTTTAAGCATGTGGGAATGGAAAAGCGGTAGAGTAGTGGGCCAGCGAAAGGTCGCTTCGATAGCCCAACCGGGTCAGATCTCGGTCTTTTCTTTGTATTCGCAAAGATCTTCAATCAGGCAGGAGCCGCAGCGGGGCTTACGGGCAATACAGGTATAGCGGCCGTGAAGGATAAGCCAGTGGTGGCAGTCTACCTTGAATTCGGCTGGAACGACCTTTAATAACTTTTCTTCAACCTGCTCGACGTTCTTCCCCGGCGCGAAGTTTGTGCGGTTACAGACGCGGAAGATGTGGGTGTCTACAGCGATGGTGGGCCATCCGAAGGCGGTGTTAAGCACTACGTTGGCGGTCTTCCTTCCCACGCCGGGCAGCGCTTCCAGCGCGGCTCTGTCTTCCGGAACCTGGCCGCCGTGTTTTTCAATCAGCAGGCGGCAGGTTTTAATCACGTTTTCCGCTTTGCTGTTATACAGACCAATCGTTTTTATGTATTCCTTCACGCCGTCTACGCCGAGCGCCAGAATGGCTTCTGGCGTATTGGCTACAGGGTATAGCTTGGCGGTCGCCTTATTGACGCTGACGTCCGTGGCCTGCGCTGAAAGCAGAACGGAAATAAGCAGCTCGAACGGAGTGGAGAAATTTAGCTCCGTCGTTGGCTTAGGGTTACTGTCCCTAAGCCGAGTGAGGATTTCTATACGCTTTGCCTGATTCAAACTGGGTGTCCTTACTGAATGGGTTCGTGGCTTTGCTGTGAAGCAGAGGCTACGGCGACTCTCTTTTTGTACGCTTTAACTTTGGCATCAATAACATATTTTAACGCCAAAAGAAAACCGAGGCCTAAAAACGCGCCGGGAGGCAGAATTGCTAACAGAAAGGCGCTGTCTAGATGAATGACTTCAATTCGCAATACTTTTGCCCAAGAGCCGAGCAGCGCGTCAGCGCCGTCAAACAGCGTTCCGTTACCTAAAATTTCGCGCATAGCGCCAAGAATAAACAGCGCAAAGGTAGCGCCCATGCCCATAGCAAAACCGTCAACGGCGGACAGCGCTACCGGATTTTGCGCAGCAAAAGCCTCGGCTCGCCCGATAACGATACAGTTGGTGGTGATAAGGGGAATAAAGATGCCCAGCGACTGATAAAGGCCATAGGCGTAAGCATTAATCAGCAGTTCCACGACCGTAACCACGGACGCAATGATCATCACATAAATAGGAATGCGTATTTCCTGCGGCACCCAGCGGCGCAGGGCCGAGACGGCGACGTTGGTGCAGACCAGCACTAGCGTAGTGGCAAGTCCCAGTCCAAGCGCGTTGGTGGCCGTGGAGGAAACTGCCAGAAGCGGGCAGAGGCCCAGCAGCTGAACCAGCGCAGAGTTGTTTTTCCACAGGCCCTGACTGAGCAGGTTTTTCATTTCACTCATGGCTTAGCCTCACAGTGAGGAAGGGCGCTAAATTGGGAATGGTGGGTCTGAACGTACAGCGCCGTCCGTTTTACCGCTTTGACGACGGCGCGTGGCGTAATAGTCGCCCCCGTAAACTGATCGAACTCACCGCCGTCTTTGCGAACGGCCCAGCGAGAGTCCTGCTCGCCGTTAACGGTTTTCCCTGCAAATTTGGTGATCCAGTCGGAAATGCGCAGCTCGATTTTATCGCCCAGCCCCGGCGTTTCGTGATGCTCAAGCGTACGAACGCCCAGTGTGGTCCCGTTAAAGTCGGCGGCGACGATAAGTTGGATTGCGCCAGAATAGCCGTC
Source organism: Leminorella grimontii ATCC 33999 = DSM 5078 (assembly GCF_000439085.1). Taxonomy (GTDB): domain Bacteria; phylum Pseudomonadota; class Gammaproteobacteria; order Enterobacterales; family Enterobacteriaceae; genus Leminorella; species Leminorella grimontii. The sequence continues at coordinate 715,039 of NZ_AUUA01000001.1, read as the reverse complement.
GGGCGCGGTGGTTTCAATCACGGCCGCAACGGGCGCACCGTCCTTTCGAGCCAGGTAAAGCCGATGGGGGGCGCCATTACCCAGCGCGCCATCTGTGACAATGTAACATTCATTTTGCAGCGCGTTGTTATAGGCGCTGGGCGGCAACAGGTTGTCAAACAGCGCTTTTTGCTGGCGCGCGGCCTGTTCTTCGACCGTTGAACGCGTCATTAAATAGACGCCGGAAGTTAACGCCGTTGATAGCGCCGCGTAGAGCGCCAGCGTCAGTCCGTGCTTTCTCATGGTGTTCAGCATGCCGTTACCTCACCGATGCCCGTATGCGCGAGGCTGCGTATAGTGGTCGATCAACGGTACGGTCATGTTGATAAGCAGCACGGAGAAGGCTACGCCGTCCGGGTAGCCGCCATAGCTTCGAATCAGCCAGACCAGTGCGCCGACCAGCGCGCCGAAAATCAGCCGCCCCGTAACCGTCGTTGAGGCCGTTACCGGGTCGGTAATAATGAAAAAGGCGCACAGCATAGTCGCTCCGCTGAGCAGGTGAAACCATGGGGCCGCGTTGTGGCTCGGGTCAATCAACCATCCCAGAAGAGAAACGGCGCCCAACGAGCATAAAAAGCTGACGGGGAGGTGCCAGTGAATGATTCGTTTAATCAAAAGAAGAAGGCCGCCGATGAAAAAACCAACGTTGACCCACTGCCAGCCTACGCCGCCGAAATCGTTATAAACGGGGGCCTGCATCACGTCGGCTATCGCATGCCCGCCACGCAGCCCGGTTTTCAACGTATCTAGCGGCGTCGCCTGACTCATGCCGTCAACGCCAAGCATTAGCGTAAATACGTCGCCGCCGCTTGAGGTATGGCCGGTAAAAATCAGGTTCACTGAATCTAAAAGCGTGATGGTCGTCGCTCGTAGCGGCTCTGGCGGCAGCCAGCTGCTCATTTGAACGGGGAACGATATCAGCAGAATAACGTAGCCTACCATGGCGGGATTAAAGGGGTTTTGCCCCAGTCCGCCGTAAAGCTGTTTAGCGATGACGACAGCAGCCAGCGTGCCGATAGTGATAATCCACCAAGGCGCGAGCGGAGGAATACTGATGGCCAGCAGCAGGGCGGTTAATAGCGCGGAATTATCGGTCAGGCTGTTTTTTATCGGCTGATGGCGAAGGCGCAATACTAACGCCTCTGACAGTAAGGCGACAGGAACGGCCAGCGCGATCTGAATCAGCGTACCGTAGCCAAAGAAGTACCACTGCGCGGCAATTCCCGGCAGGCAGGCCAAAATGACCCACAGCATCAGCCTTTGCGTTGAACGCTGGGAATGAGAGAACGGTGAGCTGGTAATACGAAACGACATCTATTTTTCACTCGCTGTTGTCAATGCGGCGGCCTGTTGGGCTTTACGCGCCTTTACTCTGGCGATGGCTTGTGCCACGGCCGCCTTTCGCTCATCGGCTTCAGACAGGGGGACGTTCTTTCCCTGAAGTCCTGCCGTTTCAGTCTCATCCGTCTCAGGGGATAAGGCTGATTGCGCCAACTGCTCTTTTTTCGCTTTAGCGCGGGCGATAGCGGCGGCAACGGCGACCTTGCGGTCGTCCTGCGCGTGCTCTTCCCGCAGGGGAGCGGCGACGTCAGGCTCCGCTGACTGTGACTGCTCCTTTTTCGCTTTGGCGCGGGCGATGGCGGCAGCTACGGCGGCTTTGCGATCGTTCTGTTCGGTTTCTTCTTTTGGCGCAGCCTGAACGGCAGCCTCTTTGGCCGTCGCCGACTGCTGTTGGGCTTTTTTCGCCTTGGCGCGGGCAATTGCCGCCGCTAACGCGGCCTTACGGTCGTCAGCGGCGGGAGTTGAAGCTTCTGACGGCGTGACTTCGGTTCTTGCATTAGCCAAACGCTGGGCTTTTCTTGCCTGGCGGGCCGCGATGGCGGCGGCGTTATCCGGTAAGGCTGCGCCCTCGATGGATTTAATCACCGGAGGCGTAGAGACTCTGCTGGCGCTTTCCCGTCGTTTTTTCACTCTTTCCAGCGCGGATTGAATCAGTTCGCTGTCTTCGCTATCAGGCTGCGTTTCGGCCTTCTTGTGCCTTAGCTGTCGCGCCTGTTTTTCTCTTTCAAGACGGGCCTGCTTTGCTTCAAAACGAATTTTTGCAGAGCGTGCGAGTTCGGCCTGTTCGTCCAGATCGCGAATTTCGGCCTTTTCCTGCCGATAATACTGTATCAGGGGGATATGGCTTGGGCAGACGTAGGCGCAGGCGCCGCACTCAATGCAGTCAAACAGGTTATAGGCGCGAGCCTTTTCGTGTTCTTTTCCGCGGCTAAACCAGTAGAGCTGTTGGGGCAAAAGGCCTGCCGGGCAGGCGTCCGCACACTGGCTGCATCGTATGCATGCCTGCTCCGGCTCGGGCGATGCGATTTCTTCTTCCGTTGGCGCAATGAGGCAGTTGCTCATTTTGGTAATCGGGACTTTCACGTCGGGAAGAACAAATCCCATTAGGGGACCGCCCATAATGACGCGCGGCGGCGTCTGCGGGCGATAGCCAGCCTGTTTAAGCAGAAATGAAACAGGCGTGCCCAACAGGGCCCATACGTTGCCTTTGTGCGCCATGGCTTCGCCCGTTAAGGTGACGATCCTCTCCAGCAGAGGTTCGCCGTCGATGATGGCGCGCTTTATGGCGTATACCGTACCGACGTTTTGCATCAGTACGCCAATGTCTGACGAACGTCCTTGGTGTGGAACTTCTTCGCCCGTAAGGATCTTGGTAAGCTGGCGGGCGCCGCCGGAAGGGTATTTAGTTGGAATAACGCGAACTTCTATTGCGCCACTTTCGTGACGCTGTAACGCATTATTTAACGCACTAATGGCCTCAGGCTTGTTGTCCTCAATGGCTATTAGGATAGTTTCCGGCTCAAGGACGTGGCGAAGAATTTCACAGCCCTGTACGAGCTCATCGGCGTATTCCTGCATCAGGCGATCGTCCGCCGTGATGTAGGGCTCGCATTCTGCGCCGTTGATAATCAGCGTCCTGGTTTTGCTCAGGCCGCCGTCTATCTTATTGGCGGTGGGGAATACGGCGCCGCCCAGCCCGGCGACGCCAGCCTGATGAATATGGGCAATAAGCCGCTGTGGCTCATAGTCGCGATAGTTTACAAGCGTCGGCATCTTGCCCCACTTGTCCAAGCCGTCTGGTTCCAGTTGGACGCAGCGCTCGGGGATCGCGGAAGGGTGAGTGCTGGGGTAAAAGCCAATATGGGTCACGGTACCCGACGTTGATGCGTGTACGGGAAGCTCTCTGCCCGTACCGGCCGTTAGCGGCTGGCCTTTCAGCACGTAGTCGCCTACTTTGACCAGCAGCTCGCCTCCCGGCCCCGAGTGCTGTTGCAAAGGGATATATAGCCGTTCGGGAAGCGGCAGGCGGCGAATGGGGACGTGACGGGTTTGATCCTTCATCTCTGGAGGATGAATGCCGCCTTTGAAATCCCACAGGGCGGTTTTTTTGAATCGAGCGAACAGATCAAACATGTGAATTTATCTCGACGATCCTGACCGGAATTGACTGCAAATTCCACTTCCAGTTTGTTGTCGTTTCGGGCACCGGGCGCATTTCAATACAGTCCGTTGGGCAGGGAGCGACGCAGAGGTCGCAGCCCGTGCAGAGCGCCGTTATTACCGTATGCATAGCGCGAGTTGAGCCAACAATGGCGTCAACCGGGCATGCCTGAATGCACTTCGTGCATCCGATGCAGTTGTATTCATCAATGACGGCAACTTTTCTTACCGGATTGATTTCCGCCACGTCCGGATCGAAAGGCTGAGGCTCTACGCCCAGCGTATCGGCCAGCTTTAACATGACGCTTTCACCACCGGGAGCACACTTATTAATCGCTTCGCCCTGATTGGCTACGGCTTCAGCATAGGGACGGCATCCCGGATAGCCGCACTGGCCGCATTGGCTTTGGGGCAGCAGGGCCTCGACCTTATCCACGATGGGATCGGCCTCAACTCTGAACCGGCGCGCGGCAAAGCCCAAGACCGCGCCGCAAACCAGTGCAAGCAGCGTCAGGGCAATGATGCTAGACCACAGTGAAATCATTAAAATCGTACCAACCCGGTGAAGCCCATAAATGCTAATGACATCAGCCCTGCGGTAATCAGGGCGATCGATGAACCTTTAAACGGCGCAGGAACGTCGGCCAGCGCGAGACGCTCGCGCAGCGCGGCGAACAGCACCATAACGAAAGAGAAGCCAACGGCGGCGCTAAAGCCGTAAATCGTTGACTGCATAAAACCGTGCGACTGATTTACGTTAAGCAGGGCGACGCCCAGAACCGCACAGTTTGTGGTAATCAGCGGCAAGAAGATGCCCAGCAGCCGGTAGAGCACCGGGCTGGTTTTACGCACGGCCAGCTCGGTAAACTGTACTACGACCGCAATGACGAAAATAAACGCCAGCGTGCGCAGATAGCCCAGTCCCAGTGGGGACAGGATGTAGTTTTCCACCAGCCAGGCGCAGATCGACGCCAGCGTTAATACGAACGTAGTCGCCAGCCCCATGCCAATCGCCGTTTCAAGCTTCTTGGAGACGCCCATAAAGGGGCACAGCCCGAGAAACTTGACCAAAACGAAGTTATTGACAAAAACGGTGCCGACAAAAAGCAGCAAATAGTCGCTCATCTTGATGCCTAAAAGAAAAAAAGCCGCCGTATTATCGGTAATTGGCGGCTTGAGCACAACACTGTAAGCGTAGGGTTATTGAGGATTACCTACAATTGGGTAAGAATTGAGCGGTATTTTAACTTAATCCTACGATCTCCCCATTGTCGTCAAGATCGATATTTCGATAGGCAGGCAGCGTTCCCAGACCGGGCATCGTCATGATATTTCCCGCATAGGCGCGGATAAAGCCTGCGCCCGCCGAGACTTTCAGCGATGAAATGGTCACGGAAAACCCTTGCGGAACGTTTTTCAGCGAAGGATCGGCGCTGATAGACAGCGGCGTCTTGGCGATACACAGGGGAAGGCGTCCGAAGTCCTGCTTTTCCAGCGCGGCCAGCTGCGCTTCAGCCTGCTCGGTTAATATCAAGGAGTCTGCACCGTAGGTATCAACCAGCGTTTGGAGCTTGCTGCGTAAAGGCACTTCGTCCTGATAAAGCAGGTTTACCTTTGCCTCATTCTGGCTTGCGGCCACGACGGCCTTGGCCAGCTCAGCCGTACCCTGACCGCCTTCGGCAAATGCCCGGCTGACCTCAACGCCCACGGCGCCGCAGGAAAGCGCAAATTCGCGCAGGTAGTCCAACTCCTGCTCGGAATCCGTCGGGAATTTGTTGATGGCGATAACTACCGGTAAGCCATAGCGCTTGGCGTTGTTGATGTGCCAGCCGAGGTTTTGGCATCCCTGAGCCAGTAGCTCAACGTTGCTTTCGGCGATCTCAGGCGGCAGCGATTGGCCTGGCTTAATGTTGAACTTGCCGCTGTTGGCCTTCAGGCTGCGCAGCGTGGCGACCAATACAACGCAGGACGGCTTGATGCCCGACTGGCGATACTTAATGTTAAAAAACTTTTCCATTCCCATATCGGAACCAAAGCCGGCTTCGGTGACGACGTAGTCAGCAAGCTGAAGCGCAATGCGGTCGGCGATAACGGAAGAGTTGCCGTGGGCGATGTTGGCGAACGGGCCGGCGTGAATAAGCACCGGCGTATTTTCGCTGGTCTGCATCAGCGTAGGCTGAATGGCGTCTTTCATCAGAACGGTCATCGCGCCGGCGACTTCCAGCTTTTCTGCCGTAATCGGCTGGCCTTGAGTATCCAGCGCCAGAATGATGCGGCCAATGCGCTGGCGCATGTCCTTCAGGTTTTCAGACAGGGCCAGAATGGCCATCAGCTCGGACGCCGCCGTGATGTCATAACCGTCCTGACGTTCAACGCCGTTAACGCCGCCGCCGACGCCGACCTCAATGTGGCGCAGCGCTCGGTCGTTGTGGTCAACGACGCGTTTCCACAGAATGTGTTCGACGTCGATATTCAGTCGGGGTAGGCCAGTCTGTTCGGTAAACGCATCGCCCAACCGCTGTTCGTGATACAGGCGGGCGTCCAGCGCCGCGGCGGCAAGGTTGTGTGCGGCGGTGATGGCGTGAATATCTCCGGTGAGGTGTAGGTTTAGCTTCTCCATAGGCAAAACCTGCGCTTTTCCGCCACCGGCCGCGCCGCCTTTCACGCCGAAAACCGGCCCAAGGCTTGGCTGGCGGATGCAGGCGATCGCGTCGTGACCGATTGCGTTAAGTCCCTGGCTTAGGCCAATGGTGGTCACTGTTTTTCCTTCGCCCAGAGGCGTAGGCGTAATGCTGGAAACTAAAATCAGCTTTCCCTTGACCGGGCGGGAGTTCAGCAGCGATAAATCGACTTTTGCCGCATCGTTGCCATAGGGAATGAGGTGTTCAGAGGAAATGCCGTAACGCAGTGCAATATCGCTAATTGGTTTTAATGCGGGTTGAGAAGCCATTCTTTCTACGATCCTGTCTGTTCGTCATGTTGGGTGGGACATAGCCTGATACGAAGGCAGGATTATGTCATAAAGCCGAACGGAAAAAAGCAAACGATATCGTTTTCTTGATACAAATTGCGGGATATTCGGATGGAGAATCGAACGAAGCGGGGCGCTTCAGGTTGCTTTTACAGCAAAATAGCATAGATTAAAGAATACGCTTGTTGTATGGGATGTTTGTTTCATGTCGTGGCTGAAGTTCCTCCGGATCGATCCTTTTTTATTAATCCTTATTACCGTCGTCGTTCTTGCATCGCTGTTCCCCTGTGAAGGTGACGCCAAGGTTTTTTTCGGCTGGTTGACCAAGGCGGCGATCGCGCTGCTGTTTTTTATGCACGGCGCCAAGCTGTCGAGGCAGAATATCGTCAATGGGCTAGGGCACTGGCGTTTGCACCTGGTCGTGCTGTTTAGCACCTTTATACTGTTTCCTTTATTAGGGCTCGGGTTAGGCGTTTTTGTTCCTGGCGTAATGTCTTCCGGCATCTATTTAGGGTTTCTTTATTTGTGTGCGCTACCGGCGACGGTTCAGTCGGCCATCGCCTATACCTCTATTGCCGGAGGCAACGTTGCGGCCGCCATTTGCAGCGCTTCGGCTTCCAGCCTGCTTGGGGTGTTCCTTTCCCCCATTCTGGTCGGACTGTTGATGCATACTCAGGAAGGGAGTGCGGATACGGTACAGGCCATTATCGATATCATTATTCAGCTGATGGTGCCGTTTGTTATCGGGCACCTTGCCAGGCCGCTGATCGCCAATTGGGTAGAGCGACACAAAAAGCTGATTAACAAAACGGACAGAACCTCCATTTTGTTAGTTGTGTATACGGCCTTCAGCGAAGCGGTCGTTGAGGGGATTTGGCACAAGGTCAATGGATGGTCGCTGCTGACCATCGTTTTCTTCTCGCTTGTTTTGTTGGCTATCGTGCTGGTGGTCAATACGGTGGTTGCGCGCGCGCTGGGTTTTTCTAAAGAAGATGAAATCACGATCGTTTTTTGTGGTTCGAAAAAGAGCCTGGCTAACGGCATTCCGATGGCCAACGTGCTGTTTCCCGCAGCGGCAGTAGGAATGATGGTGCTGCCGTTAATGATTTTTCACCAGATCCAGCTTATGGTTTGTGCCGTAATGGCGCAGCGCTATGCCCGGAGAATTGAAAAGAAAACCGAGTGAATTTAAATAATTGTCAATCTATTGGTTTTTTTTTAGATAAACGAACTTTCACACATCCGATCTGTCATAATGAGCATAGATAGCGTTGTATCAATGGCATTTTAATCTGCCTATCTGGCTCATTAATCTCTCTTTGTACAATGGCTTTTCAGCCCGTTTTTAATTGTGTTACGAGTAATCAGAGAGATTGTATGTCAGTTATGAAGCCTCCGCGTTTTCGCTATTCTTTCCTACTGCCTAAGTATTGGCACGTATGGTTTGGGTTAGCGCTTCTCTATCTCCTGGTTCAGCTGCCTTATCCCGTTATCTTTTTTATCGGCAGCAGAATCGGGCGTTTTTCTATGCGCTTCCTTTCACGCCGACGCCACATCGCGCGAAGAAATATCGAGCTCTGCTTTCCTGCGCTCAGTCAGGATAAAAAAGAGAGAATGCTGGTTGAGAACTTTGAAGCTTTAGGTATGGGGCTGTTTGAAACCGGAATGGCATGGTTTTGGCCCGATAGCCGAATCAAAAAGTGGTGTAAAATCGACAACCCCGAAATCATGTCTCGCATAAGGGAAGGGGGCCGAGGCGTTCTTCTCGTTGGAATCCACTTTTTAACGCTGGAGCTGGGCGGCCGAATCTACGGCATGTACAACCCCGGCATCGGCGTTTATCGAGCCCACAATAACAAACTGATGGACTGGGTTCAGTTTTTAGGCCGCAGCCGCTCAAATAAAGCGTTTATTGACCGCCATAATGTGAAGGGCATGATTAGCGCTTTGCGTAAGGGAGAGATCCTCTGGTATGCCCCCGATCATGACTACGGCCCTCGTAACAGCGTCTTTGCGCCGTTTTTTGCCGTTCCTCAAGCGGCAACGACGGTGGGAACCAGTATTTTGATGCGTCAGGCCAATCCGGTTATTTTGCCCTTTACACCGAAGCGCCACGCTGACGGCAGTGGATACACGGTAATGATTACCGAACCGCCTGAAGGGTTCCCCATGAAGGATACGGCTGAAGCCGCGGCCTTCATGAATAAAATTGTGGAAAAAGAGATATTAAAAGCGCCGGAGCTGTACATGTGGCTGCACCGTCGTTTTAAAACGCGCCCGGCGGGCGAGTTATCGCTCTATTAATCTGTTTTAACCGATTGATGACGCCAGCATTTCTTTTATTCAAAAGAGGGAAGAAAACGCTTGCGTTATGCGGGGCATTATGAGTAAATGTAACCCGGCCTGTGTTGCAGACCTATTTATGTGTACGACATTAGAGTAAAGCTCGTTCCCTCTTAAAGCCGTTATCGTTTGATTTCGCTTGTTAGATGAACATCTTCTTAGTGCCTCCATAAGTAAACTCTGAGAATCTGGCCGTAATGCCTATACCCTATGATGTATGGCAGGTTAACTAAATTAAAGGTAAGTTAAAGATGTCCAAGAAAACTGGCAAAGTTAAGTGGTTCAATGAAAGCAAAGGTTTTGGTTTTATTGAGCAAGATGATGGTGGTAAGGATGTATTCGTTCACTTTTCTGCAATCATGAGCGAAGGTTTCAAGACCCTGGCTGAAGGCCAGAAAGTCGAGTATACCATCCAGGATAGCCCGCGCGGTCCGGCCGCTGCCAACGTTATCGCGCTGTAATCAGCACGCGACGTTAGCACAAGAAGCCCGCATCCTGATGCGGGTTTTTTTATGGCTGTTTTTCTTAACACGGTTTTAAATCGGACTAACCGATAACTGCCTGTGACTCCAAGTACAGACGTTTTTATAACTCACTGTAGAAGGAAATAGACTATTTGAAATTAATTTTGAAGTAAGAGGTATAACAATGACTTTAAGAACTGGATATGTAAAGTGGTTCGATAAAGACCACGGTTTTGGTTTGATCTCCCCCCTAGACGGCACTTCCGATGTTTACGTTGACCGAAACGCCATTGCGACGTCGACCAAGCAGCTGATTGAAGGCCAACACGTTGAGTTTTCTACGCAGAGAAGTTCAAGGGGCCCGTCGGCTCTGGACGTTATTGCGTTTTAATCCGTTATTGACGTATACACAGTGAAGGAAGGATGCGTTAACGCGTCGGCTTAGCGCGGCGTTAATGGTATACTTCCTTCATGTTTGTTGTGTAAAAACGCATTTTTCTCATTTGTCCATTAGGAACTCCTATGCACTATCAGTGTCCTCTCTGTCATTTACCCCTTCGGCTAAATGACAGAGCGTGGCTGTGCGATAATCGGCACCAGTTTGACTGCGCAAAAGAAGGCTATGTTAACCTGATGCCCGTACAGCATAAGAAGTCTAAGCTGCCCGGCGACAACGCAATGATGATGCAGGCAAGGCGGCGGTTTTTAGACGGCGGACACTATCAGCCTCTATGCGAAACGGTAATGCATTTGTTAGATAGTGCGTTACCGAGAGACGGCCATTTATCCTTATTGGATATTGGCTGCGGAGAGGGCTATTACACCGGCTTTATTGAACGATCGCTTAGCGCTAGTCGCAACATTGCCGCCTACGGGCTTGATATATCAAAGGACGCAATACGAGCCGCCGCCAAACGCCATAGCGGCATTGAGTTCTGCGTTGCTTCGAGCCACCGCTTGCCGTTTACCGATGATGCAATCGACGGCGTTGTGCGCATTTACGCACCCTGCAGAGATGAAGAGCTGAAAAGAGTCGTCAAGAGCGGCGGCGTTATCGTCACGGCAGTTCCCGCTCCGCGCCATCTTTTTCAGTTAAAAGCGCTGATTTATCGCGAAGCGAAACCGCATGATGACATATTGGAAGAGATTGACGGATTCGAGTTCGTTAGCCAGCAAAGAATAAGTTATTCAATGACGCTTACGGGAATGCAGGCAGCGGATCTGTTGTTAATGACGCCATTTGCCTGGCGTGCAAGCGAAGCGCTGACTGCCGAATTAAAGGGGCAAACGACCTTTGAGTGCGAGGCCGATTTCTACGTTCGGCTCTACCGAAAGCGGTAAAAAATAACGGCGCCAAAGGCGCCGTTTTAGCTATATCAAATGCGCGTTAATCACAGGGAACGACCTTAATCGCCAGCCCACCGCGCGAGGTTTCCCGGTATTTGGCGTTCATGTCCTTACCGGTTTCGTACATGGTTTCTATCACTTTGTCTAACGACACCCTGGGCTCGCTGGTGCGGCGAAGCGCCATTCGGGATGCGTTAATGGCCTTTACCGACGCGATGGCGTTACGTTCAATGCAGGGAACCTGTACCTGCCCGGCGACCGGGTCGCAGGTCAGTCCAAGGTTATGTTCCATACCGATTTCCGCTGCGTCGCAGACCTGCTGAGGGCTTCCCCCCAAAAGTTCCGTTAAGCCGGCGGCCGCCATTGAGCAGGCTACGCCTACCTCGCCCTGACAGCCCACTTCAGCGCCGGAAATGGAGGCGTTCATTTTATAAAGCGTGCCAATGGCGCCCGCTGCCATGAAATAGCGGATGTAGGCTTCGGGGGAAACCGGTTGAATGAAGCGATCGTAGTAGGCCAATACTGCCGGGACGATGCCGCAGGCGCCGTTGGTTGGCGCGGTGACGACGCGGCCGCCGGCGGCGTTTTCTTCATTTACCGCAAGCGCGAACATGTTTACCCAGTCGATGATGTTCATCGGATCGTTAGACAGCTTATCAGACGACAGCAGCATACGGCGCAGGGGCGCCGCGCGACGAGGTACCTGAAGTGGGCCGGGCAGTACGCCTTCGGTATTCATTCCGCGATCGATACAGTCTTTCATCGTTTGCCAGACGGCGGCGAAGTAGCTGTCAATCTCCTTAACGCTGTGCATAGCGAGTTCGTTTTGCATAACGAGCCCGGAAATAGAAAGCCCGTACTGCTTACAAAGCGTCAGCAGCGCCTCGGCGGATTTGAACGGATAGGGGACGCTGATCTCACTCTTGTCCTCTTTTCCAAAGTTTTCGTCATCAACGATAAAGCCGCCGCCGATGGAATAGTAGGTTTTACTATATACCGCACGTTCGCCTGCAAATGCAGTGATTTTCATGCCATTTTCGTGACGGGGAAGGTTTTCGCTGTGAAAGACCATGCCGCCTACGCGTGGAAATAGAACCTCATGCTGGCCGGCGGCCAGCGACAGGCGCTCCGTTTCTTCTACCCGACGGATAAAGCCGGGAATGCTGTCAATATCGACCGTATCGGGCTGATTTCCCGCCAGCCCCATAATAATGGCAATGTCCGTATGGTGCCCTTTACCGGTAAGGGAGAGTGAACCATAAACGTCGACGACAATACGATTCACATTAGTTAACATCCCGCTGCGGCAGAGATCGTCGACAAACGCTTTGCCGGCTTTCATTGGCCCAACCGTATGTGAGCTGGAAGGGCCAATACCAATTTTGAACATGTCGAAAACGCTAATCACGCGGGGTTCCTCAGGGAAATAAATGATGTAAAAACGGCTCAGGTCATTTCATTGAACTAGTCAATTGGCCTGAGCATAAAGATATGGGTGAAATTTAGTTTTACAATACTCGCTAATTATAGTCTTTTTATCGTGAGGCTAGCTATAAAATTAGAAGATTATTAAAGCAATCGTTTTCTTCTCATTTATCTAATTCAGGCTGAAAATAGTTATCTTGAAAACGTTTCCTGTATTGCCAGCTGTCGAAGGATTGCTGCGGTAAGTCCCCAGATTAGGTGGCCTTTGTACGGCATAACGTAAATATCATGACCTTGGCCCCGGCGAAACACGTTAATCGTCCGGTAGTTTTGGATGCGCAGAATGTGGGTTAGAGGGACTTCGAACAGGGCGTCGACCTCATCGCGATTTTGCCTAAAATGTAGCCCATCGGGCAGCAGGCCGATAATGGGCGTGACCCGATAGCCGCTGATGCTGTCCTGCGAGGGAAGCTGCCCTAATACGTCAACATTTTTGGGCTCAAGGCCTATCTCTTCACAGGCTTCCCTAAGCGCCGTTGCGCTAAGGCTTACGTCGCTGATGTCGACGGCGCCGCCGGGAAACGCCACTTGCCCAGGATGGTGGCGCAGCGTTCTTGAACGGCGCGTGAGCAGGATCGATGGCTGTTCTTTTCGAATGATTGGAATCAATACGGCGGCCTGCTTTATCTGTCGCCCGAGCGGCGTTTCGGGTAATGACAGCAGTTGGAAACGTCGTATAAAGTGATTGAGAATGTCGTTGTTCATGACTGTAGAAATTTGATTTTTTGAGCGTTAAGCCAAGCTGAGTCACCAAACCCACTAGCAACTTCTGGATCAATGAATTTGTACATGTTTCACACCTCTAAATGGGAGTATAATCTCCTTCGCGCCAAGAGCGTATTGATTTTATTGGGCCATCGGGCGCACGGCGCTCCGATGCTCGCCAGTGTAAAAGGGCGTTTATGTTTTCAGCAGACTTTCCGACGTTAAATCATGAAGAGCAGCAAAAAGCGGTTGAGCGCATTCAGGAGCTGATGGCTCAGGGCATGGGAAGCGGGGAAGCGATTGCGCTGGTTGCTCAGGAAATCAGAGAAAATCATACGGGAAAAGGGCGCGTCGCCTTTTGGGACGAGGAGTAAAACGCCAACGCCTTTGTTCGCTTTTTCAATAGAGTGGCCCGAATTTTTCCAGATAGGTCAAATAGAGTCGCGCATCGAATTCCAACTGATGGTACTCCGGTTCCATATAGCAGCATAATTGATAGAAGTCTTTGTTGTGCGACTTTTCTTTTAAGTGGGCTAATTCGTGAACTACGATCATTTTTAATAAGGGTTCGGCCGCCAATTTGAATACATTTGATATTCTAATCTCACTCTTGGCTTTTAATTTACTTCCCTGAATTCTCGATATTGACGTGTGCATACCCAATGCATGTTTAATAATGTGAATCTTATTGTCATAGCAAACTTTACTTAGCTGCGATGAATTTCTTATATATTCATTTTTTATTAAAGTAGCATATTGATATAACGACTTATCTGTCGTATAGCCGTGAGGGGTAGGATAGCGCTTCAAAAGGAACGTTCCCAATTGATCCCTTTCAATCAGAATCTTAACCTGTTGCCGAAGCGTTTCGGGGTAGCCGTTTAAATACTGTAACATTGTCATGAATTGAGCATATTGTATTATGATTAACCTTTCTATTTTATCATGAGATAAAAAAGGTTGCACGGGCGTCTTAATTTTGTCCTTTTTGGTATATTTACTACTCGATGAATTAGAAATGGAATCAAAACTGCTTAACCGTTTCTATAAAAGGCGTGTGGTAATTTATGTGCTCCCGATCTAATTTTTAATTGTGTGGTTGAAAACACCTTGCCTAAATTTAATAGATATGAGGTAATGAAATTGACCCATTAATGAGAGCTACTTTGGTAATCATTTTGGACTTCCCTATGGTTAATGACAATAGTGGAACGATGAGTGATTTTTGTCCTTAATAGATAGTCCGAATGGGTCGTATATGCCTTTTTTGGCAGGTTAAATATCAATAGGAATTTTTGTAATGTCTAAGAAAACTGGTCACGTTAAGTGGTTCAACGAAAGTAAAGGTTTTGGATTTATCACCCCAACCGACGGCAGCAAGGACGTGTTCGTACACTTCTCTGCTATCGCTGCTGATGGATTCAAGACTCTGGCAGAAGGCCAGCACGTTGAATTTTCTATTCAAGACAGCCCACGTGGCCCGTCTGCTGCCAACGTTGTAGCCCTATAAGGTGTCACCCAGCAGCCAAAAACCCGCCTTCGGCGGGTTTTTTATTGGCCGCAGCGTGATTACGCGAGCGACGGCGCCGGTCTGGCAATGACTGAGCGGGTCTCTATTCGAACTTCTTCGACCGTCACGCTGATAGTGTCACCCTGACGATATAGCGGCTCTCCCTTTAATATAACCGCTCCACTCTCTGAGCTACAGGTAAGTTCATCGCGTACGGCATGGATAAAGGGTGCCGGTACAAAGGCCACTGCACCATTATCCAGCAGTCTGACCCGCATTCCGCCGCGAGATACGTCAATAATCTCGGCCTGATAATGAACGCCGTTTCCGGCCTTATCCTGAAGAAATCGGGCGTAGAGCCAATCGCTGACGTCTCGTTCAGAAAGGCGATTTGCGCGGCGGCGATCGCTCAGCGGCTGGATAACGCTCCGATCCGGCGCGGTTGACGGTTGTCCGTGAATGAGCGCTTTAAGCAAGCGGTGGTTAATGATGTCTCCGTACTTTCTTATCGGCGACGTCCAGGTTGCATAGGCCTCAAGCCCCAGGCCATAGTGGGGGGCTGGCTCAGTGCTTACCTCTGCATAGGTTTGATATTTCCTGATGCGGCCGTCCAGATAGGACGTTGGCTGTGCGTCAAGCAAACGGCGTAGGCGACAGAAGCCTTCCAGCGTTAAGAGTTCATCTTTATCGAAACTAATCCCGTTATTTTTTAATACGTCGACGGCCTGTTCAACCAGAGCGGGATCGAAGCCGGCGTGGGTGTTGAATATTCCATAGCCCAGCTTTTGTTTTAATACGCTAGCTGCACAGACGTTTGCCGTAATCATTGATTCTTCGACGATGCGGTTAGCGATACGGCGGCGCTCGGTCACGATATCTAAAACGGCGCCGTTTTCTCCTAAAATGAAGCGATAATCGGGCCTGTCTTTAAACACCAGGGCGTGTTGAGTGCGCCACTCTATGCGGCGAAGGGCGATTTGGTTCAACAGGCGAATTTGTTCAGCCGATGGTTCACTCTGCGGTTGCCAGCCGTCTTTGCCTTCCAGCCAATCAGAAACGTGGTCGTAGTCCAGCTTATCTTTTGACGTTACCCAGGCGCTGAAAAACTCAATATCTTCACTCAAAGCGCCATCAGCCGAGATGGATACCTGACAAACAAGTGCAGGGCGCCGCTCGTTTGGTTGAAGAGAACACAAATTTTCCGATAAATCCCTTGGCAACATGGGAATATTAAAGCCGGGAAGATAGTGGGTGAACACACGTGTTTGTGCGATAACGTCCAGCTCGCTTCCCTCGCTGACGTAGGCCGTAGGATCGGCAATAGCGATAAACAGCTTGAGAATGTCGTTATCGCCGCGTTCAACGTAAAGCGCATCGTCCATATCCTGCGTCGATTCACTGTCAATGGTGACGAAGTGCAGCTGGCTTAGGTCGCGACGAACAATGCCGTCATCCTGAATGTCGCAAGGGGTCCACTGCGGCGCCTCTCGCTCCAGCTGGTGACGTGACAATGTCACCCACCACGGCGCATAGTGATCGCCGCTAAAGGTGATAAATTCGGTTATTAGCGCGCTGAACCCGCGCTCTCCGCTGAGCGGGTGGCCCTTCATTTCTGCAACGACCCAGTCGCCTTCGTTAAGCGGCGTAGGAACGCCGCTTTTCACTTTTGCCGGAAAGACGTCTTTTACCATCGGGTGATCGGACTGAACGAACAGGCGCTCGCCTTTTTTTACCACGCGGGCGATAAAGCGCGTCAAAAAGGGTTCTACCAGCGTTTCAGGCTCTGCCTGTTCTTTATCATTTTGGGAGTGCAGCGTTGCAATAATTCTGTCGCCATGGGTCACTTTTTTCATCTGCGGCGGTGGAATGAAGTAGCTCTTTTGATTGTCCGCTTCAAGAAATCCAAAGCCTTTTTCCGTTGCTTTGACGATGCCTTCTACGCGAGGCGCGGTGGCGTGGAGTTGCTGTTTAAGCTGGGCAAGCAGCGGGTTATCTTGAAACATATTTTCCGCAGTAGTGAATAGGCGTTTTATGATGGCCTTTTTACACAAAACGCCGCGTGGGGGCAAGCTAATTGAATAAATTGATGGGTGAGGAGCGGCTTAAAGTATGTTACAAAAGAGGAACGGCTCGGCGAATGCTGAACGTAAGGGCGTTTCATCATTAACTGTTTTTAAAACCAGAGAGCCTCGCTTTTTATAAGCAGTGCGGTTCTAAACTATTGGGCGGTAGGAATATGCTGAGCGTAAATGAATATTTTGCAGGAAAAGTAAAGTCTATCGGCTTTGAGAACGGCAGCATTGGCCGTTCGAGCGTCGGCGTAATGGAAGTGGGAGAGTATAATTTCAGCACCAACCAACCGGAAGAGATGACCGTCATTGCCGGTTCATTAAACGTTCTGTTGCCCGGTTCGACGGAGTGGGTTGCCTTTGGCGTGGGAGAATCGTTCCCCGTTCCGGGAAAAAGCGAGTTTACGGTTCAGGTATGTGAGACTAGCGCCTATCTGTGTCGCTATCTGTAAAAAGTAAAAAAGCGGGCCGATGACGGCCCGCTTTTTGATGAACGATCAATAAATTATTTCAGTTCTAATTCATTCATTGCGGCGATGCTGAAGCCACCGTCGACGTGAACCACTTCGCCGCTGATGCCGGCAGAAAGGTCAGAGCACAGGAAGGCGGCGCTGTTGCCGACGTCCTCAATGGTAACGGTGCGACGGATCGGCGTGACCGCTTCGCAGTGGGCCAGCATCTTTTTGAAGTCCTTAATGCCGGACGCGGCCAGCGTACGGATCGGGCCGGCGGAAATCGCGTTAACGCGAACGCCGTCAGGGCCCATGGCGTTAGCCATATAGCGTACGTTAGCTTCCAGAGAGGCTTTAGCCAGGCCCATGACGTTGTAGTTCGGGATAGCACGCTCTGCGCCCAAGTAGGATAGCGTCAGCAGCGCAGCGCCTGGGTTCAGCATTGAACGGCAGGCCTTGGCCATTGCGACAAAGCTGTAGGAGCTGATGTCGTGAGCGATTTTGAAGCCTTCACGGGTAACGGCGTTAACGTAGTCGCCGTCCAACTGGTCGCCCGGAGCGAAGCCGATAGAGTGAACAAAACCGTCAAATTTAGGCCAGGTTTTCCCTAACTCAGAGAACAGGGCAGTAATGCTGTCATCTTCCGCTACGTCACAGGCCAGAACGAGATTTGCGCCAAGTTCGGCGGCAAATTCTTCTACGCGCGACTTCAGCCTGTCGTTCTGATATGTCAGAGCCAGTTCAGCGCCCTCGCGTTTCATCGCCTGCGCGATGCCAAAAGCGATTGAGCGGTTGCTGGCAACGCCGGTTACCAGAATACGTTTACCGGTTAGAAAACCCATAGCTATGATCCTTGTAGTCAATATAGACCGACGGAATGTGTCCGAAACGATCTCTGTTAATAAAACGGTGCGATTCTATCATGCCTGTTGTAAAGATCGTGCACCTTTGTCGCGTTGCATCGTACGACCATTTCCTCCTACGCCCGTTTTATGCGTAAAGCGCAGGAAAAAGAGGCCGCACAAACGGTTAAATATGGGCAATGTCCTTTCGCCAGTGATCGGCGGTCAGCGCTTCGGTAAAGTGGCTGTTTATCATTCGGCGCGTAATATCATGCAGCGGGGAAGCGATAACTTCCGCCGTATTGCCGCGTTCGACCACCTCGCCCTGTTGCATAACGATAAGCTGATCGCTGACGTGTTTGACCATGCCGAGATGTTGGCTGACGTAGATATAGGATATACCGTGTTTTTCCTGCAGTTCCATCATTAAGTTGATTAACTGTGAACGTAATGACATATCCAACGACGCCAGCGCTTCGTCGGCAACGATAATTTTGGGTTGCAAAATCAGCGCTCGGGCTAAGGCAACCCGCTGCTTTTGCCCGGAGGCCAGCATCTGCGGATAGTAGTAAGCGTGCTCGGGCAATAGCCCCACCTGACGCAGCGTCAGATTAATGCGCCTTTCTCGCTCAGAGGCTTCCAAAGAGGTATTTAGCCGCAGAGGGATATCCAACAGCTGGCCAATGCGCTGGCGCGGGTTAAAGGAGGTGTTGGGATCCTGAAAAATCATGCGGATATGCTGGCTGCGGTAGCGATAGTCGCCAAACTCCAGGCGGTGTCCGTCGATCACGATATCGCCCGAGGTGGGTTTGATCATGCCTGATATCATTTTGGCCAACGTTGATTTTCCCGAGCCGTTTTCCCCGATAATGGCCAACGTCTGCTTTTCTCTCAGCGTAAAGCTGACCGGCTTTACCGCATCCAGTTCATGCGGACGGAACAGGCCGGTTCGGTAGCGAAACGTCTTGGACAGGTTACGGACTTCAAGCAGCGTATCCATCAGGACGGTTCCTCATAGTTAAGCGGGAAATGGCAGGCGAACTTGTGTCCCTTTACGTCGCGCAGGCGCGGCGTTTCAATACACTTCTTTTGTGCGTAGGGGCATCGAGGCCCAAGGCGACAGCCAATGGGGAGGTGCTCCAGTGACGGGATGACGCCGGGAAGCGTATTCAGGCGGCTTTTATGGGGCAACGCGCGCTCAAAGTCCGGCATTGCGCGGATCAACGCCTGAGTATAGGGGTGATGGGGCGCCGTCAGAAGCTCCTCGCAGGGGGCGCTTTCTACCGTCTGTCCGCAGTACATGACGTTGATGCGCGTCGCCCACTTGCTCATCATTTGCAGGTCGTGGCTGATAAGCAGGATGGTCGTGTTGTTATTCTGGTTCATGCCTGCAAGCAGGCGAAAAATCTGCGCCTGGGTCGTAGACTCCATCGCATTGGTTGGCTCATCGGCGATCAGAAGCCGCGGCTGGTTGGCCAGGGCGATAGCTATCATGACCTTTTGACATTCACCTTCAGTCAGCTCATAAGGATAGCTGTTCATGATGTCCTTATGATCCTTGATGCCTACGCGATGAAGCAGTTCTATTGCGCGATGCTTGCGCCAGTTAAAGCGCTGCCACCATCGGCCTTTGTAGGTCCAGCCGGGGATCGTTTGAACAATCTGCTTGCCGACTTTCTCCATCGGATCGAGACAGGACTGCGGCTCCTGAAAAATCATTGAAACGTTGTGGCCAACGAGCTTTCGACGCTGACGAGGTGAGAGCTTCAAAAGGTCAACGTCGTTGAGCCGAAAGCGATCGGCGGTAATGCGCCAGCTGTCTTTGCTAATGCCGCAAATAGCCTTGGCGATAAGGCTTTTTCCTGAACCTGATTCGCCCACCAGGCCGCGAATTTCACCTTCGGTCAGAGCCAGGCTTACGCGGTCAACGGCCTTTACCGGGCCG
Organism: Leminorella grimontii ATCC 33999 = DSM 5078; assembly: GCF_000439085.1. Lineage (GTDB taxonomy): Bacteria > Pseudomonadota > Gammaproteobacteria > Enterobacterales > Enterobacteriaceae > Leminorella > Leminorella grimontii. The sequence continues at coordinate 695,366 of NZ_AUUA01000001.1, read as the reverse complement.
TCCGGCGTCATAATTTCAATGGTCAGATTGCGAATATCCAGAAGCGGCATTATTCATCACCTGTCGTAATTGTGCGGTAAACGCCTTCACCGAGAAGGTTAACCAGCAGTACGCTAATCATCACCGCAGCGCCGGGCAACATGACGCACCAGGGCGCGACGTATACCAGCTCTAAAGAGTCGCCCAGCATGGTTCCCCATTCGGTAGAGGGGAGCTGGGCGCCAAGGCCGAGAAAGCCGAGTGCGGCGATGTCCATAATGGCCATCGACAGCGCTCGGGTGAATTCAGAAACCAAAACCGGCGCGATATTCGGCAGCAGGCCGTTCCACAGGATATAGCTCGTAGACGCTCCGTCCAAACGCGCGGCGATCACATACTCTTTTTCCAGCTCGTCATGTACGGTGAGGTAAATGGTGTGAATGATGCGCGGCAACAGCGCCAGCCATACGGCGAACATCGCATGTTCCAGCCTGGGACCGACAAACGCGACAACCACAATAGCCAGCAGTAGGGAAGGAACGGCCAGCAAAATGTCGAGAATATGGTTAAGAAATGCGGAGCGAAGCCCGCGGCTAACGCCGGCCAGCACGCCCATCAGAGTACCTACCAGCGCAGCGGCCAGCGTAACCAGAATCGCCGAGCCAACCGTCGGCGCAGCGCCGTTTAGCAGGCGGCTTAGCACGTCGCGGCCCAGATCGTCGGTGCCGAGGAAGAAGGAAACGTCCCCATGGCGCGACCAGGAAGGCGGCAGCAGCTGATAGCCGAGAAACTGTTGATCGAGCTGATAGGGCGCGAGCGCTTCGCCAAACAGGCAGAGCACTATCAAAAACAGCATGCCGTACAGGCCAATCATGGCCAGAATATCCCGGTGGATATGATGCCAGACGTAGTTCAGCGCGCTGGGCATCTTCTTTTCTCGGTATACGTTATCGGAAAGCATACCATTCCTTATTTTTCAACGGGTTGGTCATGGCGTTAAAAATATCGGCCAGCAGGTTAACGACGATGGCCAGCGCACCCATGATGATGATTCCTGCCGAGATAACGGCGAAGTCCTGTTGACGAATGGCGATAATGAGCCAGCGCCCCAATCCCGGCCAGCTAAACACGGTTTCCGTTACGATAGCCAGCGCCAGCATGGTCGAAAACTGCAGGCTTAGCTTCGGTAAAATAATGGGTAGCGCGTTGTGCAGCACGTGGCGCCTTATAATCGTAAAACGAGAGAGCCCGCGGGTTGCGGCCGCTTTGATATAGTTTTGACCAATAATCTGAAGAACGCTTTGGCGCATCAGGCGAATAACTTCCGTTGTCGGCGCAACCGACAGCGCCGTAACCGGCAGAATAAGGTGCATGATAACGCTAATCATCATCTGCTCCCGATAGGGAGAGTCGGACATCCAGGCATCAATCAGGGCGACGCCGGTCACTGGAGGAATTTGATAGAGCAGGTCGTAACGCCCGGAGGCAGGCAGCAGGCCAAGATTCAGAGAAAACAGCAGCGTTAGCAGCAGGCCCAGCCAAAACGTGGGGATAGAAAAACCGAACAGGGAAACTGTAGTAATGACGTTATCGGGCCACTTGTGTTTAAACATCGCGGCCATAATTCCCAGCGGCAGGCCTAACCCAAGGGAGATAGCAAAGGCCAGCACGCACAGCTCCAGCGTCGCGGGGAAAACGAACTTCAGCTGTTCGCTAATTGACTCGCCGTTGATAGCGGAAACGCCAAAATCGCCCTTCAGCAGGCCGCCGATATAGTGAATATAGGCGGGGACCGCGCTCTCATTGGCCAGCGGCGCGTGGAGCGTATAGTAAGAAACGCTAAACCCTACGATAGTCAGGATAAAAAGCGTTACCAGCGCCAGCAGCAGTCGACGAAGTAAGTAAATAATCATTGCTGCTCCTTAGACGCCTTTTCCCGATACACGCCGGCAAAAGAGACGTTGCCAAGCGGGCTGAGAACCAAGCCTTTTATATCATAGCGGTAGGCCTGAATGCGCAGCGATGAGGCCAGCGGCAGGATCGGCAGCTCATCCGCCAGCGTCTTTTGCGCCTGACGGTAGATGGCTATTCGGGAGGAAAGATCCTGCTCCATAACGCCCTCATTCAGCAGACTATCAAACTCAGGGTGGCACCACCGGGCGTAGTTTGTCTGTGAATCAATGCCGGCACAGCTTAGCAGCGGGCGGAAGAAGCTGTCGGGATCGTTGCTGTCGGTCGCCCACCCGGCAAGCGTAAGATCGTGGTCCTCATCGCTTAAGCTGTTTTCCTGAAAGCGGCCTTCAATCGGCACGATGGTGACTTTGATATTGATGCGGGCCAGATCCGCCTGCAAAAGCTCCGCCGTTTTCAATGGGCTTGGGTTATAGGCTTGAGACGCGGTGGAAACCCACAGGTGCAGGCGAAGAGGACCGACGCCGGCTTCTTTTAGCAACTGCTTGGCTTTCTCAATGTTGTATTCGGTAATTTCCGATTCGCTGTCGTAGGCCCAGGAAGTACGGGGCAGAATAGAGGACGCCGTTTCCGCCGTGCCGTAATAGATGGACTGCATCAGCCTTGGGTTATTAATAGACAGCGCGATCGCGTGGCGAACCCGCTTATCGTTTAGCGGCGGCTTGCTGGTATTGAACGCCAGATAGGCCACGTTCATGCCGGTACGCAGAGAGATCCGAAGCCTGGGATCGTCGCGTAAAATAGTCAGCTGGCTGGCGGCCGGGTAGGCCAGTACGTCGCACTGACCGGTCAGTAATTTTGACAGGCGGCCCGTCCCGCCTGCGCCCAGATCGATAACCACCTGCGGCATGCGGGGCAGGCCGCGCCAGTAGCTTTCATTGCGCTGTAGCCGAATAAACTGACCGGGACGGTATTCGTTGAGTAAAAACGGTCCGGTACCGACCGGCAGCCGGTCAATACGTTCCTGTTTTCCGATCTTCAGCAGATTGCGAGAGTACTCTTCGGACAATACGGGCGCATAGTGCGTCGCCATGTGCCACAGAAAGGAGGCGTCCGGCTGCTTGAGCCGAATTTCGACCGTGTAGCTGTCGATTTTTTTAATCTCGCGAACCGTATTGGAAAACTGCATGCTGTCGAAATAGGGGTAATGGCCGCCGTTGACGGCGTGATAGGGCGCTTCCGGGTTAAAAATCCGGTTAAAGCTGAAAATCACGTCATCTGCGTTCATTTTTCGAGTTGGCGTAAACCAGGGCGTAGTCTGAAACGGTACGTCCTTGCGCAGATGAAAACGGTAAGCTGCGCCGTTGTCCAGCGTTTCCCAACGCTCGGCCAGTTCGGGAACCAGACGATAGGTAAGAGGATCGACGTCCAGCAGGCGATCGTAAAGCTGGGCCGCAATGGTATCCACCATGACGCCGCCGTTGGCAATTTGCGGGTTAAAGCTGTCAATGAGGCCATTGACGCAGTAAACGAAGCCGCTTTGACGAACGTCGACAGCGGGAGACGCCGCCTGCGTTGTCGCAGCGCCCTCCACGGGAGATTCGTCATTTGGCGCCGCCTGAACGGGCAGCGCAAGGCTGGCACAGAGCAAAGCCCCTAATTTTAACCCACGCATATCTCAAAAGATCTTGGTTATGGAAGTCAGCCGATGATTATACAAGAGTATAGCCGCCATCCCAATCTTTAACCGGTATTCATCGCGGTTGAGGAGTCGAGTGGTTAAAAAACTATCGGCGCGGGAGTGCCGATAGTGAGTCATTCATCTTTCTTACCCTGCTCATATTTACGCAAAATGCCGCGCAGCTGGTCATAGCTGAGCGATAAAAGCTTTGCCGCCTGCCGCTGGTTGTACTGGCTCTTCATCAGGGCCTGTTCAACCAGCTCCCGCTCCTGCTGCGCCAGCCAGCCTTTAAGATCGACGGGCAGCGGTGGAAGCGATGATAAAGGCGCTTCAGACGATAAAGGATCTTTTTGTTTTGCGCTTTGCGTGTGAACGAAAGGATCGATAATAATATCGTTCAGCGGTTCATCGGCATCCTTATTGCGATAAATGGAACGTTCAATCACGTTCTTCAGCTCTCGCACGTTGCCCGGCCAGCGATAGCCCATCAGCGTATCAACGGCAAGCGGCGTAAAGCCGGGGAAAAGGGGGCGTTCCAGTTCTCGACACATCTGAATGGCGAAATGCTCAGCCAGCAGCATGATGTCTGAGCGCCGCTCTCTAAGCGGAGGGAGGTTAATAACGTCAAACGCCAGGCGATCGAGCAGGTCGGCGCGAAACTTCCCCTGACGAGCCAGTTCGGGGAGGTCTTCGTTGGTTGCGCAGACCAGGCGCACGTCCACCTGTAAAGGCTGAGTGCCGCCAACGCGCTCTAGCTGACCGTATTCAATCACCCTCAACAGCTTTTCCTGCACCAGCATGGGGGCGTTCGCCAGCTCGTCAAGAAACAGCGTTCCGCCGTCGGCACGCTCAAAGCGGCCAAGGTGTCGCTTTTGCGCGCCGGTGAACGCGCCGGCTTCGTGACCGAACAGCTCTGAATCGAGCAGGGTATCGCTCAGAGCGGCGCAGTTCAGCGAAATAAACGGCCCCTGCCACCGTTTGGACAAATAGTGCAATCGATGGGCGATAAGCTCTTTCCCCGTGCCGCGTTCGCCGATAATCAGCACTGGCTTGGTGAGCGGAGCGACTCTGGACGCCTGTTCTAACACGTCGATAAAGCTGTTGGACTGACCGATTAGGTTGTCTATACCGCTGTTTACACCGCTATTCATGGTTAAATTCGCCATTAGTTGGTTTTTTTCATCAAATCATTTTTTATAGCCAGATGGCAAGTAAAAATATATTTACTTTTAAATCAGTGTGTTAATTTTTTGTGCAAACTTGGCACGCTTCTTGATATATGCAAAGGGAAGGCATCTTGCCACTACCTTAATTAACGACCGTAGATAAAGAGGAACACAGCCATGGGTATTTTTTCTCGCTTTGCAGACATCGTAAACGCCAATATCAGCACTCTGCTGGAGAAAGCGGAAGATCCGGAAAAAATGGTTCGCCTGATGATTCAGGAAATGGAAGACACGCTGGTTGAAATTCGTTCTACCTCCGCCAGAGCGCTGGCCGAGAAGAAGCAGCTGACCCGCCGCATTGAACAAGCCACGGCGCAGGTGGTCGAGTGGCAGGAAAAGGCGGAGCTGGCGCTGCGTAAAGATAAAGAAGACCTGGCGCGCGCCGCCCTGATTGAAAAGCAGAAAGTGGCCGATCTGGTGGCCGTTCTGGAGTCAGAGCTGACGTTAGTTAACGAAACGCTGGAGCGTATGCGTAGCGATATTACCGAACTTGAGGCTAAACTGAGCGAAACGCGCGCTCGCCAGCAGGCAATGGCGCTGCGCCATCAGGCCGCCGCTTCATCACGCGACGTCCGTCGCCAGCTGGACAGCGGTAAGGTCGATGCAGCGATGGCCCGCTTCGAGCAGTTCGAGCGCCGCATCGACCATATGGAAGCAGAAGCGCAAAGCGTTGGCTTTGGCAAAGAAAAGAGCCTACAGCAGCAGTTCACCGAGCTGAAGGTCAACGAAGCGATCGACAACGAGCTGGCCGCGCTGAAGGCCAAGATGAACAAAGATAAAGAAGCCTGATAGTCAGGTGTAGCTATGTCGCTTATCCCTTTGGCGGATAAGCGACCCCCGAATCATCAAAAGTAAGGAATATCAATGAGCTGGCTAATGGGTTTACTTGCCGTACCGTTGACGCTGTTTATTCTGTTTATTGTCCCGATCTGGCTTTGGCTGCACTACCGCAATAAGCAGAGTAACGGCGGACAGCTTAACTCGCAGGATATGCAGCGCCTCATGGCGCTGAGTGAACAGGCTCAGCGAATGAAAGAGCGCATTGCGGCGTTGGAATCTATTTTAGACGAAGAGCATCCCAACTGGAGGCAACGTTAATGAACAACAAGCTATATCGTATTCCTGAAGAGGGCATGATTAGCGGCGTTTGCGCGGGGATCGCCCGCTACTTGGGCATTCCGGTCGTCGTTGTACGCATTCTGGCGGTACTGGCGCTGTTTTTCGGCTTTTTCTTCATCACCATCGTGATTTATTTCACCATGGTTTTCTTTCTGGACAGCGCCCCGAGCGCGGAAGCCTCGTTACACAGCCGCATTCCGGTTCGCCAGCGGCTTCATCAGGCGACGCAGGAGCTGGAGGCGAGCGAACGCCGCCTGCGCGAGCTGGAGCGCTATCTGACCTCCGACACCTTTCAGGTTGAAAGCCGTTTTCGTCGCCTGTAGCGCCTTCAATCGACACTTTCCCTTCTGCGCCGGGTTCCTTGCTTAAGGAACCTTCGGCGCGGTCTGATACAAAGCTCCACGGGTAAGGAATTCAAAAAATGACGCGTTCTTTTAAAAGGCAGCAGGTCGTTCAAACGCTGGCGATGCTGCTCTTTTTCCTGAGTAAATATTACGGCCCGACGTTCGTGTTATCATTGCTATTGAAACTTAACCTGTGGCGGCCGGCGCGTACGGCCTTAATTTTGTTTGGCGAACCTTTGTTGAGAAAAGGAATAGCGTTGACCGCCCGCCGCATGAAGAAGGCTTCTGATGAAACGACTGAAGAACGAAATTCAATCGCTGGTTAATCGCGGTCTGGATCGTCACCTAAGGCTGGCGGTGACCGGGCTTAGCCGCAGCGGCAAGACGGCGTTTATCACGGCGTTTGTCAATCAACTGCTGAACGTCAACAACGGCGCCAGGCTGCCGCTGTTCTCCGCCGTGCGCGAAGAGCGCCTGCTTGGCGTGAAAAGGATCCCTCAACAGGACTTCGGCATTTCCCGCTTCGCCTATGATGAAGGGCTGGCGTCCCTCTATGGCACGCCGCCAAGCTGGCCGGTGCCGACGCGCGGCGTCAGCGAGATCCGTCTGGCGTTACGCTTTCGCTCCAACGATTCCCTGATGCGCCATTTTACGACGCATTCGACGCTCTATTTGGAGATTGTCGACTATCCGGGAGAGTGGCTGCTCGATCTGCCGATGCTTGAACAAAGCTATCTGGAATGGAGTCGGCAAATGAACGACGTCCGCCAAGGGGAACGCGCCAAATGGGCCGAGCCTTGGCTGGAACTGTGCCGTAAATGCGACCCGCTGGGGCCAGTAGATGAAAACCTGTTGGCGGAAATCTCGGAGGCCTACAGCCTTTATCTGCAACAGTGTAAACAGGAGGGGCTGCACTTTATCCAACCGGGGCGGTTTGTTTTACCTGGGGAGCTGGCCGGCGCGCCGGTGCTGCAGTTTTTCCCCTGGCCGGAGATCGACGAGAAAAATGAACCCAGGCTTGCGCAGGCCGATAAGCACACTAACTTCGGCATGCTGAAAGCGCGCTATGACTATTATTGTCAGCATATTGTGAAAGGGTTCTATAAGGACCATTTTCTGAATTTCGATCGCCAAATCGTGCTGGTGGACTGTCTCCAGCCGCTAAACAGCGGTCCGCAGGCGTTCAACGATATGCGCCTGGCGATGACGCAGCTGATGCAGAGCTTTCATTACGGCCAGCGCTCTCTTTTCCGCCGGCTTTTTTCACCCTGTATCGACAGGCTGATGTTCGCCGCCAGCAAGGCGGACCATATTACGCCCGACCAGCATGCCAATCTGGTTTCCCTGCTTCAGCAGCTCGTACAGGAAGCCTGGCAGAATGCCGCCTTTGAGGGGATTACCATGGACTGCGTCGGGCTTGCCTCCGTACAGGCGACCGATAGCGGAATTATCGAGCATCAGGGAAACCGAATGCCGGCGCTCAAAGGACACCGATTAGAGGATGGACAGCTTTTAACCGTCTATCCCGGAGAAGTTCCGGCTCGTCTGCCGGAGCCCTCTTTTTGGCAAACGCAGGGCTTCCACTTCGACGCTTTCCGGCCTAAGCCAATGAGCGTCGATACGCCGCTGCCGCACATTCGACTGGACGCGGTAATGGAGTTCCTGTTAGGAGACAAACTGAGATGAACCAACCCATCAAGGGACGAATCGAGTTCGATAAGCCCCTGGTCGAAGAAAAAGAACCTGAGCTGCGTCACCATCAGCGGTTTGATGACGAGCAGGCCGAACGTTTTTATCCTACGGCGCCGGAGCTTGAGGCCGAGGAGGCGGAAGGCGAAGCCGAAGGGCTAATCGCCAACGTGCTGAGGCCGAAAAAAAGCCTGTGGCGAAAGATGGTGACGCTCGGCTTAGGGCTGTTTGGCATTAGCGTCATTGCTCAGGGGGTTTACCGTATTTCCGATGCAATCGCTCAACACGAATGGATCACGCTGGGCGCTTACGGCGCAGGCGCGATTATCGTCGTGGCGGGAGTGGGCTCGGTGATTACCGAATGGCGGCGGCTTTATCGCCTGAGAGAGCGGGCTCAGGAGCGCGATACGGCCCGCGAACTGCTGCAAAGCCACGGGCTTGGCAAAGGTCGCGCGTTTTGCGAAACGCTGGCCAAGCAGGCGGGAATTGACAACAGCCATCCCGCGTTGCGCCGTTGGCAGGCCTCTTTGCATGAAACGCAAAACGACAGAGAGGTGGTTACGCTCTACGCCGAGCTGGTGCAGCCCGTGTTGGATCAGCAGGCGCGTCGGGAAATCAGCGGTTCAGCGGCGGAATCGGCGCTGATGATCGCCGTCAGCCCGCTGGCGCTGGTGGATATGGCGTTCATCGCCTGGCGCAACATTCGCCTAATCAACCGCATCGCCAACATCTACGGCATTGAGCTGGGCTACTTTAGCCGCATTCGGCTGTTTAAGCTGGTGCTGCTAAACATTGCCTTCGCCGGCGCCAGCGAGCTTATCCGTGAAGTCGGTATGGACTGGCTGTCTCAAGACATCACGGCAAGGCTTTCGGCCCGCGCGGCGCAGGGCATCGGGGCAGGGTTGTTGACAGCGCGTCTGGGCATCAAAGCGATGGAGCTGTGTCGACCTCTGCCCTGGCTGGACGGCGATAAGCCCCGGCTGGGCGATTTTAGAACCCAGCTTATCGGCCAGCTTAAAAACGGGCTGTCGAAAGTTGGAGGAAAGGACAAATAGTAAAAAGGCCGCTTTCGCGGCCTTTGTCTTACGCTTACGCCCGCCGTCAGGCGCTTAACGCCTGATTCAGATCCTCAAGAATATCTTCGATGGCCTCAATGCCGATAGACAGGCGTATCATCTCAGGCTTCACGCCCGCCTTGGCCTGTTCTTCTTCGGACATCTGGCGGTGAGTGGTGGAAGCAGGGTGGCAGGCCAAAGACTTGGCGTCACCGATGTTGACCAAGCGCTTGAAAATCTTCAGCGCATCATAAAAACGAACCCCGGCCTCATATCCTCCCTTCAGGCCGAAGGAGAGGATCGCCGACGGCGTGCCGTTCATATACTTCTGCGCCAGCGCGTAGTGGGGGTGATCGGGAAGGCCCGCGTAGCTGACCCAGCCAACCTTATCGTGGCTTTGCAGGTATTCGGCCACTTTACGCGCGTTCTCGACGTGGCGTTCCATTCTCAGCGACAGCGTCTCTAGTCCTTGAAGCAACAGAAAAGCGTTCATCGGAGAGAGCGCCGCGCCGCAGTTGCGCAGCGGTACGGTACGCGCGCGGGCAATAAAAGCCGCGGGGCCAAAGGCGTCGGTATAGACCACGCCGTGGTAAGCGGCTTCCGGCGTGCTGAACATGGGAAAACGTTCTTTATGTTCAGCCCAGGGGAATTTTCCCGAATCGATAATTACGCCGCCGAGCGAGTTGCCGTGACCGCCGACGTATTTGGTGATTGAGTGAACGACGATGTCCGCGCCGAACTGAATTGGCTTGCACAGGACCGGCGAAGCGACGGTGTTGTCGACGATAAGCGGTACGCCTTTGGCGTGAGCGACGTTGGCCAATCCCTCTATATCAACAACGTTGCCCGCGGGATTGCCGATGCTTTCGCAGTATACCGCCTTGGTTTTTTCATCGATAAGTTCAGCGATGGCCTGCGGCGAGTCGTCGCGGGCAAACTTCACGTTGACGCCGAATCCGGGCAGCATGTGGGCAAATAGCGTATAGGTGCCGCCATAAAGCTGGGGCGTGCTGACGATGTTGTCCCCAGCGCTGGCCAGCGTTTGTATGGCATAGGTGATAGCGGCGCTGCCGGCGGATACCACCAGCCCGGCGATTCCGCCTTCAAGGGCCGCCAGGCGTTTTTCTAGAATATCGTTGGTCGGGTTCATGATGCGGGTATAGATATTTCCGGGAACCGCCAAATTAAAGAGATCCGCGCCGTGCTGGGCATTGTCGAACTCATAGGCGACCGTTTGATAAACAGGAACGGCGACGGATTTTGTTACCGGGTCACATTGGAATCCGTGGTGTAGGGCTAGCGTTGCGTCTTTCATGCTGTGTCTCGATAAGGTTATTTATTATGGAAACGTTAATTAATCACTGTTTTCGCAGAAAGGGAACTAAAAAATTCATTTCTCCAATGTAATAGAAAGAGCCCTTAACGGTAGAACATTGTCTTAAAATTCATGAGATAAGTGATTTTGAGATAGCTAGTTTCATTTTGTCGGCGTTTTAGTGTTAGATCTGTCAACTTTTTGTGACACTTATCTTCATTTGGCGGGCGTCTGCGGGTATGATAGCGCCTCACCCGATTACAGCGTCCACGGTACAAGGCTTTTATCATGCGTCTTGAAGTCCTTTGCGAAGACAGACTGGGGTTAACCCGGGAACTCCTCGATCTACTGGTTGAACGTCATCTCGACCTTCGCGGCATTGAGCTTGACCTCAGCGGTAAGATTTATCTGAACTTTTCCTCTATAGATTTTGACGTATTTAGCGCGCTAATGGTCAGCATCCGGCGTATTAAAGGCGTTATCGACGTACGGACCGTGTCCTACATGCCTTCGGAGCAGCGCCTGCGCGCGTTGAAAGCGCTGTTTGAATCGCTGCCGGAACCCGTTATGTCTATCGACCTGAAAGGGCGCATTGATTTAGTTAACTCTGCGGCGCTAGCGCTGTTTGGCGTGACGGAAGATAAAATCGTGGCGCAGCCCGCCTCTGTTCTGGTTAACGGCTATCCTTTCCTTCGCCATTTGGAAGGCGAGAGCATTACGCCTCACTCTGAGCGGGTTATTGTTCGCGGGCAGGATTACCTGATGGACATTATGCCGATATACCAAAGCGATGAAGGAAGCGCCGAAAAAACGGTGACCGGCGCCGTCGTGGTGCTGAAGTCGGCGGTTAAAATCGGACGACAGCTGCAAAATAAAAACGTGGCGGACAATCAGGCCTTCAGCCACATCGTTTCCGTCAGTGGTAAAATGAAGACTCTGATTGAGCAGGCTAACCGCCTGGCGATGCTGGACGCGCCGCTGCTGATCGTCGGTGATACCGGTACGGGAAAAGACGTTCTGGCACAGGCTTGCCACATGAGGAGCGCGCGTCGCGACAAGCCCTTTCTGGCGCTGAGCTGCGCCTCGCTGCCTGACGACGTGGTTGAAAGCGAACTGTATGGGCATGCGGGAAGCGCCCAGCAGGAAGCCAAAAAGGGATTTTTTGAGCAGGCGAATGGCGGAACGGTGCTGTTGGATAACATCAGCGAGATGTCGCCTAAAATGCAAAGCAAGCTGCTGCGCTTTCTAAACGACGGCACTTTCCGCCGGGTTGGTGAAGATAAAGAGGTGCACGTCGACGTGCGCGTTATCTGCGCGACGCAAAAGAGCCTGTTTAATTTAGTCAGCCAGGGCGTATTCCGTGAAGACCTGTACTACCGCCTTAACGTGCTGACGCTGACGCTGCCGCCGCTTCGCGAGCGCGTACCCGATATTATGCCATTGGCCGAGCAGTTTATTACGCTGTTTGCTGACCAGTTAGGTATCACGAAGCCGCGTCTGTCGCCGGATATTACGCCGCTGTTGACCCAATACGGCTGGCCCGGCAACGTAAGGCAGTTAAAAAACGTGCTTTATCGTGCGGTAACGCAGATGGAAGGCAGCGAGCTACAGGCGAAAGACATCGTTCTGCCCGAAGTGACGGCCGAGATGATGCTCAACAACGACATCATGGACGGTTCGCTGGACGAAATCTGCAAGCGGTTTGAGTGTGCGGTGCTGACGCAGCTCTACGGCAGTTATCCTAGCACCCGTAAGCTGGCCAAGAGGCTGGGCGTATCGCATACGGCAATAGCCAATAAGCTTCGGGAGTATGGGCTGAGCCAGCAGGCGAAGGCGGAAAGCGAATAGCGTCGAGGCTGAATAAAGCTAAATAAAGAAGGGAGAGCCAGCCGGTTCTCCCTTTGCTTTTTATGATGCCGTTATTTTAACGCGGCCAGCGCTGCGTCATAGTCTGGCTCAGTGGAAATTTCTTTGACCAGCTCGCTGTAGAGCACGCGGTCATTTTCATCCAGCACGACTACCGCGCGGGCGGTTAAGCCTTTAAGCGGGCCGTCGAGCACCTCAACGCCATAGTCCTGCTTAAAATCGGGGCTGCGAAAAGCGGAGAGAGTAACGACGTTGCTAAGACCTTCCGCGCCGCAAAAGCGGGATTGAGCAAAGGGCAGGTCGGCGGATATACACAATACAACGGTGTTATTCGCTTCACCTGCGCGCTTGTTGAAGGTTCTTACCGAAGTAGCGCATACGCCGGTATCAATACTGGGGAAAATGTTCAGAATTTTGCGCTTTCCTTTATAAGCGCTGAGGCTGACGTCGGAAAGATCGTTGGCCGTGAGTGTGAATGATTTTACTGAAGCGCCGGCTTTTGGAAGCTGACCGCCAACGGATACGGGATTACCTTTCATAGTAACGGTTTGTGCCATGACGTTCTCCATAATAATTTACTTTGAATTAACATTTAATTATCTTAGTCCATCTCAGCGGCTTTGAATACATCATTATTGTTATCACAGAGATAGAGTCTTTTATAGCAAATAATTGACGAGCTATTTTTACTTATAAATCATGGGTATGATAAGAAATCTTACCATTTCTCAAGGCGTTCTTGTGCGCTTGAACTAGGTGAAGGCTCTGTTTTGCGACATAATAGTAATCTCCGGCGGTTATTTACTAAGCCCGTGTTTGAGAACCAGCCAAAGAGACCGATTAATAGCAGAAGGTTAGGAATTAAGCATGAACCGTGTTTTTGCAGTATGTAAAGCCATTGTGGCCTTAGTGTTGATAGGACAGGCGGCCTTCGCCCAGGCAATGGAATATCAGTTGCCACCAAGCAACAGCCGTTTAATCGGCGAGAATAGGGTGCTGATTGTTCCGAACGACGGGCGTTCTCTGGAGCGCATCGCGGCGGATTATCAAATTGGCCTGATTGCCATGCTGGAAGCCAACCCTAACGTTGACCCGCTGTTGCCTAAACCAGGCTCAGAGCTGATCCTCCCGCTTCAGATGATCCTGCCGGATGCGCCTCGTGAAGGCATCGTTATTAACCTGTCTGAACTTCGCCTGTATTACTACCCTAAAGGCAGCAATACCGTTATCGTTTATCCGATCGGCATTGGCCAACTGGGGCGTGAAACGCCGGTTATGACCACGGCGATTACGGAGAAAAGAGCGAATCCAACCTGGACGCCAACGGCTAATATCCGTAAGCACTATGCGGCTCAGGGAATTACGCTGCCGGCCGTGGTGCCCGGCGGTCCGGATAACCCGATGGGGCTGTTTGCGCTGCGTTTGGCCGCTGCCGGAGGTACCTATCTGATCCACGGTACTAACGCCGATTTCGGTATCGGCATGCGCGTTAGCTCTGGCTGTATTCGCCTGCGTCCGAACGACATTGAAGCGCTGTTCAACACCGTACCTGTCGGCACGCGCGTTCAAATCGTTAACGAGCCGGTGAAGGCTACCGTAGAGCCTGACGGTAAAAGGTATATCGAGGTTCACCAGCCGCTGTCTCGCACCGAGCAGGACGATGCGCAAACCATGCCTATCGAATTGCACGGAGCCGTTGCAGAGTTTATGAACGATGCCGGTACTGACTCTGCGAAAATGAGCGCAGAAATTACTCGTCGTTCTGGTTTGCCGCTGCAGGTAAACCGCTAATTATCGTAAGTTGTTCAGAAAAAGCGCGGTCGTTCACTATGAGCTACCGCGCTTTTTATTTTTTACGCATAGAACGCTGTTTAAGGCGTTGCAAATTAAAAGGCGCCGTAGATATAAGTTCTATCTAAAAATGCACCTATCGCTTTTTTAAGCGCTCTGGCATTGAAGAATAGAGCCGAAAGTGTTTATGTACGCGGCCTGAGTTCAACTATTTAGCGTTGGCAATAACGTGTTGGCCTCATGGCCTATTTTGATTTTTGAACTCAATGAGAAAATAAAAGAAGAAATACGCTCAGTTATGCATGAAAACGGGGAGAGTATAGGGCAGAGGGTAAAAAAAATGGCGCACTGAAGTGCGCCATTTTCCTTACAAAGAAGTTATTACTTCTTGTAACCGCGAGTCATGTTGTCTAAACGCTGGTTAGCACGAGCTGCTTCATCTTTAGCAACTTGTACATCAGAACGTAAAGCAGCAACATCGCTGATCAGTTGAGTCAGCTTGCTGTTAGTAGCAGTGTCAGTGCTTTTTGCACAGCCAGCTAACAGAGTAGCACCTAAAATTACTGCACCCAGTACCACTTTAGTACGGTTCATATTTACACCCTCAATTTGAGTTAACTTTTTGCATGTAGCCCTATAAGTATTACACAAACTTTTTTGGAATGAGAATAAATTTTTAACTTACTGCAAAGTATTTAGCTCGATTGGTTAAAGAATGAGCAAAATATTTTCCACCGTGAAAAAAGGGCTTACTCAGTGTTAACAAAAGCCTAGGGAAAAGCGGCGTGGGCGCAGCCATTGAGCTGAAACGTATAAAGGTTTACCCACGTCTCAAATGTGAAAATGGCGCGCTTTGAAAGATACCCTAAAAAATTTTATCAATACATAAAAAAAGCGCCGCGGTGCGGCGCTTGAAAGTGCTTCTGGAAAAAAATTACAGGATATGAACCGATGCGGTGTTGGTGGTTCCACTTGGAACCAGCGCGCCAGAAACCATTACGATCACGTCGCCTTTCTTAGCCAGGCCGCTGGCCAGAGCTGCTTCTTTACCAATGCGGTAGAAGTCATCGGTAGAGGTGATTTCAGTGACGATCTGAGTCGTTACGCCTTTGCTCAGCAGCAGCTGACGGGCGGTCGTTTCGTTAGTAGTCAGAGCCAGAATCGGCGCGGTCGGGAAGTACTTGCGCACGGCCTTGGCAGATTTACCGCCTTCGGTGGCTACTACGATAACCGTTGCGTCCAGCTTCTCGGAGGTTTCAACGGCACCGCGGCAAACGGCTTCGGTAATACGCAGCTTGCCGGTCGTCGTCAGGGCGTCTACGCGGCAAGGCATTACGCGGTCGGTGCGATCGCAAATGGTTGCCATGATGGTAACGGCTTCCAGCGGGTACTTGCCCTTGGCGCTTTCGCCTGAAAGCATAACGGCGTCGGTGCCGTCCAGGATCGCGTTCGCTACGTCGCCGGCTTCAGCGCGAGTAGGGCGCGGGTTCTTGATCATGGAGTCCAGCATCTGGGTCGCGGTGATAACCACTTTACGCGCCTTGACGCACTTCTCGATCATCATCTTTTGCGCGAAGATAACTTCTTCAACCGGGATCTCAACGCCCAGGTCGCCGCGGGCAACCATGATGCCGTCGGAAGCTTCCAGGATTTCATCAAAGTTGTTCAGGCCTTCCTGGTTTTCGATTTTGGAAATGATCTGAATGTGTTCGCCGCCGTGCGCCTTAAGGTGCGCACGAATGTCTAACACGTCGGAACGCTTGCGAATAAAAGAAGCGGCAACGAAGTCAACGTTTTGCTCACAGCCGAAAACCAGATCCTTCTTGTCCTTTTCGGACAGGGCAGGAAGTTGAATAGACACGTTAGGCAGGTTGACGCCTTTGTTCTCGCCCAGATCGCCGTTGTTCAGTACTTTACAAACCACTTCGCCTTTTTTGATTTCGATAACTTCCATACCGATCAGGCCGTCGTCGACCAGAACGGTATTACCGACCTTAAGGTCTTCGGCAAAGCCGCTGTAGGTGACCGCCACGCGATCTTTGTTGCCTACGACGCTGAGGTCGGTGGTAAAGGTGAAAGTCTGACCTGCAACCAGAGAGACGTCGTTTCCGCCTTCCAGCTTAACGGTACGGATTTCCGGACCTTTGGTATCTAGCAGGATAGCGGCCTTCAGGCCGGTTTTTTCTTGTACTGCGCGGATGTTTTTGATGCGCTGGCCGTGTTCTTCGTAATCGCCATGAGAGAAGTTTAAGCGCATGACGTTCATTCCTGCTTTCAGGAGTTTACCCAGCACTTCTTCTGATTCGGTTTTCGGGCCAATGGTACATACAATTTTAGTTTTCTTCATGATGACACTTTTACCAATACGTTGTGAGAGAAGATGATGATGAAAGCCGGCACTCTCGGCTGGAATTCTATTAGTATTGCGAAACATTGCCCATCTCGCCAGAAATTCGCGACAGGCCGCGACTATCAGGGCGAAAAGGCATGACTCCGATACTTTGCTGAAACCTTTCACCTAACGAATTTGCCTATTATAAAGGGGAATGTGTCAGGAAGAAAATGGATAAATGTCGAAATAATCAGGAAAATGGCAAATGAATTTAGTGGGAATCTCCAAAAGTCCCGATAGACAGCGGTCTGGCGGGAAGTTCGCGCGAAGGGAGAAATGGCGGCTTTGAGTGCGGGATTTATATTGTGGCAAGTGAATAATAGCTCTATTTTAATCTTTCGACTTACAGTAGAAGATCGGCGTGTCGTCGTGAGTAAACATAAAGCTATTGCGGTTTATTTTCAGAATTTTTAGCGCAATGCCCCGATCGCGATACAAGAAAAAGTCGGGAATATCCAACAGCGGTTTAAGGGTTTCAGAAAGCGCATTGTTGCTATCCGATAACATGACGGTTTCATCGCCTTCGCGCCAGTATTTGAAATAAATCGTGTTGCTGAACGATTGGTCAGGTACCCCCGTCTGCGTGACGGTGGCATTAGAATCATAGCGGCCATTGCCATCGGTAAAGTTAAATTTTATTGATGACGCCATTTTAGTTTTATGTCCGATGGGAATGACAACAACCTCTCCTTGACAGGAAAAATCACTGACGGAGGATGTTTTCATAAATGTTAGCCCTGCTGCACCGATTGACATGAGGATTGCCACGCCCCAGAGTGCGAATACGCCTTTTTTATTCATTGGTTATCTCCAAGTTGGAGCCATGTGCTGCATTTAGCGTCCGGTGAACTTATATCATTGCTGCATTTTATGGCTGATTTGACTTGAAGTTGATGATTAAGCGTCAACCATATGCTGTCGCCCTTATAGCAGGTCAAGCCGGTTAAACGGGTGAGGGCAGAAAGAAAGGTATGGTTGACGCCGAGGTTTTGATTGGTTGAATAAATTTTGCACCCTTCAAACTCATCAATATAGCTATATTCGTTGAAGAAACGTTCGGTCTGA
Source organism: Leminorella grimontii ATCC 33999 = DSM 5078 (assembly GCF_000439085.1). GTDB lineage: Bacteria > Pseudomonadota > Gammaproteobacteria > Enterobacterales > Enterobacteriaceae > Leminorella > Leminorella grimontii. The sequence continues at coordinate 677,933 of NZ_AUUA01000001.1, read as the reverse complement.
TTGTTCTTCATCATAAACGAGTAAACAATCAGAAAGAGGGACAGTACGATCGTGGTTACTGGAATTAACCAGACCGCTTTTTTTCGCCACGGTATGAATTGAGAAGCTTTTTTTACTTCCATGTCGCTACTTCTTACCGTCGGTGGCGCCAAGACTCTATCTTTATCAGGTTCGACGTCTGGTAATGGTACTTGTCGCTCGATAAGTGCCTCGATCTTCTCTTCATATTGAATAAGGGTGCTCTTTCCAACGAATTTCAGCCCTTGTCGAGGAATTGTTTTAATCACTTCTTCTTTAATTCCTATCGACTTAAGCGCCTTACGAAGCACGGCAATATTTTGATAGAGCGTATTGGCGTTAACGTACAGACCGTTTTTCTCCCAGACTTCGGCAAAAAGAAATTTTTGACTTAGTGTGTCACCCGCATTTTGTAAAAGCAGAAGGAAACACTGGCTGGCGGTAGCATAAAGCGTGATCCGAGCTAGGGGATCGTCCGTAGGCCACATAGTGCACGTTTCCGGAGCAAAGATTACCTTCTTTTCGATCTCATAATGGACTTTCATAACAGGGTTACCGAATGGCCTATAAAATCAATTTGTTGCATGAATGATCATCAATCAACGGTGAACCAAACAAATTTCTTAAGAAATCTAAAGCCAATCTATTCAAATGGATAGCGTTAGACGGCGTGTTTTTCTTAAGTGCGACGCTATGTATTGCTATTTTTATTTTATTACAACAGGTTAGTCTACTCTTTAGATTACTTCAAATTACTTTTGTCCACTATTTTCCCTTTTCTACTTACTATCTTTCAACGCCAGCATGAGGCAAGAAAACATACTGTTCTCACAACTGTGCTTGATAAACGCATTTACGTTTACGGTACAAAGGATAGGAAGAGTTTTTTCAAAAAAATTTACGTAATTTTCTTTATGAAACATGAGGATGATTAAATATATTGTTATTTAATTTTTAAGTGAAAATGAATTTTGCTGTTTTATGTTGAGTTTATAAAACTAACGCTTTGTTGTATCAAATATCATTTTTTTGGTACGCATTAGTTTTTATATCTTTCCCTATGCTCTTTAATGGGTTTTAAATCTAAAAAAACGGGGTGGATTGATTTCAAGAACATGTTTTCCAATGCGTTGAATGTAATGTGAACACTCATATAATCACGCAAAATTGGAAAAGGGTTTTTGAATGTATTTATAACCTGAGTAATTATTTGGATGTAGGTTTATGCATTATCAATTGTATGGGTATCTTATTGGTAAAGATTTTCATTTAGATATAGAAAATAAATGCCTTTATAGATTGACAACCAGCGGTTCAGAAAAAAACTTGCTCTTCGGTGCGTTATTTTTTAACGACACGATGATGAACCTTTTTCTTTATCTCTTAAACCACGCACGTTTCCATGGTGTAAGTAAAGAAGTGCTTTTAAAAGAAATATGGGAGGACAACGACCTAAGTCCTTCCACGCAAAGGCTATGGCAAGTGTTCACTCATTTAAATAAGAAAATTAATTCTATAGGTATGCCAGAGGGATTCATTCAGTACTCAAAGGGGCGTGGTTATCATATTAAATATAGTGATATTACACCGCTTTATTATAAGGCTGGAGAATAAATCTTATAAATATTAAATGATGATGATTTTCATTTTATTATTTTGGAAAATGTGATTTCCATCGTGTCACAATTAACAAAATAGCTTGGAAGTCATTGCGTTGTTTTATTTTTGCAAGTTCAGGTACTTTCAAATGCATGACGTAGTAGATTTTTCTTCTTGTCGAAAAGTTTTTTTAGCAAAAAAGCTTTTCTCATATGTGATGTTTGCAGGATTTTTTGTAATACATGGGCATACCGCTATAGCGGCGCAAGAGAGCGCCGAGCCTACCATTTCAAAAGAGATGGGATCAACGCACCAACAGCTGTTTTTGGACGCCATCAACGACGATCTATCCGGTCGCAATAAGGAAGCTAGAAGCATTTACGATCGCCTAAAGATTAGTGAAATGGCCACCGTGTCAGCAGTTCCGTCAGCTATCAACTATGCGGCGCTTGGTCAATATGATGACGCAATGAAGGCATTTCGCATGCTGAGTTCGTCCGCTAATGCACGGGAAAGAGACTACGCAAGACTATGGCAACTGTGGCTAACGGCGAAACAGTGGAAAGGCACCCGGGCTGAATTAACGCATAACCTGAAAAAGCAAGCTGTCAATTATAAGTGGCAATTACCTTATCAACAGGAAATTGCTCAACTTTATATCGGTAAAGGTTCTGAAGATTCCGTATTTCAGTCTATTGAAAATTGGAATGTAGAAGAAGCAGTAAAAAAAGACGCGCTTACAGAAGCAACTTTCTTCGTGGGCGGTTATTTACAACACGTTAAACAGGATACCGACAGGACCAGAGCACTGTTTAACGCCAACCAAAGCAAGCTTAATAGCGTTTCGCTTGAACGACCGTTTATTGATCGGGAATGCATCGCGTTAAACAAGCTTACCCATCAAAGTAAATAAGGATATTGCCGTTTCATTAGAAACAGCGGGAGTTAGATATGAATAAGATTTATCGGCTGGTTTGGAATCCCAGTTTAAGAATATGGACTGCGGTAAGTGAATTTGCTAAAGCAAAAGGTAAAGGCAAAAGCGGCAGCCTTCAGCTGTCGTCTTCTGCCGCAGGGATTATCGGCGCCGCCGTTTTGGTAATGATTCCGATTGAAGATGCACGAGCCTGGGTTGCGGGTACTGGCGTCAGCAGTGCAACGCTGGATGGCAACGTCGCAAGTAACACCTCAGTTAACGGCGGAAAAGCAACTGCGGCTACGGGTAACGCGACCGCCATTGGGCCAACGGCGACGGCCAGCGAGCAATATACTATTGCAATCGGCGCTAACGCGTTGGCTAATCAACAGGATGCCGTTGCCATTGGTAAAGGCGCTCAGGCTACCGGTGTCGATTCAGTCGCGACGGGAACTAACGCTATCGCTTCCGGCTTGGCGGCTTCCGCTTATGGCAACGGTGCGCAAGCCGCCGGAGAAGCCTCGTTGGCAATGGGGCAAAATGCCATGGCGACGAGCAATAACTCCGTCGCGATGGGCCTTAACGCACAAAGTACGTCTGGTAGCGGCGTCGCTATCGGCCAGTCCTCGAAAGCATTAGTCGATCCTGCCGACCCTGCCTCTACGGGGGCTATCGCCATTGGCTGGGGCGCATTTTCTAATGCTCAAGACGCCATGGCGTTGGGGGCCTCTGCTAAGGCAACCAAAAAACAGGCTTTCGCTATGGGCAGCGGCGCAGCGGCATCGGGAGATGCGGCAACCGCCATCGGCGCGCTAACGAATGCCTCAGGGTCAGGTTCTGTTGCTATGGGTAACCTTGCATCAGTAACGTCAAGAACCGGCATCGCCATTGGCCAACAGGCTCAGGCGTTAAGCGACCCCGCGAATCCGGCGTCAACCGGCGCATTGGCACTCGGCTTTAAGGCTCTGGCTTCAGCACAAGACGCGCTGGCGATGGGTTCCAGCGCTTCTGCGACCAAAACGCAGGCCTTTGCCATGGGGACGTTGGCGACAGCGAACGGTACCGCCTCGACGGCTATCGGCACGATGTCGACAGCATCGGGCGCTGGATCTATTTCTGTTGGCGTAAGTTCTCTGTCAACAGGAAGCGATAGCGTTGCTATGGGGTCTGACGCAAAGGCGCAAAACTTTAACGGTATTGCGATCGGCAAACAGGCAAACGTGAATAACCTGAATGGTAATAACATTGCCATCGGCGCCTACTCCTCTACGACCGGCTATCAGTCTTTAGCATTGGGTAATAACACATCGGTTACCAGCGATAATGCTGTCGCTGTGGGTCCCTCCAGTACCGCAAGCGGTGGTTCGGCTACTGCGCTGGGCGATACGGCGAAAGCCAGTGGAAACTATTCGGTTGCTCTCGGTCGGGCCGCTAAGGCTACTGCTGAAGGCGCCGTGTCTGTAGGTACGGGGGCACAAAGTAATTACTATGGAACCGCGTTAGGCGCTAGCTCCATGGCAAATGGCGATAATGCTACGGCGGTGGGCAACAATACTCGGGCTAACCTCACTGGGTCTACCGCGCTGGGTTATGGCGCACACTCTCTGGCTGCCTACTCCACGGCGGTGGGGCCTTACAGTACTGCTTCCGCGGAGGGATCGCTTGCGTTGGGCGGCAACTGGGGATTTGCTTCCAACGCTACCGTCCTTAATTCGGTGGCGTTAGGGGCTGGCTCCGTCGCATCAACGGTTGCGGGTATCGAAGGCTACGATCCATTAACCAAAGCGGGCAGTCTTAATACCGGTTCCGTCTGGCGGAGCACGCTGGGTGCGGTCAGCGTCGGCGATGTTGCAAATAACTACACTCGCCAAATTACCAGCGTTGCCGCTGGTACGCTGGATACTGACGCCGTTAACGTGGCGCAGTTAAAAAGCGGGTTAGATGCCGCCTCCACGCATTATTACAGCGTTAACGATTTCGGCAATATCGGCGTTAACTATGACAACGACGGCGCAACGGGCATGAACTCGCTGGCTGCAGGGGTTGGCGCGCTATCGCTTGGACAGGCGTCTTTGGCCGTAGGGCACAACGTCAAAGCCATTGGCGAATCCAGTATTGCTACCGGCTACGGCGCAAGTTCACAGGGAATCAACAGCATTGCGTTAGGCGTTGACGCCAGCACGAGCAACCCGACCAGTACCGGCGCGGTTGCGATTGGCTGGGAATCGTTGGCGGCGGATACCGATGCGACAGCCATAGGTTCCGGAGCGAAGGCTCAAAAAGCCGGAAGCACGGCAATTGGTCCGTTTGCAAGCGCAGAAGGCGACAGCAGCATTGCGCTGGGCGATCGCGCTACGGCAATGAATGGAAGCGGTATTTCCATCGGTACGCGCAGTAAATCTATCGGCTCTCGTTCAATGGCATTGGGTGAATTCGCCGAGGCGACTTATGACAATGACGTAGCATTGGGCGCCGGTTCCATAACGGGTCTGACTTCCGGTACTCCTGGCGTGACCATTAATGGCAATAACTACGCCTTCGCTGGCGCCAATCCGACCAGTCAGGTGAGCGTCGGTTCGGCGGGCAGTGAACGTCTGGTTACCAACGTGGCGGCGGGCCATATCAGCGTTGACAGCACCGATGCTATCAACGGCTCACAGCTGTTTGCCACTAATTCAGCTATTGAAGCTCTGGATGCGGGCGTCGTTCATTACAATACTAACGTTGACGGCACGGTGAACTACAACAGCATCACGTTGGGCGGCAATATCTACGACAACAGCACCCACACGGGCGGCACCACCATCACTAACGTGGCCTATGGCGTGGACGGCAGCGATGCGGTCAACGTCGATCAGCTTAACGAAGTGGTTGACGGCGCGAAGACCCACTACTACAGCGTCAATGACAATGGCACTGTCGGCGGCAACTATGACAACGACGGCGCAACGGGGCTTAATTCTCTGGCGGCGGGCGTGAACGCTACATCATCAGGTCAGGATGGCGTGGCGATAGGCCTGTCCGCAAATGCCGCAGGCGCTGAGTCGACGGCGATTGGCGCAAACAGTATCGCCAGCGGCGAAAAAACCATGGCGCTGGGCCAGGACAGTAATGCTACCGGCTATATCGCTACTGCGATCGGTCAGTCAAGCAGGGCTACAGGTGACTACTCACTGGCTCTGGGGGCGAACAGTCAGGCTAACAATGTTGCGTCCGTAGCTATCGGTCAGGCAAGCACTGCCTCATCCGATTTCACTACCGCGATTGGTGCCAACAGCCAAGCGACGCAGTTTGCTTCTACCGCAGTCGGCCAGAATGCTCAGGCGCTGGACCAGTTTTCTGCAGCCTTTGGCTCTGGCGCCATTGCATCAGGGTTAGGAAGCTCAACCTTTGGCGCGAACTCTTCTGCGTCAGGTGAACGTGCGACGGCGATTGGCGCAGATGCTGCGGCTATAGGAACAAACAGTCTGGCACTGGGGCAAGGCGCCCAAGCTTTGGATGACGGTTCTGTAGCCTTGGGGTCCGGCGCTAAAACGCTGGCCGCAGTAGCCACCGCCAGCACGATGATTAACGGCGAGCTGTTCAATTTTGCAGGCATCGCTCCCGTTGCGACGGTCAGCGTTGGTGACGTAAATGCTGAACGAACCATCACTAACGTTGCTGCGGGGCGTATCTCATCCAGCAGTACTGACGCCGTGAATGGCTCACAGCTGTTTGCAACTAATTCAGCCATTGAGTCACTGGATGCCGGCGTCGTTCATTACGATACCAATGTTGATGGCTCGGTGAATTACAACAGTATCACCTTGGGTGGAAACACCTACGACAACAGCACCCACACGGGCGGCACCACCATCACCAACGTGGCGGACGGCGTAGCGCCGAGCGATGCGGTTAACTTTTCTCAGCTGACGGAGACCAACAACAACGTCACCAACATTACTGAGACGGTAAACAACTTCGCCGGCGATCAGAGCGAGAGCTATACCGAAATCAACGGTCGCGGCATTCGCTACGTTCGTACCAACGATACCGGCCTGCCGGAGTCGGACGCTTTCGCCCACGGTCAGGGCAGTACGGCGGTGGGCTACGATGCGCGCGCAACCGGGCAGAACAGCCTGGCGCTGGGTCGCGACGCGCAGTCGCTCAATGACGGCGACGTGGCGCTCGGCTCCGGTTCCGTAACGGGGACCACCACCGGTACGACGGGCGTGACGCTACAGGGCGTGGATTATTACTTTGCAGGCGCAAACCCGACCAGTCAGGTGAGCGTAGGCTCGCTAGGCAATGAGCGTCTGGTTACCAACGTAGCGGCAGGACGTTTGAGCGCTGACAGTACCGACGCGATTAATGGTTCACAACTTTATGCTACCAATCAGGCTATTAATGGTCTGGATCAGGGAGCGGTGAAGTATGACGTTAATCCTGATGGAACTATCAACTACAACAGCGTTACGCTGGGTGGTGATACATACAACAGCACCACTAAAACAGGCGGTACCCGCATCAAAAACGTGGCTCGAGGCGTGGATGATAGCGACGCGGTAAACATGTCTCAGCTGAACGAGACCAATGAAAACGTTACCAATATTATTGATACCGTTAACAACTTCGCGGGCGATCAGACGACGGAATACACCGAGATCAACGGTCGCGGCATTCGCTATGTGCGTACTAACGACACAGGGTTGGCGCTCTCTGACGCTTCGGCACAGGGGCAAGGCAGCACTGCCGTAGGCTACAACGCTTTGGCTACCGGTGACAGTGCGATTGCATTGGGCCGTGAAGCTCAGGCGCTAAATGCTAACGACGTGGCGCTAGGTTCCGGTTCCGTAACGGAAGCGGCCGTAGGAACCGCGGGCGTGACCATCAACGGTAAATACTATCGCTTTGCCGGTATCGATCCGCTGAGTACGGTCTCTGTAGGAAGCCGTGGTAACGAACGGACCATCACTAACGTAGCCGCGGGTCGTATTACAGAAGACAGCACGGATGCGATTAACGGTTCCCAGCTGTATGCCACTAATCAGGCTATCGATAATCTGGATAAGGGTTCCGTGAAGTATGACACCAACGTTGATGGCTCGGTGAACTACAACAGCATTACGCTAGGCGGCGACACCTATAACAGCATCACGAAGACCGGCGGCACCCGTATCACTAACGTGGCTTACGGCGTCGATCCAAGCGATGCGGTTAACGTACAGCAGCTCACTGATGCAACGACCAACATTTACGAGAACGGCATCAAGTACTTCCATGCGAATTCGGATAAAGCGGATTCCGTTGCCATCGGCGTAGATTCCATTGCGGTAGGGCCTAACGCCAGATCCACCGGAAACGGCTCAATCGCCATGGGTGACGATGCGGCCTCCACCGGCGCAAGCAGCGTAGCTGTGGGTCAGGGCGCTCAAACTCTTGGTGATAACAGCGTGGCAATGGGGGCTGGCGCCGTTGCTAACAATGCCGGTGACGTCGCTCTTGGGGCTGGTTCGGTTACTTCAGCGGCCGTTGCGACGACAGAGGTCACGATCAGAGGCGATAAGTACACATTTGCAGGTACTGCGCCAACCAGTACGGTAAGCGTCGGCAGTGAGGGCGATGAGCGCACGATCACCAACGTTGCCGCGGGCCGCATTTCTGCCGACAGTACGGATGCCATCAACGGTTCCCAGCTCTATGCCACTAATCAGGCGCTTGAGAATATTAATGTCAATATCAACGAAGTGGATAAAGGCAGCGTTAAGTACGACATTAACGTTGACGGCTCAGTGAACTATAACAAGGTGACCATGGGAGGAGATACCTACGATAACTCAACCCATATCGGCGGTACGACCATCACCAACGTGGCGAACGGCGTTGATCCAAGCGATGCGGTGAACAAGTACCAGCTGGATCTGGTCGATCAGCGCGTGACCAATATCTCTAACGGTACGGACGGCATGTTCCAGGTGAATAACACCAGCGAACTGCCAAAGCCTACGCCAACGGGGAGAGACGCAGTGGCTGGCGGCGCCGGTGCGACGGCATCAGGGGACAACAGCGTGGCGATTGGTACGAAATCGAAAGCCACCCATACCAACTCGGTATCGCTGGGTAATAACTCGGTCACCGATCGTGATAACAGCGTCTCTGTAGGGTTCGCCGGCGGGGAACGTCAGATAACCAACGTTGCGGCCGGTACGCAAAACACCGACGCAGTAAACGTGGGCCAGCTGAAACAGGGGATGAGCAACTCTTATCAGTACACTAACAGCAAGTTCAACGATCTGAAAAACATGATGAACGACCAGAAAGACAAGCTGAGCGCCGGCGTTGCCGGGGCAATGGCGATGGCGGGGCTGCCACAGCCTTATCAGCCAGGTGCAAGCATGGTCGGCCTTGCGGGCGGTACTTATCAAGGTGAGTCTGCCGTTGCGCTGGGTATATCAACTATCTCCGATAACGGTAAATGGGTCACTAAGCTATCGGGCTCAACTAACAGCCAGGGCGACCTTGGCGCCACCGTTGGCATAGGTTACCAGTGGTAATCCTCTGTTAATCAACCTTAACTCCCCGGCCTGTAGACGGGCCGGGGGATCCGTTTCCCCATTATTGAATGAGAAAGTCATTATGAAATATGTAAATACTCCCCTGGCGCTGGTCGTGGGCTGTATGGTGTTGTTATCCGCCTGCACCCGCTCCATCAGCGATGTAAATTCAGAAGGTAAAACCGAGAATCCGGTATTTCCAGAACCCAATAGCGCCGTGAGAGCAGAGGGCAGCTTTGTAAATCAGGATAACCTGAAGCAGATGCGTCCGGGCCTATCTAAAGCGCAGGTCTATGAGTTAATCGGTACGCCGCACTTTAAGGAAGGCGTATTTCGGGTGAAAGAATGGGACTATATTTTCCATTTTACCCAGCCGGATAATTCAGTACTCACCTGTCAATATAAAGTGATATTTGATTCAAACATGACTGCACAGAGCTTCTACTTCAAACCGGAGGACTGCCTGGCGCGTCTAAGAATGCCCGTAAAGACGGTATATAAGGAACTGAGCGCGGAGAGCCTGTTTGCTTTCGGTAGTGCGTCCTTAAGCCCGCAGGGCGTTGAGCAGGTCAATCGCCTGGCTGAAGATCTCAAAGGCGAAGTGAAGAAGGGAAAGCGGGTGACCGTAACCGGCTATACCGATCGTATCGGTCAACCGGTGAAAAATCAGCAGCTCTCTTTAGCGCGCGCGGAGTCGGTCAAAAGCCTTTTGATAGCTCGCGGTATCTCCGCATCGCAAATCGAAACGCGCGGTCTGGGTGATGTTATGCCAAAGGTCACGTGTCCGGGGCAAAAATCCCCCGCGGTGATCGCATGTCTGGCGCCCAATCGCCGTATGACTATTGATGTTGCTAATCATTAACGTTGGTCGTGTAAAAATGCGTTTAACATCTGTAATCAAGACCGCCGTCGGCGGTCTTCTTCTCCTTTCGGCCAGCCAGGCAATAGCCAGCGCCGACGATCTTGCCGTGAAATATGTCAGCATACCGACGTGGAATATTATTACCGACACGCTAAATGAGATGACGCCAAAGCTTGAAGGAAAACGCGATGATTTTCTGATGAAGCAGGTTTGCGATCTGGCGCGCGGCGATGTCACGCAGCAGCAGGTTAACGTCGAGTTAAGCAAGCGGGGCATCAATGCCAGAAAAATCCCCACGTCCGGCAGCCCGTGGTCCTTGCTGGTGAACGGCAACCTTAAACAGCAGCAGGCGGTATGCACCGCTTATCTGGCGTCTTCCATGTTTCAGCCGGTGAACACGCGCATCTACCTTGAAAACGCGCCGAAGCCTGCGGTAAAGGAGAAGAAAGAAGAGAAAGAGCCGTCCGGTTGGACTTTCTGGAAGTCAGACAATAAGGAAAATGCGGGCAAAAATGCGGTATCGCAAAACGAACAGGTCTTCAATTTGCCCCGATTTAATAAGGATATGCATGCCAGAATGGCCGTTGCGCAGTCTACCGCGCAGCTGTATGCGGTGATTGCGGCGAATATAAGCGACTCTACGCCGCTGACGTGGCCTGAATATCAACAGCGCGTCATCGCCATTGTTAACAATTATGGCGCGGAATATTTGCGATCGATTGATATGTTCTACGCTTCGGGGTTAGACAAACCGATTTTGGCGCGAAGCATTGAAGATAATGGTTACACTATTGAAGATAATGAAGGGAATAGGCTCATCCAGTCTGATGCCAACCCACAGCTGATATCGCACGGCGTAACCTGGTTTGGCAATGGCCGAATCCTTGGTAACGACTACTTCGTCAATATGACGGTAATTGGTTCTTCCAGAAAGGACAATTAGCGCGAAAGAAGGGCGGAAGCGTTGTCACTTCCGCCAACGTCTGACCGTGTTGAACTATACCACGTCGTTCGGTACAAACACTTCTCCAACCATTATTCGACGCGCCGTTCTGCTCATCGTCGCCTTAACGATTCGCCACTGGCTGCCGCTGTTTTCCGCCTTAACGCCAACCTGAACGCGCCCGGCTGGGTGGCCCATCGTTAGCTGCTGCCCGCGAGGCTCAGAGAGCAGTTGCTGAACCAGCGTACCGGGGATTGCCGCCGCCGCTGCGATGCCGATAGCGCCGGTGCCGGTCATGGCGTGGTGCAATTTGCCCATGGAAAAAATGCGGGCGTTCACATCCAGCGTTTCGGCCTCAACGCACACGCCGCCGGTAGAGAGGTAGCCGGTCGGCTTCGCCAGATAAATCAGCTTTGGCGTATGAAGTCGATTGCGGCTGGCGTCTTCCAGATCCTTCGCCAGCCCCATCCGTACCGCCGCCGTGGCGCGGATAAGTTCAGCCTGCGCCAGCAGGCTCTGATTTCCGTTTATCTCCACGGGAAGCTCGGTACCGGACAGCCCAAGCGTAGAGGCGTGAATAAAGACGGCGGGGTTAGCCGCATTCATCATGGTCACGCTTACAGGGCCGATGCCGGGTACATCAATGTTGTCTATGACGTTTCCCGTAGGGAAGACCGGCTGATTGCTATCGCTGGCGCCGCAGGGATCTAAATAATCAATGACGATCTCGGCGCCCGGAAAGGGGATGCCGTCCAGCTGAAAATCGCCTTCCTCCTGCGGTATTCCATCTCGCATGGGAAAATGTGAAATAATTCTGGCGTGAATATTCGCCTGCCAAATGCGCACTTCCGCCATTCCGTTCTCAGGCGCATGCACCAGCCCTTGGCTGACGGCAAATGGCCCAACCGCAGCGGTCAGGTTGCCGCAGTTTCCCGACCAGTCGACAGTAGGCTGGTTGATGGCGACTTGGCCAAACAGATAATCGACGTCGCTGTCTGCGCGCTGCGATCGAGAAATGATAACTACTTTACTGGTGCTGGAGGTTGCGCCGCCCATGCCGTCAATCTGAGTAGCGAAGGGGTCAGGGCTTCCCATTGCTCGAAGCAGCAGTCGGTCTCGCGCTACGGGATCTTCGGGTAACCATTCTTTCAGAAAAAAGAGCCCCTTACTGGTGCCGCCGCGCATGTAAACGCCTTTGAGTGTCGTTGCCACTTGTCCTCCAACTGCCGAGTAATGCGATCGATAAGTGGCGTCAGAATAGCATTCTTCTTCCCTCTGGCTCAAAGGCGGAATGTGGTTATAGCACGAACGTATTTACGGGAAACGGGCAGGGCAGTAGGTTTCAATCTCGATGAAAAAATTCATAAGATAGAGGCGGTGTCAAAATAACAAGAGAGAATTAAACGGGAATGAAGACTGAAGGCGCCAGATTTATGAGTTAAAATCTGGTGCGTCCGAGTGGACTCGAACCACCGACCCCCACCATGTCAAGGTGGTGCTCTAACCAACTGAGCTACGGACGCATAACTGATTTCTTAACAACTGCATCAGCAGTGCGGACGAATATTAACGGTGAACGCATTCACTGGCAAGGGAAAAAAACGATTTTCTTGCAATAACGCGTTCAATTGATGAGTTACTGCGCAGTCCGTCGTTTTTTTATTCAAGTAGCCCTTCTGCCAGCGGCGTTCACCTCGCAGGTTATCGCTGTACGCGCCCTAAAATGGTTTCGGTCGGCTGTTTTTGCAGCCACCGCATGCGCGACATCATCATGATAGCCGACGCGGTTAAACCAATAATGAATCCCGTCCAGAATCCCGCAGGCCCCATGCGTGGCACGATGGCGTCCGTCAGGGCCAACGTATAGCCGACGGGCAGACCGATAATCCAGTAGGCGGTAAAGGTGATAAAGAAAATAGAGCGCGTGTCTTTATAACCCCGCAGCACGCCGCTGCCGATAACCTGAACGGCGTCAGAACACTGATAAATTGCGGCCAATAGCATAAGCTGAGTCGCCATCGCTACTACGGCCGGCGTATCGTTATATAAAAGCGCAATCGGATGGCGAAAGATGACGGTCAACAGCGCTGTGATCGCAGAAATAATCAAGCCCATTATCAGGCCCGTATAGGCAGCAACTCTGGCGTCATCAACCTTTTTTTGTCCCAGGCTGAAGCCGATGCGAATAGAGGTCGCTACGCCTAAAGACAGCGGGAAAACGAATACCAGGCTGCTGAAGTTCAGCGCAATCTGATGGCCTGCGACGGGGACGACGCCCAGCGGCGAAACCAGAAGGGCGACGACGGCAAACAGCGTCACTTCAAAAAACAGCGCCAGCGCAACGGGCAAGCCGAGGCCAATCAGGCGCTTTAGCGTCGACCATTGGGGGAGCTCAAATCCGCGTTGGGCGTTAATGTCCTTTTGTGAACGCGCGGTGTGAACGTACAGGCGAAGTCCAATAAACATGACCCAGTAAACCGATGCGGTAGCCACCGCGCAGCCCACGCCGCCCAGCTCGGGCATGCCGAACTTGCCGTGTATCATGACGTAGTTAATGGGAATATTGACCATCAGGCCGATAAAACCGATTATCATGCTCGGCTTGGTTTTAGACAGTCCGTCGCACTGGCTGCGAAAAACCTGAAACAGCAGATAGGCGGGAGCGCCCCACATGATAACGCGCAGGAACCTGACGGTTATACTGGCAAGCTCGGGGTCGACGTTATGCATGCTCTCGATAATATAGTGACTGTTGTACAGCACCGTCATGACGAGCAGGGAGACGAACAGGGCCAGCCAAACGGACTGCCGAACCTGATGGGCGATTTTGCCCCGTCTTCCGCTGCCGTTAAGCTGAGCGACGATGGGGGTCAGCGCCATTAGAAGCCCTTGCCCAAAAAGAATAGCCGGCATCCAGATTGACGTCGCGACCGCGACGGCAGCCATATCGGTTGCGCTGTAGTCGCCCGCCATAATAGTGTCAACAACGCCCATAGCCGTTTGGGAGAACTGCGCCGCGATAACGGGGAGAGCCAATACCAACAGGCTACGCGCTTCTTTAATGTAGTTCTGCACGTATATACCTTATCTGTTTTATAAAGTGAGACTGTTTTAAAACGCGAGAGTCATAACGCGATGGCGCCAATCTCCAAAAGCGCCAAAATGCGTGGGGGGATGATTCTACCTGTCAAACGCGGGTAAAGCCAATATGGGATTGAAATGAAAACTGCATTTGGTTTTTCACACATTTTGAGTCAAACTTCCCGCAGGCAATGTTAAGTCCAGTTTACTCTTTTTGTTCCGAGGCCCGCTTATGTTTACCGGTATTGTTCAGGGGACAGCGCCCGTTGTCGCCATTGAAGAAAAGTCCAATTTTCGCGTTCATAAAATTAAATTTCCCAAAGCGCTGCTGCCCGGGCTTGAGCTTGGCGCTTCGGTTGCGCATAACGGCTGTTGTTTGACGATAACGGCGATAGAAAAGGACGTTATCAGCTTCGATCTGATGAAAGAAACGCTGCGCGTAACCAATTTAGGAAATCTGAAGGTCGGCGACAGCGTCAACCTGGAGCGGGCCGCGCGCTTCGGTGATGAAATCGGCGGGCATCTGATGTCCGGCCATGTCATCTGTCAGGCTGAGATTGTGAAGATCCTGACGTCGGAGAACAACCGTCAAATCTGGTTTAAGATGCCCGATGCGCTGATGAAGTACGTTCTGTATAAAGGATTTATCGGCATTGACGGCATTAGCCTGACGATAGGCGAAGTGTCAAAAGGGCGCTTTTGCGTGCACCTTATCCCGGAGACGCTGGAACGAACTACGCTTGGAGCGAAAAGGCTGGGAGATTCTGTCAATATAGAAATAGACCCGCAAACGCAGGCGATTGTCGACACCGTCGAACGCGTACTGGAAAGTCGCGCAGAGAAGTAAAGCAATCGGGCGCCGCTAATGGCGCCCGATTCGGTTTAACGCGATGTTTTACTAGGCCGCTTTGCTTTGCAAGGCGTCATCGTCGGTCAGGTAGCGAACGATGCTCTTGGCCGCCTTTCTGCCGTCTGCGATAGCCGTCACCACCAGATCGGCGCCGCGAACGACGTCACCGCCGGCAAACACTTTCGAATTGCTGGTCTGGCAGGCAAACTGCTTGAGGTGAGGCGCAAGGATGACGCCGTAGCTGTCAACTTCAACGCCAACGTCAGCAAGCCAGGGCATTGGGTGGGGGCGGAAGCCAAAGGCTTTGATAACGGCGTCAGCGGGCTGAACAAACTCAGAGCCTGCAATCACTTTAGGACGTCGACGACCTTCAGCATCGGGCTCGCCCATTTCGGTTCTGACCAGGCGTACGCCGCACACGTGGCCATTGTCGTCTAGCTCCAGGGCGACGGGCTGAACGTTGAACATAAACTCAACGCCTTCTTCCCGCGCGTTTTTCACTTCTTTCTTAGAGCCCGGCATGTTGGCCTCGTCGCGCCGGTAGGCGCAGGTGACTTCGCTGGCGCCCTGTCGAATAGAGGTCCGCAGGCAGTCCATCGCCGTATCTCCGCCGCCAAGCACCACGACGCGCTTACCGGACAGATCGATATAAGGCTCTTCCTTCAGCTCGGGCAGGTGCATTACTTTCTTGGTGTTGGCGATAAGGAACGGCAGCGCGTCATAAACGCCCGGCGAGTCCTCGTTGTCCAGTCCGGCGCGCATAAACTGGTAGGTGCCAACGCCGACAAAAACCGCATCGTAGTCGTTAACCAGCTGGCTAAACTCGACGTCTTTACCGATTTCCGTATTTAAATGGAAGGTAATTCCCATTTCAGTGAAGACGTGGCGACGATTGACCATCACGTCTTTATCCAGCTTAAAGGAAGGGATGCCGAACGTCAGCATGCCGCCGATTTCCGGATGGCGATCGAAAACGACGGCCTCAACGCCGTTACGCGCCAAAATGTCCGCACAGGCGAGTCCTGCCGGCCCCGCGCCAATGATAGCCACTTTTTTGCCCAACGGTTTTACGTGGGAAAGGTCAGGGCGCCATCCCATTTCAAAGGCCGTATCGGTGATGTAGCGCTCAATGTTGCCAACGGTAACGCCGCCCGTCGCGTTCAGCGTACAGCTGCCTTCACAGAGGCGATCCTGAGGGCAAACGCGCCCGCAAATTTCCGGCAGGCTGCTGGTCTGGTGGGATAGTTCAGCGGCTTCGATAATCTTCCCTTCTTTAGCCAGGGAAATCCAATGGGGGATACGATTATGCAGCGGGCAGGTCCATTCACAGAAGGCGTGGTTACCGCAGGTAATGCAGCGGTTGCCCTGAGTTTCTACCTGCTCGGGCGTAAAGCGCTTATAGATTTCAACGAATTCTTCTTTGCGCGCCGTAAGATCTATTTTATGCGCATCGCCGCGGGGAACCGAAACCTTTTCCGCCAGTCGGTCCGTTAGCTGACGGGGGGCCTCGACAACGAGGCGCGTCGCGCCGGTTGGGTCTTCTCGCAGCGCGGCGTGCTGTAGCTTCTGCTTTTGCTGCGCCAGCATGGATTCTTCACTCACTACGCGCAGAGCCTTCGTCGGGCAGGCCGATACGCAGGCGGGGCTTTGAGCGTCGTTGACGCACAGATCGCACTTGTGGGCCGTCGTGCGTGAGTCAGAATGACTTCCCGCAAGCGTTATGCTTTCTTCAACCATGCCGATAGCGCCGAAGGGGCAGGCCAGTACGCAGGTTTTACAGCCGATGCACTTATCCTTATTGAGCTGAATGCTGTCGTCTGCGTGAGTCAGGGCGCCGCTGGGGCAGACCTGAGCGCAGGGCGCATCTTCACAGTGCCGGCAGGTTACGGCGGTTCTGATAGCGGCGGTCTTGATAACTTTGATTCGGGGAAGGTAGAGCTCAGGGACTTCCGGGTGTTGTCCGTTATTGTGGGTCATCACGCAGGCGACTTCACAAACGCGGCATCCGATACACTCTTTTGCATCGGCAATGACAAAGCGGTTCATAAAAACTTCCTGTTATGTTCCGATGTGCTGGAACGCTATTGTAATTGGGTTAACCATCACTTTTATTATGGTTATGGTGTTTATCACAGGAAAGAGGGCTTAACAATAGTGAAAATGCCGAAAAAATTTGTGAAACGGTGGGGTAATTCTTGAGTAAAGTGAAGGGATTATTAACTTAATTAATTGATAGTAAAAGTGAAATAATTAAAAACATTAAAAACAATCGCTAGCTGACACGTTTCCGCCTGAAACAATTTATTTCAAGCGGAAACGTTTATTTTTTCATCAATCGTTCATATTCTGACTAGTTGAATCCTGGCCCAAAGAAAAGCGCGAGGAAGCTTTCCAAAGGCATCTTCTGGCCGTTTAAATCAACCTGAGCGTCCGCATAGTTAAGCGAGAAGGTTGCAGTGTTGTCATCAACCTTGGTCAGAAGCTTTTGGTTCACGCCCATATCTATCAGCTGACGGATAGAGTCTGACGCCTGAGCCTGCGCTTCTTCACCCGTGATGTTGCCTTCAAGTTCAGCCGTCATGCGAGCCTGTTCAATCATCATCGGAACGGAAAGCTTAACCTTGCTGCTAAACGATTTGGTTAAGCTGACTATTTGTTGAACGGGATCCGTTTGCTCACCTAAATCAGCGGGGCGCATAAGGGTTAGCGAAGTGTCTAGCTGGCTTTCGCCCTTGTCGTTTTTCCAAACGAAAGGCGCTATGCTGAGGGTTGGATTGCCTTCCAGAAAGGTCATCAGATTAGCGTTCAGACCCTGAGCCGAATTCGGATCGAGGGGAATGCCGCTTAACATATAAACCAGAATATTGGAGTTTTGGTTAAAGTACTGAAGCGTTTTTCCATCAAAATTGTCCAGCTTGATTTTTGCTGAACCGGAACCCATGTTCTTGCCTTCAACGCTAAGCTTATCAACCGCAACGTCTACCGTTTGGTTAATGAACTTACCGCTCTCCTGCGCGTTGCTGTTAACTTTCAGGCCTTCAATCGTAGAATAGGGCGTGCCGTTTTTGCTGATGTTCATATTCTTCAGCGCAACGTCGACCTGTCCCATATTCATGCCGAAAGAGCCCGTTTTGCCGCGGCTGTTGACGGTTAACTCATCCCACTGAATCTGCTCCTGTCCCGCTTCTTCCTCATCACTCGGCGAGGTCATAACGGTTTTACCGAGCCTGCCGGTAACGGTGTACACCTCGTCTTTATCAATCGCCACGTCAAGCTTGAGGGCGTCGTAGCGGAAGGTCGAACCCAGTTCGTTAAGGTCGAGAGGAGAGCCGGTCAGAGAAAGGCTTCTGGTGTCGCCCTGAACGCGCACCTGGCCGTTAAAGGTTGTACCACTAAACGTCAGTCCGCCTTCCGTTTTTTCCCGTAGGGGCAGTAACGTAAAATCAAGTTCGCTATCGCCGCTGTAGCCGGTCAATACGCTAGCGGTAAAGGGCGATTTACCTTCCGTCATGACAAACAGGTCTTTCAGCGACGCCTGCTCCATCAGCGAAATCTGTGAATAGGCCAGTTTAGGCGCCAAGCTGAACTTGGCTAAAGGGAAAGGGCCGTGGCTGATAGTTTGTAAAAGAGAGACAGTATCGGATTGCCCCTTTTCTGCAACGGTTACTGTGTACGTTGCCTGAGAAGAAAAAATGCCGCGCTGATAGTCAGAAATTTTCACATTGGCCTTATAGCCTAACTTATCAAGGCGCGTTTGGGCTTCCGCTATGGACGTTTCTATCTGAGTTTGAATCTGTTTTCCCGTATACCAGGCGCCGCCAACCCAAGCGCCGCCTAATACGGCCACTATTCCAATGGCAACCAGCGATTTTTTCATTATGCAATCCTTATCGTTCTGTTGGGGTATTGACCAGCAGCCTGCCTGGCTAGTGGTAAACTTAAATTCAGCAGCGTTTTTTCAACAGCAGAAAATACATAAATAACGTTAATCTATTACATCAGTAATATTAATGAGTCTCATCCCCATTAACGGCGGTATCATCACAGAAACGTTGTCGCAGTTGAGGGATGATAGGTATTCGCTGCGGGTAAAGTATAACGTAGTTCGCGATTTTTATTATATCGATATCAGGAGAAAATCATGGTTGCTATGCGTACAGAAAAAGATTCTATGGGTCCGATCGGTGTTCCTGAGAACAGCCTGTGGGGCGCACAGACTCAACGTTCGCTGGAACATTTTCGCATTTCTCAGGAAAAAATGCCCAAAGCGCTTATCCACGCTCTCGCTCAGGTCAAGCGTTCTGCGGCGGTGGTGAACATGCAGCTGGGGCTGCTGGATGAGAAAAAGGGCAACGCTATCATCAGCGCGGCGGATGAAGTGCTGGCGGATAAGCACCCGAACGAGTTTCCCTTAGCTATTTGGCAAACCGGCTCCGGTACGCAGACCAACATGAACATGAACGAGGTTTTGGCCAACCGCGCCAGCGAGATCCTTGGCGGAAAGCGTGGTAACGATCGCCTGGTGCACCCAAACGACGACGTTAACAAGAGCCAGAGTTCTAACGACGTATTTCCGACCGGAATGCACGTCGCGGCGGTTATTGCGGTTCGAGAGCACCTTATTCCTGAGCTTAAAGCGTTCCATAAGGTTCTGGCAGACAAGGCCGCGGCCTATCAAGACATCGTCAAAATCGGCCGCACTCACCTGCAGGACGCCACGCCGCTGACGCTGGGGCAGGAAATCTCCGGCTGGGCGGCAATGCTGGCCTATAATCTCAAACACATTGAAGATTCGCTGCCTCATCTGTGCGAACTGGCGCTCGGCGGTACCGCCGTAGGCACCGGGCTTAATACCCATCCCGAATACGCCGTTCGCGTTGCAAAAGAAATTGCATCGCTGACCGGCCAGCCGTTCGTTACCGCGCCCAACAAGTTTGAAGCATTGGCAACCTGCGACGCGCTGGTTCACAGCCACGGCGCCCTGAAGGGCCTAGCGGCATCGTTGATGAAAATCGCCAACGACGTGCGCTGGTTGGCCTCCGGGCCGCGCTGCGGCATCGGTGAAATCGCCATTCCGGAAAACGAGCCGGGCAGCTCCATTATGCCGGGTAAAGTCAACCCGACGCAGTGTGAAGCCGTGACCATGCTGTGCGCACAGGTGATGGGAAATGACGTCGCCATCAACATCGGCGGCGCGTCCGGCAACTTCGAGCTTAACGTTTACCGCCCGATGATCATCGATAACTTCCTGCAGTCCGTACGCCTGCTGGCCGACGGCATGAACAGCTTTAATGTGCACTGCGCTTCCGGCATCGAGCCAAACAGGGAGCGCATCACGAAACTCCTTAACGAGTCGCTGATGCTGGTTACCGCGCTCAATACCCATATCGGTTACGACAAAGCGGCGGAAATCGCCAAAAAGGCCCACAAAGAGGGACTGACGCTGAAAGCTTCCGCGCTGGCGCTGGGCTACCTGACGGAAGCCCAGTTTGACGAGTGGGTCCGCCCGGAAGATATGGTTGGCAGTATGAAAAAATAGGCCGTTAGGATAGGTAAGACTAAGGCGCCGAAGGGCGCCTTTTTCGTATAGAGATAGCAACCTGCGTTATTCATAAAACCAGATAAAGTAAACATCCAGCGCCAGCACGATAAGCCAAATCACCAGATAAATCATCAGGTGCTCTCGTACGTTTTGCACCACGGCGTTCAACAGGCGCGAGAGCAGGTTTGGCTTGTCGTTTGCGTTATTCATTTATAAACCTCTCATCAGGCGGTTTTCTTTTTGCCTACTGAAGGCAAAAGTGACAGCCATCGGCTGATAAACAGCGCGCAGACCAGCATCAGGGATAAGAAAAGCACCAGGCCGGACCAGCCGTAATGATACCAGACCAGCCCGCCAGAGGTGCCCGCTATGCTCGATCCCGTATAGTAGAAAAACAGATAAAGCGCCGACGCCTGGCCTTTTGCTCGCTTGGCCCGCTGCCCGATCCAGCTGCTGGCAACCGAGTGGGCGGCGAAAAAACCACAGGAGAAAATCAAAAGCCCAACCAGAATCAGCCAGATAGACGAGAAGAGGCTAATACACAGGCCCAGCAGCATCAGCCCGACGGAAATCATAAATACCCGCCCGCGGCCGTACTTAAACGTCAGCGCGCCCGCTTTCGGCGAACTGTAAGTACCGGTGAGATAGACCAGCGAGAGAAAGCCGACGAAGGTTTGGCTTATGTTGTAAGGCGCCTCCATCAGGCGATAGCCGATGTAGTTAAACAGCGTCACAAAGCTGCCCATCAGCAGAAAACCCTCGGCGAACAGCAGCGGCAGTCCGCGATCGTGCCAGTGCAGGCGAAAGTTGAGCAGCAGCGTTCTTGGACGCAGGGATGAAGGACGAAAGTGCCGAGACGGCGGAAGAATGCGCCAGAAAACCAGCGCCGCCGCCAGTGCGATAAGGCCGATAATGCCAAGCGTAATCCGCCAGGAGAAAATATCGGTCAGCACGCCGGTTAAAAGGCGGCCGCTCATGCCGCCAATCGAGTTGCCGCTGATATAAAGCCCCATGGCAAACGCCACGTGCATAGGGTCTATTTCTTCGCTCAGATAAGACATTGCGACGGCGGCAACGCCGCTCAGAGCAAGGCCGACCAGCGATCGGGTTATCAGAATGCCGTGCCAGCTGGTCGTCAGCGTACTGGCGATAGTGAATAGCGCGGCCAAGAGCAGTGCTGTCACCATCACGGGTTTGCGGCCCACCGCGTCGGAAATAGGGCCGGTAAACAGCAGTCCTACCGCCAGCATCGCCGTAGACAACGATAGCGACAGGCTGCTGCTGGCGGGAGAAATGTTAAAGTCGGCGGATAAAATCGGCAAAATGGGCTGAACGCAGTAGAGCAGCGCAAAGGTAGCAAGCCCGGCGGAAAACAGCGCCGCGGTTACGCGGGCAAAGCTCGGCGTGCCGCGAACGATAAAGGGCGTACGACGATGGCCGCTTTTGGAGGCGGTATCTGTGGGGGCAGAGGGTTCAGGTTGAGATTCGGTCATTGGTGCTGCGTCTTTTTCAGACTCATTGCGTTCCACAGCAATTCCTTAGTCAGTTAACCCGCGCAAGGAAATCGGCTCGATAGGGATGACAAACCGAGTGGCTTAAACGATAATCCACTGCCATCGGGCACGGTAGTCTCAATGCGTCGTTTTGAGTCACGGCGGGTAGAATTCGACGATCTTGTGCTTTTTCTATAAACAATGATTATACATAGCTTGTCGAATAAATTCCGGCGACCGCGACAATTATTTCGCAAGTGAGAAAAGAGGCAGTAGGGTGAACAGAGAAGGGCAACCGGGGCATATTGACCACATCAAACAGGCCAATGCGGGAACCGTATATCGTCTGATTGATATGTTTGGCCCCATTTCTCGAATTTCGCTCTCCAAGATTTCCCAATTGGCGCCGGCAAGCATCACCAAAATCGTACGTGAGCTTCAGGACGCCCACCTGGTAAAAGAAACGGAAGTCAGCGAACCCGGCAGCCGAGGGCGGCCGGCGGTAGGCGTAGAGCTGGACACGAAGGCCTGGCACTATCTTGGCGTGCGCGTCCACTATGGCCATCTGTCGCTGGCGCTGCAGGACCTCAGCAACCGCCTCATTGTTGAAGAGCAGATTCCTTTCCCGGTAGATAATAAAGTCGTTCCTTGGCTTACTCGCTTTACTGTTGTCATCGAGGCCTTTTTTGAACGCCATCAGGCGCTGTTGGAGCGATTGACGGCTATCGCCATCACCGTTCCCGGCATTATCGATACCGCGACGGGCGTCGTTAAAAAGCTGCCTTTTTATGATGAAGAAGACCTTCCGCTGGCTGCATCGCTGAGTAAAAAAACCGGACTGCCGGTATACGTACAGCAGGACATCGCCGCCTGGGCGATGAGCGAAGCGCTGTACGGCGCGGCGATGAACTGTCAGAACGTCATTCAAATCACCATCGACGATACCGTCGGTGCGTCAGTTATCAGCGGGGGACGCATGCTACACGCGGACTCCAGCCGCCGCATAGAAATTGGCCATACGCGCGTTGAGGCAGGCGGTAAAGCCTGTTACTGCGGCAATAGCGGATGTCTGGAAACTATCATCAGCATGGGAAGCATTCTTGAACGTACGAAAGGCCTGCTGAGTTCCCATCCGGAATCGCTGTTAAATTTCTCTTCCCTGAGCATCGATAACCTGTGCCGCTATGCAAATGCGAACGACGCGCTGGCAAAAGAGATAATTCAGCACGTAGGCGCGCTCGTGGGCCAAATCGCCGCCGTCATGGTCAACGTGTTCAATCCCGAAAAAATCCTCATCGGCTCGCCGCTCAACAAGGCGTCTTCGATTCTTTATCCCGTCATTGAAGAGAGTATCCGCAGCGCGGCGATGCCGGACTACACCCATTCGCTTCGCGTGGAGCCGACGCGCTTTATGAACGTAGGCACTATGCCCGCATCGACGCTGGTCAAAATGGCGCTTTATGATGGTTCTTTGCTGTTAGGATTACTTCAGGGATAGCTACCGAAGTAACCATTAACACTTTGTTTTTATAACGCATTTCCCTTTATTCATTAAACATTGAGCTAACGCAATCTATTGCATCAGGGCATCGCCTAGACTTTTGACATTAACGTAATGACGCCTTTGTATGCACAAAGGTTAATCTGTAAACGCTTAACGGCGCTTTTCCGCCCGTTCTACAGATGCTGTTCTTTTTATTGAAGGTTCTGGAGCAAATACCTTTATGCCAAATCGATTTTTTGTAACGGGGACGTGTACCGAAGTCGGTAAAACCGTGGTTTCACGCGCCCTGCTGCAGGCCTTTATTAAGCGAGGGAAGAGCGTTGCTGGCTACAAGCCCATCGCCATCGCTTCTCATGAAACGGATGAAGGGATGCGAAACCACGATGCGTTGGTGCTTCAGTCTTCCTCGTCCGTAGCCGTCACCTATCGAGACGTTAATCCCGTTATTATTGAACACCATGCCGCACTGACCTATGGCGAAAGCCCTCTGGATTATGAAAGCCTGTCGCGTGGGTTAAGCCGACTCCAGTCGCAGAGCAACTGCGTTATCGTCGAGGGCATTGGCGGTTGGCGCTTTTTACTCAACGGCATGCGCCCGCTGTCCGAATGGGTGATTGAAGAAAAAATGCCGGTTATTTTGGTGGTCGGCATCCAGCAGGGCTGCGTCAACCACGCAATTTTAACGGCTGAAGCCATTATGCGCGACGGATTGACCATTGCGGGATGGGTCGCAAACCGCATCAACCCAGGCATGGCCTACTATGCAGAAACGATCGCGGCGCTTAAACAGAATATCTCTGCGCCCTGTATCGGCGAATTGCCTTATCTTGCTCGCCCGGAAGAGCGCGATCTTAGCGGCTATATTAATCTGGATCTTATTTGCTGCGAGTAGCGCGCCGTGTGCCCGCCGAATTATTGTGATACGCTCAGACAGCCACCGCTTTTGCCTTTAAGCAGTGCGTTCAACCGATTAAAAAGGAGATGCCATGATTGTTTTCGTAACCGGTGCGTCCGCCGGGTTTGGTCAAGCCATCGTTAGGCGATTTGTTAAAGAAGGGCACCGAGTCATCGGCGCGGCCCGCCGCCTCGATCGCCTGCAGCAGCTTAAAAGCGAGTTGGGGGAGCGCTTCCTGCCGGTGGAGCTGGATGTGTGCGATCGCGAAAAACTGCTGGACGTTCTGAAAAACCTGCCGAGCGATTTCAAAGAAATCGATCTATTGGTGAACAACGCTGGCCTTGCTTTAGGCTTAGAGCCAGCGCATCAGGCGCAGTTTCAGGACTGGACTACCATGATCAATACGAACGTTATCGGCCTGGCGTCTGTAACTCACGCCATTCTGCCGCAGATGGTCGAACGCAATCGCGGCCACGTTATCAACCTGGGCTCAATCGCCGGCACCTATCCGTATCCCGGCGGCAACGTTTACGGGGCGACCAAAGCCTTCGTTAAGCAGTTTAGCCTCAACCTGCGCGCCGACCTGTCCGGCACGGCTATCCGAGTAACTGACGTAGAGCCGGGCCTTTGTGGGACGACTGAGTTCTCCAACGTGCGCTTTAAAGGTGATGACGAAAAGGCGGCAAGCCTGTACGACGGCGCTAATCCGCTGACGGCGGACGACATTGCGGAGAGCGTATTCTGGATAGCGACGCTGCCGGCCCACATGAACGTTAACCGCATTGAGCTCATGCCGGTAACGCAAAGCTTTAACGCTCTGAAAGTGACCAAGGCCTCCTGATTATTCAGTACGCTTTCTATATTTCCCTATATAAGATAACGGCGCCGAATGGCGCCGTTTTAACATTGTGAGTGACCGTGTCACGTTATTGCGCTGAAATCTTGCGCCGCGTACGGCCCGAACTCAGGTAGTCGGCAATATAGTCCTGCGATATTTCGCCGCTGTAGCGTCCCTGTTCGTCCACGATCGGCATCCACACCAGGTTGTGCTCATAAAGTTTAGACAGCACGACTCGCAGATTGTCTTCCGCTCGGGCGGTTATGGTGATCGGGTGCGTCAATTCACCGCAAACGCCGTCAGCGCCGCGGGCCTCCCGACGCTTTACAAATCCAAGCGGCTTCTCATCGTCGTTAACCACCACGATAGAACGCATATCGTTATCGTCCATGACGGCAAACGCTTCGCTCAGCGGCGTTGAGCGGCGAACGGTCAACGTCTCCTGCATATCGGTCACGTCTCCGGCCTGCACCAACAGCAGGCGCTTGAGGGTGCGGTCCTGACCAACGAAGGAACCGACAAACTCGTCGGACGGCTTGGCCAACAGCTCGTCCGGCGTCGCACACTGCACGATCTGTCCTTTACGGAAGATGGCGATGCGGTCGCCCAGCTTCAGGGCCTCATCAATATCGTGGCTTACCAGCATGACGGTCTTTTTCAGCTTGCGCTGCATCTCCTGGAATTCGTTTTGAATGGACTCGCGGTTGATGGGGTCTACCGCGCCAAACGGCTCATCCATCAGCAGAACCGGCGGATCCGCGGCCAGGGCGCGAATAACGCCGATGCGCTGCTGCTGACCGCCGGACATCTCTTTCGGGTAGCGCTTCAAGAAGCGGTTAGGGTCCAGGGCGACCATATTCATCAGCTCGGCAGCGCGCTCTTTGCAGGCCTTCTTGTCCCAGCCCAGCATGCGGGGAACGACGGTGATATTCTCTTCAATCGTCATGTTGGGAAACAGGCCAATTTGCTGAATGACGTAGCCGATTTTACGGCGCAGGGTGACGGTATCCATATTGGCGGTGTCTTCGCCGTTGATAAGAATGCGGCCGCCGCTGGGGCGAATCAGACGGTTTACCATTTTTAGCGTCGTAGTTTTGCCGCAGCCGGAAGGGCCGAGCAGGACGCACATTTCGCCTTCAGGAACGTGCAGATTGACGTCGTTGACGGCCTTGAAGGTCTGGCCGTTCTTTTGCTTAAACTCTTTGGTCAGATTTTCTAATTTAATCATTTATCGAACTCCTTTAGGCGTCAGGGCAATCTGTAAGCGGTGCAGCAACCAGTCCATCGCGATAGCCAACAGGCTAATCATGACGGCGCCGGCAATCAGCAAACGAGGGTCGCTTCGGCTAATGCCGTGCAGCAGCAGCAGGCCTAATCCACCTGCGCCGATGACGGCGGCAATGGCCATAACGCCGATATTCATCACAACGGCGGTTCTGACGCCGCCAAAAATCACCGGCAGCGCCATGGGGATTTCAACCCAGAGCAAACGCTGCCAAAAGGTCATGCCGATGCCTCGACCCGCCTCACGCAGGCCCGCCGGCAGGTTGCTGAGCGCGATGTGCGTGTTGCGCACGATGGGCAGCAGCGAGTAGAGAAAGACGGCCGTTACGGCAGGGACCGCGCCAATGCCTTGGCCTACCATGGAAAATAGTGGGATCATCAGGCCAAAAAGGGCGATGGAAGGGATCGTCAGCACCACGGTCGCCAAGCTTAAAACCGGCGCGGCAAGCCATTTATGTTTTACGATCAGCACGCCCAGAGGCACGCCAATGACAATCGCCATGCCTACGGCCAGGCTGACCAGCAGCAGGTGCTGGCCTGTAAGGGTGGCGATATAGCCTGCGTCTTGCCACATATACTGTAGAGTTTCCACTTAGCGCCTCCTTAAAGCAGTCCGTTGTCTTTCAAAAACTGCGTTGCTACGCGCTCAGCGGACTGGTGTTCAATATCCACTTTGGCGTTTAACGCTGAAATAACGTCGTTGTTCAACAGGCGCGACAGGGTATTGAGCGCATCGGCAAGCCCCGGCGTGCGCTCGAGTATGTCACTCCTGACGATAGGAGTGACGGCGTAACTTGGAAAGAAGCCCTTATCGTCTTCCAGCACCTGCAGATTGAACCCCTTGACGCGGCCATCGGTGGTATAAATCAGCCCGACGTCAACAAAGCCGTCGCGAATGGCGTTATATACCAGCCCTGAGTCCATTTGGCGGATCTGCGGGCGCTCCAGCTTCAGGCCATACGCTTGCTGCATTGGCGCCAGGCCGTCAGAGCGGTTTACAAATTCGGGGTCGAAACCCATCATCCAAAGCCGCTTTTGGTCGCCGTTTTGCATTTGATTGAGGCGTTCAACCAGCTGAGAGAGCGTATGAATATTCTCTTTCTCCGCTCGCGTCTTTTGCATGGCGAAGGCGTAGGTGTTGTTCATTTTGGCCGGTTCAAGCCAAACGATGCCTTTTTTTCCGTCCAGCTCTTTAACCGTCTGGTAGGTTTTTTCCGGCGTCATCGGCTTTTTGATCTGGTTATAGACGATGAGCGACGTGCCGGTGTACTCCCAAGCCATATCTACCTGCTTGTTCAACATCGCCGAACGAATGATGGTTGATGCCAGATCGGTTTTAGGCGTTACTTCAATTCCTTTAGTCGCCAAATATTGAACGGTGATAGCTGACAATATGTGCTGTTCGGTAAAGTTTTTACTGGCAAGTACCAAAGGCTCCGCGCAAGCGGCGGCGCTGCAAAGCAGCCCGGCGCACAGTGTGCCGACCGAGGCGGCGCGCTGCCAACGCGCTCGTAGTTTATTGATGAGTCGCTTTTTGAATATAGACATAGGTATCCCGTTAAGTTGTTTATCTGGCCAGCTGTGGGCTAAGCAAATAGCTCAGTGCGGCAAGGGCGGTGTCCAGCAGCAGGGCTACAACGGCCGTTGCCGTGGCGCCCAGAAAGAGAAGCGTCGCGTCGTTCAGATAAATACCGGGGAAGATCAGCTCGCCGTAGCTGCTGGCGCCAATAAGGAACGTCAGCGGTACAGTACCTACGTTAATGGCGGCCGCAATGCGGACTCCCGTCATGATGACCGGCAGCGCATTGGGCAATTCCACTTTCATTAATCTTTGTAGCGGCGTCATGCCGATGCTGTCGGCGGCCTCAATTAATGAAGGGGGAATTGCCTTCAATCCGGAATAGGTATTGCGGACGATAGGTAAAAGAGAAGCCAAAAACAGGGCAAAAATGGCGGGCTTATCGCCGATGCCTACGACGACCATCGCCAATGCCAGCACGGCAAGAGGCGGCAGCGTGTTGCCCACGTTGAAAATCTGCATGGCGGGTTCAGCCCAGCGCCTTGCAAAGCGTCGACTTAAAAGCACGCCGCTGGGCAATCCGACGACAAGCGCCAGAAGCATAGAACAGGCGACCAAATAAAGGTGTTGATGGCCTAAATAGAACAGATCTTCTTTATGCTGTTTAAGCGCGTCGATGCCGATGCCATAGGCAATAAAAGCAATGACGACGATAAACAGCAGCCCCCCCAAAATTAAGCGTTTTATTAACGCCGATTTATGCCAGTTGTTATGCATATAGTCCCCAGGAGAAAACGATGTGAGCTGACAGAGCTCTTGGACAAAATCAATTCGCTGATTCAGACGGTCGCTGCGCTAGCGAAATTGGTTTAAACATGGAAAAACGCGGATGTATCTAGCAAAAAATATCAATAAGTCCTCTGGAAACAGCATTTCCAAGGCTTATCGTACGTTTTAAGGTATAACATCATACCAAGCGGATTTCCAAATTATGGGGGGGATAAATTTTATGGGAATGGGGAGGGAATAGAGCGACAGCCCTTGTAGAACAAGGGCTATAGCCAATTTAACTTTTTTTACACAATTTTAGTGACAACGTCACACGTGAGGGTGCAGCTAACTTCTGAGTACATAAAGAACCCATACTCATACACCGTCAAGGCTGGGTTTGGGATTCGGTTTTAGGTTCGGTTTGGGGCTGAAGGTCCGGGTGTTCCGTGTCTTCAACCTTAGGCGTTTGCACCGCGTCTGCAGCAGCGGAACCGCTTACGCGGCTATAGATAATTTGCTGTTGGCCACCGCCGCAGGTGCCAACGACTTTAGCGTCTGCGGATACGTCCTGACCAACGGGCTGAGTTGACAAGGTAAAGCTGGATTCCGGAACGCCGTTATTAATAATTTTTTGTGAAATGTCGGCCTTTATCTCTTCACAGTTGTTGGCCAACGCGGCCAGCGGAGCGACAGAGAACAGGGCGGCAACGGCCATCATCAGCGGTTTATTCATTACAGGGCTCCTTGGTTTACGATTTGCCGATATGTTTTAAGACTAGCAAAGTCGTGTGTTTTTTTGGTGAAGAAGTGAGTAATGAAATGAAAAAATGCAGCCCGGAGATGGCTGCATTTCTTTACATATGAACAGAAGAGCGCTTAGCGGTGGGCTAATTCGCCGTCGTCCTCAGAGTCAAGCACTGCCTTATCCGTCTGCCCTAAAATCTGGCTTGTTATTGTACCCGCCGTCATGGCGCCGTTGACGTTAAGCGCCGTGCGGCCCATATCAATAAGCGGCTCAACGGAAATCAGCAGTGCGACCAGCGTTACCGGCAGCCCCATCGTCGGCAGTACGATAAGCGCAGCGAACGTTGCGCCACCGCCCACGCCGGCGACGCCCGCAGAGCTTACGGTAACGATAGCGACCAGCGTCAGGATCCACATTGGATCGAACGGGTTGATGCCGACGGTTGGCGCCACCATCACCGCCAGCATGGCGGGATAAATGCCGGCACAGCCGTTTTGCCCAATCGTCGCCCCGAACGAAGCCGAGAAGCTGGCAATTGTCTCCGGGACGCCGAGGCGGCGGGTTTGCGCCTCTACGTTCATCGGAATACTGGCCGCGCTTGAGCGGCTGGTAAAGGCAAAGGTCAGCACCGGCAGCACCTTGCGGAAAAACTTCAGCGGGTTAATGCCTGTGAAGCTCAACAGGATGCCGTGAACCACAAACATCAGCGCCAGCGCGATGTAGGAGGCCACGATGAAGCTACCAAGCTTAATCAAGTCCTGTACGTTCGAAGAGGCTACGACCTTGGTCATCAGCGCCAGTACGCCGTACGGGGTCAGTTTGATAACCAGGCGAACCAGCTTCATAACCCAGGACTGCAGCGTATCGATAGCCGTCAGCACGCGCTGTCCTTTAGCTTCGTCATCCTTAAGCAGTTGAAGAGACGCGACGCCCAGGAATGCGGCGAAGATAACGACGCTGATGATTGACGTTGGGTTCGCGCCGGTCAGATCGGCAAACGGGTTCTTGGGTATAAAGGAGAGGATCAGCTGAGGCGTGGTCAGGTTGGCCACTTTCCCTATATAGTTGGATTCAATCGCTCCCAGGCGAGCCGTCTCCTGCGCGCCCTGCACCAGGCCTTCCGCCGTCAGGCCAAATGCCAGCGTGATCATAATACCGATAAAGGCCGCGATCATGGTGGTAAACAGCAGAATGCCGATAGTTAAGAAGCTGATTTTACCGAGCGAAGAGGCGTTATGCAGCTTGGCGACGGCGCTGAGGATGGAAACAAACACCAGCGGCATCACGATCATCTGCAGCAGTTGGACATAGCCGTTGCCGACGATGTTAAACCATGAGATGGACTCTTTTAAAACCGGGCTGTCGACGCCGTATACGAACTGAAGGCCTAAACCAAACAGAACGCCGACGATCAGGCCGACCAGCACTTTTTTGGCCAGGCTCCACTGCGTGCGGCGGGTTTGCGCCAGCAGTACCAGAAGTGCTACGAAAACGAGCACGTTAATCGTTAGTGGTATATTCATTCCCAACCTCAGAAAAGTTTTTATTGTTCAAAAGGTAATCGCCAAAAGCGGTATGAAAAGAAGTTTATCAGTTAATTGTTATGACTACTTATAGCAAAATAGTATTGGTTATGCTGTCTAATTGTATATAAAAAAGAGATCGTATTGATTCTAATAGCTATTGCCGTTGATAGTATCCATCTATGGCAGGAATAGCCTATTATTATTTCGATCTGGCGTAGCTCACGGTGATATAGCGCTCACCGTCGAACAGAAACGAGCCGACTTTCGTTGCCCCCAATCTGATAAGATGGGCATTGAGAGAGCGCTGATTTCCTTCATTAATAAAAGCGAATCCGGTTTGATACTCCGATGCCGGCAGGAAACGCCACATGGCGGCATAAAGCCCTTTAAAAATCCCTAAGCCGCCGGCGTTTTCCGCTACGCAAACGGGGCCAAAGATAAAGGGGGCCGGAGCCGAACAGGGTTGCAGCGCCTTGACCATCGCCTCGACGACCGGCGAAGGGGAATCGAAAGAAAAGGGCGAAAGGCCCAAAAAGCCGAGAACAACGTGATTTTCATCCTTTGCCACTAACAGCCCCAATCGCGTATTGATCGCATCCAGCATCGGCGCGCTGAAACGCCTGTCGAGAAAGCCTTTCTGACCGTCGTGATTGTTGACGTCGGGGTAAAAGGGCTCGGCTATCTCCAAAATGGCGGGATAGTCTTCAGGCCGGGCGCGAAGGTAACGCAGCTGTTTCGCCGTTTTAGCCATAAGAGACGCTCCAGTTGTAGATGATATCAGACAATAAAGGTGACGGTGTCACTAAAAATGATTTCATAAGTCTATAAACAATAGAACATATCAGGAAAAATAACGTGTTAATACTCAAAGATATTTGGAGAGATTACAGGTTAGAAAAACTCATCAAGCATCAAATGAAACTGCAATTTCTTCATATCAGGATTATCAATGCCATATTTTTGAAAAAGCCGTTTCTGTAATAAAGGTGAAAATTCCCCGAGACAGTTCCAGAGGATAGCAAGATCCTGATACCGATCTGCAAGTCCAACTCGCCCAACATCAATACAACCCATTAGTATGCCTTTATCAAAAATAAGGTTATCAAGTGAGACGTCGCCATGAGTCACAACGGGATCGGGTGAGAATGGTAAAAGGGTATGCATTTCTTTCCAGACTTGTAGACTTGAATTTAATCGCAGACCCGGACAAGGCGTTTCCCGTTGAATATGATCCATAACACTCCTTGATAGCGAGGTCATATGCCGGTCGGCAAAATCCTGAATGATTTTGAGTCGGTTAAGTAAATAACTCTGCAGCGTGAGCCTTCGTAGTGATTATACATGGCGGGCATCACTTAACCCAAAACGGACATTACAGCTGTCAGATGTTCGTTGAAGGTTTTTGACAGCCTTTAGCCGGCACACGCAGAGCCGTTGAACAGCATAAGTCATCAAGCAGAATCCCAGATTGCAAATTCCGATACCTTGGTTCGCATAATGTATATTATGTTAAATAAGCTATATGCCGATAGCTTTAGATTTTATTCACCATTACCCTTTTGTTTGTTGCTTCAGGCCATCCGTTTTATCCACGAGCTTTTTTCGTGCTGCAGTAATGAAATAAGCGGCCTTCAAAGAAAGCCGCTTTGTTGCCGCAAAACACCCCGGCAATTTTCATTACGCTATGAACAATTGACTACGTCATTTCCTCGAAGATTGCCCAAAGTTATATTTGATGCCCAGCATGAACGCCGCATCGCTGTATCCGCTGTCGCCAACCTGCACGCCGACGTTCCCCCACAGATTGAAATTAGGATTTATCTGGCCTTCAACGCCCAGCTTAAGTTCGGCGATGTTATCTGTGCCAGCCTGCGTAACTCGCTTATTTCCCATTTCCGTACTGAATTTTTTAGTGTTGTGTATCCAGTTGGCTTCGACAAACGGCTCGAATTCGCGTCCTTTGCCTTCATCAGACTGATGATGCCCTTTAACAAAAGTGCGAACGCCCAAACGAGTTTGAATATTCCCCGCGCCTTTGCTGTGAATACGCGTGCCGTTAGCCTCGGTGAACGAATCGGCCTTGATGCCCATCCAGACTAGCTGTGCCTGAGGTTGTACAAACCACTCGTTGGTTTCATCTTTACTGTCTTTATATTCGCCGGTTTTAAAGGTATAACCCGTTTCAATAGAGGCCGTAATACCTTTAGACTTATAGGATTCCGTCGCCAGGCCCTGCCCTTGAACCTGGTTATCGAACCAGCTATACAAGGCCCAGGTATCCACATAGGCCCCCGTGTTTTCGCCTTCATTCTGTTGCCAGGTGCCATAGCCGCCAAGGCTGTAACCATCTACGGAACTATCGGCTCTATAATACGTTATCGATGAGCGCGTATTGCTGCGGCTGTTGGCATAGCCACCCATAACGCCGATATGCCAACGGTCCTGACCGTCGTTGCTCCACTGGGCAACGTCGCCGCCTAAGTGCAGAATGTAGCGATTAGTCTGGCTTTTGAGCTGCCCGCTGCTGTCTCTTGAACGGGTATGTCCGCCAACGTTACGCATCCACATGCTGGTGACCTTTTCTTCGCCAGTAAGCGCATCGGTATAGTAGGTTTCACCCAGGCGATCGTGTAAGCGATGAACAAAAAGCATGTTAGACGAGGCGATATTGTGAATATAGCCTCCGGCCTCAGGCCTGATCGTTGGTTCAGGATCGGGTTCAGAAGGCGTTGGAATTGGATTTGGTCGATAGTTAGTCAGGTACCAATTGTTACTGTCAGTACCCTTTTCTTCATTTCCTCTATTGAGGAAATACTCATACGC
This sequence comes from Leminorella grimontii ATCC 33999 = DSM 5078, assembly GCF_000439085.1. Taxonomy (GTDB): domain Bacteria; phylum Pseudomonadota; class Gammaproteobacteria; order Enterobacterales; family Enterobacteriaceae; genus Leminorella; species Leminorella grimontii. The sequence continues at coordinate 644,191 of NZ_AUUA01000001.1, read as the reverse complement.
TCCGGCGGTAATGCGCCCCGCTTGGCGGAAAGCCCCGTCCGATTGGCCGCGGACGTTAATCAACTCAATGCCTTTCTCTGTGTAATCCCCCATACCGCCGACGTTAGTGACGTAAACGCTGGTTTCTCCCGAGGTATTACCCATTATCGTCATGTGGTCAGTGACGGAATTATCATCGCCGGCAACGGTATTAAAATGAAGTGAACCGCCGCCCTGATAGTCGCCGTTAACCACAAGCCGGTTTCCTACCAGCGCCCCGTCGCTGTTGTTGACTCTACCTATATAGGTATTGCCCTGATTGCTGAAGCGGCCATCAATGGTCAGAGTCGATAAGCTCGGCTGATTGGCGTGATACAGGCTTCCGACCAAAAGGCTGCCGCCAGAGGTTGCCGTTGTCTCCCCCAAATAGCCCTTGGCGGAAAGCAGCGCATCCGGTTTAACGATTATCTGCCCGCCTAAAGCGTTGGTTGAATCAAGGTTGCCGCTATAAACAGTGGTTATTCCGCTGTAGTCACGGCTGTCGCCGCTAAGGGCTAATTGAGCCGTTCCTGACTTAGCGATAGTTCCTGCGCCAGCAAATTGCCCTGCAAAATAGCTGTCATTATTCTGATTTATCGTCAGATCCGCAGACGTAACGTCAACTACGCCGCCCGCGCCGGAGAGTGATGACATAATAAGGTCGTGGTGGTTAAGGTTTAGCAGGCCGCCATTGACCGTATAAGTCGTATTATCAACAAATGCGTTGGTGGAGTTTGCTCGAAGTTCTCCCGCCTCTACGCGCGTTCCGCCGGTATAATTATTTTCACCGGAGAAAATAACGCTTCCTTCGCCGGTTTTGACCAGCCCGCCCTCGCCCACCAAATTGCCGTTAAGCATCATCTGCTTGTCGGCATCAGCTTCCAGGAACGATTCGGAGAGAACGTTCATATTAACTGCGGTAGTCAGCTTATCGTCGCAGTATTCGCATGAATTAACGCGAAGCGTCCCGCCATTAAGATTAAAGTCATATGTGCCGTCGCCGGCGACAATCCCGTCTTCAGTCGGGGACAGGATGCTGTCAGAGATGGAAATCGTACCGCCTGCGTTAAGGTTTACAGTGGCGGATGTCCCTGTATCTCCCGCCAGAAATAACCCTGACTTCAGTACATCGAAACCATCCGCATCCATATACGCTTTGCCTTCGAAATAGACTTCCGCACCGTCTGCGACGGTTAGAACGGCGGTTCCTACCCCTTTAGTTTGTGCGAAAAAATCAATGCTATAAACGCTGCCGGCATCGCTTGAAGCCAATGCTAATAGGCTTTGAATGCCTAATTTGCTCCCTGAACCCGTAACGTTGATATTAACCGTTGGCGTTTTGGTTAAATTATCAATAACGTCACTGCTTCTGGCGAATGACGCAATCATGCGACCGGTAATCAATGAACCGCCGTCAGATATGTTAACCGTGGCATCGCCGAGGTAACCCAAATAGGCATTCCCATCGACAATATAGTCTTCAACATAAGGGCTGGATTCTATAATTTCATTACGTATATAGAGCTGGCTATTTTTTCCACTGACGTTAATTATGCCCGTGTTGGCAGTATTTCCGCTTCCAGCCCAAAGAATACCGCCCATAGAGGTTCCCGGCGAACCGGAAACCGGACCAACGCTTACGCTGGCGCCATCAAGAATATTTAATATCCCCGTAACGCTTTTATCTCGTTGGGTATATCTGTCGTATACCGAGGTATCGCCAACTTTCAATACGCTGGCGTTAATGTGGCCAATACCGGCGCCGATAAGATTTAAAACGCCTTTTGTTTCATTAGATTGCGTTATCTGACTGGTGGCTGTCCCTACGTTGAAGCTGGTAATCTCGCCAATGAATGCAGCATTGTCTTTAATTGTCAGAGAACCATTGCCGCCGTTGTATCCAACAAAAAAAGGATTATTGTAGCTGGCTGAGCCTTGCAGAACTAATTCGCCGCTGTTCCCGTCCCCACCGCCAATAACGTTTCCTTGATTCTCCCAATCCCATAAGCCGCTGCTAACTTCCCCGGTATTGTTATAATGGGGGGGCGCAGCATAAATTGAATTGCTGACCAATGGAGCGGTTACTAACCCAATGAAAATTAGGTTTTTTTTGCAAATAGGCATGATGACATCCGTTTCAAAAACATTATAAAATCATTCAACAAAGATGTTGTTAATGTACAATGGTTTGCTCTGTTTATCAAATTTCAATTAAAATCAATTGTGTTGCTAATTGAGCTAAATATTCAATTTAGAATAATTATACAGCACGTGATTACCTTGAAAGAGATTATCGGTACGGGAATAAAGCGTGGACTATCGCTATATTCTTTGCCATCTACCCGCTGAGATTCATTCATCGAATATTGCTTTTACATCCCCACAAAAACGATAATAAGTCCCAAAACGGGAGCAACAATGACAACTTATGCCTACGTAGGCTGCCGAACGTCCGCCTGGCGCGGGGCGCGTGGAAAAGGCATCGAGGTTTTTCGAATAACGGATTCGGGAGTATGGGAGCGCCTGCAGTGCATTGCGTCCATTCAGGACAACCCGTCGTGGCTAACGATCGATATAAAACGCAACCGCTTATATGCGCTGCATGGCGACGGCGATCGGGTTGGCGTTTTTAAGCGCGATCCGGCAACCGGGCTGCTTGGCTGGCTACATGATCAAACGACGGGGCCGCGTCATCCAAATCCCGATCTGGATCCCAACCGTAAAAACAATCCCGTTAGCGCCTCGCTGACTCCGGATATGAATACGCTGCTTATCGCCAATCATGAAGGCGGCAACGTCGCCGCATTGCCGATAAGCGATGAGGGCCTTCTGCCTCCCGTTCACTATGCCAAAATCCCGGGGCACACTCATGCCGCTATGACGCTGTCTCGGCCGCATGAAGTCGTTTTCGCACCCGACGGCCCTCTTTTTGCCGTTCCCGCTCAAGGGCGCCCGGCGGGAAAAGGTATTGATATGATGCGGTTGTACCGCTGGGAGCATAATCAGATATGCCTGCTTGATGAGGTTCGACTTCCGACCGGAAGCTGGCCCCGCCATGCGGATTTTCACCCTAACGGCAGGTGGTTATACGGAATTAGTGAACTAAGCGGTACGGTGACGGCATTCGATATTGACGCTATAAAAGGAACACTGTCACTAAAACAGACGCTCAGCACCTTACCCGAGGGATATACTCAGCGTAACGATGCAAGCGAAGTCGAAGTTCATCCGTCAGGCCGCTTTCTCTACGCGGCAAATCGTGGGCATGACAGCATCGCCGTGTTCGAGATTAGTCAGTATGACGGGGGCCTTTCGCCGATCGGCTGGGTTCCGTGCGGAGGAAAAACGCCGCGTTTTACCACGCTCTCACCGGATGGACGTACGTTTTATAGCGCCAATGAGGACTCTGACAATATTCAGGTTTTCAACGTTGATAGCACAACCGGTATGCTGTTGGATACGGGGATATCTATTACCTCTGCAAGCCCTACCTGCATTTGCTTCGCCTGATTTGGCCTACTCGTCTGTGAGCTTCCGGGGTTCGCCGCATTCCTCTTCTCCCTTATTGTGTTTACGCGTTTGGGACGGCGTAAGGCTCTCAATCAGCGTTTTTACGCAAGGAGATGACTGGGTGAAATTTCTTACGCCAACGAGCAATTCCCGCCTTGCCCAGGGCTCCGTCAGGGGAAGTACGCGAACGCCATCATGCAGGGCAAAAGGCGCCGTTTCGTTGATGGGCAAAACGGCTATGCCAAGCCGTTGGGCAACCAGATCGGCCATTGAGACAAAGCTGCTGACGCGAAGCCCAATATTGAGCGACTTTCCTAATCGACGCGCCTGCCTGTCTAGAATATGGCTCACCGCGCTTTCGCGATGAGAGCCGATGAGCTTCTCGTTAATAAAGTCTTCCAGCTTCAGGGACGCCCGTTCAGCAAGCGGATGGCCCGACCAGACCAAAACGGACAGCCGGTCATACTGCCATGGCCAGAATTCAATGCCGGCAGCCGGCGTCCAGTTGGAGAAAAAGCCGACGTCAGCATCCCCCCGAAGCAGCCCTTGAACGACGCCAATGCCGGTATGCTCCTCAATATCAACGTCGGTTTGAGGGTAGAGCGTAAGAAACTCGCTTATTGCATGAGGAAGGCTGCTCATCAGCACGGCAGAGATCGTATAGATATGGATATGACCGCGAATGCCGGCGGCATAATCACCCAGCTCCTCCTCCATCTTTTCAAGGTTTTGGAACACTTTGCGCGCATGATAGAGCAATGAGTGCCCGGCTGGCGTTAACTCAATTCCTCGAGGCAAACGCAGCATCAGCGGCGTACCTACCTGCTGTTCCAGCTCTGCGATACGCTTACTGACGGCCGAGACCGCTGTATGCTTTCGGCGCGCCGCGCGGGTCAAATTTTGCTCCTGTGCTACGGCAACAAAGAGGGATAAGGAGACCAGGTCAAATCGCATAGTTTCTCGCTCGGCGTTTCGGTTATCGGCGCTTCAGGGTTTGATGGACAACGTATGGAAGAATGCCGCCATGATACAGATAGCGTAGCTCCTGCTGCGAGTCCAGAACGATCGTCAGAGCGAATTCTCCAAGCAGTCCGCCGTCACGGCTAATGCGCATCGTTAATGATGTGCTGCCTGGTTGTATCTTTTCCAGCCCCAGAAAGTCAATATTTTCACGTCCGTCCATATCCGGCAAGCGCGCAGCGTCGCTGGCGGTAATATGCAGCGGCAAAATGCCCATGCCTATGAGATTTGTACGGTGGATACGCTCAAAGCTTTGGGCGACTACGGCCTTTACGCCCATCAACGCTTGAGCTTTCGCGGCCCAGTCGCGGCTTGAACCCGCACCGTAGCGCTCTCCCGCAAAAATGACCAATGGTATGCCGTGCGCCAGCCAGCTCTGCGCGGCTTCATAAGCTGGTAGTATTTGTTGATGCTGAGCATCCCAGGCATAGCCTCCTGCCCCGCGCCGCGCTTCTGGCAGCAGCCGGTTAGACAGCGACTTATTGGTAAATGCCCCACGCACCATGACTTCATGATTGCTTCGCCGCGTAGAGTAAAGGTTGAGATCCTGAGGATCTTCACGATGGGCCAACAGCCATTGCCCGGCCGGGCTAGCCGCCGGGATAGCGCCGGCGGGCGAGATATGATCGGTTGTCACATCGTCGCCAAGCCAAAGAAATGGGCGAGCGCCGGACAATGACAGCGGTTCGGACGGCTCCCGAGGTAAACGTTCAAGATAGCCAGGCCGGCGCAAATAGGTCGACTCTGCATCCCACGGGTAGCGCTCGCTGCCCGATGCGGCGATTTGCTGCCAGTGCGGCGTGCCCAGCCAAATGGCGTCGCGGCGCTTAACGTAGTCATCGCGCTTTATCGCCCGCCTAATCCATCGTTCTACTTCTTCACGCTCCGGCATCAGGTCGCACACTGTGACCGGGCGTCGTTGTTCATCATAGCCCAGCGCGACGTTCGTGATATCCATTGACATATGCCCGGCAAGCGCCCAGGCAATGACCAATGCGGGAGAAGTCAGATAACCATGGCCAAGTGAAGGGTTCACTCTGCGCGGGAAATTTCGGTTGCCTGACAGTACGCAAACGGCCTGAAGGCCCTGACTCACCATCTCTTCCATTGCTGGCTGTAATGCGCCCGAGCTACCAATGCAGGTCATGCAGCCGTAGCCGGTTACGTTAAATCCAACTTTTTCCAATTCGGCCAGCAGCCCCGAAGCGCCAAGATAGTCCGTTACTGCACGCGAACCGGGTGAAAAAGAGGTTTTTACCCACGGCTTGGGTTTGAGGCCACATCGCGCCGCATTGCGGGCAAACAGCGCCGCCTGAACAATCAGCCAAGGATTCGCCGTCGTTGTACAGCTGGTTATGGCGGCGATGGCAACTGCCCCCTGCCTTATCGGTTCTGGGTATGCCGCATGGCGCCAACTAAGGCTGCGGGCCTCTGGCGGCAGGCTGTCATCAAAACTTTTGGCGGCACCGCTCAATGGCACCTGCTGATGGGGATTAAACGGCCCGGCCATGCAGGGCTCGATGTCAGACAAGTCCAGTTCAATAAGCTGGGTGAATTCAGGCTGCGGTGTTTTTTCACTGCGCCATAAGCGCTGCGCCTGCATATAGCCGCGGATCAGCGCCTGCTTCTCCTCGCTACGCCCCGTCGTGTTCACGTATTCTGCGCTGCGTTCGTCAAATGGAAAGAACACCACCGTTGCGCCATATTCCGGCGCCATGTTGGCGATCGTCGCGCGCGACTCAACGGGCATCGCGTGCAGCGACGGACCGGTAAACTCCACAAACTTGCCCACAACGCCCGTTTCTCGAAGTAAACGGGTAATATGCAAAACCAGATCGCTGTCGCTGACGTTCGGCGACAGCTGGCCAGAAACGGAAATCCCTATCACGTCAGGGAAACGCAACGTTACGGGCTCACCTACCAGTGCTGCCTGGCCTTCCAGCCCGCCAACGCCCCATCCCAGCACGCCCAATGCGTTAATCATCGGCGTGTGGCTGTCGGTCGCCACCATGCAGTCTGAATGCAGAAGCGGTATATTTTCATGTGCGTCCACCGTAACGACGTCGGCTACCGCTTCCAGATTCATCAGATGAATGATCCCGGTTCCAGGAGGGATAACCCGAAAGTTGTCCAGGCTCTTTTCCGCCCAGCGAATAAAGCGGTATCGTTCGGCGTTGCGGCGAAAATCGAACCGCATGTTGTCCTCCAGCGCGGAGGCGGACGCATAGCTTTCCACAATGACCGAATGGTCAATGGTTAGCACTGCCGGAATGCGGGGATTAATCGTGCTGGCATCACCACCCAACTCGGTCGTCAGATCGCGCATCGCGGCGAAGTCCGCCAGTGCGGGAAGGCACGTCGTGTCGTGAAACATTAGGCGATCGGGATAAAACTCAACCTCGCCGTTAGGCGCATCGCCGGAAAGCATTTCCAGAAACCTTGGCAGCATATCAGGAGAACGCAGAGCGACGTTTTCCAGCAAGATACGAAGACTGAACGGTATTTTCTGAAGCCGCTCAAGCGGGAGGAACTGCGTTAAGTCGATAAAATGATATTGCCGGTCGTTAATGACCAGCGCAGAGCGTTCCAACGTTGGAGATGATGTCATAAGGCCTTCCGTTACCGCGATTATTGCTGCTGTGCTTTAATCCGCTAACGTTGCCACGCAGGCGTAGAGATGAAAATTGAAGCTTTGATAAGGTAGCGTTCTTGATTGGAGAACGCTATGAAATGTGCTTTTCAGGTTACCCCAAAACGTCTGGGGTAACCCGATCGGTGATAATCAGAAGCTGTACTTAACCCCTACAATGGCCAGAGTGTCGCTGTAGCCTTCTCCACCCAACTGCTGAGCCACGCTGCCCCACATGTTTAGGTTCTTGTTTAAGTGGCCTTCAACGCCGACTTTCACTTCGCCGATATTGCGAGTGCCGGCCTGATAGTCGGAAGCATCGTTCATCGTCACGCCGAAGTTTTTGCTGTTGTATATCCAGTTGGCTTCTACAAACGGCTGGAATACTCGGCCGGTGCGATCGTCTATTTCACTGTGGCCTTGCGCATAGGCGCGCAAACCTAAGCGTGTAGACAGGTTATCGCCGGTGCCGGTCACCTTCGTGCCGTTAACTTCGCGATGCGTATCGGCGTGAACGCCCATCCAGGTTAGCTGGGCTTTAGGCTGCAGCCAGTAGCTGGCGCGCTCATTTTCTCCCATTTTAAAGCTGTAGCCCGTTTCAACCGAGGCCAGCCAACCCTGAGAGTCATAGCTTTCCTGAGCGAGGCCGTCGCCCTGAACGGTATTGTCAAACCAGGCGTACTGCACCCAGCTGTCGACGTACAGCCCGGATTTGTCTGCCTGATTGGCGTACCAGGTACCGTACAGGCCCAGCGCATAGCCGTCCACCTTGTTTTTGGCGCGGTAGTCAGTGTATTTCGCATGGGTGTTGCCCTGAACGTGGCCATAACCGGCCATAGCGCCCAGATGGAAACGGTCAAGCCCGTTGCTGCTCCATTGGGCAACGTCACCGCCGATTTGCACGACGTAGCGATTGGCCTGGGTTTTCGTTTGACCGGACTGCGTTCTGCTGCGATTGTGGCCACCTTCCTGACGCAGCCACATGCTGGTGACCTTAGCTTCACCCGTCAGGTAGTCAGTATACTGCGTCTCGCCTAAACGATCGTGTAGCCGCGTCGTAAACAGGGTATTTGCCGCGGCCAGGTTAGCGATATAGGCGCCGGTTTCAGGGCGGATAACCTTGGTGCCGTCTTCATTTTCTTCAGGCGCGGGATCCGGATCGGGGCCAGGCTCTGGTTCAGGCGTTGGCTCAGGAGTGAGCGTATTGACCAGATACCAGTTATTGCCCGATTTCGCCACGCTGTATTCATACGCACCGGCAACGACTCGATTTCTCAATTCAAATATGCCGTCTGACGCACCGGCAACGGTAATAATTTCGATGCCGTTCGTCGTTTTCGCTCCGGTACCGTTGTAGTTGTTGACAATCAGCCCCGTCGTGCCGGTTGTCGTACTTCCCTCTACAATCAGCTTATCGGTGGCGGAGTCATCGCCTCCCAATGCCGTGTTCATGGTTAAGAGCCCGCTGCCGACGTAATCACCGTGAACGGTCAGCGTTTTAAACGCTCCGCTGTCGTTCGGAGCCATAAAGTTGACGTGGCCCCGATCCAGCGTCAGGCTTGTGACCCAGGAATTCCCCGTCATGTTCCAAACGGCGCGATCGGAGATATCCATATTGACCGTGCCCCTGCTGGTTGAACTTGAGGTAGAGGTATAGCTGGCCGCCGTTAAATAGGAGTTGGCATTGTCCATCGTCATGTTGATGGTACCGCCGTTAATGGCGCCGATATCCCCAACAACCTGTACAACGCCAGCGCCCAATGAGTTAACGTCAATCTGACTGTTTGCCCCTCGGGAATAGAGCGACCAATAGACGTCGCTATTGTCATTCAGAATAAGTCCCTTTCTTACGTCGACTTTACCGCCTGCCGCCGCCTCTATTCCAGCAATATAGCGAGCTTCGGTATCCGCTAATGAAATAGCTAAATCATCGCTAAATACCGCTTTACTCGTGCCAATGCCGCCGTCATAGACATAGACTGCCCTGGTTGTGTCTACGCCATTTTTCATAACGATATTGGTTTTTCCGTTCAGATGCGCCTGGCTTTCCCACACGTATAGGCCGGTATTGTAGTAACCGCCGTTGCTGCTTATAGCAACGTCTGCGTTAGCCTCTAAAACGGTTTCGTCCGTCAGTGAGACGGTTCTCAACCAATAGGGGTCTATCCATCCGGCATATTCATGCTGGTAGCCGGGGCGTGTCCCCAAAGGCGTTAAGTTTTCACCAATCAGGACAACGGTGTCATTACTGTTAAACGTGATATCTGTCGCCATAAGGTCTAGCGCTCGACCACCGCCGACTTCGCCAAAAAGGTTATTCTCATCGCCCCGCACGATGGCTTCAATTGACGTCTTGCCGGTAAACTCGATAACGTTCCGAGTTCCGAAGTAGTCGCTTGAAAGCCCGGCTAAAATGCCCTGGCTACCTTTGAAAATGATAGAGTCAGCCTCAAATTTTGCGGTATTCACGACGTTATAGGCCGTGGGATTGCCGGAACCGGTCGTTCCGGCGAAATGAAGCGCCAGCTCGTTGGCATCGATATAAATCCGATCGGCGTTAACGTCGACGCTACTCCCTGCCGCTACGACGATACCGACTCGCCGATCGATAGAATTAGCGCCCGGATCGCCGTCAACGCGGATAACGAAGTCCCCGCCGTCGAACGCCAGCTCTCCTTTATAAAGGCCTATCCCCCAGCGGTGGGTGTTAACCAGACCAGCCTGCGGCATCAACACGGTAAGGTTAATTTTATTATCCCCATCGCTTTTAAAATCAAACTTGCCGCCAGCTCCAGCAAACAGGCCATAAACGTTTGAATAGCTGTTGGTCACTTCATTGCTTACTACGACGTTGCCGCCGGTAAAGGTCATGATCCCGCTTCGCGTACCGTTTTTATAGGCATACAGCGTAGAGCTTTGGTTCGACGTATTATTATTGAAGCCTCTTATCGTTAACGTCTTGCCTTCATTGATATTAATGTTTACTGCGCCATTCATCGTATTGATGATAGCCCTTTGGTTGGCCGAGCTCCCGGTATATCCTGAGGCGTTTAAAGTAACATCGCCGTTGCTAACGGTATGATTTCCACTAGTAATAGAGCTAATACTGCTCGTATAGTTCTGGTTCGTTAATTCTGCCGCTTCTATGAATGGACTACAAAAGAATGAGCCACCTAACACCACCGGCATTACTTTTTTCCATTGTTTTTTCATTATATTATTATTCTCCATTTTAATTATAAAGCGTGTTTCTACTTGGTGGTCTAAACTAAAAAAACGACAGTTGCCCATACAAAGAAATGAGCATAAAGATCCGAAAAGACCTGATAGCAGGCGCGCTTATCAGCAGTGAAGACGTTATTTTTTCGAGGAAAATAAAGGGCGTGTATATAAGCGAGTTCATAAGCATCCTTCCTGATGACATTCATCCCTACACCACGCATTTAAACACGATCGAATATATTGTGCAAACCACATGAAATGGATTAATGGTTTGGTTGTTGTTTAAATTTAAGAAATTAACTCTGATTTGTAGTTAAAAATCAACATCAACGTGGTATATTGGTTTAGTATTTAGCTGATAACACTTTTTTAATTCACCAGCTTTATATTTAGTCCATATTTTTATTTTGTGATAATTGCTTCATGAAAAAGAAAATTGAATGTGAAACATGCGGAAAATTTTTAATAAAACCACCGTTTTTTTATAACCATTTGGAGGTGTTTTTTTCAATGGTCGTTATTTATTCAACCTTTTAATTCACTTTAACCGCTACGAATAAAAATAATTTCCATTTATGAGTTAAGTTCATAGTTAACCCTATATACTTATATTCCTCGGCTTGTTTTAAGGGAGTGACGCTCTGTGCTAAAAGAAAATTTCAACGATCTCATTGCGTTTCTCGTCGTCGCGCAGGAAAAGAGTTTTACGCGGGCGGCGGCGAAACTGGGCCTGTCTCAGTCGGCGTTAAGCCATTCCATGCGAGGCCTTGAAGAACGTATGGGCATTCGCCTGCTTACGCGCACAACGCGCAGCGTGTCTCCTACCGAAGCTGGTGAAAGCCTTATTGATCGTATCGGTCCTCATTTTCAGGATATTGAAACCGAGCTGAACATGCTCAAGGATATGCGCGACGTTCCCGCCGGTAATATTCGAATTACCGCTGGAGAGCACGCTGTAGACCGCGTTCTATGGCCGATTTTAAAGGATTTTTTAGCCAAATGGCCGGACATCAACGTAGAAGTTACTGTAGATAACGCCTTGATGGATATCGTTACACAGCGCTTTGACGCTGGGATCCGATTAGGCGAAGCCGTTGCAAAGGACATGGTAGCCATACCGGTAAGCCCGCCGATGAGAATGGCGATTGTGGCATCTCCCGAATATCTCAAGCGCTATTCTGCCCCGCGCGTTCCGGCCGATTTGCAAACGCATCGCTGCATTAACATGCGCCTTCCTACTTCCGGCGGCCTGCTCCCATGGGAATTTTCTCAGCAGGGAAAAGCCCTGAAAGTACGCGTTGAAGGCCAGCTTACGATAAATCCGCTGGCTCACCGAGTTGAGGCGGCAAAAGCGGGTCTGGGTTTAGTTTACATCCCTGAGGACGTTGTAGCGCGGGAGCTGGAAGACGGTCAGCTGATACGCGTTCTTGACGAATGGTGTGAGCCGTTTCCTGGCTACTACCTGTATTATCCCAGCAGAAGGCAGCATACGACCGCCTTTTCACTTTTTATTGAGGCTATACGCTACGGCGGTTCAGAGCCATAAAACGGACTCGCCGCAGCCTGGCGCAACGAGCCCTTCAGCGGGATATGCGTTAGCATTCGCCCTTATACTGTTTGTCATCGACCTTCTCAAGCCACTCCACTGCGCTCCCGTTAAGGGATTCCGCAATGGCTATATGCGTCATGCCCGTTTCGGCGGTTGCGCCGTGCCAGTGCTTAACGCCTTCAGGGATCCAAATGATGTCTCCGGCGTTTATTTCGCGGACAGCCTTACCCCATTCCTGTATCCATCCTCTTCCCTGCGTAACGATAAGCGTTTGTCCAAGCGGATGAGTGTGCCATGCGGTGCGCGCTTGGGGTTCAAACGTTACCGTCGCGCCGCCAACGCGTGCAGGCTCCGTCGCTTGAAAAGGCGCGTCAATCCTGACGTTTCCGCTAAACCATGAGTCCGGCCCGGATACCGACGCCTGAGATCCGCTGCGCGCTATTTTTACTTTGTCGATTTCCGTGCAGGATGAGGCCCCGATGGCCATTGTTGATATTAATGTCATTGTGTTTCCTCGAACTGTATTTATAGGCCTTTTTCTACTCTTATCTTCATAAAAGTGAGATATATCGATTCACATAAACAAGATAGCGCAGTTATCGCAGGCGCATTACTTATTGAAATACGAAAGGAGCTATGAAATTAACTCATTAGTTAATCATTTATATTAAAAAGCAACGAATTAACCGCACCTTACCTGTCTCTATTGCTCATGAATTAAATTCATATCTTTATGTGGATTATCCTATCTAATCTTGTTACTAGGCCGGCGCTACACTCTGACTTCCCCTGTTTCTGTTCAAACTCGTTTGGAGGTATTAGCTTATGCAAAAGCGCATTCTTGGTAAAAGTCTGGAAGTCTCATCTTTAGGGTTTGGATGCATGGGGCTAAGCCACGGTTATGGCCCTGCAATCGATACAAAACGGGCTATCGAACTTATTCGCTCCGCCGTTGAACAAGGCGTGACCTTTTTTGATACGGCGGAAGTGTATGGCCCTTACCTTAACGAAGAGATCGTAGGCGAGGCGTTAAAGCCCCTTCGAAACCGCGTAGTTATCGCCACCAAGTTCGGTTTTACTTTTGGCGATGATAATAAGCAGCAAATTCTCAACAGTCGGCCAGAGCACATTCGTAAAGCGGTTGAAGGTTCTCTGCGTCGGTTAAAAACCGACGTCATTGACCTGCTCTATCAGCACCGCGTCGATCCAGCCGTACCGATAGAGGACGTCGCCGGTACGGTAAAAAAACTCATTGAGGAAGGTAAGGTGAAACACTTCGGCCTTTCCGAAGCCGGTGTTCAAACCATTCGCCGTGCCCATGCCGTTCAGCCCATTACCGCGCTGCAAAGCGAATACTCCATGTGGTGGCGGGAGCCTGAGCGGGAAATCCTTCCCGTACTGGAGGAATTAGGCATCGGCTTTGTACCCTTCAGCCCGCTGGGTAAGGGATTTTTGACGGGGACAATCAGCGCTGAAGCTACCTTTGGTCAAGACGATTTTCGTAGTCAGGTACCGCGATTTTCTCCTCAGGCGCTTGAGGAAAACCAGAAGCTGGTCGCTCTGCTAAACGACATCGCGGCTGAAAAAAGAGCTACGCCCGCACAAATCGCGCTGGCGTGGCTGTTAGCTCAAAAGCCGTGGATTGTCCCTATTCCCGGTACGACCAAGCCGCATCGCCTTACGGAGAACCTGGGCGCCGCGAACGTTGTGCTTGAACGTCAAGATTTGGCAAGCATCGCTCAGGCTCTTGACGCCGTGCAAATAACGGGAGAAAGATACCCGGCAGCGTTACAGGCGCGGGTCGGCCGATAAAAATAATGCCCTCAGGTTTGAGGGCGCTATTCTCACCGGCTTTAGCCATCGATTACTTGGAAATGTAGTTTATTCCCTGCGACAAAGCGACGTCGCAGGCCTTGGATTTCACCTTCTCTGCCAGCGCCGAATTGCCTAAGCTGTTGAGGTCGAGCGTCTTATTATTGTGAAGCGTGATAACGCCTTTAAGACCGTCCATATACTCCTGGTATTCCTTCTGCTTGCTGGCTTTAGGATCGCTTAGGCCAAGCTTATCCTTCAGCTTATTTTTGAGGTTTTCAGGATCGGTCGCCTCAACCAGCTTTCTTTTTACGCAATACTCCATCACACCCGCTGCGTTGCTCATGGTCTTTGCCGCGACGGCCTGCGTGCCGCCCTTTATCAGGCTGGTTAAAAACGCCAAAGAACCCCCTTTGCTTTCCCCAGCGGCATAGGCCGCTGAAGCGAGTAGTAGGCTTAGGGCTATCGTTGTTTTAGTCAAATTCATCTATTACCCATCCATTCGCTTTAAGAACTCATTTAATAATACATAACCAAAAGCCGCCCTTACGTATGGCTCAGACATTTACCACATAGCATCTGAACGAAGAGATTTACTGGCCATTCTTTAATGTCGGATACCTGTCCGTCACCTATCTCAACCAGCCTTAGCTCTCCGCTATCGTTGGCAACCATATCAATAGAGAAAAATGGACTGTCTATTTGACGGGCAATTTCGGTGACCGGTTCTGGAATACAGTTATCCGCTGCATGAACATTCCCTTGAAATGAAAAATAGCGCCTTTCAGTCTGGGCATCCAATTTCTCAACGCGACGTAGACAGATCCCCCCTTCAATTTCTCCTCGATACTGCTTTAGCTGCGCTGTAATGTCGTGAATTTCATCTACGTTACGCGCAATAGAACCTCGAGTTGTCGTTAATGATTTAACATAATCTTTAACAAAATAGGCTGGCCATCGGAGCGACGACGTCAAAGCATCAATGTCTGAATCTTTGCCAACGATGACTGTTTCTGGCGTGAAATCTCGACAATCTTCGTACCACCCAGGCAGATGGTGGCACCGAAGATAGTTTTCGATGGATGTCATCATATCTCCTCCCTGTCTTTCTACTGCAAGGGAGAAACTTCGATACTCATTTTCTTTCATCATCCAGCCGCGCCAAATAACCGGAACGCCTACATGAAATGATGAAGAAAAACGATATTTGCCCAGAGCTGCTGCCTCAGAATCGAGTAACAGGCAATGGATGCCGTTTTGTTTAGCGCATTGATATTCATGGACAAACGTTTCATCCGCTTCATCAGGATGAAACATGTCATTAGGATAGACGATTTGTACGGTTTCCAATTTTCTTCCCTATGGTTCCAAAAACGCCACTGCAACAAACGGCGTCAGCCACACGCCATTGTCGGCTTGATAAAACTTCAGCCCTTGCTTATGCATTTCTCCGGCTCTGACCGTCAGCACGACTGGCGAACCGTGTCGGCGCCCTACCGCTACGGCGGTTTCTTTGCAGTCGGAAAGGTGCACATAGTGCCTCGAACCAGGAACAAGCCCCTGTTCCTTTATCGAGTCGAGAAAGCGGCTGGCGGTACCGTGGAACAGAAATTCAGGCGGCGTCTTTTCTTCATAGGCAATAGACACCTGCTCCGTTGAATGCCCCTGAGCGGCGCGGATGCGCTTGCCGTCGTCGGAAAGGCTAAACCGCTTTTTAGCGTTAGTTTCTACAACCGTCGCAATAAGGGATGGCGTTAAGGTTTTTCCGGATGTCTTTGCGCGCTCAATGAGCGTATCAACATCCGCCCAGCCTTCCGAATCCAGCGTCATACCAATAGCCTCAGGCTTATGGCGCAGCACAAAGCTTAAAAACTTGCTTAGTTCCGTTAGCTGCTTTTCCATTATCTTCCGTTCCTCTTTCTTCATGCTTGCCAAAGCCGCTATTGTGACAGATATCCGCCGTCAATGGGATAGATGCCCCCGGTACAGAATCCCGACTTATCAGACAGAAGGAACATGATAAATTCGGCAACCTCCTCCATTTTTGCCAACCTTTTCATCGGGTGGCTGTCGGCAAAGCTTTTTAAAACGTTTTCCGGCAGCGCATTGACTCTGGGCGTGCCGACATAGCCGGGAGCAACGGCATTAACTCGAATGCCTTTATCAGCGAATTCCAGCGCAGCGGTTTGGGTTAAGCCAATGACGCCGTGTTTTGCTACCGTATAGGGTGCCAATCCAGCAATACCGACAAATCCATTTACTGCAGATAGGTTAACTATCACGCCCCCTTCGGATTTCAGCATTTCCGGTATCTCATATTTCATGCAGTAAAAAACGCCGCTCAGCGTTGTGGCTATCACTCTTTCCCAATTTTCTATCGTCTGCTCCGGCAGGCTTTTGTCGTGGTCGCCCGTCGTGCCCGCACTATTAACCGCAAGATCGAGCCTGCCAAAATAGCTAACCGTATCGTTAATTAGTCGTTCAACCTGCGCCGGATCGGACACGTCACACTGAATGCCCAGAACTCTCTCGCCATCCGGAGACAGGGATTTCGCTTTGTTCTCAACAAGACGTTTAGATCTTGATGCAATAACGACGCTGGCCCCTCGCTGATATAAGCAATCGGCCACCGCCTCGCCAATGCCATTAGTGCTTCCGGTGACGATCGCCACTTTACCGTGAAAATCCATAAAGCCTCCCATAACGTGTTTATGTAAACGGTTTATGAGAGCTTAACGCGCGGTTGTGACAGTTTTTGGCAGTAGGTTTATTGATGGCCGTACGCCTCGGCCCATACAACAAATGACTTGAGAATAGCTACCTATGTTTGCGAGTTGGATATTTCTCCATTGCCGCCTCTAACTCGGTCAAAATGGCTGAAAAAGCCTTTGCGTTTAGATTAAAAAACAGCTTCCAGCGCTTATCTCCAGATGATCCATAATAGCGGGTGTAAGCGCGCTTTAGGGTAAAAGGAGGCTTAATTTCGCACCCAAGCTCAACGGCTATGGTGACATTGTCACCTTTGTAGGACACATATTCCAATTCCAAACAGGGTTCAACAAAGTTCAATCGCGCAGAAGACGGCAGCTTTCTTTCCGACAGTGCAAGAAACCAATTATAGAGGCGAATCAGATCCCCCGTTTCTAGCGAAGGATCGACTTTATCAAACCGATCGCGCCCCTGTACGACGCCTACTTTTAATAAACACCAGTTGTCTTCTTCGTCGGCGGGGAACTGATAGCCCACGACGTCTAGCGTCAGGCTTACCGTTCCTTCGATATTTGTCAGTGCAAGAATATTAATTAACGTATTTCCCGTCGGGTGAAATAAATGTCTGACCGTAGGGTAAGCTTTCGGGCCGCATGGTTATGTCTGGCGCATAGCGGTCAAGGCGGATATCCATATTTTGCGCGGCGATCAGGCTTTGCTGAGCGCCTCTGTGCCCAAGTTCAGCCGCTTTGGTATACCAGTAAATGGCAAGCTCAGGTTCCGGATTAATCAGCTCGCCTTCCTGATAGAGAGCGCCAAGCAAAAACTGGGCATTGGCGACGCTTTGAGCCGCGAGCGTGTGAAGAATATCGAATGCCCTTTTGCGCTGCGCCGCATCACCGCTTTTTAAATAAAATATGACGAGATTGTATTGAGCCTCTGGGCTGCCCTGTTCCGCCGCCGTTTCACACCAGCGAAGGGCTTCTGCGAGATCCTTTCCTGCGCCATCTCCGTGCATATACCTGTCGCTCAGGTCAAGCTGGGCTAAAAGACAGCCCAGCTCGGCAGAGCGCCGAAGGTAGGAAAGCCCTCGTTCGGGATCTTCTCTACCGGCTTCACCAGAGTAATACATATGGGCCAGGTTGAATAAGGCGGAGGGATGGTCTTGCTCGGCGGCCAACTGATACCAGTAGACGGCCTGACACAGGTCAATTTCGACGCCGCCGCCCTGATGATACTCATACCCCAGCCGGAACTGTCCTTCACTCAGGTTCTTTAACGCCGACTGACGCCAGTATTCCACGGCTTTGGCCAAATCTCTTTGGGGAAAGTCTTCGGCGTAATATAGCGATCCTAGGGCGAACAGCGAATGGGCGACGCCGTCGTTTTCAACCGCCTCAAGGTACCAGAAGAGCGCCTGCGGATAGTCCCGCTCGACCGCCTCTCCCGTATGATACATCCGGCCAAGGTTGTGCTGTGCCTTTGCGTTGCCAAGCTCCGCCGCGCGGCGATAAAGCGACATCGCCCTTTGGCTATCGGGCGCGACGCCCTTACCCCGTTCATAAAGCAGCCCCAGGTTATTTTGCGCGTTGGTGTGCCCTTGCGACGCGGCTTTTTCATACCAGAAAAAAGCCTGAACAAAATCTTGCTGAGCCTCAAGGCGTTTAGCCAACAGGAACCGTTCTTCAGCGCTATCGGGAGACTCTCTGCGGGAAAAAAATCGGGTAATGAATTTCAACAATAATTCCTTTTATTTTGAGATCCGCTATCGCCGTAGTGTAGCGCAGCAGTATAAGAGAACGATACAGCCAATTGAGTGCGCTGGTTATTTTCACGACCTGTGGATATGATGAAGCGATCCGCTTTTTTAGTTTCTACCGCTTTAGCGCCATCGATAAGGAAAAGCCATGTCCCACTTTCGTCCCGTTGACTTAAAGCACGCCAGCCGTTTGCTAAACCACGGCCCAACGGTGCTTATCACTAGCCGAGATCCCCTATCGCAAAAGAGAAACGTGATGGCGGCCGCCTGGTCGACGCCGGTAGAATTCGCACCGCCCCGAGTGGCCATCGTTATTGATAAGAGCGCCTGGACGCGGGAGCTTATCGAAGCCAGCGGCGCTTTCGGCATCTGCATTCCAACCGCAGCCAGCGCGGATCTTACCTATGCGGTCGGCAGCGTATCGGGGCGCGAGGAAGACAAATTCAGCCGTTTTTCTATTCCATATCGGGATTCGCAAACGCTAAGCGTGCCGCTGCTTGAAGAAGGCTGTTCCGCTTGGTTGGAGTGTCGCCTTCTGCCGGAGGTCGGCGCTCAGCAAAAGTACGACACGCTGTTTGGCGAAGTGATTTCCGCATCGGCCGATGAACGCATTTTCAACCGCGGTCGCTGGCTGTTTGACTCCGCCGATCCTACGCTGTTTACGCTCCACCACCTCGGCGGCGGCGGCTTCGTCAGCGCGGGCCGCATTATTACGGCCAAGCCGCTATAGGCAAATTACGCCGGGCCACACCGGCCCGATAATTTATGCGTCCGATCTTCAAAAATGGCGTCAGGCCTGCGCTATGCGGACAGCACCGTTAACCTCCGTTACTGTGACCTGTGACAACTTTCCTACTCCACGTTCAGTGGTAATCTGAACGCTTTCAACAAATTGATTTCAGGGAAAATATATGTCGGGAATAAGTAATGAGCTTGCCCAAGCCAGCGGGCTGGGCTTTGCGATAAATCTGGGTAATCCGGTGCTGGCCTATCAGGAAGACGGACAAAAAGAGCCGGGTGGGATCAGCGTTTCTCTGGCCAGAAAAATTGCCAACGAGCTTGGGCTCACGCCGCGATTTCACCCCTATCCCACCGCCGGCAGCGTGGTCGACGACAGTGCCGCTAACCTGTGGGATATCGCATTTTTAGCCGTTGACCCCAAGCGAGAAGAACAGCTGGCGTTTACAACGCCCTATATCACGATTGAGGGCACCTGCCTGGTTCTTCGCAGCGCGGGCTGGAAAAGCGTTGAAGAAATGGACAAATCCGACGTGGTGATTAACGTTGGCAAGGGCGCTGCCTACGATCTTTTCCTAACCCGCTATTTAAAAAACGCCACGCTAAACCGCTGCGTTTCCTCACAGGAGGCCATCGACCGCTTCCTGGCGGGTGAAGGCGACATGGCGGCGGGCATCAGGCAACCTCTCGTTCGCGCCGCCAAGCTCAACCCGGACTTTGTCGTCCTGCCGGACAGCTTCACCACCATTCGCCAGGCGGTTTGCGTTCCTCGCGCCAAGCCGGAGCTTTTTGCTCGCGTCAGCGCCTTGATTGAGCGCTGGTTGCAAAACGGCGAGCTGGCGGAACTCATAGAGCGCGAATCGCGCGACTTTTAGCCAGACGTAAAAACGCGGCGCGGCGCTTTACTCCGCGCCCTCTTCTTCACGCAGATAGTCGTTCAGCATCGCTCCCGACGTATTAAAGCAGCGCTCAAACAGGCGAAGGCAGACGGAGTCCAAGCGCCTTTCGAACGCCTTTTTTCTGTGATTAAGCAGCAGAACGTAGCCGCCCATAATGAGGGTAAAAACCAGCATGGGAATATCCAGCACGCTGTTGACCAGTATCAGGTAGGCGTCAATGGCGACGCTTAAGAAAAATACGATAATAATTTTACGCAGCGAACCCTTAACGGTGTGGTACTCCGCCAGCAGTTCTGTAATTTGCGTCCTGCCGGGAACGCTGTGCTGCGCGTTTGCTTCTTCCGTCATTGATGACAATATCTCTTATAGTATTTAGACGATAAAATCGGGCCGGTAGTTTGTACCACCGGCCCGTATTCGCGTAGTCTAACGTAAACGCCGTCGCTTAGAAACTGTACTTGATCCCCAGCGTAACCGACGTATCGCTATAGCCTTTGTCGCCGAGCTGTTGGCTGACGTTGCTCCACAGGTTCAGGCCGCCGTTGAGCTTGCCTTCCGCGCCCAGCTTCAGCTCGCCGACGTTTCGACTTCCGGCCTGCTTTATTTTCACGCCGTCCATCACCGCGCCCGCCTGTTCGCTGTTATACAGCCAGTTAGCTTCGGCATAAGCGGTAAACAGTTTATCAGCTCCCTTATCCGCATCGTTGACGCCGTCGCGAGAAAGCTTCATTCCCAGCCGGGTCTGAACGTTATTTTTACCTGAACCAGTAACATAGGCTTTACCGTTAGATTCCCAATGATCGTCAGGCCTAATGCCGTTCCAGGTGACCTGCCCCTGCGGCGTCAGGAAGACTTCTCCGTTAGCGCTCTGGTAAACCGACATGCGATAGCCCGCTTCCAAAGAGGCGGAATAGCCTTTCATGTTATACGACTCTTTTGCCATGCCTTCGCCGTTAACCTCGGCGTCCAGCCAGCTGTACTGCGCCCAGCTGTCGACGTAGAGGCCGTTCAACGTGGTGGCATCCTGATACCACGAGCCATACAGCCCTGCACTGTAGCCGTCAATCGAACTCTTGGCGTGATAATGCGTTTGAGTTGAGCGAACCTTGCTGTTTGCCTTACCGTAGGCCAGCATAACGCCCAGCCCTATGCGATCCGCATCGCCAAAATCCGTACCCCAAATCTCACCGCCGCCCTGAACCACATAGCTGTTGGTCGCCGTATGCAGCTGGCCTGACGTGTCACGGTGCTTGGTTCGGGAGCCGACTTGGCGCAGCCACATGCTGGAGTTTTCCGCTCGGCCCTCACGATCTTCCAGCCGCAGGCTAAACAGTTTACCCGCAGCCGCCATGTTGGCCATATAGCCAGCCCCCTCCGGGCGATATACGCTGGGATCCGGCGTCGGTGAGTAGATCTCTGAACGAAGATACCAGTCGCCGTCGTCCGGTGTCGCTGCGCCGCCCTGATACAGAAAGTATTCATAGGCTCCGGCCACGGCGCGTCCGCTTAGCTTGAATACGCCGTCAGAGTTACCGCCGACCTCGATAAGCCTAATGCCGTTTTCCGTCTTTTCCCCTGCCCCGTTAGCGTTAAGAACGACCACGTCGGTGAGACCGCGGGTATCGCCCGCGATCGTCAACCGGTCGGTGGAAGAGCCGTCCCCGGCGAGTTGGGTATAAAACACCACTTTACCACCGCTGCCGACGTAATCGCCGTCAATGGTGAATCCACCGTACTCGCTGCCGCTTTGCGCACGTCCAACCGAGATGCTGCCTTTGTTCTCTACCTCGCCGGTCACCGTGCCGTAGCCGCCGACAATGCCCTGCGTATCGATAAAGACGTCGCTGACCAGATTCGCCGTCGAACCTGGCTCGCTGCCGATCAGCAGCAGGCCGTTTTCAACTCTGGTCTGGCCGACTGTGACGTTGCTACCGTCAATCTGCACCGTGCCAAAACCGCGTTTGACCAACGTACCGGTTCCCTGAATGTCGTTCTCAAGCTCCCAGTGTCCACCGGCGTTCAAAATCAGCGTACCGTCGTTATTTACGGAGGCTGAACCCAGCTGCCTTTTCTCCGACGCCGCTAGCGTTGAACCGACATCGGTCGTGAACAGGCCGTTGAAACCGGCGTTATCCGCCGTCAGGGTTACGTTAGCTGCATTGTTTAGCGCAACGTGCCCACTGCCTCTCAGCGCATTGTTTAGCGATCCGCCTGCGCCGTCCAGGTCCAGCAGCCCTTCAAGATTTATAGCGCTCAGCCCCAGGCCCTGAGCCTGAATCAGCCGAGCGGTTGCGCCCGCGTCAACGTTCACCTGCGCGTTAAGACCGGCATTATTTTGCGTTACGTTCAGTACCCCGCCGGTCAAATTCAGAGTTCCCTGACCGACCATCTGCCCGTTTGTCATTCCTCCCTGATTAACCGTCAGCTCGCCGCCGTTGAGGTTCAACAGGCTGCCGCTTTGGCTATTGAGCGAGCCTACCGTCTGGGCATTGCCGTTAAGGTCGACGCCGACATTGGCCTGCATCAGCAACTCGGACGTTTGGCCGAAGGCGTTGTCGGTAATCAGAACCACGCTGCCCAGATTGACGAGGGTCGTCCCCCTGTAGTCGCTGGCAGCGTTGCCGATGCGTACGGTTCCCGCTGCGTTAACGGTAAATCCGCCGTCTCCCGTTAGCCTGGCGCCCAGGGCGTTATCCACGGCGTTGGTATTATCCAAAATGATGGACTGGTTAGCGAAAGCGTCCAGCTGTGTTAGGCCATAGCCCAAATACAGACCATCGTCTCTCACTGCGCCGAAGTAACCATAGTGCGCGTTACCTGCAGTTACGCCGCTTTGAATAAGGCCGACGATGGTGTCCAAACCAACGGGCGAGCCGTCCGCTTTAACCAGTGAGATCTGGCTGCCGCTGCCGTTTACCAACGCAGCGGCGACGATTTGGTCATAGACGCCGTCGTCCTGATCGAACAGCGACGCGCCGGTCACCGGTAACGGGTTCGGCAGGTTTGCCGGTGTGGTAATGGCCAAGGAGCCGCCGCCGGAAGCATCCAATCGGTCTACCGTCAGGAAGCCGTCGGGACGATGGTCCGCCGCGCGGAAGTCAACTTCCAAACGACCGCCGTTGAGCGTTAGGCCTGCCATTAAATGGTTACCCTGTAACTTCATGCTGCCCAGCTTACCGGCCCCGCCGTTCAGAGCTAGCGTTGCATTACTCATCACGCTGTCGGCCTGAGTATCCAGAATGAAGTGCCCGTCGTTCATGGTCAACGTACCGCTAAAGTCACCGCCACCGGCGCTGGCGTCAAAGGTAAACGCCTTATCGCTGTCGCCCAGATTGATGCGCAATTCGCCGCTGCCCTGAAGCTGGCGAGTAAAATGCAGGTTGTCCGCCGTCGCGCCGGTTTTTAATACCGACAGCGCGCTGCCGGACAATAAATTAACTACCCCGGTCGCGCTGGCTAAATTCTCCAACGCCTCGACCTGCAAGACGCCGCCGGTCACGTTGACCGCTGCCGCGTTGGCGCTGTTATCACCGTTCCAGATGAGAATTCCATCGCCCGCTTTGGTGATGGCGAGCGCCGCATTGCCTCCGTCATTCCAGCCGTTCAGCGTTGCGGTTACGCCGCTATCAACAATTACGCTACCGCTTTTCGCTAGCGTAACGTCGCGCCCTGAAGTCGTATTTGCGGTGATTTGTAAATGGCCGCCGTCGAGCACCACGCGGTTGGTTGAGGACCCATCCCCCAGGTTCGCACTTTGGGAAATGGCCACGTTGCCCTGTTGAATCAGCGTATCGCCGCTATAGGTATTACTGCCGGAGAGCGTCAGCGTACCGGCGCCGTTTTTTACCAGCGAACCAACGCCGTTAACCAACGTAGGCAGCGTCATATCGGCTGCGTTATTCACGATAAAGCGCCCTGCATTCTGAATAGCGCTGGCGGCTCCTACGTTTTTACCTTCGTTTACCGTTAGCGAGGAAAGGCCATCAATTCGCATTTCGCCGCTAAAGCCCGCGTTGTTGCCGATAAGCGTCACGCCGCTGCCGTTTTGACTTTCCAACGTTCCGCTGCCGGAAAGCGCGTTAGTGAACGCGCCGCTGGCGTTATTCAGCGTCACTGCGCCGTTAGCCACAACGCCGCCGGTTCCCAGCGCTGCGACGTCTTTCAACAGCGCGATAGCGCCTGCGTCAACGGTCGTCGTGGCGCTCAAGCCCGCATTGGCATTGTTTACGGTCAGCGTTCCGCCGCTGACGGTTATCTGCCCGCTGCCGCTCAGAGCGCCGGAAGAAGAACCGCCGTTAAGCATCGTCAACCAACCGCCGCCTAAATCCAGCGTGGAGCCCACGCTGCCGTTCAGTTCACCGACGGTTTGGCTATAGCCGCTGGCGTTAACGGTTGTTGCATTAGCCAGGCTTAGCTTTGAGGTCTCACCCAGCGCTCCGTTGCTGCCTAAAATCAGCGTACCGGTCTGCAGATCGGTTTCCCCGCTATAGTTATTGTGTTCATTGGCGATCGTCAGCGCGTTCGCGCCGTTTCCTGCCTTAATGCCCAAATCGCCCGTGCCGGTAACCTTGGCGGACAGCGTTTTTTCTGCGCTGTGGGAAGCGTCGATCGTCAGCCGAGTCAAACCCGACGTCAGCAGGTTTACCTGCGTCAGGCCGTAGCCGACGTATAGCCCCTTACCGCCTGAACCGTCCGTTACCAAGCGGTAGTCGTAGGTGGCGTCAGCCGCGTGCGTACCGTTCTGACCAATGGCCACAACGCTGCCGTTGCTGATGGCGGCGCCGTTTTCATCAATCAGGCGAATCGCGCCCGCATTGCCGTTCACGGTAGCAGAGGAAACCAGCTGCACCAGCGCCTCGTTTTGCTGATCCAATAGCCCCAGCGTAGCATTAACCGTCGGCGCCGTACCGTTGTCAAAGCCGGACCTGTTGACCTTCACACTGCCGCTGCCGCTTACGTCCAGAGCATCGGTTGCGCGGATAAACGCCCTGGAAACGCTGGCGTTAGGAATCGTTATGCCGAAATCCAGCATGCCGCCGCCAAACGCTAACCCGCCGACATTCTGCGTTCCGATGCCAACAATTGTGACATTGTCATTCATAACGGCTAGCGTTGCGTTGGTCAGCGCCAGCGTATTCGTACCGGACAGCGCAAAGCTGTCGCTGTTCATCTGTACCGTGCCGGTAAACTGATTGCCGACCGTTGAGGCAAAGTTGAACGACGTGCCGGAAACGACGTCGAGCAGCCCACTGCCCGTAAGCTGATGATCCAGCGTATAGGCGGCCAGGGAGTTTAGCTTCAAGGTTGATGAGCTATCGACATTGATTACGCCAAGCGTCGAAGGTCCGTCACCCATTTGTAGCGCTAGAGCGGTCGTAAAAAGAGCGCCATTAATCAGGTTCAGCCGGTCAAAGTGCTGAATACTGGAGACGTTGGTCAGCGCGTAGCTGGCGTTATCAAACGTCAGGCTGTCGGTTGCCCCGCCCGTTCCGGCGTTCAGCGTTTGAAAGGTCGCGCCGTCTTTTACCGTGACGTAGTTTTCTCCACCGCTGACCGCCGTAAAGTTATCGAGGTGTGAAGCGTCTGACAGCGTTAGCGCATTGGCCCCCGAACCGACCGACAGCGTGCCGGCCAGCGTAGCGCTGCCGCTCAGATAAATTTCGTTATTGCCGCTGCCTGTGCTCGCGTTGCCGGTCAAAACGGCGCTGTCGCTCAGCGTGAGCCGGTTATTTCCGCCGGCCAGCAAGACGCTGCCGGTGACATCGGCGCCGTCCTGCAGCGAAACTCGATTGCCGTTGCCCGTACCGCTGATATTGCCGGTCAGCGAGTTTGATGCGCCGGAAAGCGTAATCTGGTTGCCGTCGTCGCTGCCAAGCGCAATATCGCCGTCAATGGCGCTGCCGTTTTTCAACTGTACGACGTTAACCCCAGCGCCAAAGTTCAACTGGCCGAGAATATTGCCGGTATTGGTGAACGACTTGTTTAGCGCGTCGTTCATTACTACGACGTTGCTGGTACGAGAACCTGCGTGGATCTTTCCGCTGTTAATAATCGCGGTCGCGTTGCCCGCTTTGATTACGTCGTCGGACGCGGAAACGAGGTCGCCGCGTTGTATAAGCGTCGCGGCCCCCGTAACGTCCAGTGCAGCACTGCCGGAAGCGCTGAGAATGTTGACATTAACCGCAGAGTCTACGGTTTTATCTGCGCCGGTCATGTTGGCGACGATGCCTCGCCCGCCGTTTCCATTAACGTTAATCGTCAGGCCCTGTGAGCCTGACAGGTCCAGATCGTTAGCGGTCGCTGTGCCGTTAGTGTTTTGGTACAGAATGCCAACCCCGTCGCGAACGGCGATCGTACCGCTGTTGCTGGCGTCAAGCGTTGCGCCCGTGTAGATCCCTACGCCGTCGTTAACTCGGATAGTGGTGTTGTCTAACCGAATGCCGCTGATACCGGCCTTGTTGTGAATGCCGACGCCGGTGCTGCTGACGTCGCTCATGTCGATGGTGGTATCGGAAACGTTTAGCGCAATAGCGCCTTCGGACAGCAAAATGCCGTCAGCCGTGCCTTTTGCCGTAATCGTTCCGCTGCCGGATACGGCGGCCAGATCCAGACTGGCGTCCTGCCCCAGTTCAATAACTGCTCTGCCGCCGGTCGCCTCAATGCTGCCGTTATTGTTGATAACGGAACCGGAACCGCGAATATGGATTGCCGTACCGTTCGCCTTGATGCTGCCGGAGTTGTATACCTTACCGTTGAAGATATCAATAGCTACGTTCTGGCTGCCGGCGGACAGGTCAATATTGCCGGTATTTCTCAGCTCGCCGCCGTTTCGGGCGATAAACGCCGTAGAGCCGGAGCTGCCGACGGAGGACGTGACGGTCGCGCCGTTAGTAATCACGGAACCATCGTCTTCGGCAATACCCACGGTAGCCGAAACGCCGCTAACGGTAAACGCTGCGCCGCTGGCGATGATTGCGCTGCCGCCCAGCTGCGCAAGCACGCCGGTTGCGTTTTCGCCAGTGACTTCAATTTGGCTGCCTGAATTCACTGTAGCGGTAGAGTCAGTACCACTGACCCGCAGACCGCTGGCGTCCTTACCCGAAACGAGAACGTTCAGAGCGCCGCTTAGGTTTGCCGCTCCGTCAACGAAAAACAGCGTCGATCGTTCGCCGGACACGCTATACGGCGTCGCGCTGGCGACTACGTTGACCGTTGAAGACGCGCCCGCGTCGGATTTTCCGCTTAGCCAGAAGGCAATTTGGTCGGTCGCAGAAGCAGAGAATTCAATAACGACGCTGCTATCCAGATTAACGACGCTGCCGCCAGACGCCTTAACCCCAACGGCGTTATTGCCGTTCATTTTTATTGTTGGCGTGCTGCCGCCGCTGCTTACCATGTCTACGACCACTTTCGAGCCCGTAGCCGAAATGCCGACGGCGCCATCGCCATTTAGCGTCAGGTTGCCCGTATTGGTTAAAGACGTCGTATTGGTATTCGCCGAGGCAAACAGGCCGACGCCGTTTTCACCTAACGTTATATTGCCGTCGTTGACACCGGTCGCCCCTTCTTCAACCATGATGCCGGTCGCGCCAACGCCGGTGAACGTGATGTCGCCGGTATTCTTCAGCGTTGCCAGATTTCGGACAATATAGCCAATCGCGCCGTTTAACGTCGAGGTCAGCGTTGCGCCGGCCGTCAGTTCGGTAGCGCGCATTTCCGTCTCGGTAAGAATCTGTTCTTCACCGCTCAAGCTATGCTTTTTTCCATCCGCGATCCCCGCCGTGGCGCCCACACCGTCAAGGTTGATTATCGCCGTGTTATCGATGGTTCCCTTGGCTCCGCCTTCGACCAAAAAGCCGGTGGCGTCTTTACCGCTGACGTTAACCGTCATGCCGCCAGAGCTTACCGTTGTGCCGGTACCGGTTGCTACGATCACCGTCGAGCCTTCACCCGACGCGCTCATGATGGACGCTGCGCTGGCGGAGCCGGTAAACGATGCTCCGCCGTCAAGGCGCATCAGCGTTGAACGAGCGGTCGTGACGTCCTGCGTGCCAGAGCCGGTATTGTTGATGGCTGAACCCGCGCCATAAATGTAATAGCCTATCTGATTTTCACCGTCGGCGAAGGTAACCTGGCCATTGCCGGAAAGCTTAATCGTGCCCCGATTAGTGGCGTACACGCCGATAGAGTCGTCGCCGGTCAGGTTGACGTTGCCGGAGATCTCAATGAGTGAACCGGAGCCCTCAACCCAGGCACCGTAGTTGTTTAGTCCTGACGAGGTTCGGTTTCCCTTGACGTTAATCGTGCCGGAAGAAATGATTTTTCCACGCGTCACGGCCTTCAGAGCAACGTTGCCGTAGCCGTCGACGTTAATGGTGCCTTGGTTTTCAAAGTCTATCGGATTGGCGCTGGAGCTGTTGGAACGATACATGGCGGCGTTAAAAACTGCATTGGACGCCAGATCGCCGTTTTCATCGCGGTTACCGTCGAGATTAATCACGCCGTAGTTAGTGAAATAGTTTATTCCGGTGCTGATGGCGTAAATCAGGTTTGAGCCGCTAACGCGGCTTCCGGCGTTAATTTTGCCGTGGTTTTCGCTTTGAGTGGTCGGCGTATTTTGCGTGTCCAGCTTCAACAGGAAGCTGTTTGTGCCAACGCCTGTTGAGCTACCGTCTTCGGGGTCGATGCCCAACTGCAAAATGCCATTAGCCGTATTGATAAAACGGCTGTCGCTGCCGGTCAGGCCGATGCTTCTAATGGTTTGATAGCCACCGTTAGACCACTGCTTTTCCGTCGAGCCGAGAGAGATCAGGCCGTCATTGGTTAAGACGCCTTTGTTGTATACATAGAAAACCACTGACGCGTCAGACGTTGAGGCGTTTGAGCCATAGTGAACGATGCGGCCCTGGTTCACGACTTCGCCGCCGTCGCGCGCAACGATGGTCTGAGTGCGATTTTTGCCTGAATCGTCGGTCAATGAACCTGAGCCGATTTCAATCAGCCCGACGCTTTCGTTGGTAAATCTGGAGCCCTCTCCCTGTGAGGAAACCAGGCCGTATCCTCCGTGAGCCCGCAGCGTTCCGTAGTTGTGGCCCTGGCCGCCTTCCGTCACCAGAACGACGCCATAGGGTACGCTGGCGTTATCCGCATAGTCGGCGTTGCCAACGGCGGACGTCGGCCCCGTTTTCTGAGTAATGGTCACCCCCGCGGCGACCTCTACCGTTGCGTTAGCGCCCTTCGCCATCAGCAGCGCATCGCCGTTTTTTGCCGCATAGAGTTCGGCAGGCCCCGTTCCCGCAGGTATTAAGTAATCATAATCAAACGCCTGCTGCGTATACGCGGCCGACTTATAGGTTTCGTACTTGGTCGCCGAGTTAATGCTGCCGTCCCTGACCTTGTCGTTCAACCAGGCCAGATAGTCTTTATAGTCATCCAGACCGTTAACGGTCCACGGCGTGCCGTCGAAGGCGGTAAACGCCCCTTTGAATGTGTAGGACAGAACCTGCTGTGAGCCGCTCGTATTGGTTAAGGAAAAATCGTCCTTTAAAATGATGGGCTCATAGACCACGTCACTTTCCCATACGATTTTGGCCTTCGTGCTCCCAGTACCATCGGCCAGAGCGAAGGCGGTATTTCGGGACAATCCGGTAGTGATAGCGTCAAGCCCGCTGAGGCGTACGCGCGCCTCCCCGTCAGTGACTTTGACAAATCCCGCATCATAGTAAAAATCGACGTTTGTTACGCTGGGATCGAGAATCGTCACGATCGTTTGAGATGCGGAACTCGACGTAATCAGCTTGGTGGGATCGTACAGGTTTACCGTTTCGGTAATGCCGGAGTCGTTGACGACGGTTGCGCTGCCCTCATAGTTATTTGAAAAGACTATCTGGCCTAGCGTTGACGGATCGACGGCGGCCGCCAACCCGCTCACCCAACCGTTATTCCATGCGTCAGTGAGCGTTATGGCTTTGCGGACTGGATAAGTAATATTGGTTTTCATCGACGTCGGGCCGTAAACCGTATAGGCATTACCGTCGTTAATTAACAGCGTTCCGACGCCGTTATTCATACCTTGGTGGGTCCACGTGGAGTCTAAGTAACAAACGTAGCCTGCGTCGCAGAGGGGGGAAGCAAAGGAAATATTAGGAACCGAGCCGAACGCCGCCAGCGCCAGCGTGCTCAAACACAGCTTTTTTATTCGAGAACTCTTATTTCTGCATTTGGCTAATTCAGATGTCACAATCCATTGGCGCTTATCCTTATCAAATATGGTTCTAAACATCCTATTATTCATAAGCCAATTCCTTTGCTTCATTTTATTCACAGGTCGCAAAATACATTAACAACGCGTTTAAATCAACAAAGTAAATTCTAACAAATGGAATATATAGCCTTGTTATTATTTTTATTACTCTTAATTCAAAAAATAAAATAAAATATAACCTACTAATAAATAATAAATTACTATTTATGTGGATAGGGTTTTATCAACTTTGTTATATTAACGTCGATTAATAAAAATCGTTTTAATTGCTCAAAAAACACGCTGGTGAATATTGGTATAATATAGTAAGGCTATCCTAAATTCAGGCGTAATCAGGTAATGATGCGATCGTACATTTCCGGCAGCAAATGCCAAAACCGCCTGGGCATACAGCGCGCCTGCTGCTTTGGATTAGCTCTTTCTTGTATTGATATGGACTGAAAATAGGTTACCCAGAGATTTTGGAATATGCGTTCATTTTCATGAAGAAAATCGGGGTTAATCTTTCCACCTGACGTTATGACGTTTCCATCGTCCGGAATGACGACCTCTTTGAGGACACTTAAATCATAATAAAAGCCATATTTCCTTTTGATGTCGTATATGGCCCACGGCCTGTCGGTGAAACGATCGGTGAAATGAGAAATGGACATCGGCAGGACGTTATAGTCTGGTGAAACCAAGGCGAAGAAAATGCCCTCTTTCGTTTGCTGAAACCGAACGAACTGGATTAAGTGCATCCGATCGTTACCCACCCTTTTGGCTATTTTCAACATCTCGCTAACCACGCTATTGGTGAAGTCGGTTTCAATGGGCGTTGGTGAATCAATCACCTTACGAATATAGTTAAAGATCAGCATGTCAGCGCCCTGCTGTTCCGATTGCCAGACGTACATAATATGGTTAAGCGCTCTGCCGGAAAGGCGCTTCCCTAAGGCGGTCCACACTCTGTCCGCTTTGGCTGCATCGGTTACGCTCGTGTGCTGTCTGGTCATAAACAGCGGCTCAACGTCGCCTTCGGTTAGCAGCAGTTCAGGGAAGATCTTTAGCCTATAGGCGTCGAAAACGGTGGAGAGCAGCCCGTCAAAGGTTTTGTCATAGTAAAAAATAGACACGGCCTGCCCCTTAAAATCCTAACGACAGCTGCTGTGACGGCGGCCGAACGCTTGCGGGTTCGGTCAACGCTCGCCTGACGTATTCGGGCGTCGCTTCCTGTATGGTAAAGTGCGGCAGCTCGTTATTCGCGATGAAATACTGCGCCCGCTTTAGCACTACGCCGATCTTTTTTAATCCGCTAAGCGTCAGCCGCCCGTGCCGCCTGGCGGCGACGATCATTTTCGCCGACTTAACGCCGACGCCGGGTATGCGTAGAATCATGGCGTAGTCCGCCGTGTTGACGTCCACAGGAAACTGCTCTGGGTGCCTGAGCGCCCAAGCCAGCTTAGGATCCATATCCAGTTCGAGATAAGGCTGTCCGGAATCGACGATTTCCGTCGCGCTGAATTGATAAAAACGCATCAGCCAGTCGGCCTGATAAAGGCGATTTTCCCGCTTGAGGGTGTTTTCACGCACCGTGGTCGTTGGCAATCTGGCGTCGTACGTATTCACAGGAATATAGCCAGAGTAATACACCCGCTTCATTCCGCTGCGTTGATAAAGGGAGGAGGAGAGATGAAGAATATCCCGATCGTTGTCGCCCGCAGCGCCGACGATCATCTGCGTGCTTTGCCCGGCCGGGGCGAAGCGCGGTGCGGAACGAAACTTCTTTCTGTCCTCCAGGCTTTGCTGCATGCCCTGTTGAATAAAGTGCATCGGTTTATAGACGCTCTGATGATCTTTCTCCGGCGCCAGGCGCTTGAGGTCCTGCTCCAGCGGGATTTCCAGATTTACGCTCAGGCGGTCGACTACCAGCCCGGCCTGATAAACTAACGCGCGGCTGGCGCCGGGGATGGTCTTCATATGGATATAGCCTTGGAAGCCGTGAACGGTACGCAGGCTTCTCGCTACTCTTATCATTCTTTCCATCGTGTGATCGGGACTTTTCAGCACGCCCGAGCTTAAAAACAGGCCATCGATATAATTTCGACGATAGAACTCCAGCGTGATTTCAACCAGCTCTTCGGGTGTGAAAGCAGCCCGTTCAACGTCATTGCTGCGTCGATTAACGCAGTAGGCGCAATCATAAAGGCAAACGTTGGTCATGAGCACCTTAAGCAGCGATACGCAGCGCCCGTCTTCGGTAAAGCTGTGGCACACGCCCCAGGCGCTGGCGTTCCCTAGCCCGGAACCGTTATTCTTGCGCGCAACGCCGCTTGAGGAGCACGACACGTCATATTTTGCCGACTCGGCCAGGACCTTAAGCTTATGCAACAGTTTGTCTTTCATTTTCTCCCCCTCACTGGCCGGGGCGTTTGTAGAAATACGAAGGCGGCCCTGACCGAAATGACAGACACAAAGATACTGTATAAAAATACAGTATTCAATATTGAGAAAGAGAAAATAAAGCATGCCGGACGAAATGTTCCGCCCGGCACCTGAGTTGATTACCTGACGACGAGCACCGACGTCGTTGCATACCGTACGATGCCGGAGGCGTTGGAGCCTAAAAGATGGGTTTTTATATTGGGCCTGCGCGAGCCGATAACGATAAGGTCGGCCTGTACGGTTTGCGTCGATTCAACAATTTCATCCCTGGTTGAACCGAAGGCCAGTGAATAAGAAACGCGGTCTTTGGGCAGGTCAACGCCATCAGCCAGATGCTTTAAGCGCTCTTCGGCAATCGCCGACGCCTTGTCTTTCAAATCGAGATAGCCTAGCTCATACGCGTTGATGATCGTGGTGGAAATGGGCAAGACGTGCAGCAAATGCAGCTTCGCTCCGGTCATTTTCGCCAAACCAACCGCGTGCTTTAACGCATTGTGGGACAGTGCGTCTTCCATGACGTCTAAAGGGACTAAGATGGACTTGTACATCGTGCGCCTCCTCTATTTATGCCAGTGGTTTTTCTTCTTTTAGTATAATTCTTAAGCAGTTCTTCTGCCGTGAAGCGCGTTCAGATTTTCATTGTCGCAGACATCGCCATTAAGAAAAATGGCGCCTATTCCATCAGGTTTAATTACAAGCGATAAGCACCTGGCATAGTCCTGCCAAACTTTAATGACATAAATTCATTATCGACATCTGGCCTTTTTGTTCCCAAACGGAGAAAATAGCGCAAACGATTACGTACACAAAAACGGGAAACAAAACGATGTTTAAAAAAGGTATTAGTTCGCTGGTTCTCCTTCCTCTTCTGGCGTCAGGCCACGCACTGGCCGACGATGCGCCGATTAAGGTGAAGGTTTTTGTCGGCTCTATGTTTGAAATTGGTAAAAACACCGGAGATAAAGCGGGCGAATTCCAAAACTGGTACGAAAAATATTTCAAAGACAGCCAGCCCATCGCCGTCAAGGGCGCCTCAAACCCCGTCTTCTGTAACGACAGCGGCGTATGCGGTTCCGTGCTGGGCATGGGGAAAGTCGCCTCTTCTTCATCCATGCAGGCGATACTTCTCAACCCGAAGTTTGATATGTCCAAAGCCTACTTCATCATTAACGGCGTCGCCGGTACGCCGCCGTCCCGCGGAACGATTGGCGACGTGAGCTGGGCCACCTGGGCGGTGGACTACGACCTTGGCCACCGCTGGGCACCGGAAGAAGGCCTTCACGACGGCCAAACCTTTATGCCGCGTAAAGGCTATGAAAACATCCGCCGCTATCAGTTCAACCCAACGCTGGTTTCCTGGGCCATGAAGATCACGGGAGACACAAAGCTACAAGACTCCGAAGGCGCGCAGAAATACCGCCAGCGCTATCCGGACGCTAACGCTCGCCGCACGCCAAAGGTGCTGACCGGCACGCATATGACCGGAGACACCTTCTTCCACGGGCCGGGCATGTCAAAAGAGGCGCAGTATATCGCCAAGCTGTACGGCGCGGATGACTATCTGATGACGGAAATGGAAATTGCGGCGATTACTCAGGTTATCGCCAAAACGGAAGGCTCCACGCAGCGGATTTTAAGCCTGCGCGGCGCGGTGAACTTCGATCAGGGCAACCCGAAAGAAACCACGCTGGAACACCTGGACCCGGCTCCGGGCCAGACCGCCGGCGGCTTTAAGGAAACGGTGGAAAACATCGCGACGGTAGGCTCAGAGATGACCGACTATATCGTAAACCACTGGGATAGCTGGCAGGACGGCGTGCCGCCGTTGAAGTAGTGAATATGACAATAGGGCCGCGAAAGCGGCCCTATTTACGAATTAGGTCATTACACACCGAAATGTATCATGTGCTTATTCCCATCAATTGCTTTTTGTATTATCTCAGCTAAAACCATAAGATGTGGATCCTGCTTTAACCGCCGATCGGATAAAACGATCTGCTGGAATTTAGCTAAAGATTCCGGAGGAATGATAGTAATACCCCAACGCGCAAGAGCATGGCTTGGACGGCTCATTGAATGAAAATACGTTTTCATAGATAAGAGTGCTTCCCACCAGTCGTTGATATATACATCATCATCAATATAGACGCAGTGGTATTTTTCAGGTTCATATACGTCGTAGTTTTCACTAGCATCTATTTTATCAATTATTCCAAATTCAGCTTTTATCATTAAGCATCACAGCGTTAGCTTCGCGTTAAACAGCAAGCCAACGCTTGCTGTTTCGTTATTAAGAACCGACTATTATAACCGCTTATACAAACTCACCCTACTTTCATTCTGGTTAACCACAACAAACCCTCTGCTGCCGTACAGCGCCTGCGCCGGACTGTCGATAAAAACGCTCAGCCTCAGGTGCTGGATTTCTCTTTGACGCGCCAGGCGCTCAATGAGCGTCAGCACCTGAGAACCGATGCCCCGACGCTGATAGGCCTTATCCAGCTGCAGATCGTGGATATACAGTTCGCCGGATTCCGGTTCGGCTTCCAGCATCAAAAAACCGACGTGGGTATCGTCGTAGACGACGCGGTAGTTTTCCCGCATCTCCCAGTTGGTGGTAAACAGGTGGGTTTTCCAGCTTATGCCGTATTTGGCATAGTAGTCGGCCGTGTTGTATTGGCTAAGGGATTCGGCAAGCCATACGTCGTCCGGCTCGGTTTTCACGAGTATCACGTTCATGAATGCTCCCGCTTTTACTTTTCTTATTGCGGGGCCAAAGCCTGACGGCCCCGCCGGTCTGAGTAACAGAAGCATAACGCTAAAGCGGCGCCACGAGCACGCCTTTATTGCGTTTTTTACTCGTCGTTCAGGTTCATTTTCATGATATTGCGATGCTTGTTGCCCTCTTCCCGCTCCAGCCCAAACGGCTCTCCGTCGGGAATGCGGTGCTGATTGAGGAAGTCGTCGATACGCTGAACGTCTTCCGGCAGCAGCCGCGAGCTAAAGACCTTCTCGTTGGAGGCAATATGCCGCTCACTGCGGGTGCCGACAATCGCTGCGCCAACCGCGGGCTTATTCAATATGTACATTACCGCCACGTTGGACAGTGAACAGCCTCGAAGCTCGCCAATCTCTTTCATCAGCCGTAGCAGCTGCTGATAGCCGTCCCAACCGACGGAGTCATCAATAATCAGGCGATATTTCACCAGAGAGCGGTTTTCCAACGTCGAAGGCGCAGGCTTACCCAGCCATGACTCAGACAAAAAGCCGCCTGCCAGAGAGCCGTAGCACAGAAGCTTGACGTTGTTGCGCTGGCAGAAGTCGACCATCGCCCGCTCGGGGCGCCTGTCGAGCACGGAGTACTGCGTCTGATTGCTGACCAAGGGGTAACCGGCATCGACCAACTTTTGCAGATGAGCCGTGTCAAAGTTGGTGGTGCCCAGATTTTTAATCAGCCCCTCCTCCTTCAGGCGAACCAGGTGCCCGGCGATGTCCAGAAAGCCGGGCACCTGGTAGTCCCACCAGTGAAACTGCACCAGATCCAGCTGCTCTTTATTAAGGCGCTTTAGGCTGCGGGCGATGATGCGTTCGACGTAGTGATAGTCGACCTCGGACAGCGCGGACAGGTCGGGCACAAACTTGGTGTGAACCTGAACGTCGTCTTTCCCCGTGTCGCGCCTTCTTTCAAGAATAAACTGGCCGATAAGCTCTTCTACGCCGGTATAAATATCGGCGCAGTCAAAGGTGGTGAAGCCGCGTTCCGCCAACTGATGAAAGGCTTTTAGAACCGACGAGAAGTCGTGCTCACCCTGTAGCTTATGTCCTTCGGAGAGCTGCCAGCCGCCGTTGATGATTCGACATGTCTGATAGTCGGGCGTCAAATTAATTCGTATCGCGTTTTCCATTATTGTTTATCCGTTACTCTTATTTTGAAGGCGTATCCGCATTAAGCGGTACGACCGTACACTCACCGTGCCTGAACGTTCTAAGGCCGGTGCGCGTAATCCTAAAACGTGCGCCGCAGTATGGGTCCGGACAGGCTATCAGCGCATCGGTCGTCATCCAGTCGTGCGCATGAGTCATTCTTTGCTTGGCCGGCAGCAGAGGCAGCAGCGCCCCCATGGCGTAGAGGGAAAAGCGGCCCCCTTCTGGAAAAATCAGGTTCTCGCCCACGACGTCAAAGCCTTGCCCCGTGTGATGCGAACAAACGTAGGGCCTGTCGCCGTCAGGGATGACCTCGACGTGCAGATCGTAAAGCTCAAACTCATCGTTCATCATTTTCATTCTCCATCGGCGCTTTCAGCGAGGCGCGGTTATTGCCTTCAAAGCGACGTCCCAAGCCCGTTATCACGCTGCCGCCAAAAACGAGGAACAGCGCCCAGGGATAAAACGCGCTGGTTAAGAGCGTAAACGGCGTGATAACGTCGCCGGAAGACTGACTCTTCACCGCGATCATCACGACGAAGACGAAGGCGCTAAACGGCAGAATGACCGGTATGCTGTTGGCCATGGCGCTCATAATGTGGGAGCGTCGGTACGGGTGCAGGCCAGCGCTTTTGCCAACCTTATCGCCAATCGGACCAAACAGGATGAGCGCCGCGCTGGTGACGCCGGCAAACACCGTCGAACATAA
Source organism: Leminorella grimontii ATCC 33999 = DSM 5078 (assembly GCF_000439085.1). Classification (GTDB taxonomy): domain Bacteria; phylum Pseudomonadota; class Gammaproteobacteria; order Enterobacterales; family Enterobacteriaceae; genus Leminorella; species Leminorella grimontii. The sequence goes on along the minus strand of NZ_AUUA01000001.1, from coordinate 607,005 downwards.
AAATGCCCCGGCGGCGAGGATACCCTCTGCGCGGGCGGCGCTCATAGTTTGATTGCCGCGGGTCAGGCGCTGCGTCATGGCGGCGATGGCGCCGCTTTTCTCCAGAATGCCGATAACGGCAAACAGCGACAGGCACAGCATAATCGTTCCCGCCATGCTGCTTACGCCGTTATAGAGAATGCCGTCCAGCTGGCCGTCTTTCACCGACAGGATTTGACTGACCTCCAGGCGTCCCATCAGCAGGCCGATAACCAGCCCAGAGATGACGCCGACGATCAGCGCTGAAAAAATGTTTCGGGTATAGATGGCCACCGCGACCAGAATAATAACCGGAACCAGCATGCTCAGGCCGCTGGCCGATGCGGTTTCCGTAAGCCGCATATTGGCCTCTTGGCCCTGACCGAACAGCAGATAAAAGGGAATGGTCAAAAGCCCGGCCAAAATCGCATACGGGCTACGGGACACCACCACGCCGCCCACTTCGGCGGTTTCGCCGTCGCGGTAGGTTTGGGTGCTGGCGGAGATAACCGTTACGTCGGACACCGGCGCCAGATTATCGCCGAAAATGGCGCCGCTCAGTATCGCGCCCGCCAGCATGGCCGGATCGCCGCCCAGCTGAACGCCCGCGGCAAAGAAAACCGGCACGGCGGCAAAAATAGTACCGATCGAGGTGCCGGTCGCCGTTGCAATAATGGCGGTGGCAATAAAAGTGAAGGTGCAGAACAGCGCGCCGGAAATCCCCGTTTCAACGCCTAACCAGACGAAGCCCCCGGCAATGCCGCCAGCCTTCATCATGGAAGAAAAAATGCCGGCCATCACCAGAATGCAGACCAGTACGCCGGTTAGCGGCGCGGCGATGCCAGCAATCGCGCCGTTCCAATAGTTGACGCTGTTTTTCGCCAAAAGCGAGCCGGCGATAACGCCGAGAAAACCGCCCATGGCAAGCCCGTTCATGTCGAACGCCTTTTGGAATATAAACAGGTAAACCGCAACGATGAGGAAAACCACGGCGGGAACCAGCACCATCAGCGGGCCGCCGCGGAATTCTATTTTGGATGAGGACGAGGACAAAGGTGGCTCCCTAACCTATACGATAATAAAGATAACGTCGTCTCGTCACATTAACTGAACTAGTACACTATTACAATGGGTTGCCGAGGTGAAATTATTTGTGACAATGTCACAATGATATGTTCCCCATTCTTTCCGCATCCAGCACCACGCTGGCCTGAGAAAAATGGATTTCGTACAGCGCTAAAGCCTCTCCCGCCATAGTAATAATATCAGCGTAGCCCGGTATTTTATCGATAAAGGCATCCTGCAACGCGCTCAGCGGCAGCGCGCTTTTTTTCACCTTCGCCCGCGCAGCGCGCACGTGCTCTGTGTCACCGTAGGGAACCGTTGTAAAGGCAACGCGATCGTTTTTCTCAAATTCCGCCACCTTCACGTTATCGCTAAAGGTCGCAAACCAAAGGACGCCCGGGCTTTCCTGAGAATAATAAAAATTGACGATCCTGACGTTAGGTTCGTCGTTCAGGCAGGTCGCCAACGCAATCTCTTTTTGCGTGTCCATCAGGCGGTGAAAGTCGTCTAAGTAGCTCATTGTTTAACCTCCGTTAAGATAAATACCCTCGCTTTTTCAAAACTATGGCATGCTAACCCTGACATCTGTATGTCAGCATTTAGAGGCGAACGATGAAAATAGACCGAATTGTTGCCATCCTGATGGCCCTATTGGAAAAAGACAAGATAAGCGCCGCCAGATTGGCCGAAATGTTCGAAGTTTCCGTTCGAACGATATATCGCGACGTCGATACCCTGGCGCGGGCAGGGATCCCGATTGTCACAGAGCCAGGACCGAATGGCGGCATCGGGGTTATAGAGCGCTTTAAAGTCGACAAGCGACTGTTTTCAAGCGCAGAAATTTCAACGCTGCTGACGGGGCTAAACGCCCTGTCTCCTGCCCTGTCGACGCCGGAACTTAGCGCCGCGCGGGCGAAGGTGAGAAGCCTGATTCCCCCTCAGCGCGCCGAAGAAGTGGCGTTTAAAAGCGGCCAGGTTGCGATAGACCTCACGTCATGGACCGGCTACCCTTCGCACCACGTAGACCTTAACGCGCTGCGAGACGCGCTGGAAAAGCATTGGGTGCTGGAAATCCACTACGAAGACGGCGACGGAGCGCAAAGCGTACGACGCGTTGAGCCCTATCAGCTGCTGTTAAAAGAGCAGCGCTGGTATTTGCGCGCTTACTGTCTGCAACGCAACGATTTCCGCACCTTCAAGCTGAGCCGAATTGTCCGCATGCATGAGCAGAATACTGTTTTTACGCCCAGGCCGTTTAATCCAACCAGCATGGCGTGCAGCGCATGGATAGATCCGAGGCTGATAGATATTGAGCTCATTGCCGATAAGGTCCTGCGTGAAGCCCTGAACGAATACTGCCCGCCGCAAAATATAACCCCAACTGAAGATGGCCGACTTCACGTCGTTATGCCGTTTGTGCCGGACGAACGGGGTTATCGGCTTTTGTTAAGCTTCGGCACTCGCTGTACCTGCATTGGGCCAGAGAGCGTACGCAGAGAGCTTATGCGCTACGTTCAGGCGCTCTACTCACACTATGAGTTACTCACATAAAGGTGATGAATATCCCATTTTTTACTGGGAGAGCGCATTTTTTGCATAAACCCGTTGAGCCTTTCGTAAGCCTGTGCTTTTATAAAAACGTTCGCGTCATTTACTGACACATTTAACAGATAAGGTAATCCCGTAATGACAACCCCATTCGCTCAATCGCTCCTCCTCACCGCGCAACCTGCCGCGGTGGTCGTCGTGCGTGTGGTGGTGGTCGTCGGCAGTGCGCCGTAACGGGTCCGAATCAACGCAAGATTTCGAAACCCCGCCGGCGCAAACCGGGCGGGGTTTCTGCTTTATAGGCGCCCGCCCGGGAACGTCGGCCCAAACAGAAGGATAAAAACGATGGTCGAATCGGGCAAGCCACATCCAAAAACCTGCTTTACCGGAGCGGAGTTAATCGTTCGCTTATTGGAACGTCAGGGCATCACGACCGTTGCCGGCATTCCCGGCGGCGCGGCGCTTCCGCTGTACGACGCTCTTGGGCAAAGCAAGGTCATCCGACACATACTGGCTCGCCACGAACAGGGCGCCGGGTTTATCGCCCAAGGAATGGCAAGAACTAACGGCAAGGCCGCCGTGTGCCTGGCCTCAAGCGGCCCCGGCGCGACTAACCTCCTCACCGCCATCGCCGACGCCAAGCTGGACTCCGTGCCGCTGGTTTGCATCACGGGCCAGGTATCATCTTCCATGATAGGTACCGACGCTTTTCAGGAAGTGGATACCTACGGCATGTCGATTCCCGTTACCAAGCACAATTATCTGGTGCGCCACGTCAACGAACTGCCCCAGGTTATCTGTGACGCGTTCCGTATTGCTGAATCCGGGCGCCCAGGGCCGGTATGGATAGATATTCCCAAAGACGTGCAGACCGCCACCATCGAGCTTGACGAACTGCCGCCCATCGCTAAACCCGACGCACCGCCGCCGTTTGACGTTCACGCCGTGATGGACGCCGCCACCGCAATCAACCAGGCTAAGCGCCCGGTGCTTTATTTAGGCGGCGGGATAGTCTGCGCCGAGGCGCAGCGCGCCGCGCTGGAGCTTGCCGAGCGAGCCGGTTTGCCGACCACCATGACTCTGATGGCCCTGGGCACCATGCCCGCGGAACATCCGCTTTATCTCGGCATGCTGGGAATGCATGCGGCTCGCAGCACTAACCTTATCCTGCAACAGGCCGATCTGCTTATCGTCATGGGCGCGCGCTTCGACGACCGCGCTATCGGTAAAGCGGAACAGTTTTGCCCCGACGCTCAAATTATCCACGTAGACATCGATCGGGCGGAAATCGGTAAAATCCGTCGGCCGCAAATCGCCATTGCGGCCGACGTCGGACAGGTGCTTAAAAACCTACTGCCTCTGATTGAAGCCAATCCACGAGCGGCGTGGCGAGCAAACGTCGACCAGATTAAATCGGACTATCCGTCCGTTATGAACGACATTGACAACCCGCTGAGCCACTATGGGCTTATCAAAGCCGTGGCCGACTCCGTGGACGAAAGCGCTATTGTCACCACCGACGTGGGCCAGCATCAGATGTGGGTAGCGCAGGCTTATCCGCTGCGCCGTCCACGCCAGTGGCTGACCTCCGGCGGCCTGGGTACGATGGGGTTTGGCCTGCCCGCCGCTATCGGCGCAGCCCTGGCGGAACCCTCTCGTAAGGTGCTTTGCTTCTCCGGCGACGGCAGCCTGATGATGAACATTCAGGAGCTGGCGACCGCAGTTGAGCATCGTCTGGACGTTAAAATCATTCTGATGAATAACCAGGCGCTGGGGCTGGTTCACCAGCAGCAGACGCTGTTTTATCAGGAGCGCATTTTTGCCGCCGCCTACCCTTACCTAACCGACTTTGTGAAGATCGCCGCCGGCTTTGGCTTGGATACCTGCGACCTGAATAGCGAAGCCGACCCTCAGACCGCGCTGGCCGAGGCTATCCGCCGACCGGGCCCCTGTCTGATTCATGCGCTTATCGATATCAACGAGAAAGTGTATCCGATGGTGCCGCCCGGCGCGGCGAATATTGAAATGATTGGAGCCTGAACATGTCGCAAATAAATCAAGCCATTGCTTTGGAACTCATCGTGCGCAACCATCCTGGCGTCATGTCGCACATTTGCGGCCTGTTTGCCCGCCGGGCGTTCAACGTTGAGGGTATCCTCTGTATGCCAATCAAAGACAGCACCCAAAGCCGCATTTGGCTTTTGGTACAAAAGGATTTACGCCTCTCCCAGATGGTCAGCCAGGTGGAAAAACTTGAAGACGTGCAGGCGGTCAACTACAGCGAAAACCTGCAAATTTTTGAGGAAATGAGCCGCTTTATGCAATAAAAACGACGATGCGCTTTCCGGTCGGTCCAAAGGCCGGAAAGCGGCGTCCACGCCCCGTTAATCGGATTCCTTCATTCGATGTCTTAAAAATCACGCTGACTATAAACAACCTCTATCTGAGCATTCATATTTTAATATGGGTATTAGTGCTGCCACGCCTGCCCCATGCTATACAACCTAAATTTTCCGCTTACCTGATGGCTTGAAGAGCTTTGCTTTTTATCTGCAAAGCTCTGTCAGCCAAGCGTCATGCTCAAATAAGTTCAACCACAAAGTCGTCTTCACGCCTTAATTAGCAACACGCTAAACTATTTAATGCTGAAATTAGCACCATTAAAAACAATGAACACCCTTTTAAAATATATTAAAAAAACAAAACGCCAAGGATTTCAGAAAAAATCTTGGCGTTTTAATGTCAATTTGATTATAAGAAACGATGCTTTTATTATCTGAGGTTATCAGACCGACTTGCAGGATGATGTGTTGTTTCTTTCGAAATTTTATTTAATCGTGAAAGGATTTTTCTTACAAAACATCAGATAGGAATGTTTAATACTTCTCAGGCAACTTTTTGCATATCTGAATCAGCTTCCCTCTTTTCATTTCTATATAGCCACCCATTTTGAGATCGGACAAAATGCGCATCATCCCACTGCGCGCCATATCACTGTACTTGAGGATATAGCTTCCTACGCTAATTTTTTCACGCTCCGCCAAGGGCAGTTTAGCCAGCTCTTCCAGCAGGTTGCAAATAACGCTATAGGCAGAATTTTTGATGATCAACTCTCTTCGATAGAGGAGTATATCAAAGACATATGCTTGATAGTTAAGAACATCATTCCACAGTCCCTTTTGAGTTATGGCTTCCATCGCCACGCTACGTTCAGTAACAACCATAACGCTATCGCTGCTGGGTTTTAAATGGTAGAAATCGATAAGAAAACAGGACTGCAATAGCCCCATAATACAAGGCGCGCTTAGCTCGCCAATGAAAACATTTTTTCTGTAAATTTCCACCTTTCCTTCCTGCACGGCGAAAACGAACTCTTTTCTCTTATTCTCAATTTCCTGACAAAATACAACCTGCTGGTTGTGGGAATAGATTTCACCTATATTTGAAATACACTCAACAAGTCTTAAAGTGCTTTCCTGCGGTTTTTGAGGTAAATTCATAGATACCATTCATTTTATGATTAACGTCAAAGAGTTAAATTCATATCCCTGCTGACTTTTTATTGTCTCGATAAAAGCAATTAATGAAATATGCTTTTGTTATCACGATAATAACAAGAAACATTATTTGTTCATAAGTCCACTATTGGACCATAAGGATATTCGAGTGTAACTCTCTTTCATTTTAAGATAAAGTGACGACATTTTTACCACTTGTTCATTTCGTGAGTAACCTCATTGATGTAATTCCTTAATAACATATGTAAAACTTTATGTTTTAAGTGAAGTGATATCTCCCTCTATGCGGTAAAAGATTATTTCTTTTATCATTTCACCCTTATATTTAACTATTACTAATATTATTTTACTCATCAAAAGTTAGAATGTTTTAAATATAGCCATTGATGAAAATAATTCTCATTTACTGATAAAAATAATTGATAGGCGCTTCTTAATTTCAGACTTTCGTTTCAAATGTTAGAATGCGTCCGTTATTGGGGAGTAGCCGGCTTTTGTCTTTGACATTAGCGCCTGCATCAACATACTCGCCGGGCTTTACGTCTGGCGTGGTGTAGGCAGCCCTATCGGGTAGGCGAGACCATTAGCATTCCGAACGTGCGGTAAGGTTGGGCCACGTTTGGTTTTGCTATTGGCTTTCCCGACCAGAGAAAATAATAATGAATCTTTCCGCAACGCTTATTCTTGCTTTTGGCATGTCAATGGACGCTTTCGCCGCTTCTGTCGGTAAGGGCGCAATTTTACACAAACCCCGCTTTCGCGAAGCCTTCCGCACAGGCCTTATTTTTGGCACGATTGAAGCCATCACGCCGCTTATCGGCTGGGGCCTCGGCCTGTTTGCCGGCCAATATATTACCGAGTGGGACCACTGGGTCGCGTTTGGCCTGCTGCTTATTCTCGGCGCCCGGATGATAGTTGAAGGCCTTAAGGCGCCGGAGGTTGAGGCGCCCAAGCTGCACAGGCACTCATTCTGGATTTTAGCCGCTACGGCGGTCGCCACCAGCCTCGACGCCATGGCGGTCGGCGTTGGTCTCGCCCTGCTTCAGGTAAATATTTTCCATACCGCAATGGCTATCGGGCTTGCGACCATGATTATGGCGACGCTGGGTATGATGCTGGGCCGGTTTATCGGCCCGCTGTTAGGCAAGCGCGCAGAAGTATTAGGCGGTCTGGTGCTTATCGGCATTGGCGTCAACATTCTGTTTGAGCACGTGGGCCCAACGCTGAGGCTGTGACCCACTGAGATTCCTACCGCTGAGGATCTAAAACGACCTTAACGTCCGCGGGCGTCGCGTAATATGGAGACGACGTGACGATAAGGTCGACGCCGGTTGCCGCGTAGTCGGCAACGTTCTCCTGATGAACTCCTCCGGCTACCGACAGCCGACAGCGTGACGAAGTCGTTATGACGAGATCCTGAAGGCGGCGGATCTGCGGCAGGGTAAACTTATCCAGTTGAATAATATCAGGCTGCCCAGCTAAAGCGGCCATTGCCTCCTCCTCGCTGTCGGCCTCTACGATGATTTTCTTTTCCGGCGCCTGCGCTCTTAGCCTTGAGATCATGCCAGCCCAGTCGTTCGGATTGGAAAAAAAGCGACGATGGTTTGCAAACAGCAGTACCGTTTCCGCCGTTCCGCCCCGGTGAATGATGCCGCCGCCGTCGAGTACGGCGGGAATAGCCAGCGCTTTGGTTGCCGGGATGCTTTTTCGCGTGCAGGCGATGCGCACTGAAGGATTTACGCTTTGCGCTCGCTGCGTCATTTCGGCCATGTACTGGGCGACGCCACAGCTCCACTCCAGCACGTTTTGCGCAACCTTCCATCCTTGGTGCAGAGCATCAGCCCGGCCCTCTGCCGTCAATAGCACCTCTCCTGATTGGGCGTTCTGCCCGTCGGAAGCGAGGATATCAACCGTCAAACCAAGCTTTAACAGTATGCGAGAGGCGACGAAAACGCCGCTCACTCTGCCGGCCTGGCGGCGAATAAACTGCATTTCTCCATTCACTGAGCCAATTCCCAGCGCTCTGGTCGTCAAATCGCCCTGCTGAACGTCATCGAGCAGCAGTCTGTCTATAAAGTCATCTGAAATATAAAACACGGTAAATCCTTATTTGCCGCCTTGCGTTTGCCAGGAGATAAACGCCCAACGCCTGAGAGAACTCAGTGGCGCCACGTCGTCCTCTTCACAGCGGCGGTAGTAGCTTTTAAGGCGTCGCTTTTCCGTCAGGCTAAGCTCCCCCAAAGACCAGCCCACGGCCCGTTCAAACACCTCATAGCTTTCAGGCTGCGGCTGTGGATAGTGGGCGTCAATGTAGTCGAGACGTGGATGAATGCCCATTTGATAAAGAATATTTAGCGGATAAATATAGTTAGGCAGCCCATCGCTTTGGCGCTCCAGGGCACTAAGAATGCGTTCGTCGATAAAGTGGGATTGGACGGCGTGCGTGGTATAAACGCGCATTCTTGCCTTTTCATTAAGCTTACGCAGCGCGCTTGCCATGTCGGCAACCAGCGTAGAGCGGGAAGCGACGACGATATCGCAAACGGGGACGTCGTCCCACGCGGCGTCCCATTCACGCTGAATAAACGCCGCATTGACGATCCCCGCCTCATTAGCCCGTCGACGTGCTGCGTCAAGCATACCGGGGCTGTAGTCCAGCCCATAAACCTGCCTCAAGCGCGGCGCGCAGGGAAGGCAAATCGTGCCGGGGCCGCAGCCAACGTCAAGCAGCGTCTCTGCGCCGCTCAGGTCCATTCGCGACAGAAACGCTTTTAAATACTCGTCTTCAGGATTGGCGCAAACTCGCGCCATCTTTTCCGCTTTTTCGTCCCAGCTGCTAGCGGGCTTTGTCACTCTTCCCGCTCGCCGCATGTGGTTAAGATAAAGCTGTGAAAAATCGACATCCTGATAAACAGCGTCGCTCTTTTTCTCAGCCATCGTCAAGACGTGTGGGAAAGCGCTTCCTTCCCCTCACTTTCCTTCGCATCGGCCCGGGCCTGATTCAGTATGGCCTTCGCCATCCACTGCGTCATCGACATCACTTCGTCGTTTTCCAACTGCCAGATGTCTTTTAACACCATGAAAACTTCCGAGCCGTACACCATAGACAGCGCGCAGTTGACCTTTTTAACCATCGCTTCCGGCAGTTCGTGGTTAAGCGGCTCCGTAACCAGAGACAAAATCGCCTTACGGTGGCCCCGCACCAGTCGGTCCTGCGTATCTGCGGAGGTTTCATCATCCAGAGACGTCAACTTAAACTCCGCCGCCCGCCGCTGGGCCCACTGCTGTAAAGAGAGCAGAAGCGCAGCGCGCAGCGCCCCTTCATGCTTCAACATTTGGGGGTAGGCAAAGCGCAGCAGCGCCTCTACGCGGGACTCCGCGTCGCTCTGTTCCGGCTGCCAGTTGATGATGGGTTTTAGCGTTTCTTCTACTACGGCAGCGATGAGATCGCTCTGGGTGGGAAAATAGCGGTAGGCCGTCGCTCGGGATACCTGCGCCTCGACCGCGAGTTCGCTAACGGTTGGAAAAGCGCCTTCTTCAAACATCTTCATCGCGTACTTAATTAGGAGACTATACTTTCGCCTTTTTAAGTGGCTCAGCGTGGTCGCAGGTTGTGTTGTTTGTTCCATTTACAGCCCCCTTATTGACGGAGTCTCGTCATTTATCATTCACCTTTAGCTTTTTCAGAGGATAGGGAATGAGCCTATGGCCCATATATAGCAATAAATTTAAAGGGTTGCCAACGAACTCCGTCACTATTTTGGCTTAATAATTGATTAAGGTTTAATTGCTCAACTATGCACGTTTGAATAATTGCTATCTCTGGAGCTCTGTAGTGAGAAAAGTCTTGAAAATTCAATGCAGCGACCTGACGTTTATTCTTGGCGTGACGCTGTTTATTACGCTTGCGCAAAATACCCGATTTTTTACTCAGGCCTGGAAGATCGTCGGCGTCGATTCTCTCGCGACGTTGGTATTTTTCATCTCCATGCCGATAGTGCTCTTTTGCTTGTTGAATATTATTTTTAGCCTGCTTTTTTGGCCCTATATTCGAAAGCCCTTGGCAATCGCCTTCATTCTGATTGGCGCCGGCGTTAACTACTTTATGTATGCCTTTAACGTCGTTATCGACCGCAACATGATCCAAAATGCGCTGGAGACCAACGTTCACGAAACGCTGGATCTGGTATCGCCGCAGATGGTGATGTGGTTTACCTGTTTGGGTATTATTCCCTCCATTATTGTTCTGCTCACGAAAGTCGCGCCTTCACGAGGCGCTATACGTTTTTTTCTGACCAAAACGGCAAGTATCGTTATTTCCGCTTTAGTGGTTCTCATCATCGCGTTTTTCCTTTTTAAGGACTATGCGCCCTTTTTTCGCAACAACCGCGGGGTAGAAAAAACGCTGGTGCCGTCAAACGCCGTTGCCGGGCTGATTAGCAACGTGTCCAGCTATATTGATTCGCAAAAGCCCTTTGTGCAGATTGGGCTGGATGCAAAAAAAGGCCCGGAGGCGCAGCAGAGGAAAAAGAAAACGCTGCTGGTGCTCGTGGTTGGCGAAACGGCCAGAGCGGAAAACTTCTCGCTCGGCGGCTATTCTCGCGACACCAACCCGATGCTGTCCAAGCGCGACGGCGTGCTGTTCTTCCAGAACGTCAGCTCCTGCGGCACGGCAACGGCCGTCTCCGTACCCTGCATGTTCTCCGACATGAACCGCAAAGGTTACAGCGGCTCCAGGGCTAAGCATACCGAAGGCGTGCTTGATATTCTTGCCAGAGCGAAGGTGAACGTCTTCTGGCGTGAAAACGACGGCGGCTGTAAGGGCGTTTGCGATCGCGTACCTAATGAAGATATGACGCTGTTGAAACTCCCAGACCTTTGTAAGAACAGAGAGTGTAAGGACGATGTCCTGCTCTATAAGCTGGAAGACTATATCAACGGCCAAAATGACGACGGCATTATCGTGATGCACCAGATGGGGAGCCACGGCCCCAGCTATCACGACCGCTATACCAGCGAGTATCGAAAGTTTACGCCAACCTGCGATACCAACGATATTCAAAACTGCGACACAAAAACGCTGGTTAACACCTACGACAACACCATCGTCTATACCGACGCAATGTTAGACCAGGTGATTGCGGTTTTAGATAAACATCGGGATAAGTTCGCGACCGCCCTGATCTACCTGTCCGATCACGGTGAATCTCTGGGTGAGAACGGCCTCTACCTGCACGGCGCGCCTTACGCTATCGCACCGTCACAGCAAACGCACGTTCCGTTTATCCTGTGGACGTCGCCAGAATACCGGGAAACTCAAAATCTGGACGAAAACTGCCTGCAGAAAGAAGCCAAGACCGGTACGTTCAGCCAGGACAACCTGTTCCACTCGCTGTTAGGCATCTTTGATATCCAAACGAACGTCTATAACCCGGCTCTGGACATGTTTAAAACCTGTCGATCCGCTGCAAAATAAGGGGGTAGCGATGAGCAAAGTACAGGCCAAAGGGCTGACGAGAATCGTTAAGGCGGCGGGGTATTCGCGCGCCGGGCTGATAGCCGCTTGGCGAAACGAGGCTGCCTTCCGGCAGGAATGCCTGCTGTGCATCGTCGCTACCGCAGCGGCGCTGTGGCTAAACGTGCCGGCGATAGAGAAAATTTTACTGATAGGCTCGGTCTTTCTGGTGGTGATTGTCGAACTGCTCAACAGCGCGATTGAAGCGGTGGTGGACAGAATAGGCTATGACCATCATGAACTGTCCGGACGAGCAAAAGACATCGGTTCCGCCGCCGTGCTGGTGACGCTTATTCTCGCCGCCATCGTTTGGGGCGGCCTGCTGCTTCCTGGGCTGCTCTTCTCCGCATCATAAATCAAAACGGCGAGGTCGTTCAGGCCTCGCCGCTTGCTTTTATCCCATTCACGCTACTTAAAAGAAACTTCTGCAATAAATCCCCGCTGTTCCCCGTTTCGAAACGCCACCTTCAGGCGATGCAGCTCGGCAATCTGCTTCACGATAGAAATACCGAGGCCGCTGCCGATCTTCTTTTGCCCCGGAGGACGATAAAAACGCTCCCCCATGCGCGCCAAGTGCTCTTTCGTCACGCCCGGCCCGGAATCCTCGACGATAAACGTTTCGTGGCTCAACGTTACGTGGACGGCACCGCCTTCCGGCGTGTAGTGCAGCGCATTGTCGACCAGGTTACGGATAAGCAGCGACAGCAGGACGACGTTTCCCTGCGTCACCGGCGCATCACCCCGATAGTCGATTTTTAGCTCCGTGCCTTTGGCCTGTGCCGTATCTTCAAACGTCGGACGCATTTCTTCAAGCAGCGCGCGCCAGTTAACGGCTTCACGGTCCGGGATTTCAGACTGTGCATCCAACCTTGACAGCGTCAGCAACTGGTCGACGAGCCGGGAGGCGCGGTCAATGCCCAGCGTCAGGTTGCCTAACGCCCTCTTTTGTACTTCAGGCTTATTGGCCGTCATCTGGGCAACTTCCGTTTGCACCTTCAGCGCCGTTAGCGGGCTTCTCAGTTCGTGAGCCGCGTCGGAAACGAAGCGACGCTCCCTTCGCAGCAGATCGCCCGTTTTACGAAACAACGCGTTCAGCGCATTGACAAACGGCTGAACTTCTTTCGGCATATGCTCTTCTTCAATCGGGCTTTCGTCATCCGGCGCCCTTTTCTTTAGCGCTCGCGAAACGCGCTTAAGCGGAGCGAGTTCGTGGCTAATTAAAAAGAAAATGGCGATAAGCATGATAGGCAGCATAATGCCCCACGGCGTCACCTGATGATCCCACAGAATATTTTTGGCCAACCGCTCTCTGTAAGCGGTTTCCTGAGCGATGGCGATAACAAACCGCTTATCCTGCGAAACCAGCCACAGCACTCGCCACTTTTTCCCTTCAATAAACTGTGGCTTGTCGCCAAGCAACATCTTGTTGGGAGAATACGTTATCTCCGCTTCGTCAGTCTTGTCGCCGATTAGCCGCTTCCCTTCCCGCGTAAAAATCGCATAGGAGATCGCTTCACGCGCCTGATGACTAAAATGCGGGGAAAATGCGGTTTTTTTATCGTTGGGATCGAGCTTTAATAAATCGTCCAGCCCCGAGCGCTCAAGGCGCTGAGCGAAAAGGATCTGCTCGGCGTCGAACATCAAGCGAACGCGGTGGCGAACCTTGACATAACCAATCGCGGCGGACACCGTCCAGGACAGTACGATCAGAAGCGTAAAAATGGCGATAAGGCGCGTACGCAGGCTGAGGTTTTTCATTTATCGCTGCCCAGAGCATAGCCCATGCCGTAAATAGTTCGAATCAGGTCTTTTCCCAGCTTGTGGCGCAGGTTATGGATATACACTTCAACGGTGTTGCTGCTGACGTCGTCGCTCCAGGAATAAAGCTTTTCCTGAATCAGCGCCTTGCTCAACACGCGGCTTTTACTGAGTAAAAATAGTTCAAGCAGCTTCAGCTCTCTTGCGGTTAGCGTTACGGGTTCTCCGGCTTTGGTCACGCTGCCGCTGGCGACGTCAAACACGATATCGCCGTATTCCAGCACCGAACTCAGCTGCCCGTGCCGCCTGCGCACCAGCGCCTGCAGGCGAGCCGCGACCTCTTCAAGAGCGAAAGGCTTACACAGATAGTCATCGGCGCCGAGCTGCAGGCCGCTCACCCGCTCGTTCAGCGCGTCTCTGGCGGTAAGAATAAGCACCGGGGTATCCACCCTTTGTTGGCGCCAGTGTTTAAGGATGTCTAAACCGTCCACGTGAGGCAGGCTTAGGTCAAGAACGACGGCGTCGTAAGGCGCGGAATGTATCGCCTGCTCGCCCAGTCGCCCATCGATAAACCAGTCTACGGTAAAGCCCATCTCTTCAAGGCCAACCTTTATGCCGTCTCCAATTAACTCGTCGTCTTCGACCAAAAGAATTCTCATCCCGCTCCTTGAACGTCACTATTGTTTTAGCATCACTCTGAGTTTAGTCGATATTTATATTTAGTTCAGCCACAAAGCCGCCCTGAGGACGATTGCGGAAGCTGACGCCAAGCCCGTGCAGGCGGGCTATCCGCTCCACGATGGATAGCCCCAGCCCGCTGCCGCTTTTCTCCTGGCCCGGCGGCCTGAAAAAGCGTTCGCCTATGCGCGCAAGAAAGTCTGAATTAACGCCCGGGCCGTTGTCTTCTATGCGAAAACCGGTTGACGTCAACGTCACGGCCACGGTACTGCCCGGCGGGCTATAGCGCATCGCATTGTCCAACAGGTTGCGCAGTAAAATAGACAGCAGCAGCGGCTGGCCGCTTATCGGTTTAGGCGTCTGCTCTACCGACAGGCTAAGCTCGATGTCCTTTGCGCGCGCCTTTTGATAGTGGTCGGCAATCGCTGTCTGAAGCAGCAGCGGCCACTCAATTTCCTGAACGTCGCTCAGCTGGGACAGAGAATCCAGCCGAGACAGCGTCAAAAGCTGGTCGACGACGCGGGAAGAGCGGTCGATGCCGTCCATCAGGTTCACAACCGCGGCATTGCGCATATCGTCATCGTCCCCCGCCAGCTGAACGACCTCCGCCTGCACCTTTAGCGCGGCCAGAGGGCTTCTAAGTTCGTGTGCGGCGTCCGACGTAAAGCGTCGCTCGCGGGTCAGCATCTGACCAATGCGGGAAAACAGCCGATTCAGCGCGTCCACCATCGGCTTGACTTCGCTCGGCACCCGCTGGACGACGAGCGCCGCGTCGTCGTCAGGGCGACGCTGGTTCAGCTGATTGACGATCCGCGTTAAGGGGCGCAGCTCATAGGTAATCAGGCCGATAAGCAGCAGGATCATCATCGGTAGCGCAATCAGCCAAGGGGCCAGTTGCGATAAAATGATGTCCCTTGCCATGTCTTCTCGGTACTCCCACTCCTGACCGACGGCGACAATATGCTTTTTGTCGTGCGCCATTAGCCAAATCACGCGCCAGGGATCGTCGTCGTCAACAAGACCTCCGTCGGCAAACCCGTCGGTGCGATAGTCGAAGATTAGCCTTTTGCCGTTGTCTCCGTCGCTAAGAACGCGCTGGCCGTCAAGGGTGAAAATAGCAAACGCCAGCGCGTCGTCGTCCAGCTTGCCGCGATTGTGGCGAACCGTCTTTTTCATTTCCTGCAGGCTTTGCGGTTCAGAGAACGACTGAGGGTTTAGCACCGTTAGCCGCTTGGCAAACAGCATCTGCTGAGTGTCAAACAGTTCGTTGACGCTGTTGTTTATTTGCCACCAGGCCATCAGGCTGGCCGACGCCCAGGCCAGCAGCGCGACCAGAGAAAACAGTAAAGTTAAACGCAGCCGCAGGCTGTTGAATTTCACTTGGGTTCTCCCAGCGCATAGCCTACGCCGTAAACGGTGCGAATAGTCTCATTGCCCAGCTTGCGGCGCAGGTGGTGAATATGCACTTCGACGGCGTTGCTGGAAACGTCCTCATCCCAGTTATAAATTTTTTCTTCAATCAGTGAGCGAGGAAGCACGCGTCCCGCGTTGTGCATAAACAGCGTAAGCAGCGCGAACTCTTTTGGCTTAAGGATAACCGCCTTCCCCCGCTGGGTGACAGCCATCGTAACGGGGTCAAGCGTAATATCCCCATAGGTTAGCGTAGGCGTAAGCTGGCCGTGCCGACGGCGAATAAGCGCCTGCAGGCGAGCGGCGACTTCCGTCAGGGCAAACGGTTTGCACAGGTAGTCATCCGCTCCCTGCTGTAGCCCTTCTACGCGTTTCTCGATAGCGTCGCGCGCGGTCAAAATCAGCACCGGAACGTCATGCCCGTCGGTTCGCCAGGCGCGCAGGATGTCCATACCGTCAATGCCGGGTAAAGAGAGATCGAGCACAACGGCGTCATAGGGCGCTGCGCTTAGCGCTCTTTGGCCAACCAGGCCATCTGAAAACCAGTCCACGTTAAAGCCTAGCTTTCCCAATCCGGCTTTCAGACCGTCGCCAATCAACCTGTCGTCTTCTACCAATAAAATTCGCATGCGGTTCTCCTCGTATCCGGCCCCTTTTTACCGTATAAAAAGAGGGATATCCACCCAAGATCCCCACTATTTTTTTATTTTTTCGCCTTAAGATCTGGTTAAGAAAAAGCGTGTTAAATAGCCTGGTCAATAGAGGAAATCACATTTAAAAGAGGAGGATGTTAATGAAAAAATTAACCATGCTGGCGTTAGTCACCGCGTTAATCAGCACGCCGCTGCTGGCTCAGTCAACCGGTGGGTTCAACGGCCCGAATTCAAGCACGGCACAAACCGCGCCGGCGGGCGGTTTCTCCGGCCCAAAAGCCTCTGCGACAACGGTAGACAAGGCCCTTAAGATGAGCGACGACGCCTGGGTCACTCTGCGCGGAAACATCGTTCAGCAAATCGGCAAAGAGCTATACCTGTTTCGCGATGAAACCGGCACGATGAACGTAGACATTGACGATAAGCGCTGGCAGGGTCAGGTTGTGACGCCTGACGATCTGGTCGAACTACAGGGCGAAATCGATAAGGACTGGAATTCGATTGAGCTGGACGTGAAGCGCGTTATTAAGGTTAATAAATAGCCATACCGTGCGGGAGGCTTTCGCGCCTCCCCCGTTTTCTTATTTCTTACGCAATAGGCTCCCTATCCCCCAACGTAATACCCCCACAACGGTTTCTCTTCCGCGCTCTCTCTATTGAATCTTGTTCAAATATAACTAGCTGACTATTAGTTTATTTTTAATTGATTTAATAATTAAATTCAGAAGCAAAAATTAAAACCACAACACATTCAAAGTCATATTTAAACCTAATAAAAAACCAAATAAAAAGACTTTACACATTCTATCATTAGTCTGTAACCTCATACCGACAAAAGACTTATAAAAGACTTTCAACCAGTCATAAATCATGCGTTATTAAACTGATTAAAACTTATGTAGGAAGTATTTAGATGCACATACGTAACTTGACCGCTCTAACAGCCCTGTTCGCCGCCTCTGCTGTAGCCACTCCGGTTACAATGACTATTGACCAGTATGACGCACTGCTGCAAGCAGCCCGAACCAAGGCAAACGATGCTTATAACGCGTTTAATGCCGACCGAAGTGACTATCACAAGGCTTATGCATGGGTATATGCAGGCAATGAGGTGACGCGTATTCAAAATATGGACGTCATTTTTGCACCACCGCCGGTTGCTATAACCCCTCCGCCACAACCCAAAGCGCCAACAATCACTCAGCAACTGACCAAGGCTCCCGTCATAACATACGGCAACGCCACTCCCCCAACGCCAATCATGCAGACAAACCTGACGCCGGCGCAAAGAACGCCTCAGCCGATCGCACAGGCAATACCGCTTAAAAACGGCGTTGACGGCAAAGATGGCCGGGACGGTAAAGACGGCATAACGACGATCAGAACGATTCACAGCTATACCGTTGATACAGCGACAGTGGCGCAGGTAGACACGAACAGCGGCAATATTAACCACAATAGCTCCGCTATCTCACACAATGCCGCAGCCATTGAGCAAAACGGCCAGCAAATAGACCAAAACCATAGGGACATTGACCAGAATCGCCAGAAAATAAAGAAGGTCGGGGCAATGGCGCAGGCTATCGCGGGGCTGCACTATGACGCCAATAACAGCGGATTAGCCGTAGCCGTGGGTGAATACGATGGCGCAAGCTCCGTTGCGGGCGGCGCACAGTTTCGAACCACGTACCGCTCCGCTGCGACGGTAGGCGTCTCATGGGATGGCGACGCCGCTGGCGCTAACGTCGGCTGGCATATGTCTTTTTAACCGTACAATTTAGGCAACGAAGGAAACCTACGACATGCGTAAGATAGTCACCATCGCCCTGCTGGCTTTCGTCGCTTTTGGCTGTTCTGCAATGGAAATACGCGATCGGGCTCAGCGTCCTGATAGTCAGCAGCAGAAACAGCAAAAGGCAGAACGGGTTAAAATATTCAAAGGCTATGGATTAGAATTCAGGCTGGTTTCAGAAGATGAAGCCTATATCAACGGCAAGCGCGCGCAGATTGCGGAACGCGAGCCTACCGCCACCGTTTATACCGAAGCGCAGTATTCAGTGATTTACTACCGTAAAGGCAAAGCGGCGCTGTCAGCGTTCAACAGGTTTATTGGTTATCTGAAACAATGAACCGCGCCGTTTAGCCTGACGTACGGCAACGACAACGGAGCCAGCTTGCCGCTGGCTTTTCTAACTATCCCTTCAAACAAATGCGTTCGCATCTACATTCATATCGTTTAATAGCCATCGGCAATTAATTGACATATCAAAGACTACTAAGATAATAAGTCTTTGGAAAACGCATCCGTATCACACCGCATTGGTATGACTTCACTGTACGTCATACCGTTGATAAACGTTTTCATCCGGGCGGTTAATGGTGTGTTTAGGGAGTCTGTGATAATCTATAAAAGATAGAATACCAACAGGAAGTCGCCGAAATGTTTCACATTTTTCTTGAATTCTCCGACCTTGAGCCGGGTGTGAAGTCAGTAGAAGATCTTAACTATGTCTTACGAGATGCCGACAGGCAGTCAGCCTTCGTGATGTCTCATGAGGTCGCAAAGTTTGTTAAAGATGCGATGACGTTCGGTAATCCTATTAAAACCTTCAAGAACTGCCGATTTGCCTTCAACGACGGTGCGGAATTTGTGGAGTTCGACGGCAGCGGCAAGCCAAAGAAATTTGCCGATCCGATACCCGCCTGGTTTCAAACGCCTAACCAATTCGCTCGGGGCCAATGGTTAATTAATCATGAACTGCATGACCTTATCACGCCTGAATTTATCACGACATTTCTGGAAATGTTCCAGGACGTCAAGAAGCGCCGCGAGCACTGCAATCTGCTGTTCGACCTTCAGTTAAACGACCCGTCGTCACGAGAAAAACCTGCCCCGTCGACGAACAGGTCAGGAAATAAGAACGGAATAACCACAAAGCCAAAAGTTGCAGACTTACAGTCGTTTGAAATCTTCGCTCAGTTTTTTAACCGTCTGAAAACCGCGGTAAACGCTGACCAGTTCCCTACGCTGCAGGTATTGACTAATAGTGAAAACGTCGCGAAGGTGCCGAACGCGCTAAAAGGCTCCGTGCGTACCTGGTTTAAGTCAATTACCGGGGAATTGCCGCCAAACAATAAGAGAGTCGAGGCCGGTAACGCCGAGCTGTTCTGTGCGCCTATACGTCAGCATATCCATCAGATTGAAAGCTATGGGTTAGAGACATATTATCGCGCGCTGTCGCAGGCTATTGCACAAGCCGGAGAACAGTTTATCGCCGACTTTGCGTTCAAATTTCCTAAATAATCCGGGGCAAGCGGCTTTCGCCGCTGTTCAAAGAGACGTTTTAAAACCGCATCGCTATCGCCCCTGAAGCGAGCTACGTTCCCTTGGCTGCTTTTCCCCCTTGTTTTTCAGCCCAATGCTCTGACATTATGGACAATTGTGCGTTTACGCTTTCCCGGAGCCGCTATGTTAGAAACCTCGCTTTTTGTCGCCACCATCGCAACCCTCGGCATGCTGTCCCCCGGGCCTGATTTCTTCTTGGTGATAAAGAACGCCGCGCGCTATCGCCGCTCGGTGGCTATGGTGACCGCGCTTGGGATAATCGTTGCGGTAGCGACCCACATGGCCTACTGCGTCGCGGGCCTGGCGGTGGTGATAACGACCACGCCCTGGCTGTTTAACCTGTTAAAGTACGCCGGAGCGGGCTATCTCATCTGGATTGGCATACAGGCGCTGTTGGCTAAAGGCGCGGGAAAGATGGACGTATCGCAGGTCGAACGGCAGCAAACAACCTACAAGAACGCGTTTATTCAGGGATACCTGTGCAATCTGCTTAATCCAAAGGCCACGCTGTTTTTCCTTTCGGTTTTTACTCAGGTGCTGAGCCTGGACTCCAGTACGGGAGAAAAGCTGTGGTACGCCTTTATCATCTGGATCCTCGCGGCCATTTGGTGGCCTCTGCTGGTCGTTCTTATTCAAAGCGCTCCCGTTCGGCGCGGGCTGGCAAAGGTGCAGCGCTCTGTAGATAAGGTCCTTGGCGTCGTGTTGATTGGGTTGGGCATAAAGGTCGCCTTGAGCTAAGCGGCTTTTGCCGCCGCCCAAGAACATTTAGTGACATTGTCACTGACGTAGATAAATTTGCGGCTGCTGCGTTTCAGGGTGGCGCTGAATGCCCAAATCAGCCTGATACCATCGGGTCAGCGATTCAGCCTGCATAACCTGCTCCGGCGTCCCCTGCGCCACCAGTTTTCCCTGATGCAACAGCACGACGCGGTCAGCGTAAAGCGCCGCCAGGTTGAGATCGTGCAGTACGCAGCAAACGTTGAAATTCAGCTCCTGCGTTAGCTGTTTAAGCAGCCTCAGGGTCTGCTGCTGGTGATAAAGGTCGAGCGCCGACGTAGGCTCATCGAGAAACAGCCATTTGGCTTCAGGCTCAGGTTGCCACAGCTGAACCAGCACGCGGGCCAGCTGAACCCGCTGCTGCTCCCCGCCGGACAGCTGTCGATAGTCGCGATTGGCCAAAGGCATGCACTCCGTTCGCGCCATCACTTGCTCAATAGCCTCATGCTGGCGCGCCTTGCCGTAGGGAAAGCGCCCCATCGTCACGACGTCTCTGACGCTAAAGGGAAAGGCCAGCCCGGAATGCTGGCGCATCACTGCGCGTGTGCGCGCCAGCGCGTGAGGACACCATTCCGACAGCCGTTTTCCCATCAGGCGACACTCTCCCTGAGACGGCCTCAAATAGCCGGTCAACAGGCGAAGAAGCGTTGATTTACCTGCGCCGTTTGGCCCAATAATTGTGACCAGCTCGCCGGGGTTGAGCTTCAGGCTGACGTCCTGCGTCAGGCAAAGCCGCCCGGCCTGATAATAAACGCCCTCAGCCTCCAGCATGAGTGCCTCCTTTAGGTTTAACAATAAGCCACAAGAAATACGGGCCGCCGATAAGGCTGGTAATCAGCCCAACGGGCATCTCGGACGGCGCGGCCGCCGTTCTCGCAATCGTATCTGCCAGTAACAGCAGGCACGCGCCCCCCAGCGCCGCGCCGGGCAGAAGCCAGCGGTGATCGGCGCCGATGCGCATGCGGATCAGGTGTGGAATAACCAGCCCGATGAAGCCGATGATGCCGCTAACGGCAACGCAAACGCCGACCAGCAGCGCGCTTAACACCAACAGCCTGATTTTGATTTGGTGAACGTTGACGCCGAGATAGTGCGCCTCTTCATCGCCAAGCTGCAGCAGGTTCAGGCGGCTGGCGGACAGCAGCGTCAACAGCGTGACGGGAACAATAACCGACGCGGCGATAGCCAGCGTAGACCACTGCGCCTGCCCCAGGCTGCCCATCATCCAAACGGACAGCTGGCGAAGCTGCTGATCGTCGCCTACGTAGCTTAATATCCCAACCGCAGAGCCGCACAGCGCGTTAATGGCGATACCGGCCAGCAGCAGGCGGGACATCGTTCCGTGGCTGCTGCGGCTCAGCAAAAAGATAATTATGCTGACGGCTAAACTACCAAGGAATGCGGCAACCATATGGCCATAAAGGCCAAGCGCATAGGGAAAAACGATGGCCAGGCCGACAAACATCGCCGCTCCGCTGCTGAGGCCGAGCAGTCCCGGATCCGCCAGCGGATTACGGAACAGCCCCTGCATGACCGCGCCGGACGTCGCCAGAGCGCAACCCACCACGGCGGCCAGCAGCACTCTGGGCAGGCGAATGTTTAACCAGATATCCCAGACGACGTCGTCCGCAGACGCGTGCCAAAGCGTGGCGAACGACAGCTTTAGCGCACCGAGGTTCGCCGCCGACAGGGTGAGTACCAGCAATAGCGCCAACAGCCCCCACAGTACCGTTTTTGCATAGCGATAGCTTTTCAAACTGCTTTTCAATTGCGATGCCTCTGCAACAGGATTATCGAACCGGCGCCAGCCCTGGCTCGATCAGGCTATAAACCTGTCCGCTCAGACCGCTACCGATGAGATTGGCAATGGTTAACGCCACGTCGCTGCGGTTGACGAACCCATGCACTTCCTGATGCTGATAGCACTGCGCTTTTCCCGTCGCTTCGCCGTTTAAAAGGCCGCCAGGACGAAGAATGCCGTAGTTAAGCCCGCTGGTCTGTAGCCACACCTCCGCCAGCGACTTCTCTCTAACCGCTTGCCCAAACGCCGCCTTGGCGCGATCGGACAGCGTTGGCCAACTGTCGCCGCAGCCGAGCGACGTCACCATCACCATATCCTTTATGCCCGCTTTTTCGGCGGCGTCGATAACGGTACGGTGCGCCAGATAGTCATGGCTGCCGCCCATCGTAGAAACGATGGTGCAATCCGCTCCCGCCATCGTACAAATTCGCTCGACCGCGGCGGCATCCGTCGCATCGCCAACCAGAGCGATAACGCCCCGCTCGCGCAGGCGCGCTGCGTCCTCTTCTCTACGCAGCAAAGCAAAAACCTGCCGTTGGTGCGCCAATGCGTATTCAAGTACGTGAGCGCCGGTTCCCTTCGCCGCCCCAAAGATTAACCACACGCTCATTTAGCGCCGCTCGCTAAGCCCGCGCCCAGGCGCCGGAAGGCCTCAACCTGCTCGGGCAGAAGCTGGCGGTGGCTGTCGCGACCAAGGAAAACCTTGAACATCGCCTGCTTTTGCTCATTGAAAAATACGATAGAAGCGGTCGCCATGCCCATAAACGGACGCTCGATAAGCGCAATATGCCGGACGTTTTCCGCCTTGATGTGCCCACTCAGACCGTTCTTTCCGCGCAGGTTAAAATAGCCGTGGCGATGGAAGCCGGAAGGCAGTTCGCCGTGAAACTCCAAAATGACGTCATGATTGTGAACCAGCGTGGTTAACGGCCCCCAGGTGGTCAGCTCATCCCATACGGCGTCAAACTTTTCGCCGCCGACCAGCGTGCGCGAGGGTAAGGCGTCTACCACGTCCAGCAGCGACGTCTGGTATTGACGCGCTATGTCCTCCAGCGTGCCGTCTGGATTGGTCTTCATAAATTCACTCAGGCCGGTTTCATTCAGGCTTACTTCACTCATGGGAATGTCCTTTCTAATCACGTTATGGTTTTATCTTCTTGATATCTATGCCGTCAGTGGACAGCGGAATAGATCGGGGATAAGGCGATAGCCTTAGGCGTTAAGCTGCATAACCAGCTGCTGCAAAGAGCCTAGCAGGTTACTGGCCCAAAACCGCCCTTCGTCCGTCAGCCGAACGCAGAGATCGTCATCGCGCACGAGCCCGGCCTGACGCCACTGGGATACCAGCGGCGTCAGCTCCCCAGCTCGCGGCGTGAGTGCGGGCAGGTCAATTCTTCCCACCTCGATGCCCGCCTGCAGCTCGTGCCGCCAGCGAGAAGCGCTTCCCGCTGGCTGAGTCATCATCATTATCGGCTTGCGGCCTGCATCAAGGGTTTGATAGTAGCTTTCCAGACGGCGCTCCATCATATAGGCCTGCCCGTTCAGGTTGCCCCCGGCGCCCGATCCCATGGCCAGGCAGTCGGCGCCCTGTTTAATCAGCAGGTTGTAGAGATTGCGTTCGCGGGTCGTCCTCGCCCAGTGGCTGTTGCTCAACTGGCGCCATCCGTACTGGTCTAAAATGTCGGCGCCCTGAAGATAAAAATCGCGGCGAGCGG
Organism: Leminorella grimontii ATCC 33999 = DSM 5078; assembly: GCF_000439085.1. GTDB lineage: Bacteria > Pseudomonadota > Gammaproteobacteria > Enterobacterales > Enterobacteriaceae > Leminorella > Leminorella grimontii. The sequence goes on along the minus strand of NZ_AUUA01000001.1, from coordinate 583,203 downwards.
AGACGTCCGGCAGCGTGACGCGCTGGTTTTCCGCCGCTTTGGCCAGCGGCGTTGTCGGCAGCAGGTTTAGCGCGTACAGGTCGACGCCGTCTAGGCCTATATCTCTAACGATGGCGATATCTTCACGCCAGGTTTCCGTTGTCTGCCCCGGGAGGCCGAAAATCAGATCGCACACCACGGCGGCCTTGTCCCGCTTGCACAGGTTTTGCAAAAACGCGATGGACTGCTCTTTATCCGAGGTTCTGGCCATACGCTGGCGAATATGGGTATCAAAGGTCTGAATGCCGATAGAAAAACGGTTTGCCCCCGCAGCCAGGCAGGCGTCAATGCGCTCGTCGTTAAAATTGAGGATCCGCCCTTCAACCGTTATTTCACAGTCCGGCGCCAGCGGAAGGCTCGACTTTAGCCGCTCAATAATGCGAAACAGCCCATCGGCTGAAAGAGACGTCGGCGTTCCGCCGCCAAAATAAACGGCATGGATCGGCGCGGACTGATGCAGGCGGCTGCCCGCTTCCAGAGAAATCTCTTTGAGCAGATAGTCAACGTAGCGCTGCGCGCTATCTTCATGAAACTTGTTCTGATAAAAGCCGCAAAAGGTGCAGTGGGTGGCGCAAAATGGAATGTGAAGATACAGCAGGCGCTTACGCGCAGGCACCGTCGTTTGAATAAGCGAAAACCAGGCGTCATTTATTTCTTCCGGCGCAAGCGGCACGCTGTTGCGCCACGGCATCGTTGCATGACGATCGGGAAAAGGCAAAGGGCCGGGCTGAGCATAGTAAGGCGTTAAATCAATAGCCATCTTTGGATCTCTGATTTGTTCTGACGTTTTAAGCTAAATTCACCGCATTAAATGATAATAATAATCGTTTATCAAATGAAATTTTTCTCACTAATACGGGGTATTTTTTGATCTCCCCGTTTAGCCGTTTATAAAAATTTTCTTTTTTTTAACAAATTCCTTTGGATATAAAGATGTATTTTTTATGTTTGTTTTCATTTCATTATGTTCTTTTATTAAATGCAAATGTTAATCATTTGCAAAAACAAACCAGGGTTAATTATTTAACTCATTGATATTTTTTATATTTACTCCAAAAAAATAATTTTGATTTTTATGACTGCGATCAAATATCGGTAAATTAGTACTCGAAACTCATCTTTTCTTTCTTTATAAAAGCCAACGATAATCATTCTCATTAAAAACAGAGAAAAAATATGAAAGCTACGATAAAGACAAGGAAAACTTTTTTAACCACCCTTCTTCCTCTGCTAATGATTTCCAACGCTAGTGCCGAAGCGATATCTGGATCGGACAAAGAAAAAGAAGACGAGACGATGGTGGTCAGCGCCAGCCGTACGGAAAAACCGCTGTGGGAAAGCCCGGTGTCCATTCAGGTCATTGACCGTCAGGCGCTGGACAAGCTTACCGGCGATTCCGTGGCCGAAGCCCTGCGCGACGTTCCCGGCGTAGAGATCTATGACAATGCGCTTGCGGGTAGAAAACAAATCCGCATCCGCGGTGAAGCGCCGTCAAGAGTGCTGCTGCTTATCGACGGTCAAGAGGTCACTTACCAACGCTCCGGCCACACTTCTGGCCCCGGCCTGCTGATTGACAGCTCTGCGCTCGAACGTATCGAAGTCGTTAAAGGGCCCCATTCAGTGCTTTACGGCTCACAGGCCATTGGCGGCGTTATCAACTTTATCACCAAAAAAGGCGGTGATAAGCCGATCGGCGGTAAGGTCAACGTCGTTTATGACGGCGCAACCGACGGCTGGGCGGAGTCGGCCGCCGTTTACGGCTCGGTCGGGGGATTCGACTATCGTCTGAACGCCAGCTATGCCGACTATGGCGATCGCGATACGCCGGACGGCCGCCTGCCCAATACCGGCTTCGACAATCAAAGCCAAGGAGCATGGCTGGGCTATACGCTGGGTAAACACAAGGTCGGGCTTTCTCTCGATCGCTACAAGCTGGATACTCAAACCTACTTCGACGAACCGGGTTATCAGGCCTTTAGCGTAAAAATCCCCAAGCTGACGCGCGAAAAGATTGGCCTGTTCTATGACTACCGGCTCGACGGCGACGTACTGAAAAATCTCCACCTGGACGGCTATCACCAGGAAACCGAGCGCCAGTTCCGCAATCATGTGGAAGTCAGCACGGCGACGGGCAGCCCAATGATCGGTGACCTGAACGTTGCAACGAAAAGCAATATTAATGATAAACAGAAGACGGACGGGATAACGTTCCAAGCCGACCTGACGCCGTTTAACAACGACACGCTTATCTTTGGCGCACAGTATCAACGTGACAAGGTCACGCAAGATTCTTTAAGCCAAGTGGCGTCCTCCACGTCAACCGGCTTTCCCCCGGCAACTAACTACCAGCGGCAGAAGGACTCTGATAACGCTTGGGAGCAGTCTAACTGGGCGCTCTTTGCTCAAAACGAGCTGCAAATAGCAGAAGACTGGACCTGGACGCTGGGCGCTCGCCAGTACTGGCTGGAGTCGAAAGTTCTTAGCGGGCACAGCCGCACCGTTCATTCAAGCCAAGGAACAAGCTATGCGACGGAAAATGAAAAAACCGTCAGAGACAACACGCTGACAACGTCTACCAGCCTGCGCTATTCCGGCTTCGCCAATACCGAGCTGCGCTTCTCTTATGCCGAGGGTTACGTATTCCCTACTCTGTCTCACCTGTTCATCGAATCGACCGCAGGCGGCAGCGGCATACTCTACGGCAACCCGAACCTGAAGGCGGAAACCTCCGATAACTATGAAATCGGGCTTCGTTATAACGGCCACCAGTGGTTCATTGACACCGCCGTTTACTACTCCGTAGCCGATAACTACATCACGACGCTGCCCTGCAGCGGCGGCGCGGTCTGTAACGGTAACAGCAACGGCAGCCGTTCAGCCTATGAGTACTACGCCAACGCGGATAAGGCCTATACCTACGGCATGGAGCTTCACGCGGAATACAGCGGCTGGGCCGTCGTTCCTTACGTCACCGGCAACATGATGCAGCGCGAGCTGAAGATGGAAAACCGAAGCACCTATGACACCGGCGAGCCGATGCTGACGGGCCGTTTCGGCGTGAAGAAAAGCCTGTTCCTGGACTTTATGGACCTAGACGCTGATTTCTATATCCGCGCGGCGTCCGGAGCAGATAACAAAATGACCGACAAAGAGTACCACTATCCGGGCTGGGCGACGGCAAACCTGGAGCTAACCGGCTACTTTGGCTCTGAAAACCAGTATCAGGTCAACCTGGCGCTGAATAACCTGACGGATAAGCGCTACCAAACGGCGCACGAAAGTATTCCGGCATCCGGTTTTAATACCGCCGTCAGCTTTGGTTTTAGCTTCTAAGGAGACGCTGAATGATTCGACTACTTACTCTAGTGGCGGCGCTTAGCGCCCCCTTATGGCTGCAGGCTCAGGAGCGAGTCGTCATCGCGGGCGGTTCGCTGACCGAGGTGGTATACGCGCTGGGCGCTGGCGATGAGGTTATCGCGGTGGATCAGACAACCTCATATCCGCCGCAAACCCAGTCGTTGCCGCAGATAGGCTATTGGAAGCAGCTCAGCAGCGAGGGCATCCTCGCACTAAAGCCAACGCTGTTTTTGACCTGGAGTGACGCTGAGCCCGGGTACGTGCTAAGCCAGCTGCCAAAGCTCGGCGTTAAGGTCGTGGCGCTTCCCCGTACGCCGGCCACCGTTTCCCAGCTAAGCGACAACATTCGCCAGGTCGCCACTGTGCTTAACCGTCAGGCGGCGGGTGACGCGCTGATCGCCGACATTGAGAAAACGCTCATCACGGTCAAAGAGAACGTAGATAGGCACGCCAAGAAAACCAACGTGCTGTTTTTACTCAATATTGACAACGCCGAGCCTCAGGTTGCTGGCAGGCAAAGCATTGCCGACGGCATTATGGCAATGGCGGGTGGCGTTAACGTCGCCGCTCACGTTCAGTACAAAAAGTACAGCGGTGAAGGCATTATCAGCAGTAATCCAGACGTTATTGTGGTAACACAACAGAGCCTGAGCGTCGCCGGCGGAATGGCAAAGCTTGGCGAGATCCCCGGCGTACAGCAAACGCCAGCCTGGAAAAATCAGCGCATCGTCGCCATCGACAGAGCGATTATTCTGGGCATGGGGCCCCGCGTCGGGCTGGCGGTAGAGCAGCTTTATCAGGGATTCTACCCTGCCAATGGCGATAACTGATTAAAACGTTCCATCTATTTCCTTCATCTCGCCTTCGCGCTTCGGCCGGAGGCGAATTTATTTGTAAAGATTTCTCAATAAAATGCTTGATCAAATCTAAATAGAAATTATTATCATTGCGATTTCTTTACATAACCACACAAATTCACACAGATGTTTTCATACCGTTGAGTAGGGATAATAAATGAAAAACAACTCGCTAAATCGCCTCACGTTGGCCATTATCGGCAGCTTCGCCCTCCCCGTCTTTGCTGCCGACGGTGATGAGACGATGGTCGTAACAGCGTCCGGCTTCCAACAGTCTATTCGCAACGCCCCCGCCAGCATCTCCGTCGTTACGCGTGAAGATTTAGAGAAAAAGCCGTTCCATAATCTGGCTGACGCCGTTAAAGACGTTGAAGGCATCAGCATCACCGGCAGTGAAACCAACACCCAGGACATCTCTATTCGCGGCTTACCCGGCGACTACACGCTGATCCTGGTCGACGGCAAGCGCCAGAACAGCCGTGAATCACGCCCGAACGGCAGCGGCGGTTTTGAAGCCGGCTTTATTCCTCCGATGGAAGCGATTGAACGCATCGAGGTCATTCGCGGCCCAATGTCCGCACTGTACGGCTCTGACGCTATGGGCGGCGTTATCAACATCATCACCCGCAAAGTCGGCACCGAATGGGTCGGCGCGGTCGGTATGGACGCCACCATTCAGGAAAACGCCGATTCCGGTAACCTCTACGGTGGCAATTTCTACCTTTCAGGCCCGCTGATGGACAATCTGCTCGGCTTCCAAATCTACGGCAACGCTAACTACCGCCCTGAAGACGACATTATTGGCGGCTATAACAAAAACGATAACAAAAACTTCACCACCAAATTCAGCATTTCGCCGACCGAATCTCAAGATATTACGCTGGAAGCCGGCCGCACCGTACAAAAGCGCGAGTCAACGCCGGGGAAATCTATCGATGCCTATACCATTCGCGGCGGCTTAAAGCAGCCCAATGCAAAAACCGATTTGAGCAACGAGCGCAACCACTGGGGCATCACCCATAACGGCCGCTGGGACTTTGGCTTTACCGACGTCAGCGTTTATCAGGAAAAAACCAAGCGCATCACCAAAAGCTATAAGCTAGACGCCACTACTGGCGCCTGGAACGGCGGCTACGACGCTCGAAGGCCTGAAATCACCAACACGGTGGTCGACGCCAAAATGACGCTGCCTCTACCGAGCAACATGGTGACCATTGGCGGTCAGTACCAGTATTCCGAACTGGAAGACAGCTCGACGATTGGCAAAGGAAAGACGGAAGGCGCCAATATTTCGGCCTACCAGCAGTCCCTGTTCGTCGAAGATGAAATCTCGTTAACCGACGATCTGATCTTTACCGGCGGCGTTCGCCTTGACGATCACGAGACCTACGGCGACTACTGGAACCCTCGCGGTTACCTGGTTTATCACCTGACGGACGAAATTACGCTGAAAGGCGGCGTGGCTAAAGCGTTCCGCGCCCCTACGCTTCGCGAGATAAGCCCCAGCTACGGCACAGCAACCCAGGGCGGCGCGGGCATCATTTACGGCGATCCTAACCTGAAGCCGGAAACCAGCGTAAACGAAGAAATAGGCATCGCCTACGATCACGAATCGGGCTTCAGCGCCGCGCTGACGCTGTTTAACACCGACTTTAAAAACAAGCTCACCAGCTACAGTACGGGCACTAAAGATCCCATTACCGGCCTGAATCTTTATACTTTTGACAACGTCGGCGAAGCCAATATCAAGGGCGTAGAAGCGGCGACCAGCATTCCTCTCGTTCCCTCGTGGAAGCTGGACTTAAACTATACCTATCTGGACTCCAAGCGTACGAGCGACGATGAGTCCTTCAGCAGCGGGGTTTCGCTAAAAGGCGAACCGCTGGCGCAAACGCCGAAGCACAGCGCCAACGGCAAGCTGACTTGGGAGGTTAACGACAGGCTGGAAACCTACGCGCGCGTCACCTACACCGGCAAGCAGGTGTGGGCCGGGCAGCGCAACGGCTATACCGGCCCCCGCTATCGCGACGCCTTTACGACCGCTGATGTAGGCGGCTCTTATCAGATTAGCAAAAACGCCCAGCTGAACATGGCCGTACTCAATATCACCGACGAAACCGGGGATGATATTGATACCAACGGCGGCAACTGGATCGTTGAAGACGGCCGCCGCTTCTGGGTCGGCCTCAATCTGAAGTTCTAACCCTCATGCGGTATCCGTTACCGGGTACCGCTATTTTCTCTTCGGAAATGTTATCCATGTATAAATCGCTCATCGCCGCCGCATTGCTCTTTTCCACCGGCGTATCCGCCAAGCCCTCGCCCGTTATTCCTCCGATTGAAGAAAGCGCCCGTCAACACTTTACGCTCGGCCAGCACGACATGACCTCCGCACGAGGGTACGAATATCGTATTTACGTCGCCGTGCCGAAGGCGCCTGCGCCAGCGAGCGGCTACCCCGTTTTATACATGCTGGACGGCAACGGCCAGTTTCCCGTCGCGGTTAACGGCTATCGTTCTGAAAACGGCCCGGCCCCCCTAATTATCGCCGTCGGCTACCCGACCGGCGTCAGCTACAATACGGAGCTTCGCACGCGCGACTATACGCCGCCGGCGGAAGGCGAAGCGTTCGCCAAGGGCGGGCAGTCAGAGGCTTTTTATCAGTTTATTGAACAAGAGCTGAAGCCTTCGATTACGGCTAAGTACGCCGTTGACGCGTCTCGCCAAACGCTGGCGGGCCATTCGTTCGGCGGGCTGTTTACGCTGTACGTTCTGTTTAATCACCCGCAAAGCTTCCAACGCTACGTGGCGGCCAGCCCTTCGCTATGGTGGGGAAAAGGCGTCGTTATTCCTAAACGCTCCCCGCTGTTAACCGCTAATCCAAAGTCCATCACGATGACCGTCGGCGAGTACGAAGAGAAGCCCGATCCGGCCAAGGTCAATCAGCCGGTTGACCCCGAACGCGCCAAAAGGCAGGCCGAACGTCAGCAGGTGACAAAAGCGCGAGATCTGGCGGCAACGCTGGCTCAACAGGGCGCCAGCGTAAGCTTTATCCTGTTCCCGGGGAAAAACCACGGCAGCGTCATTCCTGACGCGGTGAATACGGCGGTTGCCGTGGCCGCGCAGGATAAATAGGCGTCAGGGGAAGCGAGAGCTTCCCCCTTTTCTATTCTTCCCCTCTATGCTCAATCCCCACATCATCCTGCGGATGCCGCTGAAGAACCAAACTCTGAGGGCTGGACAGCTTAACGCCCGCCGCACGCAGGCGCTTTAAGATTTCATACAGCAAATCGCTTTTGGTGCGGCTCACCAGACGAGGGCTGCTGACGTAGCCCGTAACGCTTAGCGTAATGCCGTCAGGCGTTAGCTGGCTAAAGGTGACCGACGGCCCCGGCGTGTCAAAAATCAGTTCATGGGAGGAGTAGGCCTCAATCAGGATATCGCGTACCTGCTCCGGATCGATATCCAGCGGAAAGGTCAATGCGATAGTGGCGACGCCCTGTGCGTTACCCATCGTCACGTTGCGGACGTTTTGAGAAATCAGCTGGGAGTTGGGTACGATAACCGTCGATTTATCACTGAGCTGAATCTCCGTTGCGCGCACGTTAATGCGGCGAATGTCCCCCTCAACGCCGCTGATGCTGACCAAATCGCCCACCTTTACCGGCCGCTCCGTCAACAGGATCAGGCCGGAAATAAAGTTCTTTACGATCTCCTGCAGGCCAAAACCGATACCCACCGACAGGGCGCTGACGATCCACGCCAGCTTGTTCCACTCGATGCCGAGAATCGACAGCGTAATCAGGATAAGCAGCACGTAGCCGACGTTGCTAAACAGCGTAACCAGCGACATGCGCATCCCGGCGTCCATCGCCGTTTTGGGTAGAAACTTGGCGCTCAGCCAGCGTCGGGCGGTTCGCAGGATATAAATGCCGATCGTCAGGCTGATGGCCGCATTAATGAGATTCGCCGGAACGATGTTGATTTTGCCCAGGCTGTCGCTGCCTAAAATCTCAACAATTTTTTCAACCAGCGTTATCGGCGTTGTCGTGCCGTAGGTACCGTTGAACAGGGCGACGATCGCCAACAGCAGCAGCACCGTCTTGCCGATGGCGGAAAACAGGATGGTGGCCTGATCCAGATAGCGTTCATTCAAATTGAACGTCTGTTTTATCCACTTTCCGCTGGCGTTATTAAGCGAGAACAGGCTCTCGCACAGGTCGTTGACAAACTTTACCGCCAGATAAAGCACCGACAGAACGATGCCGACCCACACCAGCTCATAGCTTAAAAAGCGCGCCAGAGAAATATAGCCAATGAGCAGCGCCAGCAGAGCCACCGTGGAAACCAGCGTAACGCAGACGTAGATCAAACCGGCTATCGTACCTTTGACCTCCGCCGCCGCATCTTCCTCCAGCAGCGAGCGCCTCACGATGCGAACGCGGTACAGCGCTGAAAACATCAATAGCCCAATCAGCAGCGCAATAATGCCGTTGCCGAAGATAGCGGTTGGCACGCTGCTGTTAATGGCGGTATTGACCTGCTCTACGGAGCCGAAGGCCATTAGCAGCGCGGCCAGCATTGGAGGATAGAACTGCAGCGCGTTGGCGATAGGATCTGGCATGGCAATAAGCCGCCATGAAGGGCGCCGGATGGACAGCAGCGCCCTGCCCAGCCCGACGACTAATGCTGAAAATATCGTCAACCCGAGCAGCGCGTTAGAAAACTGTTCAACGATCGGCGTGAAGGCATCCAGATCTTCAAAAATCTGATAGATCAACCGCGCGCCGCCCCAGAGCGTAAACACCGTCACCGTTACCGTTCCCAAGGCTAAAAAGCTGCGCCGCAGGCGGCCATCGGGAAATGCCTGAATGCTGAGCCAGACGAGCCCTCGCTCCAGCAGCCGACGGCCAAACGCCCAAAAGGCCAGCGCTAACAGCCCCAGCACAACGGTGCCGGAACGGGCGCCCGGCTGCCATGCCTCATTCCAGACATTTGCCCACTGCTGGTTGAAGTCGTTAAACTTTTTTAGATCTTCCTGCTGGGGCGTAAACAGCACGGCCCAGAAGCGCCAGCTCATGATGCTGCCGGAGTTAAGGGCCAACTGGGTTTTCAGCGCGCTTCGGCGCAATTGAACAATATGTTTGGACAGGTTTGTCGCATCGGCTTTTAGCGTTTCAAGCTGGCCTTGCGTCTTCACCATTTGCGCTTTGGTGTCTGTCAATTCACGGCGCTGGCGGGCCACTTCCGGCGCTTCGGCCGGTGCGCCCGCGGCGGGTGGCGCGCCCACCACGTCAAGCTGGGTATTTACCTGCTCTAATGCGGGATGCAGTAGCTGAACGCCGTCCTCAGCCTTGCCAATCAGCTCCTGCGTTTCGACGTACAGCTCGCTTAGCTGTTTATCCGTCGTGGCGACGGAGACCCCTTGCTTAATATCGTTTAAATGCTGTTGGAGTTTGACCAGGGATTCGGCATCGAACTGCTTTTGGACGTTAACGTTGGCCGATGCATCAGAGTCGGGGGCATCCGGCGTTGAAGCCCCCTGCGCCATTGCGCTGAGCGAAAAAAGAAAAAACAGTGAAACAATGAACGTACGCGGTATAGAAAAACCAAACATAGAGAAAAGCCCCTATTTATTGTCTTACTTGTCGCTATTTTGTATCCACCCATTCAATCGTCGGCATTTTCCTTAACGCTTCCCGGCGGCGGCGATTTTAGGATATGGGACTTTATCTTACCCCACACCTGCATTTCACAGGATTTACAGTCAAATTTTAACGTCAACGTTTCCTCGCCCTGCACCAGCTGCATCGGCGTTACGCGGGTTTTCACACCCTGTACGCCTTTTGCCTGCTTGGGACACAGGTTAAAGGCAAAGCGCAGGCAGTGCTTGGTTATCATCAGCGGCACCTCGCCCTTTTCTTCGTGCGCCTCATAGGCGGCATCGATAAGCTCTACGCCGTGGCGCTGGTAAAACTCGCGGGCCTTATGGTTGTAGACGTTAGCTAAAAAAGTTAAATGCGTTTGCGGATAGGTCGGCAAAGGCAAACCTACGGGCCTGCGGCTCCCGCGCTGATAGCTCGCCAGTCGGGTTTCCGTCAGCCTATCCACCGCATCGCGGCGCAGCTGGTTGAGCTGGGCGCTGGGGATAAAAGGCACCGTCGGCAGATCGAGCGTGACCTCTGCGGCGTAATACATCGTCTGGCCCAGCTTGCTGAGCCCCTCCTTCAGAGAGGCCTGCGCTTTTTCAGGCTGATTCGCCGGTTCATATGCGCCATCAAGTGACACCGTAACTAAAATACCTTCCTCGCTGACGGCCTCCAGCAGCAGCCCACGTTCTCCGCTCTTTAAGTGTAGCCGAATCCCCACTCTGCGTTCGCTGGAGCTTTTCATCAGCGACTGTTGCCACTGATGATCGAGGTTTCGGTTAAGGGGATGATGCGGTCTAAGCTTGGTCAAGGCCTGCGGCATTTCGTTGGGATAAAGGCGATAGCGCCCGTCCGCCAGCTTTTCGGCCTTATTGACCCGAAAGCCGACAACTTCCCGTTTAATCAACACGTTGAGGCCGTCGCCGTTATTTATCGGCGCCTCTGAGCTGACGTCTAAATATTGTTCACTGGCTTTCAACACGTCGCCTACGGGTAAGCCGATAAACTTCGGCGAATCGAAGGCGCCGATATCTATCCTGCGCTCGTTGACGAAGTAATCGGTGCTGCCGCGGTGAAAGGTTTTATCCGGATTGGGCACGAAGTGATGCTGCGTTCTGCCGCTCGAGGCCGCCGTCAAATCCGAACGCTGCGCCATAATGGCGTCAAGCCGTTGACGATAGTAGGCGGTAATATTTTTGACGTAGCTGAGATCCTTGTAGCGCCCTTCAATCTTGAAAGAACGAACGCCGGCATCGATAAGGGAATTCAGGTTCAGAGACTGATTGTTGTCCTTCATCGACAGCAGGTGTTTATCGTAAGCGACAATGCCGCCCCGCTCGTCTTTTAGCGTGTAGGGAAGCCGGCACGCCTGAGAGCAGTCGCCTCGGTTGGCGCTGCGCCCTGTCTGGGCGTGAGAGATGTAGCACTGGCCTGAAAACGCAACGCACAGCGCGCCGTGAATGAAAAATTCCAATGACGCATCAACCTCTTGGCGAATGCGCCTGATTTGCTCCAGGCTCAGCTCCCTGGCAAGCACCAGCTGGGAGAAGCCGATCTGAGATAAAAAGCGGGCCTTTTCCAGCGTACGAATGTCGGTTTGGGTGCTGGCGTGGAGGTCGATAGGCGGGATATCCAGCTCAAGGATGCCCATATCCTGCACGATAAGCGCATCTACCCCTGCGTCATAAAGCTGATGAATCAGGCGCCTGGCGGGCTCCAGCTCTTCATCATGCAGGATGGTGTTCAGCGTGACGAATACTTTGGCGTAATAGCGGTGAGCGAACGTCGCCAGCTCCGCAATGTCTTTCAGCGAATTACCCGCATTGTGACGCGCGCCAAAATCCGGCCCGCCGATGTAAACGGCGTCTGCGCCGTGTAAAATCGCCTCTCGGGCAATTTCTACAGTGCGGGCCGGGCTGAGTAGTTCAAGCTGATTGTCTGAAAGTCGCATAGGTTACTGGCTTAGCCTTGAGTTCATCGAAATTGTGCGAGCGGCATTGTAACCTACTTTTTATCTACCGCGTATCCGGATGAGTATTCCAGATAACCCACAAGCGTAACTCAGACGGAGCAGCGCTATCTATGCGCTTGCTGACAAACGGCGCGTTTTAGGCGTCCCCTTCTATAAGCAGCAGGTACAGATAGCGATCGACCACGGTGTGGGAAACGCCCAGATTAGAGCAAATTTCGCTGCGGCTTTTTCCCTGTTCATACAGCGCCTCGACCTGCTGAAGGATTTTTCCTTCGTTCCCCTGATAGATGTAGTTTATCTGAAACGTGCGTTTACAGTTGGAGCAATAGTAACGCTGCAGCCCCGAACGCGCTCTGCCATGCCGCCGAACGCCGCTCTTTTCGGAGCAGTGGTGGCACATGATTTGATTATAATTTTTTCTCATCTTCCTCTCCCTATAGTGTCAAAAGCCGCTTCGCTTAAGTAAGCGAACTGTCTTTAACAGCCATAAACGTTTAACTGCCTCAGACCAGCCGCCGGACGACGTCCAAACAAGCGCCGCATCACTATGCCGCTAACGTTATCTCTATCGGCCTCTGACGAGTCGTCTTATGTATTCAGTGGCCACAAAATAGCAGTGGTATCACATGATCTAATTATGATTTTTTCTCATATTTTCTCCCCCAAAGTGCCAAAGGCCGTTTTCGCTTAGTTAAGCGGACTGTCTTTAACGGCCGTTACGTCCAACTGCCCCAGGCTTGCTGCCAGACGAAGTCTGGACAGGTGCCACTCCACCATGCTGTTAACGTTATCCATTTCGGCCTCTGACAGATCGTTTTGCGTGTTTAGCAATTCCAAAATGCTTCCGACGCCGGATTGATAACGCCCACGTGCGATGTCATAGGCGCGTCGCGATGACGCAACTAAATCGCTCATGTTCTTTAAGTTACTTTGAGTCGTTGAAAGACTCTGATAGGTCTGCCAAACCTGAAGCGCGATATCGCGCCGCGACTGGGCATACTGGTTTTTCGACCGTTCAAGTTTGTTTTGAGCGCTCCTGACGGCGTTGTACTGACTGAAACCGCTAAAGATGGGCACCTTGACGCTAACGCCCATATAAAACTCGTCGGTGTTATAAGTCGGGCCGTACTTCGCCTCGCTGTCGCCCCATCGGGACGTCAGGTAGACTGACGGTAAAAATCCGCGCTGAGCGATAGCCAGCTCTTTCTCCGAGACGGCGATCTGCTCTTTAACGGACAGCAGATAGGGATGCTGATTAAGCGCCTTATCAATTAAGCGCTGAATGTCGGCCAAAGAACGCTCAGAGGGAACCGTCAACCCCTTTTGGAAGGTGATGTTTTTTGTAATGTCCAGACCAATAATCGACGCCAGCGCGCCCATGGCGTTACGCACGTCGCCTTCAGCCTGAATGCGGTAGTTGGTTGACGACAGCGCGGCGTTTTTCGCCTGCAGTTCATCGGCCAAAACGCCGACGCCGGCCTCCCGCTTACCCTGAGTCACCTGTAGGCTTTTATAGGCGATAAGCTCAATGTCGCGCGCGGCGTCCAGATACGCCTGAGCGGCGATTACCGCAAAGTACTTTTGCGCCGCGTCCAACACGACGTCCTGCAGGTCCGACTGCGTCATAAACTCCATGGCGCTAAGTTCGCTTTTCGCCCTGTCGACCCCGGCCTCCCGTTGCCCAAAGTCAAACAGCAGCCAGCTGAGTTCCAGCGTGTTTTTCCAGTTTTCCGTTGTGCTGTCGAGCGTTGTCTGCGGATAGTGCGTTTTCGTCTCCTGATGGCCGAACGTAGAAAGCCCATCTACCGTCGGCATATAGCCCGCATAGCTTTTATCTTTCTCAATTTGGTAGTAATGAAGATTCAGCCACGTTGCCTTCGCCTTCGGGTTGTTACACATGGCCAAAACGACGACGTCATAAAAGCTCAACACGCCTTTTTGCGCCGTACCGTCAATACATATATCTCGTTCAACGTTCTCCTGAGAAAGCGCCGCGGCCTGCGGCGCTGCAGTTTTGCTCTCCGCCGCCCGGCCTTTTCTGTAGAGCATGTCATCCGTAATAACCGGCCGCGCGCCCTTTTGCGCATAGGCGCTACTGCCGGTGGCGCCAGCCGCCGGTTTCGACGACGACAGCTCGTCAATCAGCGACATCACGTCCTGCGAAGGCGCGGCGTTGCACCAAAGGGGCAAACAGGAAGACGCTATCAGCGATACTAAAAGCCAGTTTCTCATCCTATTTATTCCCCTCCATGATGGAATATCGCTTGGGAGGCGCAGGCGACATTACCGTTTCCGTTTCGATATAACCGGGTGATGACAGCGGCTTCTTGCTCTTGGTGCGAGATACGGCCTGCCAAGACGCCGCAGCGCCCATTCTGGGCAGCATCATTCCGCTTACGCGGGATGAACGCGCGCCCGGTGGAGATATTTGCGTCTCCGTTTTTATCTGAAGCGGGGAAGCATCGACGGTAACGATATCCTTTTGTCCATAGGCCATGCTTTCAAATTCAGGCACGGGCGGCGGCGCATAATGATAGCGGCCGGTCGCCTGTACTGCTGGCACCGCCGAAGGCCACGTATGAATGCTTGTTTCAACGCGAATGTTCCCCTGCGACGGCGTTTCAATTTCTCTGCTTTGCGTCCCTACCGGCATCGCCGTTGATTTCCTGGTCTGATAGATAAGCTCATAGCCTTTCGATGCGCCTTTTTGCACTACGCTGCCATCTACTCTGGGCGCTCTGGCCTGACTAAGTTCATCAATCATTTTTTCGATATCCTGCCTTGAGCCTGCGTGGCAGACACCGATTGTTACGACAAAACAGGTTAATGCCGTAAACACTCGTCCATTCATCCTAGATTTCCTCCTCGGTAACTGGCTCTGTTGTGGGTTTGGGGCTCTCCGGCTGACCAAAAAGCTGGGCGGGAGTGAGTTGTTGAGTCGACATGCCGTTTTCAATAACAATGATGCGGTCGACAGAGGCTAGCGTCTGCGGGCGATGGGCAATCACCAGACGCGTGATCTTCAGCCGGGAAACGGCGGCATTAACCACCTGCTCCAGCTGAACGTCTAAATGGCTGGTAGCTTCATCCAGAATCAGAAGCTGAGGGCTCTTATAGAGCGCTCTGGCTAGCAGGATCCGCTGCTTTTGCCCTCCGGAAAGCGCAACGCCCATATCGCCGACCAACGTGTTGTACTGCATCGGCATCTGTTCAATATCCTGATGGATAGCCGCCATCAGCGCGCACTTCACGACGCGTTCCCTGTCGATATCGCGATCGAAAAAGGTGATGTTGTCCATAATTGAGCCGGCAAACAGCACGTCGTCTTGCAGCACCGTCGCGCTAAACCGCCGCAGCCCGGCCGGCGTCAGCTTTTTAAGGCTTGTGCCATCAATCAGGATGTCGCCGCTGCAGGGCGTCAGGCTGCCGCACAGCAGCTGGCTTAGCGTGGTTTTACCTCCGCCAGACGGGCCTGCCAGCGCGACGCACTCTCCGGGTTCAATGACGAAGGACACGTCCTTAATAACCATGGGTTCGCTATCGGCGTAGCGGAAGCTGACGTTTTTGAACTCAATTTTGGGCGGCCGGGACTGCTGCGTCTCAGAAACCGGTTCAATAGCGTCTTCAGGGGCGGTAAGAACGATATCGGCCAGGCGCTCGGTTTGGATGCTCAGCATCTTCAACTCGAAGAACTTGTCGATAAGGCTGCTTATGCGCTGGCTGAACTGGGTTTTATAGGAGGTAAAGGCCATAAGAACGCCGACCGTAAAGGTCTGGTCCATAACCATCATGGCCCCCAGCCCCAGGACCACCAGGTTTTCTACGCCAAACAGCAGTCCGTTAAGCTGCTGGTAATAAATTTGCAGCTTCTGCACCCGCACGCCGGCATTAATCTGGCGAATAAGCAGCCCCATCCAGTCTGCGGTTCTCTCCTGCTGGCGTTCAAACAGCTTGATGGTTCTTACGCCGCGAACCGTCTCTAGAAAGTGGCTTTGCTGCTTGGCGCCGTGGACGATTTGCTCCTCCGACGCCATGCGCAGCGGCCGGTACCACAGGATGCGTCCGATGACGTAAAGCATCATGGTAATCAGACAAATGGTCGCCAGCAGAGGGCTATAGATATACATCATCACCAGCGTGACGATGGTCATTAGCCCATCGAGAATAGCGACGAAGAAGGAAGACGACAGCGTGGACTGAATGGAATCGACGGCGCCAAAACGGGAAACGATGTCGCCCAGATGGCGCTTCTCAAAGTAGCTGATGGGTAAACGCATCAGGTGACGAAACACGCTGTCGCGCCACTGTACGCTGATCGAGGTCGAAATATACATCATGACCCAGGCGCGTACGGCTGAAGTAAACTGTTGCACCAGCATCATAACGCCAAAGCCGACAAGCAGCGTAACCAATAGATTTTTATCGTTAGAGACGATAACGTAGTCGATGGTCCACTGTGTAAACAGCGGTGACACAATGCTGAATAATTCAATTCCCAACGCCAGTATTAACACCTGGATAAAGCTGCTTTTAAGCCCGGTGATTTTCCCTATCAAATCGCGAAAGCGAACGTGACGACGCTGTTCCTGCGGCTTAAATCCTTCATCCGGCCAGAGCTCTATCGCCACGCCGGTAAACGATGAAGAAACTTCAGACAGCGTTAACTGACGGGCGCCGGTCGCGGGATCGTGAATTACGCACCGATTTCCTTTGACTGACTTTAGCACCACAAAATGGGAGAAATCCCAGTGCAAAATGCAGGGAAGTTTCAGCTTAGGAAGCTCGTCGAGCTCTAAGCGCAAAGAGCGGCTGTTCAGGTTTAACTGTTTAGAAATGCCTATAAGCTGGCTTAGATTGATCCCTTTTTGAGAAATACTGAACTTACCGCGTAGCGTCGCTAAATCGGTATTGTAACTATGGTAGCCGGCAATCATTGCCAGACAGGCCAGTCCGCATTCGGCAGACTCCGTTTGGATCACGACAGGCAGCCGATGGCTGGTCAGCCCAAAATTTATTTTTTTAACAAAACTCATCCTTCAATTCGCCCCTTAACCTCAGTCGCTTGCCTTTTGCGTAATGCTAAACAGTGGCTCCAATACCCATTCATAAACCTTGCGCTTGTCCAACGTGATGTCTGCTTCCAGTTCCATTCCTGGCTGAAGCGCTTTCTTTTGGCCATAAGCAAAGACGGTTTGGCTCTCGGGCTTAACCGTAATTTGATAAAACGAAGGTTCATTGGACGTAAGTGACGTAGCCTGAATTTCATGCTGTGTCAGCGTCACTTTAGAAACAGAAACCACCCGGCCTCTATACTGGCCAAACTTTTGGTAAGGGTATGACTGGTAGCGCAACCAGACTTCCGCCCCCTCCTGAATAAAGCCGACCGCTTTGCTGGGCGCATAGAGATGAACCTGCAGCATCGAGTTTTCAGGAATAATGCTGACCATCGGTTTGCTGCTTTCAACAAACTGCCCTACCTGCGCGACGGCGGCCGTCACTGTCCCTGATTGAGGAGCCTGAATAACGATCTCGCGCTTGGCTTCGCTTTCGGCCAGCTCCTGTTTGGCGCTGGAAATGTTTCGTTCGAGCTGTCCCTGCTGTTTTTCAAACTTCAGCAGCAGCCCATCCAGCTCAGATTGACGACCGGCCAGTTCCTTTTCGGTGTTGAGCTTTTCTCTCTCATAGCTGCTTAGCGCGCTCTGCTGTTGCAGAACCTCTTCTTTCACTCGCTCATACTGTTCCAGAGAAATGTATTCTTTCTGATAAATCTGCTGATATTGCTGCTGACGGCGCTGAACCAGCCCCAGAATGCGTCGCTGATTGACGATTTGTTTATTTAGCGCATCAATCTGGCTATTTAACTTCTCGATGTAGCTTTCAAGCAGAGACTTTTCCGCTGAGAACTGTTCCTGATTTTTATTCAGCTCATCGTTAAGTGAATCCAACCTTGCCTGAATCTGCGTGCTTATCGTTTGCTGAGTGCCGAGCGCGTTAGCGCCTTCTCTTTCGCTTGAAATAACATACAGCGCATCGCCCTGTTTGACCCTGTCGCCTTCCTTAACCTTTTTCTCAATAACGATGCCGTATTGTTGACTATAAACTTTAATAACGCCCTTATCGGGGACAAGCTGCCCCGTCACCGTTTGTTTTCTGGTATATGAAAACAAAATGCAAAACAATATAACCAGTGCTATAACCGCACAGATAAAAAAAGTAAAAAAACGCAGAGATAAAGGCGTACTTAATATTACGCTCCCTAGCCATTTCTGCCTTTCTGCCTGAAGCGCCTCCTGGCGAAACAGTCCCATATGTTTCCCATCCTTTATAAAATGAATAAACCCCAAAAAATCGCCAGTATATTCTTAATATTAGATAAGAATAAAACTTAGCTTTACTTATGATTAATTTCCCACGGGAAGATATTCTCACCCTACACTAGAATGAAGAAATTTAAAAACACAAAATCAATAACCATCAAGCTGGCGTAATAATAGAAAATCCCTTCAGAACAATAGAATGAACGTTTAATTATTAGCCATTGTTTATTACATTCTTAAACTATCAAGCGATATAATATTTACGCATAAAAAATTTTATATAACAACGTGTATTATTTGGATGATTTTAAGGCATTACCGGCCTACACACCCTATTTAAGACATCACTCTCAGCGCCGACGCCTTACCAATCCTCAAAGTTTCTTATTATATGCTACAATGCTTCAAACCTCCTGTCGCGGCTGAATCCCCTCTACTAAAGTACACTGCAAAACGGTGGAATTTAGCAAATACTAAAAGATTATTTATAAAAATAATAAGGACATATTGAGATTAAAAAGGGATTTATAAAAAAAGTAACACCAAAAATAAATATTGACTTATTTGCACATAAAAACCGGCTTTACTACCGCCCTTTAAATTTGCATTAACATCTTTTTTTGATAGATTAACTTCACCGAAAAAACCAGCATTAACCATATGAGGAGGATAGTAAGGTTAATTAAAAAGTAGTTAATAAACACACCCAATTAAATTACTCATATATTTATTTAGTAGAAAAAACTGGTTTTCAAGCGCACAGGATCCTCAGCATTGAAAGTCGGTTTTATACCTCAATTATAGGTTATGGATATGAAACTATACGTACAACAAGCAGGGCAAGCTGTACAAGAGGTTTCGTTGAGTTCTTCAACGAATATTCACGCAACGCCGGGAACCCGACTGTTTATTGAAGGAAATAACGGTCACGTTTCTCATATGGCTCGTAACGGATCAGGACTTATTATTAACACCAGCGATGGCAATGTCGTTACGGTTGATAATTTTTTCGGCCCCGCCGACCAAGGGCTGAGCTCTCTGACAATTGAAAATACGCCTGAATCAGGTTTGCCGGAAAAGCAGATCGTTCTGGGCGATGAGCGCGTCTATAACGACGGCGCTGAAGTTGTTGCCTATACCCCTGAGCAACTTAAAGACATTATTTCAGGCTGGGACTACTATGAAGTCCGCGGCGAAGAAGCGGCTGCGGCTGGTGACGATGACAATACCGGTCTGTTCGTTGCATTGGGCCTTGGCGCCGCAGGCGTAGCCGGTCTTATCGCATGGGCAGCAAATGATGACGATGATGATAACGATCACTCATCTTCTAACCCTGCGCCTACGCCAGATCCCAGTGAGGTAACCGATCCGACGACGCTGACGCTGAACCGTTCTAACGGTTCCAGCCTGTCCGGTACCTGCGACGCTAAAAACGCTACCGTTTATATCGACGTTAACAGCGACGGCCACCACGATTTCGCGACTAAAACCGACGCAAACGGAAACTGGTCCTTCACGCCGGCTACGCCGATTGCCGACGGTGCAACCGTGACCGTATGGGTAGTAAACAGCAAGGGCGAAAAAATTCCTGTCTCTACTCAAATTGACGCCACGGCGCCAGAAGCAGAGAGCATCGTTGTATCTCAGGATCTGAACGTCATTAGCGGCAAAACTGAACCCGGCGCCAAGGTTAAGCTTGACGTTGACGGCGACGGTAAAGCCGACTATGAAGTGACTGCCGATGAAAACGGCAACTACAAGATTACGCTGAATGAAGGCCAGACATTAGTTCCCGGCACGAGCGTTATCAGCCTGGCGGACGATCTTGGCAACACGGCCAGCGTCACGCTTCCCGGTTCACACAAAGCATCCGTACTGGGTATGGGCGAAGACGGCCAGTCAATGGATCTGACCGCTACGACCGACGTAACCTCTCCAACTATTCATGGCCGCGGCGTTCCCGGTTCAACCGTGAACCTGTTGGACGGCGGTAAAGTCATCGGCACGGCCGAAGTTGACGCTAAAGGCAACTGGTCAATCAAGGTTGAGAATCTGGACGCAGGTAAGCACAACTTTGACGTACAGACCGTTGTAGGTACAAAAGTAACGGAGTCAGGTAAAGACGTATCCGTGACGTACGAGCAGAAGGCTTACGACATGTCTGTCGCTAATTCAGACGTTCGTGAGATCGAAACTGACGGTACGATCGACGCACCGATTTCTATTACTCGCGCTCTGCCGAACGGCGGCTACCTGGTAGCTTATCCGGAAGCGGAATCTGCAGGTTCAAAATACTACGACATCAAAATCAAGATCTTCGATGCTGCGGGTAATTTGACCAATACCTTAACGCTGGGCGATAAAAACGTTGCCGACGGCTACAGCAAAGAAAGCGCGCAGAAGTTCCTGTCCAACTTCGACGTTGCCGTTTCTCCGACCGACGGCGCGATCACCGTACTGTACGCCAAGAATGATACGGCCGGCAGCTATACGGGCCACGACGTTGTTTATGAGCGCTTTACCGCTGAAGGCACACCTATCACCAGCGGCCCGCAGATGGTCTCCGCCCATAACGACCTCGGTGGCGCTAACGGCATTTTGAAGGAATGGCTGCCGGACGGCATCGCGGATCAAGTTACTGGCTTCCTGTCCAGTATAGTTAATCCGATCGCCGACTTCCTGACTAATGCGCTCAAGACGCTCGACTTCCTGAACGTTCTGCCGAATACCGACTTTAAAGCGCTGGTCGACGGTCTGGTCAACACCCTGCCGAACCATATCCTTTCAGCGATTATCGGTCAGGGAGCAATGAGCTCCTCTATCGTTCAGATGCCTGACGGCAGCGTCGTATTTACCGGTACGCATACGCGTGAATTCCTGGACCTGGAAAATCTGAATGACAATTTGGATATCTCCGGCCTCGTTCGCGACCTTTGCAAAGCGCTGGGCCTGTCCGGCATTCCGATTATCGGTCAGCTGATTGATACCGTAACGGAGCTGGTACTGACCTGGATTAAGGAGCCCATCAAGTCGATTGAAGACTTCTTCCTGAAGCTCATCGATACCGATGCGTTTGAACTTGGTTCACACCTGTACAGCTATCGCTATGCGGAAGACGCCAACGGTAATCTGGTTAAGGTCAGCAGCAACATTGAGACGCCGACCGACACTAACTTCGGCGGCTTCCTTGATGAAAACGGCTATATCACCACTAATAACGGCGTGTTTGACACTGTCGTCAACTTCCTGTTTGGCACTAACCCTGGCAGCGATACCGAAGGCCTTGCCGGCGCCGGTATTGGCAACAACCAATATGCGGTCGTATGGCAGCAGGGTTGCAAAGACTGGTCTCTGGACAAGCTGTTAAGCAGCAGCCCGGTAGATCTGAAGCTGTCCGTCGTTGACTTCAAAACGGGTAAGATCGTTCTCGACGGGGCAAAAATCAATACCAATGCGCCTGCCGGCTCTACCGACATCGCGCCTAAGATTGTTGCTCTGGATGACGGTACGTTCCTGGTTTCTTGGGTTCGCGCAACCAAGGGCGACGGCGGCGACGTTATGGTTCAGCGCTTTGAGGTGTTGAACGATCAGCTGCATCCGCTGAGCGACGCTATCGTAGCTAATCAGTCTACCGATGGCACTCAGGGCCTGATGCCGAACACGCTGACCGGCGCTTACGACATTTCCGTTCTGGAAAACGGCAACTATGTTGTCACTTGGGCATCTAACGCTAACGGCGAATCGCACGTTATGGCCCGCGTGTATGACGCTAGCGGCGCACCTGTGACCGGTGAGCTGGTGGTTGATAAAGGCGTTGACGATGAAGGCACCTGTTCTCTGCCTTCCGTCACGTCGCTGGCCGACGGCGGCTTCGCGGTAACCTGGTCTGAAGTCTCCAACGGTGACAGCAACCTGTATAGCCGCACCTACAACGGCGACGGTACTTCTCGCTATCAGGGCGACAACGGCGACGTTAGCAAGCCGGGTGAATTCATTGAGGGTAACTACCACTCAGCCGAAGGCACCGCGGGTAATGACGTTATCGATGGCCGCAACGGCGTAAGCAATGTTAACGCAGGTGACGGCGACGATCGCATTCTGGTCGACTCTCACAAGTTCAGCGCGATTAACGGCAGCGACGGCTTTGATACAGTGGTATTCCACGATCAAAGCGGTACCACTATCGGTTCTGACGTTCTGAGCAAGCTGCACAGCATTGAGCAGATCGACCTGAACTCAACTTCCGCTCTGCAATTGGACGTTAGCTATAACGATCTGATCAAACTTAACGACGACAAGAAGCTGTTCATCAACGGCACGTCCGACGATAAGGTCGATCTGGATCTGACCAGCTGGAGCAACGTTGCAACCGCTAACAAAGGCGGCGTTGAGTACAACCTGTATGTCTACGACAAAGACGAAGACGCACAGATTTGGGTACAGAACGGCGTTAGCGTTATTTAATAACTCTCTAAGGGGCGAGCTCTCGCCCCTTTTATTACTTAATCACTATTAATCGGATAGTTATTAATTAATAACCTTTATATTAAAGATAAAATGTCTCAAGGATAGATTATGGGTTTTTCACCGTGGAGTGAATGCGTAACAATTATTGCCAAAGAGCTGGGAATTAGCGTTACACCAAACAACTTGCAGCACATTATCCAGAACGGCGGAAGCCACGATGAGATAATGGAAAACATGATAAATTACATAGGATTAAACCACAAAAAAACCAATGAAAAACTGGAAAGAATCCCCAAGCTTCTGTTTCCGGTTTTCGTGCCGTTAAATAACGATCAGGCCGTTGTCATTTATAGTATAAATGAAAATAAAACCGCAACTCTTTCCTTTAATATATCTCCTGATATAAAAACCCAGGTCGACTTAGAACAGCTCGAATCTATGCGAGAGGGTCCGGCTTGGCTTATTTATCACACAGAGCGAGTTGAAGATAAGCGAATAGATGATTTTCTTAAACCTTATAAAGAAAACTGGCTATTCAATTTGATAAAAAAAGATCTCAAATTTTATGGACAAATTGCGCTGGGTGCCCTGTTCGGCAACATTCTGGCGCTTTCCAGCGCCCTTTTCTCCATGCAGATATATGACCGCGTCATTCCCGCACAGTCCTACAATACGCTTTGGGTATTATTTATCGGCGTTGTCGTTGCGCTACTCATGGACATGATGCTGAGGCTTGCCCGCAGCCACTTGGCCGACGCGATTGGTAAGAAAACGGATCTTTTTATGTCGGGAATGTTCTTTTCACGCGCGCTGCGCATGAAGAACGATGCCAGACCCAATTCTACCGGCGCCTTTGTTGCTCAGCTCAGAGAAATCGAACATATCCGAGAGCTGTTGACGTCTACGACGGTCGTCGCCATGGTGGATATGCCCTTCATTCTGATATTCATCGGCGTTATTGCCTTTATCGGCGGTCCTTTAGCCTTTGCGCCACTGCTGGCTATTCCTCTTGTCATTATACCGG
This sequence comes from Leminorella grimontii ATCC 33999 = DSM 5078, assembly GCF_000439085.1. GTDB lineage: Bacteria > Pseudomonadota > Gammaproteobacteria > Enterobacterales > Enterobacteriaceae > Leminorella > Leminorella grimontii. The sequence goes on along the minus strand of NZ_AUUA01000001.1, from coordinate 559,522 downwards.
GATTAATCGCCCAGTGGCCGCTTGCGCGCCTGTCGCAACAGGGGATCCGCGAAAGCGCCATTCGTAACGCCATGCTGGTAGAAACCGTCGAAGGCCTGGAAGACATTAAGATCATGCAGTCCGAAGATCGCTTCTTGCGTACCTGGAACGGCTGTAACGCAACAACGGCGCAAATCTCTCTTGAACAGCGTCATTGGGGCAGCCTGATTACCAACTGGTGCCAGTTCGTTCAGCAGCTGGTCTACATCAGCGTTATCGCTATTGGCGTCTATCTGGTTATTGAAAATGACATTACCACCGGTACGCTTATCGCCTGTTCCATCCTTTCCAGCCGCACAGTTGCGCCCCTTGGCCAGCTGGCTCAGGTATTAACCCGCTGGCAGCATGCCAAAATGGCAAAAACCGGATTAGACGAATTTTTGAAAAAGCCGCTGGACCAGAAACCGTTTAGCGAAACGCTCCATACTGATGCAATCCGTGGTCATTTCAGTCTGAAAAACGTTAAGTATCGCTTTAATCCTGAAGCGCCGATGGCGCTGGATATCGGCGGGCTGGAAATCAGTCCTGGAGAAAAAGTCGCCGTTCTCGGTTCTATTGGCGCGGGTAAATCAACGCTGCTGCGACTGATTTCAGGCATCGCCGAAACGACCGAAGGGGAGCTGCTGCTTGACGGTCTGACGATGAAGGACATCAGCAACAACGACGTTCGCCGGGATATTGCCTACCTTCCGCAAAGCGCCCAGCTCTTTCACGGCACGATCCGAGACAATCTGATCATGGGCAAGCCCCAAACGTCATTAGAAAAAATTGTCGAAGCGCTCAATATTGCCGGCGCCGCCAGCCTGCTAAAAACGGGCCAGGGGCTAGAGCTCTCTATAGCAGAAGGTGGACGAGGGCTCTCCGGAGGCCAGAAACAAACGCTTTTGCTGGCCAGAACGCTGCTCCGAGACTCCCCTATCCTGCTTTTGGACGAACCGACGGCCAATATGGATGAAACTCTAGAAAATCATGTCGTTAGCGCTCTGAGCGAACACATTAAGGACAAAACGTTTGTTGTCGTTACGCACCGGCACGCACCGCTAAGGCTGGTAGACCGGATTATCGTTATGAGCCAGGGAAGCGTCGTTCTCGACGGGCCGCGAGATGCGGTATTACAAAGGCTGAAGGCAGCGAACTAGCAGAGATTATAAAAATGAGACTTTTTAAGAAAAATCAAGACATGGCTGAGATTGGCGATGCTCAAACCAGTAAAAACGCGAATATCATTTGGTTCATTCTATCAACATGTCTGGTTTTGCTCATTTGGGCCTATTTTGCCGAACTTGATGAAGTCACACACGGTCAGGGAACCGTCATTACCTGGAACCGTTCTCAGGTCATTCAGGCCAGAGACGGCGGCGTCATTCGAGAGTTGATGGTTCGTGAAGGCGATATAGTGGAAGCCAATCAGCAGTTGGCCATTCTAGACTCAACTCGCTTTAAGGCCGGATACGATGAAGTCGGCGCCAAGGTAAAGGCATTAGCCGTCAGCATTGCGCGCTTAACGGCCGAGATTAAAGATGAAAAGGCACAGCCGGACTTTATCGCTTTTCTGCGCAGCTATGCCAGTGAGTCCAACGATAAAAAGCTCAGCGACGAGGAGTTATTAAACGAACACAAGGTGCTTATCGATCACGAAATGTCGCTATTGGTATCGCGCCGCAGAAGCCTGGAAGAAAACGTCTCCGGCCTGCAAAGAAGCCTGAAGTTAACTAACAATGAGCTGGGATTAATCCGCCCTCTCGTTGCAAAAGGCGCAGTGGGCCAGGTTGAAGAGCTTCGCCTGAGAAAAGAAGAAAACGATTTGAAAAATCGCATTACTGAAGCGCGTAACCATTACTTTGAACAGGCTAAAGAAGAGCTGGTGAAAAAGAAAAACGAGCTGGATTCCATCTATTTCCAACTGCTGCAAAGAAAAGATCAGTTGGCCAGCACGATCATCACATCGCCCGTAAAAGGCATTGTTAAAGACGTTCAGGTGACGACGGTTGGCGGTGTGCTTGAACCCGGAGGCAAGCTGATGGAGGTTGTTCCTTCAGAAGATCAGCTGTTGATTGAGGTAAAAATTAACCCTCGCGACATCGCGTTTATTCATCCTCACCAGAAAGCGATCGTGAAGATAAGCGCCTATGAATCCTCTATTTATGGAACGATGGATGCAGCAGTTGAACGCATTTCGCCAGATACCATTCAGGATCAGGTACGTCGCGAACAGTACTACTACAAGGTGTTTGTTCGTACAGAGCGAGCGGCTCTGGAAACCAAAGACGGAAAGCTACACGAAATCGTCCCGGGAATGTTAGCGACCGTCGACATTAAAACCGGACAGAAGAGCGTTTTTGACTATTTGCTTAAACCATTGAATAAAGCCAAAGAAGCACTGAGGGAAAGATAAGTGATCAACTATAACAGGATTATGCTATGCCTTGTGCTGGCAGGTATTACCACCCTTTCCGTGCCGTCGAATGCACAAACGCTAAAGAACTCGCTGCAAGAAGCGATAAATCGTTCACCTACGATTAAATACCACAAGGGCAAGGTAGCCTCAGCGGACAGCTCTATCGGTGAAGCCCGCAGCGGGTGGCTCCCCAACGTGTCGGTCAATACGGGAAATGAGCTTACCAATACAAACAGCAACAACAGTAATGACGATGGAAAAACCTATTCTGTGAAGGTTGAGCAAAATCTGTTTGATTTTGGGCGTACCGGAGATCGGGTTGATTATGCAAAATACAATAAGTCGACCGAAGTATATAGCGCTTATGACGAAGCAGAGGTGCTGTCATCTAAAGTTGCGGAAGTTTATTTAAATATTATTAAGTTTCAGCAGATAATCGATATTACCAATAAAAATAAGGCCGAACACCTTAACATACTCCATCTTGCTCAAGCGAGAGCTGACGGCGGCGTTGACAGTTTGGGTGACGTTGAGCAGGTTGAAGTTCGTATTAAGGGGCTGGAAGCCGATCTTTCCGGCTATGAGGCCCAGCTTAAGGCTGCGCAAGAAGACTATTACATTTTAGTTGGCAAGCGCCCTTCCGAGCTTATTGATCCAGACTTAACGGCTATCAAAAATAAGCTGACCGGACACATGCGCGAGAGAATCTCAGAATCTCCTCGTATCCAGGCCATGCGCGCAACTAAAGACGCCGCTTCGGCAGAATACGCCTACACGAGCAAAAGCTGGATGCCGGCATTAAGCGTTTCGGTTTCACAAGGGAAGACAACGACCTATGGTGAGAACGATACGCTGGTCATGCTAAACGTTAATAGCAACATTTTTGACGGCGGCGGCGCCATTTACCGCAGCCGCGGCGCTGCCCAGCGCGTAGAAAGCGCACGTTGGAATATTGAAAAATCCATTGAGGATCTATCAACAAAGATTTCTCAAATGTATCAGGATGCGCTGAGTCAGGAACGGCAAATTGATATTTATTCTCAACGCATTACTCACTCATTGGAAGTTAAAAGCCTTTATCACGAACAATACAAAGTTAACCGTCGCTCCGTTTTAGATCTTTTGAACGCGGAACAAGAACTGTTCCAGACGATGAGCAACAAAGTCAGCTCAGAATTTAACTTCAAGATCCTGCTTGTCCGAATTTTTTCTGAACTTGGACAAATAAATAGCGCGTTCAATATAAATGTTGATTTTAAAGAAAATAATGATAATAACTTCATTGTTGATATTATTGGATTTGGCGATAATTCATCTGAAGGATCTGAAAAAGAGGCGGATGAAAATACATCAGTAGACGCTTCACTTATTGCGTCTTCAGTGAACAAGTCAAGCGAAGAAGAAAAGGTGGAAGCCAAGGAATTACCTATCAAAGAGATAGTGGATAAAAATATAAATTCCACGTCAAATATCAGTGTACAATCCCCTCCCGATGCCACAACCCCGGCATTGCGGGAAATCGAGGACCCACTGGCGCTCATTGGCGTTCAGATTAAAAAATAATTATATACAGGATTTCTAGATAAATAATAGTTGATTTAGCTTACATTCAGAAAATATATAATATTAAGTTTCAATAGGCACTGTCTTTGCCTTCAAGAAAGGCAGTGCCAATTTAGCCCAGAAGGGAAAAAATCACAGTTAACCTTGGCATTTTAAAGTATAAAGGCTAATTAAACAGAACCAAACTTGGTCTACAAAATGTGTAGCCACTTGGATAATAAGATCGCAAATCGGCACTGATAATGACAAAAAGGATATTTTTATAAAAAATATATAAGAATGAGATTTCTTATCGTTACTTATATCAAAATGGAATTAAGCAATTATATTTCTATTAACATTTTAACATCTAACACCAGATAGGAAGTGGATTTTCTACTTACGGCATATGTGATAAAAGGACACTTCTTAACTCTTATACTAAACATAGGATAGGCGCTTGAAATGGATAAAGAAAAAATAAAGACCTTGATCGTAGACAACAATAAGTTTGTATGTTTTGCGATCAGTGAGATATTAAAAAACACTGATTTTCTTGACATCGTCGGTGCGATTCATTCGACATCCGGTATTGTTGATATGATTAAAGAGCAAGACATTCAACTCGTTTTGATCAATATTGACTTAATTAATAGCGATAAGGAAAAGCTGGTAAAAGAGATTCAGGGTGAAAGTGCCTCAACCAAGCTCATTGGCCTCACCTCTGAAAGCTCAAACCTGGACATTATCAACTCGCTGGAAGCCCCTATCGATGGGATTATTGATAAAACCCATGATATAGAATCACTTACATTAGTTTCCCGATTAGTAATGAACGGTTTTCAGTGTATTCCTAAGACCAAGCTTTACCATAGCAAAACCAGTAAAACGGCGTCATTAACTAATCGTGAAAGAGAAATACTGCAATTCATTACTCAAGGATTATCAAACAAGGACATTGCGGAAAAACTAAACATCAGCAGCAAGACCGTTAGCGTTCATCGTTATAACATTATGTTTAAATTAGAAATAAAGAACTCTTTGGACTTATTCAAGCTGGGACGCTTTTCCGGATAATCAAAGGCCCGCTTATGGAAAAGCGGGCTTCATAAGCTCACTGGCCAGCCACAGGCCTATTTCATGAATAGGGCTGTTCTTACGCCACGCTTGGCCGAGCATTAGGTAACCCCCTTTTCCCGTTCGGTAAGTGAACGGGGAAGCTTGCATCCCCCATTAGAAGCGCCTCCTCAAGCAGTAACGATAGCTCTCGGAGCCGGTCACCTATGAGCCTCTTGCTCTTGTCCTGCTCATAGGCTTTTTTATCAATAACCCAATTGCTTATGGGAACATTCTGTCTATCGCACTGACTTCAAGCGGCGTTGTGAGTGGTGTGAGAAAAAGAGTAAAGAGGGCTGCCAAAACGCTCGCTTTTTTTGCCAGCGCTTTGGCGCATCAAGGAATAGATTAAGGTAGGTACATAACAAAAAGCGTCGAATAAAACATGAGCAGGACAAAACCCGTAACGGCAAACAGTACTTTCATAATCGCCTCCTCCACCAATAGACACATTAAGTATGCATCAAAAGCGTTTCAATTAAAAACATAAAAACCATAAACGCCATAATGCTTTCACTATTAAGACTAGGAGAGGAATGAAGAAATGTCACTAAAATGTAAATTAAATGTTTAATAAAAGTTTATTTCAAAACAAAAGCGACTGCCCAGTTTGAGATCTTTTTCTATAAATCATTTTTTAATGGAATTTAACGGAAGTATATTCATATTTCTCGATATTAACTGCGATTAAAACCGTATGATAAAAATGACCTATTAGTGTTATTGATCCAGGCTCTCAATCAAAATGCCCTCTGTTTAGCTATAAAAAAACGCCGCAGCCGCGGCGTTTTTCATAAGAAACAGTATGATAGCAAAGAAATCAATCTTGATAACGAACGATATCGGTCGCCATATCGCTAACTATTTGCTGTAAATCTCCAACGGTGACCTTTTGCTTATCGTTGCTTAACTCTTTTCCGAAGCCTTTACGCACAACCTCAAACACCGTTTTTCCCGTTTTGGCGTCAACCAGCTCGCCCTCAAACATTAATACGGTATCTTCATCGCGCTCCCCGGTTGCGGCCATAGTGCCAGCGATGACCAGAGCAACGGGGATCACTTCATAGAAATGTAGCCCTTGGGTTGGTGCGCTAACGCCGGTAATCGCGCCGCGGAATACCAAAGTATTCGGCGTTTGCTTGTTGTCGACTAAGTGCAGGCGCTGGCCCAGCGCAGTCTTGACGCGCTGGTTAGTAAAGCTGAGGATCTGGTCTAAAGTTTGCTGAGAAATCTGCTCATTGGGTTGAGGCGCCGGATGGAACACAATCGGCTCATAGTAGATATTTTGGTAATTATTCATCTTCAGCGCAGGGTCAACCCAGCGCAGTACGGTCTGCCCCGTTGGGCTTTCCGCTTTGTGCAGCTTAGAATAATCAGATAAAAAACCGGAGTACTCATTAGAATCTGCAACTTTTGACGTACACCCCCCTAATAAAAAAGCGCCAAGAACGACCGCCGCAGACAGATGCTTTATCGCCAACATAGTTAACCCCTATTGTCCCATCGTTAGTAAACAGTATCGCCAGTTCCCCGCATTCATATCCTACGATCCTGAAAGCGGACTTTCAGACTTTATTATAGAAGGGATTGGGCAACAGTGAAAAAGTAACACAATGACAATAGTAGCAAATAACCCAGACAATAAGTTAGTTAATCAATAGTTACATCTGTTGATATTCAAGGTATTTTTCTTTTTCGTGAGCGAGCCAACGTTTCACTCGGCCGCTCGCTAAACGTACTGCGGTAAGTTGAAGAAAAGCGCGCCAGGTGCTGGAATCCCCAGCGAGTCGCCGTTTTAGCAACATTATCATTATCTTGTGCTGTCATCAGGTCGCGCAGTGCGCCGTTTAGCCGCATGTTAATAAACCATCCTTTGGGAGACATGCCGACGGTATTTTTGAAAATCATTTCAAGGGCTCTCAGAGTGTATCCCGTAGAGTCCGCCAGTTCGGATAGCTTAATGTTGTAATTCTCGCTGGACAGCACCAGCGTTTCACTGGCCAGAATAAGCTGACCGTGCAGCTGGCTTAAGCGATTGGGAAGAATACCCAACCACTGGTTATCATTTTTGCTTATTGCGGTTGCGCACTCGTTAATGAGATCGCTAGAAAGCTTATTAATAACGTCTGGCGGCAGCATTGGCTTTGCCAGAGGTTCAATAAAGCTAAACATCTCCTTAAAGAATCCGGTTAAGTGCTCGAACGTCGTATTGCTTAGCTTTATCGTTATGATTTGATTTGTAGGCAGCGTCAAACCGTCAGGATGCGCGGACAGCGCCGCCTGTAGTAGATAACGTGGTATAGAGCAAAGAAACCATTCACACTCTCCCTGGGATTGGTAAAAGATATCCGTTCCTTCCGGAAATATGCGCAGGTTTCTTTCACCGACGGGCATTCCATTACATCGGGTAAATTCGTTTCCCTTTACCGTTAACCCAATGTATACAAAGTGAGGTGAGAATTTTCCTCGGCCAGAAATCGACGACGTTCCGGAACGACGATAACCGTATTCAAGCCGAGTTTGCCCCAGATTGAGGCTTATATTCTCTATATCATTCTGCGAGCTAACCAGGCGACGAACCATATTTCCGCCTTGAACCAGATCAAAGTCAGCGGCATCTAACCCGTTGTAATTTCTTTTAAAATAGATGATTTTTTCCACGGTAAGTCGCCCTAAAAGGGAATCAAAAAGATGTTTTTTCTGTATACCATTATGACCTATTATTCTTTAGAATAGTTCAAATTCATAGTGGTATGCTTATTTGATTGATTTTAAATAGGTTAATAATCAATTTCGATTTAGAAACGAAACGTTAGGACACACTCTTAAAAGCAATTATACATTCTGGATTTTTATAAACAAAAAAAACGAAATTAGCACAAAAAAATAACGCACTCGCGTGCGTTATTTAAAATATTTTGAACAATGTTAATGTTGGCGATCGCTTAACGTCTGCACATACTCTGCTAACTGTTGAATATTTTCGTCACTAAGGCGCTTTTTTACCATATTCCCCGCGCCCTTTACCTTTCCATCGCGGCGCGTTTTCAGTGCTTGTATAACTTGAGCCTCATCGAGCGTTTCGAGCTTTCTGGCTTTATTCAGCGCCGTTTTTTCACCATTACGACCATGGCAAGAAGCGCAGTTTTTCTGATAAAACCCCTTAATCTCCTGAGCTTGAGTCGGCGCTGTCGAGCATAGAAATACAAGCGCCAGTGCAAACGCAACGCTAATTCGCTTTATCAAGGCTGCACTCCTCTCGTACGCTCAAAAATGGCGGCCAACTGAGGCTCTTTCATCATGCCAACGTATTGAGCAAGCAGCTTTCCATCGGGCCCGATAAGAAAGGCCGTCGGCGTACCAATAACCTGATAACGTTCCTGAGTAATCGCCAGCTGATCTTTCACGTTAGGAAACGTCACGTTTAAGTCGTTTAATAACGCCTCAACGTTAAAGTCGCCTCTGTCCGTATTTATGCCAACGACCACTATACTGTCGTGAAAATCCTTGCTGAGCTTTTCAAGCGTAGGCATCTCGACCAGGCAACCTCCGCAGTTTGAAGCCCAAAAGTTAAGATACACGTATTTACCCTGCCATTGGGCAAGGGAGGCCTGATTGCCCTGCAGATCGTAGACGGCCAGCGTCGGCGCAGCCTCCCCCACTTTTGCCGTTTCTTCCTTACAGCCGCCGAGCAGCAGTGAAACGCCAAGCAAAGCCGCGACCGTCCACCTGTTCATTTCAGCCAACATGCTGTTCTGCCTCCTGACGATTCACCTCTTCGCCAAGGTATTTTCCGTGCTGTAGGCGAATAATTCTGTCGGTAAAGCGCCCCAGCTCCGGGTTGTGGGTAACCATAACGATAGTTCTGCCCTGCTTGTGCAAATCCGTTAACAGCCCCAAAACCAGTTTTTCGTTCTGTTCGTCAAGGTTTCCGGTCGGCTCATCGGCAAAGATAACCGGCGGTTCGTTAACCAGCGCCCGGGCAATACAAACCCTCTGCTGTTCGCCGCCGGAAAGCTGGCTAGGCAGATGATCGACGCGGTGATCGAGCCCAACCTGCGCCAGAACCTTACGCGCGGCCTTTTCGTCCACCACGCTGTGATAGTGTTGCGCCAGCATGACGTTTTCCAACGCGGTTAAAAACGGGATCAGGTGAAACTGTTGAAACACCAGCCCGATTTTATCGGCTCGAAAGGCGCGACGTCCCTCTTCATCCAGCTTTGCGGCGTCAACGCCGTCCAGCAACACCTGCCCTTCGCTAGCCGTATCCAGGCAGGTCAGAATGTTCATCAGCGTCGTTTTTCCAGAGCCTGATGCGCCCATAATGGCAACAAACTCCCCGCGCTTGATGTGCAGGTTAATGTCATCCAGCGCGATAACCTGGCCAAAACGCTTATACAGGTGCCGGGTTTCTATCACCCACGGCGATGGCGCTTGAATATTTGATTGCTGTTGCATCACCGCTACTCTCCTTTTAATACTTTAGCCGGCTCAATCTTGACGGCGCGATAGGTTGGCAGAACGGCGGCGATCAGCGCCACCAGCAGAGAAAGCGCCAGCGTGAGCGGTATAACCTGAACCCGAAGCCCAATCGCTGCAGAGAATACCGTTTGACCAAGGATCTGTGCCAAGACGTAGCCAATGACGATGCCGACGGCGGCGGCAAACAGGGCCACTATCAGCGTTTCCGTTACAATCTGCCGCACGATGTCGCGGCCCTTAGCGCCCAGCGCTTTTTGCAGCGCGAACTCGCGAGAACGCTCGCTGACGATAGCCATTAGCGTGGTATTCACGCATAGCGTTGAAAGCACCAGAATGACTAACGAAACCAGCCCCATTAGCCCTTTGATCTTGTCCAACACCTGGCCTTCCGAGGCGGAAACCTTACGAATGGGGCGAATTTCAAGATTGGGGTAGTCAGCCTGCAGCCTTTCGGCAAAGGCATCTACCTGCCCTTGTTCATTATTAACGCTCAGCAGCGCGTGGCTGATGACGTTCGGCTGATTCAACCAGCTTTGCGCCAGCGGCAGATTAATAATCAGCACGTTGTCCGTTGCGTCTCCGGCTTCAACGATGCCCTTAATCTGCAGCGGCTTTTTTCTGTCGCCGTCAACCAACACCACCGTATCGCCCACCTTTAACTCAAGGCGGTTGGCCAGCTTGTAACCTATCATGGCGTTACGATCGTCAAAGCTCACGCCGATCCAGTTCCCCGTAACCTGCCAGTAAGGAACGATCTGCTTGAGCGACTCAAACCACACGCCCATCACAACCACCTTTTCAAGCTCCGTTCGAGCTGTCCCATACAGATAGGGCGTTCCCGCATTGACGATATCTTTCGAAGACCCGTCCATAATCTTTTGGTACTCGGCCTGCTCCATGGTGTGCCCATGCCCCGGCCCGATATAAAAGTTGGCGCCAAAGGTGCGCAGTTCCTGGCTCATTTTGGCGTTGATATCAAAGTAGACGGCGGACATCGCGGTCACTATCGCTGCCCCTACCGCCAGCGCGGCGAAGACCACGACGACGCGCTGCATGCGAAGCCTGAGCGCTCGCCACACCAGGCGCCAGAACATGCTTTGTGCCTTAGCGGCCATACAGCACCTCCACCGGATAAAGATAGGCGATTCTACGCGCCGGGAACCACGTACCGACCAGCGCAATCAACACCGACAGCGCCAGCACGCAGGGAACGACAATCCAGGCAAAGCTCAGCGGCGCGTCAAACAGCATCATACCGATGCCCTTCGCCAGCCCCCATCCGGCCAGGCAGCCGAATAGTCCGCCGATAACGCCGCTCATGGCGGCCTCCAGATAGAACAGCGTCATAATTTGCCACTGCCTGGCGCCTAGCGCTTTCATCAAGCCTATCTCTCGCGTGCGCTCCATAATGTTGCTGGTCATCAGCGACGCAATACCCATCGCCGACGCCAGCAGCGCAGCTAACGTAACAACGGCCAGAAGCAGTTGAATCTTTTCGATAACGATGCCTTCTGACGCAGCCACCTGCCAGATGGGGCGAACCCCCGAGCCGGAAATCGCCTCTTCCAACTGGTGAGCGATGGAAGACACATAGGCGGTGCAGTACCACAGGTCATACTCTTCCGCATCCAGCGACTCCAGATCGGCGCGCGCTTTGCGTGAAAGCTCGTTTTCCGGCACGGTCAGCGCTGAAACGCGAACCGCCTGCACTTTACCCGGCAGCCCTAGCAGCGTTTGAACCTGAGCCAGCGGCATGACGAGCTGCTGCTCTTCATCGCCGCCGCTGGCCAAAATGCCGCTAACGACGACCTCCAGACTGCCTTTTGGCCCCTTAACGCTCAAACGATCGCCGATCTTCCAGCCGGTCTGCTGAGCGAGCTGTTGCCCGACCAGCGCTTCAACGGCATCGCCCTCTTCTTTAGGCCACTTGCCGCTGACCTGCCAATAGGGACTCACCGTTTTCTGACCGGTGTGATAGTCCTCTTCATCGGGTACGTCGACGGCCCGATCGAAGAACGTGCCTAGCGCGATGACGCTATGCCCCTGTACGCTAACTTCGCCGCTGAGCAGCGGCGCAAAGCCGATAATGTTATTACGCCAGAAGATGTCCTTTATATTGGGCAGTTCGGCTTCGTCCAGAAACTCCTGCCCGGCCAGCGGATTGCTCTTTTCGCCAAACAGCGCCGGCAGCGTCGCCTGTCCGGCGGGCTCGATCAGAATATTTGCGCCGTAAGACTTCATCTCTCGGGCCATCTTGTCGCCGATATCGATAGATACTGCCAACAGCGCGGATATCAGTCCGGCTGCCAGAAAAATGGTGACTACCGCCAGCGATTTTTTGCCTACGTTGCGCGACCAGGACTGGCGCAGCATTCGCCATAGCATGATTACTTAGCCTCCTGAACGTATTTTTCCGGGTTGTCTCTGAAAGCCTCAAAGTTCGCCTCGTTTGAGAAAAAGTAGGTTTTACCGGCGAAGGTGTAACGATGTTCGGCCTTGGTGTTGGTCAAACGGCTGCCGTCAACGGGATCGGTAACCTCCAGCGTAATGACGGTATTGAAATAGTTAAGCCCGGATTCAAGCGCCTTCTTGCCAATGGTCAGTTCGGTGTCCGTCATTGACCATTCGTCAATCGGCACTGGGTTGCAGCCGCCCGGTTTACCAATGGACGGAATAAAAATGTGTACGTCGCACGCCACGCAGATGACCTGATTGCCTTCCATCACGTATCCCTGATCGCCGCACAGCAGGCAGGCGTCGAACACAACGCCCAGCCGAAGCTTGTCCGGATAGCGATTGATGACAAAAAAGCGTACGGCTTTACCGTCGTCAGCGACCCAGACGAAGCGGTGAAGTTTGCCGTCCTTTACTTGCTCAATGGGGATATGAACCATGCCGTCATCAGCCAACAATACGGGCTGAGCCTCCGACAGGCGCGGCGGCTGGGACGCCACCTTATCCCAATAAAGCTGAGCGCCAAAGGCGGCGGCGGCCAGAAGCAGCGTTACAACCATCGTTCGACGGGCCTCGAAATAGCGGGCCAGCGCTTTCCGATGCGCAATAGGGTCGCTCTGAACCCGCTCTTTTGCTCTGGGAATGACTACGCGCAAGAGATAAACCAGCACGGTTATCAGTAAAATAAGCGCGCTGACGTAGTTAATCAGCGCCCAGGCGTTGGTGACCTTAGCCACATAGCTCAAAAGCGACTTGGTCAGCCCTATCGCCTGAAGCTTCATCAGCGCCAACATCAGCTCGCCGGATACCGGCGCCAGCAGAATTAATGCAAGCGCAATAATCAGAGGCCAGCGTAAAAAGCGCAGTTGGCTAACGCAGGCGGCGATAAGCGCAGCGGAGGCCGCAACGAACGCGATGCCGCCCAGGACGGCGCTGACGTTGAGTATAAGATCCGTATTCACCACGCCGGTCGCGGTGATAGCGCTCAGGTTGGGCGTTTGGCCCCAGCGTACGGAGGAGAGAAGAATCAGGATAAACAGCCAGAAATAGCCGACTCGCCGTGAAGAAACGCGCTGGCTTACTAAAAACAGCACGATGGAAGCCAGTTGGAACAGCGTAAAAAACAGCGTCCACTGCTGTGAACGGGGGAAATGAATGCCGGCGAACGCCCCGACCAGAAAGCCCAACAGGCTTAACCACACGACGGGACGCAGTCCCGGCGCCTGACGTGGCGCCCAGCTAACTCCCAGCAGGAGAGAAACGGGTAAAAACGCCTGCAGAACCGAAACCAGAAAATAGTTCATCATAGATATCTGTTTCACGCCCAGACCGCAAAGGCCGGAACGCTTCCCCTATTTTTATGGCGACCACTGCAATCACAGTGATTAAAGAATACGGCCGGAAGGGCTTCACACCCTTCCGGCTAAACGCGCTATTTCAGTTCAGACCGACGTACTTAAACTCAAAGCTGGCGTCAAAAGGCTTCCACCAGCGGCCAACGCCGGTTTCGCTGTCGGTATGACGATGCATGCCCGCTTTTGAGGGCGGCTCAATGTGATAGGTCACTTTATAGTTGCCCACGCCCATCATTTTGATGTTTGCGCCGTAGTGCGGGCCGTCGCCGGCAACCATCGGCATGAATGTGCCTTCCTGCTTCTCTCCGGTATCGGTGTTAACCAGCGTGTAGGAGATAGTCAGATAAGGCATCCATTCGCCGGCGCCGAAGCCGTTTTTATTCCCCTCAATGGCGTGAATATCCGCTTCCAGGTGAATATCGGACTTGGCGGCTGGCAGGCCCATTCCGCGCGGCTCCATGTCTATCGGCTGCAAATAAACCGCCGCGATCTCCAGCTCATTCATTTTTACCGGTTCACCCGCAGGGTACTCTTTAAAAGCGAATGCCGCCGGCGCCGTCAACAAACCGGCGATAAATGCACCGGTAACAAACGTTTTCTTCATTGCCATTTTTTCCATCCTCTTTATCGTCACAATCATTACATCCGTTAGCCGCCCCAGAGAAGCGGTACTAAAGGCATAGGTAGAATTGCCCACATTGCTTCTAGTTATTTATCGCCTTGCGAGACGAATTATTTTTCATTACCCACAGGGCAATCAGCGCCGCAACGATCAGCGCCGCCTGCGGTATCAACGTTTCAACATAGGGGTAGACGCCAAGCCACACGATTTCCGGCATTCCTGCTATTAGCGTGGGTTGGAACAGCTTGCCTTCTATCAGCTCCAATACGCCTTTGCCGGCGAAGACAAACGCCATCAGATACATAAAGCAGCCGGTAAACATAAAGAACGGCTTAAGCGGCAGCTTAACTACGCTAAAGCGCATAACCACGTAGGCAATCAGCAGGATCACACAGCCGATAAGGAAACCTGCCAGAATAGAAAGATGCCCGCTGACGCTTGTCGAATCCCCCATCAGCGCAAAGTAGAACAGCACCGTCTCCGCTCCTTCACGATACACCGCCAGGAAGCTGGTCAGCCAAAGCCCAACGATAGAGCCCGTAGACAGTGAGTTTGAAAGCTTGCCTTCCAGGTAGGCTTTCCAGTGCTTCGCTTCGACTTTTGACAGCAGCCAGTAGCTCATGGAGAACAGCATGACTACGGCAATCAGCATCGTCACGCCTTCCAGCAGTTCACGGCTGGCGCCGGAGTTGGAAAACAGCCACTGGAATATCACCGCCGTCACTACGCTTGCCAGCAGAGCAACGTAGACCGACTGGCGGATCAGAGGAAGCTTGTCCTGATGGTTGTTTTTCACCAGATAGGCTACGATGGCGGCCACGATAAGCAGCGCCTCCAGCCCTTCGCGCACGATAATAAGCAGGCTATAGATGAGAAGGCTCCAGCTCGTTTGAGCGCCGCTGCCCAGCATCTCGACGGCGGCCATAAGATCGGTCTGCAGCGCTTGAGACTGCTGCTCTACGCTCTCTATTGGCTGACCGGCCTTAATCTGGCTAACCATTCGGGTGAAGTGGTTTTCTATTTGGGTTTTAAATGCGGCGTCGCGGGAACCAATCTTATTCTCCATTCCGCTGGCTTCAAACAGATCGAAGTAGGCGTCCTGTATGGCCATCATCGCCCCTTTGCCGTCTCCACCCTTATACTGCGCCAGCGCGGCCTTAACGGCGGCGTCGATATCAGTGACGACCTTGGACCAGTCAGCGTCCGGAACGCTGTCGGCAACGGTATCCGCCGCGGCGACGGCCTGTTGCTCTTCGCGCGTGATGGGAAGACCCGGCAGCAGGTCTTCAAGATCCTGCAACAGCGTGGTGATGCGGTAGCTGACGTCATTCATCCTGTCGGCTTCGCCGCTGATATTAATCAGCTCGTTAAACTGGCGGTTAATATCGCCGGCCTGCTGCGAAGAGCGATTTTGACGAACGGACATTTCCATTTCGGAATTTTTGAAGCCGTCATACTGCGCCTGCTGCACTTTGCGGCGAGCCTCGGCATAGTTTCCGTTTTGATAAAGCGTTATCGCTTCCGCCAGCAAATCGTCAATCGTTTTAAAGCTCTGCTGCCAGTACGGCGCAATATCGCTGTTGTCGTACGTACCGTGCTGCTGCTCTGCGCTGAGTTTATGTCCATCCTTCAACACGGGTAAAACGCTGTCCAACTCGCCCTTCAGCCAGTTAATCTTGGCGTCAACGTCGGCCTGCGGCTTACCTTCGCCGATCATTTTGCGAATTTCGCCAAATGCGGCTTCCATCTGATAGCTCTTTTGGGCGGAGATGTTGATGCGAATGGGGCCTTCAAGGTTCTCAAAAACCTCAAAATAGGCCATCTGCACTTCCGTGCGGGCTTCGGCAATTTGCTGCTGCTGATAAAACTGAGAGGTTTTATCCAAGCGCTGACGAATGTCGTCCGTAAGCCGTTGGTAATCCGTTGCCATAGCAATCGCACTAAACGCACACCATCCAATCAGAAGAAAAATCGTTTTTTTCAAGATAGACATAGTTATGATATTAGCTATTACAATGATAGTTATTCTCATTATACTGACTTAGAGAAAATAATTAACCTGATCTTTGTCAAACTATGGGGACAGGAGAAGCTGCTGCGGCAAATTGGATGCCTTTGTAGAGTGGTAAAACGGCTTTCTTAAACGCGTGGGATTGTTAGCGATCAAAGAAAACGCTGTTTTACGTTTCTCGCCCGACGGCGATGTGGAATAATTAGTGGGTTTAAAGTTGAGCGGAAGTAATGCAGGGTATGTCGATATATTGCCAATATGCTGTCAGTTCCTTCCCGTTTTTACGCGATATCTCTCAATCATGATAGATTTGTTAAATTAAAGATAAATAATCTTTGTTTTATCACCGCTTACGCAGCGTTTCATCTTGAATTCACTTCACCCTATAGTTTAAGCCCCTGTTTGTTCCCGTTCTCTTAACAAGCCAACGCATTTATCGCTCAAAAAATAAGCGTTTCATCCCTCACTTTAATTCACCTAAGTCACACGCTTTAAAGGCAAAAGAATCAAAATACATTTAAAACAAAGCGTTATTCCAAAATGCTCCTTTTAACATAAGGGAACATCTCGGAGTTTTGGTGAAGCCTTACCTATTATAAAAAAAGCTGGTAAAATTGACTCACGTCAAATAAATCAGAGTTACAACCTATGATTCCGGAAAAGCGAACAATTCGGCGCATACAGTCAGGCGGATGTGCAATTCACTGTCAGGATTGCTGCATCAGTCCGCTATGCATCCCTTTTACGCTGAATGAGCATGAACTGAATCAACTTGACAACATCATTGAGCGTAAAAAGCCTATCCAGAAAGGTCAGGCTCTTTTCAAGGCCGGCGACGAGCTTAAGTCGCTGTACGCCATTCGCTCGGGCACGATCAAGAGCTATACCATCACCGAACAGGGCGATGAGCAAATTACCGGCTTTCATCTGGCGGGCGATCTGGTTGGTTTTGACGCCATTGGCACGCACATCCATCCTAGCTTCGCTCAGGCGCTGGAAACGTCGATGGTGTGTGAAATTCCCTATGAGATATTAGACGACCTGTCCGGAAAGATGCCCAGCCTGCGCCAGCAAATCATGCGCCTGATGAGCGGCGAGATTAAAGGCGATCAGGATATGATCCTGCTCCTTTCCAAGAAAAATGCCGAAGAGCGGCTGGCCGCCTTTATTTATAACCTGTCCCGCCGCTTTGCCCAGCGCGGTTTCTCCCCCAGGGAGTTCCGGCTAACGATGACGCGGGGAGACATAGGCAACTACCTCGGTTTGACCGTAGAAACCATCAGCCGCCTGCTTGGGCGCTTCCAGAAAAGCGACATTCTGAGCGTGAAGGGTAAATACATTACGATTCAGGATATTGACACGCTGGCCGACTTGGCCGGGCAGAATCAGCCCGAATAGTCATATCGGTTATATTCACGCGATGCGCTTGCCTGGCCGTCGCGTGAATCTCCCTCTTCTTCTCTTTCTTCTTTCCTTCTGAATTCATTTCACTTTTCTCTTGATTGTGCCTTTCGTTCTTAGCGCTTCGTGACATAATTAGGCTATGTTTCGCCACTTACAACGATACAAACTACACGAACAGGGGAAATCCTATGAGCCTTGAACGCGGCGCCGAAAAACTCTCTCCGGCCCAGGCGCTGGACAGATTGGAAGCCATGTATAACGAATCGGTCGAAGCGCTGCGCGGCTCCATCGCCGCCTTTATCGAGACCGGCGCCCTTCCCGACGATAGCGCCCGTAAAGCGGGCCTGTTTGTGTATCCGGAGCTGAAAGTCAGCTGGAACGGCGTATCCCAATCGCCGAAGAAGATCCGCGCCTATGGCCGGTTCACCCATCCAGGCTGCTACACAACGACCGTCACCCGCCCGTCGCTGTTTCGCGCCTATCTGGAAGAACAGCTGACGCTTTTACAGGAAGACTACGGCGCTAACATCGAGGTTGTACCCTCTCACCACGAGATCCCCTATCCCTACGTCATCGACGGCGCCAGCCTGTCGTTGGACAGATCGATGAGCGCCGACTTAACGCGCCACTTTCCGACAACCGAACTGTCCCAAATAGGCGATGAAATGGCCGACGGCCTTTTCCAACCGACGGACTTCAGCCCGCTTTCACACTTTGACGCACGGCGCATCGACTTCTCGCTTGCGCGCCTGCGTCATTACACCGGCACGCCCGTAGAACACTTTCAACCGTTTGTTCTGTTTACCAACTATACGCGCTACGTTGACGAATTCGTCCGCTGGGGGCGCGGGCAAATCGCCGACGCGGATTCCCCCTACGTCACGCTCTCCTGCGCCGGCGGCATACTGATTGATGAACACAACGTCCTACAGGCCGACGCTTTCGACTTCAGCGGCAAAAATCATCAAATGCCCGCCTATCATCTGATAACGAAAGATGGTCAGGGCATCACGCTGGTCAACATCGGCGTCGGGCCTTCTAATGCTAAAACTATCTGCGACCATCTGGCCGTGCTGCGCCCCAACGTCTGGCTGATGATTGGCCACTGCGGCGGCCTGCGCGAAAGCCAATCTATCGGCGACTACGTGCTGGCCCACGCCTACCTGCGAGACGACCACGTATTGGACGCCGTTCTGCCGCCGGATATCCCAATCCCCAGCATTGCGGAGATACAGCGCGCGCTTTACGACGCCACCAAGCTGGTCAGCGGCATGCCCGGCGTCGAAGTCAAACAGCGCTTACGCACCGGAACGGTAGTGACAACGGACGATCGCAACTGGGAGCTGCGCTATACCGCCTCGGCGCGACGCTTTAACCTCAGTCGCGCTATCGCCATTGATATGGAAAGCGCCACTATCGCCGCTCAGGGCTACCGTTTTCGCGTTCCCTACGGAACGCTGCTGTGCGTATCAGACAAGCCTCTGCACGGCGAAATCAAGCTGCCTGGGCAGGCGAATCGCTTCTACGAAGGCGCTATCTCCGAGCATTTACAGATAGGCATATGCGCGATAGACCTCTTACGCACTGAAGGTGAACGCCTCCATTCTCGTAAGCTGAGGACGTTTAACGAGCCGCCCTTCCGCTAGCGGTTAAACTATCGCCAATCCTGCGCGATACGGACTCATATTAATCAGCTAGATGGCAAAAGATTGATCCGAGTCTGATTATCGCGCTGTTATGTTTTTGTTGTATGGTTTACTCTTTATTTACTAATTTAGTTAGTCACGTTTATTAATGGCTGGGAGGACGCTATGGCACACTACCAAAATCTTATCGTGGCAATCGATCCGGACGAAGAGGATCAGGCTGCCCTACGGCGTGCGGTTTATCTGGTTCGCCGCAACGGGGGAAAAATCAAAGCGTTCCTGCCTATCTTCGATTTTTCCTACGAAGTGACAAGCCTACTGTCACAGGATGAGCGAATGGCCATGCGCCAAAGCGCAATAGACCAGCGGGTTGCCTGGATACGCCAGCTGAGCCACTATTACATTGAGTCCGGCGTAGACATAGAGATTAAGGTCGTTTGGCACAAGCGCTATCATGAAGCGGTGATTGAAGAAGTCGCCGAATTCGGTCACGACCTGCTGCTGAAGGCCGCTCACCAACAGGACCGACTGGAATCCGTTATCTTTACTCCCATCGACTGGCACCTGCTGCGTAAGTGCTCCTGCCCGGTATGGATGGTAAAAGACCAGCCGTGGCCTGAACAGGGCAAAGCGCTGGTTTCGGTCAACCTGGCCAGCGAAGAGGATTTTCACGACGAGCTTAACCATAAGCTCATCAAGGAATCGCTGGAACTGGCTACCTTCGCCGACAGTACCGAAGTGCATCTGGTCAGCGCCTATCCCACTACATCTATCAATATCGCCATTGAGCTGCCCGAGTTCGACCCGACGGTGTATAACAACGCCATTCGCGGCCAATACCTTGTGGCGATGAAGGCGCTTCGCCAGCAGTTTGGCATTCCTGAGGAGTTGACTCACGTTGAGCGCGGCCTGCCGGAAGACGTCATCCCGGCCGTTGCCGAGGATATCAAAGCCGGTATCGTTGTGCTGGGCACCGTGGGCCGTACCGGGCTCTCCGCCGCTTTTATCGGCAATACGGCTGAGCGAGTGATAGGCCATCTGCGCTGCGATCTGCTGGCCATTAAGCCGGATGACACCGCTGAACACGACGAGCACGACGACGAAGACTGACGCGTTCATCGTTAGCGCCAGATAAAACAAGGGCCGCAATTTGCGGCCCTTTGGTTTTGACAATTCAGACGAACGCTTAGAGCGCGCGCAGGATGTTGTCTACGCTGGCTTTCGCATCCCCAAACAGCATTTGGGTATTTTCTTTAAAGAACAGCGGGTTTTGCACACCGGCATAGCCGGTATTCATTGAGCGCTTGAATACGATAACGTTCTGCGCCTTCCACACTTCCAAGACCGGCATGCCGGCGATTGGACTACGCGGATCTTCCATCGCTGCCGGGTTAACGGTATCGTTCGCGCCGATAACCAGAACGGTATCGGTATCCGGGAAGTCCTCGTTGATTTCGTCCATCTCCAGCACTACATCGTAAGGCACTTTAGCTTCAGCCAGCAGTACGTTCATGTGGCCAGGCAGGCGCCCGGCAACCGGGTGGATGCCGAAACGAACCTTAATTCCCTTCTCACGAAGCTTGGCGGTAATTTCCGCTACCGGATACTGCGCCTGCGCCACCGCCATGCCGTATCCCGGCGTGATGATGACAGAACTTGAGTTCTTGAGCAGTTCGGCAACCTCTTCCGCCGTCGTTTCGCGGTATTCTCCCATCTCTTCATCGTCGCCGGTAGACGAGCCATCGGTACCGAAACCGCCGGCGATAACGCTGATAAAGGAGCGGTTCATTGCCTTACACATGATGTAAGACAGGATCGCACCGGAAGAACCCACTAGCGCACCGGTCACGATCAGCAGGTCGTTGCTCAGCATAAAGCCCGCCGCCGCCGCCGCCCAACCGGAGTAGGAGTTCAACATGGATACAACCACCGGCATATCCGCGCCGCCGATAGAGGCCACCAGGTGCCAGCCAAAGGCCAGGGCAATGACGGTCATGATCAGCATGGCGAAGACCTGAATGCCGACGCTTTCGCTGTTAACGAACATCAGCATCAGCAGGAATGAAACCACCAGAGCCGCAAGGTTCAGCTTGTGGCGATGAGGCAGCATCAGCGGCTTGGAGGAGATCGTGCCGCGCAGTTTGCCAAACGCCACCACTGACCCGGTAAAGGTCACCGCACCGATAAAGATGCCGAGGAAAACCTCTACGTGGTGAATGTTGAGAACAACCTGCAGCTCCTGCGGGCTAACGCCTTCCAGATGTGGGCCGACGATATAGCTGTTAAAGCCGACCAGAACGGCAGCCAGACCTACAAAGCTGTGCAGGATGGCAACCAGTTCAGGCATTTCCGTCATCTCGACCTTTCTGGCCAGATAGATACCGATTGCGCCGCCGATAACCATCGCAGCCAGGATCCAGCCAACGTTGCTGGAATAAGGGCCAAAGATGGTAGCGACAAGCGCGATAGCCATACCGATGACGCCGAACGTATTCCCCTGCTTCGACGTCTCATGCTTGGACAGCCCGGCAAGGCTGAAAATAAAGAGAATGGCAGCAACAATATATGCGGCTGTAACTAATCCTCCAGACATATTTGCTACTCCTCTTAGTTCTTCCGGAACATTTTCAGCATGCGCTGGGTAACGGTAAAGCCGCCAAAGATGTTAATGCTGGCGATGAGAACCGCGATAAAGGAGAAGAGCGTAACCCATCCCCCGTGGCCGATTTGCAACAGCGCGCCGACGACGATAATGCCGGAAATGGCGTTAGTCACCGACATCAGCGGCGTATGCAGCGCGTGGCTTACGTTCCAAACCACGTAGTAGCCGACTACGCAGGAAAGCGCGAAGACGGTGAAGTGGGACAGAAACGCTGCCGGAGACACGCTGGCCAGCCAGCCAAACAGAATAATCGCCAGCGCCAGCAGAGCCAGCTTCTTCACTGGAGAGCTCTTTTTCTCAACGACCTGCGCTGCGGCCTGCTCTTGCGCCTTTGGCTTTTGAGGCTGAGCCGATACTTTAATCGGCGGAGCCGGCCAGGTAATTTCGCCGGTCTTAACGACGGTGACACCGCGAATAACGTCGTCTTCGAAGTTAATATCCAGTTCGCCGTTCTTCTCCTTGCACAGGAGCTTCATCAGGTTCACCAGGTTGGTGCCGTAAAGCTGGGAGGACTGGGTCGGCAGGCGGCTAGGCAAGTCGGTATAGCCGATGATTTTTACGCCGTTCTCGGTTTCAACCACTCTATCAGCCTGCGTCAGCGCGCAGTTACCGCCGTTTTGCGCCGCCAGGTCAACGATAACGCTGCCGGCCTTCATGGAGGCGATCATCTCTTCAGTAATCAGCTTCGGAGCCAGCTTACCTGGAATGAGCGCGGTAGTGACAATAATGTCCACCTCTTTCGCCTGCGCGGCGAACAGCGCCATTTCCGCCTTGATAAAGGCTTCAGACATCACTTTGGCATAGCCGTCGCCGCTGCCCGCTTCTTCCTCGAAATCCAACTCAAGGAACTCGGCGCCCATGCTTTGCACCTGCTCCTTAACCTCAGGACGCGTATCAAAAGCGCGAACGATAGCGCCCAGGCTGCCCGCGGCGCCGATGGCCGCCAGCCCGGCAACGCCTGCGCCGATAACCATGACTTTCGCAGGGGGAACCTTACCGGCAGCGGTGATCTGGCCGGTAAAGAAACGACCGAACTCATGGGCCGCTTCCACGATTGCGCGATAGCCCGCTATGTTGGCCATCGAGCTCAGCGCATCCATTGACTGGGCGCGAGAGATACGGGGGACAGAGTCCATCGCCAATACGGTGACGTTTTTATCCGCCAGCTTCTGCATCAGTTCAGGATTCTGCGCAGGCCAAATGAAGCTGACGAGCGTGGTGCCTTCCCGAAGCAGCTCCACCTCGCCGTCGTCCGGCGCGTTGACTTTAAGGATAATGTCGGATTTCCAGACGTCGTCCTTTGATACAATCGTTGCGGCGGCGGCCTCATACGCTGAGTCATCAAAGCTTGCGAGCTTGCCCGCGCCTTGTTCTATCGCCACAGAAAACCCGAGCTTAATCAGCTGCTCTACCGTTTTCGGCGTTGCAGCTACTCGGGCTTCATTGGCCAACCGCTCTCTTGGTACACCAATTTGCATATTTTTCCCTTTTCATCAATCGTGGATGATAAGCGTTTGTTATGCCCTTTTCCCCGCTTTGCCAGCGAACGGCAGCCCAGAGCGTAAGGGTATAATCTGAATTTTCCTGACGTGTTTAAGCCGAGTACACGAGAAGCTGAATAATCGTAATGTCTTATCAATTGCCCCCGGTCAATTCAGCAGCCTATAACCTACTGAAAATATACTCGGCGATCCATAGTCTCCGACGTTATTCTCACGTTTTTTTATCAACTTGTTATAAAAATTAGATCTATTGTTGATTTTTTAAGCTTAACCGGCGCCAAGCGCTTTTTATGCGTCGGCACAAAAACCGCAGACGCGCATTCAGCGTGCTGAAATAATGAAAAAATGCTAGCGTATTCCCTGTCAATCCGTGACATAATCGCTTACCCTTGGCGGTAGCAATTTCACGACGTTAATAAAAAGTAAGGCGTAAAGGATCCTTTATGAAGCTGAAAACAACGCTAATGACTACAGCTCTGCTTTCCGGGATGGCTTTTTCTGCATTTGCAGCACAAGAGTTAACACCCGAGAATGCCGATCGGTTAGTTCCTTTCGACAGAATCACCTTTACAGGTCACTACAGCAGCATTTTTGAAGCCAATCAGGCGGCTTCAAAGCGGGCTGACAAAGTCGGCGCGGCCTCATTTTACGTGCGCGACATCAGTGACCAAAACTCTGAAGGCGGAAACTGGCGCATTATCGTAGACCTTTATAAAGCCGACGCGGCTGTGTCAACCAAAGAGACGGAATACCGCGTCTTCAACGGCGTTCGTGAACTCCCTAAAGAAGAGGCCGTTAAGCTTGAGCCGTTTGATACCGTCTCCATTCGCGGCTATTTCCCGCTGCAGGACGATATCAATGACGCCATCACTAAAGAAGCGAAGGAAAAAGGCGCCTACTCTTTCTACATCGTGCGGCAGGTTGACGCCAACCGCGGCGCCAACCAGTACGTAACGGCCTTCATTTATAAGAAAGACGCGCCGATGCGTAAAATCCAGACTCAGGACAACCCAATCCCCGCCGATTCTGACGCAGGGCGCGCCGCGCTGGCCGCCGGCGGTGAAGCGGCTAAAGACGTAGAGATTCCAAACGTCGCTTCTTCAACGTCGTTTAGCACTGACGTTGGCCGCTTCTTTGAAACCCAAACCAGCACCGAAGGCTCTCGCTATACCATCACGCTGCGCGACGGAACCAAAATCCAGGAGCTGAATAACGCCACTGCTGCCAAGATGACGCCGTTCGACTCCGTCACCATTACCGATAACTTCAGCAACTCGGTGGATATGTCCGAGCAGATCGCCAAGCGGACTGCGGCCAAGGGCGGCAAGTACTACCACATTACCCGCCAGTGGGAAAAACAGGGCGGCGTGGTTACCGTATCGGCGGATATTTATAAGTAATAGCGCATTGATATTGATAAAAAAGGGCCGTTATTAAAACGGCCCTTTTTTCTTATCTATGCATAGAATTAGTTACAGCGTCACCTGCTCAATCGCCTGAAGAATTCTCTTATCCGATACGGGATACGGGGTTCCCAGCTGCTGGGCAAAGTAGCTGACCCTAAGTTCCTCAATCATCCAACGGATCTCGGCAATTTCCGGCGGAGCGGCCTTATGTGGCGGCAGCTTGTTCAACAGCGCCTGATACTGCTGCTGTACGCTTTCAACCCGCAGCATCTGGGCGCGGTCGCGGTGAGGGTCGACCGGAAGTTTCTCCATGCGTCGCTCAATGGCCTGCAGGTAGCGAAGAATGTCCGCCAGCCGCCGCCAGCCGCTGTGGCTAACGAATCCCCGATAAATCAGGCCGCCCATCTGCGCCTTGATGTCCGAAAGCGCCAACGCCAGCGAAACGTCAACGCGCCCCTTCAGCCGCTTATTGATCGCGTGCGTTGTCGTTAAAATTTGTTCAACCTGCTTGGCGATATCCACCACGCAGTCGTTCAAATCGGCACGTACACGCTCTTTTAGCGCTTCAAAGCCCTCTTCGCCCCACGCCGGGCCGCCGTTCATCGCAATAAGTTTATCGACGCCGCAGTCGATGCAGTCGTCAATCAGGTCGAGCACTTTGCCAAACGGGTTGAAATAGAGGCCCAGCTTGGCCTTGTTCGGCAGCTTTTCGTGCAGATATTTCACCGGCGAAGGAATATTCAGCAACAAAAGCCGCCGAGTGCCCTGCCACATGGAGGCCTGCTGCTCCTGCTCCGTTTCAAACAGGCGAATGCCCACGCTGTCCTTGTCATCCGTCAACGCCGGATAGGCCTTCACGGAGTAACCTCCCCGTTTCTGTTCGTAGCGTTCTGGCAACGAACCAAAGGACCACAGGTGCAGGCCGCTTTGTTCGATGCCGTCATCGGCTACGTCGGAGAGGGTTTCCTGCACTTTTTGCTTCAGCTTTTGCTTCAGGGCTGCCAAATCTTTCCCTTCCGCCAACGGCTTGTTTTTGTCGTCTACGACTCTATAGGTGACTTTAAGATGATCGGGCACCTGATCCCATTGCCACTCATCACGTGACACCGTCACACCTGTCATCAAGCGAAGCTCGCGCTCCAGCGAATCAAGCAAACCGTTCTGCAGCGGCGTTGTGCGGGCAAGAAAGGCTTCCGCATAGTTGGGCGCAGGCACAAAGTTGCGCCTGACGGGCTTAGGCAACGACTTGATTAACGCAATAACCAGAGCGCTACGCAGGCCGGGAATTTGCCAGTCAAAGCCCTCTTCCTGAACCTGATTAAGCACCGGCAGAGGAATATGCACCGTTACGCCGTCGGCGTTGGCGCCAGGCTCAAACTGATAGGTGACGCGCAGGCGCAGGTTTCCCTGCTGCCAGGTATTCGGGTAATCAAGGGCGCTTACCTTGCCGGCACCCTCTTTAATCAGCATCGATTTTTCAAAATTCAGCAGGTCCGGCTGCTCGCGAGAGGCTTTGTGCCACCAGCTGTCAAAGTGGCGGCTGGAGACGACCTCCTGACCAATGCGCTGTTCATAAAAATTAAACAGCGTCTCATCGTCGACCAGAATGTCTCTGCGGCGAGACTTATTTTCCAAATCTTCAACTTCGGAGATCAGCTTACGGTTAGCCTTAAAGAACGCATGCTTGCTCTGCCAGTCGCCCTCAACCAGCGCGTGTCGAATAAACAGTTCCCGGCTTACGACCGGATCGATGCTGCCGTAGTTGACCTTGCGCTCAGCGACGATCGGCAGACCGTACAGCGTAACCTTTTCACTGGCCATCACGGCGCCCTGCGCTTTTTCCCAGTGGGGATCGCTATAGGAACGCTTAATAAGGTGCTGCGCTAACGACTCAACCCACTCCGGCTCAATGCGGGCCGCCGTTCTTCCCCACAGTCGGCTGGTTTCCACCAGTTCGGCGACCATCGTCCACTTGGGCGGCTTCTTAAACAGCCCGGAGCCGGGAAAAATAGCGAAGCGGGCATTGCGAGCGCCGGTAAACTCCTGCTTTTCGACGTCCTTTTGGCCAATGTGCGACAGCAGGCCGGACAGCAGCGCCATATGTATCTCGCGGTATTCGGCCGGCACGCTGTTAACCGGGAACCCCAGCTCTTTCACGACCTGCCGCAGCTGGGTGTAGACGTCCTGCCACTCCCGCACGCGCAGATAGTTTAAGTAATCGCTTTTACACAGCTTACGGAACTGAGACGACGAAAGCGCCTTCTGCTGTTCGGCAAGATAGTTCCACAGGTTCACAAAGGCGATAAAGTCTGAGTCCTTATCGCTAAAGCGGCGGTGCTTTTCATCCGACGCCTGCTGTTTTTCCAGCGGCCGCTCGCGGGGATCCTGAATGGACAGCGCGGAGGTAATAATCATCACCTCGCGCACGCAGCCGTTCTTTTGCCCTTCTATCACCATGCGCGCCAGGCGAGGGTCGATGGGCAGCTGTGCCAGTTGGCGACCAACGGCGGTAAGCCGACTTTTACCTTCGTCAAAAGACTCAATGGCGCCCAGCTCTTCCAGCAGGCGGACGCCGTCCTGAATATTGCGCTTGTCCGGCGCTTCAACGAACGGGAACGCCGCGATGTCGCCAAGCCCAATAGCCGTCATTTGCAAAATGACTGACGCCAGATTGGTACGCAAAATTTCCGGATCGGTGAACTCGGCGCGGGAAAGGAAGTCCTGCTCGGAATAAAGGCGAATGCAGATACCGTCGGAAACGCGCCCGCAGCGCCCCTTCCTCTGGTTGGCAGACGCCTGTGAAATAGGCTCAATCGGCAGCCGTTGAACCTTTGTCCTGGCGCTATAGCGACTGATGCGCGCCGTACCGGGATCGATAACGTACTTAATGCCCGGAACGGTTAAAGAGGTTTCGGCGACGTTCGTCGCCAGCACGATGCGTCGCCCAACGTGGGACTGAAATACGCGATTCTGCTCGGCGTTGGACAAACGGGCGTACAGCGGCAAAATTTCCGTATGGGGCAGGTTTTGCTTGTTCAGCGCGTCCGCGGTGTCGCGGATCTCCCGTTCGCCGCTCATAAACACCAGGATATCTCCCGGCGCTTCGCGCATTAGCTCGTCGACCGCGTCCAAAATCGCCTGTTGCTGATCGCGATCGCCGTCGTCACTCTCCTCGGCAATCGGGCGATACCGTACTTCAACAGGATAGGTTCTGCCAGAAACCTCGACTATCGGCGCCTGATTAAAATGGCGGGAGAAACGCTGCGGATCGATGGTCGCCGACGTAATGATAACCTTGAGGTCGGGGCGCTTTGGCAGCAGCTGTCGCAAGTAGCCTAGGATAAAGTCAATGTTCAGGCTTCGCTCGTGCGCTTCGTCGATAATAATCGTATCGTACTGCGTCAACAGGCGATCCTGCTGAATTTCAGCCAGCAGGATGCCGTCGGTCATCAGTTTGACCAGCGTGTTGTCGCCGATTTTGTCGTTAAAGCGAACCTTATAGCCAACGGCGTCGCCCAGGGGAACGTTCAGCTCGTCGGCAATGCGGCTGGCTACCGTCCGCGCCGCCAGCCTTCTCGGCTGAGTATGGCCAATAACGCCTTTGACGCCCCGCCCAAGCTCCAGACACAGCTTCGGAATTTGCGTCGTTTTTCCAGACCCCGTCTCACCGGCGATAATAACGACCTGATGATCGCGAATGGCGGCCAGCAGCGCCTCACGCTTTTCGCTAACCGGCAGCGACGGAGGATAGCTGATAGCCGGGCGTGCGGCTTCGCGGTTGGCGACCCGCAGCAGGCTTCGTTCGATGTCTCGTTCGATTTCAGAAAGCGCTGACGCCTGTTTCTCTGGCTGCCGAATGCGGCGCACGCCGTCCAGGCGGCGCTGTAAACGCCTCTTATCGCCGAGCATCAGCATTGAAAGCCGGTCGGATAAGGCGGCAAAGGGGGATTTCACGAGTTGCTGTCCTGTATTGAATAAGAGGATAAACTTTTTGCGCAGCGCATCTTACCATAAAGCTGACAAAGTCAGTGCCGACGCGGCTTTCTTTATCCTTCAAAAAAACTGAATAACACCTTCTAATAATTATGCTATCAACCTTGGCGCCGAGTGAATAGAATGCGATGCATACCAAGATGAACGACATAAACAAGGATTTATCATGAGTAACGTATTAGTTCTAAAATCAAGCATTCTGGCGGATTATTCTCAGTCTAACATTCTGGCCGACTACTTTGTCGAGCAGTGGAGAAGGGAAAACCCCTCTGACGTCATTACCGTTCGCGATTTGGCCGCAAACCCAATCCCGGTATTAGACGGCGAGCTGGTTGGCGCAATGCGCCCAAGCGGCCAGGAACTGTCGCCTCGTCAACGTGAAGCGCTGGCGCTGTCCGATGCGCTGATTGAAGAGCTAAAAGGTAACGATATTATCGTCATCGGCGCGCCGATGTACAACTTCAATATCCCTACTCAGTTAAAAAACTATTTTGACCTGATTGCCCGCGCCGGCGTGACGTTCCGCTATACGGAAAAAGGCCCGGAAGGCTTGGTCAAAGGCAAAAAGGCCTATGTGTTGACCAGCCGCGGCGGCATTCATAAAGACTCGCCGACCGATCTGATGTCCCCTTACCTGAAGGTATTTCTGGGCTTTATCGGCATTACCGACGTCGAGTTCATCTATCAGGAAGGCGTGGCCTACGGCCCTGACGTTGCGAAAAAAGCGCAGGACGACGCCAAGTCCTTCATTGCGCAATATATCACTGCCTGATGTGAAAAGCGGGGCGATATGCCCCGCTTTCGTTCCTGCTCGTCGCATTAACTATTTTTTTAGCCATAGCCCGTTAATACCCTTAACGTACTCTCCGCTCGGCGCGCGGTCGATGAGCTTTTTCCCCGCCATTTTGGCTACGTCTTCGGTGCGAAGGCCGTTTTGTTCCGCGACCTTCTTATACTGCTCAAGGCGCGCCTGATTGATTTTATCGGCAAACTCTTTTGCCTGTGCGCTTTCGTTTACCGGCGCCAGATAGCCGCTCAGGGTTTCCCCCACTAGTCCCTGCCGTTTGGCATCCTGTAGCGTCAAGGCCCATGAAGCGGAGCTAAAAAGTAAAAAGAACGCGGTAATTCCAGCGTAGATAGCCTTCATCGCATCCTCCTAAAATATGTCTGACTGCGTTTTCAGCATTTTTTCAACGTCTTTATCTACCTTGATATGAATTTCGTGTTCAATTTTCACGTTCATATTAATCACGATCGGCTCCTTTGACGGGGCGACTTCAATACGCGGTACGCATCCGCCAAGGAAAATCGCGGCGAACGCCGTCGCTACTATCCCTTCGAATTTATTCACGAGGTTTCTGCTCCTTGGGCAATGAGAAAAACTGTTCTAGCGTGTCCTGCAGGTTGTCACCAAAACGCAGGCTGCGCCACAGCTGAAAAATGTCTTCTTCATGATGATAGTTAAGTATGACCAGCCGTTCGGCGTTTTTGGTCGGGTTAAAGCCTTTAATCTGCGCCTCCATGGTCAACATGCCCAGATGATTCAGGTTAACGTCCGCACGGGAACGGCTGATTTCCATGTAGCGCAGCCAGTCCATAATGTCGCCGGTCGCCATATTGTCTTCATTGATGGCCGCCACTAAGTCTCTGTCCAGACGAAGCGTTAAAGAGCCGCTATTTTCAATCCATCCGTTACGCACCACCCATTCAGGGTGATTTAGATAAAGCGGCAGCTCTCCGTCCACTTTACCGGACATCGTAAACTGCTTTGGCTTAAGAATGGTAAACAGTTCGCTCAGATCGATACCTTTTAGCGTCAGTACGGCGGGCGCTTTCTGCGGGAAATTCAGCGCCTTCATGCCGATATGCCCACTGAGCATATCGACGCCTACGTTAGTTAAGCGCAGCGGGCGGCTGGCCGAATGGGGGAAAAAGCCTTGCAGATCGGCGCTGATATTCTGCATATCAAACAGGTTATTGAGCCGCTTAACCCGCAGCTGAACCGGCCCCTTCGGCCCCAGTTGCCAAACGTGATCTTTCAAACGATAGGACATCACGAAGTCCAGACCGCTGAGCTCTCCGTCCTTCAGCCACATGCCACCGTTCTTCACCACCCAGTGACCGCCGGCCTCGATGCCGTTTTTCTCTGAAATTGAAAAGGCAGCCTGCGCGTAAAGCGTACCGCTGCGGATCTTAAATCCCAACTCGGGGGACAGCAGCGTTTGGAATACGCCCAGCGACTGCTGCGGCCACCACGCCTCACCGCGAATCAGCTCTCCGTCCCAGCGTCCGTTCAGGTTGATGGGGCCAACCCGCCCTGCGCTCAAATCGCCCTTCCACTGAAAGTCCGCCGGGTTATGGCCGAAAAAGCGCACGTTGAGCGTTGAGGTGGGTAAATAGCCGCCGTTGGTAAACGACACCTTCTGCGTTTGCAGCAGCCAGCCGGCCTCATAGGTATTCTGCGCGCGATCCCAAACCAGCGGCTCCGACAGCGTCAGGCGCGGCTTGTCTACCGTAACGCGGCCATAGGCCAAATGATTAAAGCCGGTCGACAGCGACTGAAGGCTGATTTGGTTTCCCTCCCATGCGCCCTTTCCCGACATGTCCCACTGAGCCTGAAGCGGAGGCATGCTGCCGTTACCCCAGAAGTTATACTCCCAGCGGCCTTGGTCAAATAAAAACTCATGCGCCCGGCCGTCCAGGTGCAGCCTGTATTTTCCCCAGTAGCGATGGCTGGCGTTAATAATTGTCTGCAGCCGACCGGTAACGCCTTTATCCGTCAGGCGGATCCCCGCCAGCGGGAGGCGGGCTTCATGCAAATAGATATCCGGCGTTACCGGCCCGGTCGCACGCAGCAGCGCGCCGGAAGTCAGAGTAACGGTAGGATTAAGCAGCGTGCCGGTGAGCGCGCCAGGGATAGTGGCGTAGAACGAAATGTCGTCTTCATTGACCTTACCCGTCAGTTGAAAGCGCAGATCGCTATTTTTGAGGCTCGCCAAGCCGGGAGCAAGGTTTAGTACGACGTTACCCTTGCCGGCGCTGCCCTTTGTAACGACGTTAATGCGCGCTTCCAGATTTGCTTCGCTGTAGTCCTTATTCCAGTCTTTTACCGTCATGCTGACGCCGCCGGAAAACGCCTGCCCGGAGTAAGGCCACTGCCACTGCCCCTGCTGCACCGTTAACGTTTTTCCCGACAGCGTCCACGGGACGTCCAGCAGCAGAAGGTCTTCCCCTTTCGGCGTTACGCTCAAATGCCCGTCCTGCTGCCGCCAGGCGAGTTTGACGTCCAGCGGCTTATCGACGGCCGTAGAAACCACCTCAGCGTTAACGTCGCCATATTCAGGGATTGAGTTCATGTTCAGCGGCACTTTAACCGCGCCGTTAAGCGCGATAACTTCAGGGCTGTCGGGAAAGCGTAGCGTAAAAGACTCCAGCGTCAGCGTTTGCGCGCTGTCCAGCGTGGCGACGCCTGAAAGCAGCTCGCCGGAAATAGCCAAACGCTGCCCCTGTTGGCCGCTGGCCAACGCAACTTTACCGCTGTAGGATTCCCAAGGCGTGACGCTAAAGCGCTCCAGCGATACATTGAGTGCAGGCAGCGCCTTTTGAATATCCGCCAGCGACGTTTCGGAAGATCCATCCTCCGCTTCCTCCTGCTCGGCAAGCTTTTCCAAACAGTGAGTATCGATATCCAGCGATTTTCCGCTTATATTCCACCGGCGATTTTCATAGGTTAACGTGAACGCACCAACGTCCGCCAAAAAGCAGTCTTGCGCTAAAACCTGTATACCTTTGAAAGAAACGCCGCGTTTAATCAATTCAGGGCGTTGGGTAAACACAAGCTGAGAGCCGGAGGGAAGCCAGTAAGACGCGACATAAGGGAGCCAAACGGCAATGGTCTGCCAGACGAGACAAAGAGCCAGCGCTACCGCGAGTGCGATAAAAAATGCCGCTTTGATACGCTTTTTTATGACCACTGTATGACCACGCTCTGACCGCTCGAATGGGGGCTTTAAACTCGATAAATATGATCGACAAGGTTAGCATATTGGTAACATTGTCTAAACCCGAAATATTGGCCTATACGGAATATCGTTAAATTGTTCCAACGCATTATCTCTGGTAAATTTATTTTAAATCTTTGGTGGAGATATTAAATGAAACTGGCAATTTACAGTACAAAACAGTACGACAGAAAATACCTTGAAATCGCCAATCGCCGTTTTGGCGTGAGCCTCGAATTCTTTGACTTTAAGCTTAGTGAACAAACGGCAAAAAACGCCCAAGGCTGCGATGCGGTCTGTATTTTCGTTAACGATGACGGCAGCCGTGCGGTATTGGAAGAGCTGACGAAAGTCGGCGTCAAGATGCTGGCCTTACGCTGCGCCGGCTTTAATAACGTCGATCTTGACGCCGCCCGCGAGCTTGGGCTTAAGGTCGTTCGCGTCCCGGCCTATTCGCCGGAAGCCGTTGCTGAACACGCCGTCGGCATGATGATGAGCCTCAATCGTCGCATTCACCGCGCCTATCAGAGAACGCGCGACGCCAACTTCTCTTTGGAGGGGCTGATTGGCTTTAACATGCATAACCGAACCGCCGGCATTATCGGTACCGGAAAAATCGGCGTTGCGCTGATGCGCATTCTGAAAGGGTTCGGCATGCGCCTCTTGGCTTTCGATCCTTATCCGTCGGCGCAGGCGTTGGAGCTGGGCGCAGAGTACGTTGATCTGAAAACGCTGTATGAACAGTCTGACGTTATTAGCCTGCACTGCCCGCTAACGCCGGAAAACCACCATCTGCTGAACGCCGCCGCCTTTGAACAGATGAAGGACGGCGTCATGATTATCAACACCAGCCGGGGCGGGCTGATTGATTCCCCCGCCGCCATCGAAGCGCTCAAAAGGCAAAAAATTGGCTCCCTGGGCATGGACGTTTATGAAAACGAACGGGACCTGTTTTTCGAAGATAAGTCAAACGACGTCATTCAAGATGACGTTTTTCGCCGCCTTTCCTCCTGTCATAACGTCTTGTTTACCGGGCATCAGGCCTTCTTGACCGAAGAGGCGCTGCTGAGCATCTCTGAAACAACGCTGCAAAACATTCAGCAGTTGGAAAACGGCGAACCGTGTCCTAATCTATTGTAAAACAACGGCCGGGCACCGTTATCAACCACGATGCCCGGCCGCAGGAATATCGCCTTTTGGAGAGAAAAGAGTGAGAACACTATATCCTCTGCTTTTTGCCCTTGCCGTTCTAACCGGCTGTAGCTCTGGACACAAGCCGCCCACCACCGAACGGGACTTAATGCATCACAGATTCGTACTGACCCATGCCGACGGCGTCGCAATGAAAGACACCAGCAGGCAGCAGCGCCCTCTTGACATCGAGTTTGGGGAAAACATGCACATCAGCGGCGCCATGTGCAACAGCTTTATGGGCAAAGGCGAGCTTAAAAACGGCGTTTTGACGGCGCCGCAGCTGGCCTCTACGCGCATGGCCTGTCTGGACGAACACTTAAACCAGCTCGATCAAACCGTCTCCAGCATGCTTAACGAAGGCGCGATGGTTCGCTTTGAGAACGGAACGCTGACGCTCAGCACGTCGACCCACTCCCTCACCTATCGCCTGATGGACTGGGTCAGATAGCGACGAAGGTTAACAACTTAAAAAGCCGGAAATATCTTCCGGCCTTTTCATCTCGCTATCAGAACCGCTTACCGTTCGACAGCTGACATTTGCTTACCGCGCTGCCGTCAAGATTATGCAAGGTTGTCGGCATTCCGCCCATGCTGCTGCAGTTGGCCAGCGCGACCGCATCCATAGGCTCCGCGACCGCCTCCATCTTTTGATGGGATACATAGCGATGCGGCTTATCGGGTTCGCTTGAACATCCGGCTAAAATTACTATGCAGCTCAACGCCAACAGGCACGTCCTTCCCTTCATGCTGTCACCTCAACGACTGATTTTTTCAATAATGGGGATACTTCTACGTTCGCTTAAAAGAAACGCATTTGACATATTTTCATTACATTTTGATAGCATTTTTTGCACCGCACGCGGTGAAGTCTTTCGCTATTATTCATGCATTAACTTAACTCATTGACGAGTGAGCCCGCTGTTTTAACTCACCGACTCCATCTTTCGCCAGCATATCGCTGGCTTTTTTTTATTTTCACATCGGGAAACGCATCATGACGCTTTAACCCACTATTTTTACTCTATTCGGCGCGGTACGTCTACGATACTTATATCTTCAAATGCAGAAAATAGAGGCTTTCATCCCATTTTCAGCCTTTTTTCGCACTGAAGAAATAACATTACTACACAAAACAGTCGCCGCCCTTGCAACACAATCTGATATACTGGGCTATCAGTCTGGAAGACTCTATAAACGGGACAACGACGTGCCAATAAAAGGATTTTCTTTGTCCTGAACGTGGGCATGTGAATCAATGAAGGTCGTGTTTATGATTACTACCGATGGTAACAGTGCGGTCGCCTCCGTGGCCTACCGTTCAAGCGAAGTTATCGCCATTTATCCCATAACCCCCAGCTCAACGATGGCCGAACAGGCTAACGATTGGTCCGAGTATGGACAGAAAAACGTCTGGGGAGACACCCCTCGCGTTATCGAGATGCAGTCGGAAGCCGGCGCTATCGCAACCGTCCACGGCGCGCTTCAAACCGGCGCATTGGCAACCTCGTTTACGTCTTCTCAAGGCCTGCTGTTAATGATCCCGACGCTGTACAAACTGGCCGGCGAGCTCACGCCTTTTGTACTGCACGTCGCAGCCAGAACGGTGGCGACTCACGCACTGTCGATCTTCGGCGATCATTCTGACGTTATGGCCGTAAGGCAAACCGGCTGCGCCATGCTGTGCGCCGCGTCGGTTCAAGAGGCTCAAGACTTCGCGCTTATCTCTCAGGTAGCTTCACTCAACGCCCGAATTCCCTTTATTCATTTTTTTGACGGTTTTCGCACCTCTCACGAGATCAACAAAATCGTCCCGTTGAGCGACGATACGCTGCGCCAGTTGCTGCCTGCCGATGCCATTAAGGCACACCGCCAACGCGCGCTGACGCCCGATCGCCCCGTAATTAGAGGAACTTCGGCCAATCCCGATACCTACTTTCAATGCCGAGAGGCCACGAACCCTTGGTATAACGACGCCTACGGCCACGTCGAACGAGCGATGGATGACTTCGCCGAGCAAACAGGCAGGCGCTATCGTCCGTTTGAATACTACGGCCATCCCGAAGCGGAGCGCGTTGTCATCCTTATGGGCTCCGCCTGCGGTACGACTGAAGAGACGATTGACTCGCTGCTAACGCGCGGTGAAAAGGTCGGCATGCTGAAGGTTCGGCTCTACCGTCCCTTCTCTGCCCGCCACTTCCTTGAGCGTCTCCCCTCAAGCGTGAAAAAAGTCGCCGTGCTCGATCGCACTAAAGAGCCCGGCGCTCAGGCCGAGCCCCTTTATCTGGACGTTATGACCGCGCTGGCGGAAGCCTTTTCTCGCGGCGAGCGCGCGTCGCTGCCGCTGGTTATCGGTGGCCGCTACGGCCTGTCGTCCAAAGAGTTTGCGCCGGACTGCGTATTGGCCGTGTTTAAAGAGCTGTCGCTCGACAGGCCGCGCCCCCGCTTTACCGTCGGCATCTTCGACGACGTAACCCAGCTGTCGCTTCCGCTAACGGATGAAACCATTCCTCAAAAAGCAACGTTGGAGGCGCTGTTTTTCGGCCTTGGCAGCGACGGCACCGTATCGGCCACTAAGAACAACATAAAAATCATTGGTAACGGTACGCCGCTTCACGCCCAGGGCTACTTCGTTTATGACTCCAAAAAGGCTGGAGGGCTAACCGTTTCCCACCTGCGGGTGAGCGAACATCCGATTAATTCCGCCTATCTTATTGAGCAGGCCGATTTTGTCGGCTGCCATCAAAATCAGTTTATCGATAAATACCAGATGATAGAAAAACTGAAAGTCGGCGGCACGTTCCTGCTCAACACGCCCTACGGCAAAGACGAAATCTGGCGTCGCCTGCCAAGAGACGTTCAGGCCCTGCTCCATCAGCGTAAGGCGCGATTTTTTATCATTAACGCAGCGAAGATCGCTCGCGAATGCCGCCTCGGCGCTCGCATCAACACCGTGATGCAAATGGCGTTCTTCCACCTGACCCAGATCCTTCCCGGCGATACGGCGTTAAAGCAGCTTCAGGACGCCATCGCCAAAAGCTACCGCAGCAAAGGGGAGGAGGTCGTTCAAAACAACTGGCAGGCGCTGGGCGCTACCGTCAGCGAGTTAGCAGAGATTACGCTGCAGCCCATTGATGAAAACGCCGCCGATCGTCCGCCCGTCGTTTCAGACAGCGCGCCGGACTTTGTTAAAACCGTGACCGCCGCCATGCTGGCCGGTCTGGGCGACGCCCTGCCCGTTTCCGCTTTCCCGCCTGACGGCACCTGGCCCGTTGGCACCACCCGTTGGGAAAAGCGCAACATTGCCGAAAATATCCCCATTTGGGAAGCGCCGCTGTGCACCCAGTGCAACCACTGCGTCGCCGCCTGCCCCCACTCGGCCATCCGCGCCAAAGTGGTTTCACCAGAGGCCATGACCGACGCGCCGGACGGCCTTCAGTCGCTGGACGTAAAGTCCAAAGACATGCGCGGCCAAAAATACGTTCTCCAGGTTGCGCCGGAAGACTGCACCGGCTGTAACCTGTGCGTTGAGGTCTGTCCGGCAAAAGATCGCCAGGATCCAAGCATCAAGGCGATTAACATGAAACCGCGGCTGGAAAATCTTGAGGTGGAAAAACGCCACTTTGAGTTTTTCCTTCAGCTGCCCGAGATTGACAAGAGCAGGCTTGAACGCATCGACATCAGAACCTCTCAGCTCATTACGCCGCTGTTTGAATACTCCGGCGCCTGCTCAGGCTGTGGGGAAACGCCCTATATCAAGCTGCTGACTCAGCTCTACGGCGACAGGATGATGATCGCCAACGCGACCGGCTGCTCCTCCATTTATGGCGGAAACCTGCCCAGCACGCCCTACACCGCCAATGCGGAAGGTCGAGGCCCCGCTTGGGCCAACTCGCTGTTTGAGGACAACGCAGAATTCGGCTTGGGCTTCCGGCTGACCGTCGACCAACACCGAGCCAGGGCGATACGACTGCTCGATGAGCTGACGGACGCTTTGCCGCCAGATCTGATTGAAGCACTGAAGGCCGAGGAAGCGGACGTTAACGTCCGACGCGCCCAAATAGCCCAGCTGCAGGCGCTTTTACGCAACGCTGATGCCCCTCAGGCGAAGGAGCTTATCGAAAGCGCAGACTACCTGGTCGATAAGTCTATTTGGCTTATTGGCGGCGACGGCTGGGCCTACGATATCGGATTCGGCGGGCTGGATCACGTCATGAGCCTGACAGAGAACGTAAACGTTTTAGTGCTGGATACCCAGTGCTATTCAAACACCGGCGGTCAGCAGTCCAAGGCCACGCCGATGGGCGCCGTAACCAAGTTTGCCGAACGGGGTAAGCGCAAAGGACGTAAAGATCTGGGCGTCAGCATCATGATGTACGGTCACGTATACGTTGCGCAAATCTCCCTCGGCGCTCAGCTAAACCAAACGGTGAAAGCCATACAGGAGGCTGAAGCCTACCCCGGCCCGTCGCTGATTATCGCCTACAGCCCCTGTGAGGAACACGGTTACGATTTGGCCTTTAGCCATGACCAGATGAAGCAGTTAACAACCTCCGGCTTCTGGCCGCTGTACCGCTTCGATCCGCGACGTTTGGACGAGGAAAAGCCGGCTCTCACGCTGGACTCTCGCCCTCCCGTGGAAGGCCTTGCTTCTGCGCTGCTTAAGGAACAGCGGTTCCGTCGGCTTGATACACAGGAGCCGGAAGTCGCCGCTGAGCTGCATCAGGCTGCGCAAAGAGATCTTCAGAAACGCTATGCGTTACTCAGCCTGCTGGCCGGCAAATCGGAAGAAAAAACGAGCGCGCAATAGCGAGCAACGACGGGAAAAAATAAGGCGCCAAACTCGGCGCCTTATAAATATTACAACTAAAATAACCACCTCTAAGGTACAGCACGTTGGGCAAGCGCCCGTTTTAACAAATTAACCCATCATATCTCAGCCGCTATGGCTAAGTTCGCCTTCTGAGGCCTTCAAATATCTCATAACGGTATTAAGCCCGACTTTCAGCGTTCGGCTCGTTTGCCTTATCCCTGCGCCCTGGGCGGTCATTTCAAGAATTTTTTCTTTCATCCCTGGCTGATGAGCGCGATATAAATAGGAAAGCTGAAAAGTGCGCTTACAGTTATTGCAAAAATAGCGAGGATAGCCTCCTCGGCCTTTACCGTGCTTTCTTACCGGCTTTGTCTCATGGCAGTGACGGCATGTGACTTCGATAGTTACCATCTTCCATCTCCTTTTCCCAACCCTGACCGCTGATTGCATCCCTATAAAGCAAGCGCCTTCGGCATGCGTATACTCGTCTCATAAAAATGAACACCGTATCGCCGAATATTCCGGCATTATTTTTCTTAGAATCTCTGTATTGGCTTTGTCGATTTTAATACATCTGAAAAATTTACATCACTGGTATAATTGACAGTTATTATTATATTTGCGCTATTTTTCGTACGTTATTTGTTCAGTCAGCTTTCTTTTTTTTGATTATTTAATCGTCGCTCGCTATTCCCGGCTTTTTATTAGCGCCTTTCTTTTGATAAGCACGAACAAGAACCAAGAGGAAAACGACAAAGCGCTCTCTCCATCATGAGCGAGTGACAACGAGGGCAATAATCCGTACCATAGCTGCCCATTGTTTACGTGCGGCCACCGCGCCGGCCGGGTATTTTGAACAGAGTCAACGTCATGAGCACAAGCGCTACGCTAAACCAAAAACAGCAATACAATCTGAACAAACTGCACAAGCGGTTACGCCGCGGCGTAGGCGAAGCCATTGCGGATTTCTCAATGATCGAAGAAGGCGATCGCGTCATGGTGTGCCTTTCAGGCGGTAAAGACAGCTACACCATGCTGGACATCCTGCAAAACCTGCAGCGCAGCGCCCCGGTAAAATTTGAGCTTATCGCCGTCAACCTGGACCAAAAGCAGCCCGGCTTTCCCGAACACGTTCTGCCGGAATACCTGTCCACCCTCGGCATTGAGTACAAAATCGTAGAAGAAAACACCTACGGCATCGTAAAAGAGAAGATCCCTGAAGGAAAAACCACCTGCTCGCTCTGTTCACGCCTGCGCCGCGGCATTCTTTACCGGACGGCAACGGAGCTTGGCGCAACCAAAATCGCGCTGGGCCATCACCGCGACGATATGCTGCAAACGCTGTTCTTAAACATGTTCTACGGCGGTAAGCTTAAGGGCATGCCGCCCAAGCTCATCAGCGATGACGGCAAGCACATCGTGATCCGCCCGCTGGCCTACTGTCGCGAGAAAGACATCGAGCGCTATGCCGACGCCAAGGCGTTCCCAATCATCCCCTGCAACCTATGCGGCTCCCAGCCCAACCTGCAGCGTCAGGTGATTAAAGAGATGCTCAGAGAGTGGGACAAGCGCTATCCTGGCCGTATTGAAACCATGTTCAGCGCCATGCAAAACGTCGTGCCGTCGCACCTGTGCGACCGCGAGCTGTTTGACTTCACGGCAATAAAGCAGGGAATGGATCTTCCCGACGGCGGCGATCTGGCGTTCGACAGAGAAGAACTGCCTCTGCATCCCGCAGGCTTTGAGGCTCAGGATGAAAACGAGCTGGGTATTAACGTCGTTGAAGTTAAATAGCGTCGGGTTGAAAAGAAAAAAGGCGGATTTCCGCCTTTTTTACCGTCGGGCTACAGCCACTTGCTCCGCTTAAGCCACCAGAGAACCCCGCCGCCAAGAACCCCCAGGCACAGGCAGAAAATGGCAAAGGCGTTACCTTTATCTCCCCCCGGGATCCCGCCCAGATTGACGCCAAACAGGCCGGTAAGAAACGTCGCCGGCAAAAACAGCATCGCCATCAGCGACATGGTGTAGGTTCGGCGGTTCATGGCGTCCGCCAGCAGCGAGTTAATTTCATCGACAATCACCGCCGTGCGGGCAATCGTGGCGTCGAGATCGTCAAGCCCTCTTCCCAGCCGCTCGGCGATATCCTGCATGCGGTGGCGGTCTTCATTGCTCATCCAGGGAAAGCGTTCGTTGGCCAGGCGAGAGAAAACGTCGCGCTGCGGCATTAAGTGACGACGTAACACAATAAGCTGCTTACGGATCAGCGCAATTTCTCCCCGTTCAGGAACTTCTTGCTCCAGCAGGCCGTCTTCCAGCTCAATGACGCGCCCGTGAATATCGTCAATAAAGTCGCTCACCCTGTCGGTCAGCGCATCAAGAATATCAACCAGCCAACCGCCGACGTGCGTCGGACCGCTGTGGTTCATCAAGTCCTGACCGACTTCGTCTATGGCGTGGATTGGTCGATGGCGAGTCGAAACGATCAGGCTTTCGGTTAAATACACCCTCAGCGTAACCAGCGGATCGGGTAAAGACTCATTGTTCAGATTAACGCTTCTCAAGACGATAAGCGTCCCCTCGCCCTGGCGTGAAACTCTGGGGCGGCAGCTTTCTCCCGCCAGAGCATCCTTAAAGGACTCCGGCAGCAGCTCGGTCGCGTTCAACCAGGCCAGGCTTTCCGGCTGCTCATAGTCAAAATGCAGCCAGCACGGCATAGAGCCGGACGCCACCGTGTCGTCCGTAATTGGGAGTACGCCCCCCTTGCCGTCCAGCTGCCAGGCGTGTATTGCTTGAGAAACCAACAGCTGTTTACCGGTTATCTTCTCCACGTAGACCACCTTTTTTTGAGCGTCGTCTCCTGAATTAATCGGCCTTTTTATCCAAAACGGACGTTGTAAGCCGGGAAATGCAGCACAGCTTGTCGGCTTCGTCGTAAATACGGATATCCCATACCTGCTGGCTACGCCCCAAATGCACCGCTTTAGCGACACCGCGCACCCGCCCCTGGCGCGCGGAGCGGACGTGGTTAGCGTTAATTTCGACGCCGACAACCAGCCTGTCGCCCTCGGTACAAAGATAACCTGCTACCGAGCCGATAGTTTCAGCCAGAACGACGGACGCGCCGCCGTGCAGCAGGCCAAACGTCTGCGTGGTGCGTCGGTCGACCGGCATGGTCGCCTCAAGGAAATCCGGCCCGATTTGGGTAAAGACGATGTCGATATGCTCCATCATCGTGCCTTTGGAAAGTTGGTTTAGCGCCTCCAGCGTCGTTTGGCGTTTCCACATACTGCACTACCTCATCTCATCAATTAAACCAGCTCCAGCAGCGCCTGGAGCGGATGCTTTAACACAACCTGATTAAACCGTTTCACCTGGCTGCGGCACGAATAGCCGGTCGCCAGGCAGCGGCTTGCGCTTTTACCCGCCAGCGCCTTTTGCCAGGACAGCGCGTAAATCGCCGCCGAATTTTCGGCATTGTCGGCCTCATGGCCATAAGTTCCCGCCATGCCGCAGCAGCCCAAATTTATCGTATTCAGCGTAGCGCCGACTCGACCGAACAGGCCTTGCCACTGTCGGCCGCTGTTCGGTAGCGCGGTGCTTTCGGTACAGTGGCCAAACAGATACCACGGCTCCGCCGCTACGGCCTTTTCCGGCAGCAGGTGAAGATTAGCCGTCAGCCACTCATGCACGAGAAGAACCTGAAACTCGCCCCGAGCTTCGCCAAGAATTTGTTTATATTCATCTCGATAGCACAGCACCAGCGCCGGATCGACTCCCACCATGGGGATCCCCAGCCTTGCCACTCGGTTTAAGGCTTCTGACGTGCGTTTAGCGGTTTGCGCAAACTGCCGCAGGAAGCCCTTAATATGCTGCGCCTTGCCGTTGGGGCTAAACGGCAGCAGTACCGGCGTCATGCCCAGTTTCTCTATCAGCCGGACAAAGTCGGCCACTACCGCCGCGTCGTAATAGCTGGTGAACGGATCCTGAACCACCAGCACGTGACGCTGACGCTGTTCGACGGCCATGGTTTCGAGCTGTTCCAGCGTAATAGAACAGGCGCGGTGCCCCTGCAGCTGCTGTTTCAGCGTAGGCGTTGACAGCTGCGGCAAGTTGACCATGCCGATGCCCTTTGCGCCAATGGCCTGCAT
Source organism: Leminorella grimontii ATCC 33999 = DSM 5078 (assembly GCF_000439085.1). Taxonomy (GTDB): domain Bacteria; phylum Pseudomonadota; class Gammaproteobacteria; order Enterobacterales; family Enterobacteriaceae; genus Leminorella; species Leminorella grimontii. The sequence goes on along the minus strand of NZ_AUUA01000001.1, from coordinate 516,737 downwards.
CCACGGCTGTCGAATGAAGAAGTTAAACACCTTGGGCGCCTTGGCCATCAGCGGCGCGTAGCTCTCAACCGACGCCACCAGATAGTCTCTGGCCGGGCGGAAATAGCGGGTGTGGTAAAGCTGTAAAAAGCGAGAGCGGAAGGCAGGCACGTCAATCTTTATCGGGCACTGGGTCGAGCAAGCCTTACAGGCCAGACAGGCGGACATCGACGCTTTAACTTCGTGGGAGAAGTCATACTCTCCCTTATGCTTAGCCAAGGCGTTTTGCGTTTTGGCCAAAAGCTCGCGCCAGCTCAAGCGCCGCTGCGACAGCTTTTGCTCAATCTCCAACGGATCTACGCCCGCCTCCGCCAGCTGGCGCAGCCATTCTCTTACCAGAGTCGCGCGCCCCTTCGGCGAATGAACGCGATCGCCGCTGACCTTCATCGAGGGGCACATCGGACTGTTCACATCGAAATTGAAGCACAGGCCGTTACCGTTGCACTCCATCGCGCCTTTAAACGACGTTCTTACCGCTAAAGGGATCTGCCGATCGTAGGTCCCCCGCTTAACGGCGTCCACTTTCAACAGCGGCGCATCGCTCTCCAGTGGCGTACAGATTTTCCCTGGATTAAGGCGATTAAGCGGGTCGAAAGCGCCTTTAATCCGCCGAAGCTCTGCATAGAGTTCCTCACCGAAGAATTCGGCGCTGTATTCAGCCCTGAAGCCCTTACCGTGCTCACCCCACAACAATCCGCCGTACTTGGCCGTTAGCGCGACGATGCTGTCGGACAGCTGCTTCATCAAGCGTTCCTGCTGCGGATCGCACATGTCGAGCGCGGGGCGAACGTGCAGCACGCCGGCGTCAACGTGCCCGAACATGCCGTAGGCCAAGCCGTGGCCGTCCAGCAGCGCGCGGAACTCCGCAATATAGTCGGCTAAGTGTTCGGGAGGAACGCAGGTGTCTTCTGCAAAAGGGATCGGCTTTGCCAAGCCCTTGGCGTTACCCAAAAGGCCTACCGCCTTTTTACGCATGCCGTAAATGCGCTCAATGTCGGCCAAGTCGCTGCACAGCTGGTAGCCAATAACGCCGGCCTCGCTATTTTCCATCAGTTCGTCAAGCCTGGCGCAAAGCGCCTCTACCTGACGGGCGATAAGCGCCTCATCGTCGCCGGCGAATTCAATGATGTTAAGGCCCTGCATGTCTTTACCGGGCACGTCAGTAATGAGATTTTTTACCGACTCCCAAACGATGTCCTCGCGGGCCAGGTTAAACACCTTGGAGTCTACGGTTTCGACAGAAAGCGCCTTGGCCTCGACCATCAGCGGTGCATTGCGCAACGCGGAATCGAAACTGTCATATTTGACGTTAACCAGCCGCCGAACCGACGGCAGGCGAGTGATATTTAGGCGGGCTTCGGTGATGAACGCCAAAGAACCTTCAGAACCGGTTAAGATTCGGGTTAAGTCGAACGTTTGCAGGTCGTCGCTGTAGACGTGCTTCAAATCGTAGCCGGTCAGAAAGCGGTTCAGCTTTGGAAACTTGTCCAAAATCAGCTGGCGCTGGGTTCGGCAGCGTTCCATTACGGTGCGATAAACCTCGCCGACGCGGGTCTTTTGCGCCGCCAGCCCTTCGGCCAGCGCAACCGGCATAGGATACGTATCAAGCAGTTCGCCGTTTAACAGCACGCTTCGCAGCCCCAAAACGTGATCGGACGTTTTGCCATAGGCCAGCGAGCCCTGTCCTGACGCATCAGTATTGACCATGCCGCCGAGCGTGGCGCGGTTGCTGGTGGAAAGCTCCGGCGAGAAAAAAAAGCCATGGGGCTTGAGGTACTGATTGAGCTGGTCTTTAATCACGCCGGCCTCAACCCGAACCCACCCTTCTTCCGTGTTCAGCTCCAGAATGCGGTTCATATAGCGGGACATATCCACCACGATGCCGTCATTTAGCGACTGCCCGTTGGTTCCCGTACCTCCGCCTCTGGGCGTAAAGCGCAGGCTTTGGTATTCATCCGCGCTGGCCGTGCGCGCAATCAGCACCACGTCAGCGGTAGAACGGGGGAAAACGATCGCCTGAGGCAAAAGCTGATAAATACTGTTGTCGGTCGCCATCGTCAGGCGATCGGCAAACTGCGTCGCTACGTCGCCGCTAAAGCCTGAGCGCTTCAGCGCCGCTAAATACGCGTTCACCAGTGCATCGACGCCCGGCGCCTGTTTGAGCTGAGGAATCATTGCCGTTAATCTCTTCTTTTTTTCTTATCTATTCATCTGCCTCGACAGGTTTAACGAGGCATTCTTAAAACATTACCCAATCCCGCAGACTAGCACACGCTGCCGCCGTTTGCGTAGCCCGTAGAGAAAATTATCCCGGTGACAAAACGACGCCATTCAGCATTAAACCTTGAAACAACACATCATTAACATTATGGCAAAAAGGAGAATTTTTTCCCGTCATGAATTACGGTGGCGCAAGTACCGCCTATCGTTGATAATATCAACAATAACCCATTCATCTACAACGAGTATGGTTCATGACTCAACCACAAAAGCGCTTAGATCTTGCCCGCCTGATGTTTGGCGTACTGTTTATCACAATACTTATCGTTGCCAGCCTTTGGGTAATCCGCCCCTTCGTACTCGGCTTTGCCTGGGCAGGAATGGTGGTCATCGCGACCTGGCCGCTGCTGCTGCGCGTACAAAAGCTCACCGGCGGCAAGCGGTCGCCGGCCGTTGTGATTATGACGCTGCTGCTGGTGCTGCTGTTCGTACTGCCGTTCAGCCTGGTCATCAACAGCATTGTCGATAACAGCGGCCAACTTGTCAGCTGGCTGGGCGACTCTCAGAACTGGCACATTCCAAGCCTCAACTGGCTGGAAGACGTTCCCATGGTTGGCGAGCGCCTTCATCATGGCTGGCAAAGTTTGATTTCCGACGGCGGAAAATCGCTGGTCGCGAAGGTGCAGCCCTATGCCGGCGCGGCAACGACCTGGTTTGTGTCTCAGGCCGCCCACGTGGGAAGCTTTGTGCTGCACGGCACGCTGATGGTGGTCTTTAGCGCCATCCTCTACGCCAAGGGCGAAGCGGTCGCTAAAGGCATTCGACATTTTGCACTGCGCCTGGCGGAAGAGCGCGGAGAGGCAGCGGTGATTCTGGGGGCTCAGGCGATTCGCGCCGTTGCGCTCGGCGTCGTGGTTACGGCAATGGTTCAGGCGCTGCTGGGCGGCATCGGGCTCGCCGTTGCTGGCATTCCTTATGCAACGCTGCTGACCGTGTTGATGGTCATCTGCTGTTTGGCCCAGATTGGCCCCGGCCTGGTTCTTTTCCCTGCGGTGATTTGGCTCTACTGGAGCGGTGACAACACCTGGGGAACGGTGCTGCTGGTCTGGAGCTGCGTCGTCGTTTCACTGGACAACTTCCTGCGTCCGGCGCTGATTCGTATGGGCGCGAACCTGCCTCTGCTGCTTATTCTCTCGGGCGTTATCGGCGGCCTGTTGGCGTTTGGCATGATTGGCCTGTTTATCGGCCCCGTCGTGCTGGCGGTATCATACAGGCTTATATCCGCCTGGATGGACGAAGTGCCGGAGCCTTCAGACAGAGTGCCGGACCTTGAAGAGACGCTGGGAGACGGCAAGTAGCTTATTTATTCTCGCTTATGGATAAATAACAAGGGACGCTCTCTGAACGGCGTCCCTTGTTTCATTACTATTGAGCCCTACTCATCAAAAGCTAAAGCGATAGCCTGCATTAATCTGACGTTGATTAAACCGGTGTCCGGTCGAGCTTTCAGCGTCCAAATAAAAACTGTGCTGGTTATTTAGCTGCGTTGTCACGCCAATGCCGTTATTCCACCATCCCCCACGGTTAACGTGACTTTCCTTGGCGTCATTGAGCCGATAGCTAACTCGGCCGTCAAGCTCCGTCACGTAGCCCGTTTTTAGATAGACATTAACCGGCATCCCGCTATTGGCGCTATAGCCCACAAGCGCGCTCACGCGGCCAAGCGTGGAATGATAGGCGTCCGTGTCGATAATCAGACCGTTACTGGCTTTTATCGTCATATCATCCTGATAGGAGAAGCTGAGCTGCGCCTGTGGTTCCAGATAAACGCCGTCGGCATCCGGCGAAAAATAAAAGCGTTTTCCGGCTTCTAATGAGGCGCTAAAGCCGTTGCTTGAATCGTCTCCGCTGACGCGCTGGCTGCTGCTGTCAGTCACGTTAAACGAGTTCTTCATTCGCGAATACTTAATCAATCCGTCAAAATAGAGCCCGCTGGCGTCCATATAGCTAGCATAGGCGCCAAAGCTCTGCGCATTAAGGCCGCCATCGCCCTGCTTATAGCTCTGGCTCGCGTTGGATGCGCCGAACATGACGCCCAGATAAATATCGTTATCCTGAGCATCGAGCCTTATATCGCTACCTAGCTGAAAGCCGTGGTAGTTCATATTGAAGCCGCTAAGCTGCCCTTTAGCGAAATTATCAAATCGCCCCGCAAAACCTCGCGCCCAAAAGTCGCCCTGCCCCTTGTCCTGACGTAATTCGCCCATGCGCTGCAACAGCGTTTGTGTTTCAGCGTAGCTCATTAAGTAATTGGCATTAATAAAGTTGGCCGCGGCGTCAGCCGTTGAAGTAATGGGGGCTTTATTACCGCCATTTCCACCCGGCGTAGGGGAGCCGCCGTTGCTTCCGCTATTTCCACCGCCGCTTGACGCGGCGGCCAGTTGCCAGTTTTTACCGTTAGCCTCTTTCTGCAGCTGATAAGTATATCCCCCCATATCTACCGTACCGCTCGTTAGCGTAAAGCTACCGCCGCCGTCGGCGGTTTCAACCAGCGTCAGTCTTTCCGTACCGTGAGTACTTTGACTTCCATCGCTAAGTACGTTCAACGTATGGCTGCCGGACGTTGTACCGTTCACAATAAGCCTGTCGCCGCTTCCGTTTTGTAAATTGGCCCGCATGACAAACGTACCGTTTCCACTGAGCGAATTGCTTACCGTTAACGTACGGAATAACCTTGTCACAGCAGGGCTGTTGGGATCGTTTTCAAATGAGGTAACGCCGCCGTTGCTTAACTCGGTAACAGCAGAACTGTCGGTCATTCTCCACTGCCCGCCGCCAGCGGTGGTCACTTTGGCGTTTTGCGCGCTTCCCAACCAAACGGAGTCATTATTGAGCGATACGCTCGCACTGCTTTTTATATCGGCATAAACGTCGCCGACCAGGCGGCTGGCATTATCGGCAATCAGGCTAACCGAGCTGCCAATCGTTCCATCAAGACCCGAAGCGGAGCTCTTTGGTACGATCGTTGCGTTAATGAGTTTACCGTTCGTCGCGCTAACGTTAACGCCGTTTAAATTTGCACTAATAGCGGAACCTTGCGCGTTGAATGCATCTCCCTGTGCGCTCTCAATCATGCCGCCAAATTGGGTAATATTAATGACAGAGGTTCGATCTCCGCTGCTCTTTTGTCCAACGGCAAATACCGCGTGAGCATCCGCGCCGTTTGCTTTAATCGCACTGTCGCTGCCGCTGACAGTACCGGTATTAGAAATAGAAACCAGCCCTCCTTTATTGACATAAATCGCGTGAGACTGAGAACCTGATGTCTCAATCCTGTGGGCATTGCCGTCAATTTTTATTGTTGGACTAACGCCCGAGCTGGAAGCTAAAGAAGCATCGGCGACGATGCCGTAGGCGTTGTTGCCCTGCGTCACTATGCTTTGTTTGTCTCCGGTTAGAACAATTTCGGTATTGACGGCGGCAGACGCGCCATGGGCGCCGTTACCATGCGTTGTCACCGAGACAGAGGAAGGCGCAAGCGCATCGCCAATAAGAATGTGGGACATTCCGTGGCTTGTCGTCCCTGTAGCCATACCGTGAGAAGCATCGCCATGGGTTTCTATCGCGTTGTTCTCGCCGGTCAGTATGATATAACCGTCTTTTGTGTTGGCCGAACCCGTCGCAGGAACCGAGTTCCACACCCAGAGCCCGTAGGACTCTTTACCGCCGGTGCTTATTTGTACGTTGTTCGCCGTTACTTTAGTGTCGTTTGCTCCCGCAGAGCCGTTCTGTACGCGGATGCCGAATCCCGACGGTAGCTCAGAGCCGGCCAAGCCGGTCGTAATGATAGCGCCACTTCCCAAATTAACCGTGGCGCCATCTCTGGCGTCAACCCCTACGGCAGACGTTCCCATCGTCCCTGTCGACGTAGAATTGATAACGAGTGAACCTCCGTTCATCACGGTAAACGTTCCTTTATCGACCCTAAGCCCAACGGTATCCGTATTGCTTCCCAGATCAATACTCAGCGGAGCGTTAACGGTAAGCGACGATGCGCTATTCCCATCGACGACAATGGCTTTGGCCGTAGGGGCGTTAGTATTGGCCGTTGTATCGTGATTCAACGTTAATTGCCCACCGCCGGTGACTCGTATCGCTGGAGAAACTGACGTATTGGTGTAGCTTGCGTTACCGCTGCTGCTTTCTGTCGTACCGTCAACGTTAAGCGTTGCCGAATGGGCCGAAAAGCTGCCCAAAAGCGCAATAGAAAGCGACAGCGCAACCTTTTTCCTTTTCGGATAGGCTGAAATGGCTCGTAATACGTTACTCATATTTCCATACTCCTTGTAACAATAAAAAGTGTTCCTCATTCACCTTTTTTTAGTGCGCAGGAACCCCTTAAAAACAATGTTTTTAATAAAAATTTCATGTCATAACAGAAGGTTAAAACTTAGAAATAATAGATAGCGTTTTAGCTTTAATAAAATCGTTTAAAACGATCGAACCATCCCTATAGATCGCTAAAAGCGATCAATGATAAGAATTATTTATGTTGAAACAGCTATTCATAAGAGCGTCATGAGAATGGTTTTCTCATAGCGAAAAAACGCCGCCGCATAAAAATGCGGCGGCGTTTTTATCTTACTCCGTCTCTGCGTCAGGCCGAAACGGAGGTTTTTTCCGCCAGCGCCAGCCAGGTCTTAATCACCGTATCCGGGTTAAGAGAGATGCTGTCGACACCCTGCTCCATCAGCCAGACCGCAAAGTCTTCATGGTCGGAAGGCCCCTGTCCGCAGATGCCGACGTATTTCCCCTGCTTCTTCGCGGCCCGAATGGCCATGGCTAGCAGCGCTTTCACTGCTTCGTTACGCTCATCAAACAGCGTTGAAACTACGCCGGAATCGCGATCCAGCCCTAGCGTCAGCTGTGTCATGTCGTTAGAACCGATGGAGAAACCGTCAAAGTGCTCCAGGAACTGTTCGGCCAGCAGCGCGTTAGAGGGGATTTCGCACATCATGATGACCTTAAGGCCGTTTTCCCCGCGCCTTAGCCCCTCAAGCGCCAGCTGGTCAACGACCGCTTTCGCCTGCTCTACGGTGCGAACGAATGGGATCATGATTTCGACGTTGGTCAGCCCCATGCGGTTGCGCACGCGCTTAACGGCCTCACACTCCAGCGCAAAGCAGGCTTTGAAGTCGTCAGAAACGTAGCGACCAGCGCCTCGGAAGCCTAGCATCGGGTTCTCTTCGTGAGGCTCATAGCGGCTTCCGCCCACCAGATTGGCGTATTCGTTAGACTTAAAGTCAGACAGGCGCACAATCACGCGCTTGGGCCAGAAGGCGGCGGCCAGCGTCGCGATGCCTTCAGACAGTCGACCGACATAAAACTCGACCGGATCGTCGTAACCCATCATCAGCTCGCGGATCTCCTCTTTTATCGAGGCATCCTGCTGGTCAAACTCCAGCAGCGCGCGCGGGTGTACGCCGATCATACGGTTGATGATGAACTCAAGGCGAGCCAGACCGACGCCTTCGTTCGGCAGTCGGGCAAAGTCAAACGCCCGATCGGGGTTGCCGACGTTCATCATGATCTTCAGCGGAATGTCCGGCAGCGCGTTGAGCTGAGAGCTTTGAACCTTAAACTCCAGCGCGTCCTGATAGATAAAGCCGGTATCGCCTTCAGCGCAGGAAACCGTGACCTGTTGCCCTTCTCGCAGCACGTCGGTTGCGTGGCCGCAGCCCACGACGGCAGGAATGCCCAGCTCGCGGGCGATAATGGCCGCGTGACAGGTGCGCCCGCCCCGGTTGGTGACAATCGCCGCCGCGCGCTTCATGATGGGCTCCCAGTCCGGGTCGGTCATGTCCGTCACCAGAACGTCCCCCGGCTGGATCCTGTCCATTTGGCTCAGGTCGGTAATAATCTTCACCGGACCGGCGCCGATGCGGTGGCCGATCGCACGGCCTTCCACCAGTACGTTGCCGCGCTTGTGCAGCTGATAGCGCTCCATCACCTGCTCGTTGGCGCGTACGGTTTCCGGCCTTGCCTGCACGATATACAGCTTACCGGTCTGCCCGTCCTTCGCCCATTCGATATCCATTGGCCGACCGTAGTGCTTCTCGATAATCATCGCCTGACGGGCGAGCTGGTGGATCTCGTCCTCTTCCAGGCTGTAGCGATTGCACTTGGCCTCTTCGACGTCCTCGGTCCGCACCTGCTTGCCGTGCTCGCGGCTGTCGGCGTAAACCATGCGGATCTTTTTAGAACCCAGCGTGCGCCGAACGATGGCCGGACGGTCGTTCATCAGCGTTGGCTTGTGTACGTAAAACTCGTCCGGGTTTACCGCGCCCTGAACCACCATTTCACCCAAGCCGTAGGCCGAGGTGATAAACACCACCTGATCGAAGCCGGACTCCGTATCCAGCGTAAACATTACGCCCGCAGAGGCCAAATCAGAACGCACCATGCGCTGCACGCCGGCGGAAAGCGCCACGCCCCGGTGATCGTACCCCTGATGTACGCGGTAAGAGATAGCGCGATCGTTAAACAGCGAAGCGAACACGTGCTTAATCGCCACCATCACGGCATCAATGCCCTGTACGTTCAGGAACGTCTCCTGCTGCCCGGCAAAGGAGGCATCGGGCATATCTTCCGCCGTTGCGGAGGAGCGCACGGCAAAAGAGGCGCCCTCATTTCCCTCGGAAAGGGTCTGGTAGGCGCTGCGAATAGCCTGCTCAAGCTCGGGCTGAAAAGGCGTATCGACAATCCAGCTGCGGATCTTGGAACCTGCATCGGCCAGCGCTTTGACGTCGTCTACGTTAATGCTATCAAGCAGCTGATAAATACGCTGATTCACGCCGCTTTGCTCAAGAAAGTCGTTAAACGCCTGGGCCGTCGTGGCGAACCCGTTAGGAACAGAAACGCCCAGTTCACTCAGATTAGCGATCATTTCACCTAAAGAGGCGTTTTTACCTCCAACACGATCAACATCATGCATTCCCAATTGGTTATACCAAACAACATATTGTTGACAGCTATCGATAGCAGGCATTAGCAGTGTCCCATTAGTTTAATCAGGATGGATTAATAACAAGAAGATCCATAGAAGCAACAAATTTGCCCCTACCCTTAAAAGCTTACACAGCAATTCGTGACTTATGAAATGGTTAATCGTTTCGGCGCGTTAACTAAGTTTTCCTGTCCGAATCAACGCGTTAATTTGTTCGCAATCGCTCTTCATATGCTCGATTTCAACAATTAAATGGGGAAAAGTTAAAGCGTGTTGACGAAAGAAATAGAGAATGATTTGATTGCTACCTATTAACGACACGGCCAGTGGGAGCGATTTTTTTATGGAACGCACGGTTTTCTTTATTTCCGACGGTACCGCCATTACGGCCGAAGTCTTGGGGCACGCGGTGCTCTCTCAGTTTCCCGTCGACTTTAATCAATACACCATACCGTTCGTCGAAAATACGCTTAAAGCGCAGGAAGTCTGCCAGCAAATCGACGGCGTTTACGAAAAAACCGGACAAAGGCCCATCGTATTTTATTCCATCGTATCGCCTGACATTCGCGCGATCATAGAAAAAAGCCACGGCTACTGTCAGAACATCGTCCACACGCTGGTGACGCCCCTTGAACAGGAGCTGGGCGTCGCGCCAATACCCGCCGCGCATCGCATACACGGTCTAACGGCAAGCAACCTGACGAAATACGACGCCAGAATTGCCGCTATCGACTACGCGCTGGCCCACGATGACGGCATCTCTTTACGCAACCTTGAAGACGCTCAGGTCATTCTGCTCGGCGTATCCCGCTGCGGAAAAACGCCCACCAGCCTCTATCTGGCGATGCAGTTCGGCATCAGGGCGGCCAACTATCCGTTTACTTCCGACGACATGGACAACCTGCTGCTTCCCCCCGCGCTGAAGCCTTTCCACAGCAAGCTGTTTGGGCTGACCATTTCGCCGGAGCGCCTGTCCGCCATTCGTCAGGAGCGCCGTGAAAACAGCCGATATGCGTCGCTGCGCCAGTGCCGCATTGAGGTCACCGAAGTCGAAGCCCTCTATCGAAAGCACAACATCCGCTTTCTCAACAGCACCAACTATTCCGTAGAAGAGATCTCCACCAAGCTGTTGGACATTCTGGGTATGACCCGACGAATGTATTAAACCCGACGTTAAACACAGTGCTTTTTACCGCATGTTCCCTTTAGGCATGCGGTTTCTCGCTTCATCACGCGTTTTTTACCGCTTGAAACGAATTCATTTCTTTCCCTATTTGCAAGGCGGTTGGTTTCCGTTATTGTGATGTCCATCACTTCCCGGCATATCGCCGAAGAGAAGAACCGCTTTTAGAGAAAAACCATGCACAAAACAGATGAACTCAGGACCTCGCTGGTTGACAGCCTGATGACGCCTGAGGGACTGGCGCTGCGCTATCCGATTAACGCGGACATCATCGCCAACGTAACCGCCTCCCGCCAGCGGATTGAGCGCATTATTCACGGGGAGGATCCTCGCCTTTTAGTCATCGTCGGCCCCTGTTCCATACACGATACCGACGCCGCGCAGGAATACGCCCGGCGGCTGAGCGAGCTTAGAATTCGATATCAGGACCGGCTTGAAATCGTCATGCGCACCTATTTTGAAAAACCGCGCACCGTCGTTGGGTGGAAAGGCCTTATTTCCGACCCCAATCTGGACGGTTCATTTCAGGTCAATAAAGGGCTTGCGCTGGCCCGTGCGCTGCTTATCCAGATAAATCAGCTTGGTCTGCCGACGGCGACCGAATTTTTAGATATGGTGATCGGGCAGTATATTGCCGACCTCATCAGTTGGGGGGCTATCGGCGCCCGTACGACGGAAAGCCAGGTGCACAGGGAGATGGCGTCAGCGCTCTCCTGCCCGGTCGGCTTTAAGAACGGTACCGACGGCAGCACGCGTATCGCTCTTGATGCTATCCGCGCCGCACGCTCAAGCCATATGTTCCTCTCGCCGGACAAGCGTGGCCAAATGAGCATTTATCGCACCCGCGGCAACCCTTATGCCCACATTATTTTACGCGGCGGTAAAACCCCAAATTATCACGCGGCGGACATCGCCTCTGCCTGCGACAACCTGCGCCAGTTTGACCTTCCGGAGCATCTGGTGGTCGATTTCAGCCACGGCAACTGCCAAAAGCTGCATCGGCGTCAGCTGGACGTCTGTGATAACGTCTGTCAGCAAATTGACGCGGGTTCAAGAGCGATCGTGGGCGTAATGGCGGAAAGTTTCCTTGTAGAAGGAAGCCAGAAGCAGCAAAACGGACAGCCGTTGACCTACGGTCAGTCAATTACCGATCCGTGCCTGAGCTGGAGCGATACGGAAAAAATGCTGGGCACGCTGGCGCGCGCGGTAGAGAGCCGTTTCTAAATTAGCGAGCCTGTTCGCCCAATGCTGCGGCGCCTTCTTCAATCGGCGCCGCGCTTCTCTTAGCGAACAATATCTGCCATCCAGCCGCTAAGTTCGGCTAATTCCTTCGCCTGTTCAGGGAAGTCCACCGCAACTTCGTCGCAGCACTTCTTAAGCGCTTCGCTTTGATATTGGCAGCCCTGTAGCCTTTCGGCCAGTGCTTCCAAAGGCGCGGGGTTTAAGCTGTCGGTAAACAGCTGCGTTCTGCTGATGCGTCCTTTTTCTACGTCGAAGTGCAGCTCAACGCCGCCCCAGACAAAGCGCTGGTCCAACAGGTGGGTAAACGCGGGAGCCTGTCCGAAATTCCACTGCCAGCTGCTTTGACGCTCGAAGGTTTCCACAAAACCCGGCAGATCGGGCAGCGCGTCAGGTGAAATGACTTCCGCTTCGGTTCGTTCGCCGTAGTGGCTGAAAAAAGACTCCGTGACGGCGTCACATACTTGCCGGTGAGTGATCCCCGGCAGCAGCTCGCTCAGATTAGTGACTCTTCCCCTTACGGACGCAATTCCCTTCGCCTGTAGCTTTTTTTTATCCGGATTGAGGTAGTTGGCCAAGCGGCTCAAATCAGCGCTTAACAGCAGCGTTCCGTGGTGAAAGCCCCGGTCCATTGTCTCCCTGTAGGCCGAACCGGACACCTTTCTTTCGCCTTCTTCCGTTTCCACCACCAGATCGTTACGCCCGGAGGCCGTCGCCTTTACGCCAAGCGAGTTGAGCGCATTGACCACAATCGCGGTAGAAACGCTTTTATCGTATTCGGGCTTGCCGGCCATGAAGGTGAAGCAGGTGTTGCCAAGATCGTGGAAGACCGCGCCGCCGCCGCTGCTGCGCCGCGCAAGCTTAACGTTATCCTCCTCCATCCGGCGCGTGTTGCACTCCTTCCACGGATTTTGCGCCCGCCCGATAACCACCGTATCGGCATTGCGCCACAGGAATAATACCCGCTGTGTCGCGGGCATCTGGCGAAAAATGCACTCTTCAACGGCAAGGTTAAACCAAGGGTCATAAGAGTCGGAAATCAACAGGCGCAGTGAGGACGACATACGGGTATCCTTTAACCAAAATAGATAGATATCCTGTTATTTTATCACAAATCTTTCGTCCTCAGGACCGGGGCATGAATTCCCGGCCATAAAGATACGCCTTTGCCCGGTAATCTATTCGGCAACAAACACGCGCAGGCGGTGCCCGTCGGGATCACAGGCGGTGAAGGTATAGCCGAAGTCCATAAGCACCGGAGCTTGTAGGATCTTGACGCCCTTTTCCTTCCACTGTCGGTAGTAGAGATCGACGTCCTGACGCGACTCAAGGCCAAAGGCCAGTTCGCCGCTGGCAGTAATTTCCCCGGCGCGGGGCTCTACCGTATGCTTTGACCAAAGCCCGAACAAAACGCCGGACTCAAAGCGAAACATGCCAAACGTGGGGGATGCCTCCAGCGGCTGACGCCCCAGCAGTTTCTCATAAAACGTGCAGCTTGCTTCCGGACTATCCACATACAAAATTAACATATTGGCGTCTAACATATTTATCTCCTTGATGTACAGATTGCAGGCCATATCAGCGACCTGGTGAGTTCAAGGAGGAGAATACTGAGGTGAAGTGACAGTTTGTGTCAGTAGTCGGCTAATCTTGCGTGATGCCGTTATGGCGATACCACTCTTTTAACAACGCCTGGCGGCGCCGCGGATACCGTTCATCCAGAATGCGCAGTTCGCTCAGACGATCGACCCGAAAGTTTCGCACTTCGTTGCGCAGCTCGCACCACGCAAGCAGCAGGCGAACGTCGTCAAAAAAGCCTATCGCAAACGGCCAAACGGTTCGGCGCGTTGCGCGACCGGAGCTGTCCATATAGCTCATCTCGATTTTACGCTCATTCTCAACGGCACCGCGCAGGCGGGTAATCATCTCCTGACAGTGAAGCGTTCTGTCGGAAGGCCCAATGAGCAAAGGCGCGCTCTCAAGCCGATAGCGAAGCGGCGGCGAAACGACGGCGGCAATCTTGGCCAGCGCCTGCGTCGCGGCAGTGGCCAGCTCGTCATCAACGCGCTCTTTCACCCAGCGAGCACCGAGAGTCAGCGCCTCAATCTCCTGTGGCGTAAACATCAGGGGAGGAAGCAGAAAACCTTCTTTCAGAACGTAGCCTACGCCCGCCTCGCCTTCTATCGCCGCCCCCTGAGCCTGCAGGCTTCGGATATCGCGATACAGCGTTCTCAGACTAACGTTGAGGCTAGCCGCCAGCGCTTTGCCGCTCATAGGATAACGGTGGCTACGAAGAAGCTGCAGCAGGGACAGCAGGCGTTCAGAGCGGGACATAAGCCCTTCCTACAGTCGTCGAGACTGCCAATAGGCGCTCTTCCAATAGGGGCTGTCCAGAGAGGACGTCATCACGCCCTTGCTGGTGGATGCGTGAAGGAAAGTGCCATCGGCATCGTAAATGCCGACGTGAAGACCGTTTTCACCCCGGCCGGTTTTAAAGAAAACGAGGTCGCCCGGCATCAGCTCATCGCGAGAAACGGGCGAACCAATGCTCGCCTGCTGCTTTGTCGTACGGGGAAGATTGATATTAAATCTGTCCTGAAAGGTCAAAAGAACGAAACCAGAGCAGTCCACGCCGCTGCGCGACAGGCCGCCGTAATGATAAGGTGCGCCGCGCCATTCTCGATGCTGTTCTTTAAGTTGGGCCAAAACGTAGATGGGATCGGAGAGCTTACCGCTCGGCGGCGGCGCTTTGTGGCTGGAACAGCCCGCGAGCACCAGCAAAGCCAGCACGAATAAATGACGTAAACGCATCGGGTTCTCTTCTCCACTGATTATTTCTACTACAGATGTTTAATTAGCCTAATTATCGAAAGAAAACAAGATATCTGTCCATTTTATCGAGTTATTACGCATTTTTTGGCAACAGGGCGCATTTGATCGCCTTTTCTCCCTCAAGGATCGTAAAGATCCTCCTTTCTGGGTTGGCGAAAATTAATAAAAGGCGAACGATGCCTCATGCTAACGCGCCCTTACCTCGCTTAACGAAATAAAACGCTTTTGGGAAGTCAGCTTTTCACTCTGGAGCTTATTTACTGCGATATTGCCGAGTGCATCTCCATAGTCAGTTTAGCGGTTGAGCATCTCCTCTTTCCTTTTCACTTTTTCTTCTCCCCTCTGTCGTGATACAACAGGCGTAAATAACGTCAATCGCCCTACCCACAGACCGAGGTGTTCTTATGATCGATTTGCGCAGTGATACCGTAACCCGCCCCAGTAAGGCTATGCGACAGGCCATGGCGGACGCCGCCGTGGGTGATGACGTTTACGGTGACGACCCTAGCGTCAACCAGCTTGAACAGGAAGCCGCTGCGATGTCCGGCAAAGAAGCCTCGCTGTTTTTACCTACCGGTACGCAGGCCAACCTTGTGGCACTGTTAACGCACTGTCAGCGCGGCGATGAGTATATCGTCGGGCAAAGAGCCCATAATTACATGTTTGAGGCCGGAGGCGCCGCCGTACTGGGCAGCATCCAGCCCCAGCCTATCGATATCGCCCCGGACGGTACGCTGCCGCTGGAAACGGTCGCCAGCGTCATAAAGCCGGACGACTTCCACTTTGCGCAGGCTCGCCTGCTCTGTCTGGAAAACACGCACAACGGCAAGGCGCTTCCGTTGGATTACCTGCATCAGGCGTGGGCGTTTACCCGCAAGAAAAAGCTGGCGCTTCACGTCGACGGCGCGCGTATTTTTAACGCCGCGGTGGCGATGAACGTGCCTTTGACCACCCTGACGCAGTACTGCGATACGCTGACGATTTGCCTGTCTAAGGGGCTTGGCGCGCCGGTGGGTTCACTTCTTTGCGGCAGCGCCGAGTACATCAAGCGCGCACGCCGCTGGAGAAAAATGGTCGGCGGAGGGATGCGTCAGGCCGGCATCCTCGCTCAGGGCGCGCTTTATGCCCTGCACCATAACGTCGAACGCCTTAGGGAAGACCACGACAACGCCAGCTGGCTCGCGCAGCGCCTTGAGGACATGGGCGTCGAGGTTATTGGCTCCGGCGCACAAACCAATATGCTGTTCGTCCGCATCCCCGCCAATGAGGCTAACCAGCTCGGCCCCTGGATGAAGCAGCGCGGCGTTCTGATTAACGCCGGCCCGGTCACGCGCATCGTGACTCACCTCGACGTATCAAAAGAGGACCTGCAGCGCGTCGCCGAGCTGTGGGGCGAGTTTAAGCGGCTGATGGCCGTTCCCGGCTCTGGCTCAGGCCAGGCTTCCAGGGCGATTTACGAGGGGTAACTGAAATACCGCGGTTGAGGGCAATTGCCCTCAACCGCGACGCAGAAAAAGCAAAACGTCAAAAGAGCAGCACTCAATAACCTGACAACAGTCAACCTGACAACAGTCCCAGTTGGAGTCTGGGCGTCCCTTCTTCTTTCCGGACTTTTTCTTTTGCATCTCAAGCTGATTCTGACGCATCGCCAGATAGGCATGACGACAGCGGGAAAACTGGCGGGGAAGAAACCTTAGCGCGATCATGGCTCCCTTGCGCTGAGTCATTTTCAGAGCAAATCCAGAACAGGACGCTTTTCCTGTGTGATACCGATAGGCACAGCAAAAACCTTTGCGGGGAGAAATGGCGCGTTGATAAAATTTTATTGTTCTTATTAATAAGAAAGAGAACATTTGATGTCCCCCACTCTATCAACTTTCATATATGAACGCTTTTTCATTGAGAATATCCCTATCATCCAGAAAATCGAAAAACTATGGTAAACATCTTATCATATCAATAAATATCAAACTGCTAGCGGCGATTTTTTACTTTTTATTGCATTTATTGAATACGATAAAGACGTTTCCATCCGGGTAACGCCCTTATCGGTCATTTCTAACTGCTAAGCTGGCATAACCACACCGTGCATCAACGCCCTGATGGCCTCTTCCCCCTGCGTAGCGTAGGCATAGTGAACGCGCATAGCGCTGTACGTCGAATAGAGGCGATTTCGTAGCGCATTAAAGGCCGCGGCGTCGTTCGGCGCTATTTGGTAATCCTGCTTCGCGATCTTTTCTATGACCGGCAGTGTCTGCTTAACCGCCGGTACTGACAGCACAAAGTCGTGATCCCCTAGGTGGCAGATATATCCCTCTTGGCGAGCGATATTCGCCAGCGTCACGCCGTCGCCCTTTCTCACCACCAGCCCGTAGGAAACGGGGTCTGTACCCGCAATAATCGCGGCGGCGTCCAGCCATGCGGCAATTTGCGCCTCGTCGTTTTCCGCCGTTGGCGCCTGATGGGCGCACGCCGTCGCAACGACCAGCTCGGCAGGCATTTTTCGATATATCAGCTCTGCGACGGATAAAATATGGTGCTCCCCGGTCCCGGCCAGCGCCTGCTCCTGGCGGCTGGAGCGGTCTTCCTGCCACTGAAAAACGTATGGCTTATGGAGATCGTGTAAAAGCTGTGCGGACAGCGCAATGTCCCGCTCTACCTGATAGTTATAGACGTCAACGTACGTATCAACGATGCCATTAGTTATAAACACGTTGGCCGCAACGTGCGTCGCCAGCCCGCCCGGATAGGCGTGGTGGCTTTGATAACCGCTCCCCGGCGCGCTGAAAAACGCCTCACCGTCCTTGCGCTTTGTGGGCATTGGGGGAAGAAAGCTTTTCTCGTCAGCCTTTGTGTATCCTTTGGCGCTAAGCGTCTGCCAAACCTCCCGGCGGCTATCGGCATCCAGCCGTATGACGGACAATGGCTGCGGTTGGCTATAGATAGTTGCAATCGTTCGGCGCAAATCACCGTTCTTTACCGTGCCGATCTGCTGTTCCAGATAGCTTCGCGCGTGCTGAACCAGAGAAGATCCGGTCGCCATCTCTTCTGGCGAAAGCGCCTTACAGGCGTTAAGTGAAATAGGGTTAATCGCCTGAGTTATGCGGCGAGACGTCCCCTGGGCCCATGCAGGAGCCTGAGAAAACAGCATTGCCGCCGTCGCTACGGTCGCGCTTTTAATAAATAGCCGCCGATTATAGTCGCTTTTCATCGCTCATTCCTTATTGATTAAGTTTGTTTTTTTAAAGGCAAAGAGAGATTAACTGCGGTTTATAACGGTAGCGTGAAAGCTCGGTGACGGTTTTATGACGAATAAAAAGCGGGACGCTCAAACCGGTTTTCGATTAAAATGCACACCCATTTATTTAGTGAACAGCACAATCAAGCAACGAGTTAAGGCAAAAGCGGCCGTTAACGTGGAGATTTCCCTATGTCTAAATCGATAATCACGTCAGATGGCCTAAAGATCGTTATTATGCTGGCCATGCTGGTTATCATTTTAGCCGGCGTTAAGGTTGCGGCCGCTATCGTTGTCCCGCTCATTCTGTCGCTGTTTATCGCCGTCGTGCTTAATCCGGTCGTCCGCGGCCTGGAAAAGTTGCGCATTCCGCGCGTGCTTGCGGTTTTTTTGCTGTTGACCATTCTCGTTGTTACGGTTTTTCTGCTGACGTCCTATCTTGGGGCCGCGCTCAATGAGCTGGCGAGAACGCTTCCGCTGTATCGCGACTCGCTCTTTGCACCGCTGCAGAAGCTTGCGCTTTGGTTACAGGACGCAGGAATTGCCGTGTCGGCAGAGGACCTCACCAAGTACTTCGATCCCGGTGCGGCGATGTCTGTGCTGACCAAAACGGTGGCTCAGCTATCCAATGCGATGACGTCGGTCGTTTTATTACTGCTCACCGTCGTTTTCATGCTGCTGGAGGTACCACAGCTTCCCGGCAAGCTGCGGCAGGTGATGTCGCGCCCTGCGGAAGGCATGAACGCCATTGCCCAAGCCGTTAACGACGTGACGCACTATCTGGCGTTAAAAACCGCCATTAGCCTGCTTACCGGCCTGGTCGTATGGGGCATGCTGGTTTTGCTTGAGGTTCACTTTGCGTTTATCTGGGGCCTGCTGGCCTTCTTGCTTAACTTTATTCCCACTATCGGTTCTATACTGGCCGCCATTCCTCCCGTCCTGCAAACGCTGGTATTTATCGGCCCTTATGAAGCGCTGCTCGTCACGGGCGGTTATCTCGCCGTAAATCTGGTATTGGGGAATATCCTTGAGCCAAGGGTGATGGGCCGGGGTTTAGGGCTTTCAACGCTGGTCGTATTCCTCTCTCTCATCTTTTGGGGCTGGCTGTTGGGGCCGGTCGGCATGCTGCTTTCGGTACCCTTAACTATCGTCTTGAAGATAACGTTGGAACAAACCAACGGTGGGCATAATATTGCCGTACTCTTAAGCGACTTGCCTGACAGCGCTCAAAATGAAGGTTCTGATTTCGGCATTAATCAAAAGAAACGTTAACATTAGAATATATAAATAACACACATTAGGCGCTATACGCGTTCACGGACGTAGCATGAGTAACATTGCGGTAGGAAAACTCCTCATTAACGATGAAGAGACGATAGTAAAAATGCCGGACAGCGAAATTCGCATGCCGATAGGCGCCAAGCGGCTTTCTCATTTCCAGCTTCAGCATGAGCCTGCGCTGGCCGCTGAGCTGGAACTTGGCATTGAAATCGTTGAAGACGTTATTATGCCGGAAAGAAAAAAGCTGGCCGGTGAGATAGCGTTAACGACCGACAGCGCGGTTATCAGGCGCATCCCTACCCTGACCGCGATAAATTCCACACGGGAAAACTACGTCAGCGTTGAACAGGTTGAGGACGTTTTTAACCAGCTTGCGGATATCGTTAACGGCAGCCCGGCATTGAGAAAAGCAATTCCCTATGACGCTGAATTTACCGCTACTCTGTTGATTGTCAGAGAGCTGCTCCACCATTGGAACGTTGACCATATCCGCCTGACAGAAAAAGATAAATAAAAAAGCCCCGCACTAATGCGAGGCCGAGATGAGCATTGCGTATTCGCTTAGCGAAGCAGCTCTGCTTGTGCTTCTTTCAGCTCTTCAAGCGCTTCGTCCAGCTTTTTTTGCTTTTTAGCGACCTTATCGCTTCGACCATCGGCCTGGGCTTCCTGCAGCTCCTGTTTACGCTCGGCTACCTTCGCCTTTTTCTCGGCGATATCCTGCTCGCGCTGCGCTTTCAACGTGGCATCGTTACAGCCGTCTTTAATTTCCTGCAGGGCCTTTTCCAACCCAGCGACCCGATGAGCATTATTATACTTTTTAGCCTGTTCAATCTGCTGTTCAACCTCATGCTGCTTGGCGGCGCATCCGGTCAGCCCCTCAGCCGCCAGCGCGGAGGTGGAAACAGAAAAAGCGAATGCACAGGCGACCAGCGCCATAACTTTGAAATTCATAATTCTCCCTTATTTATATCAATATCATCAGACTTCGATATGGAGTCTAACGCAAAGATCTTAACTAAAACTTAAAGCAAAATACACACATTAAGCGTTGCACCTTCACGGGAAAAACAGAGAGTAATAATCAACAAATAAAATCATTAACGTGTTTCACTATTTTCCATTCAGCTCATATATTGATAACAAAACGTCGTAAACAATAGCGAAATAACGCCGACGATAAGCGTAAGGTCAATTAATGAAGAAATCGATTCACAGCGATTTAGAACGGCGTTCAGACATATAGTCATAACGTACCGCTGAACAATACGGTCAAAACGACCGCGTTATTTACCTGTAAAGTAAAGAGTACGAGTGCAAACCCGCCTTTACTTAAAGCATTTTTTAAGCTTTAAACTTTATTTTATGAAGGCTTGATGAATCCGTTTATGTGATTAAAATCACACTTAGAGATTAGATACCGATAACCCACTTACATAAAAGGAGGAATCATCATGGCAAAGCTCATTAAGTCAACGTTCGCACGTATTTCCGATACCGTTGTGGAGCTGTCAACGCCTCACTTCTTTTAAGCTTTTTTCATAGGTAAAAGCGAATATAGACAATCTTAAGGGACGGGAAGCTATTCCTATCCCTTAATGCTTTTTGGAATAGCTCAAATACGTCCCTTTGTTTATTCTGAATATTGTGTAGACTTAGCCAATAAAAGAAGGCATCTGCATCAATTGGAAAGGACAACCGTGACGGACTCAAACGCTCAAACTAAACGTTTTCATAAACCTATTCTTTTTATTCTCGCGGCCGTTATTGTTGGGGGGATCGCATTTTATATTGCAACGCCCTCCTCTCCGCCCAGCTGTTCTAAACCATCACTAAATGAAACGCTGTCCAAGATGTATTTGCGGGCCAATATAGAAGACGCTATCTCAAACCCCGGCAGAGCGCTTTCGTCTGATAATAGGCCTATATTTTATAAGTTAAAAAATCAGGCAGAGGTCTCGTACGATAGCACCACAAGAACGCGCTATTGCACGGCAACGGCGATGTTTATCTTAAGGGACGAGAGCCAAAAGAGAGAAACCGTCGACTACGATATCGGATATATCATCAGCCCGAAAGGCGACGACTTTCAGATCCAGATGAAAGATAAGGACTATATTACTCACGCATATGGTAAAAAGAGTGAAAAATCGGCCTCTCCCATTGATGAACAAAAAATTAAAGATGCATTGATGGCCAGCGTCAAAAAACTGGACGGCGCGTCGCGCGCGATGCCTAAAAAGATAAAAACCATGTCGGAAAGCGTTGAATGGACAGCCCTGAACGGTGAATGCATAAAACAAGCCGACGGCTATACTTGCCCGCTCATCGTTGGCTTTTACGATAACTTATTGAACGCACTGGGAAGGAACTCCAGCCTTAAGCTGTATATCGATCTTCCCCTGATACAAAAAGACGGCGTCTGGAAAACGACCGACGCGTTTAACGATATTTTTCTAAAATCGATAGTCAGAGCCCGTATGATAAATATGTATGGTGAAGAGGCCGTAAAAAAGGCGGAGCAGCAGGAACAATCGCCGACAGCTAACGGAGAAAAATAGCGCCGTTATTACGCTGACGGATGCGGTATGCCGTTAAAAAGCATTCCGCTCTGTCAGCCCTCTTCCTCGTAATGATGCTTAAATAACCAAGAGATAATTCCGAGCCTTAGAATCGCTTGACGCTCTGTCAGAATTTCACTATGTTATGCACCTGTCGCAAGACACCGCAGATCCCTAAGCCGGTATAGCTCAGTTGGTAGAGCAGCGCATTCGTAATGCGAAGGTCGTAGGTTCGACTCCTATTACCGGCACCATTTACTTTCTCTTCAATCTCTCTAAATCAATTCAATGCATATCCAAATTCGTTTAGAGAACTAATCCGCTTTGTTTTTTACCGCCGTTGAAGCATACTTCATAATTACCTACGCTCGATAAAAGGTTAGCGCCATGACGGATATCGACGCGCTGTTTAAAAGGCGTAAGCTCAACGCAGCACGGTTGCCGCCCTTCGGATTCGTCAAGAATAAGAACGGCTATACCTATTCCACCCATCTGATTGACGGTCAGTTTGACATGACGGTTACCGTCACAAAAGAGGGGCTCGTATCGACGGAGCTGGTAGATACCTCGACGGGTGAAAGCTACGTTCTTCATCGTATTTCCAGCGCTACCGGAGCCTTCGTCGGTCGAGTTCGGGAGGAACATGACCAAGTCCTCGTGGCGATAGCCAATGCCTGTTTTGAGCCCGACGTATTTAAAAGCGAAGGCGCAAAACGGATTATCAAGTATATCCGTGAAAAATATCAGGATGAGTTAGAGTTTCTGTGGCCCCGTTTTCCTGACAACGCAATATTCAGGCGGCAGGACAGCGCAAAGTGGTATGCAGCCCTGCTGACGGTACAGAAAGGAAAGCTAGGGCTAAGCGGGGACGACCCCATTGAAATTATCGATTTACGCATGAAGCCGGAAGACGTCAACGGGCGCGTAGATAACAATCGCTACTTTCCCGGGTTTCATATGAACAAAAAGCACTGGGTCACTATTTGCCTTGATGATTCCGTCCCTCTGGAAGAGATCTTTTGCCGAATTGACGAAAGCTATGCGCTGGCAGTGAAGTAATATTCTTCGCGTTTAACGCCCGTGTAGATCTTCTTAAAGTAGCGGTTGCGTCTTTAACCACTTCTGTTTACCCGCTTCCAGCAGTTCAAACCCAATGCCAAATACTGACGACAGGCGCTCAGGCATCATAACCTCGGAAGGTGCGCCTTCCGCGATGAGGCGGCCTTCGTTTAACAACCAGACGTCATCAGCATGGCTTAGGGCGTGGTTTAGATGATGAACGCTGACGATGGCCGTTCCTCCGCTCTGGCAAAACTGGCGTAGAAGCCTGTCCAGTGCATCCTGCTGAGCAACGTCGAGGCTGCTCATTGGCTCATCCAAAAGCAAAAGTCGACCATCGGGATTCAGGCCGGGCCAAACCTGTAAAAAAACGGCCGCCAGGCGCACGCGCTGCCACTCACCGCCGGAAAGGCGGGTCAGCAGCCTGTCGAGTTTATCGCTGAGCTCCAGACGCTCGGCAAGCCATGCCGTAACGCTTTCTATATGCTCGGCCTCAGCGCCTTCCGGTAGATGCAGCTCAAGATACTGGAAGACCCGCATCATCGCCCTGCTGTCCTGCTGCTGCGCTAAATAGGCCCGCCTGCGCGCCAGTTCGCGGGCCGAAAGCTTAGCGACGTTTTCGCCGCAGAGCAGGACATCGCCGCGATGGGGCAATAACCCCGCAGCGGCGGCCAACAGGGTGCTTTTCCCTGCGCCGTTAGGGCCAATGATATGCACCAGCCTTCCGGGCGCAGCCGTTACGTTAACACCAGTAAGCCTGCGGTCAATTGAGAGATTAGTCAGCGTTAGCATGGCGTATCAACATCCAGATAAACAGCGGCGCGCCGATGGTTGAAGTAATCACGCCAATGGGCAGTTCCGCTGACGGTAAGGCGATGCGGGAAATTAAATCCGCCGCCAGCAGCAGTGCGGCGCCGGAAACCGCACAGCCCGGCAGCAGGAATCGATGATCGGTAATCCCAATCAGGCGAAGCATATGGGGAATAATCAGCCCGATAAAGCCAATGATGCCCGACAGCGCGACGCTTACGCCCACTGTCCAGGCGATCGCCAGCACAAAGCCGTTGCGCCAAAGCGCCAGCGGCGCGCCCAGCTGACGGGCCTGCGTTTCCCCTAATGAGAGCAGGTTAAGTCGGCTTCCCTGTGCCGCCAGAATCAACAGAATGGGCAACAGCGCCAATAACAGCCAACGCTGCTGCCAGCCGACGCCGCTAAAGCTGCCCATCAACCAATACAGCAGCTGGCGCAGGTCCATGCTGGTACTAAAATAGACTGCCCAGGTCATTACCGCACTACAGGCTATGCCCAACGCGAAGCCTATCAACAGTAATCTTGAGCCGGAAAGAAAGCGTTTTCGCGCAAGCAGCAACAGGACCAGCGTTAGCGCTAGCGCGCCGACGATCGCATTAATGCTTAGCAGCCAGACGGGCAGCAGGCTGCCGCCGATAAGGATCGTCAGCACCAGGGCCACGCCGGCGCCGTTAGCAACGCCCAAAAGCCCAGGCTCAGAAAGCGGATTGTCAAACAGGGACTG
This sequence comes from Leminorella grimontii ATCC 33999 = DSM 5078, assembly GCF_000439085.1. Taxonomy (GTDB): domain Bacteria; phylum Pseudomonadota; class Gammaproteobacteria; order Enterobacterales; family Enterobacteriaceae; genus Leminorella; species Leminorella grimontii. The sequence continues at coordinate 492,548 of NZ_AUUA01000001.1, read as the reverse complement.
CATGACCGCGCCGGACATAGCAAGCCCGGCGCCGACCATCATCACCGCCAGCGTTCGCGGCAGCCGCAGTTGCCAAACGAACAGATCCGCCTGCGGGTCATTAAACCAGCGGCTTGGCGGCAACCAAACGTCCCCTACCGACAGGCTGACGATCGCAACAATAGACAGCAGCAACAGCAGCAGCAGGAACGTCTTCTTGTCCTGATAGCGCTGCCGCTGTCGTAGCGTGGAAAAGTGCGAATTCATCGTCCCTATCGATTCCAAATTTAGTTAACGAGAAGAGCAACTATATTAAAGAAAAAGGCCGCATAAAAGCGGCCTTTTTGGCTTGGTTATCTTTATTCTTTTGGTGTCGCGTTCTCAACCCGGCTCTTTAATTTCTGTCCCGGACGGAAAGTTACAACCCGGCGTGCGGTGATTGGAATATCCTCGCCCGTTTTGGGATTACGCCCAGGGCGTTGACTCTTATCACGCAGATCAAAATTACCGAACCCGGAAAGTTTGACTTGTTCACCATTTTCCAAAGCCCTTCGAACCTCTTCAAAGAAAAGTTCGACGAGATCTTTGGCATCGCGTTTGCTCAGATTAAGCTTTTCGCATAAGTGTTCAGACATTTCTGCTTTAGTAAGCGCCATAGGTTCAATCTCTCAAGGATGCTTGGAATCGCTGTTTTAATGCCTCTACGCATTGATTAACGGTAGCGGCGATTTCCTCTTCTTCTAGAGTACGTGCGGTATCTTGCAGCGTCAGGCTGATTGCGAGGCTCTTGTAGCCCTCTGCAACTCCCTTGCCGCGATATACGTCAAATAAGTTTACGCCAACCACCTGATTTACGCCAACTTTTTTACACAAATCTAATACATTGGCAGCAGGTACGTTTTCAGCGACAACAATGGCGATATCACGACGGTTCGCCGGGAAGCGTGAAACCTCGCGAGCCTGCGGCACACGGCGGTTTGCAAGCCGATCCCACAACACTTCAAACACCACGGTACGACCGTTCAAAGAGAGCTTTTTTTCCAGTTCAGGATGCACAACGCCGATGTATCCAATGTGTTTGCCATCGAGATAAATCGCTGCGCTTTGTCCTGGATGCAATGCCGGATTGCTTTCCGCTCTGAACTCAATCTCGGACAGTTTACCGGTAAGCGCCAGTACAGCCTCAAGATCGCCTTTTAAATCATAGAAGTCAACCGCGTCCCGCGCAAGGTTCCAGTGTTCATCGTAGCGAGAACCCGTAATAACGCCGGCCAGCATCGGCTCCTGACGAACGCCAAATTCCGCTGACTCATCAGGCACAAAGCGTAAACCGCTCTCAAACAGGCGAACGCGGCTCTGTTGACGGTTCTGGTTGTAAACCACGGCCCCCAGCAACCCACTCCAGAGAGAGAGACGCATAGCGGACATTTCAACCGAAATCGGGCTTGGTAGAATGAGGGCATCCTGTTCCGGGTGCAGCAAACGCTGAATCTTAGGGTCGACAAAGCTATAGGTAATGGCTTCCTGATAGCCGCGATCGACCAGCATTTCTTTCACGCGCCGTAAAGAAAGCTCCGCTTCACAGTGTTCCGCCATCACCAGATCGGCACGTAGCGGCACGTTAGGGATACTGTTATAGCCATAAACGCGAGCGACCTCTTCGATCAGGTCTTCTTCGATGGCCATATCAAAACGCCAGCTCGGCGCGACCGCAGTCCAGCTGTCGCCTTGATGAACGACGTGGCAGCCCAGGCGAGTCAGAATATCCGTCACCTGCTCATCATCAACGTGATGTCCAATCAGTGAATCGAGCTTGTGGCGACGCAGGACGATAGTCGCAGGCTTAGGCAGCTTGTCTTGAGCTACGGCGCTGATAACCGGCCCCGGCTGACCGCCGCAGATCTCTACCAGCAGCTTGGTTGCTCGCTCCATTGCGCGCTCTTGCATAGCCGAATCAACGCCGCGCTCATAGCGGTGAGACGCGTCCGTATGCAGGCCGAAACGGCGAGCGCGGCCCGCTATTGATAGCGGGTTAAAGAAGGCGCTTTCCAGCAGGACGTCCTGCGTTTCTTCATTTACGCCTGAGTGTTCACCACCGAAAATACCGCCCATCGCCAGCGGCTTCTGATGGTCGGCAATAACGAGAATGTCATCGCTCAGCGTTACCTTGTTGCCGTCCAGCAGCACAAGCTCTTCGCCCGGCGTTGCCATGCGCACGTTGATTCCGCCCTCAATGCGGCTAAGGTCGAATGCGTGCATCGGCTGCCCGAGCTCCAGCAGCACGTAGTTAGTTACGTCAACGACCGGGTCGATGGAGCGAATTCCGCAGCGGCGAAGCTTTTCTTTCATCCACAGCGGCGTAGCGGCCTTAACGTTGATGCCCTTCACTACGCGACCAAGATAACGCGGACAGGCGTCCGTCGCCTCTATGTGAATCGGAAGCGTATCGGATACCGTCGCCGCAACGGCAGACGTATCGGGTTCATTTAGCGGCAGGCGGTTGATTACCGCCACGTCGCGAGCGACGCCAATAATCCCCAGGCAGTCGGCGCGGTTTGGCGTAACGCTGATTTCAATCGTCGCGTCGTCAAGCTTCAGGTATTCACGAACGTCCTGCCCCAGCGGCGCGTCTTCCGGCAGCTCGATAATGCCGCTGTGATCGTCGCTGATGCCAAGTTCGGAAAATGAACAAAGCATGCCTTCGGAAGGCTCTCCGCGCAGCTTGGCCGCCTTGATTTTAAAATCGCCGGGCAGTACCGCGCCCACGGTGGCGCAGGCGACGGTCAGGCCTTTACGGCAGTTTGGAGCGCCGCATACGATGTCCAACAGCTCACCGCGGCCCACATCCACTTTCGTTACGCGCAGCTTGTCGGCATTAGGATGCTGAGCGCATTCAACCACCCGGCCCACGACGACGCCGGTGAACTCGCCGGCAACCGGCTCGATGCCGTCGACTTCCAGGCCGGCCATAGTAATTTGTTCTGACAGTTCTTCACGACTGAGCGCGGGGTTGACCCATTCACGCAACCAGGACTCACTGAATTTCATGTTTTGGCTCCCGCTATTATTGGAATTGTTTTAAGAAACGAAGATCGTTTTCAAAAAAGGCGCGCAAATCTGTGACGCCGTAACGAAGCATGGTCAAACGTTCCATACCCATGCCAAAGGCAAAGCCGGAATAAATTTCCGGATCGATGCCTACGCCGCGCAGCACGTTCGGATGCACCATGCCGCAGCCCAGCACTTCCAGCCACTTGCCGTTTTTACCCATCACGTCCACTTCGGCGGAAGGCTCAGTGAACGGGAAGTAGGAAGGACGGAAGCGAACCTGAAGGTCTTCCTCAAAGAAGTTCTTCAGGAAGTCATGCAGCGTGCCTTTCAAATTGGTAAAGCTAATATCTTTATCAACGATCAGCCCTTCCATCTGATGGAACATCGGGGTATGGGTCTGGTCATAGTCGTTACGGTAAACGCGGCCCGGCGCAATAATGCGGATCGGCGGCTGCTTTTCATTCATTGTGCGGATCTGTACGCCTGAGGTTTGCGTACGCAGCAGGCGCTTGGCGTCAAACCAGAAGGTATCGTGATCGGCGCGCGCCGGATGATGGCCGGGAATATTCAGGGCATCGAAATTATGATAGTCATCTTCCACCTCCGGCCCGTTGGCGACGGAGAACCCTAGCTCGCCAAAGAAGTCGGTAATGCGGTCAATGGTGCGGGTAACAGGATGCAGCCCGCCGTTTTCCATACGGCGTCCCGGTAGAGATACGTCGATAGTCTCTTCGGACAGGCGTGCATTCAGCGCAGCGGCTTCAAGCGTCTCTTTACGGGCGTTCAACGCTTCCTGAACATCCTGCTTGGCCTGGTTGATAACCTGACCAGCCGCCGGGCGTTCCTCGGCGGGAACGTCGCGCAGCGACATCATTTGCAGCGTCAGGTGCCCTTTTTTGCCTAAATACTCCACGCGCACCAAATCCAACGCGGCAACGTCATTGGCTTGCGCTATAGCGGCCTTGGCATTGGCTACCAGTTCAGCGAGATGTGGCATTCTATTCCTCTTCTTCCTGCTCTGAAGTTCTGATAATAGGGTCATAAAACCCGGCGATATACTTAAATGAATTGATCTTTTTTAACTACGCATAACAAAAAAGCCTCCAGACGGAGGCTTTCGGCGCTAGTTTTCGTTTCTTCTCTTACGCGCAAAGCCTCCTGATGTCAGGCGCTAAAGTAAAAGAAGAAACGGAAAATAGCAGGATTCATACTTGCGTTACCTTATAATTTTTTGACGCTTAAACGTTGGTGGAAAACTGTACAATACTATGAATCAATATGGATTTCACGTATTTAAATGAAATAAAAAGTAAAAGAGGGAGCTACGCCCCCTCTTTCATCCGGCTTACGCCAGAACTGATTTTGCTTTTTCAACCAAAGCAGCGAAAGCCACTTTATCGAATACGGCGATATCAGCCAGGATCTTACGGTCGATTTCAACAGAAGCCTTTTTCAGGCCATTGATGAAACGGCTGTAAGACAAGCCATTTTGACGAGCAGCGGCGTTGATACGTGCAATCCACAGCTGACGGAACTGACGCTTGCGCTGACGACGGTCGCGGTAAGCGTACTGACCTGCTTTGATTACTGCCTGGAAGGCAACACGGTAAACGCGCGAACGGGCACCGTAGTAACCTTTCGCCTGCTTCATGATTTTCTTGTGACGTGCACGTGCAATTACACCACGTTTTACGCGAGCCATATGCTCTCTCCTATCGTCTTAAATTCTGAATTAAAAAGTTATGCGTATGGCAGACACGCCACGACCAAACCCAGATCTCCTTTAGAGACCATGCCTTTTGGACGCAGATGACGTTTACGCTTGGTAGCTTTCTTAGTCAGAATGTGACGTAGGTTGGCATGCTTACGCTTAAAACCGCCAGAAGCAGTCTTTTTAAAGCGCTTAGCTGCGCCACGCACTGTTTTGATCTTTGGCATTTTTTATATCCACTTCGCATTGTTAATAAAACGAACCAGTTGGGCGAATAAAATCCGGGCGTTCGGAACGCCCGGACGTTATTACTTGCAAGCCTTACTGTTTCTTCTTCGGGGCGAGCACCATGATCATCTGGCGTCCTTCAATCCTACTTGGATAGGATTCAACAACGGCCAGTTCTGCAAGATCGTCACGAACGCGGTTAAGCACTTCCATGCCGATCTGCTGGTGAGCCATTTCACGACCGCGGAAGCGGAGCGTAATCTTGGCTTTATCACCCTCTTCCAGAAAGCGAACCAGGCTGCGGAGTTTTACCTGATAGTCGCCATCATCGGTACCAGGTCGGAATTTGATTTCCTTGACCTGAACAACTTTTTGTTTCTTCTTCTGCTCTTTCGTAGCCTTGCTCTTTTCATAGAGGAACTTGCCGTAGTCCATAATCCGGCAAACGGGCGGCTCAGCATTCGGGCTGATCTCAACCAGATCGACACCCGCTTCCTCTGCTTTTTGCAGCGCTTCATTCAGACTAACAATCCCTATCTGCTCGCCGTCTATACCTGTCAGTCGAACTTCACGGGCGCGAATCTCTGTGTTTATGCGATTAGGACGCGCTGTTTGAACTCTTTTTCCGCCTTTAATACTTTATTCCTCCAGTTGGTTAAGACTACGACTGCGAATTTCTTGTTGCAGTTTTTCAATAACGTAATCAACGTCAAGGCTACCCAAATCCTTGCCGCGGCGGGTGCGAACGGCAACTTTGCCGGCCTCCACCTCTTTATCGCCGCAAACTAACATGTAAGGGACGCGCCTTAGAGTGTGCTCGCGGATTTTAAAGCCTATTTTCTCATTTCTCAAGTCCGCTTTCGCACGAATACCCGCTGCCTGCAATTTTTTTGCTAAATCGCTGACATAATCGGCCTGATCGTCGGTGATATTCATCACCACGACCTGCTGCGGAGCCAGCCAGGTTGGGAAGAAACCGGCGCACTCTTCGGTCAGTATACCGATAAAGCGCTCCAGCGAGCCAAGAATCGCACGGTGAATCATCACCGGTACGTGACGCTCGTTGTCTTCGCCAACGAAAGAGGCGCTCAGGCGGCCCGGCAGCGAGAAGTCTAACTGCACGGTACCACACTGCCAAGCGCGATCGAGGCTATCGTGCAGCGTAAATTCAATTTTCGGACCGTAAAACGCTCCTTCGCCCGGCTGATATTCAAACTCAAGGCCGTTCGCCGTCAGCGCTTCTGCCAGATCGTGCTCCGCACGGTCCCACATTTCGTCGGAACCAATGCGCTTTTCAGGGCGAGTAGACAGCTTCACGCTAATATTGTCAAAGCCGAAGGTGCTGTAAAGATCGTACACCATCTTAATGCAGCTGGTGACTTCCTGACGCACCTGCTCTTCCGTACAGAAGATATGGGCATCGTCCTGCGTAAAGCCGCGAACGCGCATCAGGCCGTGCAGCGCGCCCGAAGGCTCGTTGCGGTGACAGCTGCCAAATTCCGCCATTCTCAGCGGCAGGTCGCGATAGGATTTTAGCCCCTGATTAAAAATTTGCACGTGACCAGGGCAGTTCATCGGCTTAATGCAGTATTCGCGATTTTCTGACGACGTGGTGAACATGGCTTCTTTATAGTTTTCCCAGTGCCCGGTTTTTTCCCACAGCACGCGGTCCATCATAAAAGGCCCTTTCACTTCCTGATAGTCATATTCTTTAAGCTTCATACGCACGAAGGCTTCAAGCTCGCGGAAGATAGTCCATCCGTCGTTGTGCCAGAATACCATACCCGGTGCTTCTTCCTGCATATGGTAAAGGTCAAGCTGTTTACCGATTTTGCGGTGATCGCGCTTGGCGGCCTCTTCCAGACGCTGTAAATAGGCACTTAGCTGCTTTTTGTCAGCCCAAGCGGTGCCGTAAATGCGCTGCAGCATCTTGTTGTTGCTGTCGCCGCGCCAGTAGGCGCCGGAAACTTTCTGCAGCTTGAAATTATGGCAAAAGCGCATATTCGGCACGTGCGGCCCACGGCACATGTCGACATATTCTTCATGGTGGTAAAGCGCAGGAAACGCATCGCGGCTAATGTTTTCATCCAGAATGCGCTGCTTATAGATTTCCCCGCGGGCGGCGAAAGTGTCGTATGCCTCCTGCCAGCTCACCTTTTTCTTGATAACGTCGTAGTCTTTCTTGACCAGTTCCATCATGCGCTGCTCAAGCAGATCCAGATCTTCCTGATTTAGCGTTCTGTCGATATCAACGTCGTAATAAAAGCCGTTATCGATAGTCGGGCCAATCGCCATCTTGGTATCCGGCCACAGCTGCTTGATTGCATGGCCCAGCAGGTGCGCGCATGAATGGCGGATAATTTCCAGACCGTCATCATCTTTCGCCGTGATGATTTCAAGCCTAGCGTCGCTCTCAATCAAATCGCAGGCGTCGACTCGTTCACCGTTGATACGACCGGCGATGCAGGCCTTGGCTAAGCCTGGGCCGATATCGCGCGCAACATCCATTACGGATACGGCATGGTCGTACTGACGTTGACTTCCGTCAGGAAGAGTAATTACTGGCATGATAGTTCCTTATTACAGTGGTGACCCACACGACAGATCACGTGTAAACGATATGTTCAATTAAAATACAAGAGGCCGCGATGCCATCTGATCAACATTATCAAATTGGCGCACGGCCTGATATCCGAATGAAAAAAAGCGCTAATCGAACCTTAGCGCATCTTCCGATCGGCTATGTTAAACCAAAAGCAATGACTTTGCATTAAGTTCAGGGCGTTAATATGGCGGCTGCGGCTGCAACGAGGGCTGGATGAGGTAGATCAATATAAGAATAACTAAACCAGATGAAGCCATATGGAGAGCGCATTTTCGCTCTCCATAGAAATTAGCCGCTTTATATAACCATGCTTGTAATTATTGCAGCCCCAGATAGAGATGTACCCACGATACCCGCAGCCATAACCACAAAACCCAGGCCTAAAGTAGGTACTCCCGCGATCGCCCCTAGCACAATTGTCGGTATAGAAACGGCCAGTCCAATTCCCCCCGCAACGGCAAGTAGCCCAAAACCACCGTCCACAGCTTCCATTTCGGTTAGCGTTAATTCTCTCATTGAAGATCTCCCATAATTATTTAAACAATCAAATAGTTACTTAATTAAGCGGGAGCCAAGCTACACGAATGGATAATAAATAACATTAGTCATTTATTTAATATTTAAACCAATACTAAGAAATACAAGCGCTCATTTATTTATTTCTTACTCTGCGTCAGACAAAAAAGAAAACGAAAACGGCGCAGCAGAAGGCCGCGCCGTCCAACACAGACAACGGTGGCTCAATTAGAATCTCTCGTCGCCAAACAGCGCTTCAACGGCACGCTCAGCCTCGTCAACGTTCTCCTTACCAAACAGGTTGGCGCGGTTAAGCAGGTAGTAAAGTTGATACAGCGGCTGCCTGTCGACAAAGTCGGTCGGCAGCGGCCAAACGCTCTGATAGCCGTCATAGATTTGGGGAGGAAGTTCAGGGTAGAGAGGCAGCATGGCAAGATCGCATTCTCTATCCCCCCAGTAGCAGGCTGGATCGAAAATAACCGAACCGGCAGCGCTCACGCCACAGTTGGCCGGCCAGAGATCGCCATGCAGCAGTGAAGGCTGAGGATGATGCCCTTTCAGGCGCTGGCTAACGATAGCGATAATCTTGTCTATATCGCCGAAGTTATACCCTTTCTCATTCGCCAGTTGAAGCTGCCAGCCAATGCGCTGTTCGGCAAAGAACGCGTTCCAGTGGCGCTGCCAGCGGTTAGGCTGAGGGGTGGTCGCCAAATCGCTGTCAAAATCAAAGCCGAACTGGGGCTGTTCGCTCCACTGGTGCAGCCTGGCCAGCTGCTGGCCCAGGCAGTATGCATAGTGGGCATCCAGCGGCTTAAGCGGCAGGTATTCCAAAAGAAGAAAGCTATAGTCCCTGTCGTAACCCACGCCGTAAACTTTCGGTACGCGGACCGTTCCGCTCTTCGCCAAGGCCGCCAGCTGGTCTGATTCGGCGGTGAAAATAGGCAAAATATCGCGCGTATCGTACTTAACAAAAACCTCAGTTACGCCGTTACTGACCCTGCGTGCGTGGTGGATATCCCCTCCCGGCAACTCCTCCTTTTCGATAATTGTATAAGTCTCGCCCAGATACTCACTCAATAAACGACCGACGGATTGCCACATGACATCACCTCAAGGTTATTATCAAGACGGTTTCAGGTTAACCTTTTGACTATAGCGAAACGTCGATCTAAAGCACAGCTTTGCGCTAAACATGCGGCCTGCGCGGCATATCGCCAGATAATAAGAAACCGACGATAAACGTCGGTTCTCAATGCGTATAAAATACGGAAAAACTAAAGCATATTGATGAGCCGTAAAATCACATAGATGAATGCGCCCCACAGCACCGGCGCCACGTAAAGCTCGGTTATCTGCGCAAAAATGGAGGTGTTTGGAATCGAAATCAGCTTCTGCAGCTCCTGCTTCGAACGGGCCTGTTCACCGTTCATCGCTTCAAGGATCGCTCGCTCCGTTACGCCTTCCTGCACGTTATAAACTCGCTTGGCTAACCTTGCGCCGGAGGCAGAGAGCGCTAGCCCAACGAAAATCAGCAAAAAGATAACGATAAACCAAACGGTGTTGGATGCAGTCCAGTTTTGAATATTCGGCACCGGCGAGTTAGTCCAAAAGTACTCAAGAAAAGAAGTATATTGGCGCACGATGTTGAACATCACCTGCAAGAAATCCATGATAGTCGCCGTCATTTCCTGCATCTGGCTTTTAGGCGCTACCAGGTACTTAAGTACGGATATCACCGTCGAAATCAGCGCAGGTATAAAAATAACAATCCCGACGATCCGCTTCACTAAAGCCAACGCTCTAGCCTTATGGTGAGTCATTCTGCCTCCATGTTGAAACACCGATTTTACTCTATTGATTTCAAAAAAATATGTTCCACAAGGGAACATTCTCACTCACCGACAAACCGCTAACCTGAAAACGCGACGTTCCATCGCTGCGCTTTGACGTCATTAAAAACAATACCCGACATCGGCGCTGTCGGGTATTTAAAAACGATTAGTGCGTAACGGCAATCAGGCTGTAAGTCACGATAACGAACAAAGCAAAAACGACCGTGCTTAAAGACCACTTTAATTCAGCAGACATCTTGAACTCCTTTTTTACTAATTGGGGGTAATGTTAACGTGAGTTTATCAGCCCTATTTCGGCTAAAGGTGCGAAAACCGCAAAAAACGTTGCGTTCTTTCCGCTACAGCCCTTTTACTTTTGAATTAAATGCGCCAAAATTCATCGCCAAGCATCACTGATAACGATAACGTAAGTTAGCGCCAGTGCGTATGATACAAATTCTACACCGTTTTGCTTTTAATGTGTAATTGAAAAGGCAAACGTTAACTTACCCGCTTACACTGTCATCTGAGCAACGAACGGTATAGGCACAGGAGAACCCGCTTTTATGGCAACCATTAAAGACGTAGCGAAACGCGCCGGCGTTTCAACGACGACGGTATCCCACGTCATCAATAAAACCCGTTTTGTTGCGGAAGATACTAAAACTGCCGTCTGGGCCGCCATAAAAGAACTCAGCTATTCGCCCAGCGCCGTCGCCCGCAGCCTGAAGGTTAACAGTACTAAAACGTTGGGGCTGTTGGCGACCAGCAGCGGTTCGCCCTACTTCGCCGAAGTCATTCAAGCCGTAGAGTCGGCCTGTTATAAAAAGGGCTATACGCTTATCCTTTGCAATACTCAAAACGATCTTGAAAAACAGCAGGCCTATCTGGCCATGCTGGCGCAAAAGCGCGTAGACGGCCTTTTAGTAATGTGTTCTGAGTATCATCCCCCCCTGCTTGAACTACTAAACGACTATCAGCATATTCCCATGATGGTGATGGACTGGGGTAAACACAGCGACTTTACCGACAATATCGAAGATAACGGCTTCCACGGCGGGTATCTGGCCGCACGCTATTTGATAGATCGAGGCCATCGAGATATCGCCACCATTACCGGCCAGCTAAATGAATTTACCGGCCGGGAGCGACATAACGGCTTCCTCCACGCGCTGAAGGAGGCCAACATCGACATCCCCGATGAGTGGATTGTTGAAGCGGACTTCCAGCCGCAGGAAGGGTATGACGGTATGATGAAGCTGTTAAAAGCCCAAAAGCGCCCAACGGCGCTATTTTGCGGTGGGGACGTCATCGCCATGGGTGCGCTGTGCGCCGCTGGCGAAATGGGGTTACGGGTTCCCGACGATATCTCCGTCATCGGTTACGACGACATTCGCAATACGCGTTTTTACAACCCGCCCTTGACGACGATTCAACAGCCAAAAGAAAACCTGGCGGAGATGGCGCTGGACATGCTGCTCGATCGCATAATCAACAAGCGCGAAACCTACCACTCGATTGAACTGCACCCTGAGCTGGTTGAGCGCAATTCCGTTGCCGATGGTCCCTATCAGAAGAAATAGTTCGCAGGCCCGCCTCTCTGGCGGGCTTTTCGTTTGCCCCTCCGCCATTCTCTTCCTATAGTTAAACCTGAGAAGCAGTCAGGTTCAGGACGCCCTTTTACCGCATCGGATGTAATAAAAGCGCCGCCGATGCCAACACGGTGATAGTCCTATGAGGTTAGTTAAGCGTACAGCAACCATTAGTTTATTCGTCGCGCTGATGACGGGCTGTTCTCTGTTGCCCGGCGTTCGGATGAATAATCTGGAATACAGCGTTACTCCCAAAGCTAACGAAGGAGAACCAATCCTTGTCGACTTTGTTGCCGTTGAAGGTGGCAGGTTAACCGCTCAATTGGAACACTATACGTCTGAACAATGGTTTAAAGAAAAAAGCGACCTTCTGAAAAAAAACGCCAAGGGACTCATCGTCTGGCCAATCGTTGTTCGGCCCGGAACGTCGGTAACGCTTAGAAACGTTCCCCTTTACGGTAAACCCGCAGATAACGTATTTCTGTTCGCCAACTATAAAAGCAAAGGAGCCCATCGCCTTGAGCTTGAGCGTTCACGTCTGATTAAGCTGGAGTTTCGCGACGGCGACGTATACGCGGTTAATTGATTTATCTCTTCATCCCTAAGGCCTCCATTCTACGAGGCCTTCTCTTTGTTTTTCATCCCTATATTTCGATTTTCGAAAAATCATTATTCGCAAATTGGCGATTCTCTTTATTGTCAAAAGTAATTATATTCAAGTCAATTGTAACCAAATATTATTATTTTCATATTTAAAAACATCCAGCAACAACCAATTACAAAGAGTCACTCAAATATCTTGAGAAAGATTGAATAGATAAGACGGATTTACGTTCAAGTAACTGGAGAATGTTATGAAATTTAAATATGCGTTAACCTCCCTTGCGCTGTCGGCAGCCTTATTATCAGCTTTGCCCTCTACGGCACTGGCTATTGGTGGAGCGAGCGGAGCAAAGCTGGACTATCAGGTTCAAGGTCAAATAGGCGAAGTCGTCATGAACCCATACGATATTGCGCCACTGACGGCAATTATCCGCAACGGCGGTTACGTACTAAGAGACGCATCGGTTCGTATTGTGCCTAAGGCGAACGGTCAGGAAATCAAATATCAGGTAAACAATAAATACCTTCTGACCTACGGCGGGATCCCCGTTTTCGGCCTTTATCCCGATTACGTCAACACGATTGAAGTCGAATATACCCGCCTCTACGGCGAAAAAAGTGAAAAAATTAAAGAAAGCTACACCGTCTATGCTCCTCCTGCCTATACGGAATCAGCTGGAACCAAAGAGGAACAGGCTTCATTTTTCACCGTAAACGTTAAAAAAGTCGCCCCTGAATTTAAAGACCGACTCTATCTGCTCAACAATCTACAGGACAAGTCAGGAAACGGCACCCGCACCGTATGGAATAACCCCGTTGGCGGCGCGCTTGAGTGGAATTTCTACCCTGTCAACGCCATTATCGACACTTCCGGCGATATCCGCTGGTATATGTTCGCCAATCCTATTTACGATCTGAAATCTATCTATAAAGCCGGCGTAATGATGGGCTTTAAACAAAACGACGACGGTGCGCTAAGCTGGGGCTACGGCCAGCGCTACGTGAAGTATGACATCATGGGAAGAGAAATCTTTAATCGCCGGTTGCCCGACAACTACAACGACTTCTCCCACTCGATGGATAACGCCGCCAACGGCCATTACTTCCTGCGCGTAGCCAGCTCCAACCATAAGCGCGCCGACGGTAAGAACGTTCGCACCGTGCGCGACGTGATTGCCGAAGTCGATCAAAACGGCGTAGTGGTGGACGAATGGCGGCTGTTTGACATCCTTGACCCCTATCGCGACGTTGTGATGAAAACCCTCGATCAGGGCGCCGTTTGCCTGAATATCGATGCAAGCCAGGCCGGCCATACCTTAAGCGCGGAAGATCTGGCCGCATTGGACTCCTCAGACAAGTTCGGTGATATTGTCGGCAGCGGGCCGGGCCGCAACTGGGCTCACGTCAACAGCGTTGACTATGACAGCGAAGACGACTCCATTATCATTAGCTCCCGCCACCAGAGCGCCATTATAAAGATTGGCCGCGACAAGAAGGTGAAATGGATCCTCAGCGCGCCCGAAGGATGGAAAGCGCCCTTTGATTCAGCCGTGTTGACCCCCGTTGACGCCAAGGGGCAGAAAATCAAATGTGAGAACAGCGTCTGTGAAGGCGGCTTCGACTGGACCTGGACTCAGCATACGGCCTTTAAAATCGACAGCATGAGTAAAGGCGACTCCATCTACGTTTCCGCCTTTGACAACGGTGACGGACGCGGCATGGAACAGCCTGCGATGCCCAGCATGAAGTACAGCCGAGCGGTCATTTATAAGATTGACCAAAAGAATAAAACGGTACAGCAGGTGTGGGAATACGGTAAAGAACGCGGCAATGAGTGGTTCAGCCCCGTCACTTCAATCACCGAATACCAGCAGGATAAAAATTCCGTTTTCGTCTACTCGGCAACCGCAGGCGGCTCGTTTGACCTTGCCGTTGGCGCCTTCACCAGCCTGCCTAATCCCTATATTGAAGAGTTCAAGTGGGGAGAAACCGAACCTTCCGTTGAAATTCAGCTACACGGAACGCGCGGCTATCAGGCAATGCCGTTTAGCCTGACAAAAGCCTTTAGCAAATAGAGCCTAAGCGCATAAAAAAAGCCCGAACGTCTGTTCGGGCTTTCCATTTTTATTCCACGTTACTTGTAACTACCGGCCCGCAGGGCCTCAATACGCTTATCCAACGGCGGGTGGGACATAAACAGCTCGCTGAAGGTCTTCGCCTTACCGTTAATACAAAACGCCATCATGCTGGATTCTTCCTGCGGCTCATAGCTGGTCTTCAGCCGCTGTAGCGCCGCAATCATCTTCTCGCGGCCAACCAGGTTAGCCGAACCGGCGTCCGCCTTGAACTCACGGTGGCGAGAGAACCACATGGTAATGATGCTGGCCAGAATGCCAAACACTAACTCAAGCACCATGGAAACGGCGAAGTAGACCATCGTATTCCCCGAAGAGGAGCTCTCTCCGTCTCGGTTCATAAAGCCCGACGCCACCTGAGCGATAAGGCGAGAAGCGAATATAACGAAGGTGTTCACAACGCCCTGAATCAGCGTCATTGTGACCATGTCACCGTTAGCTATATGGCTAATTTCGTGGGCCAGAACGGCTTCCGCTTCGTCCCGGCTCATGTTCTGCAGCAGCCCGGAACTTACGGCTACCAGAGAAGCGTCTCTGCGCGCGCCGGTCGCAAAGGCGTTAATGTCGGGAGCGTGATAAATGGCAACCTGAGGCATCGCAATGCCGACCTGCTCAGACTGGCGTCTAACCGTCTCAACCAGCCACCGCTCCACTTCATTGCTCGGCTGGTCAATGACCTGACCGCCGACGGAGCGCAACGCCATCCATTTTGACATCATCAGCGAAACCAACGCGCCGCCAAAGCCAAACAGGCCGGCCATAATCATCAGCCCCTGTACGCTGCGGCCCTGAATGCCCGTCAGGCTCAGGATAATGCCGAAAATAAACATAACCGCGAGGTTTGTTAGTAAAAAGAGCGCGATACGCATCATAGGTTTATTGCTTCCTCAAAGAAGTAAAAAAATGTTTCTTACCCATAGATCTTATGGGCTCTGAAGCAAATTTCAAGCGCCAACGCGCGCCACTTAACAATTCGGTCATAACTTTACAATAGTCTACATTTTTCATCACAGGCTTTAACAGCCGGGACAAAAAAGGCGCCCGAAGGCGCCTGTAATAACCGATAACTCGATCGGACTATTTTTTCACTGCCGCCGCGTTGGCTTTTTCCAGTGACGCCAGATCCAAGGCGATTTGAACCGTCTCATCCAGATAAGGATCGGGCTCTTTATAGTCCTTAGGCAGGTCTTCCAGCGACTTCAGCTTTTTCTTGCCTTCGTGAGTCAGGCGTTCGTTGATGCGCGTCAGGCGAGTAGCATCCTCTTCTGCGCTATCCTTCTCACGCTTGGCCAGATTCAGAGAAATCGAGCCACGCTTGTCCTTATTGGCCTTATAGCGAGCGAGATCCTGCATGATGTACTGGAACTCGGGATTCGTAGCAATGCGCGCATCATGATCCTTAATCAAGGTCGGTACATACTGAGCCTCGTTACCCTGCATCGTATAGGCGGCCTTAGCTACGCTATCCCACGGCAGTGCGTTATCTTCGAAGCTCTCCCCGGTTTCTGCGGGATCGACGCCGGTAGGCATCACGATATCTGGCGTTACGCCCTTACGCTGGGTGCTTCCGCCGTTAATACGATAGAACTTTTGAATCGTATACTGAACCGAGCCCAGGTCCGGCCAGTCAGGGCGAAGCATCTGATCGTAAATCCGGTTCAGCGCGCGATGCTGCTGCACGGTGCCCTTGCCGAACGTCGGTTCGCCGACAATCAGCGCACGGCCATAGTCCTGCATTGCGGCAGCGAAAATTTCCGACGCGGAAGCGCTGAAGCGATCGACCAGCACCACCAGCGGCCCTTTATAATAAACGATGCCGTCGGTATCGCTGTCCTCACGGACCTTGCCGTTATTATCGCGAACCTGAACGACAGGCCCGCTGGGAATGAACAGCCCGGAAAGAGAAACCGCTTCAGTCAAGGCGCCGCCGCCGTTGCCGCGCAGGTCGATAATAATGCTGTCAACGTTCTGATGCGTCAGCTTTTGCAGCTGAGTCTTAACGTCTTCAGTCAGGCCGACGTAGAACCCGGGAATATCCAGTACGCCAACTTTTTTCTTGCCTACCGTTTTCAGCGTCATTTTAACCGCGCGATCTTCAAGACGAATTCGCTCGCGGGTGATAGTGACAACCTTAGTCTTAGCGCCCTTTCCTGCCGGTAAAATCTCCAGGCGAACCTTACTGCCCTTGGGCCCTTTGATCAGCGCGACAACGTCGTCCAGACGCCAGCCGATGACGTCAACAATAGGTTTGTCCTGTTGGCCTACGCCGACAATCTTATCGCCAACGGCAATCGCTTTACTTTTGGCCGCCGGCCCGCCGGGCACCAGCGAGTTAATCTGGGTGTAGTCGTCTTCCATCATCAGTACGGCGCCAATCCCTTCAAGAGACAGGCTCATCTCTGTATTGAACTGTTCCGTATTGCGAGGGGAAAGATAGCTGGTATGGGGATCGATTTCCCGAGCGAAAGCGTTCATGAAGGTTTGGAAAACGTCTTCACTCTTGGCCTGCGTCAGCCGCTTAATGGCGGACTGATAGCGCTTGGTCAAAATCTCTTTAATTTCAGGCCATTTTTTGCCGGTAAGCGTCAGGTTCAGCGCGTCGTATTTGACCTTTTGGTTCCAAAGCTTATCCAGCTCGGCTTCGCTAGTAGGCCACGGAGCCTTGCTGCGATCGACCTCAATGGCGTCATCGCCATCAAACGTCATCGGCTTATCCAGCAGCGACAGCGCGTAATTCAAGCGTTCAAGGCGACGTTTCTGAGCATAGTTATAAAGCGCATAGGCGGTATCAAGCTGGCCCGACTTCAGCTCGTCATCCAGCGACTTTTTCTTATCGGCAAACTTTTCAATATCCGATGCCAAAAGCACGTTGTGGCTAAAGTCCAACATGTTCAGATAGCGATCGAAGATCTTCTCTGAAAAAGCGTCGTCGAGCGTAAACTGACGATAGTGTGAACGCGTAAAACGAGCGGTCACGCGCTCACTCACCGCCGCATGCTGGACTTCCTGTTGGAGATCCGGAATTTGCTCAATGCGGAAAGTCGCCTCTTTCGCATAACTTAATCCTGCTAGAAATAAGCTTGCAATGGCCGTTAGTCGGACTAAGTTATTCATGCGTTGGCTGACCTCTACCTCAGAACTGTAAGTGTTCGGCGCGAACTAACATAGCTAACCCGGAAGCCAGCTGAACGCGTACGCCGTCTTTCGCGATTTCAAGAACGGTTGCATCCATGGCGCTCTTACCGGCAAGAACCTGCACCGGCTGACCGATTTTCAATAAACCGATATCGCCGACGGGCGTTGTGCGCGGCTGTAGCTTGGCGGGAGCCTTCGGCTGAGGGGCGCGGGGCGCGGCAGGCTTTGCCTCTGCGCCTTTCTTCACCGCAGGGCGAGAACGACGTACCGGAGCATCGCTTTTTTCTTTGCCTTCTTTTTCTTTGCGCTGTGCTGCGCGCTGAGCCTGAACGCGCGCTTTAGCCTCTTCCAGCTGCTTGCGCGCATGCTCCACGTGCTGAGCTTCCAATGCGCCGCAGTCCGTACCGTCCAGATCGACGCGCTGAGCGTCGGCCTTCAGGCCGTGCAGATAGCGCCAGCTGGAAGTGTACAGGCGTAGAGCGGTACGCAGTTGGGTTTTACTAAACAGCGTTTCTTCCGGCAGACGGGCTATCACGTCCTGGAAAATGCCGATCTTAAGCGGCCGAGCCTCACCTTCAAGCGTAAAACAACGCGGGAATTTCTCAGCCAGATAGGCAATAACTTCTTTACTACTGTTCAACTTGGGTTGATTTTCCATGAAATTTCCTGATGACAACAAACTAGCCCGAACATGCAGGCGCAAATCAGGCGCCATTATAATCGCAGTGCGGGTAAAAGCCACGCTCTCCGCACTTCAAGTTTAACTACACCACAACAAATCGCCATTTAACATTGAGACAAATGCCGTGAAAGGCATCGGACTATCCCCTTCAGTCCTTCTTCATCTTCGCCGTCAAAACGACTAAATACGGTACTGTCTATATCCAGTACGCCAATCATCGCGTCGCCGCAGTACAGCGGCAACACAATCTCCGCATTGCTTGCGCTATCGCAGGCAATGTGGCCTTCAAACTGATGAACGTTGTCTACTCGTTGAATGCGCGCAGTTAGCACTGCCGTGCCGCATACGCCCTTTCCGACCGGAATTCTGGTACAGGCAACCTTTCCTTGAAAAGGCCCCAGAACCAGTTCTGGGCCGTTTAGTAAATAAAAACCGACCCAGTTGACCTCGTCCAGACGTTCAAACAACAGAGCGCTGGCGTTTGCCAGCGAGGCTATTCGATCGGGTTCGCCGCTTAGCAACGAAGCGAGCGTATTTTCCAACTCGGTATAGAACGCTTTTTTATTCATTTTATCAATAGATACCGCTAAATATACCGCACCCTGTTATCGATCTTTAGACTCACGTCAACCGCCGGCCAGCTTTACTTTGAAACCTTTACATTCTAGCAAGACTTTTAGCTCATCGCGCTTATCGCCTTGAATTTCAATCTGCCCCGTTTTTACCGCACCGCCGCACCCGCACTTTTTCTTCAATTCGGCGGCCAGCTTTTGCAGTTGGTCATCATCCAGATCCAAGCCGGTAATGATGCAAACGCCCTTTCCCTTCCGGCCGCTGGTTTGGCGCTGAATGCGCACAACGCCATCGCCCTTGGGGCGCTCCGCCGTTTCTTCCTGCGGCTTAATGCGCCCCGTGTCTGTACTATAAACTAAGCGGCTGTCGCTCATAGCGGCCTCAGACTGGTCAAAATATCGCGAAGCGCCCGAGCCGGATCGGCAGATTGGGTAATTGGGCGCCCGATAACCATATAGTCGACGCCGGCGGCCATCGCCTGCGGCGGCGTCATTACGCGACGCTGATCGCCAAGCTCGCTACCGACGGGGCGAATGCCCGGCGTCACTAGCTTAAACGATGAGCCGAGCAGCGATTTTAAGTGTGTAGCCTCATGGGCTGAGCATACGACGCCGTCAAGGCCGTTATCTTTGGCTAGACGGGCCAATCGCTCCGCGTGATCTTGTAGAGAACCCTGAACGCCGATTGCTTTCAGCTCGCTTTCTTCCATGCTGGTAAGCACCGTTACGGCGATAAGGGCTGGCGCATCGCTTCCATACGGCAACAGCGCGCTTTTAGCCGCTTCCAACATTCTCGCTCCGCCGCAGGCGTGTACGTCAACCATCCATACGCCCAGCTCGGCGGCGGCAGAGACGCTTCTGGCGACCGTATTGGGAATATCGTGAAACTTTAAGTCAAGGAAAACGTCAAATCCACGCTGCTGCAGCGAGCGAATCAGCTCAGGCCCGCACAGGGAAAACATCTCTTTTCCTATTTTTAAACGACAGTCCGCCGGGTCAATTTTATCGACCAGCTCAAGAGCTTCGCGCTGAGTGTCAAAATCCAGCGCAACAATAACGGGAGAAGTCGACGTCGACATAGTGTTTTCCTGTTCTCTTCTTTTCGGTTAAATCAGTTTGTTTTTACATCAATAGACTGCATTATTGGCCGTCCAAACCGCGGATCGGCTTTACCGTCGACCAGGCCTTACACGACGGGCAGTGCCAGTAAAGCGAGTTGGCGGTCAGTCCGCACTTTTCACAGCAATAGCGCGGGCGAGAACGGATCTGTTCGCCCACCATTTCCTGTAACACTATCAGGCTCTCTTTTGCGCGCCCTTCTTCCGCTTCCGCCAGCTGATAATTCATCAGGCGATAAAAGCCCCGCATCGTCGGGTGAATTTGAAGCTGATGGTTGACGTACGCCTGAGCGGCGTCTCGCCCCTCGCGCAGTTCCAGCATATCCGCCAGCATAAGCTCTGCGGCTGACCCCGTTTGCTCCGCCACGCAGCGCTTAAGATAGGCGACCCAGAGGTCTTGCTGCCCCAGACGCTGATAGCATTCGTAGAGCATAGGCAGGGTTTCGCTGACAAAGTCTTTATCCTGCTCGATAACTTTTTCCAGCTCGACTATTGCTTTAGCGTCGTCGCTGCGGGCGATCCAAATCCGGCCGGACATAATCGATACGCGGGCGCAGTTTTTATCGGCCGCAGAAGCCTTTTTCAAAAGCCCCATCGCCTTATCCAGATCGTCGGATCCCATCGCCTGCAGCGCGAGCTCACAGTAAAAGTGGGCAATCTCGACTCGGTATGCGTCTTTGCCGGCCTTTACCAGCTTTTCGGCCACGTCGATAGCCTGCTGCCAGTCACTGGTCGTTTGGTAAATAGTTAAAAGCTGCTTTAACGCCGGTAGGCGAAAGTCCTCTTCGTCGACTAACTGGGAAAACATGCGTTCAGCCCGATCGTATAAACCGGCCGCCATGTAGTCCCAGCCTAGCTGCTGCGTAGCCAAAAGCCGCTGCTCAAACGACAGTGAGGCGCTTTCGATTAACGATTGGTGAATTCGGATGGCTCGGTCAACCTCGCCCCGGGAGCGAAACAGGTTGCCTAAAGTAAGATGAGCTTCAAAGGCGCCGCTGTCTTCCTTCAGCATGTCGACAAACAGATCGACGGCCTTGTCCTGCTGGTTAGAAAGCAGGAAGTTTACGCCGTCCACATAGCCGCGAGACAGCTTATTCGCTTCCTGCTGGCGCTCCTGCTGTATGCCCCTACGCCCCATATACCAGCCATAGGCTGCGGCCACGGGCAATAACAAAAACAGCAGTTCAAGCATACAGCGCTATTCCTTTTCGGCGATCTGCTGCATAACGGGAGCGGCTTCAACGGGCGCCGTCGTCTCGTTTTGTAAGCGCTTGATCTGGCGCATCGCACGTCCAAGACGTAAGCGTAAACGCAAATAGAATATGCCTGTGACCAGCCAGCCGAGAATAAAGCCTCCGCCGAACAAAACGGCCAACAGCGTAGATAGCGCGTAGTCGCCCTTCGCAATCAAAAAGTTGAAAGTTACAACCTGCTCGTTGTGGGCTCCCAACGTGACGGCGATAACCAGAATAACGACGGCGATTAATCCAATCAGTAAATATTTCACATTGCTATCCAAAACATAGAGATAAACGGATGAATTATACCAAGAATGCTTGGCCGTGTCCTTTAACTTAGCATTTCTGCACGCTGAACGAAAAATGCGCGCAGCACAGGAGCCTGATTTTCACTGATATTGCTTTAAAATACTAGGCCGTATCCCTTATTTATGCACGATGCCGACGCAAAACGTCGGCGATTTTCAACGGTGCATTATTCATCCCGCCGGGCCTTAGCAAATATCTTCCGCTCGGCGACCCAGCAGGCGCTCAACGCCAGCAGGCCGCTTAATAGCGTTGAAACAATTAAGTCTATAGGCCAGTGCATCCCCAACAGGAGCCGACTTCCCGCAACGGAAACGGCCCACGCCATCAAAACGCCGGCGTCTAGATAGCGGCGACGCGGCAGCAGCAAACCGATGCCCATCAGCGCCCAAGAAGCCGTAAACAGCGTGTGCCCAGAGGGAAATGAATATCCTGTTTCTCTTTGCCAATGGTCGGACAGCCACAGGGGCACTCTCGCCTCTTGGCCTAGCCGTTGTTCAATCATTTTCGCTCGCGTTTTTCGACCCTGCTCGTAAAAGGCGCGATCGTCAATATGGTACTCATTCTCCATCCAGAGCACATAAGGCCTTGGTTCTGCTACCGTTTCTTTAACCACGGATTTTATCGCCTGTCCTCCTACGATAACCGCAGCCAGCAGCGCAACGACGGCAATTGCCTGACGCCTAGGCAAAGACAGTCGCCATATAAACCAAACCGCAAGAATAACGCTGGTTATCGCCCCCCAAGGCGAACTGGCTGTCTCTGTGAGCCAAAATAAAGGAAGGAGAAATGCGTTTCCCTCTCCCGGATACCAGCGCCAGCCGACGCAAAGCGTCGCCAGCGGTAAAATCAGTAAAAGCAAAACGCCAACGGCAAGGCGCCCGGTCAAACGGCTCAGCATACAACAACGTCTTCCTGTACTTATAACGGCTGACTATAATTCCATAAAAATGTCCGAAACGATAAAACTATCGCGCATTATTTATTAACTAACTGGCAACAATGCGCCGTAATTGGTTTATAATATGGCGTTTCATGCCGTAGTGACGCATCCGTCAATCTAAGCGCAAACAGCAAAAGCAGAGTCAATCGTCATTGGAGAACATCATGCAGTTAAAGAAAGTGGCTGAAGCCAAACTACCGACCCCTTGGGGAGACTTTCTGATGGTCGGGTTTGAAGAGTTGGCCACCGGGCATGACCACGTTGCGCTAGTGTTTGGCGACATCAGCGATGATAATCCCGTATTGGCGCGTATTCATTCCGAGTGTCTGACGGGGGATGCGCTGTTCAGCCTTCGCTGCGACTGTGGCTTCCAGCTTGAAGCCGCTATGCAGCACATTGCTGAAGAAGGCCGAGGCATACTGCTCTACCATCGTCAGGAAGGCCGTAATATTGGCCTTTTGAATAAAATTCGCGCCTATGCGCTTCAGGACAAGGGTGCAGACACCGTTGAGGCTAACCACCAGTTGGGTTTTGCTGCGGACGAGCGTGACTTTACGCTGTGCGCTGACATGTTCAAGCTGCTAAACGTCAGCTCTGTCAGGCTGTTGACCAATAATCCAAAGAAAGTTGAAATTATGACTCAGGCCGGCATCAACATCGTTGAACGCGTTCCATTACTGGTAGGACGTAACCCTAAAAACGAAAAGTATCTTGACACCAAGGCCGCAAAAATGGGCCACCTGCTGTCCAAATAGTCCGTACTACCTCCTCGCCTGACGCGCTTTGCATCCGGCGAGGAGTCTGAGAGCCCGCTACCGAACCGGCAGTTCGATATCGCTAAACAGCGCCTCTACCTCTTCCGGCGATCTTAATGCGACAGCCTTATCCACGATGTCTCTGGTTAAATGGGGGGCAAATCCCTCGATAAAGCTGTACATATAGCTACGCAGGAACGTCGTGCGGCGAAAGCCTATCTTAGTCGTGCTCGGAGCAAAAATATGGCTGGCGTCGATCGCTACCAGGTCGGGATCTTCCAATGCGTCCACCGCCATATTCGCCAACACCCCAACCCCCAGTCCTAGCCGCACATAGGTTTTAATCACGTCAGCATCCGTTGCGGTAAACACGATTTTCGGCGTCAGCCCTGCGCGATTAAAAGCGATGTCCAGCTCAGAACGCCCGGTAAAACCGAAGGTATAGGTCACCAGCGGATATGAAGCCAGTTCCTCAATAGGAATATGCGACTTTGAAGCAAGCGGATGATCGTCTTTTACGACGATGGCGCGGTTCCAGTGATAACAAGGCAGCATGACGAGATCTTCATACAGGTGCAGCGCTTCCGTCGCAATAGCGAAATCCGCGTTGCCCTTTGATACCGCTTCGGCTATCTGGGTCGGCGATCCTTGATGCATGTGCAAAGAAACTTTGGGATAGCGATCGATAAAGGCCTTAATCGCCTTAGGCAGCGCATAGCGAGCCTGAGTGTGCGTAGTGGCGACATACAGCGACCCGCGATCGGGATAGGTATGTTCACCAGCGACGGACTTGATAGCGTCAATCTTGGACAGTATCTCCCGCGCGATGCGTACAACTTCCTGCCCGGCAGGCGTCACTTCCGTTAGGTGTTTACCGCTGCGAGTAAAGACCTGAATGCCAAGCTCATCTTCCAGCATTCTTACCTGCTTACTGATCCCCGGTTGAGAGGTATAAAGCCGCTCCGCGGTAGATGAGACATTCAGGTTATGATTGACCACTTCAACGATATAGCGAAGTTGCTGCAGTTTCATACGTTACACCACTACTCAATAACTATCATGGTTAATATAAAATCGCATCCGTGCTGTTTATCGCGCCAAGCCGTGAGCTACCTACAACTACGCAACCCGGCTCTGCTTTCATTCCGCGCCTCTCCCTGCGATTTAGCGGAATAAAAACGCCCTGTAGTTAAATGAACATACAGGGCGTTAGATAGCAAGTAATTATTCTTCCTGCTCAGAGTATTACTTTTTTACTTCTCGCCACTGGCCGTCGGTATAGAACAATGACCATCCGGTCGCCTTACCGTCTTTCTCTGATGAAATATATTGCTGCTTGGTCTTACGGCTAAAGCGCACGATAGACGCGTTGCCTTCGGGATCCGCTGCCGGCGCATCGGCCAGATAGCGCAATTTTTCCGGCAGTCGGTCTTTAAAGCGCTGTAGTTCAGCTACCGTAGGCGCCCTCGTTTCCCTCGATTTCGGGAAAGTATTAGCAGCCAGAAAAACCCCTGCCGCGCCGTCTCGCAAGACGAAATAGGCGTCAGACTTTTCACACGGCAGCTCTGGCAATGGAACTGGATCTTCTTTTGGCGGCGCGATGTCGCCGTTGCGCAGGATCTTGCGCGTATTCTTACAGTCAGGGTTGGTACATCCCATGTATTTACCAAAACGCCCCATCTTCAGATGCATCTCGGAACCACACTTATCGCACTCAATCACCGGACCGTCGTAACCTTTAATGCGAAATTCACCTTCTTCGATTTCATAACCGTCGCAGGACGGATTATTACCACAGACGTGCAGCTTGCGGTTCTGATCGATAAGATAGCTGTCCATCGCCGTTCCACATTTGCTACAGCGGCGGCGCGCGCGCAGCGCATTGGTTTCCGCATCATCGCCTTCCAGAATGTTCAAGACCTCAGATTCTGGGATCAGGTTGATAGTTTGCTTACAGCGCTCTTTGGGCGGCAGCGCATAGCCGGAGCAGCCGAGGAATACGCCGGTGCTGGCGGTTCTTATCCCCATTTTCCGTCCGCAGGTCGGGCAATCGATAGAGGTCAAGATCACCTGATTAGGACGCATCCCTCCTACTTCCGGATCCTGCTCGGCTTTATCAAGCTGCTGGCTGAAGTCAGAGAAGAAGTTGTTGAGCACGCCCTTCCAGTTGGCTTTATTGGTCGCCACGCTGTCGAGGTTATCTTCCATTCTGGCGGTAAAGTCGTAGTCCATCAGATCGCGGAAGTTTTCCTCCAGGCGATCGGTAACGATTTCACCCATTTTTTCGGCATAGAAGCGACGATTCTCAGTATGAACATAGCCTCTGTCCTGAATGGTGGAAATAATCGACGCATAGGTTGAAGGACGGCCGATGCCGCGCTTTTCCAACTCTTTAACCAAAGACGCTTCGCTAAAGCGCGCGGGCGGCTTGGTAAAGTGTTGGCTCGGCAGCAGCTGCACTAAATCCAGCGTCGCGCCGACCTCTACCGTAGGCAGCGTTTTATCTTCATCGTTTTTGCGCAGCGCAGGGAGTACGCGAGTCCAGCCGTCAAAGCGCAGCGTTCTGCCTTTAGCCTTCAGGAGATAGTCTCCAGCTTTAACCGTCAACGTCGTAGAGTCATACTTCGCCGGCGTCATCTGGCAGGCAACAAACTGACGCCAAATGAGCTGATACAGGCGCTGAGCATCCGCTTCCATATCTTTTAGCGACTCAGCCAGGACGTTCACGTCAGAAGGACGGATGGCTTCGTGCGCTTCCTGAGCGTTTTCTTTACTGCTGTAATGGTTTGGCTGCGCCGGCAGGTACTTATCGCCAAAGCTTTCGCCAATGTAACCTCTGACCATGTTGAGCGCATCCTGACTCAGGTTGGTTGAGTCGGTACGCATATAGGTGATATAGCCCGCTTCATACAGACGCTGCGCCATCATCATGGTTTTCTTTACGCCAAAGTTCAGCCGGGTACTGGCCGCCTGCTGCAGCGTAGACGTAATAAACGGCGCGGAGGGCTTGCTGGTAGTTGGCTTATCTTCTCGCTCTAAAACCTCATAACGCGCCTTTTCCAACAGCGCGACCGCTGCCTGAGTCTCTTGCTGATTAACGGGTTTAAACGCCCCGTCCTGATAGTGCGTTACCTGCATTTGCAGCGGAGCGTCGCTTCCGTGATCGAGGTCTGCGTGCAGCTCCCAGTACTCTTGCGGCACAAAGGCCTTGATTTCACGCTCGCGCTCGACCACCAGGCGAACGGCGACGGACTGAACCCGACCGGCAGAAAGGCCGCGGGCAATCTTTTTCCACAGCAGCGGAGAAACCATATAGCCCACCACGCGATCCATAAAGCGGCGCGCCTGTTGAGCGTTAACGCGATCCATATTGAGTTCGCCAGGCTCTTTAAATGCCTCGCGGATTGCGTTTTTGGTGATTTCATTGAAGACCACGCGACGATACCGGTCGTCGTTACCGCCGATGACCTCCCGCAGGTGCCATGCAATGGCTTCCCCTTCGCGGTCAAGGTCGGTTGCCAGATAAATAGTATCGGCTTTTTCGGCTAAGGCTTTCAGCTCTGCGACAACTTTCTCTTTGCCGGGAAGAATTTCATAGTGAGCGGCCCAGTCGTGATATGGATCAACGCCCATACGGCTAACCAACGCCTGCTGCGCATCTTTTTTGACCTTGGCGCCTTTTGTCGAAGCGCTGCTTTTCGTTCCCGAACCGCTCGTCGGCAAATCCCGGATGTGACCAACGCTGGATTTCACCACGTAGTCACTGCCCAGATATTTATTAATTGTTTTGGCCTTAGCCGGGGATTCCACAATAACGAGCGATTTACCCATAACGTTGTTTACCTAAATTGGCCCTTCTCAATAAAATACAACATAGCGAATTTTGCAGAACATCACAAAAACGCCGCGTTTAATGTTGAGGTCAAAATGCGAAACGTCAAGCCCTCGCTTTCTTCCTCGTTCGTATGTAGCCGTAAACGCTCGATTTTCTCAACGCTTTACGCTGCGTTCGTTTGTTCCGAAAGCCCATAACTCTACCTGATAAAAAGCACTACGCAACAAAATTAGCGAGAATAACCGTTTTTTATCGATAAAAACGAGCGGCTCCAAGGAGAAAAAACGCTATCCTGCATAAGTTCTGACGCATTGCTCTGGCAGGGTCTGAGCGATAAAATGCGTGAATGGTTTAAGTACGTAATTTGAGTACATTGGAGTAAATAATGAAAACCGAGACTACGCCTATATCGCGCCAAGCGCTATTAAAAGAAGCGAATCAACTTATCCGCGACCATGAAGACTTCATTCACGGAATGGAAGCTACCGACGTAGAGCAAAAAGGCAGCGTTCTCGTTTTTCGGGGAGAGTACTTCCTGGACAAAGACGGGCTGCCGACCGCCAAAACGACGGCCGTATTCAATATGTTCAAACATCTGGCCCACGTGTTTTCAAACAAATATCATTTGGAATAACGTTTGGCGGGTAACGATTGATATAAAAACTGTGCTTAATGCAGTTTTACAATAGTAAAAAAGCAGAGAGAACCTCTCTCTGCTTTCTGAAAAGCCTTCTGGCTTAAGTGGAGAGCCTTGGGTACTTAAGCGAAAAGCTTCAAGAATTTTGTAGCTGCGTCACTGCCGACAACAGCGCCTACCGCGGCGCCAAAGGCAGAAAATACGAAGCTGCTAAAACCGTCCCACCCTTTACTTTGCCCAATAGCTGAAGCACAGGCCGCGCCGTCCAGTGCGCCTTCAATGCAGCCACCGTTAACGGCTTCCATTTCATTTTTATTTAATTCACGCATCTTCACACCTCAATATCATTTAAATATTTGCAATAAGAAACAATAACGTACAAACAGAATTCATCTGAAATATACCATGCTAATTTTTATAAAATTAAGGGGAATTTACTAAAATTATCTTTTACTAATCGCTCTGTAATCAAGACAGAGATTGGAATTAAATACGGACTCACCGCGTTATAGACATCACTAAAAAACGCCTAAGTTAACTTCACATTATGTCTAAAAAACGTCGGCGCATTCCGCATTCATCAGGCCCTAACCATTAATGCAGGAACGCGCCGACTGAGAGTTTCAATTAAAGAGTGGGCTTTTGTCCACGCTGCCACCAGCGCAACAGAAGACGATCGCAGCTTTCCGCCGCGCTTCCCGTCAGCCGGTCAATCAGGCGCTTTCGCTGGGCATAGCGCACGCCAATGACGTCGCGTTTGCTTAACTGGGCAATGAGCAGATCGTCACTGGTGCCTATTTCGTCAATCAGCCCCTTTTCTTTAGCCTGAACGCCAAACCAATGCTCTCCCGTCGCTACGGCGTCAATATCCAGCGACGGACGCTGTTCGCTGACGAACGCCTTAAACAGCCGGTGGGTCTCGTTCAGCTCTTCGCGAAATTTCTCTCGCCCCGCTTCCGTATTCTCACCCAATAGCGTCAGCGTACGCTTGAATTCACCGGCGGTATGCAGCTCAACGTCAATCGCATTCTTCTTCAGCAGTCGGTGAAAGTTCGGAATTTGCGCAACCACTCCGATAGACCCCACAATGGCAAACGGCGCGGCAACGATGCGATCGGCTACGCAGGCCATCATATAGCCGCCGCTGGCCGCAACTTTATCCACGGCAACCGTTAACCGAACGCCGGCCTTACGCAGCCTATCGAGCTGAGATGCAGCCAAGCCATAGCCATGCACTACGCCGCCCGGGCTTTCGAGCTTAAGTAAAACTTCATCTTCCGCCTTAGCGACCGCCAGTACGGCCGTTATCTCCTCCCTAAGAGCCTCAACCTCATGGGCATCCATGCTGCCTTTAAACTCCAGCACGAACAAACAGGGCTTTTGCTTGCTTTGTTCGCCGCTTTTAGCCGCCTGCTTGGCAAGTTTTGCTTCCGCTTTATCCTTTTTCTTTTGCGCCTTATTCCACAGCTTTTGTTCCGCCTGCGGCATGCGGGCCACCTGCATCTCCTCCTGCATGTGGCGATACTGCTCGCCTAAATCGACCAGCGTCAGTTCGCCTCGACGGCTGCCTTTACGCTGAGTTGCGCTAAGGATAAACAGCGCAGCGGCGGCGACTACGACGGCAAACGTCGCAATCTTCGCCAAAAATAAACCATATTGAGAAATCCACTCCACGGCATTTTTCCTATCGGGTTAATAAAACCGGGTAACGATGTACGCATTCAACGCGGTAAAAGTATAGCCTCTTTCACCGTGACAGACTGATATCGTTGCCTATTTCAGCTATGATTAACATCATAATGCAGCCACCCCACGTCCCTTAAGTAATTCGAGTTGCATGACAAAACGCCCACGGCGTTTTGAACGGCGCTTGCGCTGGCCCTGAAAAGGTGAGATCTGTGAATAGCCAAATATACAAAGCCAACGCACATGCAGCTTGAATTATGACGGGTATAAACCGGATAAATATACCGTAAGGAGAGAGTATGCACTACCAGGCACCGCGCGATTTGCTCAATGAAAAGATCATTATGGTTACCGGCGCCAGCGACGGTATCGGCAAAGAGGCCGCGCTAAGCTATGCGCGGCACGGCGCCCGGCTCATTCTGCTTGGCCGCAATGAAGATAAGCTAAAGCAGGTACAGCAGACGATCTCCGCAGAGGGTGGAAAGCCTTCCATTATTTTTCCTTACGACCTTTTAACCGCACAGCCCAAGCACTACGCCATGCTGCAAGAAGAGCTTATGAAAGAGGTGGACCATCTGGATGGCCTGCTGCACAGCGCCGGCCTTTTAGGCGAAATCGCACCGATTGCCGAACAGGATACTGAAGCCTGGCATCAGGTCATGCAGGTTAACGTTAACGCCGGCTTTATGCTGACCCAGGTTCTGCTTCCCCTGCTGCTTAAATCGCCCCGCGCGTCGCTTATTTTCACCTCTTCCAGCGTAGGGCGCAAAGGCCGACGCGGCTGGGGCGTCTATTCGGTATCTAAATTCGCTACCGAAGGTCTGATGCAGGTGCTGGCCGATGAATATCAGGGGACAACGCTTCGCGTTAACTGTATTAATCCGGGAGGAACGCGAACGGCCATGCGCGCTCACGCGTTTCCTGACGAAGACCCAAACCTGTTGAAAACGCCGGCCGACATTATGCCGACCTATCTATACCTGATGGGCGACGATAGCCTACATGAGAATGGCGCCAGCCTTGACGCGCAGCCGGGAAGAACCCCCGGTCCCGCAAAATAGAAATAAAAAGCGGAGAAGAACAGAAATAAAAAAACCGCCTCACTGTGAGGCGGTTTTGACGTATTGCGTAGGAAAAACTACTTGTTCATCAGCTTCTGCAGACAGCCGATAAACAGATCCGCCGCGGTTTTAAGCTGCTTCTCGTCGAAGTCAAATCCTGCCTGGTGGTGACCCGCAGTCAAATCGGCGCCGACGATGAAGTAGATGGACTTCCCGCCGTTACGCTGCACGCGCTTGGCCAGAATGGTAGCGTCTTCGCTGCCGCCGAACGAACGTTCAGGCACAACGGTCAGCTCAGCGTGCTGCTTAACAACGCCGGTCAGCAGGTCGACCAGCTCTTTGTCGTTAACCAGATCTACCGCTTCACCCATTACTTCGCTTTCAAGGCGCAGCTCAAAGCTGTGTGCTGCTCCTTCGGCCATGCGCTGAACCTGCTCGGCCATGAAGGTGTTGATGGCTTCGTCTTCACCGCGAACTTCAACCTGCAGTTCACCGTATGCCGGAACAACGTTACGGCCTTCGCCCGCTTTAATAACGCCGACGTTGATACGAGACATTCCCTTACCGTGGCGGGAAATGCCCAGCATCTGCGTAGCAGCATGGCAAGCGCCTGCCAGAGCGTTGCGGCCCAGGTGAGGCTCTGCGCCAGCGTGAGCCGGAGCGCCGTAAAAACGGAAGTCGAACTTGGTGGTGCACAGGAAGTTGTTCGGGTTTACCACGATTTCACCGGTCTTGGCGATGAAGCCCAGGTGCATACCGAGGAAATAGTCCGCATCGTCAACGATGCCGCTTGCCGCCATCGCGCTTGCGCCGCGCACGCCCTCTTCAGCCGGTTGGAACAGCAGCTTGACTTTACCAGACAAGCTGCTGCCGTTTTCCACCAGCCACTTGGCAATGCCCAGACCAATAGACATATGGCCGTCGTGGCCGCAGGCGTGCATCAGGCCCGCGCTCTTTGACGCAAAACCATCCTTGTTCGGGACGTGTTCGGCGGTAGCGCATTCCTGCACGTTCACGCAGTCAATATCAAAACGTAAAGCAACCGTCGGTCCAGGCTTTCCGCTGTCATACACGGCCATACAGCCGGTCAATTCTTCCATTTCAGCCAAAAGCGCTTCATCAACGCCGCGCTCTTTCGCCAGCGCCAAGCCTTTCTCAACGACTTCAGCCTTGCGGCCGCGAACAAATTCGCGGTTGATCACTTTAGGGCCTGCAAACACTTCCAGCCCCATTGCGCGCAGCTCTTTGATCAGGCGCGCTGTGGTCGTGAACTCAGACCAACCGATTTCAGGAAAGCGGTGAAGCTCTCTGCGCCACGTTACTAACTGTTCTAAATCAACTGTCGACATTACTTATATCCTTCTTTGTTGCTTAACTTGCGGTCTACTCGGTCGCACGATTACAGCATTACCAGAGCGACAAAAATCACCGCAACGATCATGCCCGGAGCCGTACGCTTGATAAGTTCTACCGGGTTAGCCGCGGCCAGGCCCGCACATACGATAGTCACACCCGCGATAGGAGACATCGTGCGTCCCAGTGCGCCGCCCATTGCAGCCGCCATGCCCAGGTCAGGGATGGTGTAACCGAATGCCGCCGCGTGGCGCGTTACCGTCTCGTTAAAGGCCAGAGCAGCCGCGTCGCCGGAACCAGTAATAATCCCCATCAGGAACGGACCGATTGTTCCGCCCCAGCGGGCCAATTCAGGATGGTGAGTCAGGAAATAAATGAAGCTGTCAATCAGGCCAGACGCATTCAGGCCGGCAGCAAATACGCCTGCTGCGATGATGATGCCCAGAACGTCGCCGTAGGCGTTGCCCATACCGTTAAAGAACTGCTTGGTCATGTTCGTTGGGCTGCAACGAGTAATAACCAGCGCATAAATGGCGCCGATAACCATCGCCGCCGGAACGGTCATCTTCACGCTGCCAAACCAGTTCGTAGTGCCCGCAATCAACAGCAGGATTAGCGGAATAAACGGTGCGGTAGCATAAAGATAGTTAGCGCCGCCCTCGTCTTTCGCATCTGCCTTGCCAGCGCCCGCTTCGCCTTCAACAGGCTGAATGCGGAACTCTTTGCGAACCAGCGCGACGATAGAAAGAGATACTGCGCCAATAGCGCCGATAGCAATGCTGAACGGCGCATGGTGTTTGATAAGGTCAATAACTTCCATCTTGGTGAAGCCGTCCGTTCCCACCATGATTTCGTTATACAGGTTGGAAACGAAGGCGTTGTGAGACATACCCGGGCTAAGGAAAGAACCGATGGTACCGCTCAGCACCGCTGCGCCGGCGATAGCCGGGTGGATGCGCGCGCCGATAAGCAGAGGGATCATCGTTGCCCCTACCGCTGCCGCACAGCCAGCCGCAGAAGGAATAGCGATGTTGATGAAGTAGGTCACAACAACGGTCGCTGGGATTAAGAAGAAGCCCAAACGCGTCATCATGCCGGTCAATGCTTTCACCAGGTGCATATCGCACTTGGTAAACTTCATCACGTAGGCAAAACCCATACTCGCACAGATTGCTTGTATCAGGCTGGCGGACGTCATGCTCTTGGCGAACGCGTCAAGGCCGGCCATTGGATTTAGCGCCAGCAGGCCCATAACCAGACCGGAGCCAATCAGCACCATTCGCGTTTCATACTGCTTTATCAACAGGTAAACGGTGATTGCAACAACCACCAAGGCTATGATTTGTGTAATCATGTTATTCTCACTATTTAACTCATCAAAACGGCAATAACCTTGCCGCGTCCACACCTATATTACAAATATAATTATGCAATAAAAAGTTAATGCTCCCAATAGCAATAAAACTGTCAATGACGATTAAACTATAATCTCAAAAGGCTTGTTTTGCACGGGCTCACTATAGCAATTGATACTTCGATATCGTTGATGGATGTCAAAAAAGGCGGGTGTTAGTACCGAAACAGTTAGATGCATCACAAAGATGGAAAATAAACGTCTTTCTTTCAAATAAGCGTGTTGACGAATAATAAACATCATTACTCCATTTAAATAAAAATTACTTACCTCATTATTTCATTAACGCCATCCCTGATAACAAAAAAGTAACAATACGCATTGGATACATACATTCTTAATTCTTACATGCGGTAACAGTACAAAAAATATATCTTCTCTCATAACGATATTATGCGTTTCTATTCGGCAAAAACCCTGCAATTAGCAGGGTTTTATTATTATTCTTAATATTTAGTCGCTGTATAAAAAATGAGTGATAAACACAAATTACAACATATTTAGCTATTATCATTCATTTACATCACCCCTTCAGGCGCTTCTTCCCAGGCTGTCTTTCGCGATGGCCTGAAAGTCGTTAAAGCTCTTACTGTTCAACAGCCGCTTGGTGGCCTTCTCTCGCACGAAGGTAACGAACAGATCGTAAATAGCCATCGCCTCTTCATATTCCGCCTTGCTGATGGCCAGCAGGAAAACGACGTTGGCCACTTCCTTTTTCTCGTTGTTCCACTCTATGCCGTTAGGCGCAAGGATTGTCACAACCACGGTTTTATTGGCCAGAAGCCCCAAAGAATGGGGAAGCGCAATCCCCTCACCCAGCAAAGTAGAAACGATAGACTCTCGTTCAACCAGCGATGGATAGAATTCTTTGGTGACATAGCCATCCGCCTCCAGCTTTTGACACACCTTCTTAAACAGCGCTTCTTGCGTCATCTTGCCTTTGACTATCATAAAGTGCCGTTCATCAAAGAAGCGCTCCAGAATATAAGGCTTCGTGCGATCAACCATCGCCAGGCGGCCAATCTGCTCAATCTGATACGGCGTTGGAAAAGGCGCGATCTTTACGATGGGCTTGTTTTTTTCCACCAGCCTTACGGTCGTAATCACAAAATCTTCGGCTACGCCGTCAAGCTCCTCGTAGTCCCGAAGAGAGATAACCCGCTGTACCTTCATTTGGGGGAATTCCCGTACGATCTTGGCCTCAATCATTCGGATAGTCGAATTGCCCGCGTCCGTCACCAATAACGCATGGGGGTGCCGGGTATAGCCGACGCTGTAATTGCGCTCAAGGCCTACGCCGATATGCACCGCCAGATAGCCCAACTCGTCTTCGCTGATGGCGTAAGGAATTTGATGCTCTACGTTCGCCATGGCGCTTAGGGTTACGTCGTAAGCAAACGGATAGTACTGCTTAATATCGGACAGCAGAGGGTTTTTGGTATTGAGCTGATAGCGGACGCGCGTCAGCATCGCCGCCAGATGGGAGGAAAGGTCGGCTTTTAGCTTCTTATCGTGGCGCAGGTCGTAGTTATAGGAGTCATTAATATAGCTGAGGATATAGTCTACCAGCTCGTCGCTATAGCGTTCGCTGTCCTGAGCGCTTTCAACGTCGCCGCTGGGTATGCGCTGAGCGGAAATTTGAACGCTGAGGTAGGCTTCTTCGGAGCCGGAAAGCTCACCGCCGAGGAAATAGTCAAACCCTTTGGCGATTTCCGCCGCGGCGTTCGTTATCACGTCATCTACGCCTTCGGCGGCATAGTGAATAATTTCATGGCCTCGGGTTATACGCAGAATAGAAACGGCGCAGTTGAAGATCAAATACTGGCGCCCTTCATTCGTCAGGCGAATATCAAAACGGCTCACGCTGTTTTCCAACACCTTTTCGATATAGCCGAGATCGATATTGGTCAGAATGTCCTGTTTAAAGCTGTTTAGCGAGCGTTCGTTATCGCTGGAAAACTGCTGCCACAAAATGTCGGTAATGCAGGCGCGAATGGCTTGCTCGGCGCCAACCAGCTTGATACCCTGCCGCGGTATGGTGTCCAGGACTATCTGATACTTCTCCAACAGTTCTCTGACGGTCGACATGTCGTGCTGAAGCGTCCCTCGGCTGACAAACCACTCTTCGGCAATGTCGTCGAGTTTGATAGGCAAAGGCGCAAGTAAAAACTTTAGCAGCAGCGCATCGACTCGCTCTTTCGACGAGCGGGGTATCGCCTTGACCTGATGTTTTTGCATCGGCAACGCGCCATAACGCAGCGGATCGGTGACAGAAAGCCGGTATCCCAGGCCTCGCTCATAAACAACGTTCGCCCCATATTCGGACAGCACGTCGTTGAGTGCCGATACGTCGGTGCGTATCGTTCTGGTTGAAACGTTGAAGCGCTTTGCCAGTTCGTCCTGCGGCAGCGTCTCCGATCGGATAGCGTCAAACAAATAGGCAAGGCGTTGATAAGGAAATAGCGCCACGAACCACCCTTTTAACCCAATAGATATTATAAAAATAGAATAATTGTGTTAAACGAAAGCCCTTCTGAACGAAAGGCTTTCAGACATCAACAAAAGCGTTGCACGTCAGGCAACAAGCTTTTTGACAATGGCCAACAGCGTTTTTACGTCTTCAGGGCGGGTATTGCCCGTCGCCGAATCAATAATAGAACTATAGACATGGGGTATCACTTTTTCCACGCCTGCGTCCAACGCAATCTTCAGAATTTCTTCGAAATTATTCAGATCGATGCCGCCGGTCGGCTCCAGGTAGAAACGGTGTTCCGCGCAGGCTTTGGCGACGTAGGCGTACTCCTCCTTATGGGCTAAGCCGCGCATATTAAAGAATTTGATTGAGCTTGCGCCCATGTCTTTAAGCATGGCGATAGCCGTTTCTACCGGGACTATCGCATCAGGATAGGTCGAACTCAGCGGGCCGGTGGAAATTTTCACCAGTCCTACTTTTCCGGTAGGCGAAACCAGCGCATTGACCACGGTCTCATTCTGCCCGAGCAGCGCGCGGCTAATGGGAGCGCCGGTAAATACCTGATTTACGTGCTGCGGCTGAATAACTCTGGAGATTTGCGACACCATCTCGGACTGGTTAGGATCGCCCGCGCCCAGCCCTACGGAAATGGCATTTTCAATATCGTTCGCGTACTTGGTCATATCCTCAATGGCGCTGGCCAAGTCGGGATAATTCTTCGACAGGACGCCGACCACCACGTGCTTCTGTGCTGCGGCATACACCTCGCGGGCATTTTCCCTTGAGCCTGCCAGAACGTTAAGGCAGACGCGATCGCGATAATAGTTTGGGGTCAATTTCATCAGTTATGCTCCGGTAACCTGTTGGCGAATGGCGCTGGCGATAACGGTAAGCTGCTGCGCTGACACGCTGCGCACGTCGGCTTCAACGATGCCCGCATTCGCCTTATATTCACGGAAGTAAATGGCCGTAGTCCCCTGCTTAAGCGCCTTCATGATGTCTACGGTCTTTTTGCCGATTGTTTTTTCATCGAAGGAAATTTCAGTTCGAGCGATATCGCGACCGGCGCCGTCCCAAACCACTTTGGCGGAAATGCCCTTGATGCCGTTAAGCTCGGCAATAAACGGCGTCATCTTTTCCACCATTTCCTGACCGCTTTCCTTGGTTGCCGTCAGATAAAGCTCAATCGCCAGCGTCAGGCCGAGAATGCCCTCTTTCCCGACCTTCATCGCACGGCCGATTCCATTACCCTGTAACTTAACCCACTCAACGCACTGTTTCTTACCGATAACCAACCCGCTGGTCGGTCCTTCAATCGCTTTCGCACCGCTGTAAATGACCAGATCTGCGCCCATGTTGTAGTAGGCGTGCAGATCCTCTTCCGCTGCGGCATCGACAATAAGCGGCAGGCCGTGCTTTTTAGCGACTTCGGCCGCTTCGGCCACCGACAGCATGCTTTTTTGTACCGTATGGTGGGACTTAATGTAGAGAATGGCCGCAGTCTGAGCGGTAATTTTTGCTTCCAGCTGGCCTGCGCTGCACTCGTTAGCGAAGCCCGCTTCAACCACTTTGCCGCCGCCCAGAGAAATCATCGTATCGACCGGAGCGCCGAAGTTGACGTTATGCCCTTTTGGCACGACGATTTCGCGAGGCACCTGCTTGTCTGAACTGTGAAGGTTTAAAAGCAGGTCAGCGTCGTCTTTCACAATCACTGCGGCAACCGACTGAGCGATACCCGCAGAGGCGCAGGAAACGACAACCGCATTCTCGACGCCCAGCAGGTTGGCAATGTAAGCGCCTGTCTTATTGACCAGATCCTTCATTTCAAAATACTGGTTCAGGCCGAAGTGAACCTCGTCCGCCACTTCCGGTTTAGGCGTAGATACGCCAAGCGCCGTCATGCGTCCGGAGGCGTTAATCACTTCGCGTAAATGATACTTCTCATAAATTGATGGCATAGTCGGACTCACCTTCTTTGGTTGCAATACTTTCTCCCGCGACGACCGCCGCCAGAGGAATAAATCGATGTGTACCGGTTCTTACCTGACCTTCTGCATCAGAGAGCTCAATGCGCTCTTCCTTAATATCGAAGACGGTAACGTCGGCGTCGTCGCCGACGGTCAGGCGCCCTTTCCCTTTCAGGCGCAGCAGGTCGGCGGCCTTGACGGTCACGCAGTCGACGATTTGCTTGGGGTTAAATCCCATACACAGGAATTTGGTCATGACCGCCGCCAGGCTAAACACCGGGCCGTTGACGCGGTTTTTGTGATAAATGTCGGAGCTGATAATGTCCGGATAGGTGCCTATCCTCATCGCCTGTTCGGCGACGGAGAAGCTGAAGCTCTCGCCGCCGTGGCCGACGTCTAATATGACGCCCCGCGCCAGAGCGCGTTTGATGGACGCCTTAAGCTGCCCCTGTTTGTCCAGAATGCGGTTTGGCTTACCGTTAAAGCAGTGGGTGATAATGTCGCCCTTGCTCAGCAGGTCGGCAATCTCATCCAGATTCGGCGGATTGTTGCCGATGTGCACCATTAGCGGCAGCCCGTTTTCCTTTTGCATTTCTTTGGCGGCGAGCAGCGGCTTAATGCCGTTTTCACCGACGACGCTTTTACTCATGCGCGCCTTGATGCCGACAACGAAATCCGGATGGCGCTTCACCGCCTTTTGCAGCGCATCGTTATCTATCTTGCTCATGTCCGACAGTTCGTTCTGGGCGATAATGCCGATACGAGCGATGTTTAAAAAAGAATAGACGTTGGTCTTGGCCTTTTGGGCCTGTAGAAAGAAGCTGTCCACGTCGTCGGCGCCGACGCTGCCTGCGTCAATGACGGTCGTCACTCCGCAGGCGGCGCCGGCCAAGTCCGGCTCATCAAAATAGATGGGCGAAGACGGGCAGCAGTGAGTGTGAGCGTCGATCCAGCCAGCGCTGATAAAGTATTTTCCGCTTAGGTCGATCTCTTTTTTTGCCGTTTGTCCCTTGGCTGCCTCGGGCCCTACGGCGCGGATTTTTCCCTCATGGATGACGACGTCAACAACGTCGCCCTCTACGCGCTTTGCCTGCCTGATAATTAAATCATTCATGATGTCTGCTCACCTCGTCTTTCAATTTATGCCGCAACCAGCGGGAAGAAATAGCCAAACACCATCGCGCCGAGAATTGCGCCGCCGGCGACCGGCTTCTTCCAGATGTAGAAAATCAGCGAACCAATCAAGGAGCCGATACCGATAGGAATCGACGCCGCCATCGCCGCCAGAATAATCAACGGACCGAGGAAGCGGCCGGAGGTGTTGCCCGCCCCCATCATGACGTCCGCGCCGAAGGTTGAGTTGCCCTGACCGATGGTGAACTTACGCGCCAAAATAATAATCGCGCCCACCGCGATGCCCAGCACCAAACCTACCACCAGCGAGATGTAGAAATTGGTGACCAGATAGTCAAAGCCGCCCGCCAGCAGCAGCGCAGGAACCCCCAGTCCGATACCGGTCTGGATCGCGCCGCCAATATCAAGTATCCCCACCAGGGAACCTTCAATGATGCGCGCAAACAGGAAGCTCGCGCCGAACGCCGCTACCGCGCCGTAAACGCCGGTATCAATACCGGAACGCAGCATGGCGACGAACGCCACTTCGTTAAACGCGCCGAAGCCGTGAACCACGTACATGTGCGTCCCGGCGAAGACGCCCGCAGACAGTAGTCCAACAAAGAGAGGGAACGTCCACTCCGCGTACCAAAAGTCGTTTTTTAATTCTGTATTCATTATTCAATCCCGCGTTTAGTAGAATTACTTACCGCTCAATACGTTATGAACATGTTGTAACCAGTCCGGCACGCCCAGCGTGAACGACTGCAGCAGCTTGATATCGAAGCCGCGGAAGAAGCCACTGAGGACGAATAGCAGGATCACGGCGATCATCATGGTGCGAGTGACCTTGTTCCAGCCGTTGTCGTCTACGCCCTTACCGATAAGAATGCCCAGAACCAGCCCGGGGATGGCGTTGCCCATAATCAGCTGAGCGCAGCCACCGAACAGCGTCGCCCAGAAGCCGGAGCGACGACCCGCATCCATCGCGGCCAGCCAGAAAATCACGGGCATCACGGTGTTTACCAGCAGGTTAGCGGCGGGAACCAGCACGTTGGTTGCCGTCGTCTGCAAAGACGGGGGCACGGCGGACGCGGTGGTATTAAGGAAAGCCACCACGACTGCGCCGATCACGCCGCAGGCGATAGCCATTTTTTTCGGATTGTGCAGCGTTTCTGCGACGTTACGATTTTTAATCATCAGCGCCGCCGCGCCCCAGTTAGGGATAATGCGGTGATCGACGTCCTGCGTGAACGCACCGGCCGCGACCGATGACGCCCAGGCGTTAAAGAAGAAGCCGAGGCCGAAGGAGAAGTGAGAAGCAGGATCGCCTTCGCAGGAGTTAAGTTCCCCTAGCGTACGAAACGCGCCCATTCCCTGTATGGTCGGCGCGTGGAACATGCGCGCTGCGCCTGCTCCCAGGCCGAAGCCACAGAGACCGCCGATAATCAGAGACTTAATCAGGATCTCAAACACAGAAACAGTGGTAGATGCATCCATTGGTTTTTCCTCAAAAGCATTCCGACAGGCAGCTACGCCGACTCGAAATGAATCTCTTGTACATTGAGTAGGGTTACGTCTAAAGCCACGTCTAAAACAACGGAGTAAAGTTCACGTTTGCGCGGTAAAAAGAAAAACAGAAACTTCTCGTGCGACGTCTTCACCGTTGCCTGTACAACCTCTACGTTTACGGGCTCAATACGAAGGATGATATTGCTGCTCTCTTTTAAAACCGTACGCTGTACGGCGCTTAACGCGTCGGCAATCGCTTTTTGTTTTGTGTCTCCGCGACCGCTGACGCGAACCGATGTTTCAAGACGTTCTTTCATTACGCTTCGCCGTATTTTTTGATATAGGCCTTCACCAGGCGCTCGCCCAGCTCTTCTTTATCCATAAAGCCAAAGCCGAGCACCGTACAGCCGTCTGCGATAGCGGTCTCGCCCTCTTCAATAGAGCGCATGCCGTGTCGCACCTTATAGCCATACTTGTTTTGGGCCGTAATCGCGCCCGCGCCGCCGCTGCCGCAGAAAGAGATGCCGATATCTCCATTCTCCGCCTTCATGACGTCGCCAAGCTTCATGTCCGCCGCCACGCCGGGAACAACGACTGCCCTACCGCCTGCGGCTTCTACTCCAGCAGCGACCTTTTGGCCTTTACCTAAACGATCGCCAATAACGACAACAACTTGTTTCATGTTTTTCTCTCCAGTAGGGGTGGTTATGCGTTTGAACGCGCAATTTCAAAGTGGACGGACAGTAAGTAAGCCTCTTCAATCGGCAGCCCCGGCAGCATGTCTACCGCCCGTTCAGCCAACCGCATTGACTCGTCGGAAATTTCTTCAAACAGCGACCGATCCACTTCCGGCAAAGGCTCACCCGTTTTAGCCCGCGTCACCATTGCCTTGACGTGAGAAGCCAGCATCTGGCCCTGTACGTCGGTGGTATAGGCGCCTTCTTCTTTCA
This sequence comes from Leminorella grimontii ATCC 33999 = DSM 5078, assembly GCF_000439085.1. Taxonomy (GTDB): domain Bacteria; phylum Pseudomonadota; class Gammaproteobacteria; order Enterobacterales; family Enterobacteriaceae; genus Leminorella; species Leminorella grimontii. Next base: position 451,546 of record NZ_AUUA01000001.1, on the reverse strand, counting down.
GCCAGCCGTCGATAATCGCTAAAAGCGTTTGCGTAACCTCTTCCGGCTTAAGGTTGTCTTCAACCATGTTGAAACGAATATTACTCATGCAATACATCTCTAGATTCAAAGGTAAATATAGTCACGAAAAGGATGGGTCCAGCATCGACACATCCGAGGATTTATCTACAGACAGCTATTTATAAGGCCCTTCATCGATGCAATGACCATTAAATTCCGTATAGGCCGCATATAATGTGAGATGCCCATCTGCCTTTTCCAATGGCGTCACAGTACACGCGTTAATGCCACGTTAGGAGACCGAGTTTTTCCGCTTTAAAGTGGAAATAAACTGGAAATGTGGGCATAGATCACAAAGTGAAGCGGAAATGGGTTAACGAGAGGAATAAGAAAAGTGGCAGCGTTGAGCCGAGGGCTTAGCCTAAACAGGGATAAGTAACAAAATGAAATAAAAGATAAAATATCGTTTTTTAGACATAAAAAAGGCGCCTTCCAGACGCCTTTTTTATCTCGCTTATCGCCGAGAAGTGCTTCCGCGCCGAGAGGCGGGACGCTGGCTGTGCTTCTTCACCGCTCTGCGGATCTGATTAGCCTTTGTGCGACGACGATCGCGTTCTGGAGCAAGCTTGGTTTCCGTTTCCGGCTTCAGTCCAACCATTTCGCGCAGATAGTTGACCGATTCCAGCTCCAGTTCAATCCATCCCCCGCGCGGCAGGCCTTTCGGCAGGTCAAGATCGCCATAGCGTATGCGGATAAGGCGGCTGACCTGTACGTCAACCGCTTCCCACAGGCGGCGAACTTCGCGGTTACGCCCTTCGGTCAGCGTCACGTTATACCATTGGTTCATGCCCTCACCGCCCTGATAGCTAATGCTGCGAAACGCGGCAACGCCGTCTTCAAGCTGAACGCCCTCTTTCAGGCTTTTTATCTTCTCGTCATCAACCTGACCGAATACGCGAACCGCGTATTCGCGCTCAACCTCGCGGCTGGGATGCATCAGGCGGTTTGCCAGTTCACCATCGGTGGTAAACAGAAGCAGGCCTGAGGTGTTGACGTCCAGTCGTCCTACGGCAATCCAGCGGGCGCCGCGCATTTTAGGCAGGCGTTCGAATACCGTTGGCCGGCCTTCCGGATCTTTACGGGTACAAAGTTCGCCTTCAGGTTTGTAGTAGGCCAGCACGCGGCAAATAGTCTCTTCCGTTTCGCGAATAGAAACGACGTGGCCGTCAATACGCACCTTCATCCCCGGCGTCACGGTAACGCGATCGCCCAGCGTGGCGATTTTGCCGTCAACGCTGATGCGCCCGGCCTGAATCATCGCCTCAAGTTCTCTGCGGGAACCGTGGCCAGAGTTGGCCAATACCTTTTGTAGCTTTTCGCTCATCGAGCAACCTCTGTTGTCGCCTTCACAGGCGTCTGTGTGCTTTTAAAAAACGTCTAATTTGATAACGGGAAGAAATAGCTTCTTTATCAAAGGATTACATGAAAAATAGAAAAATATCCGTCACTTGGCGAATATACTACACGATTTTTAGATGAATTGATTCATTTGACCGCATTCATCTTCACGTAAAAACACGCTTTACTTTAATTCGCCCAAAATACGCGCGGCGAGCATATCGACCTCTTCGCCTCTTTCATCGTTGGTCGGCGTCGTCGCCAAACGAATCAGCGACGTCCGGTAGCGCCGCTGGACCTCCGGCGGAGAGTGCAAAACTATGCGGTTAAGCACGTTATATATCCACATCGCATCGTCGGAATGAAGAACATTGATTATATGGGGAACGAGCGCGGCCGGATAAGCCGAAAGCAGGTGAGAAACGCCCTCCGCGACCGGCCAATTCATATCCTGCAGCGGCGGCAGCTGTTCGGCAGTCAAGGGCAATTTCGCAAGCGCGGGCAGTTTGTCGACATCCGCCTTATGCTCCGGAAGCTGCACCTGACTCATGCCCTTTTCTTCCAACGTTAAAGAAACGGCGTCGGATCGCCTGCGCCTTCACGCACCACCACCGGAGACTCCTCCGTCAGGTCGATAACCGTCGTCGGCTGTTGTCCCAGGTAGCCGCCGTTAATAATCAGGTCGACGTGCTTTGACAGCGTATCGCGGATTTCTTCCGGATCTGATTCGGCAAATGCGTTGCCGGGCAGCATCAGCGTCGTTGACATCATCGGCTCGTTCAGTTCGGCCAACAGCGCCAGCGCGATGGGGTTCGACGGAACCCTTAGGCCAATGGTCTTGCGCTTTTCATTCATCAGGCGTCTGGGTACTTCTTTCGTCGCTTTGAGGATAAACGTGTAGTTGCCCGGCGTGTTGTTCTTTATCAGGCGAAACGCCGCGTTGTCTACGTGCGCATAGGTAGACAGCTCAGACAGATCGCGACACATCAGGGTAAAGTTGTGGTTGCTGTCCAGCTGTCGGATGCGGCAAATGCGCTCCATGGAATGCTTGTCTTCCAGCATGCAGCCTAGCGCATAGCCCGAATCGGTCGGATAAACAATCACACAACCCTTGCGTAAAATGTCTACCGCCTGGCCTATCAGCCGAGCCTGCGGGTTATCTTGGTGTATATAAAAAAACTGTGACATAAAAACTCCTTAAGCCCGCCGCTCTTCGGCTATGCGCCAGATTGAGCAGCGAACGACGATAAATTAACGCGGCCAGTCCTGCCAAATGGGCGTAACGCCCGCAGGCAGCCAAAGCTTTCTCCCTAGCTCCACCCAGGCGCAGGGATAGTGGAAGTCCGAACCTTGGGAAGCCAACAGGCCGTATTCCCGCGCATAGGCGGCCAACTGCGCGCGTTCGTTTTGCGGCTGCTGGCACTGCGCCACCTCCAGCGCATCCCCTCCCGCGCTTTTAAAGTCAACGATAAGGCGCTTTAACCACTTGGCGGAAAGGCCGTATCGCCCCGGATGCGCCAGCACCGCCTGCCCGCCCGACGCGTGGACAGCCAGAATAGCCTCTTCCATTGAGCACCACGGCGGCGGCACGTAGCCGGGCTTCCCTTTAACCATATAGTTTTTGAAAACCTGAACCATATCCGAAGCAAATCCGGTTTCCATTATATAACGCGCGAAATGAGCCCGGGTAATGCCTGCTTCGCCCGCATGACGACGAGCGCCCGCTAAGGCATCGGGAATTCGGCCCTTTTCCAACCGCCGACCAATCTCCTGCGCCCGCTCGGCGCGCTTTTGCGACTGAGCGGCTAAAAGCCGGACCATTTCCTCGGCTTTTGGTGAAATATTCAACCCGACGATGTGAATGTCAAAGCTTTCCCACGCGGTGGATATTTCTACACCGTTAATCAGACGAAGCGGCAGGTTCAACTCTGCAATCGCCCGAGCGGCGGCCTCAAGCGCATCCGTCGTATCGTGATCGGTGATGGCAAGCGCCCCTACGCGCATCTCGCAGGCCCGCAGAACCAGCTCTTGCGGCGTTAATTTACCGTCAGACATCTGCGTATGGCTGTGGAGATCGTAAAGCAAGAACGCCGACTCCCCGCATCCTTTTAATTCAGTTAGTTCAGAAGACATTAAAACTCGGTTAATCCGCAACGTACGGATAGTTTATCGGGGCTGAGCGCTCAAACGGTTCTGGAGAATGGCGGCAAAGCGGTTAAACACGGTAGCCCTCAGCCATAGCGAATAATCATAGCGCCTAACGTCGCTTTGCACTAACAGTTAATTCCTATGGTCTTTTTAGACCTACGCTATCGTTTGCCTGCGAAAGACGAAGATAAAAAGTGAGATTCCATACCGGTATTTTCCATTTACCTCATATATAATCACGCCAGTTCCCACTACAAGGCGACTTATACCATGGATTATCAACTGGATTTAGACTGGAACGACTTTCTTGAACGCTACTGGCAAAAACGCCCGGTCGTTCTTAAAAACGTGATAAAGAACTTTATCGATCCCATCTCCCCCGATGAACTGGCGGGGCTCGCGATGGAAAATGAAGTGGACAGTCGCCTGGTTAGCCGCCCTAACGGGCACTGGCAGGCCAGCAACGGACCGTTTGAAAGCTACGACCATTTGGGAGAAAAGGATTGGTCGCTGCTGGTTCAGGCCGTTAACCATTGGCATATGCCCTCTGCGGCGCTGGTGCGCCCCTTCCGCAACCTCCCCGACTGGCGCTTTGACGATCTGATGGTGTCTTTCTCCGTGCCAGGCGGCGGCGTTGGTCCGCATATCGACCAGTACGACGTTTTCATTATCCAGGGCATGGGAAGCCGCCGCTGGCGAGTCGGCGACAGGCTGCCGCTGAAGCAGTACTGCCCGCACCCTGCGCTGCTGCACGTTGAGCCGTTTGACCCCATCATCGATGAAGACCTCGAGCCCGGCGACATTCTCTACATTCCGCCCGGATTCCCGCACGACGGCTTTACCCACGAAACGGCGATGAACTACTCCGTCGGCTATCGCGGCCCCAACGGGCGCGACCTTATCAGCAACTTTGCCGACTACGTGCTGGAACACGACCTCGGTGGCGAACACTATAGCGATCCGGACCTGACGCTTCGCACCAATCCTTCAGAAGTTCAGGAACACGAGCTGGCGCGCATTCGCGATATGATGATCGGGTTAATTAACCAGCCTGAGGCCTTTAACGCCTGGTTCGGCCAATTCGTGACGACATCACGCCACGAGCTGGACATCGCCCCCGCAGAGCCTCCCTATCGCTCCGATGAGATCTACGACTCGCTGGTTCAGGGCGAGCAGCTGATTCGCCTGAGCGGGCTGCGGGTTTTACGCATCGGCGATCGATGCTACGCCAACGGCGAGCTTATCGATACTGACCGCATTGAAGCGGCCGACGCTCTGTGTCGTTATCCGCTTATCGGCCAGAAAGAGCTGGGCGATGCGCTGGAAGATCCGGCCTTCGTCGCCGAACTTGCGCGCCTGGTCAACTGCGGATACTGGTACTTCAACGACTATTAGTCGACTTAGCCGCTCAAAAAGAAAGGCCCATCGTTACGGTGTAACGATGGGCCTTTTCTTATCTCTCTTGCTATATTAACGGGCGCGCTCCGCCGTGATTTCCGCAATGCGCATAATGACGGAAGTCGCCTTCTCCATCCCTTCAACGGTAATGAATTCGTGCTTACTGTGGGAATTATAGCCGCCGGTAAATATGTTCGGGCACGGCAGGCCGCGCTGCGAAAGAATCGCGCCGTCCGTTCCGCCGCGAATCGGCACGATCTGTGGTTCAATGCCGTTATCCAACATGGCCTGATGAGCAATCTCCACCACGTGAGGATGCTTGGCGACCTCTTCGCGCATGTTGTAGTACAAATCCTTAATCGTCACTTCTATATGGCAATCGCGGTGAAGCCCTTCTCCCACAGCTTTTGCTGCCTCAATCATAGTACGCTTGCGCTTTTCAAAACCGTCTCGCTCAAAGTCGCGAATGCTATAGCTCATTTCCGCATAGTCTACGCTGCCGCGAATGGCGTTAAGGTGATAAAAGCCTTCATAGCCTTCGGTATTCTCCGGCGTTTCATCTGCCGGCAGCATCTGCTGAAAGCGCGCCGCCAGCGTTAAGGCGCTAATCATTACGCCCTTGGCGCGCCCAATGTGCACGCCGTTACCGACGATTTTTACGGTCGCCTGAGCGGCGTTGAAGTTTTCACATTCCAGTTCGCCCACTCCGCCGCCGTCTACGGTATACCCCCACTGCGCGCCAAGCTGCTGGATGTCAAAATGCTTCATGCTTTTTCCCACTTCCTCATCCGGCGTAAACGCAATTCGAACGTCGCCGTGCGGGCGGTCGCTTCCCTTCAAGCGCGCGATCGCGGTCAAGATTTCCGCGATGCCGGCCTTGTCGTCAGCGCCCAATAGCGTTTTCCCATCGGTGGTGATAAGCGTCTGACCGTGAAGTTGGTGCAGCACCGGGAACATGACCGGCGACAGCACCTCATCGCCGATGCCCAGCGCAATATCGCCTCCGCGATAGTTATCGACGATTTGCGGCCTGACGCCCTTGCCGGAAACGTCCGGAGAGGTGTCCATGTGGGCTAAAAAGCCAATAGTAGGAACGGACCAGCCGACGTTAGACGGCAGCGTCGCCGTCAAACAACCGTAAGGACTGAGCTCTACGTCGCTCAGTCCCATCTCTATAAGCTCACGCGCAAGGGACTCCGCCAGCATGGTTTGGCCTTCCGTGCTGGGCGCTAGGCGAGCGTTTGGCCTTGACTGCGTATCGAACGAAACATAGTGAAAGAATCGATCCAGTAACCGTTCCATTTTTTTCTCCCCGAATATGCTTTAAACATTATGCGTATCCTAAGAGCTAAAATATTGCGTTAAGTCAGCTTGAGCCTAATTTACTCGCACTCATTAGGAGTATCATTAATAAGAAAACGGGCTTTCTTCTCTCATTTTTACCTTTCCGTAAGCGACGATAATTCCCGTCTAAACATATGGCTATAAAAAAAGCCTCTTTTGGCCAAATAAGCTTTCATTTATTACCCAGTCGGTCTATTATCCGCGCTTCGAAAATTTCGAAGGGTGCCGCTAGTTTTGAATTACACAAGGAAGCCCTTTTTGGCTTAAACCGTCTATAATTGTGGAGTACGGTTTTGTGTTCTTTCATGCAGTCTTTTGCAGCGGTGGGGTTCTATCTGCTTACTAACCATATGGGATAGAGTGACAGAAAAAAATGACTGAAAACTCCTCTCTTTCACCTGTCGTCGAACTTAAGAACCTGCGTAAGGGCTTCGACGGGCGCGATATCATCAACCAATTCAACCTAACGATTAACGACGGCGAATTCCTGACTATTCTCGGGCCATCGGGCTGTGGGAAAACGACGGTGCTGCGCCTTATCGCCGGGCTTGAAACCGTTGATGACGGACAAATCATGCTGACCGGGCAAGACATTACCCATCAGCCCGCCGAACAACGGCACGTGAATACGGTTTTCCAAAGCTACGCGCTGTTCCCCCACATGACCATATTTGACAACGTCGCTTTCGGCCTGCGCATGCAGAAAACGCCGTCGGCTGAAATTACGCCGCGCGTAATGGAAGCATTGAAGATGGTACAGCTGGACGCCTTCGCCCAGCGTAAACCCCATCAGCTGTCCGGCGGCCAGCAGCAGCGCGTCGCTATCGCCCGCGCCGTGGTCAACAAGCCCAAAGTGCTGCTGCTGGATGAATCGCTCTCTGCGCTCGATTACAAGCTGCGCAAGCAGATGCAAAACGAGCTTCAGGCGCTGCAGCGTACGCTCGGCATTACCTTCGTCTTCGTTACCCACGATCAGGAAGAAGCGCTAACGATGTCCGATCGCATCGTCGTTATGCGCAACGGCCGCATCGAGCAAGACGGCACGCCGCGGGAAATTTATGAAGAACCGAAGAACATGTTTGTCGCTCGCTTTATCGGCGAAATCAACGTGTTTGACGCCATCGTTCTACATCGCATCGACGATAAGCGCGTTCTGGCCAACGTTGAAGGCCGTGAATGCGGCATTCTGACAGACCTTGAAGTCAATCCGGGCGACAAAGTCAAAGTGCTGCTGCGCCCTGAAGACCTGTCGGTCGTAGCGGTAAAAGAAGGCGAAAGCGTCGATGGAATTATCGGCCACATTCGCGAGCACAACTATAAGGGAATGACGCTGGACTCTATCGTTGAGCTGGAAAACGGCAAAATGGTGATGATTAGCGAGTTCTTTAACGAAGACGATCCGGACGTCGACCACTCGATAAATCACAAGGTCGCCATAACCTGGACCGAACGTTGGGAGGTGGTACTGCCAGATGATGACAGCGCTCAATAAGCCTTCACAGCGCAAGCTGTTTCAGAAGCTCTCTATTACGCTTATCGTCTCATGGTTAGTGCTGTTCGTTTTCCTGCCTAACCTGATGATTATCGGCACGAGCTTTCTGACCCGTGACGACGCCAACCTGCTGGCGATGGTCTTTACGCTGGACAACTATACCCGGCTGTTTGACCCGATGTATGCGCAGGTGCTGCTGCATTCGTTAAACATGGCGCTTATCGCCACGTTTTTCTGTCTGCTCGTCGGCTACCCGTTCGCCTACATCATCGCCAATATGCCCAAGCGGATACAGCCCGTCATGCTGTTTCTGCTGATTGTTCCCTTCTGGACCAACTCGCTTATTCGCACCTACGGGCTGAAGATCTTCATCAGCACCAAAGGCGTGTTAAATCAGATCCTGCTGGGCATCGGGCTTATCGACGAGCCTCTGCGCATCATGTACTCGCAGGAAGCGGTCATTATCGGTCTGGTCTATATTCTGCTGCCCTTTATGGTACTGCCGCTCTACTCCAGCATCGAAAAACTGGACAAGTCCTACATTGAAGCGGCGCGCGATCTGGGCGCGGGCAAGGTGCAAACCTTTACGCGCGTTATCATCCCGCTCACCACGCCGGGCATCATCGCCGGCTGCCTGCTGGTGCTGCTGCCGGCAATGGGCATGTTCTATATCGCTGACCTGCTGGGCGGCGCCAAGAACCTGCTGGTCGGCAACGTGATTAAAAACCAGTTTCTTCGGCTGCGCGACTGGCCGTTCGGCGCTGCGACCAGCATTGTCTTAACGGTGCTGATGGGGCTGATGCTGTTCGTTTACTACCGCGTAGGCAAGCTACTTAACCGAAAGGATGAACTGGAATGATTGGACGCCTTTTCCGGGGCGGCTTTATGACCGCCGTTTACGCCTTTTTGTACATCCCGATCGTTATTTTGATCGTCAACTCGTTCAACGTCGCTAAATACGGCGTCACCTGGCGCGGTTTCACCACCCAGTGGTACGAGATCCTGATGAATAACGACAGCCTGCTGCAGGCGGCGGGCCACTCCGTGGTCATAGCCTCTCTGTCGGCGACGTTCGCCACCCTTATCGGCTCGCTCACGGCAGTGGCGCTTTACCGCTATCAGTTTCGCGGTAAGCCCTTCGTTAGCGGCATGCTGTTCGTGGTTATGATGTCGCCGGACATCGTTATGGCTATCTCACTGCTGGCGCTCTACATGCTGCTAGGCCTGTCGCTGGGCTTTTGGACGCTGATGCTGGCGCACATCACCTTCTGCCTGCCTTTTGTGACGATCACCGTCTACTCTCGCTTGAAGGGCTTTGACGTCAGGATGCTGGAGGCCGCGCGCGATCTGGGCGCGGGCGAATTTACCATTATGCGTAAAATCGTTTTGCCTCTCGCCATGCCCGCCGTCGTCGCCGGCTGGCTTCTGAGCTTCACGCTGTCGATGGACGACGTGGTCGTGTCATCCTTCGTCACCGGCCCGTCCTACGAAATTTTACCGCTGAAGATTTACTCGATGGTAAAAGTGGGCATGTCGCCGGAAGTAAACGCATTGGCGACCATCATGCTGGTCTTCTCGCTGATACTGGTGTTGGTTAGCCAGCTTATTCAGCGCGATCGCAGCGGAAAATAGTGTTTATCGCCGACGTCACGTTCGTCGGCGACGTTTTTTATCCGATGTTGGAGATACGGCCTACATGAAAAAGTGGTCTCGTCTGTTAGCGGCAGGTACGCTGCTGCTCACTTTCGGCGCGGCGCCAGTCCAAGCCGAAGAAAACGTCGTTTACTTCTACAACTGGTCGGAATACGTTCCGCCCGGCCTGATGGACGACTTTACCAAAGAAACCGGCATCAAGGTGATCAACTCGTCGTTTGAATCCATTGATACCATGTACACCAAGCTTAAGACCTATAAAGACGGCGCTTATGATCTGGTAGTCCCTTCCGCCTACTTTATCGCCAAGATGCGCGACGAAGGCATGCTGCAAAAAATCGATACCAGCAAGCTTAAAAACTTCAAGAATATCGACCCTGCCCTGCAGTCAAAGCCGTTTGACCCCACCAACGAGTGGTCAATCCCCTATACCTGGGGCGCAACCGGCATCGCGGTCAATACTGACGTTATCGATCCGAAAACCGTCACCGGCTGGGCGGACCTCTGGGAGCCTCGCTTCAAGGACCGCATCCTGATCCTCGATGACGCTCGCGAAGTGTTCCCCATCGCCATGCTTAAGCTGGGCTATCCGATAAACAGTCAGGATCCCAAGCAGATTAAAGAAGGCTATGAAGAGCTGCGCAAGCTGATGGATAACGTCGTAGTATTCAACTCCGACGCGCCCGCCAACCCTTATATCGAGGGGGATATTGATATCGGCATGCTGTGGAACGGCTCATCGTACATGGCGCGTCAGGAAGGCGTTCACCTTCAGTACATCTGGCCCAAAGAGGGAGGTGTTTTCTGGATGGACAGCATGGCGATTCCATCTAACGCCAAGAACGTCGAAGGCGCGCTCAAGCTTATCGACTACCTTCTTCGTCCGGAAGTCGCAGCCAGGATAGCCAATGAAATCGGCTACCCAACGCCGAATATCGAAGCGAGAAAGCTGCTTCCCAAGTCGCTGACCGAAGACAAGTCCCTCTATCCCGATCCGGAAGTGCTTGAAAAGGGACAGTGGCTGGGCTCCGTCGGTGAAGCCGGGCTGCTGTACGAGACGCTGTTTCAAAACCTGAAAGCCGGCGGCTAATACTTCACTCATGCCGTAATTTCTGCAAACCCTGCCTCTCGGCGGGGTTTATTTTTTCTTCCCTCCGGCAACGGCCTTCTAATAAGATGGGGTCACGCAGGCCATCAGATGAGGAGAGAATAAAATGAGCGCCAAGAGGCCAATTATTATTGATACCGACCCTGGCATTGACGACGCCGTAGCGCTGGGGATTGCGCTGTTTGCTAGAGAGCTGGACGTCAAGCTTATCACCACGGTCTCCGGTAACGTCGGCATTGAGCACGTGACCAACAACGCACTTAAGCTACTCACGTTTTGGACGCTAAGCACCCCCGTCGCCAAAGGCGCCGCCCGGCCACTCCTTCGCGAGGTCAGAGACGCAAGCGAAGTACACGGCGTTACCGGAATGGAGGGCTATGAATTTCCAGAGCCCAATAGGGGAAATTTGCTAAACATCACCGCCGTTCAGGCAATGTATCAAACGCTAAAAGAATCAGAAGAAAAAATCACGATTGTCGCGATTGGGCCGCTGACGAACGTCGCCCTGCTGTTAAGGGAATACCCTGAGATAAAGGGAAAAATAGCCGAAATCGTCCTCATGGGCGGCGCGCTGGGACGAGGCAATTTTGGCGTACTTTCCGAGTTTAATATCGCCGTCGATCCGGAAGCGGCAAAAATCGTTTTTGAAAGCGGTCTGGCTATCGCCATGACGCCCCTTGACGTTGGCCTGAAAGCGCTGGTTTACCCGCAGGACAGCGAAGAAATCAAGCAAATGAATCAAACGGGCGACATGATGTACAGCCTGTTTAGGAAATATCGCGGCGGAAGCTTTAATACCGGATTAAAAATGTACGACAGCTGCGCTATTGCCTACCTTTTAAAACCAGAAATGTTTACCGTTCAAAACGTTTTTGTCGCCGTCGAGACGAAAGGCGAGTACACCTCGGGCGCGACGGTTATCGACCTGAAAGCTTCTCTCGGCAAAGCCGCAAACTGCAAGGTCTGCGTAGATATCGACGAGGAACTGTTCAAGGCCTGGTTTTTAGCCGCCTTGAAGCGGTGTCATTAGCCAACGCATCGGCACGGCGAGCCTTTTCCCCTTTGTATGACCTATATCAAGCTCGCCGTGAATTAGACTAAGGTCTTAATCTCTTATACTGTTATGATGTTCAAAAGCGTTGGTACCCTGCGACGCTAAAGGTTTCAGTTTGGAATACGGGCATCCCCCTCCAAATATTCAGGCAACAACAGACATAAAGGATACTGGAATGGCTCAAGCTCTCACTAAACAATCGGCGCTCGATCTTTTCGAACAAATCACCGCCTTTACCCTTAACGACGGCTCACCGGGCATTACTCGCCTCGCCTACTCCAAAGAGGATGAACAGGCTCACCGGCTGATGATAGAAAAGTGCCGCGAGCTGGGGCTTGAGGTGCGTCAGGACGCCATGGGCAACGTCTTTGCCCGCCTGCCGGGTAAAAATCCCGAACTGCCCGCCGTCGGCACTGGCTCTCACATCGACTCCGTGCCGCAGGGCGGCGCCTACGACGGCGTTATCGGCGTTATGGCTGGCCTGTATGCCATTTCCCAGTTCAAGCCGCAGCAGCTCAAGCGCTCTCTTGAACTGGTGATTTTCCGTGCGGAAGAGTCCAGCCGCTTCGGCTTCGCCTGTATGGCCAGTAAGGTGATGGCCGGCCAGGCCGACTTTGACAAATGGGCGAAAAACACCGACAGCCAGGGCAACAATATTTTCCAAGTGCTGGATAACTGCGGCTATCAAAGCCAGAAGCTGAAAGAGTGTCGCCTGCCGACCGACTACTTCTCCGCCTTTATCGAAACCCACATCGAACAGGGCAAGGTGTTAGAGCATCAGCAAAAACGCATCGGCGTCGTTAACGGCATCGCCGCCCCCTGCCGCTACCGCGTAGAGGTTCACGGCCACGCCGACCACTCCGGCGCAACGCCGATGAGCCAGCGCCACGACGCCCTGGTGGCAAGCGCCGGCATCATTACCGACATCAACACCGCCGCCTGCTATGAGTCCGCCTACGGAACGGTTGGCACCGTCGGCCGCTTGGACGTCACGCCGAACGCCATCAACGTGATCCCCGGCGACGTGACCTTCTACGTCGACATCCGCGGCGTCGATAAATCCAGCGTCAACCGCGTGGTCGCCAAGTTCCTGGCCTCCGTTGAGCACGCCAAGTCCGTACAGGACGTCGTCATACACGTACACGAACTGGCTAACGATATGCCGGTGTTGATGAACGACGATATCGTTCACCGCCTTGAGCGCATCTGTCAGGAACAGGGCGTCTCTTCCGTCACCATGATGAGCGGCGCAGGCCACGACACCATGTACATGGCGCAGGACTTCCCCGCCGGTATGCTGTTTATTCCGTCCAAAGAGGGCATCAGCCACCATCCGGACGAATACAGCGAGTTTGACGACGTTATTCTGGCGGCGGAAATTCTGCAGCAGGCGCTGGGGGAATTGGCTGACGCGTGATCGAAGTCACGTACCAGCGAGAAAAACGTAACGCTAAGCCGGGTAAAAAAGCCCGGCTTTTATTTACACCACTGCCTCTTTAGTCTGTTATCCGGACACGCCTTCCAGCACATCAATAAAATCGGCAATCAAAGAATTATTATTATCAGACCGACAAACGGAATAAATATAGCTAGAGATATTAAAATCCTGAATAGGCAGAAAGAGAACGTCTTGCCTGTTATTTGGAATGGTTGATTTCCCTACCAGAGTAACGCCTAACCCGGCGCCGACTAATGCTAGCGCAGTGTGAATTTCAATTGCGCGATAGGAAACCATAGGCTGACACTGGCGCTGAATAAACATATCAAAAAATTTCCCCGCAAAGCCGCTGCGGTCATCCTTTGGATAAATAATAAAAGGCGAATTAACAAAATCCCTCAGAGTCAGGAAAAGCTTTCTGGACAGATAGTGATCCCTAGGGATCGCGGCCACCATTGGGTCAATGAGGATAAGCCGGTGTTCGAGGGACTCGGATACAAAGTTATCGTTCTCCAGTTCGCGAGTGATGCCGATATCGATAGCGCCATTGATCAACATCTCCGACTGATATTCTGACAGTACTTCCGTCAGGTTTATCTGTACGTGAGCGTAACGTTCCTTAAATTTTTTAATCGCCTCGGGTAGGATATTAAACATAACAGAGCGGGTGAAACCGATATTAAGTACAGCAGACTTATTATTAATAAATAGTTCAGTGTCCGACTCCAGCTTATTAAAGTCATAGATTAACTCTTGCGATCTGGAATAAAAAAACTCACCTAACTTGGTCAATGCCATTGGGCGGGTGCTTCTATTTAATAACTCACCACCCAGTTGCTCCTCCAGAGCCGAAATTTGCATGCTAATTGCCGTCGGAGCGACAAATAGTAATTTCGCCGCCTGACTAATACTTCCGGATTCAACCACCTTACAGAAATAGACAAGCTGTTTTAAGTTCATTTTTTCTTATCCTATGCTCAATTTTAACTGCTTGTACAATATGGGGTTATATCTAATCATCATCAAAAAACACGAAGGAGATTAAGATGTCTGATTTAGATATAAACGATTATATAGAAAAAGCAAAGAAATTGACGACGCCGGAAATATCCGACGCATTGGACTATTTTTCATTGCCAGGTTCGCTATTGGGAATAAAGCACATTGCCGGTAAAAATGCGGTTGTCGGTACCGCCTGGACCGTCAGATACACCGCCATAGACAGAGATAACATGGGTACCGTTGGCGACTTCATCGACGACGTTAAGGCTGGTGACGTGGTTGTTATTGATAACGCCGCGCGCCCGGACTGCACCGTCTGGGGCGGCATTCTAAGTCAACTGGCTGCCAAGCGAAACATCGCAGGAACGGTTATTAACGGCGTATGCCGCGATACGCAGGAAGCCAATGCCGTTAATTATCCGCTTTATGCGCTTGGGCGCTATATGCGCACGGGGAAAGACCGTGTACAGGTCGCTGCCGTATGTCAGCCCATCACTATCAGCGGCGTATTGATTAAACAGGGCGACCTTATCGTTGCTGATATTGACGGCGCCGTCGTCGTAGCCAGAAGCCATATAAAATCCGTTATCGACAGAGCGCTGATTATGCAATCGGTAGAAAACGATATTTTAAATGACGTATTAAATGGCATATCAATTTCACAGGCCAGAAAAAAACATAATTATCACCTTCTACAACGCAATCCCAATAAATAAAGAAATACTCTGGACATTACTCTATGAATAATAAAGAAGCTATCGCCCAGCAATTAATAGCGCTGGGCTCGGCCACCGTTTATGAAGCACAGGGAGCATTTGGCGCGCTCGATGCTGGCATCAAGCCCATCTGTGCCGATATGAAGTTGGCTGGCCCCGCGTTTACCGTCGACATGCGTCCCGCCGATAACCTCATGATCCACTACGCCCTGTTACACGCACAGCCTGGCGACGTTTTGGTCATCGACTGCAAAGGCTTTATTGAAGCCGGCGTTTGGGGCGACGTATTAACCACCCAAGCCTTAAAGATCGGCCTGGCCGGCATCGTGGTGAATGGCGCCGTGAGGGACGCCGACGCCATCGCACACCTAGGCTTCCCCGTTTTTTCTCGCGGACTCTCCATTAAGGGAACCGGCAAAACGCAGCCGGGCCGGGTTAACGTTCCGGTCACAATAGGCGACGTCACAGTTTCTCCCGGCGACATCGTCATCGGAGACAGAGACGGCGTTGCGATTGTGCCTGCCAGTAGCGCTGAACGTACGCTTGAACTAGCCCTCGCGCGGGAAAGCAAAGAGGGGGCGTTTAAAGAAAAAATCGCTCAGGGCGCAACAACGGCTGAACTGATGAACCTTAGCGAAACCTTCCGCCTCTTAAACCTACAATAGGACTACCGCGATGAGCACTCACGTTACCGGCGTTCTTGCGCCAACAAAGCCAACGCACCATCGCTGGTGGGTGGCAACCCTCTTTTTCCTAATCTATACGGTGGCGGCAGCGGACCGCGCCAACCTGGGCGTCGCCCTGCCGTTTATCCGAAAGGAATTCTCCATGACTAACGCCGAAGCAGGCGCGCTGGTCAGCCTGTTCCTCATAGCCTATGCGCTAATCCAACTGCCGTCAGCGTGGTTAATTTCCCGATTCGGAGTACGCAAGGTCTTTACTACCTCCATGGTTCTGACTTCGCTGGTGACGGGAATGACCGGCATGGTCAGTTCCATTCTGCAGCTTAAAATATGCCGCGTTCTGTTAGGCGTTGCCGAAGGCCCCTTGCCGATTGGCGTCACGTCAACTATCAATAACTGGTTTCCCTCTCGAGAGAAAGGCATCGCTTCCGGCATATTCCTTTCCTCCATCAAGCTGGGGCCGGTTATTACGCCCATCGTCGGCGCCGTCATCATTGCCGCCTGGGGATGGAAAGAAGTTTTTCTTTTCTTCGCCATTTCCGGCATTTTGCTTCCTCTGTTTTGGTATACTTTCGTCGCCGACCGCCCCGAACGCTCAAAATTCACCAATCAGGCCGAAGTTGACCTGATTAACGAAAAGGCGAACGGTACCGAAAGCACAGCATCGAAAAAGGACGAGTATAAAAAGATCGCCGTACTGGATTCACTCATTAGAGTAAGAGAGATCAAGCTACTGGAGACCACTAAAGGCATCTGCCAGTCGTGGAACGTGTGGGGATGCAGCCTAGGCTACTGCTTCCAGTTAGGGATTTCCAGCCTGCTTCTCGCCTGGATCCCGACCTATCTGCTAACGGAGAAGAACCTTTCCGTTATCGGCATGGGCTTTGTCGCCGCCGCCCCCTGGGTCGGCGCAGTGTTGGGCAACCTGCTCGGCGGCGTGCTGTCAGACAAGTTTTTGGGCAAGCGGAGAAAACCGGGCATGATGATTTCAGCGATCTCAACTTCCATCATGATGCTGCTGTTAATCCATACACCGGCTAATCCCGCAGTCTGCGCCCTGCTGCTGTTTATGACCGGCCTGCTGTTAAGCATTGGCTTCTCCGCCTACATGGTGTACCCGATGTCGTTTATCGCCAAAGAAAAGTTCCCGGTCGCCAACGCACTGGTCAACATGGGCGGACAGCTGGGCGGTGCGGCGACACCGTTTATTGGAGGCCTAATCCTTGACCACTACGGCTGGAACAACGTGTTCTTTTTCATGGCGGGAATTTCGATTCTGACGTTCATTATTCTGTTAACCATTCATGAACCGATGAAGATGAAGGCTAACGCCTAAAGCGTTCAGCGTGCTTTAATATACCCCCGCCGATAGTTCGGCGGGGCAACGTGCTCTTATTGCAGTTCCCTACTCTTCACGACGCTTTGCCTCAATAAATGCCAGCACCTCATCGCGTGGATATCCTTCCAGCGCCGCAGGGATCCACAAAAACAATCCCTCTTCTACCAAGATATAATCAATGTCGTTATGGCTAATGACGCCCTGGATTTTCTGCCAGCTAATACAGCTGCTGGCCTTTGCATTGGCGCAGCGAACTCCCTTTTCCGTTAACTCCAGCAGGCAACCGCCCTGTATGCTGTCATTAACTTGGTAAAGCCGCTGGAGATTTTTTCGATACCTCCTTTTAAATACAAAAGAACGAAGAAGAGAACCTAAGATAAAGGCGCAGAGAAGAATAAACAGCACCTGAGCATTCCGCGCCCGAAACAGCCAATCGGATGAACCGTTGTACCAGCCGGAAAGATTCAGCCTGACGCCCTTTACGGAAAACAGAAACTCACAGGCGAGAATGGCCAGAAGGCCGCATATCAAGCCGAAAATAACGTTTTTTGTGGAGCCTAAATAGCGGTGATGAGATTTCTTTTTATTCCAGGCAAGCCAGCCGCCGACCTGATAGTCGCTAAACGATAAGGACTTTGCGGGAATAGCGATACGATATCGAGCCTCGCTCGCTTCATCGAAAAAATAGGACTTATCAAACTCCGTTGACATTGGCGTCATTCCTTAACGTAACGTGGGTAACTATTTCTCGGGTAACGATTAAAGCGCACAAAGGGACATGAAGCGCTGGCTTCCTTTAACCAAGCGCTCTGAGCCTGGTTTATAAAGCGAAGGCGCCTTTAGCATAACCACCATCTGCACCTGCTGTTCGCACGAGGTCTTCTCCAGCGTGGTATGAAACAGCTTCTCTGCCGCCTCTCGAGCGCCGTAAACGGCGTTACCCTGAGCGTCCTGACCAAAATAAGCTTTAGCCAACGTCATTGAATACAAAGAATCGTCATCGTATAGAGCGCTCAACCAGTAAGTCCAAACGACGGCTTCCAAATGACGATATAGATGCTTTTTAGCGGGAGGTTTTATCACGCGGACAATATAACCAAGCGAATTACCGGTTATTTTTATCGCCGTTTCCCGCAGCGCCTTCATTACAGGCTCATCGCTCAAATAGGGCTGAGCTGACGCAAGCGACGTCTGAACAACGGGACGAATTTCCAACCAATAATAGGCCGTCATACAAAGATAAACGGCGCATATCAGTGCAGCCATCTGATGAAAGCCCCAAATCAGCACCGCGCCCAGCAGCCTTAACGATCCCAATAGCCATTCCATGGCAACATTCCTTATGTGCGGTTATCCAGCACCAAATGCAGCAGCGGATACGGCTTTCCCATGCCGTCCAGCTCGGAACGCCCTATCACGCTAAAACCATATTTCTGATAAAACGCCAGCGCATCAGGGTTTTGTTCGTTGACGTCGACCTTGCGGATACCGGCTTCGTTGACCGCGTAGTCCATCAGCGCCCTTCCCAGCCTCTGCCCGCGGCAGGCGTCGTCAATAAACAGCATTTCGACCTTATCGTCCGACAGGCCGATAAAGCCGGTGGGCTCGCCGCGTTGGTTGCGCGTGCAGCGTAGCGTCACCTGCGGCAAAAAGTCGTTTAGCAACAGCGGTCTGAGCGCCAGAATGTCGGCCTCAGGCAGAAAGTGGTGGGTTGCGCGCACCGAGCGTTCCCAAAGCGCGGTCAGCGCCGGATATTCGTCAGGTGAAACGGTATCAATCTTAATAAAGCTCATGTCTAATCTATGGTCCTAGGCTTCTTACGCTATTTATCTTTACAGCAGTCAAAAGAAAACGCGTCAAGAAACGTTTGTTGAACGTATTCAGGCACGGTTTGGCTGGCTAAGCCGTAGTGCGTTTCGGCAAAGCTGCTGCCCACCTTGCTCGGTTCCAGATTTAACTCTACCGTATGAGCTCCGGACAGGCTTGCCGTACGCACAAACCCGGCCGCCGGATAAACGTGGCCCGACGTGCCGATGGCGATAAAATAGTCCGCCTCGGCCAGCGCCTTGCTAATCTGCCCCATCTCCAGCGGCATTTCGCCAAACCAAACGATGTGAGGACGCATCGGCTGCGGCGGCGTACAGCAGTCGCAGCGGTCGTCAACGGAAAGGTCGCCCTTCCAGTCAAACACTTTCTCAGAGCACGTGCAGCGCACCTTCAGCAATTCGCCGTGCATATGGACAACCCGCAGATTACCCGCCCGCTCGTGAAGGTTGTCTACGTTTTGCGTGACTAAAAGAAACTTGCTGCCCAGCAGGTTCTCCAGCTTCGCCAGCGCCTTATGGGCCTCATTGGGTGCGATGTTTGGGCTAAGCAGCTGGCGGCGGCGGGCGTTGTAAAACGCCTGCACCAGCTCGGGGTTAGCCTCATAGCCTTCCGGCGTTGCGACGTCCTCAATGCGGTGCTCTTCCCAAAGGCCGTCAGAGGCGCGAAAGGTGCGAATGCCGGACTCGGCGGAAATGCCCGCACCGGTAAGAACGACAACGGAAGGATAAATGCTGGCCTTCATTTCACTGCACTCCGCGTAAATCCGGCCGGAATAGTAGCGCATGCGCCGAAGCCTATGGCTGGCACGCTTCATCTTACGGTGATGCAAACGTCGGTGAATGCGCATGGCGCAAAACTCCTTTTCATCCTGAAGGGCATAACGGCCCTCTATTCTGTCTTAAACGCCGAGATTAAGAAAGGCCGCGCCGCGAACGCCGCCGGAATCGCCCCAGCGCGCTTTCTCAATCGGCGGCACGCGGGCCACGCTCAGCAAATGGGGGCGAATGCGCTCCGGCAGCAGCAAATACATCTCATCAAAATTGGACAGCCCGCCTCCCAACACGACCGCATGCGGATCGAGCACGGTAAACACGTTCGCCAGGCACACCGCCAACACGTCGATAAAGCGCGCTACGTGTTCCTGTGCGCGTGCGTCCTTAGCCCTGTAGCGTTCGATAATCGCCTGTGCCGTCAGCGGTTCCTGATAAAAGTGCTGATAAAGCCATTCAAATCCGCGCCCGGAAATATAGTTTTCTATACAGCCGTCGTGGCCACAGCCGCAGTGAACGCGGGGAATGTCTCTGCCCAACAGCTCCAATGCGTCAACGGGAAGGCGAAGGTGGCCAAACTCGCCGACGATATGGTTACGGCCGGAGAACGGCCTGCCGTTAATAATCAGCCCGCCGCCGACGCCGGTGCCAAGGATAATCCCCAGCACGCTCGGGTAGTCGACCATCGCGTCATCCCAGGCTTCCGACAGCGCAAAGCAGTTTGCATCGTTCTCAACCTTGACCGGTCGCCCGATACGGGTCGACAAATCCTTTGCCAGCGGCTTTCCCATCGCAGCCGGAACGTTGGCGGTAAACAGCGCGCCAGTCTCGCCATCCGGCATACCGGGAATGCCGATGCCAACGGAGCCGACAAGGCCCAGTTCGGAGTCGGCTTCCAGCGTCAGGCTCGTAAAGACATCCAGCAGCGCCTGGTAGTCATCGCGCGGGGTGGGAACTCGCTTTTGTATCAGCCGGTTACGCTGTGCGTCAAAAGCGCCAAACTCGATTTTCGTACCGCCCATGTCAAAACCGTAATACATGGTGTACCTCCTCGTCTTATCGTTTTACTGGCCGCTCAATACCCGTGCCGGATCGATGCGGCTGGCCCTGCGGGCCGGATACCAGCTGGCCAATAGGCTCAGCGCAATGGCGGTTGCCAGTACGATAATAATGTCCTGCGGATGAAGTTCTGACGGCAGGAAGTCAATAAAGTAAACGCCGCCGGAAAGAAACTGGTGCCCGACCAGCACTTCAACTTTCTTGATGATGGCGGTCAACTGAAGCGATACCAGCACGCCAAACGCCACGCCGCACAGGCTGCCCACCAGCCCCGCCAGCAGGCCGTACCAAATAAACACGGCGCGAATAAGACGATCTTTCGCCCCCAGCGTACGCAGCACCGCAATGTCCGAACTCTTGTCTTTTACCGCCATAATCAGCGTTGAGACGATATTAAAGCAGGCGACGCCGATGACCAAAATCATCGCCAGATACATCACGCTGCGCACCAGCTGGATATCGCGGTACATATAGCCGTAAGAGGCAATCCAGCTGCGATAGTAGGCATACTTCCCGCTCGCTTCCGCAGCCGATTTCGCCACGACGTTGGCGGCAAACACGTTGTCGGCCTTAAAGGCAATCCCCGTGACGCTGTCACCCATATCCAAATACTGCTGCGCATCGCCGAGCGGCACCATGCCGTAGCTGTGATCCAGCATGCCGCTAAGCTGCAAAATGCCGGTAACGTGCAGGCGAATGCGCTTAGGCTGGCCTATTTTTAGCTCGTCGCCGCTGCCGTCATTGTTGGGGATCATCACCGTTACCCAGTCGCCCTGCTTCACGTTTAGCGAGTCGGCAATGCCCTTGCCTAAAATCAGCTGCTGCTCGCCGGCTTTAAAGGACTTCCAGGCGTCATTCAGCACGAACTGCGGCAAAGCGCTTAAGCGCTCTTCATCCTTCGGCTCGACGCCCCGGATCTGTATGGCCTTAAGCTGTGTGCCGCTCTCTACCAGCCCGGTAAACAGCACGTACGGCGCAACGGCGGCCACGCCGGGCGCGTGAGACATACGCTCTTGGGCCGCAGGCCAGTCGTTAAACGGTTGCTCCGGCTCAACTTCACCGTGAGGAACCACCGCCAGTACGCGGTTTTTCAGCTCGCGCTCAAAGCCGTTCATGGCGGACAGGCCGATAATCAGCACCGCGACGCCCAGCGCAATGCCTATCGTCGAAATAACGGAGATGAGCGACACCATGCCGCTTCGACGCCGTCCGCGAATAAACCGCAGGGCGATGGTTAGCGAAAGAGGCAGCGCCGACATTACTCAACCTCCAGCACGCTGGCCCGCTGGCTCAACACGCCGTCGCGCATCTCAAGCTGCCTGTCGAGGCGCCGCGCCAGTTCCAGATCGTGCGTCACCACCAGAAACGCCGTACCCTGTTGGCGGTTAAGGTTGCCCAGCAGCTCAAAAATGCTGTCGGCCGTGTTTCTGTCCAGGTTGCCCGTCGGTTCGTCCGCCAGCACCAGAGCCGGGTTATTCACCAGCGCGCGAGCGATCGCCACCCGCTGGCGTTCGCCGCCGGAAAGCTCAGACGGCCGGTGGGCTGCCCGCTTCTCCAATCCTACCGCCGCCAGCATGGCGCGCGCCTGTTCCAACGCCTGAGACGGCTTTTTGCTGCCGATTAAAAGGGGCATTGCGGCGTTCTCCAACGCGGTGAAGTCCGGCAGCAGGTGATGAAACTGATAAATAAAGCCCAACTGAGTATTGCGCAGCTCGGCCTTTTCGGAAGCGCTCATACGGCTGAGCGAGCGGCCGTTGAAAATCACGTCGCCGTAGGTTGGCGCATCCAACCCGCCCAGCAGGTGCAGCAGCGTACTCTTACCGGAACCCGAGCTGCCGACAATCGCCATCAGCTCGCCCGGACGCATGGAAAAGTTGACGCTTTTAAGCACGTCCGTCTTAAGCTTGCCTTCCTGATAGGTTTTGCAAAGGTCTACACATTGCAACAATAAAGAATCACTCATAGCGTAACGCCTCTGCTGGTTGAACGGCGGCGGCCCGCCATGATGGGTAAAGAGTGGAAAGCAGCGCCAGCCCCATAGAGAACAGCGCGATAGTAATGACTTGAGAGTAGTCAATAAGCACCGGCAGCTTCGCGCCGCCGAGCGACATGCCGAAGAACGACATTATGGCATTAAGCTTATTGGAAAGAAGCAGGCCCAGGCCGGTTCCCAGCAGCGAGCCGATGATGCCGCTGGTAGCGCCCTGCACCATAAAAATACTCATTATTTGGCGACGCTTAAGCCCCTGGGTTTGTAGAATCGCCACTTCGCCCTCTTTCTCCATCACCATCAGGCTAAGCGAAGTAATAATGTTGAACGCCGCGACGGCGATAATCAGCCCGATGAGCAGGCCCATCATGTTTTTTTCCATCCGTACGGCCTGGAACAATTCGCCTTTGCGCTCCCGCCAGTCCTTCATCACCAGCCCTTCGGGAAGCGGCTGCTGGCTTACGCGGTCAATATCGAGCGGGCGCGTCAGGTACAGGCGCCATCCGCTGACGTTGCCGGTCGGATAGCGCATCAGGCGCGAAGCGTCCTGCTGGTTCACCAGCAGTTGAGTGCCGTCAACTTCGCTGCCGGCGGCGAAGGTGCCGATCACGGTAAACAGGCGCTGGCTGGGAATGCGGCCCATTGGCGTAAACTGGCTGGCGCCGGTGACCATCAGGCGCACCCGATCGCCCAGACGTACGCCAAGCTTTTCCGCCAGCTTCTCGCCCAGAATCACTCTGTAGCTGCCGGGCTCCAGCGCGGATACGCTGGTGCTGTAAACGTCGCCCGCCAGCGGGTCGTTATCCTCTTTGGTTATGCCGAGCATGACGCCGACGGCGATGCCTTTAGCGCTCTGCATCACGACGTCGCCGGTGGTCAGCGGCTCAACGCGCGTTACGCCGGTCAGCGTTTTCAGACTGGTCGCGGGAACGGTTTGGGGATTCAGGCTGCCCTGAGGCGTCGTCACCAGCGCCTGCGGCATCAGGCCGAGAATGCTTTTTTCAAGCTCCTGTTCGAGGCCGTTCATGACCGACAGCACGGTCACTAGCGCCATAACCCCAAGCGTAATGCCTATGGTGGAAAGCCAGGAAACGAACTGGCTGAATCGGTCTGACGCTCGCCCGCGCATGTAGCGCAGACCTATAAATAACGCAACGGGTTGATACATTAAGGTATGTGACTCAGTTTATCGACGCTTGCGCAAAGCTTGGCAAGCGGCGCGACCAATTAGAGACATCGGCCTTTCGTCCGGCTATTCGATGTCGTTTTTGCATTCGGTATCCGACGGCGACGGTAAGTTTATCATCGTTATGCCGCTGGAAAAATCCCCGTTTTCTATACCTTAGGCGCGGTAGGCTGATAATCCCGCCGATGGCAGGCCGCTATTTTTTCAGACAAGCCTTTAGGGTTGGATTACTATATGTACCAAATCCTCGCCTGACCGTTTTGAAATGACGTTTGAAACAAAGAATGGGGCGAAGAAAACGTAAGACCCGACAGAATGGGATAGCGGCAAATCGCCGCGCCCAGCGGACGCTATTTGTCCGCCCAATCTGCCAGTTTGATAAAGAGACTTGATGACAGTATGCCTTCTCAACACCGCTTTACTCTGCCCGTGCGCGCCACAGACGTCAGGCAAATCGGCCATTTATACGGCTCCTCTTCCGCGCTCGTTTGCGCCGAAATTATCGACCGCCATCCAGGCCCGGTACTGCTCGTTGCCGCCGACATGCAGCTGGCGCTGCGCATAAACGATGAGCTCAAGCAGTTTACCCAAAAGCCGGTCACTGCGCTGCCGGACTGGGAAACGCTGCCCTACGACAGCTTCTCTCCCCATCAGGAGATTGTCTCATCGCGGCTGCTAAGCCTCTATCAACTGCCGCAGATGCAAAACGGCGCCACTATTCTGCCGGTCAACACCCTGATGCAGAAGGTGTGCCCCCATTCTTTCCTGATGGGCCACGCGCTGGTGACAAAGAAAGGCGATCGCTTATCCAGAGACGGCCTGCGCACTCAGTTAGAACAGGCGGGCTATCGCGCCGTCGACCAGGTGTTGGAACACGGCGAATTCGCCACTCGCGGCGCGCTGCTCGACCTGTTTCCGATGGGGAGCGACGTTCCCTACCGGCTGGACTTTTTTGACGACGAAATTGACAGCATCCGGCTGTTTGACGTTGATACCCAGCGCACGCTTACGGAAGTCGACGCCATTAACCTGCTGCCCGCGCACGAATTCCCAACGGACAAGGCGGCCATCGAGCTTTTCAGAAGCCAGTGGCGAGAGACCTTTGAGGTAAGGCGCGATCCGGAACACGTTTATCAGCAGGTCAGCAAAGGCGTTTGGCCGTCCGGTATCGAGTACTGGCAGCCGCTGTTCTTCAGCCAACCGCTGCCAACCCTGTTCAGCTACCTGCCCGCCAATACGCTATTGGTGACGCTGGGTGATATCGAAAGCGCCGCCGAACGCTTCTGGCAGGATGCAAACCAGCGCTTTGAAAGCCGCCGCATTGACCCAATGCGCCCGCTTCTACCGCCAGACGCCCTCTGGCTGCCGACCGACAGGCTGTTTGGCGAGCTGAAGGCCTGGCCCCAAATGCGGTTAAAAAGTGACGACGTCACAGAGAAGGCCGGCAGCATCAATCTGGACTATCGCCCCCTGCCGGACCTCTCCGTTCAGCATCAGAGCAAGTCTCCGTTAGACAACCTGCGGCGCTTTACCGAAAGCTTTGACGGCAGCATCGTCTTCTCCGTCGAAAGCGAAGGCCGGCGCGAAACGCTTACGGAGCTGCTGGCCCGCATCAAGCTCAAGCCTCGCTCGATAGACGCGCTGCAGCAGGCCGATAAGCCGGGCCACTACCTGATGATAGGCGCCTGTGAGCACGGATTTTTAGACGTCGAAGGCAGGCTTGCCGTTATCTGCGAAAGCGACCTGCTCGGCGAACGGGTAACTCCTCGCCGCCAGGACAGCCGCCGCGCGATCAATACCGACACCCTTATCCGCAACCTGGCGGAACTGCGCCCAGGCCAGCCCGTCGTTCACCTTGAGCACGGCGTCGGCCGCTATGCGGGGCTGACAACGCTCGAAGCCGGCGGCATCAAGGCGGAATACCTGATTCTAACCTACGCAGGGGAAGACAAGCTGTACGTCCCCGTTTCTTCGCTGCACTTAATCAGCCGCTATTCCGGCGGCGCAGAGGAAAACGCACCGCTGCACAAGCTGGGGGGCGACGCCTGGAGCCGGGCGCGCCAAAAGGCGGCGGAGAAGGTGCGCGACGTCGCGGCGGAGCTGTTGGATATTTACGCGCAGCGAGAGGCAAAGCCCGGCTTCGCCTTCAAGCAGGACAAAGAGCAGTACCAGCTGTTTTGCGAATCCTTCCCCTATTCCCCTACGCCGGATCAGCAAAACGCCATCGGCGCAGTGCTGGGGGATATGTGCGCCAAGTCAGCCATGGACAGACTGGTCTGCGGCGACGTCGGCTTTGGCAAGACCGAAGTCGCGATGCGGGCCGCGTTTCTGGCCGCCATAAACAACAAACAGGTCGCCCTGCTGGTGCCAACCACCCTGCTCGCCCAGCAGCACTATGACAACTTCCGCGACCGCTTCGCCAACTGGCCGGTACGCATCGAAGTCATGTCGCGCTTTCGCAGCGCCAAAGAGCAGCAGGCCATTTTGCAGGACGCCAGCGAAGGCAAGGTCGATATTCTTATCGGTACCCATAAGCTTTTACAAAGCGACATCCGCTGGAAGGATCTCGGGCTTTTAATCGTCGATGAAGAGCACCGCTTCGGCGTTCGCCAAAAGGAGCGCATCAAAGCCATGCGCGCCGACGTAGACATCCTGACGCTGACCGCGACCCCTATTCCGCGTACGCTGAACATGGCCATGAGCGGCATGCGCGATCTGTCGATTATCGCTACGCCACCGGCCCGCCGGCTGGCGGTGAAAACCTTCGTTCGCGAGTACGACGACCTGATTATTCGCGAAGCCATTCTGCGCGAAGTGCTGCGCGGCGGGCAGGTCTACTACCTTTATAACGACGTCGCGACCATTAACAAAGCGGCGGAACGCCTGTCGCAGCTGGTTCCCGAAGCGCGTGTCGCCATCGGCCACGGCCAGATGCACGAACGCGACCTTGAGCGCGTGATGTCCGACTTCCACCACCAGCGCTTTAACGTGCTGGTCTGCACCACGATTATTGAAACCGGCATCGACATTCCCAACGCCAACACCATCATCATGGAGCGTGCCGATCGCTTCGGCCTCGCGCAGCTGCACCAGCTGCGTGGCCGCGTAGGTCGTTCGCATCACCAGGCCTACGCCTACCTGCTAACGCCTCATCCAAAAGCCATGACGCCGGATGCCGTGAAGCGCCTGGAGGCCGTTGCTTCGCTGGAAGATCTCGGCGCCGGATTTGCGCTAGCAACCCACGATTTGGAAATCCGCGGCGCGGGCGAGCTGCTGGGCGAAGATCAGAGCGGTCAAATCGCCTCTATCGGCTTCTCGCTCT
Source organism: Leminorella grimontii ATCC 33999 = DSM 5078 (assembly GCF_000439085.1). Classification (GTDB taxonomy): domain Bacteria; phylum Pseudomonadota; class Gammaproteobacteria; order Enterobacterales; family Enterobacteriaceae; genus Leminorella; species Leminorella grimontii. The sequence continues at coordinate 424,619 of NZ_AUUA01000001.1, read as the reverse complement.
ATATGGAGCTTTTAGAAAGCGCCGTCGATGCGCTGAAGGCGGGTCGAGAGCCGTCGCTGGAGGACTTGACCGCCAGCCAGACCGACCTCGAGCTGCGCGTTCCCGCGCTGCTGCCGGATGACTATATGCCGGACGTAAACACTCGCCTGTCATTCTATAAGCGCATCGCCAGCGCTGCGTCCGACGAAGAGCTGGACGAGCTGAAGGTGGAGCTTATCGACCGCTTTGGCCTGCTCCCGGATGCGGCCCGCAACCTGCTGCAAACGGCGGCCATGCGGTTACGGGCGAAGCGTCTGGGAATTCGGCGCATCGAAGGGCATGAAAAAGGCGGGTTCGTCGAATTCAGCGACAGCAACCACGTCGATCCGACCTTCCTTATCGGCCTGCTGCAAAAACAGCCGCAGCGCTATAAGCTCGATGGCCCCAGCAAGCTCAGGTTTAATCTCGACCTGAGCGCTCGCCCCAAGCGCCTGACCTTTGTCAGCGAGCTGTTGGAGCAGTTTGAACAGCACCGCATCGGCTAACTCCACCGCCTGCCGGTTTCCCCGGCGGGCGTGTTTCCGACCTCGCCACCATTTTTTTCTTTAGGAAAAAACCGATTATCCTCATCAGAGTCCCCCCTACCTGAAAGGCATTTTTTATAAAAAATTTTTATAAACGCAGCATATTGTTTGTGACGTCCGGCACTTTTTTATCCTTGAGTATTAAGTATACCTGTAGCCTCTACTCGAAAAGAGGCTAATCAAAAATGAAAAAGAAGCTCCCCTTGCTCCTACTGGCGGCGCTGTGCAGCTTTGGCGTTAATGCAGAAACAAAAGTGCTGACGCCAGAAAAAGGCGGTACGCCGAATAAAGTCTTCACCGCGGCTCAGGCACCGACAATGACGGTTGCCACTTACAATATGGCCGCCGGGCGGGTTTCAAACCTTACCCAGGTGGCGCAGGCGATAAAAAGCCTGAACGTCGATCTTATTGCGCTCAATGAAGTCGACGTCAACACGCAGCGCAGTGGGAAAGTCGATCAGCTCGGCGAACTGGCGAAAATGACCGGTATGCACGGCGCCTTTGGCCGGGCGATTGATTTTGAAGGCGGACAGTACGGCGTCGCCATTTTGTCTCGCTATCCTATCGAAAAGCAGCAGGTCTTCCCTCTGCCTTCCGGCGATACCGAGCAGCGCGTTTTGCTGATCGTTCAGGTTAAAAAACCGGGGCTGGACGAGCCTGTGCTGTTTATGACTACGCACCTGGACTGGCAGGCGGATCCAATGCTGCGCCAGCAGCAGATCCGAGAAATTCAAAACATCGTCAGCGGCAGTACGGATTCTTCCTTCTCTGAAATCGCTTCCCGCATCAAAATCCTGGCCGGAGACTTTAACGACGTTAGCGGCAGCGCCGTTATCAACGAGCTGCAGAATCAGTGGACGCCCGTTCTGCAAAAAGATAAAGACATGCGATCTTGGCCGGCGGCCAACCCGGCGTTTGACTTAGACCACATCTTCACCTTCCGCGGGCAGCGGTGGTCCGTCGAATCGCTGGTCGTTCCGAATCAGAAAGCGCAGTGGCAAGGCGTTGACTGGCCGGCAACCAGCGATCACGTGCCGGTGGTCGCAAAGCTGAAGCTAATGGAACAATAAGAAGGTACGTTGGGCGGCCCGAACGGCCGCCCGGAAAGCGCTGTCTAGTGCAGCTTGAGCCTGGGTCGAATAATGCGGTTAATGCTGCCCACCAGCATAATCAGTCCGGTTTTCACATAGCCAAACAGCGCGACCTGATGCATCCGGTACAGCGAAATGTAGGCAAGCCTCGCCAGCCGCCCTTCAATCATCATTGAGCCACTCGTCAGGTTGCCCATCAGGCTGCCGACGGTGCTGTATTTAGACAAAGATACCAGCGAACCGCGGTCGGTATAGCGGTAGTTCTTCAACGCCTGCCCATTCAGCACGGCCAGCACGTTCTGGTAGCAGAGCGTCGCCATTTGATGAGCGGCCTGCGCTCTCGGCGGTACGGGAACGCCGCTTTCCTGCATAAGGCTTGCGCAGTCGCCGATAGCGAAAATAGACGGATCTCGCGTCGTTTGTAAGGTAGGCTCAACCACCAGTTGGTTGATACGATTGGTTTCCAAACCGCCCAGCTCTTTCATAAAGTCCGGCGCCTTGATGCCTGCCGCCCATACCATCAAATCCGCCTGAATAAATTCGCCGCCCTTCGTGTGCAGCCCGTTTGCGTCCGCGCTGGTGACCATGGTTTGCGTCATCACGTTGACGCCGAGATTAATCAGCTCCTGATGCGCCGCTGAAGAGATGCGAACCGGCAGTGCGGGCAAAATGCGCTCGCCGGCCTCAACCAGCGTGACGTTTAACGCGCTGTTGTCTAACCCCTTATAGCCATAGCTGTGTAGCTGTTTCACCGCGTTATGCAGCTCCGCCGACAGCTCCACGCCGGTCGCACCGCCGCCGACGATGGCGATGTTCACCCGCTCCCGCTCGCCCGAATGCGCGGAGAACTTCAAAAACAGATCCAGCATGCGGTTGTGAAACAGCTGCGCCTGTTTAGGGTTATCGAGATAAATGCAGTTTTCTTTCACGCCCGGCGTGCCAAAGTCGTTGGACACGCTGCCCAGCGCCATCACCAGAATGTCGTAGGGGATCTCGCGTTCGGGCACCAGTTCTTCGCCCTGCTCCGTGTTGATTCGCGCCAGGCGTATCCGCTTGGCCTCGCGTTCAATGCCGATAAGCGTTCCCAGCTGGAAGTGAAACGCATTATTTCTGGCGTGGGCCAAATAGCTCAGGGCGTCAACGCCGTCGTCCAGCGCGCCGGTCGCCACTTCGTGCAGCAGCGGCTTCCACAGGTGGCTTTGGTTTCTGTCCACCAGCGTGATTTCCGCTTTGCCTTTACACCCCAGTTTCTTACCCAGACGCGTCGCCAGCTCCAGCCCTCCGGCGCCGCCCCCGACAATCACTATTTTTTTCTTTTCGCTTTGCACGTTGATTTCCACCTCAATAAGCCATCAATTTCGGTTGGTCATGGCGCAATGCGCCGGCATAAATACGCCTGGCACGTGACCGCCATCACACTAATGGCGGCAGATTATCATATTTGACAATTTGGTTACATTAAAAATGATTTGAATCAATTTTGATAAAATAAACACGCATTGAAATAAATTATAGACGCCGGAATTCGTCGTTACCAGAAAGACAAAGCCCCGCCAGGCTTAGCCCGGCGGGGCTTTGTCGTCTTCACGTGAAGTATCAGCGAAGCTTAAACGCTTTAATTTTCTGCAGATGGGGGGATATCTCTTTAAACTTGTGGCCCTGCTTTTCATCCCACAGGATAGGATAGTAGGGAGAAAGCTGCTGGGCGCTGCGCTGGCTGTCCAGCGCTTCATCAAGACGCGAAAGGATCACCAAGCAGTTGTCGCGATTCTTAACGCGAAAATCTTCGACGCACTTGGTGATAATGTCCAGATACTCCTCCGGGCGGTCGATTTTCCCCGGCATGTTTTCATGCGGAAACAGGTTTGGATTGAATATCGTTTGGCGAATACCGCAAAGAAACCCAATCCTCTCAGCCCAAAAGCCGCCAAGGCCTACGCCGCAAATCAGCGGGTTCGGATCGTCAGACTGCTGTATCGCTTTATCGGTCTCTTTGAGCAAGTGTTGCATATCGTGGCGCGGATGCAGCGTGCTGTAGCTGATAAAGCGCACGTCGGGATCGATAAACTGCAGCTGTAAGATCTTTTCATGATTTCCCGGGCTGGTTGAATCAAAGCCGTGCAAATAAATAATCATCTAAGCCTCACTCTGCTGTTTTTGTACCTGATTGCTATCTTGCCCAAAAAGCCGGTTTTTATTCAACCCTTTTATCTTGCCAGCTGCTGTTTGTGCAGATCCCAGCGTTCGCTAAGCTCGGTCAGGCTTTTACTAATGTGCCTGTAGCGTTCGCTTGCCAAAAGCTCTTTGCGCGATATTCTCGCACCGTGCAGCAGGTGAGTTACGCGCTCCGGGTGCATTCCCTGCGGCAGCCCGTCCAGCACCTCAACGGCGCCGTCGCGGTTGTTGCATACCAGAATCATGTCGCATCCTGCGTCCAGCGCCGCCTGGCCGCGCTCGGCATAGCCGCCCATAATGGCAGCGCCTTCCATTGAAAGATCGTCAGAGAAAATGGCGCCGCCAAAGCCTAGCTGCGAGCGCAAAATTGTTTTCAGCCAATGGGAAGAACAGCTGGCGGGACGGTCGTCAACGTCGGGATAAATCACGTGCGCCGGCATAACGGCGTCCAGCAGGCCAGCGCTGAACAGGCGACGAAATACGGCCATGTCGTTCTCATACAGCGTCTGATAAGGACGTGGGTCCACCGGCGTCTCTTTATGAGAATCGGCAGAGACCGCGCCGTGCCCTGGAAAATGTTTCCCCGTCGCCCGCATGCCCGCCTCGTTCATTCCCTGAATAAACTGGGACGCCATAACGGCAACCACCTGCGGATCGCTGTGAAAGGAACGTTCGCCAATGGCGGCGCTCACGTGGCCGACGTCCAGCACCGGCGCAAAGCTGACGTCGATATCCAGACTTACCAGCTCGGCAGCCATCAACCATCCCGCGTCTCTGGCGGCGACTTCGGCCTCATCATTGTCCAGCAGCGCGGCGAACGACTGGGCGGCAGGCAGGCGCGTGAACCCTTCGCGAAAACGCTGTACGCGACCACCTTCCTGATCGACGGCCAGCAGAAGGCGGCTTTTCGACACAGCTCTTATTTGGCGAACCAGCTCGGCCAACTGGGCCGGATCGTGAAAGTTGCGGGCAAAAAAGATAACGCCCCCCACCGACGGGTGCTGCAGAATTTCACGCTCTTGCGCATCCAGTTCATAACCGACGACGTCCAACATTACCGGGCCCACGTTTACCTCTCTTATCTGCGATCGTATTGATTAGCGCGCTGTACAAACCGTACGTAGAAAACGCCGTTCATTCTAATTGGGGTATGAAAATAACGAAATAGCGCTTTTGGCAAATCTGTGCGAAACAAACGTCCGTTAAGAAAAAGGCCCGATGAAGTTCGGGCCTCCGTCGTTTGTTTTAGTACGGCTAACGCTGCGCGTTACCCTGACCGGACCAGATAATTTCGCCGGTTGAGGTTTGCATCAGTTGAATAGTGATTTCCGGCGCGCTAGGGCTACCGCTCGCCGAGGCGTAAACGATGTACTTTGCGCCCAGATAGCGAGCCAGGCTCATCGCTTTACTGCGAGAAATCAGGCTATCGTCGCCCTGAATGCCCAACGCCTGGCGAGCGGCCTGCAGCTTGTCGTCCGGCACTAAATCAAACCGCGCGGTGGACTGCAGGGAGTCTTTCAGCGCGTCGGTCGCTACGGACGCCGCCAGCCGCCCGCTGGTGTTGTTTTTCATCTGCTCGAGCAGCAAAATCCCCTTCTCGCTTTCTATCCCCGGGGTGCTGACCATTTTAGCCACCAGCGGCTCTACGCTCGCAGCCCAGTTAATCGCGGTCTCCGGCGGCGGCAGAGTCGGCGGAGTTGGCGGCGGCTCGTAAGGCGGCGGAGCGGGCGGAACGACCACTACCGGCGCTTTATTTTGCGGCTGGTTAACCTGGCAGCCAGCCAGCGCCAGCATCGCAGCGCCCAGAAAAAACCAATGCGTCTTTTTCATACCAGCTCCTTTAGCGCGCCAGCATCGGCCCCAGCGCCTGACCGCCGACCAGATGCATATGGAGATGATAAACCTCCTGACCGCCGTGACGATTACAGTTAACGATGAGGCGATAGCCGTCTTCTGAAATGCCTTCCTGCTCGGCAATCTTGGCGGCGACAACCAGCATGCGGCCAAGCGCCACCTCGTGTTCTGTTTTGACGTCGTTAACCGTCGGGATCAGCACGTTGGGAATAATGAGAATATGGGTAGGCGCTTGGGGAGAGATGTCGCGAAACGCGGTGACCAGTTCGTCCTGATACACGATGTCGGCCGGAATTTCCCGGCGAATGATTTTACTGAAAATCGTCTCTTCAGCCATGTGGTATGCCTCTTAAATGATTGTACTGACAAAAAAGCGTATGCCCCAGTATGAGTAGATAATGCGACGCTTTCAAGCGGTAAGTCCCTTTATAACCTTACGTTTATAGCCTTACGTTACCGAGTAAACGCGCCTATGCCGGGCCTATGCCAGACCGAAAAAGTCGATAAACAGCGTCAGGCCGGCAATGGCGGCGATGGCTATCAAAAAATAGCGCACGTGAAAACGGGTCCCTCTGGCGGCTAAAACCAGACAACCGATGATGATTGCAATGCGAAAAAGGTCTTCAGAGTCCACTTCTATTTACCTATTACTGATATGGTTACGCACGACTATAGAAACATCCAATGACTATAGCCTTATCGTTCACTTACTGATAATGCAAGTGGAGCACGCCCAAAGGCCGATTGGCAAGCGCTTTATAGCGCCGAGATATTTGACTCGTGAGCCGTAGCTCACTAGCAAACATAAAGAATATGTAACGTCAAAAACAGCCGATAAAAAAACGCCCGCTGAACGCAGACTGCCGGTATATCTCAGGCAGCCTGCATAGCAGCGGACGTCTATGGGACTATATTTCTCTTATATCGATAGGATTAGAACCGCCCTTTTACGCCAACCTGGAACACGCTACCTTCTATATCGTTACTAAATCCCTTGATATATTTGCCTTCGCCATAGAAAGAAGTGTTATTTGTTGCTGAGTAGGTGAAGCCTGCGCCCACCTGCCACCAGTCCTGCGCTAAATCATCCGCTCTGACGTCGGTAGTGCCCACGGTCACTTTCGGCGCGTCAGTAAAATTATGCAGTACATCAGCCGTCAGGTAAGGCTTAAATGCCCTGCCGGACTCATGGTAAACGCGAGTCCCTGCACGTCCCAACAGCCAGTTCTTATTCACGCCATCGACCGAAGAAATGTCATCGTCAAAGTCTTCGGACCAATAGTATTGGTAAGCCAACTGCCCCTGCGGTTCAACATACCAGCTACGCCCTAACTCAAAAGGTTTTCCTACTTCAGCTGATACCAGCGCGCCGTACGCATTTTGCTTCGCGCGCACATCGCTTTCATAGACGTTATGGTAATAAGTGAACTGGCCGACAAAGTCTGCGTAGCTCCCATCCTGCGCAAAACGCGTATAATAGCCACCTACAGAGTAAGCATCAGAACGCACTGAACCGGCGTCTACGTCACGCCCAGTTAAACGACGAACGTCGTCCTGGCTGTCCGTATTTTGGCTACCGAGGGTAACCATTACGCCGCCGTAAACCAACGTGCCGTTATCAAGCTGCTTCTGATACAGATCCTTGCCGAACTGCGCAAACCAGTAGTTGGTATCATAGCCAAACCGCCCCGCGTTAAAAGAGGTGCTTTCCCCTTCCATACGCGCCCATGCGGCTCCGTGCTGCATAGGATCTTTTAGCGTATCGCCCTGACGTTCATGTAGTTTGCCTACTGTTCTGTAGTTGTAATACATGTTCATATAGGGTGCTACGATGTAATTCGGCACGGCTTCGCGATAGGGTTTATCTGACGCTGGCGTCGGTGATGGCGATGGCTCCGGTTCTACCGGTAGTTCAGCGCGCAGATACCAGTTGTTAAGATCGCTACCGCTTTCCTGGCCTTCGTGCAGGTAATATTCGAACGCGTCTGCGCTGACAAAACCCGTTGTGCCTTGAGAGGTTTTAGGCAGTAAAAACTTAACTAACCCGGCAGCCTGATTCCCCTGAATGTCAACAACCTCGTATTCGCCGGAATCAGTTTGCACTACGCCATCGTCAACCATCGTGATATACAGCGTATGGGTGCCGGATGCGCTGTCCGTAACCCGCAGCAAATCGCCATTTTTTGACACGCCGGCATCCGCCAACAGGCTCATGTAAAAACTACCGTTCCCCGTCAGTCGCTGTACGGTCAATGGGCTATACGCAGCCGGGTTAGTAGGATTACTCTGCGAGGCAAACTTAACGGTACCGTTATTTAACGCCAGGCTGGAAATGGACGAGCCGGCGCCGACATCATTCCAGGTACTGTCCGTCAGGCTAAGCGCAACGTTGCCGTTCGCCTGGCCGTTAAGCGTGGAGTTGGTTAGGTTGGCTTTGAGAATATTTGCGTTTGATAGCGTCCCCCCATCAATCGCACCATTTATAGTGCTGTTGTTTTTAACATCTAACGTTAGCTCTGCATTTTTCACACTGCCTTCTACAACGCTAAAGGCCTTTTCCGCCGTTACCGTACTGTTATCAAACGCAGCGCTCCATGTGCCCTCGGTCAACAGTACCCCGACCTTACCACTGCCACTTCCATCTATCACAGACGAACTAAAATTCAGAGCACCACCATTACTTACACCATTAGCAGTTAACAGTACTGCTTTAGAATCACTACTGGATAAGTTTATTGTTGAATTAGTAAAATCAGCCGTGCCTGATAATATTTGCAGCGCGCCAATATCGACGCCTGTACTTGACTTTGACGTATTCATATCTAAAGTCAGTCTGTTCGCTTTAAGCGTTCCCCCAGAGACAAAAATCCCAAGATCGGCACCGGAATCAATAGTAATTAAGCTGTTCAGTGAGCCATTCCCAATCTCTACCGTCGTCCCACTGTCCTGAACGATAACGCCCTTCCCGGCAGTCACCGACATATTCAACGCACCAAACTTTGCTGAACTCCCTTCTTTTACCGAAATATAATGACTGAGGCCGCGATTACCACTACTGACAATCTCCATTGTATTATCGATGATAAAATGACCGCTTTTCTCAACATTAATTCCGGTATTAGTCCCAATACCAGATGCCTCGATCTCAAGCTTAAAATCCGAATTTATAAGATGTACGGCACTTCGGGTATAGGTATTACCAGATGCATTATTAACGTCCGAGTTAACATTTATACCGGCTACAGTGTCACCCGTTATCTTCATTGAGTTCGGCTCGCCAAGGCTACCTAAGGTGATCGTTCCACCACCATATGCAGTCAAAATATAGGCATCATTTGCCGTAATGGTGACATTTTTGACTATACCTTCGCTATCAATAACATCTCCTGAATCCTCCGGCTGCCCATCTACACTATTGGCAAGAATAAATGACTGACCATTTTTTACCACTTCTCCGCCAGGTTGTACCGCAAGCGACGGAAAATCTTTTAAGTCAGCATCTGACGTCACATTTATTGATGTTGGAGTTGCTGCCTCTACAATCCCCATAGGCAATGCTAATAACAGAGATAACGACAGCGGTTTCATTCTAAAATGTGATTGATTAAACCTATTCCTCTTCATCACTTCCAATCCCTATGTACATAAAATTTAAATATTGGCTAGCTAATAAGAAACCAAAGCCAATATGTGTATAAAACTTATTAACTACGAACAAAAAACATATGATCTAATAACTTTAAAAAAGACATTAAGGTATCACATGCCCATATATTAACCGATTATTTTCCTTACAAGGACTAAGCCAATATCTAAAAATTTACTTACAATGATGTAATTTTCCACCAAAATTAATTAACAATATGAAATATATGATAAAATAAAAAACGAACATGCAATAAAGCTTAGAGCGAAAACACTTCAAATGCTATTTAATATTTATATAAAGACTGTATAAAAACCTTAAAACTATAGCCCTCACCAATAAAAAATAAAGAAAAAAAACTGCTCACCTGCATTTTAGTACACTGCATATTGAAAAATAAAAACAGTCATGAATGGATAGCCGATAAAAATTAAAACCATTGATTCTATTTTATAGAAAACAATATTTATCTATATTGATAAAATAATATTCCCACATTTTCTTTCTCATTCGATCGTTTCCTGCGATATTCTTCTTTAAATTGGTGAAGTACCGTGCACAAAAAATGTTTTTTTTCCTCCAGTATTTTTCTATTAATCTGATTATCACCTTGGTTATTAAACACGCTTCCTGTTTCCCCCTTGCAATAGCTGGCTGATAATCCACGCAATGAAATCACCTTTGCGTTGTTATATACTGCGTTCAAAACGGAGGAACCACCATGACCCACAACCTTGCCGATCTCAACGCTGAAGATCGCGAAAAGGTCGACATCGACCTGCACGCATCAGGCATTGCCTATAAAGAACGCTACGGGATGCCGTTCAACTACCGGGACATCGAGGCCATCATCCCGAAGGCGCAGTTAGACTATTTTAAAGAGCGCGTTGAATTTTTCCGCTCTAACCCCTATCGATTGGGAAAGCTTCCCTACAATCCCGGTGAAAAATAACGCCTAACGCACGCGGCGTTGCGGTCCGTCAGCGCTGCGTTCTTTCTGTCCTCCTTTTTATCCCTGTTTTTTCCGTTTACTTCCGTTTAATTCCGATTCTATTCCGGTCATATGACTGTTATCACTCTTTACTATTCGATGCTTGACTATGATCTCCATACTAAAAGGGAGAGATGCGATGTTCTTAGAAGAAAGAAGAACCCACATTCTGGCTTTTCTTGATAAAAACGAGCGGGCTACGGTGAATCAACTGGCAGCCCTGTTTTCTCTTTCTAAAGAAACCATCCGTCACGATCTCAACGCTCTGGCGAATCAAGGGCTGGTTCAGCGCTGTCACGGCGGCGCACAGATCGTCCGCAAATCGTTCCAGTCCGACCTTATCGGCTCGTCCGACAGCGTAAACATCGAGACGCTGTTAAGAAAAATTAACCGGAAAAAGCCCCGCGCGGCGCGCGTTGAACGCACGGGTCAGTTGACCGGTGGAAAAGTCTGCATTTTAGGATCGTTTAACGTCGACATCGTGGCGAAGGTTGAGCGCTTTCCCAAAGGCGGTGAATCCATTATGGCCGTCGACAGCGCACTAGGGCCGGGCGGGAAAGGCGCCAATCAGGCGCTGGCGGCCAGCAAGGCCGGCGCCGACGTGCACTTTGTCTGCAAGGTCGGTAAAGACCGCTTCAGTCAGTTAGCCTATGAGCACCTTTCCGCATCCGATATTCACTCCTTTACGCTTTATCAGTCAGAGAGCGTCCCTACCGGTAACGCCATCATCTACGTTTCCCAGCAAAACGGCGAAAACATGATAGCCATACACTCAGGGGCCAATCAGACGATAACCGAGAGCGAAATTATTGCGATACACGAACGGCTGGCGCAGTCTCACGTGCTGCTGGTCCAGTTGGAAAACAACTTTGACGCTACGCTTAACGCTATGAAGATTGCCAGCGCCTTAGGCGTCAGCATCATCGTGAATCCGGCGCCCTATTCTCATGAAATTTTGCCGCATCTTTCTCTGGTCGACATCATTACGCCCAACGAAACGGAAGCCTCGCTGCTTTCAGGCATCGAAGTCACCGATTGGAAGAGCGCCAAGAAAGCGGCGCAAGAAATTGCCGGCAAGGGAGTAAAGACCGTTATTATCACCATGGGCAACCAGGGTGCGCTGATTTATGAGAATCAGCGCTTTTATGAAGTTTCCGCGTTTCCCGCCGTCGCCGTAGACACGACCGGCGCCGGCGACGCGTTCACCGGCGCGCTGACGGCGGCCGTTGCCTCTGGGCAAAGCATCCGCTGGGCGGCGACCTACGCCTGCGCCTTCGCCTCTTTGGCGGTGGAGCGGGAAGGCGCTGCAAATATGCCGTCTCATGAGCAGGTTTTACACCGCCTGTCTCAAACCGTTCGCCAATAGGCCTTTTTCATCCTTAACTTAAAGGGAGTGTAAAAAATGACCAAGAAGATTATTCTCGACTGCGATCCCGGGCATGACGATGCGATCGCTCTCCTTCTCGCCCACGGCAATCCGGACATCGAGCTGTTAGCGGTGACTACCGTCGTCGGCAACCAGACGCTGGAGAAAGTCACCCGCAACGCGCTGGCGGTCGCCCGCATTGCTAATATCACCGGCGTTCCCTTTGCCGCCGGCGCGGCGCGCCCTCTGGTGCGTCAGGTAGAAACCGCACCGGACATTCACGGCGATTCCGGCCTGGACGGCCCAGTGCTGCCGGAACCGACGCTTTCTCTCGATGAGCGCCATGCGGTAGATCTGATTATCGACACCATCATGTCTCACCCGCCCAAAACGGTAACCATCGTTCCCACCGCCGGGCTGACCAACATCGCTCTGGCGGCGCGCATGGAACCCCGTATCGTTGAACGCGTAAAAGAAATCGTGCTGATGGGCGGCGGTTACCACGTGGGTAACTGGAGCGCCGTTGCGGAATTCAACATCAAGATCGACCCCGAAGCCGCCCACATTGTTTTCAACGAAAAGTGGCCGCTGACGATGGTCGGCCTGGACCTGACCCACCAGGCTCTGGCAACGCCGGACGTCGTAGAGAAGATTACGGCCGTCGGCACCCAGCCCGCCAAGTTTGTACTGGAGCTGCTGGAATTCTTTGGCAAAATGTACAAAGACGCCCAGGGCTTCGACTACCCGCCGGTTCACGATCCGTGCGCCGTCGCCTACGTTATCGACCCTTCAGTGATGACCGTACAGAAAGTCCCGGTCGACATTGAGCTGACAGGTACGCTGACGCTCGGCATGACGGTGGCCGACTTCCGCGCTCCGGCCCCGGCCGACTGCCACACGCAGGTTGCGGTCAAGCTCGATCACGAGAAGTTCTGGGACATGGTAGTCGACGCGCTTAAGCGCATCGGAGAGGTACGCGTATGACCGCAGCCCCGTCTTCAGGAACAAAGGTCAGCGCGTCGGTCCTGATGACCGCACTGCTGGCCGCCTGTGTGGCATTCCAGCTTAACGCCAGCATGCTTGGCCCGGTGTTGGTCACTATCGCGGAAGAGCTGCACACCGACGAAGCCGCCGTCTCCCTGTCGCAAACCGCATTTTTTACCGCGGCGGCGCTGTTCTCTCTATTTTTACCCCGCCTGAGCGATATCAAAGGGCGTAAAAAGGTGCTGAGCTGGATGCTCGCCATCATGACAGTAGGAACCGTACTGGCCGCGCTGGCGCCCAACATCACCGTTTTGTATATCGCTCGCGTTATACAGGGCGTTTCCGGACCGGTGGTCCCCCTGTGTCTATTGATGCTGCGCCACGAGATTTCCGACGCAAAAACCTACGGCACGCTGATGGGGATAGTCACCGCCGTAAACGGCGGCATCGCGGGAATCGACGCCATTGCCGGCGGGCTTTTAGCCGCTAACTTCGGCTTTCGCTCCGTATTCTGGACCATTACCGTCATTGCGGCGATAGCTACTCTGATGGTGATGAAGTGGGCGCCGGAGTCAAAACCTTCCGAAGGCGTCAAAATGGACTGGCCGGGCGTTATTCTGCTCGTTCTGTCTCTGGCGGCCATGCTGATTGCGCTCGGACAGGCCGGTAATCTGGCCGCTGTAAACTGGCCGCTGGTATTCGGCTTAGCCGCCTTTTCTATCGCCATGTTCATTGCGTTCTGGCAGGTAGAAAAGCGCAGCCCGCAGCCGCTGGTCACTACCTACTATTTGAAGCAGCGCAGCACCTGGGCGTTATTGCTGACCACTACGCTGACCATGACCGGTATTTTTGCCGTTGTTAACGGGCTGGTGATGTCGTTTGCCCAAAATCAGGCCGTTGGTTTCGGCATGGGCGCGGATACCGCGGCGCTCGCATTCTTAACGCCCTATGCGCTTATCGGTTGGCTGGTTGGCCCCTTCTCAGGTCGACTTGCGCCTACGCTGGGCTATAACCGCGTTTTACGCCTCGGACTCATAGGCAGCCTTATTTCCCTAGGCTTGATGATGCTGATGGGGCTTAACTCGCTGCCTTGGCTTATCGCCGCCGTCTTGCTGATAGGCGTTAGCTACGCGGGCGTTGCCAACATTATGCTTAACGGACTCGGCATCGTGCTGTCGCCTAAGGATAACCCTGGGTTCCTACCCGGTATGAACGCCGGCGCGTTTAACCTAGGCGCAGGCCTGAGCTTCGCCCTGCTGCCCGCCGTTCAAATCATGACGACGCCGACGGGAGGCTCAACGCCTGAAGGCTATTTCAACGGCATTCTGGTTGGCTTGGGCATCACCGTTCTGGCCCTGCTGAGCTCTTGCCTGATACCAAGGCCGGTCGACGCAGAGGTGAAATCTTAAGCGGCCCAACATATTGGTTATTACGCAAAGAGGGCGTAGATTTATCCACGCCCTCTTTTTTGTTTTCTCGATTCTTACTTTTTATTTACCCGTTGACTTCCGACTGCTCTGCGTCTCTTTTTCCGTCTGAAATCCGCTCAACGGATTAACGTATGCCGCGGATAGTAATTCCACCAACCTTTGACCCCGTTTTGGGCATAGTGCTGCCTTCAGACTGGCTGCTTCCATTGGTCGACGCGCTTCCCGCTTTACTGCCGCTGGCGGAGATACCCGCCTTTTTAATACAGTAATTAGCCGTATCGGTCATCACTTTCTGGACTTTCGCCTGGGTTGGGTTGTCCATCGACTGAATCTTTTCAACGTCTTTCTCATGGCGAGATTCAATACACTGACAGACTTTCACGGCCTGGCTGCGCGTAATTTTCGAGTTCGCCTGTTGCTGCATATCCGCGCAAGCCTCGACATAGCCGCTGTTGGCGGCAAAGGCCGCTCCGCTGATAAATAGCCCGGCGCACAGTAAAAGCGTATTTTTAAACATGAGCTTCATCCCTGATTAATAAAGAAATTAGGTGGAATCATTATCTGACGGCGCCAATTAGTCAATACCGGTAAGCGTATTAACTCTATTTTTCATTGCGTTTTTTTCTGTACGTAGAAATACCCCTCTTCCTTTTGTACGCTTTCTTATCCACTTTCGTTAATTTCTCTATACGCCATCTAAAAAGGCTTTTCCCGGCCTCCACTTTGCTGACGGCATTCGCGTGATTAAAATCACGTTTAATAAATTAATTAATGAAACATACACTGTAATAAGTGATTTTCATCACATGATATAGAGAGGAATGCGTGATGAAGACAATACAAAACCTATTTTCCCGCCTGAATCGGCTGGTTAATGCGCTATCAAGGCCTGCCTTCTATGATATTCCCGGCGAAGGGGTTGAAAAGACTAAAAAATAAAGCCACAGAAGTGGCTTTATTTCTCTATCCCAGAAACTATCTCACAATCAACACCGACGTCGTCGCGTAACGAACGATGCCTGAAGCGTTGGATCCTAACAGGTGAGTCGTGATGTTCGGCCGTCTTGAACCAATGACGATTAGGTCAGCCGAAACCTCTGAACAGGTAACGGCTATCTCATCCCTTGGCGAACCAAAGGCTAAAGAATAAGAGACGGACTCCCGGGGCAGGTCTATCGAATCGGCCAGCTTTTTCAGCTCTTCTTCGGCCTTAATTGACGCCTTGTCCTTAAATTCCAGGTATCCAAGCGCATAGGAGTTAATAATGGCCGTTGAAATAGGCAAAACGTGGAGCAGGTGGATTTTGCCTCCCGTCAGCTTCGCCAGATAAACCGCGTGCTTAATGGCGTTGTTGGTAAGTTCTTCTTCCAGAATATCCACAGGGACTAAAATAGACCGGTACATAGCGCACTCTCCTCTATTGATACATGACCCTATTTCAAATGTAAAAAGATACCTTTTAACTATATTCACTCTACGGAAATTTTTTTGTGAACCGGCTAACCGAATCGGCAATGAAAAAAATTTGCTATATCGTTTCTGCAACGTCCTCACATTCATCTGGATATACGTTGCATAGCGAGCCATGATGCTAAAGAAAAGGCGTTTCTTCCTGTTATCTACTGCACTTAAGCCTCGCTTAATGAAAACGCCAATCCATCACTATTATTAATTTGTCGCTAACCGGGACCTGTGACACTTTAAATTCAGCAGCGTTAATTCTATCTCTGCGTTTATAATAATAAATTGACAGCTATACCAAGGTGATAGCCCTCGCTTTACGCGTGGGCTTTTTTTTACCGTATGCCTAAACGCCCGTTATCGTCAGGCAGCGTCATTTTCGCCATGGGCGATCGGAAAGCCTTTCTTTTAACAGGGAGATGAAACCGTCGACTTTAGGCGAACTGCGCCGCTGTTCCCCCGCCACCAGCGCGACGATGTCCGCATCCGGCAAGGCATAATCTGCAAGCACTCTTATCAGCGTTCCCTCTTTTATCTGCGGCGCCACGTCCCACTCGGAGCGCATGATGATGCCGTTTCCCAAAAGTCCCCATTGTTTAACCGCCTGCCCGTCGTTGCTCGCTAACAGAGGGTGAATGCGTTTGGCTACCCGGTTTCCCGTAGCGGGATCGGCAAAACGCCACTGCGTAACGTCTTCGCTGTTTTCTCTTAATGCAATACAGTGATGGTGATGAAGATCGTCCGGCGAAAGCGGCATGCCCATACGGGCGATATATTCCGGCGACGCGCACAGGTAGCGCGCGTTTCTAGCAAGCAAAACGCGCTTAAGCGAAGAGTCTCTCAGCTCACCGATATAGATAACGATGTCCCAATCCTGCGCCGTCGACCAGTCCGGCGCGTCGGAAAGTGAAAGCTCAATGCGGAGCTCCGAATGCATACAGCTAAATTCACCCAGCAGGGGCGCCACGTAGCGGTTGCCAAAGCCCAGGGGCGCCAGCACGCGCAGCGTGCCGCACACTTTCTGCGAACGGTCGTCCAACAATGCCTGAAGCTCATCCATGTCGTCCAGTATTCTGCCTGCACGCTCCAGCAGCAGCCGCCCTTCCTCACTAAAACGCAGCCCCCGCGCCGGTCGTTGAATAAGCTGAACGCCCAAGCGTTTTTCTAGCGCCTTCACCCGAAGCGTAACGGACGCAGCCGATACGCCCAGGTATCTTGCCGCAGAGGCCAGGCTCGGATGTGAGGACAACTCCCGCACAAAGCGCAGATCGTCGCTGCTTATCATTAAGTTTCACCTTAACCTATAACTAACTTAACGTTTATTTTCATCTTATGAGAATGATGAAAAACTACAAACTCTTTTTACAGGGGGAACTATGAACGCAGACCAGCTGACCGACGGCCTTCAAACGCCTTTTTTGCTTATTGATAAAAACAAACTTCAGGCTAACGTCCACCGCCTACAAACGCGCATTGAGAGCCTGGGCGCCGTTTTGCGCCCGCATCTGAAGACGGTCCGCTCTCTCGAAGCGACCGCGCTTATTTTGCCAACCCGCAGCGCGCCGGCTACGGTTTCAACGCTGGCCGAGGCAGAGGCGTTAGCCGATGCGGGCTATAACAACCTGCTGTACGCCGTCGGCATTTCCGCCAACAAGCTGGAAAGAGCCGCTGCGCTCTTACGCAGAGGCGTTAATCTGCACATTTTGTTGGACAGCTTGGAGCAGGCCGCAGAGGTCGCCGAGTACGGCCTTGCTCACGGCGTAACGTTCAGCGCCTTTATCGAAATTGACTGCGACGGACATCGGGGCGGCCTGCCGGCTGCCGACCCTGCGGTTGTTGATATCGCCCGCCGCCTGTCCGGCGCGGGGGCCTGCTTTCAGGGGCTGTTGACCCATGCCGGAGAGTCCTACTCCTGCTCGACGCCGGACTGCATTCGCGCCGCGGCGCGTCAGGAATGCGGCGCGCTGCTACAAACCGCCGAACTGCTGCAAAGCCAGGGAATCGCCAGCCCAACGCTCAGCGTAGGCTCCACGCCTACCGCCCACTTCGCCGACGATCTGACGGGCATCACTGAGGTTCGAGCGGGCGTATTCACTCTGTTCGACCTCTTTATGCATAACGTCGGCGTCTGCGCCATGGACGACATCGCCATTTCCATTGTCGCCACCGTTATCGGCCACAATAAGCGTCGCAACACGCTGTTTATCGACGCCGGCTGGATGGCCCTTTCCCGCGATCGCGGAACGGCCTCGCAAAAGCAGGACTACCTTTACGGTCAGGTGTGCGATATGTCCGGTACGCCCCTGCCCGGCGTTCGAGTAAATTCCGCCAATCAGGAGCACGGCCTTATCGAGCTGCCCGCCGACGGCCCTTGCGCACTTGAGCGTTTCCCTATCGGCAGCCGCCTGCGCATTCTGCCGAACCACGCCTGCGCGACAACCGCCATGCACCTGCAGTATCAGGCCATTGACGAAAAGGAAGGAACTCGGGAAGTATGGACGCGCATTACCGGCTGGTAGTCGCGTGCGCTTTCAAGAACATTTGTTTATAAGAATGAGCCGCAGCTATGCGGC
Organism: Leminorella grimontii ATCC 33999 = DSM 5078; assembly: GCF_000439085.1. Taxonomy (GTDB): domain Bacteria; phylum Pseudomonadota; class Gammaproteobacteria; order Enterobacterales; family Enterobacteriaceae; genus Leminorella; species Leminorella grimontii. The sequence goes on along the minus strand of NZ_AUUA01000001.1, from coordinate 406,485 downwards.
TCAACGCATGTCAAAACAACGAGGATTTAAGTGACAGCGTAACTAAATGGGCTTAAATGACCTCATTCTCGTTTAACATCGAATAAACTACCGCCAGCTCGGAGACCGTCTTGGCGTTCAGCTTTTTCATCAGGTTGGCCCGGTGGACTTCTACCGTTCTGACGGCAATATTCATTTTATCGGCCACCTGCTGGTTTTTATAACCCTGCGTAATCAAAGAAAACATCTCTTTCTCACGCGCCGTCAGCTGGTTCACCAATCGGCGATATTCCCACATGCGTTTATGCCGTTCAGACAAAAGCAGCGCTTTCTCAAGCGCTGCGGCAAGAGCGTTGCCGTCCACCGGCTTTTGGAAAAAGTCGACGGCGCCCTTTTTAAAAGCATCCACCGCCATGGGAACGTCGCCCTGCCCGGTTAAATAAATAACGCTCAGCGGGCTTTCTTTCTCATTCAAAATACGCTGAACCTGCTGGCCGCTCAGGCCCGGCATGCTGCTGTCCAATATGACGCAGCCCGCTTGTTCAAGATCGACGCGGCTTAGAAAATCCTCTCCGCTAGCGTAAACTGCAACCTGAAAGTCGTACCCCTCCAGCATGAATCCAAGCGAACTGCGAACGGAGTCATCGTCATCAACAATATGAATATTTGCCATATCTCTACCGGTTAATCCGGCCCGTCAGTAAGAGGAAATACAATCTCAACGGCACAGCCGTGAGGCAGAACGTTAGTCATGGTCATCCGCCCATGATGGCTTTTCACCACGTCTCTACATATCGCCAATCCCAGCCCCAGCCCCTCGTCTTTCGTGGAATAAAACGCGCTTTGCAGCAGCTCGGGCTCCGCCGTCATACCGCTTCCGCTATCAACGATTTTGACCGTGGCTTCCCGAGAGGAAAAATGCAGGTAGACAGTAATAAACGCGGAAGATTGACCGTATTGACGGCAGGCGTCGATGCCGTTTTTTATCAGATTAAGGATCAGCTGCTGAAACCCTACCGGGTCGATAAAGACCTGCCGCTCTTCGCCGTCGCGATGAAACGTTACCGATATGCGATGCTTGTCCAACTCATATCTTAAAAGCAGCAGCGTGTCGTTAATAATTGCCGCCATATCGCTCGGCGCTTTCATGCTGGCGCGCTTGTTAATCAGCCCTCTCAGGCGCAAAACGACATCGCTGGCGCGGCTAACCTGATGCTGAATCTGCTCCAACACCGGCAGCAGTTCGGCGGCAGGCTTCCCTTTACCAATGCGCATCAGCCCCCCCTGACTGTAATTTTGGATTGCAGCCAAGGGCTGACTAAGCTCGTGCGCAATGCTGCCGCCAAGTTCGCCGACGACGGCGACCCGCTGCGCGTGTTCCAGCATAGCGATTTTTTCGTTTAGTTCGTTTTGCGTTTGCTGCAGGCGACGCTGATTTTTATTAAAGCGGTACTCCAGCAGGAAGTGGTAAACGTTGAGCACCACAATGAGCAATATTGCCAACCAGCCCCACTGCTGATTAGCCTTCAGCCAGACCAGCGCCTCTTTCCACCACGGATTTTGCAGAGGATGCATATCCAGATCCTGATACAGCCGGTCGATGGTTAGCTGGCTAACCGGCGTCGTCCACCCCAGCGAGTCAGCGGCGACTGAAGCCGGATGATTCTCAGGCAAGGCCAGCAGAGCGGCGGTAACGCGCTTTGCCATGGCGTCCGATACCTTGCCCGTTTTAGCAAAAGACCAGTTGGGATAAAGCCTGGTTGACGTTTGACAGGCGAATCCCAGCGGTGCCTGATTGTCCAGCACTCGAAAGCCGTTCACCTCGACGCGCCCTTCGCGGATCATGTTCTCCAGCTGACAAACGGGTAAAATAGCGCCTTCAATCTTACCGTCGCGCAGTCGATAAACAATGGCGTCCAGCGGGAATCCGTCAAACTCAATAGAGGAAAAGAAGCGGGCGGGATCGTTCCCCGCCTGCTGCATTTCTCGCTTTAGCGTCAGGTAGCCCCCGAACGCCATTTCCGACACGGCGGCGATTTTTTGCCCCTTCATATCGCTGAGGTGGCGGTAAGGCGAATTCTGTCTGACAACGAAGGCGGAGCCGATGGCGTGGGTCGTTCCGCCCTGCTGACGGCTTCGCAGCGTAGCCAGCCAGGAAAACGGATATTGCCGCCCCAATTGGACCGACTGCCCGGGGTTGGTGATAATAAAGTCAACGCTCTGCAACTTAACTGCGTCAGCCATCTGTTCAAGCGTATAGGGATGCAACTCAAAGCGAACGTTGCCAACGCGCTGTGACAGCCACGCCATCATCGGACGCCAGCGCTCAACCGCAGCGAGATCCCCGCGCGTCGCCAGCACGCCGATGTCTATCGTTTCATCCGCCGCTTCGGGATGCGGCTGTGCCATTGCGCTGCTTGAAACGGCGATACCTAACGCCAACGCAAGCCAAATCATCCTCTTTTGTATCTGTTTAAACATGGCTATCCCATATCGATCGCCAAACGGCCTTTCCAGTTGAGCAGTCCCCTAAGGTTACCCGCTTTAATCCGTCTGAGCGAAAAAATCCCCTTCGATTCCTTTGTTGTAGATCAAGAAAGCCCGATACATGTGGAAAACCACAATAGTCGGAAAAAGCCTGCGACGTTAACAATAGCCCCGTATCGAATCACACACTTTCACTGTCAGTTAACGGGATTTCGCTATGGATAAAAACAGACGCCATTTACTTTCCGGCCTCGGCTTAATCACCGCCGGCGCCGCGCTGATCCCGACCGCGCGGGCGGCCTCGACCTCTGGCGGACCAAGAGAAGGAATACGCGGCAAACGCTTTGCAATGGTGATTGACCTGCGCAAGTGCGTAGGCTGCCAAGCCTGCACCGTCGGCTGCGCTATAGAAAATCAGGCGCCGCTGGGGCAGTTTCGCACAACGGTTAAACAGTATCAGGTTTCGATCCCCCCAACCGATATCACCCCCGGCCAGGTCAAAGCCTTTATGCTGCCGCGCCTGTGCAACCACTGCAACGATGCGCCCTGTATACCGGTTTGCCCGGTTCAGGCTACCTACCAGCGTGCAGACGGCATCGTAATGGTTGACAACCAGCGCTGCGTGGGCTGCGCCTACTGCGTACAGGCCTGCCCTTACGATGCTCGTTTTATTAACGAACGCACGCTAACCGCCGATAAGTGCACCTTCTGCGCGCACCGTTTGGAAGCGGGCCTGCTGCCCGCCTGCGTGGAAACCTGCGTCGGTGGCGCAAGGGTAATTGGCGATCTAAACGATCCCAAAAGCGAAATTAATCGGCTTTTGAAAGAAAACGCGGCGGATATCAAAGTGCTCAAGCCTGAGCAAAAAACCGCGCCGCACGTTTTTTATATCGGCATGAGCGAGGAATTTACCTCTCACGTAAAGGGTAACCCGGTCGCCTATGCGCCCCAGGGGGAAACGCTATGATAATCACTGAAATCCTTGTTCCCGCCCAGGAAACCGCATGGCTACCGTGGGCCGTTCAGTACTTTTTTTATATTGGGTCAGCTTACGGGGCAGCCATTCTGTTTACGCTGTCCCTGCTGCGTCATCGCCAAACCTCACCGGCGTTAAGAAGCTCGCTGGCGCTGGTATTAGCCATTTCTGCCGCCGTCGGCCCTTTGGCCCTTACGGCCGAACTGCATCAGCCAGGTCGGGCGTGGCACTTTTTCGCTCATCTGACCCCCAGCTCGTGGATGTCGCGGGGCGCCGTTTTACTGCCGTTGTTTTCTTTACTGGCGGTACTGACCGCCTGGCTTTACCTGCGTCCGTCAATACGCGCCCTAGAACAACACCCTAATTCAAGGATGCGCAGACTCGCCCTCCTGTCGCTGGGAAAATGGCCTACGTCGCCGCGCACCTTAACGCTCGTTGCTTTGATTACCGTGATTTCAGGGCTCAGCGTTGCGCTTTATACCGGCGCAGAAGTCGCCGCTGTCGCCAGCCGCCCGCTTTGGCATCAGCCAGCATCCCCACTGCTGTGGTTTGTCACCGCCTTTTTAGGAACATCAGGTTTGACTCTGTTGATGCTGTCGACCCTTAGCCGCTTTTCGGCGTCCGATGCGTCGTTTATCCGCAGGGCGATCCCCATCTCTGCACTACTGAGCAGCCTGCTGTTTCCGCTTTGGCTCATCAACGGTCAGGGAATGAATCTAATGATTCATAACGTTTGGCGTTGGCGCATCGGGGGCGTTATGGCGCTGCTTATCGCCTGTTTCATTGCCGCTAGCCGTTCTACGCTTTCTCGCCGGTGGGCCGCTGCGCTCGGCCTTCTTTCTATTGCGGCCTGCTGGTTCGTTCGCTGGGTAACGCTGTTGAATGTTCAAAGCGTGCCTCGCTACGACGCCGGTCTTTACCCTTATGCCCTGGACTGGGGAACGTCCGGCGTTTTAGGCATTGTCGGTATGGCCGGACTTTGGCTCGCGCTTGCCGTCGTAACGTCAGGCGTCATCGCTAACGATACGTCACCCTCCCGTTTATCCAACGTTTCAACCGTTCAAGGTGACCGCCATGAATAAGAATCGCCGCAACCTTCTTAAAGCCGGGCTGGCCGTCGGTGGAACCTCCGCGTTTATCGCCGGTTATGGGCAAACGGCTAAACACATACTGGAGGGCGTCATTACCGGCTCTTCTGGAGAAAAGCCTAAACATGCGCACTTCGGCAATTCGCTTGAGCCGGAATACCAGATAACGCACAAGGAGCGCCTGATCGCCAATCCCAATCAGCGCGTAAGTCCGTCAATGTGCCTGGGTTGCTGGACGCTGTGCGGCGTCCGGGTGAGAATCGACAACAGAACGGACGAGATACTGCGCATTTCCGGTAACCCCTATCATCCTCTTTCTCAAGAGCAACAGCTCCCGTTTGAAACGCCGATAAAACGGGCCTATCTGTCTCTGACCGGGGAGTCCGGCTCGGGTGACGGCCGTTCCACCGCCTGCGCCCGCGGCAATGCGATGCTAGCGCTGCGCAACAGCCCTTATCGCATTACTCAACCGATGAAGCGAGTAGGGAAAAGAGGAGAAGGCAAGTGGCTCCCCATCAGCTATGAACAACTCTTAAATGAGATCATCGAAGGAGGAGACCTGTTCGGCGAAGGCCACGTCGACGGCCTGCGGGCAATCCGCGATATTGAAACGCCGCTGGACGCTCAAAACCCAGAGTACGGCCCGAAGGCCAACCAGCTGTTGGTTACCAACGCCAGCGATGAGGGCCGCGACGATATTCTTAAACGCTTTACGTTTAACGGCTTCGGCACGCGCAACTTCAGTAACCACGGCGCCTACTGTGGCTTTTCATTCCGTGCGGGGTCGGGCGCGTTGATGAACGATTTGGATAACTATACTCACGTTAAGCCCGATATCGAAAACGTTAAGTTCGCGCTGTTTATCGGCATGTCCCCGGCCCAGGCGGGTAATCCGTTCAAGCGCCAGGCACGACAGCTTGCCAGCGCCAGAACCCGTCCCGACTTCGAATACGTCGTTGTGTCTCCCTCTTTGCCCGCGTCGTCCAGCCTGTCGGCCGGCGACAACAACCGCTGGCTGCCGATAAGACCCGGCTCCGACGCGGCGCTGGTGATGGGCATGATCCGCTGGATAATCGAAAATGAGCGTTTCAACGCCCTGTTTTTATCTCAGCCCGGCGAAGCTGCCATGGCGGTGGCCAATACGGCCCACTGGAGCAACGCCACTCACTTAGTTATCTGCGACGAACAGCACCCAAGGTGCGGCGCATTTCTGCGCGCGTCTGAAATGAATATGCCCTACGGCGGCGAACCGTTGTCCGACGACGATGTGCCTTTAGTTATCGACAACGCGAGCGGGCAACTCACACTAAGCACGCAGCCTGCACCCGCTCAGCTGTTTGTTGATACGAAAATAGCGACACCGTCGGGAACGGTTCACGTGAAGTCCTCGCTCCAGCTGTTAAAAGAAGAAGCGATGAAGTACGACCTGAATTTCTACAGCCGAGAGTGCGCCATCCCCGTTGAGGAGATTATCCAGCTGGCCACCCGGTTCACCAGCCACGGAGATCGGGCCGCCGTCGATACCCACGGCGGCACCATGCACAGCAGCGGCTTTTATACCGCCTATGCCATCCTGATGCTCAATGCGCTGATCGGCAATCTGAATGTCAAAGGCGGCGTGATGGCCAAGGCCGGGCGCTACCCTACCAGCGGAAAGGGGCCGAGATATAATTTTGCGCAGTTTCCCAACAAAGTTGTTCCTAAAGGCGTTTTCATTTCCCGCAACCGATTTAAGTATGAGAACACCAGCGAATACCGGCGCAGAGTCGATGCGGGCCAATCCCCCTATCCCACCCGCGCCCCATGGTATCCGTTCTCTCAGCCGCTGATGACCGAACAGCTAAGCGCGGCTATAGACGGCTATCCCTATAGGCTAAAGGCCTGGATAAACCACATGGCCAATCCGCTGTACGCTATCCCGGGAATTGCCGCGCTGTTGGAAGAAAAACTTAAAGACCCACAGCAGCTGCCGCTCATTATCACTATCGATCCCTTTATCAGCGAAACCGGCGCGCTGTCGGACTATCTCATCCCTGACAGCGTAACCTACGAAAGCTGGGGCATGGCCGCGCCGTGGCACGGCGTGCCGACAAAAGCCACCACCGCCCGCTGGCCCGTAGTGAACTGCCTGAATGCACATACGCCCGACGATCGCCCTATCAACATGGAGAACGTGATTATTGATATCGCCAAGCGGCTTAAGCTCGGCGGCTTTGGCGAAAAGGCAATACAGGACGCCGAAGGAAGCTGGCGCGATATTCACAGCGCGGAAGACTACTATCTGATGGCGGCTGCCAATCTCGCCTTCATTGACGGCGGCGTGCCCAACGCCAGCATGGAAGACGTTCAGCTGTCCGGCCTTGAGCGTTTACTCCCCGCGATGGAAAAAACGTTGGCGCCCGACGAGCTGCTCAAGGTCGCCTACGTGCTTGCCCGCGGCGGCCGCTTTGAAAACGCTTCGGAACGCTATCAGGGAAATAGGATGAAACACCGCTGGAAAAAGCCGCTGGCCGTTTGGAATGAAACGCTGGCAACCAGCAGAAACAGTCTGTCAGGCAAACGCTATGTCGGCTGCCCTACCTGGTATCCGCCGCTGACGGCCGACGGCACGCCGCTTCGACAGGTTTATCCTGAGGGCGAATGGCCGCTGCTGCTGACCAGCTTTAAATCCAACGTCCACAGCAGCGTTTCTCAGCTATCCCCGCTTCTTAACTGCGTTAAGGGCGCCAACCCGGTTTACATTCACCCTCAGGACGCCGAGCGATTTGCTATTTCTACCGGCGACGCCTTTACCATTGCAACGCCGGGCGGAGAAATGCGAGCTGCCGCCATCGTCGTGGAAGGGGTTATCCCCGGAACGCTGGCGATAGAGCACGGATTCGGCCATAAAGAACTCGGAGCCAGAGCCCATACCGTTGGAGATAGGCCGCAGGAACCGCGCACAGATGACGTTAAGGGCGTCAATATTAACGACATCGGCCTCACCGATCCGACTCGAGAAGGAAAAGGCGTCCTGCTCGACTGGGTGGTCGGCTCTGCTGCAAGACAGGCGCTGCCAGCGAAGATATCGCGCAGCTAATCCCTCCTCGACGCGTTTATTACGGCAAGCCGCCCGCCGGGCGGTTTGCGTTTATGCCGTATAAAACACATCCTCACTCTTCGCCTTCTGCTACCATATCCCCACACAAACGGCTTAAGAGGGGAAAGCGGTGACCGAGGTAAAATACGCCTATCATCTTAAACGCAGCGCGATTTTGTTAGGCATCCTGTTTTTTGGCTGGTTTACCGGCTTTTCCTACCAGCAGATAGACCAAACCTCTAACTGGCTGGAAGTCGGCCGTTCGGCGACCCTCACGGTAGAACAGACCAAAACGCTGCTGGCCGCAACCACGGCCATATTTGCTCTGCTCACCATAATGTCTCTTATCGCTCTGGCAAACAGCTTTATTTCCTCACGCTGCCGCCTGATCTTCGGCGATAGTGCCGTCAGCTATCCAAAGGGGCACGTGTTTCCTAAAACGATTGAGGTCCCCTATCGGGATATCATCAGCATCGAGCGGGTTAACGCGCAGTTTAATGAGGCTATGGCGGTGACCACTTTGCAGGGCAAGCACGTGATTCAAAAAGGCATGATGAAAAACGAAGCGGCGTTCACCGAGGCGTACGAATACTTGAAAAAGAAGATCGAGGCGAAAAGCTAACGCGCCGCGGCAGCGCGGCGCGCTATATGGAAAAAGGCTATTTCTTCATTAAATCCTTCAGGTTTGCAAAGGGGCTATAGGTCGCCTCGCCTACCTCTTTCTGTGCATCTTCGCCGGCAACGACCGTCGTACCATACTGTTCCGCTTCCGTATACTTCGAGTGTTCATGGTCGTGGCAGTACAGGCAAAGCATTTCCCAGTTGCTACCGTCTTCCGGATTATTGGAATGGTCGTGATCGATGTGGTGAACCGTCAGTTCGCGCAGGTTTGAATAGGTAAATTCGCGCGCGCACCGCCCGCACACCCAGGGAAAAAGCTTCAACGCCTTCTCCCGATAGCCGCTCTCCAGCCTGGCATAGTTTTTAGGAATGTAAGCCATAAGCCCCGTTCTCATTAATGTTCGATAGAAAGCGCCATTTTAACGCTAAAAAAACCGGGTGAACAGTCGGCGTTAAGGCCCGCTCTCACTTAGCGTCAGCGCGCAACACGTTCCTATTTCCCCTTGCGATTTTTTGATTAATCGCCTTCTTCGTTTTTTAATTAAGAAAGAATTAACAGGAACGTTTCCATTTACTTCTTTATATTAGCTACACCGGTAAGCTTAATCGAGAAATCTAATTATAAATATATTAAATGCATATTTAATTAATCTCGAAATCGTAAAGAACCGTAAAAATAATTAATGACACAGATCACAAAAATATAAAACCAAAGGAAAGTGGAATATGTAATGAAAATGAAAAAAGCATGCATACAAGAAAAACAAATAACATTTACCTTAAATATAGATATATCAAAAAACTTCTGAAATGATCTTCTCACACGCATATAAACAGAATTTAATAACGGAATAGATCTTATGAAAATTGAATAATCCTTTTCCGATTTATGGAAAATTAATTAATTGTTAAATAAAAGAAACAATAAGCGTTTTGGCATTCCCCCACAAACGCTTTCCATCAGGCTTATCCCCTTAAAATTAATGACTAAAATCAAAAACCACTCAGTCTTTATGGTTATCTTATGCTTCGGTGATACCTCTTTGTGATTAATTTTTAAGGCAAGGATCACTTTCAGCCCCGCCGCCTCCCCGGCGCGGGCTGGCTAATAAAAATAGCCGACAAAGGGTGTCAGCACCCAAGAAGCAATGCATTTATTCTTATACCAAGGGGCCCACAATGAGCATACGTCGACGATCGCTTTCCTGTGCGCTGTTACTCTCGTTCGGAGTAATGTTGCCTCCCACCGTAGCGCAAGCGCAGCCCTCCGCCGCGCCCGCCGCTACGTCAGGAGCACCGGCGCAACAGGCGGCAACACCGCCGGTTGAACCGTATCCTCCCCGCACGCTGGAAGGATACGTAGTTCAGGAAAAAGATTATTGGGATTATCTGCTTAAAAACCATCCCGTTTTCAAATATCAGGCCGCAGGCCGAATAGTAGGCGAACCCCAGCTTAGCGACCGGGGTGAAGAGTTTGTAGAGATTAGCGGCGGCAAAGCCTATGCGGAAAAACACGGGCGGCCGACCTCCATCACCTATCGCCTGGGCGCAGAATCCTTTCTGGATTTACCCAACAAGTTTGTTGGTCCGGAGAAGTGCGGAGAATGTCACCCGGCACAGTATGAAAAGTGGGAGCGCTCGCGCCACGCCAAGACCATTCGCTTCCCAAGCGAGATGGACGAAGTGCCGGATAAGGACTTCCATAAAGGCATGTACGGCAGTAAAGCCTCTATTCTTCCACAGGGGATTACGCACGACGCTATCTTCGCTATCGTCGGTACGCCGCGTACCAAATACGGCTTTGTTGACAGCTACCTTGTTCGCGGAACCTACCACATTAAAGACGGACTGTTAAAAGACGGCACCGGTACGCTGGTCGCCGGCGGAAACCAGTTCTCTCGCGGCTGGGCGGAGACCTTAACGCCAGAAATGGTGAAGAAGATCGCAAGCTACGTACCGGGTTTCCCCACCAAGCCGGAAGACTTTGGTATCCGAGGCTCTGAAGTATGGGGCATGACGTCTTACGGCGCGTCCGACCGGAAAAACTTCCTGTTCCAGCCCGCCAGTTCCTATTGCGAAGTGTGCCATACCTTCAAGTTCGACTTTAAGAATTCGAATGAATTCTTCGCCGCTCTCGGCAAGCCGGAAGAGCTTAGGAAGCATACCATCAGTAAAGGCATCGCCTGTGAAGAGTGTCACGGTGCGGGCGCACACCTTTACGGCGCGCGCGGCGCGGGGATGCCTTCTAACTGTGAACGCTGCCACCAGCGTTTCGCCTGGGACCCTAAAGACGCCGAGAAGAACCCTAAAAATCCGTTCAACTCTTACTTCAAGTCCGCCTGTCCGGCTTGCGGTACGGAAGGTTCGCAGATGTTCAACACCGCCCACTATGAAAAAGGGATGCGTTGTTCTACCTGTCACGATCCGCATGAAGTCACTTCCAACGACTGGAAGTCCGGCTTTACCCGCACCAACCTGAAGAAGCAGTGTACGGACTGCCACGAACAGCAAAAGCAGTTTATGGCTCAAGGGGACACCCACAGCAAAAACAACTGTACCGCCTGTCACATGCCTAATATGGGCAGCTGCGAGAACTTCGCGGCGATCCAGTTCCCCGATATGGCCGGCTTCGACAACGTTCGTAAATCGCATATCTGGAAGATTAACGTAGACGAAAAGGCGAAAACGCTGAACCCGCCGGAAGGAAAGCCGCGTGATTCTAGCGTCAAAGGTTGGACCATCGCCAAGCAGGACGGTAAAGGCTATATCGACCTGATGTGGTCCTGTGGACGCACCAGCTTCAGCGATATCGACGTTGCTGAAGGCGGCGGCTGTCACAGTCCGGTGCAGACCGTGCTGTCTGAAAGGCTGCAGTTCAAAGATCAGGAAACCATCTACGGCAAGGTTGTAGAGTGGCAGACCCCGGTTAAAACCGGCTACGCCGAGATCGAAAACGGACTGAAGCTTATCGACAAAAAGCTGCCTAAGAGCGGCCTGAGCCTGGACGAAAAAGTTCAAGTTCAGCTGTTTGCCAAGCAGGCTCGAGAAATTGCCAATGCGGTCAAGAAAGACGGTTCGTGGGGCGTCCATGGCCCACATTACACCAAGAGCCGTATTGAGGAAGGCCAGGCCTATATTCAACAGGCTCAGGCTATTCTGAGCGGCGAAGCCCGCAAAAATAAAGGTAAAATGTAATTCAGCGCCATCACTCGTTGAACTACGTCAACGGCGCCCGCAGGGGCGCCGTCATATACACTAAATAATTCGAGTTGCAGGACAAAACGCCTACGGCGTTTTGAACAGCGCTTGCGCTGGCCCTGAAAGGGTGAGTCCCGTAGGGACGAATCACGCGGCAAGCTCGAGAATCCCTAAGAGCGAACATAAGTACGTGACTAGGGTGAACGAGTGCAGCCAACGCACATGCAACTTGAAGTATGACGTGTATATTCAACCGGTAAGGACGTTCTATGTTAATTCGACATACGCTTATTCCCGCACTGGCGCTCATTGGCGCGGTCGCCCTCTCGCCACTGTCTTACGCTGGCGGCATGGAAGCGCCCGAACGCGTTCTTGATGAATACACGCCGATGCACATCACGCTGAATCAGGCTGAAGCCATGCACGGGCAAAAAAACGTCTACTTTCTTGACGTTAATCCCGATGAAATCTGGAATCAGGGGCATGTTCCCGGCGCTATCCACATCAATCAGGAAAAGTGGCAAAGCCTTCTCCCCAAGGACAAGAACGCAACGCTTATTTTCTACTGCATGAATAAGCTTTGTACCGCCAGCACCGATGCAGCCCGAGAGACGAAAAAGCTTGGCTATACGCACGTATACACCATGCCGGACGGCGTTTTCGGATGGATGGAGTCAGGGAAAGACCTCGAACGAGGAGAAATGCCTAAAACGGACTTTACGCCAGGAAAGAGCTAATTTCCTATCCTTGTATCCAAAGGGCGCAATGCGCCCTTTTTTCATTGCCCGCATTTGGCCTTTAGCGTACGTTTCTGCGCTTTTTTGAGAAATCCGACTCCCAGTCCTGCGCTTCTATTTTTCAGGCGCTACGGCTTCATTAGGCGGCTTAAACGCCGCCATTCTTTGTCGGCAAGCAATAATGCGCGGGCAGAAAAAAGCCACTCGCATTCACGAATGGCCTTATGTTTCTCACGCTATGCGGCGTTAAGGGCGCGCTTTTCCACCGGACTGCGCCAGACGTATGCTCTCTTCTATCGCCGCGATGCGTTTGTCATTTGGCGGCAGCAGATGCAGTAAACGCTTCCAGGCGCGAACAGCCTGCACGTAATCCTGCAGTTCGTAAGCGTTATAGCCGAACAGGCTAAGCGCCTGAATATTATCGCCATCCTTGTTCAATACGCCGACCAGTACCTCGCTGGCGAGTATATTGTCATTACGCTCTTCGGAGCGCACCAGAAGCTCCGCATATCCCAATTGGATATCGACGTTTCCCGGCGCTCTGCGGCTGGCTTCGGCAAACGCCTCTATGCCGGTGGTCATGTCGCGCATATACAGCCCCAGTCTTCCCAACATAACCCAGTCGTCAACCCGCTCAGGATGCTCCGCAAGCTCGCTGCGAAGCCCTACGGCCAGCGTCGCCAGCTGCTGCCTGTCCATACTCTCAACGCCGGATTCAATCAGCGTTTGACGCAGCGCGGGAAGCTGGTTCACCCCCTGGCGCCATTCGTCCACCTTTTGATAGCTGCCGTTTAGCCAATAAACGCCGATAGAAACCGCAAGCAGCAGCGCCACGCCGGGAAGCGCCAGCATAAGCCGGTGGTTTGCCGAGGATGAGGAAGGCCCCGCCTTTTTCTCCTTCTGCGGCACGTCCTCCAACAGGTTGAACTGCAGCTCCTCTACCATCGGCGCAGCGTCCGCAACCAGACCCTGCCCCTCTTCGCGGGCAAGTTCGTCCAGCCGTTGCTGATAGAAGCGCTTGTTCAGTTCGTCTCGCGCCAGCGATGATTGCGCTTTTTCACTGCGACGATACAGGGGCCAGACAAAGGCAAAAACGCCTATCAAGAGCGCCAGTACGATGGTCAATATCAGTGACGTCATGATGCGACTACCTCTCTTTTTGCCGCCTTAAGGGGACGATATCGGGCGTCCAGCATGCACAGAATGCCGCCCAATGCCATAAATAGGCCGCCAAACCAAATCCAGCGCATAAAGGGCTTATAGTACAATCGAACGGACCACTGCCCGTCACCCAGATTTTCTCCCAGCGCGCCGTAAAGATCGCGGCCAATGCCGGCGTCAATGGCCGCTTCCGTCATCACCATTTTAGTCGTTGCGTAATAGCGTTTTTCAGGCGTCAGCGTCGCAACCTGACCGTCGCCTTTTGTGACGACCAGCGTACCCACGTCCGCCGTATAGTTGGGGCCGTCGATAAGCTTAACGTCGACGAGCTTAAAGCTATATCCTTCCAGCGCCACGCTGTCTCCGGGCTTCATGCGCACGTCTCTTTCAATGCTGTAGTTTTGGCTGAAAGCAATGCCGATAACCGTTACCGCAAGTCCCATATGGGCAAGAAACATACCCCACTGGCCGGCCGACAGCCTGCGGGCGCCTTGCCAGAACGAATGCCGATAGGTAATGCGCTCGTAAAAGGCAAAGCAGCTGAGCGTGGCTACCCATATCGCCATCATGAGCCCGATAAACGCAATCACCGAAAAGCGGGATTCGGTCAGCAAAAGGCCCCAGGAGATGCCGACGGTTAGCAGCCCCCCAATCATCAGCCGCTTGGTCAGCGGTGACAGAGAGTCTCTGCGCCAGCGCACCAGCGGGCCAACGCCCAACAGCAGCGCAAACGGGGCCATAATCCAGACAAACATGGTGTTAAAAAACGGCTCGCCGATAGAGATCGAGCCCAATCCCAGCTGCTTATGCACCAGCGGCAGCAGCGTTCCCAGCAGTACGACCAGCATGGCGGCCGTCAGCAGAATATTGTTGGCCAGCAGCATCGTCTCTCTGGAAAACAGGTCATAGCGTACTCGGCTCTTGTTCACCTGCCCGCCCTTAAAGGCGTACAGCAGCAGAGAGCCGCCGATAACCAGCACCAGAAAGCCCAGAATGAACATGCCGCGCGTCGGATCGGAGGCAAAGGCGTGAACCGACACCAGAATGCCCGAACGCACCAAAAACGTTCCCAGCAGGCAGAGCGAAAACGACACAATCGCCAACAGCACCGTCCAAGCCTTGAAGGTTCCGCGCTTTTCGGTGACGGCCAACGAGTGCAGCAGCGCCGTTCCTGAAATCCACGGCATCAGCGAGGCGTTTTCCACCGGATCCCAGAACCACCATCCACCCCAGCCAAGCTCGTAATAGGCCCAAAACGACCCCAGCACGATGCCCAACGTCAGGAATATCCAGGCGGCCAGCGTCCAAGGCCTTGACCATCTGGCCCAGGCGGTGTCGAGCCGCCCGCTCATCAGCGAAGCGATGGCGAAGGCAAACGCGACGGAAAAGCCGACGTATCCCATATAGAGCAGCGGCGGGTGGAAAATCAACCCGACGTCCTGTAGCAGCGGATTCAGATCGTGCCCGTCGATAGGGAAAAACGGCAGCAAACGCTCAAACGGGTTAGAGGTCAGCGTCACGAACAGCAAAAAGCCAACGTTGATCATTCCCATCACCGAAAGCACCCTGGCAACCGCCTCAAGCGGCATGCGGCGGCTGAACAGCGCAACGGCCAGCGTCCAGGACGACAGCAGAACGACCCAAAGCAGCAGCGATCCTTCATGCGCCCCCCAGGCGGCGGCAATGCGGTAATATACCGGGAGTTCACTGTTGGAGTTGTTAGCGACGTATACCACCGAAAAATCATTGTTAATCAGTGAATAAACCAGGCACAAGAAGGAAATCATCGTTGATGCGAACAGCGCATAGCTCAAAGGCCGTGCCGTATTCATTATCTGTTGATGTTGGCGATAGGCACCGATGAGAGGGTAAACGCTAAGCAATGCCGCCAAGGCTAAAGAGAGCGCCAGGAAAAAGTGGCCCGTTTCCGGTATCATGACGGCGCTCTCCCGGAGTTAACACGCTTTTTGCTGACACAGATATACGCAGAGTGCTTCATCTATCGCTTCCTTCACAGAAAAGTATTTATTAAAAAAATCGATATAGAATCTTTTATCTCATTATTATTTTGGTCCAGTCGAGGTTCAATTCTGGCCAAATCTTAGTAAAATCGATAACACTAACCACTTTATCTAATATATTAAATTGTCTTTGAGATAGTATCGGCAAAGGCAAAATGCTTAAACCGCATTATTTCGCTTTATTGCTCCACATCAAATAATAAATCCGCCCATCCTGGATGAATGAAGTTTATTTTTCATACCAAATGTTAAATTGAGATAGATCAATCAAAGTCGCTATAAATAACTCTAAAGTACTAACTGGCTTTTAATACCAAAAACAGGTGCCAAAACAAGTAAAGCCAATATATGAAATGCGGATAACAATTATCCCTATAACGCATTTTTCTATTCCTTTATGGAGTAGTCATTTTTATTTTTCACTATTTTATAAAAATTAAAAAAGACTGGAATCGTGTTAAGAGGAAAAAACAATGACCCCCGTTTTTCTATTTAAGCCTCTGTCGTCAATACCTACAGCCTCCCCTTTTCCGCCAAGGATCGTAGAGCAAGCGCAGGAACTCGCCAAAACCGGTAAAAGGAGAATGCCATGAGCCACTCTCGCCGCCGTTTTTTACTGGCCGTCGGATCCGCCGTATTAATAGCAGGTTCGGGAAGAGCGATCGCCAACGCCATAACTCAAAAGGGCAAGCGCTACGCGTTAATTCACGATGAAACCCGCTGTATCGGATGCAATGAATGCGCCGTCGCCTGCGCCAAGGCCAACGACGTTACCGCTGGCTACTCGCGCCTTAGCATGATCCCTCTGCCCAAATCCGAGCAGAACGACAATGAAGAACGCTACTTTCGCCACTCCTGCCAACAGTGTGACGATGCGCCCTGCATCAGCGTCTGCCCGACCGGCGCCTCCTATCGGGATGAAAACGGCATCGTACAAATTAATAAGGCGCTGTGTTTAGGATGCGATTACTGCGTTTCGGCCTGCCCTTACGACGTGCGCTATATCGATCCGGTTAAGCACGTCGCCGATAAGTGCGACTTTTGCAGTGAAAAGCGCCTGAGTCAGGGATTTATGCCGGTCTGCGTCAGAATCTGCCCGAAAAACGCGCTGTTTTTCGGCGAAGAAGAAAGCGCAGACGTTCAGCGCCAGCTGCGCGTCGGCACCTACTATGTCCATCAGCTGAAAAACGTCGGTAAGCCCCATATTTACCGCATCGTTTCTTTATAAAAGGAGGCAAACGATGAGCCACTCATGGAACGCCGAGCAGTTTCAGTCTCAACTCTCCTCCCACGTTACGGTGTATACGCCCGACTATTGGCCTACCTGGCTGATTTTAATCGCGTTGGCGATAGTCGGCATGCTGGCCGCGTTGGGGCTTCACGCCTTTTTACGCTATAAGCTTGCCCCCAAAATCAGGCTTGGGCATCAGCATAAAAGCTATTTGTACCCCATCAGCGTCAGGGCCTGGCACTGGAGCAACGCGGCGCTGTTCGTCGTACTGCTGGCCAGCGGCCTGCTTAACCACTTCGCGGTAGGCCCCTATCAGCTCATGGCGACGCTGGTTCAGGTACATAAAATCGCCGGCTTCCTCCTATTAATAAGCTGGATAGGTTTTGTGCTAATCAACGCCTACGGCGGAAACGGCCACCACTATATCGTTCGCTTCAAAGGATTTGTGGGCCGTGCGGTTAAACAAACCCGGTTCTATCTTTTCGGCATCATGAAAGGAGAACCCCACCCTTTCGAATCCAATGAGGAAAATAAGTTTAATCCTCTGCAACAGGCGGCCTATGTCGCCATAATGTATCTTCTGGTGCCCGCGCTGCTGCTAACCGGTTTTCTGTGCCTGTATCCCTCCTTAGGGCTGGCTGCGGGAATGGGATTTTGGGCGCTGAAGCTTCACTTTGTGCTGGCTCTAGCGGGCCTGATGTTTATGCTGGGCCACCTGTATCTTTGTACGACGGGCGATACGCCGACCACCTCTTTTCACTCAATGATCGACGGCTATCATCGCCATCATGACATTGAAATTATCAGTGAAAATAAGCCGGTGGAAGCGGCGCAACGGCGCGCTACCGGCCAAACGGTGACGCCGTAGCGTAAGCGTAAACAAACAAAAAAGCCGCCGCGCCAGGTACTTCATACGTATCTGGCGCGATGCTTTACAAGAAAGATATTTCATAGAAAAAGAAGCCTTAGTCCAATATTTTATTCTGAGACAACAACATTTATTTACAAAATGAATCCGGCGCAAAGCCTTGCTACGCCTGGCCTGAAGGCAACCTGCGCTAGCGGAGGTAATTTTTGCCATTGTGAAGGATTGCCAAAGCGTAATAAGTGCTATATGGTACGCCCCCTGCGCTCACCCCAGCGGATGGAGATAGCATCGCTATCACCGACGTTTCATTGAAGCATGTCTTATCGGTAAACGATTGACGCCGATAATTCGGAGGTTCTCTGAAAATGAGTGCGGAATTGATTATTTCAGGTGTGGATATTGATGAATAACATCTTTACCCACATTGAATAGGGCTTTTGGGAAGGGCTTGGAAAATAATGCAACAAAACGCGGTACGAATGAAAAGAGTACTTACAGCCCCCGCGCTGGTATTCTTTGGACTGGCCTATATGGTTCCCCTCGGCATCTTTACTACCTACGGACAAGTCACCGTACTTAGCGAAGGCCACCTGCCCGTAGCTTACGTGATTACGCTCGCTGCGGTTCTGTTCACAGCACTCAGCTACTGTCGTATGACCAGCGCGCTCCCACTGTCGGGTTCAGCCTACTCTTACGTACAAAAGACCTTTGGCGGCAATCTGGGCTTTCTGGTCGGCTGGACTCAGCTGCTCGACTACCTGTTTTTGCCGATCATTAACTACATCGCTATCGGCATCTATATGCACGAGGCTTTCCCCTCGATACCGATGAGCGTCATTATCTGCAGTACGATTTTCGTCGTGACCATGCTGAACATTCTCGGCATCAAACTCGTCACGATGATGAACATGCTGATCATCGTTATGCAGCTCGTCTTTATCGGCATCTTCTTATATCTTTGCGTGAAGACTTCATTCACCTTCGATCCGGAAGTTTTGCTGCGGCCGATTCTGTTCGCGACCGATCAGGTCTCAGGCCTGTTTGCCGGTGCGGCGGTGCTGTGCCTCGCCTTCCTGGGCTTTGACGCCATTTCAACCATGGCCGAAGAGACGAAGGACGCCAAACGCGCCCTGCCGCGTGCGATTATGTACACCGTATTTATCGCCGGCGCGCTGTTTATCGTCATCTCCTACTTCGCCCACCTGACCTACCCGGCGTGGCAGGACTTCATTCCGAACGCGGACACCGCCAGCATTGAGGTGATGAAACGCGTAGGCGGAACGATGCTGGCGTTCAGCTTCATCATGGCTTACGTGATCGGCGTTTTCGCTTCGGCCATGACGTCTCAGGCAAGCATCGTACGCATCTTTTACGCCATGGGCCGCGAAGGCGTACTGCCCAAGTCGGTATTTGCCTATATACACCCGAAGCTGCAGACGCCGGTGCTGTCGATTATCTTCGTCGGCCTGGTCTCGCTGTTCTCTCTGGTGCTGTCGCTCGGCATGGTTGCGTCAATGATAAGCTTCGGCGCGCTTATCGCCTTCACGTTCGTCAACCTGTCGGTTATCAAGCACTTTATCATCGACAGCAAAGAGCGCCACGGCGTGAAAAAGCTGTTTACCTGTCTGGTGCTGCCTTCCATCGGCGTACTGCTCACGCTGTGGCTCTGGACCAGTCTTGATAAAGAAGCGCTGACGGTGGGAATTATCTGGCTAGCGATAGGTACGGCGTATCTCACGTTTATTACGCGCGGCTTCCGCAAGACGCCGCCGTCAATCTCCGCTGAAGAAGTCGATCTGATTATCGGCTAATCCGCCTGCGGTTACGCCAGTAAAGCCTAACGGGGGGAATTCAGTTTCCCCCCGTTTTACTATTTAAGACACCCGCCCTGTCGCGGGAAACGCCGGTAGCCCTGTCGCCCTGCCGGTGGGTATCAACATTGACATAAGTGGACTTTCGATAATGACGAAAACCGTGGCCGACGCCATTTATCATAATGGCTATATCTATACTGCCGACGCGCAAAACCGCGTTGTCGACGCTATCGCTATCGCAGCGGGTAAAGTGCTTGCCTGTGGCAGCGTCGAAGAGATGGGTCAATTCGCCGGCTCACATACCGAGCAAATCGATTTACAGGGAAGAATGATGATGCCGGGCATCATCGATGGCCATATGCATCCCTTCTGGGGCGGTGAACAGCTTTCCGGATGCCACCTAAACTATGAATCGCTCACCATCGAACAAATTCTTGAGCGCGTGCAGCAGCACCTGGACAAAGACGTATTAGAAGGCGAAAACGACTGGCTGAAAGTAACCGCTTGGCTTCGTCAGGGCATGCTGCCCGCGGGCGTTAACATGTACCGTTCGGACATGGACCGCCTAAACACCAAACGCCCCGTTATTCTGTTTTCCAACGACTGCCACACCCTGCTGGCAAACAGCCGGGCGCTGGAGCTGTTTGGCATCGATAAAAACGCGCCGGAGCCAAGCGACGGCAAAATCGGCAAAGACGAAAACGGCGAACTTAACGGCATTCTGGAAGACGCGCCCGCCATGCGCGCCGCCGACAGCATTCCGTCTCTCAACGCCGCTCAGGCCGTCAAGGTTGCCGCCATGGTGCAGCGCGAGCTGAACAAACAGGGCGTAACCGCCGTCATGGACGCCCGCGTTTCCCCCCTTCAACTGGACGCTTTCAGCGAACTGCAAAAGTCCGGCGAGCTGACGGTTCGTTTCCAAGCGGCGAAAGAAATTACGCCGGACGACGCCTACAGCGTTGAAGCGGTCGGTAAAGCGGTGGATAACGCCGTAGCCTTCGCAAACCGCTACCATCAGGCCGAGTGGACGCCGGCGCCGGGCATTGGCCTGCGCAACATCAAGATGTTTGTCGACGGCGTGCTTCAGCCGCCGACCATGACCGCCTCGCTGCTTGAGCCCTACACCATCAACTTCGGAACCGAAGCTGAACCAAACTGGCAAAAGACCGAACGCTACGGCGATCTCTACTTCACGCCGGAGATCCTCGACGAGCTGATGGTGAAAATCGCAGCCGCAGGCTTTGATCCTCATCTTCATACGGTCGGCGAAGGCGCAGTGTCCATTGCCCTGGATGCTATTGAAAAGATGCGAGCGGCCCATCCCGGTAAGGACATCCGTCCCGGTTTGGCCCACAACGAGCTGGTTCACGAGAAAGACTTTGAGCGCTTTGCCCGCCTTGGCGCTATCGCCTGCCTGTCCTTCCAGTGGGCTGCGCCGACGACGGAGCTTATCGCTGCGGAAACCATGATGCTGGGAGAAAAGCGCATGGAAAACCTGGAGCCCATCGCCAAATTTGTTGACGCCGGCGCGGTCGTCGCCTTCGGCAGCGACTGGCCAATCGACGCGCTGGACGAGTGGTTCGACCTGAAAGTTGCCGCTACCCGTCAGGGCCGTACGGTAAACGGCGTAACGCCGCCGCGTCTGGATAACGATCGCAATCTGACCGTAACCGAAGTTTTACGTTCAGCGACTATCGACTCAGCCTACGCTCAGCATCGAGAAGACGTTATCGGCTCTCTGGAACCCGGCAAGTTCGCCGACATGATCGTACTTGACCGCAACGTGTTCCAAATTCCCGCGGCCGACATCGAGAACGTGAAGGTGCTTTGCACCGTCGTGGGTGGAAAGACCGTATACCGCGCGGAGTAATGCGCATCAAGTAGCTAATAAATAAAAAACCGCCCCTGCGTTTTCGCAGAGGCGGTTTTTTTACGTTGGCAGAAAAGCTATGCCCTACTTGGCGGGAGCAATCACGCCCTCTTCAACGACTTTATCCAGCGTCATGATCATCACCACCGTACGGGGAACGAAGGTGCGCACGTCGGCACGCTCGTTTTCCAGATCGTGCGCATTGCTGGTCTCTACGCCCAGACCATCGATGGTAGGAATGTAGCGAGAGGTAAAGTTGCCGATAGAAACGCCGCCGGTCGCCCATTCAACCACGTTGGCGCCGTACTGCTTGTGGGCAATGCTCTTGTAAATATCCGCAAGCTTGGCCGCCTGAGGCGTTTTTTCCATTGCAGGCATGGAGTTTGACGGCCCAACCAGCGTTACCTTCGCCCCCTTCACGGTCGGCGACGCGGCAATCTTTTTAAGTTCGGCGTCGATTCTGTCGCGATCCGCGCTCTTGAAGCCGCGGATATCCAGCTTGGCGTAGGCATCTTTCGGAATGGCGTTGACCTTGGTATTGCCCGTTTTGATAACGCCGACGTTGATAGTAATCTCAGGCAGGAACTGGCCATGGTCGACAACGCCGCGCTTTTTCAGCGCCTCGGCGGTGTAATCAGCGGGGTTTCCCGGCAGCGGCGTCGCCAGCTTCATGATGCGGGTAATCTGATTAGCCAGCTCAACGGTTGCGCTGGCGCTTGACTGCGCGCTGTTGCCCGCGTGCCCCGTCAGCCCTTCGACGTTGATTTCATAGTTCACCACCCACTTACGCTGGGTGTTCATGCCCCATCCGGTCGGAGAGGAGTCGACGGACAGCGTCAGGTCGTGGCGCTTGGCCAGCTCTTCGAGGATCTTGTCTTCCGTTGCGGAGCCGGTTTCTTCTTCAGCGTCAAAGTAGAAGGTCATCTCGGCAAAATTAGTGAAGCCGAGCTGCTTGAGCGATTTGGCAAAGTGAAGCAGCTGCGCAACGGATGCCTTGCTGTCCCCAGCCCCTGGCCCTTTCACTAGCCCGGTAGACTCATCATAGCCGTAGGGCTGCTTTGCCAGGCTGCCGACCGGCTGTACGGTATCCGTATGCCCCAGAAGCAGCACGCGCAGCTTGCCGTTGCCCTTAATATTGGCGATAACGTGAGTTCCCTGCTCGTTCTGGCGAAACTCGACCTGATAACCCAGCGCTTCAAACTGCGCCTTCACCCATTCGGCCATTTTTTTGCTGCCTTCCAGATTACCGGTAGGCGATTCAATTTCAGTAATCGTTTTATGATCGGCCAGATAGGCGGGGAACGCGTCGCCGACCACCTGCTTGACGCGCTCGGCCTCCAGCGCGGCAAAAGAGGAAAAACTCAGGCCCAACAGCAAAGGCGCCACCGCCAGCTTATGCATTTTCACTTACTTGATTCTCCGTATCGTTATTGTTGTTTTTTCGCCGATGGTAACGAATGTTCCACATCGGCGAATTTTTATGTTTATATCATGGCAAATGGTGAATATAAATTTATTTTTAATGACAAATAAATCATAAGAGCAAATATTGAACATACCGAGAATGGATGGGATGCGGTGGCTGACCAACGCCTGTAAAGGTGTTCCATCAGATAAGACAAAGCCTCTTGGCTAAATGCCAAAAGGCTTTGACGTTACGTCAGGTTAAAACCTCAAGCGGATACTGGTTCACCTTTCGGAGGATCGAACGCCGTTACCGCTAGCGCCGGGCCGGTATATTTCTCAACGGAAACCAGCGAAGTATTGCAAGAACAGCTGTTGGCCAGTTGGGAGGATGGAATATCGTCTGTCAGCACGTTAGCGCCGCCGTTCTTACAAATTCCCGTCGCCGGATCCAGATCGGGCCAGGCCCCTTCGTGAATACAAACGACGCCCGGCTTAATGCCGTCGGTAACCACCGCGCCGACCAATACTTGGCCGCGATCGTTATACGCACGAACCAGATCGCCGTTAGCGATGCCACGCGCTTTAGCATCGTCAGCATTAATCACGATAGGTTCGCGACCGGCTACGGCATACTGCTCTCGCAGCGTCGCATAGTTTAGCTGGCTGTGTAGACGATGCGGCGGATGCGAAGTAATAAGCTGCAGCTGTCCCTCTTTTGCCGAGCCTTTCCATTCCTTAGGTTCAAGCCAAGCCGGGTGCGCCGGGCAGTCCTTATAGCCGAAGCCTTCAATGGTCTTGGAGTAGATTTCTATCTTGCCGCTCGGCGTCCCCAGCGGGTTCATTACCGGATCGGCGCGGAACTCGGCGTAGCGCACGAACTTTGCGTTTTTGTCGCTCTTGCGCATTTCAATCAGCTTGTTTTCCTGCCAGAACTGGCTGAACATCGGCATCGCCACGCGTTGAGCGCGTGCGCCCTTCTGCGCTGCGTCATAGAACTCTTTCAGCCAATCCATCTCCTCTTTGCCTTCGGTAAAGACCTTGCGGCCGCCAGCCTTGAGCAGCTCGGTCATATCGGCAAACACGTCAAAGTCGTTGCGCGACTCGTACATCGGAGGAACAACCTGCTTCATCGGCACCAGGTGCTGGTTACTGTAGTCGCCGCTCATGGTCAAGTCGTTGCGCTCAAACGAGGTGGTGATCGGCAGCACGATGTCCGCATGCTTGGCCGCTGCCGTCCAGTAGCATTCAGAGATTACGATCATCTCCGGCTTCTGCCAGGCCTTGATCAGACGGTTAGTGTCCTGATGGTGGGTAAAGTTCGCGCCGCCGGTCCACCAAATCATCTTGATGTCAGGAAGCGTAACTTCATGGCCGTTATGCTGAATTTTTGTATTTGGCTTTTCCAGCGCATCGACGATACGCGCTACCGGAAAACTCGCGACGACTTCAGTCACCGGCCAGTCACTCCCCGCCGCGACAGAAGAGGACATTGACGGCAACACGCCGCCGACGCGAGTTGGATTGCCCCCATTCGCATAGTGGAAGGAGAAGCCAAAACCGCCGCCTTCAGTACCGATCTGGCCCAGCATCGCCGCCAGCGTCACCAGCATCCAATGTTTCTGTTCGCCGTACTGCTGGCGCTGAATACCCCAACCGCCCATGATCATAGTGCGGTTCTTGCTGAAAATTTCCGCCAGCAGCTCAAGCTGCTCGGCCGGCACGCCGCAGATCTCAGCCGCCCAGGCCGCGGTCTTCGGCGTCTTGTCGGTTTTGCCCAACAGGTACTCTTCGAACTTGTCGTAACCGGTGGTGTACTTATCCAGAAACGCCTTATCGTGCATCGACTTGGTGACCAGCGTATGGGCAATACCCAGCATCATCGCTACGTCGGTACCGACGTGAGGCGCAATCCACTGAGCGTTATCACCGAAAAATTCAATCGTTTCAGAGCGCATCGGGTCAATGGCGATCACTTTCTTGCCCGAGCTTTTGAGCTGGTTAAAAAACTCCAGCCCCTGCTCATCGGTAATCGAATACGCCGCTTTCAGCGTATTGAGCGGGTTAACGCCCCACAGCACCACAACCTGAGAATGCTCTAGGATCAGCGGATAAGAGGTCTGCTGTTCGTAAACCTCAACGGAACCCACCACGTGTGCCATAATGACCTGCGCCGCGCCCGTTGAATAGTCTCCCATATAGCCACAATAACCGCCCGCCAGGCTCATATAGCGCTGCATCAACGGTTGCGCCTTGTGGAGTACGCCGCTGGAACGCCATCCTGGCGCACCGGCATATATGGACGCAGGGCCGTACGCCTTACGAATACGCATATGCTGCTCATGAATGAGTTTATACGCCTCATCCCAGGAGACGCGGACAAACTCGTCGCTGCCGCGCTTGCCGTCCGGCGTGGTTGGGTTCGCCATAAAGCCCTTGCGCACCATCGGATACTTGATGCGCGCTTTAGTATAAAGCTGATCGACCACGGTCGATTGCATGCTGTTTGGTATCGTCTTCGCCAATGCGCCTTTGGAAGAAACCGCCTTCCCGTCTTTGACCTCTACGTACATTGCCCCCCAGTGAGCGGCTGTCAGTACGGTTCCGGCAGGGGCCTCGGCCCATGCCGGAAGAGGGATTGCTGAGGATATCGCCATAGCCCCAGCCGTTACTCCTGCACCCTTAATAAAACCTCGACGCGTTACGTTCATAGGTTATCCTCTTTTATTATTAATAATGACTTCATGTCTTACTTCTTACTGATTTTCTTACTGTTTCATGTCCTTCGCGTTGTACTGGAAGTATCGGGTCAAAATGTCCAGATTCTGTGGCGTAATGTCCGTCCTGTCCCCCATACCTTTGGCTACGGCAGGCCAGGCGTTAACGGTATAGTGTTTAGATGAAATCTTGGCGTGGCAGCCGGAGCAGTAAACGGTGTCCAGATTTTCCGCATAGCCCCACAGCGCTTTTCTGTCGGCCAATACCGGCTCGATAATCGTTCCCGCCAGGCTGACCGGGCGCCACTCGTTGCCATAATCATCCTTAACGTAGTCGCCCTGCACCTTCAGTGCCGCCTGCCCTGCTTCGCTTAAGCTTGCGAGGATCAGACGCTGGCCTTTTTCCAGATAGATAACCTGCTCTGCCCCCTTCATCTGGGAGCCCCTCAGTTCCACTTCACGCGTAGCACCGTTTGCCTTCATTACCTTTAGCGCAGTAGCCGGGTATACGGTCGCCAGGTCGCCCATTTTGACGGGCGTCGCTGGATAGACCACTCTGGCGTCGGCAGCGGTTTGCTTGGCGACGTTCATCACTTCGTCCAGCGCCTTATCGTCCATTTTGATTTCCGGTGGGAAGTGAGCAACGCCCTTGTGGCAGTCGATGCAGGTCTGCCTCTCTTTGATACCAAGATTGTGCATCTTCTGCGCGTCCTGACTTTGCGAAGCAAGATCCATAGCATCAAAGGTGTGGCAGGAGCGGCAGGTGGCGGAGTCGTTCGCCTTTAGCTGGTCCCAAACGGTCTGGGCCATCGCCAAACGATGCTCTTCATAAAGCTCCGGCGTGTCGATTTTTTTACTGACGAACTGGTGGTAGACGTCTTTGCTGGCCTTCATCTTGGCGACGAAGAAGTCGAGAGGCGCTTGAGGAATATGACAGTCGGAACACTCGGCGCGAATGCCTTTCTGATTTTTGAAGTGGACGGAGCCCTGATACTCCTCATACGGCGCCTGCATGGTGTGGCAGGAGAGGCAGAAGCTGGTTTCTGACGTTTTGTGCAGCATATAAGAACTGCCGCCAAATCCGAGTACGCCAATAACGATCCCTAATATAATGCCAAAGGCAAGCCTGGACTTCCTTATTTTCATAATAAAGCTCTTCTCTTTCATTAATAAAATGCCCATGATTGAATATGACAGTCGGGCTATAAATAACAGATCTAACTTCTATTGATTTTTACAGGCGGGAATTGAAGATGGATATATTTGACATATAAAAACTACTTTACATATAAAATCATTTTTAACTTCCTTGTGCCTGACGGAATCACCAGAAGGATCACATAGGCTATCTCCCTTTCATTCTCATGGCCATAAAAATTCGTTATTAATTGATATAAAACAATAATTATTAGTAATAATTGTTATTATTGTGAATTAAATTAAATCAAATGAATGTGACATTCATCACAATTTTTCAGAAACGGATGTTTTCCATAGTGTATTAAAATGTGTTGATAAAAAAACATTTGAATCACAAAATAACAACAGCACGAAGATTAAAACCGTATAAATATATCTAACCTCCTTATGGTCAGCATTAATAATTTATAATAAAAAACAGTCAGGTGCTCTCAACATATAATTTCACCTGAATTCATTTTTATCATTTATGAAGCCCTATATAAAACGGCCCGACAAATTTGCCGGGCCGCCGATAGAGAAAAGAAAAGTAATTACGCCAGAACGGCGGCAAACGCCTGCGCGACGCGATCGACGTTACGACCATTAAGCCCCGTCAGGCACATACGCCCGTTTCTGACCAGATAGATGGCGTGCTCTTCTTTCAGACGATCGACCTGTTCAGGCGAAAGGCCGGTATAGCTGAACATGCCGGTCTGCTTCACCAAATAAGAAGCATCCAGACCCGGCAGCGTTTCGGCCATCACGTCAACCATTCGCTGGCGCATGGCCAAAATGCGGGTACGCATCTGCGCCACTTCGTCTACCCACACGGCCTTCAGCTCCGGGTCGGACAGCACGGTAGCGACGATCTGCGCCCCGTTAATCGGCGGGCTGGAATAGTTGCGGCGCACCGTTGCCTTGAGCTGCCCCTGAACTCTGGCAGCCTCGTCGGCGCTGTCGCAGAATACCGATAGCCCGCCGCAGCGCTCGCCGTAAAGCGAGAAGTTTTTAGAGTAGGAGTTAGACAGCAGGCAAGGAATACCGGCGTCAGCCGCAGCGCGAATGGCGTAGGCGTCTTCGTCCAGGCCTTTGCTAAATCCCTGATAGGCGATGTCCATAAAGGCGATAAGGCCACGGTTGGCCAGTACGGCGATGACGCGATCCCACTGCGCGGGAGAAATATCGGCGCCGGTCGGGTTATGGCAGCACGGATGCAGCAGAACGATGCTTTTTGGCGGCAGCGTTTCCAACGTCGCCAGCATTTGCTCAAAATCCACGCCGCCGGTCTTGCTGTCAAAATAGGGATAGCGGTTAACCTTAATGCCTGCCCCCTCGAAAATCGCTACGTGGTTATCCCAAGTGGGGTTGCTCACCCACACCTGAGAATCGGGGAAATAGGCCTTAAGAAAGTCAGCGCCAACCTTCAAGGCGCCGGAGCCGCCCAGCGTCTGGATTGTCGCTACGCGCTTCGCCTCAAGCGCTGCGCTCTCTTCTCCCAACAGCAGGCGTTGGGTTACGGCCTGATAGGCCGGCATGCCGTCCATCGGCAGATAGAGCAGCGGCGTATCCCGCTGCTTAAACAGGCGCTCCCTGGCTTCGGCAACGGAACTCAGCACCGGCACCCTTCCCTGCTCATCATAGTAAAGGCCGATGCTCAGATTGACCTTATTCTGCCGCTCGTCTTTAGAAAACGCTTCCATCAGGGACAGTATTGGATCCCCGGCATACGCATTAACATGTTCAAACATTCCTTACCCCTTTCCTTATATGTATAGACGGCAGGCTCATTTACGCCGTTTTTAATCTTTCAGACCTTCGCCCCTACGAAACACGTTCCATTCTAATACCATAAGAGCCCGCCAGAGCGATAGCCCCGCCGCTAATAATGTTCAGAAATCGTTTCTCTTTTTGGCCTTCATGCTACCCTTTAGACGATACCGCACGGTAAATCGTAAACCGCAAGCGGTATACAGCAACGTTTACTTCAATCCTTATTCAGGAGCTTTGAGCCTATATTTATGGATGCGCAAAACCAGCAACGCCATCAGCTGCGCCAGCAGAAAATCAAGCAGCAGGTCGACAAGCGCATCGCCGACGCAACCGAGTCGCGCGGGCTGCTTATCGTTTTCACCGGCAACGGAAAAGGCAAGAGCACCGCAGCCTTTGGTACAGTGACCCGTGCCGTAGGGCACGGTCAGCGAGCCGGCGTCGTTCAATTTATCAAGGGCGAATGGCCGTGCGGCGAACGTGACCTTTTGGCAAAGTGCGGGGTGGAGTTTCAGGTTATGTCTACCGGTTTTACCTGGGAAACCCAAAATAAAGAAACGGACCGTCAGGCTGCGCAGGAAGTCTGGCAGCACGCCAAGCGCATGTTGAGCGACAGCGACCTTGACCTGGTCGTGCTCGATGAGCTCACCTATATGGTCGCCTACGACTATGTCGATCTTAATGAAGTCATCGACGCCGTTCAACGTCGCCCGACAGAACAAACCGTCATCGTTACCGGTCGCGGCTGCCACCGCACTCTGCTCGACATGGCCGATACGGTTAGCGAAATGCGTCCGATAAAACACGCGTTCGATAGCGGATTAGCGGCACGACGCGGCATTGACTGGTAGAAACGACGATAGCCAGCCTTTTTCACCGGCTGGCTATCGAAAAACGACTTAAAAATACCTCGTTAAGTTAAATCAATAATGCAGGCGATAACCGGTTGGCCGTCGACCTTCACCGGAGCCCCGCCCCGGTGTACCTTGTAACCTAATCCCCTGATCAGCCGCTCGACCGCCAGCGGTGAAACGGTAACGATGGTCGTGATGTTATACCTTGCCAAATAGTCAACCGATGCCTTTAATAGCCCTGCGGCTACCGTTGAAGAAAGGCTCCCTTTCTGCTTTTCTAAACTTGGCGCATTCAAATCCAGTGCGGAAAAGCGCGATATCTCCCAGATGAAGGGGGAATGAGGAGGTGGATTGCCGTTAAGCAGCTGGGGGAAAACTTCGCTGAGAAGATAAGGTTCGCTGGTAGGTAGAAGTCTTGAACATCCGACGATCTCTTTCTTTTCATTTCTGGCTACAACGTAAATGGTATCGGGCTTATCAAACTGATCCCTTTCGTATCCGACCGGGGTGTCCAGTTCCCAGCCCAATTTTTCGACAAAAACGCGATACCGATAGGCGGCCAGTTCATGTTCTAAACCGCGGGGTAGTGTGCTTGTAGAACCGGTTAAAAATTCCATTGTAAATGCTCCAATATTATTAACTGTTGGGAAAAAACATATTAATAACATCGCATTACCAATGGTAACCTGACAGTTTTACTAGCTATAAATCGCAATTATCAGGTGATATGATGAAATATTTCGTGCTCCCATCTCATCGTATCAAGCTTACTGGTCAAAACTCGCTGCAGGTATTCTTCATCACAAAGGATAAGCCCTTCGCCTTCATATCGTTGAAAGGCTACGTTGCTAAACACCGGGCCGGATTTTACAAATCTACAGACTGCGTTTTCATAGCGCAGCTCCCAGTCCCATCCAAGAGATACTGTTGGGGAATCGCCGCTGACCCACTCCGTATAGCCGCCAATCGTTGTAACAACGCCTCCTGTAGAATGCAACCATTCTGGTTCTTCATAGGCGGCAGAATACAGATGAGAGAACTGAAGGTTGTAAAAATCATCCACGTTGATATATACGCGGCAATCCAGCCCACATCCTCTCTGTTCCACCTCTCGCTGACTCTCCAATGAACTCTCTCCTACGGTTTGCTGAGATCCTACATAACAAATGTGACTATTGTAACTTCCTTCGTTTACAGCTCTCAATTATGATATTAGTATGCTAGTAACCTTAATATGTCACTCGTTCAATTATTACCGTCGAGAATATGTAAAACCAGTTTTGTGAATTTGCACAATACTTATACTACCTATAGAGTAAGTAACACATTGGCTATATCGGTTATAATATAATGGCGTTTGGCGTTTCTCTTTGGCCTACCGCCTGTACAGCTACAAAAGGACTGATATTGAAAATCAATTTATATAAGACTTATGAGAGCCTATCAAAGTCTAAAAGTAAGGATGCATTTTTCTCTACGCTTCAAAAAGCGGCGCAGAATTTGGGATTCGAGTATTGCGCTTATGGCGTTAGATCTACCTATCCCGTTTCGTCTAATAAGACCCACGTGATAAATAATTATCCAGACGACTGGAACTTGACGTACCAGCTAAATAACTATTTTGAGATCGACCCTACCGTACATCACGGCCTGCGCTCTACCCAAGCCTTTTTGTGGGAGGAAAGCATCCACAAGGAAGCTCCCATATTTTGGGAAGAGGCGAAAGCCTTTGGTATCAATTATGGCATGTCGCAATCCCAGAAAGATGCCTTTGGCCGTATCGGCATGCTTTCCTTCGCCAGCGCAAACAACCATATGGACGCCAAAAGTCTGTTAGTCCATGCGCCTTCTCTTATCTGGCTTTCCCAGATAGCCCATGCCCGTCTGTCCGATTATTTAATGCCGCTGGAAAATGGTGAAACCGACTATCAGCTCACCAAGCGCGAGAAAGATATTCTGCGCTGGACTGCGGAAGGCAAAACGTCAAATGAGATTGCTATCGTTATGTCTATCAGCGACAGAACCGTTAATTTCCATATAAACAATATTATTAAGAAACTATCCGTTCCAAATAAAACCGCGGCGGCGGTAAAAGCGTTAGTACTTAATCTTCTTTAAGGCGCCTTATTGCCGAAAAAGAAAAACTCTTTTCCATTATCGGGATCAAAATATTCCTACGGACTCTCACGCCCGCCCAAACAAAATAGCATAATAATCTATATTATTAATTATAACGATCGAATCGATCGAATAAATCAATAAAAATAATAAATTAATTAAAACCCTCAAAACGCAATTGGCAGAAAGGTGAATTTTTTTCCCCACTTATTGGGCATTCGCCCAATAATGCATGGCTACTTGGACAGTGCGATATCACCCGACGCCAGCGTTCCCATGTTTGCAGGAATTGCGCACGCAGCATCAATAATAGGAAACATCAGCGCCGCACCGCTGCCTTCTCCCAGCCTCATACCCATATTAAGCACCGGGTGCAGTTTCAACGCCGCTAACGCAATCAGCGTTCCTTTTTCAGCCGAAGAATGAGACGGCACTAAATAAGGATAGACCCGTGGCGTAATTTTCACCGCCGCCAGCGCCGCCGCATAGGAAAGAAATCCGTCCAGAACGACGGGGACGCCCGCTGCCGCCGCGCCGATAATGACGCCAGTCATGCCGCAGAGATCGAATCCCCCCACCTTCGCCAGAACGTCAACGCCGTCCTGCGCATCCGGGCGATTAACGGCTATCGCTCGGTTCACGACCTCAACCTTATGCTGCAACCGCCGCTCGGGAAAATTAGCGCCGACGCCCACCGTTAGCTCCGGTGCGGCGTGGCACATAACGCTAACCATCGCCGCCGCCGGCGTCGTGTTCGCCATCCCCAATTCGCCCACGCCAATCAGGCTTACGCCTTTCTCGACCTGCGCAATAGCCAGGTTCGCACACCGCTCGATTAAACAATATGCCTCATCGCGCCGCATCGCTGGCCCCATCGCAATATTGTCGCTTCCCTGTCTAACCCGAAAATCAAGCACGCGGTCAATCGTATCGCCCTTGATGCCGGTATCCACCAACAGCACCTCCGCGCCGGCCTGCTTCGCCAACACGTTTACGCCCGCCTTTTCCTCAACCATATTGACCATTTGCATGCGGGTAACGACCTGTGGCGCGCTCGATACGTCCTCATCATATACGCCATGATCGGCCGCCGTTACGATAATCTGTTTACGTGGGTAAGCGGGGGCAAGCGTATGAGATATCCCACTAAGTTGAATGGCTAACGACTCCAGCCTTCCGAGGCTACCAATCGGCTTAACCAGGCCGTTCAGGCGTTCCGCCATCCCCTTTTCACAGGCGTCGCTCGGTGTGTTAATCGCGTTAATAATGTGGTTAAGCGTTTGCATGTACGGTCGCCTTCATGTTGCGTTAAGCGTGCGGTAAGGCGTCAACGTTTAGCTGACGAACAACCGCGTGCCCATGATGAATGTCCACGACGCTGTAAGCGCCATGAGAAAAGGTGAAGTGCCAGAACGCGCCCGGCGGCATGTTCAATAGGGAAAGAAGAATACAGCGCAGCGTACCCTGGTGCCCGACGAACAGCACCGTTTCGAACGAGGCCTCTTCCGCCCGTTTTAACCATGCACTAAAGGTCTGTGCAATACGCGCGGAAAAATGCTCAAAGCTTTCGCCCGCAGGCGGCGCGACGCTTTGCCAGTCGGCGCACCATTTTTCATAGTTCTCTGCGTCGTTAAGCGCAATTTCCTGATAGTGACGGTCTTCCCATTCGCCAAAGGCTATCTCGTTGAATTCTTCAATCGGCTCACAGCGCGCGTCCGGCGCAATCAGAAACGCCGTCTGCCGGGTTCGCCGCAGGCCGCTCGCAACGGCGACGTCAAACGGCAGGTGGCCGATGGCTTTCGCCAAGCGCTTCCCCTGCTCTACGCCGCTTTCATTAAGTCCGTAATCGGTTAGGCCCGCATAAACGCCGCGTTGATTGACCTGCGTCTCGCCGTGGCGCACAAAGTAAATCCGCATCCGTCAGTGCGCCATCAGCAAAAGGAACACCAGTTCCGAAATTTCAATACCGGCGCCCACCGTATCTCCGGTTTGGCCGCCCAGCTTATTCTGAATCATGGCGCGATACACCAGCAGGAAAACGCCGCTTGCCGCCGCCATCAGCACGCCGTAGCCACCGGCGAAAAGGAACGTCAACATCGCCCCCAAAATAAGCGCCGTGTAAAATTCACCTGCGCTGATATTACCGATAAACAGATTTCCCATGCCGCTTTCTCTCGCATAGCGCTGCCGATACATCAGCAACGCGCCAAGCGAACGCCCGACCACGGGCGCGGCAATCAGTAGCCCGATAGCGGAAGGTTTACTTTCCGCTATCTGATAAATCGCCAGCACGTGTAACACAACCTTAAAAATCAGCGCCAGCGCGCCCTGCGTGCCGATACGGCTGTCGCGCATAATTTCCAACATGCGTTCCCTGGGGCGGGAAGAGAAAATGCCGTCAGCCGTATCCGCTAGGCCGTCCAAGTGGAAAGCGCCGGTTATCATTGCGACGGTAAGCACCGCAAAGGCCGCCGCCAGCAGGTTCCCCCACCACAGTTGAGTGATTGAAAACACAAACGCGCTGCACAGGCCGACAACCAGTCCTGCGAGGGGAAACGCTTTAATCATTTGGCGATAGTCAGCGAGCGGGACCGGATCGGTATAGCGCCCTGGAACGGGGATTCGAGTAAGAAACTGTAGCGACAGTAAAAACAGCCTGAAGAATGCTCTCATGATAATTAGCCCTTTATTTTTACCTCGATGCCGGACACCGTCAGGTAGACCTCGTCCGCCCGTTCCGCCATCTTTTGGTTTACTCGCCCGGCGATGTCGATAAACCGCCGCGACAGCGTATTATCCGGTACGACGCCCCACCCCAGTTCGTTAGTGACAATAATCACCTCGCCGTCCACCGTACGGCAAGCCTCCAGCAGATCGTCAATTTCAACCGCCAGCCAGCGCTCCAGAGCCCCGTAGTCCAACGACTGCGGATCTCGCCCGTCCGCCCAGTCAAACAGCAGGTTCGTCAGCAGGGTCGTCACGCATTCCAAAAGGATAACCGAATGGGTATTTGACCGTTCGCGCACCGCATCGCCCAACCGGCTATGGCCTTCATAAGTATGCCATCCCTGCGGCCTTGACCGCCTGTGGCGAGCAATCCTTTCCGCCATCTCTTCATCAGTAGGCAGCGCGGTCGCGATATACAGTACGTCTCGGCCGAGCCTTGCAGCCGCTTCGTTAGCCAGTCGCTCCGCCGTTTTGCTCTTTCCGCTTCGGGCTCCGCCGGTAATCAAAATCATAACCGCTCCACCGCGGCGGTTTGTCGCATAATACGATAGATCCGTTCGATATCGATGCTGGCGCGCATCTGGCGCGCCAGCCTTTCGTACTCCTGCTCTTTGAAGGCGCTAAAGCCGCTATCCTGCGCAAGCGGCGCGAGCCCCTTGCGCAGTCGAAGCCGGTTGAGCAACGTTCTGGCAAACGGCCCTTCGTCAAACAGGCCGTGCAGATAGCTGCCCATCACGTTGCCTTCCGCGTTTATCGCGCCGTCCGTCTCGCAAACGGCCGCTCCGTTACGGGCGTTCAGGCGGCAGAATGAAGATAAGGGCGCACAGCCCACCGTCTGCCCCATGTGAATTTCATAACCGGTAATAGGGATTTCACCAAACGAGGAAAAAATGCCCGTTCCCTTCGGTGAATCAATTGTGGCACTCACCTGCGCCGTCGTTTTCTGCGGGAAAAAACGCGTCTCAATCGGCAGCAGCCCCAGCCCCTCGCATTCCTCAATGCCGGACTCCACGCCGTCGAATACGCGCCGCCCCAGCATCTGATAGCCGCCGCAAATGCCCACGATCGGTAC
This sequence comes from Leminorella grimontii ATCC 33999 = DSM 5078, assembly GCF_000439085.1. Taxonomy (GTDB): domain Bacteria; phylum Pseudomonadota; class Gammaproteobacteria; order Enterobacterales; family Enterobacteriaceae; genus Leminorella; species Leminorella grimontii. Next base: position 371,514 of record NZ_AUUA01000001.1, on the reverse strand, counting down.
GCCGAGCGTAGAAAGCCTGCGTACCTCATCCGCCAATCCGCTGTCGTGCAGATAGTTCAGATCCCCTATCGTATTTTTACTTCCGGGAATAATCAGCAGATCCGGATAACCAATCGTCTCTCCGCGCGCCACATAGCGCAAAAGGACGTCAGGCTGAGCGGCCAGTGCATTAAAATCGGTGAAGTTAGACATATACGGCAGGTGAATGACGGCAACGTCCAGCTCTTCGCCTTTGGCTCGCCGCAGTTGCCGGTACTTGTTTTGGCTAACGCCTACACTGTCCTCGTCTTCCAAAGACAGCGTCATAAACGGCATTACGCCCAGTACCGGTACGCCGGTCAGCTTTTCAATGGCGTCAACGCCGGGCGCCAGCAGTGCGATGTCGCCTCGAAACTTATTGATAATAACGCCCTTAATTCTGGTGCGTTCCTCTTCCGACAGCAAAGCCAGCGTGCCGTAAATGGCGGCAAAAACGCCGCCGCGATCGATATCGGCGACTAAAATAACCGGTGCATCGACTCGCTCGGCCAGCCCCATATTGACCAGATCGCCTTCGCGCAGGTTGATCTCCGCCGGGCTGCCTGCGCCTTCGATTACGATTGCGTCGAATTCATCCGCCAGGCTGCGGTAGGCCCGTTCAACGATTTCCATCAGGCGCGGTTTGCTCTGGTGGTAGCTTTGGGCTTCCATATCGCTAAGCGCTTTCCCCATCAGCACAACCTGGGCCCGACAGTCGCTGGTCGGCTTAAGCAATATGGGGTTCATTCGCACGTCGGGGGCAATGCCTGCGGCTTCGGCCTGAAAGATCTGGGCTCGCCCCATTTCTTCCCCGCTGGCCGTAATGCCTGAATTCAGCGCCATATTTTGCGATTTAAACGGCGCAACGCGAAGGCCATCCTGTCGGAAAATACGGCACAGGCCTGCGGTCAAGACGCTCTTACCAACGTCCGACGCGGTTCCCTGCAACATGATGGATAAGGTCATAAAAAGCGGCTACCCTTGCGCTAAGAAAAATACAAAATGAAAGCGTGGTCTCAACGTTAGAATACCGTTTTTTGCGCTACCGCCCAACTGACACAGCCAGCTATGGAGAAACGCGACCTCCTTAGTCATACTTCAAAAGAAAGTGTTATACAACTAAACGGAGCCTTTTCATGCCCTACGTTAACATCAAAATCACGCGCGAAGGCGCAACTCAGGAACAGAAAAAGCAGTTGATAGAAGGCGTCACCCAGCTTTTGGTGGACGTGCTGAATAAAAATCCGGCCACGACCGTCGTCGTGATTGACGAGGTCGATACCGACAACTGGGGTATCGGCGGCGTTCCCGTTACCGAGCTAAGAAAAATCCCGCGCTGAGTTAACCACCGTCGCGCTTTCTCGACCTCGCGCAAGCGCGGCGGTTTCAGGAAAGCATCGCGTCATCAACCGAATACTTAACGATGACGCGATTGTGGTACAGGCGCTCTGACGTCAGGATCTGCGGATCCTGCCCTTTGGTTGATATGTCCCGCCAGATCTCGTTGTGACGATACACCGCCTTCCCTTCGCGCACGAACCGGTGTTCCTTTTGATAAACGTGATATTTAACGTCTCTTTGCACGGTACACAGCAGCTCGCCCTCCAACTGATGTTCGGCGACGTTAAACACCAGTTGGAAGGTGTCTTGCGTTGGGTTATAGAGCACCAAATCGATATAGTTATAAAAAATGGCGGCGCCGGAGCCAAACGGCAAAATGCGCCCTTCGTCAGGGAAAGGATCGAAGCTGTGATTGGCTCGCTCAACCACCTTCAGCGGCGAATGCAGCGCCATCCAGTGAATCAGGTTGCTTAACTGGCAAATTCCGCCGCCGACGCCGCTCCTCGCTTCGCCAAACGACAGCTCCATGCCTTCCACAAAGCCGCGGCTGCGGGTGGGCTTCCCTACCAGTTTACAGAAAGAAAAGTACTCACCGGGGCCGATAACGATGCCGCTGGTCGCTGCCGTCGCCAGGCGCAGGTTAATTACTTTGTTATGCTGCAACGCCATGTCGCAGTCTCCCAGCCTGCGGATAAGCTTGGACGTATGCTTGATAAAGCGATATTCAAGGCGATTGGGATCGATGCGGCTTGCATACCGGCGAGAGGAGAAGCGCCAGCTTAACCGCCGAAACAGCCTGCGCTGTTCGACCCTTAGCCGATAAAGTACGGGATGATAAGAAGACAGCGGTTTGCGCACGGGCGTTAGTCCATTAACGGGAAGCGGTGAGGCATACTGGCCGACGTTTGTGTGCTGGGCATGAAGTACGCCGGTCAAATCTCCTTTTTGGCGCGGTTCTTTGTTTCAAAAAGAAATAATGTCTTATACATCAAATTGTTTCATAGCATCTTCAGACATCTATCTCATAAACTGAAAGCAAACGTTTGCATTTTTACGAAAACGTTTGCTATGCTACGCGCAGAAGATAAAAAAACGATGAAAACCGTCCTTTTGGTTGGTTTTATAAAAACTTAATCTCCCTGATTACGGTCGTGCCGCTACACTATGTGTAGCGGCATTTTTCTTTTTTAAGGCCTCTGAAATCAGGGAAATAGCACACCCGGTTCAAACAGCCTACGGAGAAAAAAAGTGGCCGATGTCGCAAGCAGCGTATCCATGATCAAGCCAAAGCGTTCGCTTTTACAGCGCCTGTTCAAGCTCGAAGAACACGGCACAACGGTAAGAACCGAACTTATCGCCAGCTTTACTACCTTCATCACGATGGTTTACGTGATTTTCGTCAACCCGCAGATCCTCGGCGCCGCCGGCATGGACATGAAGGCCGTGTTCGTTACCACCGCGCTTATCACCGCCGTGGGTTGCATTCTGATGGGCTTTATCGCCAACCTTCCGATAGCCGTAGCGCCGGGCATGGGCATCAACGCCTACTTTGCCTACGTGCTGGTCGCCGGTATGGGGCTTGCTTGGCAAACCGGGATGACGATTGTCTTTCTCGGCGCGGTCGGCTTTTTCCTGCTGTCCATATTCCGCGTTCGCTACTGGATGGTATCGAATATTCCCCTCTCGCTGCGTATCGGCATCGGCAGCGGATGCGGCCTGCTCATTGCGCTGATCGGACTTCATAATGCCGGCATCATCGTCGCTAACCCCGACACTATGGTCACCATCGGCAACGTCAAGTCCATCCCCTTCGCGCTGGGCAGCCTGGGCTTTCTCTTGATTGCCGTTCTTGCCTATCGCGGCCTGCACGCGGCGGTGCTGATTTCCTTCGCCGTCGTCACGTTTATCGGCTGGCTTTTGGGCGACGTACAATACAAAGGCGTGCTGAGCGTCCCGCCGGATATCTCCCCGGTCGTCGGCCAGCTCGATCTGAGCGGCGCGCTCAATATGACGCTGGCGGGCATCATCATCTCTGTGATGCTGATTAATCTGTTCGAATCCTCCGGTACGCTTATCGCCGTCACCGATAAAGCGGGCCTGGCCGATGAAAAAGGCTGCTACCCGAATCAGCAAAAGTCCCTGTGCATTGACAGCCTGAGCTCCGTCGGCGGCGCCTTTATGGGCACGTCTGCGGTGACCGCCTATATCGAAAGCACCTCCGGCGTCGTTGTCGGCGGCCGTACCGGCCTGATGGCGGTCGGCGTCGGCGTGCTGTTCCTGCTGGCGATTTTTTTCTCGCCGCTGGCGGAAATGGTGCCCGCCTACGCGACCGCCGGCGCCCTGATTTACATCGGCGTGTTGATGATGTCCGACCTGACCCGCATTGACTGGAACGACCTGACCGAGTCGGTCCCGGCCTTCGTTGCGACCGTAATGATGCCGTTTAGCTTCACCATTACCGAAGGGATCGCCGCAGGCTTCGTCGTCTACTCGTTTATGAAACTCGGTACCGGGCGCTGGCGTGAAGTCTCCGCCTGCACCGCGGTAATGACCCTTTTGTTCTTAGGACGCTACATCTTTTTATAAAAACTGGAGTATCAGGCATGTTACAAGAAGACTTACGTGAAATGATCGACGCCGGCGCCGCCAAGCGCGCTGCGGATCTGGTTATCTGCAACGGCCAGTTGGTCAACGTAAACTCTGCGGAAATCTATCCGGCCGACGTGGCTATCTATCGCTCGCAAATCGTCGCCACCGGCGATGTGTCCGACTATATCGGCCCTAATACCCAGCGCATCGACGCCAAGGGCAAGTATCTGGTCCCCGGGCTTATCGACGGCCACCTGCACATCGAATGCAGCAAGCTCTCCATGACCAGCTTCGCCAAGGCGGTAGTACCACACGGCACCACCAGCATTATTTCCGGTCTGGATCAGTACGTTGTCACGTCCGGGCTTGAGGGCATTCGCGAAGTGCTTGACGAAATCGACCAAGGCCCGCTGAAGGTATTCTGGGGGCTGCCGTTCATCACGCCCTACACCCTGCCCCAAAGCAACGTCGGCTTTAACGTCACGGCTGAAACCCACCGCGAAGTACAAAAGTGGCCGGAAGTGTTCGGCGTATGGGAAACCGTATCCGAGTTCGTAGAAAACCAGCACGACGACGTGATGAAGGCCATTGAGCTGGCGCGCGAAAACCGCCTGCCTGTATTCGGCTGCGCGCCGATGACCCGCGGCAAGAAGCTGAACTCCGTCCTGTGCGCTGGCCTGCGTCTGGACCACGAAAGCTACGATCATCAGGAGATGATGGAGAAAGTGCGCAAAGGCATGTACGTGCTGATCCGCGAATCCTCCATCTCCCACTTCATGCGTGAAAACATGAAGATCGTGACGCATCTGAATCCGCGTATCTCTCGCCGCGTCAGCTTCTGTACCGACGACGTCATCGCCTCCGACATTATGACTAACGGCCACATGGACAAGCTTATCCGCATGGCGATTTCCTGCGGCGTAGACCCCATTACGGCCATCCAGATGGGCTCTATCAACTCGGCAGAGGCCTACCGTATAGACCACCTGGTCGGCTCCATCTCTCCGGGGCGCTTCGCCGACATCCTGCTGGTAGAAGACCTGCGCGAATTCAACATCGATACCGTGATCGCTAAAGGCAAGCTTACGGTAGAAGGCGGCAAGATGGCCTACGATCTCCAGCCTCCGGTTCGCAGCGCCACGCTGCTGCAAAGCATGAAGCTTAAGCCGGTCGCGGCCGCCGACATGAAGGTGCGCACGACGCTCGACGCGCCGCGCGTTCACGCCCTGTCGCTGGACGTCGACTTCAACGTGCCGTTCGTTCGCAAGGGCCGCAACGTCGAGCTGGACGTGGTTGACGGCGTAGTCATGCCGGACGTCGCCAACGACGTGCTGTATGCTACCGTGGTCGAGCGCTTCGGCAAAACCAGCACTAAGCCGGCGGTCGGCTTCTGCTCCGGCTGGAAGCTAAAGGCCGGCGCGATGGCGAGCTCCTGCGCGCCTGACGACAACAACGTCATCTGCATCGGAACCAACTCGGAAGATATGGCGCTGGCGATAAACCATTTAGCGGAGAACGGCGGCGGTCAGGTTATCGTTCGCGACGGTAACATTCTTGGCTTCCTGCCGCTGCCCATTTGCGGTATCGTGTCCGACCTTGAGCCGGAGGTCATGGCGGCAGAAGAAGAGAAGCTGTTGCAAATTGCCCGCGAGCTGGGCTGCGATCTGCCTGACCCGCTGTTCTACATGTGCTGTCTACAGATTACCGCCATTCCGGACTATGCCATTACCGATCTGGGCGTGATTGACTTCCACCAGCAAAAGACCTTCGACCCGGTCTTACGCTGCGGCTGCAGCCACGGCAAGCTGCACAAGCACTAATCATCATTTGTTTTAACCGCGGCGCGCCTGGGTGCGCCGCAAATTCTACACGCATTCCCCGAGGTACACCGTGAGCGATAAAGACCAGCTGGCAACCCTGATAGATATGGCTGCGGGCCGCATTCCCGCAGACCTGCTTATCGTTAACTGTAAAGTCGTCGACGTATTCAACCAAACGCTGATAGACGGCCCGCTGGCCATCGGCTGTGGTAAAGTCGTCGGCTGTGGCGACTACGAAGCCAAAGAGATTCTCGACGCCAAAGGCGGCTACGTAATGCCGGGCCTTATCGACGGCCACGTGCACATCGAGTCCTCCTCCCTGACGCCGCCGCAGTTCGCCCGCTGCATTTTGCCTCACGGCACCACCACCATCATTGCCGATCCGCATGAAATCGCCAACGTCTGCGGCCTTGACGGCATTCGCTACATGCTGGACGCTTCCCGCGAGCTTCCCCTGAACGTGAAGGTCATGCTGCCCTCCTGCGTACCCGCTACGCCGTTTGAGCAGGCAGGCGCCGTGCTTGAAGCGGAAGATCTGGTCAAACTTATCGACGAAGACGGCATTCTCGGCCTTGGCGAAGTGATGGACTACCCCAGCGTCATCAACCACGCGCCGTCGATGATGGAAAAACTCATGATGGCCAAGCGCCATGACCGAGTGATTGATGGCCACAGCCCCGGCGTCAAGGGCAAAGACCTGACCGCCTACGCGATGGCCGGCATCATGACCGACCACGAATGCAGCCATCGCGAAGAAATGATAGCCCGCCTGCGGCTGGGGATGTATATCTTGCTGCGCGAAGGCTCAACCTGCAAAGACCTGCTCAACCTGCTGCCGGAAATCACCCCGGCCAACGCCCGCCGCTGCGTGATGTGTACCGATGACCGCGAGCCGTCCGACATTCTGACTACCGGGCACATCAATAAAAACCTGCGCCTGGCGGTCGAGGCGGGTCTGGATCCGATGCTGGCCATCACCATGGCGACTCTGAACGCCGCCGAGTGCTTCCGCCTGCGCGGCAAAGGCGCGCTGGCGCCGGGCTATGATGCGGATATTCTTATCGTCGACGACCTAAAGAACTTCAGCGCCAAACACGTGCTGACCGCCGGTAAGGAAGTCGCCCGCGACGGTAAAATGCTGGTCGAGCTGCCCAACTACGTTTCCGACGCCGTGCTAAACACCGTACGCCTGGCGCCGCTTTGCGAGGCAGACTTCCAGCTAACGTTAACCAGCCGTCAGGCCCGCGTTATCGGCGTTATCCCCAAGAGCGTCGTCACTAAAGGCCTGTCGATGGAGGTCAATCTTGACGAGCGGAGTCAGTTCACCTGCGAACGTAATCCCGGCCTCAACAAGCTGGCGGTCATTGAGCGCCACCACGCTACCGGCAACATGGGGCTGGGCATTCTGGCCGATTACGGCCTTAAGAACGGCGCAATCGCAGTTTCCGTCGCGCATGACTCCCACAACATCGTGGTCGTCGGCGATAACGATGCTGACATGCTGGCAGCGGTTAAAGACGTTGAGGCGATGGGCGGCGGCTTTACGCTGTGCCGAGCGGGCAAGATTTTAGCGCACCTGCCGCTGCCGGTAGGCGGTCTGATGTCGGACAAAAGCGCGCAGGAAGTGGCCGAGCAAATCGAGCGCATGCTGCTGCTTGCAAGCAATGAGTTTGGCATTAACAAAGAAATCCAGCCGCTGATGACGCTGGTATTTATGACGCTGCCGGTGATCCCGCAGCTCAAGTTAACGTCCAACGGGCTGTTTGACGTGGTTAAGTTCCAACCGGTCGAAGTTTCTCTGGCGGATTAAAGCGAAAAGGCCGCCGACACATGCCGGCGGCCCTTAAGGATTCAGGCGTTAAACGTTTTTACGTTCGACGGTTTCTTCACCCCAATAGAGCACGTCAGCCTTGGTTTTACTGAAGGCCAGCGGCAGCACTTCATCTACGCCCTCTTCCCAAATTTGCTGAGCCTTTATTTCATCATTATTCGCCAGTTCGAAAATGGCCTCCGCTATCTCAATCGAGGTTTCGCGTACTTTGGCCCATTCTTTAACGTTGGTATTCGGCATTCCATCTTCTCCTGAAAAATCATAGTTAGGATGTACCCCTATAAAGTATTGCCCAATCAGCGGAATTTGCACGGGCATAACATGCTTTCCTTAGGAAAAAGCCACCTTTCGACATTGAAATTCCACCTGCCGACCCCCATACTTTGTGGCAGTCAACGTACTATCAAAGGCATAAAATCCACTATGGACACCCCGTGCCTTATCACCTTTTCTCCATCAGGGAGCCTATCGTATGAATAACTTCACGCTTCATCTCGCCACGAAAGTCGTCTTTGGCCAAGGGCAGATAGCCCAGCTTCCCAAGCTTATTCCTGCTGACGCCCGCGTACTGATTACCTACGGCGGCGGCAGCATCAAGCGCAACGGCGTGCTCGATCAGGTCCATCGCGCGCTGGAAGGCTACCAGCTGTTCGAGTTCGGCGGCATTGAGCCTAACCCGGCCTATGAAACGCTGATGAAGGCCGTGGAAGCGGTTCATAACAACAAGGTAGACTATCTGCTGGCGGTCGGCGGCGGCTCCGTGCTGGACGGCACCAAGTTTATCGCCGCGGCGGCAAAATATGCCGGCGACACCTGGGACATTATCAGCAGCGGCGGAAGAAAGGTGGCCGACGCGCTGCCCATCGGCAGCGTACTGACGCTACCGGCAACAGGTTCCGAAATGAACAGCGGCGCAGTCATCAGCCGTAGAGAAACCGGCGACAAGCAGGCCTTTCATTCCCCCTACGTGCTGCCGCGCTTCGCCATTCTGGATCCGCTGACCACCTACACCCTGCCGCCGCGTCAGGTCGCTAACGGCGTAGTGGACGCGTTTATCCACACCGTCGAGCAGTACCTGACTTACCCGGTTGACGCCAAAGTGCAGGACCGCTTTGCAGAAGGGCTTTTGCTCACGCTGATTGAAGAAGGCCCCAAGGCGCTGAAAGAGCCGGAAAACTACGCGGTGCGCGCCAACATCATGTGGAGCGCAACGATGGCGCTTAACGGGCTAATCGGCGCCGGCGTACCACAAGACTGGGCGACCCACATGCTGGGCCACGAGCTGACCGCCATGCACGGCCTTGACCACGCACAGACGCTGGCCATCGTGCTGCCGTCAATGCTCCGGGCGAGAAAGGCCCAGAAGTGGGAAAAACTGCTGCAGTATGCCGAGCGCGTCTGGGGAATTGATACCGGGACCGAAGACGAGCGCATCGAGGCCGCCATTAAGGCGACGGAGAAATTTTTCCAGCAGATGGGCGCACCGACCCGCCTTTCCGACTACGGCCTGGACGGCAGCACCATCCCGGCGCTGGTGAAAAAGCTGGAAGAGCACGGCATGACCCAGCTCGGGGAACGACGCGACGTTACGCTGGAAGAGAGCCGGAAGATTTATGAGGCGGCTCGCTAAAGGCATAAGCGAAGTGTAAAAGAAACGCCGCCTGGGTTATCCTCGGCGGCGTTGTTATTTATTCAGTGCCCTTCGCGCCGTTATTAGCCCTTTTCGACGCCTCGGCAAGCGCGGCCTTCGCCTTACTCAGCTCATCCGCCGTCATCTTTTCTTCACAGCGCTTAACCATCGTCAATGCGTCTTCATCTCCGCTCTGGGCCGCCAGCGAGAACCAGACGTAGGCCTGTGCGTAATCTTTGTCTACGCCTCTTCCGTTGTAGTAACAAATGCCAACATTGTAACAAGAGTCGGTATCACCCTGTTCCGCCGCTTTGAGATACCACATCATCGACAACCTGTCGCTTTTGGGGACGCCGCGGCCGCTGCTATAAAGCCCGCCGAGATTATACTGAGCGTCGATAGTCCCCTGTTCGGCAGCTTTGCGATACAGCTCTGCCGCCATGACCTCATCCTTCTCAACGCCATACCCATTTTCATACATAAAGCCCAAATTGCTTTGCGCCCGTCCAAGTCCCTGCTCGGCCGCCTTTCGATACCACTTTACGGCCTCAACGTCATCCTGTACCACGCCAGTCCCGCGCCGGAACATCAGCCCGAGGTTAAATTGGGCATACGAATCTCCCTGCTCGGCCGCTTTTCGGTACCATTCAGCCGCCTGCTCATTGTTTTGCTCAACGCCCACCCCCTTGCGGTACATAATCGCGAGGTTGTACTGTGCGTCGACATATCCCTGTTGCGCCGCCTTTCGATACCATTCAACTGCCCGCACGTCGTCTTGCGCAACGCCCTCTCCGTGACGATATTTCAGCGCCAGGTTGTACTGTGCGACGGGGCTTCCCAGATCGGCCTGACGCTGTAGTTCATCCAGCGTTTCTTGCGCCGACGAGCAAAAGCTCAGCAACGCACCAATAAGCGCCAGCGCGGCGGCCACGTGTTTGAAGCCACGCGCTGCAATAGAAGAGAGAAAGATCATAGTTCTACAGTCCTTATAGAAACAGCCAACGTTCCTAGTCGTCAGCCTCAGGCACATCGTGCTCATGATGATGGTGAGAATGGGAATGTCCGTGATGAGAATGCTCGTGTCCGCCGGTGTTGTCCGGCACTAAAATAAGCTTGCCGTACCTGACGCCGCGCTCGGTGATCACCTGCTCCGCCAGCTGGCTAACCCGATCGGCTTCGCCTTTTAGCATCGACACTTCCATACAGCTGCCGTGATCGAGGTGCACGTGCAGGCTGGCCAGCGTCAGATCGTGTTGCTCATGGAAGGTACGCGTCAGCCGCTTGGAGAGCTCTCTGGATTCATGATCGTATACATACACCAGTGCGCCCACGCAGGGCGGATTCCCCTCTACCGCAGAGGACGAGTGCTGAATGCCCGCACGCGCTAAATCGCGAATAGCCTCTGAGCGATTCTGATAGTTCTTTTTCTTGATGATGTTATCAATCTCTTCCATCAGATCGTCATCGATAGAAATCGTAATGCGCTGCATTTCCGTTCCTCCTGCCGTAGGGAACCGTCATAAAGTAACGGATATCATAGCCTTTGCCGCCGGGGCCGTCGAGGTTCGAACCCTATTTGTCGCGTTTACAGCGGCATAAAAATGAGCGACTCATGTTACAAAAATTAACCTATTGTAAATATAAACAATTTTTATATTTTGAAACAAATAACACGTTTCTTTATTTCTCCATTTAAGGGATTTTAATACCCAAGTTCCGAGGATTTATATACCATCGTCGGATCTACTCGGCTCTATAACATTAAATCAAGTTAAAGGAATAACCCGTGAGTCCCATTGATTATGCTATTCACTTAATACTTAGCGGAATTCTGATCGTTGGCGTTTATCAGTTTTACTTTTTCACCCAACGACACATGCTGGTTAAGCCACGTGAATTCAACTCCACCATTGATGAAAAAATCCCTTTTTGGCCCTGGTGGTCGTGGATTTACAGCTTTCTTTACTATCCGGCCATTCTTTATATCAACTGGATCGTAGAAGACTCTCGCCACTTCATCATGATAGTCTTTAGCTACATCATCCTGTTGGTGATGCAGATGACGTTCTTCTCCCTGTTCCCGGTTTCAACGCCCAAGCACTGGCGGAGCATCAACACCGGCAAAAGCTGGTCGGAAAAATTCCTGCTGTTCGTTCAGAAGTTTGACGATTCATCCAACTGCTTCCCCAGCATGCACGTTTCCGTCGCTACGCTGACCGCGCTGCTGGCTTACGGTACGTTAGGCCCGTGGGTATTCCTGTTCCCGGTGCTTATAGCCCTTTCGTGCACCTTTACCAAGCAGCATTACCTCCTCGACCTGCCGGCAGGCGCCGCGCTGGGCTGGGCTGCTTATGAGATCCACTGCCTGATTATGTAACCTTCTTTATCGGCGGCCGCGTCGTTGGCTGCCGTTATTTCTTTCATACCGTCCGTTTCCTAAAGACCGCTTTTCATCAAATAGCAATAAAATTTATCCGGCTTTGATTGCATCCCCATCCCGTCGACGATACCATTACCGCATTCATTACTATTCATTAATGTCGCATGAGTATTCACTTAAAAAACATTAACTGCTTCTACGGCAACCATCAGGCGCTGTTTGACATCTCGTTAGACTGCCCAAGCGGTGAAACGCTGGTTCTGCTTGGCCCGAGCGGCGCCGGCAAGAGCTCGCTGATTCGCGTGCTTAACCTGCTGGAAATGCCGCGTTCAGGCCAGCTTTCCATTGCCGGCAACGACTTTAACTTCAGCGTGCCGCCTTCTGAAGGCGCCATTCGCGAGTTACGCCGTAACGTCGGTATGGTGTTTCAGCAATATAACCTGTGGCCCCATCTGACGGTAATGCAAAACCTGATTGAAGCGCCCTGCCGCGTGCTTGGCCTGTCTAAAGACGTAGCCATCAATCGAGCGGAAAAGCTGTTAGCCCGCCTGCGGCTGGGTGAATTTAGCGCACGCTATCCTTTACACCTTTCCGGCGGCCAACAGCAGCGCGTCGCCATTGCGCGGGCGCTGATGATGGAACCGCAAATTCTGCTGTTTGACGAACCCACCGCGGCGTTGGACCCAGAAATCACCGCACAGGTTGTTAGCATTATTCGCGAACTGGCCGATACTGGCATTACTCAGGTTATCGTGACTCACGAAGTGGAATTCGCCAAGAAGACCGCCAGCCGCGTCGTCTATATGGAGCAGGGGCACATTGTCGAATACGGCGACGCCCAGGCGTTTACCCACCCGCAAACCGAGGCGTTTGCCGGATATCTTTCTCACTAAATTCTCTGGAGCTCGTTATGAAAAAACTGCTGATCGCTACGCTAATCGCCGGAATGAGCCTCTCCGCCGCCGCTGCGGAAAAAATTCGCTTTGCAACCGAAGCCTCCTACCCTCCGTTTGAGTTTATGGATGCCAATAACCAAATTCAGGGGTTTGATATCGACCTGGCTAACGCGCTGTGTAAAGAACTTCAGGCGGAATGCACCTTTACCCACCAAGGTTTTGACAGCCTGGTCCCCGGCCTGAAGTTCCGCCGTTTTGACGCCACGATCGCCGCAATGGACGTCACACCGGAGCGCCAACAGCAGGTTGCGTTCACTAATACCTACTATGACAACTCCGCGCAGTTTATTGCTATCAAGGGCAAGGTCGCCAGCATTGACGCGCTGAAAGGCCAGCGCGTAGGTATGCAAAACGGTACAACTCATCAGAAGTACCTGCTGGACAAGCACACCGAGATGACTCCCGTTGCCTATGACAGCTATCAAAACGCCATTCTTGACCTAAAAAGCGGCCGCGTTAACGCCGTCTTCGGCGATACCGCCGTCGTCGCCGAGTGGCTGAAGAAAAACGACGACCTTGAAACCGTCGGCGACAAGATCAATGACAACACCTACTTTGGCACCGGTTTCGCTATCGCGGTCAACCAAAAGAACACGGACCTTCGCGATAAGCTAAACGGGGCGCTGGAAAAAATTAAGCAAAACGGCACCTACCAGGCTATTTATGATAAATGGTTTCAAAAGTAAGTAAGCCCATAGATGAATGAAATACTGCCCCTAGCAAGCGCCACCGGCATGACCGTTGGCCTTGCCGTTTGTTCGCTGGTATTAGGACTGGCGCTGGCCATGCTGTTCGCCGTCTGGGAACTGGCGCGCGTGCGCGTCGTCGCGCTTATCGCCACGGTAATCGTCACGGTGCTGCGCGGCCTGCCCGAGATACTGGTCGTGCTGTTTATCTACTTTGGCGCATCGCAGCTTTTAATCACGCTGGCCGACGGCTTCACGCTGTTTGGCGTCACCGTTCAGGTTGAGATTGAAAACTTCGACGTTAGCCCCTTCCTGTGCGGGGTTATCGCCCTTTCTCTGCTGTACGCCGCCTACGGCTCGCAGACGCTTCGCGGCGCGCTTAAGGCCGTTCCGCGCGGCCAGTGGGAATCGGGTCAGGCGCTGGGGCTAAGTAAGGCGGCGATCTTCTTTCGCCTAATCATGCCCCAGATGTGGCGCCACGCCCTGCCCGGATTAGGCAACCAGTGGCTGGTGCTGCTAAAGGATACGGCGCTGGTGTCGCTTATCAGCGTTAACGATCTGATGATGCAAACCAAAAGCATTGCTATCCGCACTCAGGAACCCTTCAACTGGTTCATCATCGCCATGCTGATTTATCTGGTCATTACGCTCATAAGCCAGCGCCTTTTGGCCTATATAGAACGGCGGATCGTCCGCTTTGAGCGGAGGGCGTAACCATGTTGAAATATTTACCCGACGTCCTGCAAGGCCTGCACGTCAGCCTGCTGCTCACGCTGATTTCACTGGTTCTCGCCCTGTTTTTAGCACTGCTGTTCACCGTCGTACTCACGCTAAAAACGCCGGTGATAACTCAGCTGGTCAAAGGCTACATCGCGCTGTTCACCGGAACGCCGCTGCTGGTACAAATCTTTCTTATTTATTACGGCCCCGGTCAGTTCGAAAGCCTACAGGACTATCCCAAGCTTTGGCTCATAATATCTCAGCCCTGGCTTTGCGCTATAGTGGCGCTGGCGCTTAACAGCGCGGCCTACTCGACACTGCTGTTTCACGGCGCCATCAAGGCGATTCCCGACGGCCAGTGGCAATCTTGCCATGCGCTTGGGATGTCTCGCGGGCAAACGCTGCGCATCCTGCTGCCCTACGCCTTTAAGCGCGCGCTGTCGTCCTATTCCAACGAAGTCGTGCTGGTGTTCAAAAGCACCTCTCTGGCATTCACCATCACGATGATGGACGTCATGGGCTACAGCCAGCTGATGTATGGCCGCACCTATGACGTGATGGTTTACGGCGCGGCGGGCCTTATCTACCTGTGCGTCAACGGCGGGCTAACGCTGATGATGCGCGTGATTGAGAAAAAAGCGCTGGCGTTTGAACAACGTTAGATAGTTTTTCGGTTTATCTTCCCCCCGCTAACGGCCCTGAACCCTGTTCCGGGCCGTTATTTTAAGCGCCTCTCCTATACGATCGGCACATCCGAAACGTCATCGTATTTTTTATCCGTCCTACTTTTCATTAAACGGAAATACTCATAAAGAGTTATTTTTATTAATTCAAACAAAATGAATTAATAAAATATCAAACGCATTAAAAAATAAATCTCAATTCAATTCACTTAAATAAAACAAAAAAAATACAAATCCAAAAATGGACTAATCCATTCATTAACTCACACTGCCATTAACGATTGGTTACATAGATATACTGGTAAACATCCAACACAAAGAGACAACACAGCATAAATAAGTATAATTCGCCCATGCTAAGGCTGCTCTCGCGGCGCTTCCACAGCAGGATAAAGGCCCCAAAATTTATTAATAAAAGCGTTCAATTAACACATTGAGCGTTAAGGTTTTATTTTTAAATTCGGCCGGATGACAAGTTATTATTTAATGGAATTATTCTTTAGTCATTATATGAACCTGAAAACAAAACCCGTTTTATTATCTATTGCCATAAGTTCAATACTCTTTGAATGCCCCGCATTAGCCTATACCGCCACCGTCGCTAAAGGCGCTACGGTTTACGGTGAGACCATTACCGGAAGCACAAACGCAGTCCAGAACGTACACGGTACGGCCAACGACACGACGATTATGATGGGCACGCAGTCTATCCAAACCGGAGGCGTCGCCAACAATACGACCATTAACGCAGGCCAGCAGAGTATTTATGCAGGTGGAACTTCAAATGAAGTCATCCTGAACGGTGGAATGGTGCAGATTAACGGCGTGCTCAACGGAATTACGGCGACGGGAGGAAAGGTCATCGTTAACGCGGGTCAAGGCGGCGCAACGAATCCCTATGCGGCCGGCCAGCTTCACAACGCCGTACTATCAAACGCAGCCCAGCTGGTTAACCGCTTCGGCATTGATTACGACACCGTTGTCAACGCAGGCGGCCTGCTTGAAACAGGCACCACCACGGACTACGGCTGGAAAAACAGCGCTATTTCCAACAACGCCGTCATAAACGCAAACGGCAGACAAACGGTGGACAATGGCGGAACCAGCAACGGCAGCACGGTTAACGTCGGCGGCGTTCTTACCGTCAAATACGACACCCATAAAGAATTTTCCTGGGATACTGCCGGAACGCAATACGGTACGGCTAACGGTTCCATCGTCTACGGCGTGATGAACAATAGCGGCGCTGTAGACAATGCGACGGTTATTAAATCCGGCGGCCAGTATACAGCGACGGGAAACGCAGTCGACAACAGAATAGCCACCTCCTATGATGCCGTCATCGAATCTGGGGGAGGCGCTACGCTGTATAAAGACGCGGTAGCCGCGGGCTGGAACATTCAGGGCCGCGCCGACGTTAACAGCGCGACGGCCTCGATTAAAGACAGTACGGTTAACGGCGGCAGCCTGCAAATAACACAGGGTACGGCAAACGGCATCGTCATTAACGGCGGCATCATGCGCAATGTTTCAGGCCAAGACGTCAACACCGTGGTGAACAGCGGCTCGTACTCGCTTGGCGGTACGTTGAGCGCATCGTCCTCTCACCTTACGGTTAACGACGGCGGCCGCGCCGACGTTTATTCAGGTACGCTGACGGACGCCGAGATCGGCGGCGCAATGTTTGTCACCGCAGACCCCTCAGCGCCCGAAAGTACGTCTACCCTGCTCGGCCACTTCGCGGTGAACGAAGGCGGGACGCTCAACCTGTCATCCGGCATCAACGCGCTGGGAGCAAACTTTACGGTATCCGACTCCGGCGCCATTTATCTCAGCGACGGCGCTTTCACGGTGACTCATGCGTTAAACGCAGTAACGCTTAACGGAGGACGCATCGTCTTTATGCAACCGAAGAGCGGCAATACGCCTGCAAATTACGCCACCCTGACGCTCGATAGCCTGAGCGGCTCGGGGCAATTCATAATGAACACCAGCCTGGCCGGCCTGCGGGGCAACCTGCTGAAGGTCACCGGCCAGGCCAACGGGAGCTTCGGCGTTCACGTCGCCGATACCGGCGTAAGCCCTACCTCAGACGCAGGCCTTTTGCTGGTTAAAACCGGCGGAGGAAACGCCGATTTTACGCTGGCTAACGCCGGAGCCGCTGTCGATCTGGGGACCTACCAATACCGGCTTGTGGGTGATGGAAACGGCGCCTGGACGCTGACGGCCTACGCGCCCCCGGCTCCGACGCCAGAGCCGCAGCCAGAGCCAGATCCCGCGTCAGACGGCGATTCAGTTCCGGATCCCGCCCCTGCGCCTCTAACACCGCCAGCTCCTTCAATAACGCCCAGTACGGCGGCGGTGCTGTCAATGGCGACAACGGCGCCGATGATATTTGAAACCGAACTAAATCCGGTGCGAGCGCGCCTCGACCAAACGCGCACGCATGCGCACGGCGCTGACGCATGGGGAAGCTATATTACGCGTCGAATCAGCGTCAACAGCGGCGCTGGCGCTGGTTACGATATGGATCTCAACGGCCTCGCCGTCGGCGCTGACGCAACCCTGGATACCGACAGCGGCGCACTGACCAAGGGCATATTCTTTTCCTATAGCCGCTCCGACGTCGATTTCGATCGTCAGGGCAGCGGCGACGTCACGGCCTATTCTATCGGCGCCTATACCAGCTACCTTCACAACGACGGCTTCTATCTCGACGGCATCGTTAAGGTCAACCGATTTGAAAACGACGTTAACGCAAGAATGACCAGCGGCGCTTCCGCCGACGGCAGCTACAACTCCAGCGGGATCGGCGCAAGCGTTCAGGGTGGGAAATACTTTTATGCGGGTAAAACCTACTTCGCCCCCTATCTGTCCATCACTGGATTTATGACTGACAGCAGCCGCTATCGGCTCTCTAACGGCATGCAGGCTCGCATAGACGCCCAACGCTCGCTGTTGGCGGAAGGCGGCATCAACGTGGGGCATGAGTTCAGCGTGAAAAGCGCCAGCGTTATTCCTTATTTAAAGCTTGCGGCGGTTCAAGAGTTTGCTAACGGCAACGACGTAAAGGTCAATGACGATCGCTTCGTTAACGACCTCAGCGGCACGCGCGGCGTATATCAGTTCGGCGTCAACGCGCGGCTAACGCCGAGCCTGTCGCTGCACGTTGATGCAGGATATATGCAGGGCAGCGGCGTAGAGTCGCCGTGGGCCGTCGGCGTTGGCGGTTCATGGTCGTTTTAATCCCAAAGCGCCCGTCGTAAGGCCGTCTTCCCGTCGGCCTTACATTCTCATCGGATCCGGAAAGCGGTATTCAAACCCCAGTTCGCGGCAAATCGCCTGCCCGTTAACGATACGCCCCAAAGAGGTTTTCTCCGTCGGCGTAAAGGTCGGCTCGGCCAGCCCCAGGCTTTTCGCCGCGGCGGGATAGAAGTCACGCTTGCGGGGGTGGTCCGGCGCGCACAGGTTATAAATCCGGCTGCCGTTCTCCTGTCGCAGCAACAGCGCGATGGCAGCCATCACGTCCTCCTGATGCACTAGATTTACGCCGCAGTTACCCTCCGGCAGTTCCTGCCTACCCGCCATAAAGCGCCCAGGATGTCGCTCCGGCCCCACCAACCCTGCGGGGCGAAGAATGTCTACCGACGTATGGGGCAGACCGTGCAGCCAGTCCTCCAGCGAAGCCAGCACACGGCCGCTGGCGGTTTGTGGATGCCTGGGCGACGCTTCGGTCACTTCCCCCTCTTCACGGCCGTATACCGACGTAGAGCTGATAAAAATAATCCGGCCCACGCGCTGGCTTAGCGCGCCGTCGACCAAGAGCTGAACGGACTGCCGATAGGCCTGTGCGCTCTCTTCATCCCTGCCCGCGGGAAGCGTGATGATTAATACGTCGCACGCCATCAGCTGCTGCCAGTCCTCTTCTTCGCATAAGGGCTGGGGCTCCATGACCAGCGGATAGGCCTCTATGCCCGACAGCCGCGCCGCTTCCACGCCGTCCGCCGTCGTTTTGCTGCCGACAACGCGATATCCCTGCCCCATTAAAGTCAGTGCCAGCGGCATGCCGAGCCACCCCAGTCCAATAATTGAAATTGTTTTCATCGTCTGTTGCCCGTCTCGTTTTTGGTTGGCCATGAGTTCATTTTATATACTATAGCCTCTAAACTACAAATCCCCTGTTTTTCAATCAATAACATGACATTGCGGACAGAACAGGCGCCTTTAACGAGCGGCCTAAAGTGAGAACGCACCCATTCCTTTCTTCCGTTTTATAAGATTAACGTATCAATTTGATTTAACGACAAAAATCGATGCCAAATTTAGTCACTCTTCCTGTGTACATTTGAACTCCATCGCAAAATATAAGTTCAAACGCTATATGCTGAAACGGTAGGAAAAAGCATCAAGGCTGAATAAATCATAAATATTTTCATATAGATAAATTATTAACAGCCCTTAAGAATGGCTATTATGGAGGAAATCCAATGACTCGCGACCAGTTCAGGAAAGCGGCAGGCATCAGCGACGCTTTAGCCGACAGGTGGTATCCCAGCATTATTTCGGCTATGAATGAATTCAAAATAACCACGCCACAAAGGCAGGCGGCGTTTCTGGCGCAGGTTGGCCATGAATCCGGAGGCTTTTCCAGAATAGCGGAAAGCTTTAACTACAGCGTTTCCGGGTTAAGCATTTTCAGTAAATATCTTACGCCAGCACAGCGAAACGAATTAGGCCGCCAGACTCGAGAGAAAACCGTGCCTAAAGAGCGGCAGATAAAAATCGCCAATCTGGTTTATGGCAATCGTTATGGCAACGGCGCAGACGAAGGCTGGAAGTTCAGAGGCCGGGGACTAATCCAGATCACCTTCAAAAATAACTATGCTGACTGTGGTAAAGGCTTGGGCGTCGACCTCATAAGCAAGCCAGAACTGCTTGAATGGGAAGAATATGCCGCCCGCTCTGCCGGATGGTATTGGGACTCGAGGAAGCTAAACGCGTTTGCAGACGAGGGAGAGTTCACCAAGATTACCAAGGCTATCAATGGCGGCCTTAACGGACAGGAAGACAGGATAAAAAGATGGAAGCTGGCCGAGAGCGTTTTGCTCCCAACTAAATAGAACGGGCGTGGGGAACGCCCGGTTCCCCCTAGTCGGTTCCTCTTTTACGCGCTAACCCAAACAAAAATAAAAAGAATGAAAAAAACGGTTGCCATTATGGGGCGATATAGAGTAGGTTAATCGGCAGTGCATAATTATTAACCCCGTTATTACGTTTAAAGGCGCAAAAAATCATGTTCAGCGTTTTGTTCAACCACCATCATCACCATCACCCTGACTAGTCTTTCAGGCGATTGGTGCTGGGAGACGACTCGATTCTTCCAGCGGCGGACAAGCGTTAACAAAGAGAGCCCTCGGAAGAATTCTTCCGAGGGTTTTTTTATGTCCGCCGTTTTAACATCACAACCTACAGAGCGATAAGAAGAGGATTACCATGTTAGACAAAAGCCGTTTACGGATAGCCATTCAAAAGTCAGGCCGTTTGAGCGAAGAATCACAAAAGCTGTTTGCCAACTGTGGCATCAAAATCAACCTTCAGCAGCAGCGCCTGATCGCCTTCGCTGAAAACATGCCGATGGACATCCTGCGCGTGCGCGATGACGATATTCCGGGGCTAGTGATGGACGGCGTGGTCGATCTGGGGATCGTCGGCGAGAACG
The DNA here is from genome assembly GCF_000439085.1 of Leminorella grimontii ATCC 33999 = DSM 5078. Lineage (GTDB taxonomy): Bacteria > Pseudomonadota > Gammaproteobacteria > Enterobacterales > Enterobacteriaceae > Leminorella > Leminorella grimontii. The sequence goes on along the minus strand of NZ_AUUA01000001.1, from coordinate 351,141 downwards.
TGCTGGAAGAAGAGCTGCTCAACCGCCGCGCCCAGGGCGAAGATCCTCGCTACAACACCCTGCGCCGCCTCGACTTCGGCGGTTGCCGTCTCTCTATCGCCATGCCGCTGGACGCCGAATACACCGACCCGCAAAGCCTGCAAAACTCACGTATCGCTACCTCTTATCCTCACCTGATGAAACGCTATCTGGATGAACAAAACGTTCGCTTCAAGTCCTGTTTGTTAAACGGCTCCGTTGAAGTCGCTCCCCGCGCCGGCCTGGCTGACGCCATCTGCGATCTGGTCTCCACCGGCGCTACGCTTGAGGCCAACGGCCTGCGCGAGGTCGAAGTTATCTATCGCTCCAAGGCAACGCTGATTCAGCGCGAAGGCGAAATGTCCGATGACAAACAGGAGCTTATCAACAAGCTGCTGACCCGCATTCAGGGCGTCATTCAAGCCAGAGAATCCAAGTACATCATGCTGCACGCGCCTAACGACCGCTTAGACGAAATCGTCTCGCTGCTGCCGGGCGCTGAGCGCCCCACCATCCTGCCGCTGGCGGGCGACCAAAATCGCGTGGCGATGCACATGGTCAGCAGTGAAACCCTGTTTTGGGAAACGATGGAGCGTCTCAAGAGCCTCGGCGCCAGCTCCATTCTGGTACTGCCAATCGAGAAGATGATGGAGTAACAACATGCAACTGACATACTGGCAGCAGTGTAACCCACAGCAGCAGCGCGAGCTGCTGTCGCGCCCGGCGGTCAATGCGTCAGCGCGCATCAGTGACGCCGTCAGCGACATCATTGAAAAGGTGAAGTCTCAGGGCGATCGCGGGCTTTTAGAGTTAAGCGCCCGCTTTGATAAGATCCAGACCGACAGCCTGCGAGTGAGCCCGCGGGAAATCGACGCCGCAGCGGCCCGCCTGGGCGATGATATCAAGCAGGCGATGGCCATCGCCGCACGCAATATCGAAACCTTTCACCGCGCACAGGTATTGCCCGACGTTGACGTTGAAACCCAGCCGGGCGTGCGCTGTCGTCAGGTGACGCGCCCCATTGACGCCGTCGGCCTTTATATCCCCGGCGGCACCGCGCCGCTGCTTTCAACGGTACTGATGCTCGGCATTCCTTCACGCCTGGCGGGCTGTCGTAAGGTGGTGCTCTGCTCGCCGCCGCCCATTGCCGATGAGATTCTTTATGCGGCGACGCTGTGCGGAATTCAAGACGTCTTCCAAGTTGGCGGCGCGCAGGCGATTGCCGCCATGGCCTTTGGCAGCGAAAGCGTGCCGAAAGTCGATAAGATTTTTGGCCCCGGCAATGCCTACGTTACCGAAGCCAAGCGCCAGGTCAGCCAAGCGGTCGGCGGCGCAGCCATCGACATGCCTGCCGGGCCGTCAGAAGTGCTGGTGATCGCCGACGGCGGTTCAACGCCCTCATTTATCGCCGCCGACCTGCTGTCGCAGGCGGAGCACGGCACGGATTCGCAGGTCATCCTACTGACGCCGGACGAAGACATCGCTCAGGCGGTTTCGGAAGAGCTGGATAAACAACTAGTGACACTGTCACGAAAAAAAATCGCCGTTCAGGCGCTGGCGGAAAGCCGCCTTATCGTCACGGAAAGCCTGGATCAGTGCGTTGAAATCAGCAACCGCTACGGGCCTGAGCACCTGATTTTGCAGACCCGCGATCCCGAATCTCTGGTTGAGCGCATCACAAGCGCCGGCTCGGTGTTCCTCGGCGACTGGTCGCCGGAATCCGCCGGCGACTACGCCTCCGGCACTAACCACGTGCTGCCAACCTATGGCTATACGGCAACCTACTCCAGTTTGGGCCTGGCCGACTTTCAAAAGCGCATGACCGTACAAAAGCTTACCGCCGAAGGGTTTATGGCGCTAGCGCCGACGATAGAAACGCTGGCGCAGGCAGAACAGCTTACCGCCCACCGTCGAGCCGTTTCGCTGCGGGTAGAAAAATTAAATCAGCTAAATCAGGAGGCGTCATCGTGAGTAACATTGAGCAGCTTGTCCGTGATAACGTCAGAAAACTGACTCCCTATCAGTCCGCCCGCCGCATTGGCGGTAAAGGCGACGTGTGGCTCAACGCCAACGAATATCCGGAAGCGACGGCCTACCAGCTGACGGAACAGACCCTTAACCGCTACCCGGAGTGCCAGCCCGTTAAGGTGATTGAACGCTACGCCGCCTATGCGGGCGTCAAGCCCCAGCAGGTGCTGGTCAGCCGCGGCGCCGACGAAGGCATTGAACTTCTGATGCGCGCCTTCTGCGAACCGGGAAAAGACGCCGTGCTCTACTGCCCGCCGACCTACGGCATGTACAGCGTCAGCGCGGAAACGTTAGGCGTAGAGCGCCGCACGGTGCCCGCCACCGCCGACTGGCAGCTAGACATTCCCGCCATTGAGCGCGCGCTCGACGGCGTGAAGCTCCTTTACGTCTGCAGCCCCAACAACCCGACCGGCAACCTCATCAACCCGGACGATATCCGCACGCTGCTCGACATGACAGCAGGCCGCGCGCTGGTGGTGGTCGACGAGGCCTATATTGAGTTCTGCCCGCAGGCCAGCGTGGTAAGCTGGCTGAAGCAATATCCGAATTTAGTGGTGTTGCGCACCCTCTCTAAAGCTTTCGCCCTGGCCGGGCTGCGCTGTGGATTTACGCTGGCAAGCGAAGAAATCATCGGCATTTTGCTTAAGGTTATCGCCCCCTATCCGCTTTCCACGCCGGTGGCCGACATCGCCGCCCAGGCGCTGACCGAAGCGGGCATATCCACCATGAGAAAGCGCGTCGAGTCCCTCAACGCTCGCCGCGACCGCCTACAGCAGCAGTTGAAAGAGTGCGGCGACGTAACGATGACCTACGGCAGCGAAACCAACTATCTGCTGTTTAAGCTCACGGATTCCGAGCGCGTATTTAAAGCGCTGTGGGATAAGGGGATTATACTTAGAGATCAGAACAAACAGCCGGGTCTGCAGGGATGCCTGCGTATTTCCATCGGTACGCAGCGCGAATGCGACGCCGTCATCGACGCCCTGAAAGCCCTGTAAGGAAAAGCGCCAATGAGTAAAAAATACCTCTTTATTGACCGCGACGGCACGCTGATTGCCGAGCCCCCCGTCGACTTTCAGGTCGACCGGCTGGACAAGCTGGCGATGGAGCCGTTCGCCATTCCCGCCCTGCTGAAGCTGCAGGAAGCCGGCTTTACGCTTGTGATGATCACCAATCAGGACGGGCTGGGCACCGCCAGCTTTCCGAAAGAAGACTTTCTGCCGCCCCACAGCCTGATGATGCAAATCTTCGAATCTCAGGGCGTTCGCTTTGAAGACGTGCTTATCTGCCCGCACATGCCCGCCGACGGCTGCGACTGCCGCAAGCCGAAAACCAAGCTGGTCGAACGCTATCTGAACAGTGAGGTAATGGACTACGCTAACTCTTGGGTCATCGGCGACAGGGAAACCGACCTTCAGCTGGCTGCCAACATGGGCATCGGCGGTATCCGCTACCAGCGCGATGAGGCGGGCTGGAATCAAATCGTCAAGCAGCTCACCCAGCCGGACCGCCATGCTCACGTCGTTCGCACCACCAAAGAGACCTCCATCGACGTTGAAGTGTGGCTCGACCGCGAAGGCGGTAGCCAAATCAACACCGGCATCGGCTTCTTTGACCACATGCTGGACCAGATAGCCACCCACGGCGGCTTTCGCATGAACGTCAACGTGAAGGGCGACCTGATTATCGACGATCACCACTCGATTGAAGATACCGGGCTGGCGCTGGGCGAAGCGCTGAAAAAGGCGCTGGGCGACAAGCGCGGCATCGGCCGCTTCGGCTTCGTGCTGCCGATGGACGAATGCCTGGCGCGCTGCGCGCTGGACATCTCCGGCCGCCCGTGGCTTGAGTACAACGCCGAATTTAAGCACCAGCGCGTCGGCGATATGAGCACCGAGATGGTCGAACACTTCTTCCACTCGCTGGCCTATTCGATGGCCGTCACCCTGCACCTGAAAACCAAAGGTAAAAACGATCACCACCGGGTCGAAAGCCTGTTCAAGGCCTTCGGCCGCACGCTGCGCCAGGCCATTCGCGTTGAGGGCAACGCGCTGCCTAGCTCAAAAGGAGTGCTGTGATGGACGTCGTCATTCTGGACACCGGCTGCGCCAACCTGGCTTCGGTGGCTTACGCCATCAAACGGCTGGGCTATGAGCCCACCGTCAGCCGCGAGCCTGACGTGGTGCTGCGCGCCGACAAGCTGTTTCTGCCCGGCGTCGGCTCTGCGCCGGCGGCGATGAACATGCTGCAAGAGCGCGACCTCATTACGCTGATTAAGGCCTGCACCCAGCCCGTGCTGGGCATCTGCCTCGGCATGCAGCTGCTGGCCGCGCGCAGCGAAGAGGGCAACGTCGATACGCTCGGCATCATCGACGCGCCTATTAATCGGATGGAGACCGGCGGCCTTCCCCTGCCCCACATGGGCTGGAACCGCGTTACGCCGCTGGCGGGCCATCATCTGTTTCGCGGCATCGACGATGACGCCTACTTCTATTTCGTCCACAGTTTCGCCATGCCGGTTTGTGAGGCGACGATCGCGCAAAGCGACTACGGCGGCGCGTTTACCGCTGCGGTCGAACAGGACAACTTCTTCGGCGTACAGTTTCACCCGGAGCGCTCCGGTCAGGCCGGCGCTCAATTGCTGAAAAACTTTTTGGAGATGTAAGCCCAGATGATCATACCCGCACTAGACCTGATTGACGGCGCCGTCGTGCGCCTGCATCAGGGTGACTACGGACAAAAGCGCGACTACGGAAACGACCCGCTGCCGCGTCTGCAAAGCTATCAGCAACAGGGCGCCGAACTGCTTCACTTAGTCGATCTGACCGGCGCCAAAGATCCCAGCGCCAGACAAATTCCCCTGCTGCGTAAGCTGCTGGCCGGCGTCAGCGTTCCAGTACAGGTCGGCGGCGGCGTTCGCACCCTAGAGGACGTCTGCGCCCTGCTGGACGCCGGCGCTACCCGCGTCGTAATCGGTTCCACCGCAGTGAAGCAGCCCGATCTAGTCACCGGCTGGTTTAAGCGCTTCGGCGCAGACGCGCTGGTGCTGGCGCTGGACGTTCGCATCGGCGAAGACGGCAAAAAGCGCGTCGCCGTCAGCGGCTGGCAGGAAAATTCCGACCAAACGCTGGAGGAAGTCATAGAGCGCTATCGCCCCTACGGGCTGCGGCACGTGCTGTGCACCGATATCTCCCGCGACGGTACGCTTGCCGGCTCTAACGTTGAGCTGTATCGCGAAACCTGTGCCCGCTATCCTGATATCGCCTTTCAGGCTTCCGGCGGCATCGGCGACCTAAACGACATTGCGGCGCTCACGGGCAGCGGCGTTGCCGGGGTTATCGTTGGGCGCGCCCTGCTGGAAGGCAAATTTACCGTAGAGGAGGCCATCTCATGCTGGCAAAACGGATAATTCCCTGCCTGGACGTTCGGGACGGCCAGGTGGTTAAAGGCGTTCAGTTTCGCAATCACGAGATCATCGGCGACATTGTGCCGCTGGCCAAGCGCTACGCCGAAGAAGGCGCTGACGAACTGGTGTTTTATGACATCACCGCCTCTTCCGACGGCCGCGTGGTGGACAAAAGCTGGGTATCCAAGGTTGCGGAGGTGATAGATATCCCCTTCTGCGTCGCGGGCGGCATAAAAAGCGTTGAGGACGCAGGGCAAATTCTCGCCTTCGGCGCGGACAAAATTTCCATCAACTCACCGGCGCTGGCCAACCCGTCGCTGATAACTCAGCTTGCCAATCGCTTCGGCGTTCAGTGCGTCGTCGTAGGCATAGACACCTGGTACAACGCCGAGCAGGAAAGCTATCAGGTTTATCAGTTTACCGGCGACGAAGCCCGCACCAAGGCAACCGCTTGGCAAACTCTCGACTGGGTTCAGGAAGTGCAGGCGCGCGGCGCGGGCGAAATTGTGCTAAACATGATGAATCAGGACGGCGTTCGCAACGGCTATGACCTCAAGCAGCTAAGGCTAGTGCGGAGCGTATGTAACGTACCGCTTATCGCTTCCGGCGGCGCGGGCACGATGGAACACTTCTATGACGCCTTTAGCGACGCCAACGTCGACGGCGCGCTGGCGGCCTCGGTGTTCCATAAACAGATTATCAATATCGGCGAGCTGAAACGCTATCTGGCCGATAAGAAAGTGGAGATACGCCTATGTTAACGCAATTAACGCAAGAACAGCGCCAGGCGCTCGACTGGGAAAAAACCGACGGCATGATGCCCGCCATCGTACAGCACGCCGTTTCCGGCGAAGTGCTGATGATGGGCTATATGAATCAGGAAGCCCTGCACGCCACCGAACAAAGCGGAAAGGTCACCTTCTTCTCGCGCACCAAGCAGCGGCTGTGGACCAAGGGCGAAAGCTCGGGCCACTTTCTTGACGCCGTCAGCATTACGCCGGACTGTGACAACGATACCCTGCTGGTTTTGGCCAAACCCCATGGCCCTACCTGCCACAACGGCACCGACAGCTGCTTCGCGCCCGCCGAGCCGGAGTGGACGTTCCTCTACAAGCTGGAACAGCTTCTGGCCGATCGCAAAACCGCCTCGCCGGAAAGCTCCTACACCGCAAGGCTTTACGCCAGCGGCACCAAGCGCATCGCGCAGAAAGTGGGTGAAGAAGGCGTAGAAACCGCGCTGGCCGCCACCGTGCACGACCGCGAAGAGCTGACCAACGAAGCCGCCGATCTTGTCTACCACCTGCTGGTTCTGCTGCAGGATCAGGATTTGGATCTCAGTGCGGTGATAGGAAGGCTGAGGGAAAGGCATAGTTGATGGAACGGGCGGCGTTTTGGGGTTATGGAACGCCGCCGGTTTTTATTTTCTGCTTTTCCAACACCTGCTGCCATTTGGATATTCTTAGCCGTACATACTCATAGCATGACGAATATCATTCCCTTCAAATCCCTTTTTAAGCCACTTACTCTAGCCGTCTTTTCAAATTCACAATAATATCTAGGACGACAGAATCCATTTGATAAATTGCACATTGGTTGATTATTTATTACGTTAAGCCAGGAATCTAAAAACGGAGTTAAATAAAAAATGGAATTAACCACAAACGACACAAACGACGCAGTCGCACAATTCTGGCGGGATTTCGTCGCGCTTGAACCCTCTCTTAAGGGCCTCTCTTCGCGGGAGCGTTTTGACAAAGCCAATGAGGTTCTGGCGACCTATTTCTCCGACATTGCGCTGGAAATGGCCGGTTCGCCGGAACATGAACCGATGGAGATGATTTTCACCGCTCACGGCGTGCGCGATCGCTTTCCGCTAGTGATGGAACTCGTCGCAGGAGCGCCGACGCTGCAATATCATCAGGTCGTCGCCTTTCGTCAACGGATGGCGAATCCTGAACGCTTTGCCTTTCGAATGATGGATAACCCGTTTGAACTGAGCGCAGAAAAGATGAGCTTCGCCTGCGAGGCGGACGGCGGGCAGGTCGGCCTGTACCTGAAGTTCGACTTTGAGGTGCCGTACGATATGCGCAATCGCATACAGAATATGGCTTATATCACTCTCGACCACGTGCTTGGTGAATACGACTTCGCCGTTAAGACCGGCTTTGTCGAGTTCGATCTCAGTGAAGAACAGCAGCAGCGCCTCACCTGGACGCCGCTCGGTCAGCTTCCCGCCATTTTTGACCGCTTCTGGCGCGGCGTTTCCGGTTATACCGGCGTATTCCCCGTTGGCGAAGAGCGCAGGTGGTGCGGCCTGCGGGCGGAAACGGACGACGGCGAGCTGCTGGTGACGGTACACGACAGCGCCAGAAACGTGGCCATGCGCGCCGACCTTGGCTGGGTCACGCGGCTACAAATCGACGTGGCGGATAACGGCTTGGAAACCGTTCAGGACCTACAGGACGAAATTGACGCCTATCTGGAATCTCAACGCGAAGGCGTGATGGCCTATTCGCAGCTGCAGGCGCCCTTTCGCGAAGCGGCGTATTACTCCGGCGACGCGGCGAAAACCGAGCGGCTTATCCGTCAGGCCCTGCAGCGGGCGGGCATTGAGCAGTTTGAGCTGAACAGCGAATACGATCCGTCGTGGCAGCAGTATTTCGGCTATGCGGTGCACGTTCCTCGCGATGCTTAAGCCTTACAAGAAATAGACGTCCCCTTCGGGGGACAATTTCACTATCCTCAATGGCGCGACAGCCGCTCTTTCAACGCTTCAACAATAAACGAATTCAACGACACTTCAGACGCGGCGGCGGCATGCTCCAACTGCTCGCCGAACCATTCAGGATAGCGCAGCGTAAACGTCCTTTGCTTTTCCTTTCGGGCATACGGCTCGATCCCGTGCACTTTACAGTCTTCCAGATACTCATGTAGAGAAATCTCGCCTTCGCGTTTTAGTGCGCTAATGCTATCGGCGACAAAATCACAGTAACCGGACAGGCCAAGAAAGCGACCGCGAAAGGCGTTCAGTTCTGGAACAAAGCTAATAATCGCCGGCTGACCGGCTACAACCATGGTGTTAAGCGTATTAATATCAGGCTGTTTCTTCATATTCATGGCATTACCCCCAAACTCATAAGCCAATCACGAACGTTGACGACAGCCCCTTTATCCGTATCCGGTGACGGGTGCGGACGATGAAAATGCGCGATGCTGCCAGCCAGAAAGAACTTTATTCTTGAGCCGCGCCCCTCTTTCACTTCCCCACCGAGAGCAATAATCAACGACTCAATTTCTTTCCATTTTATCCCTGCCAAAGCAGGTGTCTTAAAAATTTGCGCCAGGGTAGAATATTGCCTCTTCCTTAGCAATTTCACCTTTCCTTGCATACACCCCTCACGACTTCATATAGTGAAGTCATAATAGCGGTGTAAAAAATGAAGTCAATAAATGAAGTCAAATAATGAAATTTTTTTATCAGACTTTTAATAAAAATGAAGAGTCGTTCAAAGCCGTTGAGGATTCACTTTTTCCCTATAACCTTCCCTTCCCCAACGATATTCCCACCTTCCACAATAGAAAACTCAGCGTCTTCCAACAGCAGCGCCCCATAATCCACGCAGCCATACATCGTTTCAACCACGGCGCTTCCCCAGCCGCCCAGCGAAATTGTATCGCCGTCCACAAACCGGACGCCGAGATAGTCCTTCGTTCCTTTCACGATAAGATGGGGACAATAGAAGCGGCAGGAAAGATCGGGCGCAGTTGAGCGGCAGCCAGGCCCGGAGGCGTAAAACAGCACGTCGACCAACAGCGTTTTTATTTCTGCGCCCGCGCTCACTTCATCAACACGTGATCGAGATGCTCAATCATCGCCTTCTCCGCGCCAATGGGATCGTGCGCGGCAACGCAGCGGTAGATTTCTTCATGCTCTTTTTGCGTTACGTCGCGCGGCTTGAAGTTGAGCATTTCGCCCCGGAAGTCCGCCATCCACTGAAACACGGCTTCAGACACCGCCATGTAGATAGGGTTGCCCGAAATGCGCGCCAGTTCCTGATGAAAGGCCATGTCCGACAGCACGAACTCTTCGTGGGTCGGCGCGTCGCGCATGGCGTTCAGCTCGTTTTGCAGCCGGGTTAAGTCGATAGCGTTAGCCTTCTGCGCCGCGATTTTGGCAATGCCGGATTCAAAGAAGATGCGGGCCTCAAGCAGGTAGTCGATATTACGGCTGGAGCTCGACAGCATGTGGCGCGCGGTGAGATCGATTTGCTCGATCATCGAATGCATGTCCACCCGAGCAATGCGGGAACGCTCGCCGTGGCGAATGGTGATAATGCCCATGCCAGAAAGGCGCTGCATCGCTTCGCGCACCACCGGGCGACCTACGCCGAACAGGGCCATCAGTTCCCTTTCCGTCGGCATCGTATCGCCGGGCTGCATATCCTCTTCGCGAATAAGGTTAAGCAGCTGCTCAAACACTTCGTCGGACAGCTTCTTACGCTGGATCACGCGCGACTTCATTTCGGGAATGGCCATCAACGCACCTGTATTAAACACAATCAGTTAGACGGCATTCTATCGGCATAATCCGGGAGGCACAACAGAGGGACGGCAAAAGCAAAAAAGGCGGACCGCTCGCCGAATCGCGCGAAGGCCCGCCTTGGGGACGACCGTTAAAGCAGGAGGTTCAGTAGCCTATCTTAGCGCTTGATGGCGTCAATTTTCAGCATCCGCGCCAGCACGATATCCAGCTCTTTTTCATCAAAAATGGTTTTCCAATCCGGCTTGATAATCTTCTCTTTGCCGTAGTCGATAGCGATCATACAGGCGTCGGAGAACGGGTTGGTAGCGCGGAAGGCGACGGCCAGCGCAATCTGAACGTGCCCATACATGATGGCCTTCGCCGCCGCTTCCGGCACGCCGCTGTAGCGCACGGTTTCGTCCAGCGCTTCTTTCATCAGCGTGCCGACCATGCAGGTGACGGTTTCCACCAGCGTTGGCTCCAGATAGGCCAGCTGCTTGACGGTAATCCAGTGAACGTCGTCAACCGGTGCATACATCTGGCGAACGATCTTCTCCAGCGCTTGGCGCTGTGCGTCAGTGCCCTGCTCAAACGACGCCACGATAGACTGTACCGCCGCCACTCCGCCAAAGGCGTCGGCATACTCTTCCTTGGTGTAGCGCTCAAGGAATACCGACGGATGGCACGGGTGCGCTACCGCGTACTGGACGCCTTCGCGCTGGAAAATCAGGTTGGCGTAGGAAGCCGCCGGGTCGAGCGTCAGCAGAATGGCGCCCTGCTTCATTTTTGGCACCACGTCGGCAGAGATTTTTTGCAGCGCAATGTCCGGTACCGCCAGTATCACCACGTCGCTGTTGGGAATGGACGCATCGGCGTCGGTCACTTTACGACCGGCGTCTTCAACCCGCTTTTGCCCCGCCGGCGCGTTTTCACAGTAGTAAACCTGATAGGCGCTTTTTTGCAGATTGTCGGAGATGCGCATCCCCATTTTGCCGCCGGCCCCTAACAAAGTGATGGTTTTCAGTTCAGTAGACATTCAAGTGCTCCTTATTGATTTAAAGACGATTGCGTATGTAGTTCAGGCTGTGGCGCGTCCACTGATTTTCCAAACGACAGGTGGTAACGGCGTTGGTCTCCCACGGCAGCCAGTGCTCTACGATTTGGTTAATTCCCCTCTCCTGCGGGCGGACTTTTTCTACCATGTAGTCGTAGTCTAAAAGCCCTTCCCCCAGCGGGCAGCCGACCAGATTGAACCCCACCCAGCCCGCCTGACGGGTAAAGTGGAAGTCCTTGACGTGCAGGTTCAGCACCCTGTCGGCGGTGTTGTTAATCACGTCGCGAGGCTGCTCCAGCGCGGCGACGCAGTTGGCGGGGTCAAGGCATATTCCCAGCCACGGCGAGTTTATGCTGTCGATAACCGACATCATGGTTTGGCTGCTGACCTGTTCGTAGGTCTCAAGGCAGAGCCGGATATTTGACGCTTCAAACTCAGGCAAAGCCCGGCGCAGCAGCGCCTCGGCTTCCTGCGTCGTTGGGCGATGAGTCGGCGAATTGAACATGCTGCGCAGCAGGCGGACGTTTAGCTGCCGACCAATATGTAAATAGCGATCCAATACTTCCGCCGAAACGCCCTTGGTGCCCAGCTCCAGCTCAATGCCATAGCCTTCGGCCTGCTTGCGAAGCGCGACCAGCTCGGCATCCGTCATCCTCGTCACGGCCTCAAAGTCACAGATCTGGAACAGCTTCACCTCCATCTCTGCGCACTGTTCGAGCATTTGCGGCAGCCCCATCGGGGACGTAACCCTGTCAGACGCGCGCCAAAAGAAACAGTAAGTGCTAAGCCCTACGCCCATAGTTAGTTTTCCTCCGGTGATAACGTATTTTTCATGTCGGACTGCACGGGCGCATTCGCCGCGCCGTAGCGCTGCAAGAGCGTCATCAACACGGCGGAAAGCAGCATAAAGCCGCCGACGACAAACATCGGCACGGTGTAGCCGCCGGTAGCATCGCGCAGCATGCCGGTGATGTAGCCCGCAGAGAAGCCGGCGATATTGCCGATGGTATTGATAAGCGCGACTGCGGCAGCGGCGGCAGCGCCGGTTAAAAAGCGCGTCGGCAGCGTCCAGAAGTTGGGCAAAGCGCAGAAGATGGCGCAGGCCGTTACGGTAATCACGGCAATAACGGCGGTTGGCGATTCCATATACAGCGCCAGAGGTACGCTAATTGCCCCCGCCACGGCGGGAATGGTGATGTGCCAGCTGCGGATGCCCCGCTTCGACGCATCCTTGGACCAAAAGTACAGCGCAACGGCTGCGGGCAAATACGGAACGGCGGTAATAAGCCCCTTGTCGAAGACGTTGAACGTCACCTGGAACTGCTGTTGGAAACCGTTAATGATGGTCGGTAGGAAGAAGCCCAGCGCGTACAGGCCGTAGATAAAGCCGAAGTAGATAAGGCACAGCATCCATACCTGGCCGTTGAACATCACCGTCATCACGGTCGGATGTTTATGAGTCTGCTTGGCCTGATGCTCACGGTTAAGCTCGGTTACCAGCCAGCGCTTTTCGTCTTCGTTGAGCCACTTGGCCTCTTCCGGCTTGTCCACCAGATAGAACCAGGCCAGGATGCCGACAAGAATGGCGGGGATAGAAACGCCGAGGAACATAATCCGCCAGCCCGGCAGGTCAAAAAGCCCGTGCTGTTCGATCATCATCGCGGCCAGCGGCGCGCCGATTACCGTCGTCAAGGGCTGCGCCAGATAAAACAGCGACAGGATCTTGCTGCGGTAGGCGGACGGCACCCACAGGCTTAAGTACAGGATAGCGCCGGGAAAGAAGCCGGCTTCGGCAATCCCCAACAGTACGCGCAGCGCATAAAGCTCCGTCGAGCTGGAGACCCAGGTAAACAGCAGGGACACAATACCCCAGGACACCATGATCCTCGCCAGCCACTTTCGCGCGCCGTAGCGATGCAGCGCCAGGTTGCTAGGTATTTCAAGCAAAATGTAGCCGATAAAGAAAATGCCTGACGCCAGCCCGAACTGCGCCGCGGTCAGGCCCAGATCCTGCGTCATGCCGTTTGGCCCGGCAAACGAAATCGCGGTTCTGTCCAGAAAGTTAATAAAGAACATCAGGGCCACGAACGGCACCAGACGCATAGAGATTTTCTTGATGGCCGACTTCTCGGCCTGCTCGGGGGAGCTATTCTGATGACTCATTGAGCTACCTCATTGTCATCACCCATCCTGCCAGCCGCTTCTATATTGTTTATTTCAACTGGTATGATGAGGTGATATCTTGTTGTATAAATGACAATTCGCTCAGCTTCCGCGGGTACAGAGGCCGAACGTACGAAAAATCAGTGGGTATAACGGGCTACCACAGCGCCCAACCGCCGCGATAAGCAGAAACCGCCTTTGGCTGGCGCGGTAATAACAGCGTTCTTGTATCGGCTCACGGCATGCATGGTCTCGTCCTCCCTTTTACATACCCGGCTGTAAGCCTCTGTTCGCCGCTAACGTTTTCGCGTACGTCAAACTTCATCGACAACTGGTATGATGAGGTGATTTCTTTTTATAAGTAGAAGAGAAACCGCATTAGCGTCAATCGGTCCCTCTACCGTTAAGGATCATTTGATACAAATAAAGAACAAATGATTAATTACCATTTGCCCTTTTTATGGTCAAACACTTCGCCGATTTAAAGTTAAGGGATACGATTCAGCTCACATATTGGTCAAAATGACGGAATTAGCAACAATACATTTTCATTAATGTTAAATGTTTTAAACAAAATAGCCTAAACGTGTGCGGGACAGGTCAAAGACAAATGTTTTCATCCACAACAAAAATGAACATAAGATCATCAAATGAATATTTGAAATGAAAAGATGGCTATTTTGCCATTACGACACCGCAGAGATCCTGGTAAAAACGCTGATACTCTTGCGGCGCCAGCGCTCGCCCATGGCTAAGCACCTTTAGGGCATGGCCATCGAATTCAGCGCGATACGGCGGGTGAACGTGGGAATAACCGTTTTCAACAAATCCCAATCCGCGATAGAAGCTTAACCTTTTGGTGGAAACGTCGTCGACAACCGGGTCAATCTCCAGAATGACCGTCTTTTCCGTATTCGAAAGCAGCTCGGTCAACAGGCGAGAGCCGTATCCTTTGCCGCGGACTTCGTCGCTGATGGCGTAGTGTTCAATATAGATATAGTCGTCAAACGCCCAATAGGCGACGAAGCCAATAAAAGCGCCCTCTTCCTGATAGGCATAGAGGAAGTAGTTATCCGCCGTTAATCCCTTGGCCTGATGCTCGAACGTTCGCTGCTCAAACCTGGGAAAGGCGCGGCCGTACAGTTCACGAAGCGGGGCAAAAAGGGGCTCATCGGTGCGGGTAATGCGGATAACGTTCATCTCAATCTCTACAGGTTAGATAATAAAGCAATGCTACAAAACGAAGAGAGAAACATACCCCAGCTGCCGGTATTTTCCAACCATTCCATTCTGTTAGAGGCTGATATTTTGTTTATCGACCGGTCAGTTTATATTTATCATCGACAATTCACAAAATAACGAGAAAAAGACTGAAATCAGCGTTTTATAACCTACATCAACGTTCTTCAAAGTAACTAAACCTACTCTGGTCTCCATTATGGTGAAGTTAATTCCAATACAGTGGAAACCTACGCTCAGCCAGCATTTTTAATATTCACACGTTTATGGAGCTTACCTATGGCAAACAGAATGATCCTCAATGAAACCTCCTACTTTGGCCCCGGAGCCATCGCCCACATCGTCGATGAAGTGCAAAAACGCGGCTTTAAAAAGGCGCTTCTGGTAACGGATAAAGATCTGATTAAATTCGGCGTTGCCACCAGAGTCAGCGCGCTGCTTGAGAAGGCCGGACTGGCCTACGAAATTTTTGACGACGTCGTCCCCAACCCAACGATCGCCGTCGTTACAAAAGGCGTAGAGGCCTTCAAGCGCGCCGGCGCGGACTACCTGATTGCCGTAGGCGGCGGCTCCCCGCAGGACACCTGCAAAGCCATCGGCATCATCATCAATAACCCCGAATACGCCGACGTCAGAAGTCTGGAGGGCGTAGCCCCCACCAAGAAAGCCAGCGTACCGATGATAGCCATCCCGACAACGGCGGGAACCGCAGCCGAGGTCACAATAAACTACGTGATTACAGATGAAGAGAACCGCCGTAAGTTCGTCTGCGTCGATCCTCACGACATTCCCATCGTCGCCATTATCGATTCGGAAATGATGGCCAGCATGCCGCCGTCACTGAAAGCGGCAACCGGCATCGACGCCCTGACCCACGCCATTGAAGGCTACACCACAAAAGGCGCCTGGGAGCTGACGGACATGATGCACCTGAAGGCGATTGAGATTATCGCCCGCTCTCTTCGCGCTTCGGTAAAAGGCTCCCCAACGGGCGTTGAAGACATGGCGCTTGCCCAGTACGTCGCCGGGATGGGCTTTTCCAACGTCGGTCTGGGGCTGGTGCACGGCATGGCTCACCCGCTGGGCGCGTTCTACGACACGCCGCACGGCGTTGCAAACGCCATTTTGCTGCCGCACATTATGGCCTATAACGCCGACTTTACCGGCGAAAAGTTCCGCCAGATAGCCGTCGCAATGGGCGTAAGCGCAGCCGCCGACATGCCGATCGCCCAAGCGAGAGAGGCCGCCATCGAGGCCGTTAAGCAGCTCAGCAAAGACGTCGGCATTCCCGCCCGGCTTCGCGACGTCGGCATGAGGGAAGAAGACATTGACGCGCTGGCGAACGCCGCATTTGCCGACGTTTGTACCGGCGGTAACCCTCGCGATACCAACGTGGAAGAAATCAAGGCGCTGTACCGTTCTATCTACTGATCGCCGCTAATCCAAGGGCCCTTCAGGTAAACGCCGGGGCCCTTTTCTTTTGCGCTTTTAATGGATTAAACATGCACAATAAATGCACTTTATTCTTTACCCCAAGCGTAATTAAGATTATCGTTTGACCGTGAAGCCGTAACAAAGGAAAGGGTCAGCCGTGGATAAACGTCTCAAGCGCGAAGCCAAAACCATCGAAAAAATGATTGAGCTTTATACCCGCGCGCACCCGCCCGAGGGGGAGGACGTCGATCGCTACCAACGGCTGTATCAATATGCGCTCAAGCGTTTAGAAAAATGTCGCTTTGGTGCTCAAAAGCCCGCCTGTAAACAGTGCCCTATTCACTGCTATCAACCCCAAAAGCGAGAGGAAATCAAAGTCGTCATGCGCTGGGCGGGGCCCAGAATGCTCCTTCATCATCCCATATTGGCCATTCGTCACCTGATTGACGATCGTCGGCCTGTCCCTCCAATACCGGAAAAACGGCGGGCATCAAAACCGCACGAGAAATAGCCGTTGATATAGCTTCAGTAGACTAGATCCCAATATATGAAACCCTGCGCGAATAGATGAGTATGTCACAACGCATAAATTTAATAATTAATTAACAATACACTTAATTTAAATTTACAACTTTAATTCCCATATCTTTGTATCAATTTAATTAAATAAATAAAACACATTAATTTATTTTATCTAACCGTCTAATAATACAGGAAAACTGCAAATGAAAATTAATCACCCATAGCATGATGAAAATAATTTACATATAAATCAACAAAATAAATAAAATACATATCAGCAATTTTATCCATATAAATAGCTTATTTTAATTATAGCCGTATTGATATAATGCGGCACCCAAAGGATAATCCGCTATTAACAGCGCAAACAAATAATTAGCAGAGTGATCTTAATATAGTTAATTGGCCCAATTAACCATTCCTTTATCATTATAGTTTGCATGGTTATTTCCGTTAAAAAGCATCGGACGCACGGTCTCACCCTTTATTTTAAATAAAGGAATTTCAGGTATTGAATTAAATAATCAATACCTCCTAATACTTATTTAATACAGAAAGAGCGTAAAAATGAAAAACGTACTCATTGCAGCTGCGTTATTTAGCGTTTTCGGTGCACATGCTGAAGTAAAATTAGCTAACGGAGACCAGTTTTCTCCGGCTATGAATGATTTCCTTATCTCCCTTTCCGATAACTACAGCCGGGCGCAGGAAGTCGCTCAGCGCCGGCTTGGCCTGACGACAAGTGAAGCTGACCAACTGATCGCCGCCGTCAGAAATGGAAGAACGTTCTCTTCAGCGGCCGATATAAATAGCGTCTTCACCAGTAACGGCGGTTCGAATAATTATGGAACAGATCCAACGGCGTATGTAAAAAATCAGGATTATTCAAAAGATAAATCGTCTCAATCAAACAGAGATAAAACTCAAGACCAACTCATTAGCGAAAAAGCCAATCAGAGCGACTTATCCGCAGAGTTAACCAAACGGGATAAATCGCTGAGCGATGAGGCAACGGACAGAAAAAAGGCGGATGACAAACACGACGCGGCTCTGGCTGGGCAGGAGAAGCGCATTGACGGCGTACAGTCCGTCGCAAACAGCGCCATCACTCAGACGGAAGCAAACGCAGCCGACGTTGCCAGGCTGGATGCGCAAAAGGCCGATAAGGCTTCGATGATAAAAGCCCAGCAGCAAGCCGACGACGCCTGGGATTACGCCAGTGAGAACGGCGTAGCAATAAAAAAGGAGGGCCGCCTGCGCTCTGAAGGCGACGCGCAAACGCTAAAAAGCGCCAACGCCTATACGGACCAGAAAGTAAATCAGCTGGACGGGCGAATTGACGATAACAGGAAAAGGTCTTCCGCAGGGATCTCCAGCATCGCGGCAATGGCGAATATCCCTCAGGTTAGCCAAAGCTCTACGCTGTCCGTCGGTGCGGGCGTTGGCTATTACGACAGCGAGCAGGCGATCGCCGTCGGATTTAGCACCCGCATTCACGGAAATATCGTGACCAAGGCCTCTTTATCCAATAACACCCAGCAGGAATTGGCTCTGGGCGCTGGCGTATCTTATGAATGGTAGCGTTACTCGAAACGGATAGTGTGATATCAAAACGATAAAGAGGAATGAAAAACAACGCATTAATCAACACGCATTCGAAATGAAAAATAGCATCAAGAAATGTAAACTCGAACGCTCAATGTAAACAAAGGTAATGGTCATTGCGGGTGATAAGTTAATTTATTAGTATCACTAACGCTATAGACACATAGCGAACGTATTTTCATGATTTCCTTGCCGCCCCGCTCCCCCTGCGGGGCTTTTTTTTGAAAACGAGATGGCTTCGGATTGATAAAACGATGCGTTTATTCACTACGGATAAACCAGTTCTTCTACGTCAGAATAAACCATCAATACCCTTTCCCCTCGATAAGGCAACGTGACGTCACCGGCCCAAAAATCGCTGCGGCTCTGATGCCCTACGGCCATCGGATTACACGATTTATTATAAGGGCATTTATCAATGGCGATTTTTAGGACGTCATTTTGGGCTAAATAGTTTACGCCCCCGCTATACCACAGAGTTTCCGGCGGAATACGGTAGGCTATGCGGATCCGATTATTCGCGACGCGCTCTACCTTTACGGGCTGAACGTCGGCTTTAGCGTATTCGGACCCTATTTCATTTTCCACATGCGCCGCACAGGTAAACGCCAATAATAACGGTAGGAACAGCCGGTGACATTTTGCTTTCATGAAGATTCGCCCGTTTTGAAACTCGCAGCGACATTTGCGCCACGCATTATCCGATCAGTTGATAAAGCTCAGTTCCAGATCGCATATCAACTTGATTAACGGCAGGATCACCATCGCGCAGGCAAAAAAGAAGGTTTTTTTAGTCATTGAACACATCCTTGTATCTAAAAACGTCAAAGCGCTGGTCCTTAGCGCTTATGAAGTCGAAAACGCCCCGCTTTCGACATGGGAGAGCACCGGTTTCAACGCCATGCGAGACTCGACGGACGCGCCCAATCGGATAGCGATGAAACAATATGCCAGCAATTAAATAATGAATTGATTTTTAATTCAAATAAAAATGCGCCCTTCCCTTTACCGGCTATACGCCTCAAGAACGAAAAAACGACAGCGGATGAAGCTGGGAGCCGTTTGCATCGAAATTGTCGCCTGACAGCCAGGACGCCAGCACCTTTTTATTGGACGGCCATTCTTTATCAAGCAGCGAGAACCACGCCGTATCGCGCGTGCGCCCCTTGTACACCACCGCCTGACGAAAAACCCCTTCCGGCTGGAATCCCAGACGCTGCGCGGCTCGGCGAGAGGGCTCGTTGAGGTTATCGCACTTCCATTCGTATCGACGATACCCCAGGGTATCAAAGACGTATTTCATCAGCAGATATTGCGCTTCCGTCGCGACCCGCGTGCCTTTTAGCAGCGGAGAATAGGTGACGTGCCCAACCTCGACGACGCCGTTGCGGACGTCAATGCGCATCAGCGCCACGCTCCCCACCGGAAGCCCGCTTGCGTTATCGACGATGGCGTAATGCAGCGGATCCTGACTTTGTTCCATCGTCGCCGCGTACTCAAGGTAGTCCTGTTCCGCTAAGAATGGTCCCACCGATAACCAGGTCCAATCTCTTCCGTCCTGCGCCTGAGAGTAGGCGTGAAACAGCGCCTTACCGTGCTCTTTGGCGCTAAACGGCGTCAGGGTACAGTAATCTCCGGTTAACGCGATGCGTTCAGGCCTTGGACGCGCCACCCATTGAGGAAGATCGTCGCCGACGGGCTGACCGTAGCTATTGATGCGAGGTGACATGGGCTCTCCACTTTCCAAATTATCAATATCGTAGTCTATAACGCATCTGCTTAAATAAGCTATGGGGTCGTCACTTATATGAAGCCCTATTATCTATCATCCCCTTTTGCCCGAACAAAATTGAAAGGCTTGAATTTCCCGTTAATGTTATCCTAACGCCCAGACAATCCATTCACGACTGCGGCACGGCAATAAAAAGCATGAAAGACGAAAAAGCACAGCCCACTTTCTATGTCCATGATTATGAAACCTTCGGTATCAGCCCGGCCTACGACCGTCCGGCGCAGTTTGCCGGCATTCGCACCGATGCAGATTTCAACGTTATCGCCGAGCCGCAGATAGTCTACTGCAAACCCGCCAACGACTACCTTCCCGACCCCGATGCCGTGATGATAACGGGCATTACCCCGCAGGAAGCGCAGCGCAAGGGCGTGGTTGAGGCCGAGTTTGCACAGCAAATTCACGACCAGTTCAGCCATCCAAATACCTGCATCGTTGGCTATAACAACGTGCGCTTTGATGACGAAGTCAGCCGCAATCTGTTTTATCGCAACTTCTTCGACCCTTACGCCTACAGCTGGCAGCAGGGCAACTCGCGCTGGGATTTACTCGACGTAATGCGCGCCTGCTATGCGCTTAGGCCGGAAGGCATTGAGTGGCCGCTAAACGAAGACGGGCTGCCCAGCTTTCGCCTGGAGCACCTGACCAAGGCCAACGGCGTAGAGCACAGCCATGCGCACGACGCGATGTCCGACGTGTACGCCACTATCGCTATGGCAAAGCTGGTCAAGCAGGCGCAGCCCAAGCTGTTTGACTACCTCTATCAGCACCGCGGCAAGCGAAAAATAGAAACGCTGATCGACATCGTCAACATGGCGCCGCTGGTGCACGTTTCCGGCATGTTTGGCGCACAAAGGGGAAATACCAGCTGGGTAGCCCCCCTCGCCTGGCATCCTGAAATGAAAACCGCAGTTATCGTCTGCGATCTGGCGGGCGATATGTCGCCGCTGCTGGAACTCGACGCCGACACGCTGCGCGAGCGGCTGTATACCCGCCGCGATGAGCTGCCGTCAGGGCAATCGCCGGTTCCCCTGAAGCTGATACATACCAACAAGTGCCCGGTGCTGGCGCCGGCCAAAACGCTGCTGCCGGAAAACGCCGAGCGTCTGAACATTGACCGTCAGCGCTGTCTGAAGAACCTGCAACTGCTAAAAGAGCATCCTGAAGTGCGCGAGAAAGTGGTCGCGGTATTTGGCCAACCGGCGGAGTTCCCGCCGATAAGCGACGTTGACGGCCGCCTGTACGACGGCTTTTTCAGCGACGCCGATCGAACTGCCATCGGCATTATCCGCCAGACCAAGCCGGAAAACCTGCCCGCGCTGGAACTGAGCTTCAACGATGACAGGCTTGCCCCGCTGCTGTTTCGCTATCGCGCCCGCAACTATCCGCATACGCTGGACGACGGCGAACTTCAGCGCTGGCACGCCCACCGCCAGGCGGTGCTGACGCAAGAGCGCCTGCTGGCCTATGCGGAGAAAATCGAGGCGCTGGCCGAGCAGCACACCGACAGCGAAGAAAAAATAGCATTGCTCAAACAGCTCTATCTTTACGCGCAAAAGCTGGTAGGGTAAGACCAATATGATTACGCCGCGCATCGTGTTCCGACGATTGCGGTGAATGCTGAATAAAAAGGAGAGCGCGTTGAAATCCGGCGCTGCGCTGGCAGTCTTTTCCTTCGTGCTGTGGGGCATTACGCCGCTTTACTATCGGTTGCTGCCCGGCGCATATCCTCTTGAGATGTTAGCGCAGAGAGTGCTGTGGTCCGTGCCGCTACTGCTGCTGGTAAGACCGCTTTTTTCCCACCGCACCCGCTGGAAAGAGGCCTGGCGTGACAAACGCTCCATTCTGTTTTGCCTGCTAGCGACCGCCATCATGGCCGTTTCCTGGTGTACCTTTACCTACGCCTTAACTCACGGGCAGGTGCTGGCGGCAAGCCTGGGCTATTTTATCAATCCCCTTTGCTCCGTCCTGCTCGGAACGCTTTTTCTGCGTGAACGCATGAGCCTGCCGCAGAAGCTGGCGGTCGGCTTTGCCGCAGCCGGCGTAGCCTATCAGCTTATCCAATATGGCCAGCTGCCGGCGTTGGCGCTCATTATGGGCAGCGCTTTTGCTCTGTACGGCCTTGCCCGTAAGTTTATCCGCTTTGACATCATTACCGCCCTGACGATCGAAACCCTGTGGCTAGTGCCGCTGGCTCTGTTAATCACCCTTCTTCTACCGATTTATGGCGAAAGCCAGCTGGCGAACGCCGACCTGCAGACCTACGTTTACTACGCGCTCACCGCCCCCGTTACCCTGCTGCCGCTAATGTTCTTCGCCGCCGCCGTCAGACGCACTACGCTGATTACCGTCGGGCTGGCGCAGTACATCGAGCCCACGCTACAGTTTTTACTGGCGATTTTTCTGTTCAACGAGGCGTTCGACAGCGTTAAGGGCGTCAGCTTCGGCCTGATTTGGATTGGCCTGCTGTTTTGCGTTTCGGGCATGTTTAGCCAGTGGGTTAGGCAGTGGAAGAGCAAAAGGCTGGCGGCGTTGAGATGAGAAAAATGGAATAAGCAAACATAGACTCAGCTTACGGCCAATATTTTTCCTACCGCCTGGCGTAGGTGGCGATTGTTGACAATAGCCGGTGAAAAATTGTTGTTTTTTAATAAAGAGAAAAAGTCGTGAGGCAACTACACACGATAGTCATGTGCAGCGCCTCTTTGACATAGTGATAAAAAAGTTACTTCATCATATCCTGACACTCTTTCGCCATGCCGTCCGTATCGCTACCGTAGAAGTAGTTCCAGTAGGCGCGCTTTACCATCGCGATTGGCAGCAGGCCGCTGCTTCTCATTCGGCCAAGCACGAAGGCCTCGTTAAAGGAGAGGTTTTCTTTTTCAATAAACATCACCGTTTCAAATTCTTCAAGCCCAACCTCACACGCCTGCGACAGCGGATAATCGGCTTTGCCCTTAAGATAGTCATCCTTACTCAGGTTGCCCTCTTTTTGCCAAACCGAAGCCGCATAGTCACAGTAGGCCTTCAGCGTTTTCTCTCCCTTCACGCTTTTCAGGAAATAGAGCTCTTTGTCCTTTTCCTTGAGCATGTTGAACATCTTGGATTCATCCATTAGCGTAGCCGACATTTTTTCCTGGAACGAGGCGCGATACTGAAGGCATATCTGCGGCACCAGGCTGTCGATGTGGGCGGTTAGCGCATCCTGATTCAGGGACATGGTTTCATCGCATTCTTCGGCCGTTTTATTTTCGCTGATAAACTTCTGTTCCAGCAGCTTTTGCTGCGCCCGGCGGTCTATCCCCACCAGTTCTGCAGGCACCTTATCGCCGGCGGCCTGCATCAGGCTCGGCTCGGTCATAAAGTCGACCATCACCCGACAGCTCTGCGGCAGGCGGGGATCGTAACTGTGCTGCCCGGTCGTCGAACAGGCGGAAATCAGCAGGGAAGATGCGGCAACGCTCCAGAGGGCAAAGGCTTTTTTAGTTTTCATAGGATTGTCCATTCCAATTTTGGTTATTAATTTACGAAAAAACCGATGATAACAATCAATGTGGATTAAGAAAAAGCATTAACGCAAAAAATAGAGAATCAACGTAGAAAATTGAGTGAATAGTGGTTCAAATAATGGTGCCATAATAGGCTCAAATTGTAATATTCCATGCCCATAATATTTTAAAATAGCGATCGTTTACCCGATCGCTAAACATGCTAATAGAACTTCATTGACTTCCGCTTATATTCTCACTTAGCGAGCGTTAATCAATTCACCTACTTTCTGACACTTTTTCGCCATTGCTTCTGAATCTTTTCCGAAGAGGGTATTATTATAAACTCGCTTAATAAGCATCTCAGACATCATGTCTATTTTCTTCTTTTTATCGTTATCAGAAGCCGCTTGCGTATCGAATAACTTTGGTTCTAACTTTGCCAAATTATTTTCGCACGGCTGGGGTAAAGGATAGGCAGATTGCAATTTACGATAGTCATCAAGCGTTAGCAGTTTGTTGGCTTGCCAAGTAGAAACCGCATAGCTACAGAAATTCTTCAGGACCTTTTCTCCTTTAATCGCTTTAAGTCGATAAAGCATGGCGTCCTCGTGCTCCATTTGAATGTTTGTATAACCATCGCCACGGCCCTTTGCGTCAAGCTTTTCTTTAAATAACGCTCGGTGCTGTAGACAAACCAAAGGCATCATTTTATCTGGGCCTACTTTTGTTATTCTCCCAGTTAAAAATAGGAGGCAGTCCTCATCGCTTTTATTTGCGCCAAGCAATGTTTTCTCCATCCACTTCCGCTGTTGATCGCGACTTTTCCCCTTCATCTCTTTAGGAATAAAATTTTCCCCTTCAGCAATCATGAAAGGTTCTGTCATAAACTCGGCCACGGCGCGACAGCTCAACGGCAATTCAGGCGTGTAGCGATACGACGCAGCGATTGAACTCGCTGAGGCGAATAAAGTAGAAGAGGTGATAATGCAGCAGAGTAAGAATTTAGTTTTTGACATGTTAAGGCACTCACCATCCATTTGAGTTATAAATAATATCCTCTTAGTACTTTAAATAAAAAATCGCTCAAATAAAACAAAAAACCGCAGGCCGTTTGGCGCTGCGGTTTTCTATTTTCAGCTTAGGCCGACGTTCGCTACTCGACCTTCAGCGGCTCCGGCAGCACTTCCTGCACCGGGGCTTTTCCCCGGTTGGCGCCGAGCGTCGGCACCGGACGGCGGAAGCCGCGGGTGATAAACGCCAGATAGAGGATCCCCAGCCCGCCCCAAACCAGGCCCAGACGCAGAGAGTCCGCCTCCAGGTTCAGCCACAGGATAACAATCATCAGCGCGCCCAATAGCGGCAGCACGAGGAAGCTGAACACGTCTTTGGCCGTTTTATTGCGCTTTTGGCGAATAAAGAAGAACCAGAACACCGAGATGTTCACAAAGCTGAACGCCACCAGCGCGCCGAAGTTAATCAGCGAAATGGCGCTTTCCAGGTCTAAAAACAGCGCCAGCAGCGCAATGACGCCCACGATCAGAATATTGCTGACCGGCGTCTTCCACTTCGGATGCACGTAGCCAAACACCTTCTCTGGCAGCACGTTGTCGCGCCCCATGACGTACAGCAGGCGGGCGATGCTCGCGTGAGAAGCCAGCCCGGACGCTACCGCACCGACGACCGTACAGCACAGCAGAACGGACTGGAACAGCTTGCCGCCGACGTACAGCGCGATTTCCGGCGTGGCGTTGTCCGGGTCGTTAATCAGCGTCAAGTCGGGAAAATAGAGCTGAATAAAGTAGGAAACCGCCACGAAGATAATGCCGCCGTACAGCGCGGTCAAGAAAATCGCACGCGGAATAACGCGCTTGGGATCGGGCGTCTCTTCCGACAGGGTGCTGACCGCGTCAAACCCGAGGAAAGAGAAACACAGCACCGTCGCCCCGGCGATAATCGGCACCAGATGCGCTTCGTTTGAGAAGAACGGGCGGGTCAAATCAACCGCATGTCCCGGTTCCCCTTGGCTCAGTCCGCTCCACACCAGATAGATAAACACCACCAGAATGGCGACCTGAAAAAACACCAGCACCATGTTGAGGTTAGCGACCCAGTTAACGCCGCGCAGGTTGGTGATGGTCATGACCAGGATGCAGCCAACGACCCAGATCCACGAATGCACGTCAGGGAACAGCGCCGTCAGGTAAATCTTCGCCAGCAGCACGTTGATCATCGGCAGGAACATGTAGTCCATCAGGGAGAGCCAGCCCACCATGAACCCAACGTAGGGGTTTATCGCCTTTTGCGAATAGGTGTAGGCCGAGCCCGCCTCAGGGAACTGGCGCACCAGCTTACCGTAGCTTATGGCGGTAAACAGCACCGCCGCCAGCGCAAGCATATAGGCGCTGGGCACGTGCCCTTCCGTCTTGCCGGAAACGATGACAAAGGAGTCAAATACGGTCATGGGCGTCAGATACGCCAAACCGATGACAACGATTTGCCACATTTTCAGCGTACGCTTGAGCTGGACGCGATTAGTAACGGGTATAGAAGTCGCAGATAGACTAATAGACATAGCCGCATTCCCCCGTGCTCTCAACTTTTTTACTCGATGAAACGTAAAGCAGAGAGGCCGCAAGGGAATGACTTAGGCGGCTAATAGAAGAGGGGTAACATCGGATGGCCAAGTGCAGGACGTTGGGGGCTCCATAGTCGCTGCGGCGGTATGAATTACCGACGCAGAGAGGTGGTTTAAGGATGGATATTTTCATATTTATTCCTTATTCAATAAGTTACCGGTTTAATCGGTAGTAGCGAATAATTATTAACCTCGGAATAAGCCCTATAAACCTTTATAACTTAAAGATTTATAACCATTTTTCTCTGGCCGGATGCAAAAAAATAACCGACATTCTTTTATGCCGGTTATTCAATATCGGATGCATTTTGCACCACAATTATCCCCTTGCCAATAGGTGAAAAAAAATAATTTTTTCTTTTATAGAAACATTTTAAAACATCAATAAAAACAAATAATTAAAAACAACAAGTGCGGCATAAGTTTCCCTTTTTACTGACATATTCTCTATACTTTTTCTCACCGCGGATGACCGGTTTAGAAAAATTTTGAAACCATTTCCGGGGTGGTGTATTTTTGTGATCGGTAGCACAATCTAATTTTTAATTTGTATGACAAATAGAACAAGGCATAGAGGGTTATAAACCATGCTTCCCTTTTTGAGCTCCTGCTGGCAGTACGTCAGGGCCTTTGCCCTGATTTATCTCTGCCTGCTGGCGGGCAATCTGTGTGCGAGCGTTATTCCTTTTGAAATCCCCGGCAGCATTATCGGCATGATCATCCTGTTTGTGCTGCTTTGTTCGCAAATCCTGCCTTCCGCATGGGTAAAACCCGGCTGTTATCTGTTTATTCGCCACATGGCGCTGCTGTTCGTGCCCGTCTGCATCGGCATCATGAAGTATTACCCTCTGCTGGTCAGCCAGCTTGGCGCGCTGGTCGTTTCCTGCATTGTAAGCAGCCTCGTGACGATGCTGGTCGTCGGCTATTCGTCCCACTATGTGCATAGAGAAAAGCGGACGAACGGCAAAAAGGAGTCATCATAATGTGGTGGGCTATTCCCCTGACGGCAATCGCATTTTACGGCGCGCGCTTTTTAGCCATCAAGCTGAAGACGCCGCTGCTTAATCCAATGCTGATTGCGATGCTGATTATTATTCCGCTTCTGCTGCTGACCCATACCGACTACGACAGCTATTTTGAAGGCAGCTCGCCGATAAACGCCCTGCTTCAACCGGCCGTGGTCGCGCTGGCTTTTCCGCTGTACGAGCAGCTGCATCAAATTCGGGCGCGCTGGAAGTCCCTTCTGCTCATCTGCCTCGGCGGCAGCCTGTTGGCTATGAGTAGCGGCGCTGCGCTGGCGCTTTGGCTCGGCGCATCGCCGGATATCGCCGCCTCCGTGCTGCCCAAGTCCGTCACTACGCCAATCGCCATGGCGACGTCCCACGCGATCGGCGGCATTCCCGCCGTTACCGCGCTCTGCGTCATGCTGGTCGGCATTTTCGGCGCCGTTTTCGGCTACCCGTTGCTTAAGCTGTTAAGGATCACGACCACTTCCGCGCGCGGCTTATCCATCGGCGCTACCGCTCACGCTCTCGGCACCGCCCGCTGCGTAGAGGAAGACTATCAGGAAGGCGCCTACAGCTCGCTGGCGCTGGCCATCTGCGGGGTTATCACCTCCCTGGCCGCACCGTTTGTCTTTCCCATTATTATCCGGCTGTTTTCTTAAATCTTTACGCTGCGTGAGCGCCGAAGGGAGAAAAATCCCTTCGGCGTTAAAGCCGCGTTGCATTTGTTTACATCGCACAGGCAGCAGAATGCCACACTTTGCGCTATACTCAGCAACCCAAGGGAATTGCTCGAACGACATCCGCTAAAAACGTCACACGGATCTCAATATTCAACACAATGTCTATATTTTCATAACATTGCCTGTACATTTGAGCCGAGTTTCTTAAAATTAGCGGACAACGAAGGGCGATGCCCGACTATACCCCCACTGATCCGATATGAAGAGCCAACCTCATGGAACTCGAATACGAAAGTAAACGTCCGCTTTATATCCCTTATTCCGGCCCTGCTCTGCTTGAAACTCCTCTGTTGAATAAAGGCAGCGCCTTTACCGACGAGGAGCGCAGCAACTTCAACCTGCACGGGCTGTTGCCGGAAGCGATTGAGACGATTGAAGAGCAGGCCGAACGGGCCTACAAGCAGTTCATTGAATTCAAAACCGACATCAACAAGCACATCTACCTGCGCAACATTCAGGACACCAACGAAACGCTCTTTTATCGACTTCTCGACGATCACCTGAGCGAAATGATGCCGGTTATCTATACGCCGACCGTCGGCGAAGCCTGCGAACACTTCTCTGATATCTACCGTCGCCATCGCGGCCTGTTCATCTCCTATCCGAACAAAGACAACATTGATGACATGCTGCAAAACGCCACCAAGCAAAACGTCAAGGTGATCGTCGTCACCGACGGCGAACGCATTCTTGGCCTTGGCGATCAGGGCATCGGCGGTATGGGGATCCCTATCGGTAAGCTTTCTCTTTACTGCGCCTGCGGCGGCATCAGCCCCGCCTACACGCTGCCGGTGGTGCTTGACGTCGGCACCAACAACCAGCAGTGCTTGAACGACCCGCTCTATATGGGATGGCGCCATCCGCGCATCACCGGCGACGAATACTACGAATTCGTCGACGCCTTCATCAGCGCCGTTAAGCGCCGCTGGCCCAACGTGCTGCTACAGTTTGAAGACTTCGCGCAAAAGAACGCCATGCCGCTGCTGACCCGCTACCGCGACGAGCTGTGCTGCTTTAACGACGACATCCAGGGCACCGCCGCCGTAACGCTGGGCAGCCTCATCGCCGCCAGCCGCGCGGCCGAAAGCCAGCTTAAGGATCAGACCGTCGTCTTCCTGGGCGCAGGCTCCGCTGGCTGCGGCATCGCCGAGCAAATCATCGCCCAGATGATCGCCGAAGGCCTAAGCGAAACCGAAGCGCGCGCGCGCATTTTCATGGTTGACCGCTTCGGCCTGTTGACCGATCAGATGCCGACGCTGCTGGACTTCCAGGCCAAGCTGGTGCAAAAGCACGATGCGCTGAGCCACTGGAGTACCGACAGTGAAGCTATCTCTTTGATGGACGTGATCCGCAACGCCAAGCCAACGGTGCTTATCGGCGTTTCCGGCCAGGCCGGGCTGTTTACCGAAGAGGCGATCCGCGAAATGCACCGCCACTGCGCGCGCCCAATCGTCATGCCGCTGTCTAACCCAACTTCAAGGGTGGAAGGCCGTCCGGAAGACATCATCAACTGGACCGACGGCGCCGCGCTGGTTGCCACCGGCAGCCCCTTCGCGCCGGTGATGTATAAGGAAAAGACCTATCCTATCGCCCAGTGCAACAACTCCTATATCTTCCCTGGCATCGGCCTTGGCGTTCTGGCGGCTAAAGCAACGCGTGTCACCGACGGCATGCTGATGGCGGCCAGCCGCGCATTGGCGGACTGCTCGCCGCTGGCCAAGCACGGCGAAGGCGCGCTGCTGCCGGAAGTCGATGACATTCAGGAAGTGTCCCGCTATATCGCGCTCAAGGTTGCGAAGATGGCGCAGTTGGAAGGCGTCGCGGTCGTCACCTCTGACGAAGCGCTGCAAAAAGAGATCGACAGCAACTTCTGGACGCCGGAGTACCGCCGCTACAGGCGCACCTCGTTCTAACCGTTCCAACCCAACGCGGCGGAAGGCTCTCCGCCGCGTTTATTCTTCAACCACAATCCCCTACCGCTCCCCTTATCTTTAACCTTTCGCCTTAACTTTTCACTTTTGCTCTCTTGTTTTCACGCTTGGCGTAAAGTAGCCTTGATCGGTCTCTGCCTTAAAACAGACTCAATGACGATGCTGATATTCAAACGATTGATTTATAGCCTATTGGCGCTGCTAATTCTCGCACTTGGCGCCGCACTGCTGCTTGACCGCTGGATAAGCTGGCGCACGGCTCCCTATGTCTATGAAAACATCGACGAGCTGCCGCCAAGCCAGGTCGGCGTGGTATTAGGCACGTCAAAATACGTCCGCACCGGCGTCGTTAATCAGTATTATCAGTTTCGCATTCAGGGCGCGCTGAACCTGTATAACGGCAACAAGGTC
This sequence comes from Leminorella grimontii ATCC 33999 = DSM 5078, assembly GCF_000439085.1. Taxonomy (GTDB): domain Bacteria; phylum Pseudomonadota; class Gammaproteobacteria; order Enterobacterales; family Enterobacteriaceae; genus Leminorella; species Leminorella grimontii. The sequence goes on along the minus strand of NZ_AUUA01000001.1, from coordinate 321,146 downwards.
AGCTATCTGCTTCTCAGCGGCGATAACGCGCAGATGAACTACAACGAGCCCATTACGATGCGCAAAGACCTGATTCAGGCCGGCGTCCCTGCCGCCGACATCGTGCTCGACTACGCGGGCTTTCGCACGCTGGACTCGATAATTCGCACCCGCAAGGTGTTCGACACCAACGGTTTTACCATCATCACCCAGCGCTTCCACTGTGAGCGTGCGCTGTTTATCGCCATGCACAGCGGCATCAAGGCGCAGTGCTACGCCGTATCCTCGCCAAAGGATATGTTTATGGTGCGGGCCAGAGAGGTGGGCGCCCGGCTGGGCGCACTGTTGGATTTGTACATTCTGGAACGGGAGCCGCGCTTCCTTGGCCCCCTGATCCCTATTCCCACGCCCTATACCTTAAAGAGCGACGAACAGGGATACCCGGCCGTATCGCCGGAACAGCTTTCAACGCTGGATGAAACGCCGGCCAGTGCGCCTTCCCCAACGTCTCCCGCTTCCGCCTCCGCGGCGCATTAAGCCCCACGCCTTTGCACAACGGCGTCCGTTAGCTTACGCCACAGCCACTCCAGCGGCCCCTGCCTGAAGTACCTCAGCCAAATAAGAGAAAAAAGCAGATTAACGCCCCAGACGGCCGGAACAAACGCCAGCAGCGTCAGCCTGTCGAAGTGCCGATAGCCGCCAAAATGATAAAACAGCGTAGTGCAAACCAGCGTTTGCAGCAGATAGTTGCTGAGCGTCATTCGCCCCACCTGAGACAGTAAGCTGCGAACGCGGGCCATACCGGCGCTTTGGCCATAGCCGAACCACAGGGCCAGATAGGCCAGCCCCTGCAAAACGGAGCCCACCTCTTTAACAACCTGTAAATAATAGCCGCTTACGGCCAGATCCCACTCAAAGCGCCACTGCAGCGCAACAGCGAAGGCCTTTATCGCTAACGAAGCCAGCAGCCAGAACCAGCCCTGACGACGATAAACCGCCGTACTCCACTCGCCTTTTAGCCAGCCGTTTCTCATCAGCGCCGCGCCGATAAGCATCAGCCCCAGCAGCTGCCAGCCGTACTGTAGAAAAACCGAAAGCAGCACCGACAGCGTCATGCTCAGACGTTGGCCTCTTGCCGCTTCACCGCCCGCCAGTTTCCAAGCCGCTTCGCGCGCGATGTCCGTCGCCGTGGGCGTCCAGTCGGCGCTGGTTACCCCTGCCATCAGGGTTCCCATCCAGAAAAGCAGCAGCAGGCCTATGGCAAACAGCACGACGCCGGTGCTCAACAAGCCCCTCACAGTCGATGACGCGCGCATCACCAAAACCCCGCCGATGCCAACCAGCGCATAGGTAAGCAGAATGTCCCCTTCCCACAGCCATACGCCGTGAACAAAGCCCAGCATCGCCAACCAGCAGAGGCGAGACAAATTCCAAAACGAGCCGCGTCGGTGCAAAAGCTCAAGCCCCGCGCCGAACAGCAGCGCGAACGCGGCGAGAAACGATCCCTGCGCCGCGACGTTAAGTATCGTCCAAACCGCGCCGTCGCTAAAAGAGGGCATTCCGGCGTAAGCGGGGTTCATATAGGCGGCGCGCGGCAGCGCAAAACCGCCGATATTGAGGATAAGAATGCCAAACAGCGCCAGGCCGCGCGCGCCGTCCAGCGCCTGAATGCGGGATGCCTTAACCGGGTCTGCGGGCATGGTTATCGATTAGGGGTGGTGGGGAGCGTGGCGAACCGAGCGTAAAAACTCCTGGCGCGTGCTCGGATTGCTTTTGAATATGCCGCCCAGCGACGTGGTGCTGGTCGAGCTGGTTGCGTCACAGACGCCGCGTGATTTTACGCAGTAGTGGATGGCGTCAATAGACACCGCTACGTTGGTCGTGCCCAAGAGCGTTTGCAGCGCAACCAGGATCTGCTGAGTCAAACGCTCCTGCACCTGCGGACGCTGGGAGAAAAACCTGACGATGCGGTTAATCTTCGACAGGCCGATCACGTAATCCTTTGGAATGTAGGCTACCGTCGCCTTCCCATCGATGGTGACAAAGTGGTGCTCGCAGGTGCTGGTCAGGGTGATATCGCGCACCGTTACCATCTCATCGACCCGCATCTTGTTCTCAATCAGCGTGATTTTAGGAAAATTGGCGTAGTCCAGGCCGGAAAAAACCTCATCAACGTACATCTTGGCGATGCGCGAAGGGGTTTCAGCCAGGCTGTCGTCGGTTAAATCGAGATTCAACAGCCCCATTATCGCCGTCATATGCTCTTCGATTTTCTGCTTGCGCGTATCGGCATCCACGGGCGTTCCCCGCAGCGGCGTTTCGAGCCCTTTGGCCTCCAGCGCGGCGTGGACTAATATGGCTTCCTGACTCAGCGACGACATGGCTTGCTCCGTGAAATGAAAATAGTTTGATGGGGATCACAGCCCAACACTGTAATTTAGGCCGCCGTCTTTATCCAGCCCTCTGTAGAAATTTTGTTAACGCCGGTCGCTGTGGATAAATAACCGACATAAAACGAGTGTGCTCACCGCCGGTAAATCGGGCATAATAGAGGCCACTTTTTTCAGCTCAACCCTCGGGTTTGTAATGGAGCCGTCGAATGGACTGCTGTTCAACTACCTCATCGCTGCTTTCTCTGGAACAGGCTTTAGAAAAACTTCTTTCTCAATCCGCCGCGATTACGCAAACGGAACAGATCCCCCTCGTGCAGGCCGTCGGGCGCATTACCGCCCAACCTCTGATTTCACCGCTTAACGTTCCCCCCTTCGACAATTCGGCGATGGACGGCTATGCCGTTCGCCTGGCGGACGTCACGTTGGACGCCGTACTGCCTGTCGCGGGCAAAGCCTTTGCCGGCCAGCCGTTTCAGGGCCAGTGGCCCGCCGGCAGCTGCATTCGCATTATGACGGGCGCGCCGGTTCCTGAAGGAACGGAGGCGGTCATTATGCAGGAACAGGCCGAAGTGCTGGAAAACGGCGTACGCTTTACCCATCTGCCTAAGCCGGGGCAAAACGTGCGCCGCGCCGGCGAAGACGTTCGCTGCGGCGCTGAAGTGCTGCCCGCAGGCTCACGCCTGGGCGTCGCCGAGCTGCCGATTCTAGCCTCTCTTGGCATCGCGCAGGCGACCGTTTATCGCCGCCTGAAGGTTGCGCTGTTTTCTACCGGCGATGAGCTGCAGGCCGTTGGTCAGCCCCTTGCCGACGGGCAGATCTACGACACCAACCGCTTTACCGTTCGCCTGATGCTTGAACAGCTCGGCTGCGACGTTATCGACTTTGGCATCATCCGCGACGACGAGCAGGCGCTGCGCCAGGCGTTCAAAGACGCCGACGCGCAGGCCGACGTGGTGATCACCAGCGGCGGCGTCTCCGTGGGCGAAGCGGACTACACCAAGCAGATTCTGGATGAACTTGGTGAAATCGCCTTTTGGAAGCTGGCTATCAAGCCGGGTAAGCCCTTTGCCTTCGGCAGGCTGGACAACGCCCTGTTCTGCGGCCTGCCGGGCAACCCGGTTTCCGCCGCGCTGACCTTCTACCAGCTCGTTCAGCCGCTGCTTATCAAGCTTTCCGGCTACAGCCAATGGCAGCCGCCGAAGCGCTTTAAGGTCAAGACCACCTCGCCGCTTAAAAAAACGCCGGGCCGACTGGACTTCCAGCGCGGCGTGCTTAGCGTCAACGCCGAGGGCATGCTTGAGGTGAGCACCACCGGCCATCAGGGTTCTCACGTTTTCACCTCGTTTAGCCAAGGCAACTGCTTTATCGTTCTTGAGCGCGAACGCGGCGCAGTCGCGGCCGGTGAGTGGGTCACCGTTGAGCCCTTTAACCACCTGCTGGAGCGCTAAACATGCTGCCGGAATTAAGCGATCGCGAAATGCTGCGCTACAACCGCCAGATTATTCTGCGCGGCTTTGACTTCGACGGTCAGGAAAAGCTGAAGGCCTCTTCGGCGCTGATCGTCGGGCTGGGAGGGCTGGGCTGCGCGGCAACGCAGTACCTCGCCGCCGCCGGCATCGGTTCAATGACGCTGTTGGACTTCGATACCGTATCCCTCTCCAACCTGCAGCGACAAATTCTGCACCGCGATGACCGCATTGACGTACCTAAAGTCGACTCCGCCGCCGCAACGCTCGCGGAAATCAATCCGGGCGTTACGCTCAAAAAGGTTAACGCGCGGCCCGACGACGCCAAGCTGACGGCGCTGGCCAGCGGCGTCGACATCGTTGTGGACTGCACGGATAACGTAGAAACCCGCAATCAGCTTAATCAGGTCTGCTTTAATCTTAAAAAACCGCTGGTCTCCGGCGCGGCTATCCGCATGGAGGGCCAGGTCAGCGTCTTTACTTACCGCCCGGGGGAACCCTGCTACCGCTGCCTGAGCCGACTGTTCGGCAGCGAGGCGCTGACCTGCGTAGAGGCAGGCGTTATGTCGCCGCTGGTTGGAATGGTAGGCACGATGCAGGCAATGGAAACCATCAAGGTGTTGACCGGCTACGGTATGCCCCTGAGCGGCCGCCTGCTGATGATTGATGCGATGACTATGCAGTTTAGAGAAATAAAGCTGCCGAAAGACCCCGCCTGTCCCGTATGTTCTGCCGCCTAAAGGCGGAAGTAATGCGGTGCCGATAAAAGGGCCGCCGAGCGACAACGTGCGCTTGGCGGCCATATAGTGACATCGTCACACATCCGACCTCCCCATATTCTCTCTTATATTTGCGATCAAACACTTAGACAAACAACAAACTATTTCTAAAAGAAACTATTTTATTGTAGATTGAGAGTTTATTTGGTTAAGCGGCAGCAGGAAGCCCTTTTTCATGACTTCAAATTTAAAATCATATCGATGCGATCGCTGTGGAAACTATATTCATCGCGGTACGGAAGCCGAAGAAGAAAGCGTCGAAACCGGCAGAACTAAAATAGAGTATCAGGCCACGTTCGCCAATAAGTCCGACAGCCACTGGCTCGGCAGCAACTACAGCGGCATCAAATGCCTTTGCTTGGCCTGTACGAGAGATTTTCTCTCTTTTATCATAGGCGAGCCTACCCCGGCGCCCGCCAACCAAACGAATAAGAGTCGAGCGTCAAGAGACAAGATATAGCGTCGTATCAACGCCAACGTATTCAGCAGCAGCGGTCTCCGTAGAACAACGCGTTGAAGATCGCCTGACTTTCTTATTCAGCAACGGGCTTTGGATACCGTTCAACTTTTATATCGTCATCACTCTTTTTTTACGATACAACGAACGCATGACAGACAGCGCCCAACGTGTAAGAATGCCCTCCGCTTTTTATCCAACCCATTTTCGGTGATCCCATGCGCGTTATGCTGGCCCCTATGGAAGGCGTTTTAGACGCCTTCGTACGGGAGCTTTTGACTGACATCAACGACTACGATCTGTGCGTTACGGAGTTTGTGCGCGTGGTGAATACGCTGTTGCCGAAAAAAACCTTCTATCGCCTTAGCCCTGAGCTTCTGCGGGGAGGAAAAACCGCCTCCGGCACGCCGGTTCGCGTGCAGCTTCTCGGCAGTTCCCCCGAATGGATGGCGGAAAACGCCGCCCGCGCCGTCGAGCTGGGTTCCAGCGGTATCGATATCAACTGCGGCTGCCCGGCCAAGAACGTTGTCGGCAGCGACGGCGGCGCCAGCCTGCTGAAAAAGCCGGAAACCATCTATCAGGTCACAAAAGCCGTTCGTGCAGCGGTACCGGCAGGCCAGACGCTTTCGGTAAAAGTCCGCCTCGGTTGGGATTCCATCGACCGACGGTTCGACATCGCCGACGCGGTGCAGCAAGGCGGCGCCGATGAAATCGTCGTCCACGGCAGAACCAAAGAGGACGGCTACAAAGCAGAGCGGATCGACTGGCGGGCCATCGGCGATATTCGGGAACGCCTCACGATCCCCGTTATCGCCAACGGTGAAATCTGGAGCTACGAAGACGGGCAGCGCTGCATTGAGCAGAGCGGATGCGAAGATCTGATGGTTGGCCGCGGCGCGCTTAACGTGCCGAACCTGGGCTCCGTCGTCAAACACCGCGCCGCTCCCCTGCCCTGGCCCCAGGCGCTGGCGCTGCTGAAAAAGTACGTACAGACGGAAAACCCTCACGATACCGGCCACTATAACGTCGCCAGAACCAAGCAGTGGCTGGGGTATCTTAAAAAGGCCTATCCACAGGCCGACGAGCTGTTTTCGGTGATAAGAACGGTGAAGGACGCGCCAACGCTTTCAGCCATTTTATTGGCCGCCTAAGCGGCCCTATTCAAGAAGATTGATTACTGCGTGCTGTTCATCAGCGCCAGCAGGCTATTGCGGCGGCCGCGCCACGAAATATATCCTCGATACCACTGCGAACCGCTGTCTGACGTATAGAGTTCCATTTCCTGACGCCGTTTGATTAAAACAAACAGGCCATAGGCCGTTTTCACCGCGCTATACAGCATGCTTAAAAAGATAACGGCGGATATGGCATCAATTACCCAGTGTCCGATGCGTAGGGTTTGAATGCCTAGAAACGCCATCGCCGTTACCTGAACGGCGAACTTGGCGATAAAGGCGAAAAGAAAAAAGCGGCGTGCGCTTTCTTCATCAAAGAAACAGGGATTCATCAGTGTGGAACGCTTTTCCCGAATCGGGCCGCCGTAGGTATATACGGTCCAGTCTGACTCGCTGGGCGGAACGGTTGCAACCCCCTTTTCTTTTAACTGATGCAGGCGCAAAGAGAGCGCCACGGGAAGCATTAATCCGACAATGACTAAATAGCACAGCGGCGCGCCTATCCCAATAAATGACAGCGCTACCGCTATGATAATCTTAAAAAACAGGGTAGCAGAATAAACAAAAATTCCTGCTGATTGATAGTTCATCGAGCACGCCTTCCTTGTTGGCCGCATAAAAAATGACGCTGGGATCATAAGAACTCTTTTATATCGAGTCAATTTATCAACCGCCGATAAAAACGACTGAAGCCTGTCTCATCATGGCGAAACGACTATTATTTAGCCAAACTGGTTCAATTGCGCACCGCGATGCGTTGCTCCACGATTTATAATAATTTGAGCCCAATACAATTAATTACAAATAATCGCTCCTGAATGGTAAAAATAACGCATAAATCCCCTGTCCGTAACGCCAATACAAATTTATAATTTTTCTGGCTGAACGTTTTCGTTCAATATTACGTCTCTTATTTAAGTCATCTCATATGCGTACAAAAATTCGTTTAACTTTATTGAGCCTGGCGCTATTGACGTCAGGTTTTGCGATGACAGCGTCCGCAGAGGCAAAAAGCGCCTCTTCGCACGCCCAACCGGCTCAAAAAACGCCCGCCGGCCCGGCGCTTTCGTCAAAGAGCGCGCTGGTTGTAGACGTTAAAACCCGCAAAGTCATTTACGCCAATAATCCCGATAAGGTTGTTCCTATCGCGTCGCTCACCAAGCTGATGACCGCGATGGTGGTGCTTGACGCCAAGCAGCCGATGTCACAGGTCATCCCGGTAAAAATCAACGAAACCAAAGAGCTCAGGGGCGTCTATTCCCGCGTTAAGGTCGGCAGTGAAATCACCCGCAAGGAGATGCTGCTGCTGGCGCTGATGTCATCGGAAAACCGCGCGGCGGCAAGCCTGGCCCACAACTATCCGGGCGGCTATCGGGCCTTCATTAAGGCAATGAACGCCAAGGCGAAGTCGCTGGGCATGAAAAATACCCGCTACGTTGAGCCGACCGGCCTTTCAGAGAAGAATGTCTCTACCGCGCGCGATCTGAGCCGCCTGATTCTGGCGACGCAAAAATATCCGATGCTGAGCCAGCTGAGCACCACGCAGGGCAAAACCGTGACGTTCGAGCATCCTGCCTATACGCTGGAGTTTCATAACACCAACCACCTGCTGCGCAACGGCAGTTGGGACATCCAGCTAACGAAAACCGGCTACACTGATGAAGCGGGGCGCTGCCTGACGATGCGAACCACCATTAACCACCGGGAAATGGCGCTGATCATGCTGGACGCCTACGGGAAATACACCCATTTTGCCGACGCCAACCGGCTGAGAACCTGGATAGAAACGCAAAAACCGCTGCCTATTGCCGAGAACCAGAAGAGCCCCAAAAAGCAAAAGGCCAAGAAGGTCAAACAGAGTTAACGACACGGCCGCTATCACCGGATAGACGGCGTATTTCACTACCCAGCGGCCCCTGGCGGCGGGAAGATTAAATGTTAAAGCGAGCGATGATGAAAAAACGGTTTTATCGCAGTTTACCGCTGGTTTGCCTATTGGGCCTTGGCGGCAACCTGGCCCTTCCCACCAACGCAGCCGAGGCCGCTACAGCGGCACAGCGCAGCAGCCTGCCCGAAATCGCCTCCGGCAGCGCGCTTATCACCGACACCAAAACGGGAAAGGTCATCTATACCCTTAATCCAAACAAGCAGGTTCCCATCGCTTCTATCACCAAGATTATGACCGCTATGGTGGTGCTGGATAAAAAGCTTCCCCTGACGGAAGTCGTCCCCGTAACGATAAATCAAACCAAGGAGCTTGAGGGCGTTTATTCCCGCGTCAGAGTCGGCAGCCACGCCAGCCGCGAAGACATGATGGTCATGACGCTGATGGCGTCAGAAAACCGCGCGGCGGCGGCGCTGGCCCACAGCTATCCCGGCGGCTATGCGGCGTTTATACAGGCGATGAACGACAAGGCGAAGGCGCTGGGCATGAAAAATACCCACTACGTCGAGCCTACCGGGCTGTCCGAGCAGAACGTCTCCACCGCCGAAGACCTGACCCGCCTGCTGCTGGCGACCCGCCAATATCCGCTGCTGAGCAAGTATTCGACCGAGCACGAAAAAACGGTTCACTTCCGCCAGCCGGACTACACGCTGGAATTTCGCAATACCAACTATCTGGTGACGAAAGACGAATGGAAAATCCAGCTGACCAAAACCGGCTTTACCAATCAGGCGGGCCACTGCCTGGCCATGCGCACCTCTATCGCAGGGAAAGACGTAACGCTGGTGGTGCTGGACGCCTTCGGTAAATACACCCACTTCGCCGACGCCAACCGCCTGCGCAAGTGGATGGAAACTGGCGAAGCCCCGCCGGTGCCCAAAGCGGCGAAGGAGTATCGTCGCCAGAAGGCTATTGAAACCACGCAGCGTTGATAATTTAACAAAATGCTCCGGTTGATAATAATTTGTTAAGCTTTAGATAAGCCTTTGCGCGTATAATCGGTAAAAATCTTTTATTCTCAGGAGAATACCCCTTGGCAGGAAGCAGCTTACTCGCACTACTCGACGATATCGCCACCGCGCTTGACGACGTCGCGTTGATGACCAAAATGGCGGCTAAAAAGACGTCCGGCGTTTTGGGCGACGATTTGGCGCTCAACGCCCAGCAGGTGACCGGCGTCAGGGCCGATCGCGAACTGCCGGTGGTCTGGGCGGTAGCGAAAGGCTCTTTCCTTAACAAGCTGATTCTGGTCCCGCTGGCGTTAGCCATCAGCGCGTTTATCCCTTGGGCGGTAACCCCACTGCTCATGCTCGGCGGCATCTTCCTTTGCTTTGAAGGGGTCGAAAAGCTGGCCCACCGCTTTCTTCACAAGGATGACAAGGCGCACGCCCAAGGCGGCGAACCAGAGGTAAAAACGCCGGAAGAGATAGCCGCTTATGAGAAGGAGAAGATCAAGGGCGCCGTCCGCACCGATTTTATTCTATCGGCAGAAATTATCGCCATTACGCTCGGTACGGTAGCTGGTGCGACGCTCTCTCAGCAACTGACGGTGATGTCCAGCATCGCCATTATTATGACCATCGGCGTTTATGGCCTGGTTGCCGGTATTGTCAAACTGGACGACGTCGGCTTCTATCTGGCTAAGAAAAAGGCCGCCGCGCTGCGCACCGTTGGCAACGGGCTGGTAAACGTCACCCCCTACCTGATGAAAACCCTTTCCGTCGTCGGCACGGCGGCGATGTTTATGGTCGGCGGCGGCATTCTAACCCATGGTATACCCGCCGTTTCCCGCGTGATTGAAGGCATTGCCCATTCGGCGCTGGCCGCCGTACCCGGCATCGCCGGGCGCATTATTCACGCGCTGACGCCTACGCTGCTAAACATGGCCTTCGGCGTCGTCGCCGGCGCCGTCGCTTTGCTGCTCGTCATGCTTGTCGGGAAAATGAGGTCGTCAGCAAAAGCGGCGTAATTGCACTTTTAAAATAAAAAACCGGCTGTTGCCGGTTTTTTATTTCCTCCAGAAAATGAGCTAACTGTCACAGTTGCTAAACAGGAACCCTGTTTTAATTAAAAAGATAAATCCCCTCGCTTTATTTTTCCTACTTCCATCTATTTCAATAGCACCGACAACGCTTATAGCACATAACAAACCTCGTTTATTCATTTAAAATCAACGGCGATAATATTAATAGCACATAATATTTGAGTCTCATTTTCAGTATTCTGCGCGCCTACTCGGCTTCCCTGAATGACCGCTACAAGCGCCGCCGCGCACAGGCTTCTCCGCTGAAAAAATGAGATTTGAATTTCAAAGAGACCGGAAACTCGCCTTTATTTAATTAATAAAAACAACCCAAGTAACATATTGAGCTATCTGGCTAAAAAGAGAGAACAATATAAGAAGCGCCTCACAGAATTCATTTATCAATTGCGTATTGTTAATTATGTAATCCATTAATGTCGCTTTGCATTTTGCGATGGGGACGTTGTTTATTTTTTTCGGCTATTCTTTTTTTATAGCCACAAAACGCAAAGGGAGAATATGGATGTCGACAGCGATCGATGAAAAAGTGATCCAACGACTGTCGTTGGGAAAATGCGCGGATCCGTTCTCCATTTTGGGCCCTCACGCAACGGAAGACGGACTCACCATCAGCGCATTCCTGCCTGACGCTTCGCGCGTTACCGTTTTGGATAAAGACAGCGGCGCCTCGCTGCTTACCCTAACGCCGGGCGAACATAGCGGCTTCTTTCAAGGCGTTCTGCCTCATCGCAACGCGCCCTATCGTTATCAACTCGCCGTCGAATGGGATCGGTATCGGCAGGTTATCGAAGATCCCTACCGCTTTGGCCTACTGCTGCAGGAAACGGACAGTTGGCTTCTGGCCGAAGGCACCCACCTGCGCCCTTATGAACGGTTGGGAGCCCACCCAATGCGGCTGGACGATATTGACGGCATGGCCTTTACCGTCTGGGCGCCCAACGCGCAGCGCGTCTCGATCGTGGGCGACTTTAACCACTGGGACGGCCGCCGCCACCCTATGCGCCTAAGATCGGAAAGCGGCATATGGGAGCTGTTTTTACCCCATGTCGGCATTGGAGAGCTGTACAAATATGAGCTGGTCGACGCTCACGGCCATCGGCGACTGAAGGCCGACCCCTACGCCTTCGACGGCGACGCGCGGCCGGAAACCGCGTCGCGCACCGCCCTGCCGCCGCACCGTTCGGCCATGCCGCAGTGGCGGCGGGATGCAAACCAGTTCTCCTCGCCGATGTCGATTTATGAAGTTCATCTCGGCTCCTGGCAGCGCCACGACGACGGCAGCTGGCTCAGCTATCGCGAACTGGCGGAGCGCCTTATTCCCTACGTGAAGTCGATGGGCTTTACCCACATCGAGCTGCTGCCGATACATGAACATCCCTTCGACGGCTCCTGGGGCTACCAGCCCGTGGGGCTCTATGCGCCGACCCGCCGATTCGGCTCGCCCGAAGACTTTCATTTCCTTATCGACTGCGCTCATCGCGAAGGCATCAGCGTTCTGCTGGACTGGGTCCCTGGCCACTTTCCCAACGACGAGCACGGCCTCGCCCGGTTTGACGGCACCGAGCTCTACGAATACGCCGACCCTCGCGAAGGCCTTCATCAGGACTGGGACACCCTTATCTATAACTACGACAGGCACGAGGTCCGCAACTACCTTACCGGCAACGCCCTTTACTGGCTGGAGCGCTTTGGCCTGGACGGCCTTCGCGTCGATGCGGTCGCCTCCATGCTCTATCGAGACTACAGCCGTGCCGAAGGCGAATGGATCCCCAATCGCCACGGAGGCCGAGAGAACCTTGAGGCCATCGAGTTTTTGCGCTCCGTCAACAGGACGGTAGGCGCCCAGCGGGAAGGCGCGGTGGTCATTGCCGAAGAGTCCACCGACTTTCCCGGCGTCACTCTCCCGCCGGAAAGCGGCGGACTGGGCTTTCACTACAAGTGGAACCTGGGCTGGATGCACGACACGCTCGACTATATGTCCCTTGACCCGATTTACCGCAAGCACCACCACGGCCTGATGACGTTCGGCATGCTGTACGCCTATTCAGAAAACTTCGTGCTGCCGCTGTCGCACGACGAGGTGGTTCACGGCAAGCGCTCGCTGCTTGGGCGCATGCCCGGCGACGCCTGGCAGCAGTTCGCCAACCTGCGCGCCTACTACGCCTTCATGTGGGGATATCCGGGGAAAAAGCTGCTGTTTATGGGCGGCGAATTCGCCCAAGGCAGAGAGTGGAACCACGATGCGAGCCTCGACTGGCACCTGCTTGACGACGTTAACGACGGCTGGCACAGCGGCGTTCAAAATCTGGTGCGCGATCTTAATCACGTCTACAGAGCGCTGCCGCCGCTTTATCGGCTTGACTATCGGCCAGAAGGGTTCGAATGGTACGTGGTGGACGACTGCGAAAACTCGGTGTTCGCCTTCATCCGCCGCGACGAAGAGGGTAATGAGGTGATGGTGGTCAGCAACTTTACGCCAGTGCTGCGGCAAGGCTACCGCATCGGCGTAGCCCAACCCGGCTTTTGGCGTGAAGCGCTCAATACCGACTCGCAGCTCTATCGCGGCAGCAACGCGGGCAACTTCGGCGGCGTCCACAGCGATGAAGCGCCTTCGCACGGCAGGCCTTACTCCCTGTCTTTGACGCTGCCGCCGCTGTCTACCCTCTATTTCGTTCGGGAGGGATAGCATGACGATAGCGCTCACTGCGGGAAAGCCTTATCCCTTCGGCAGCCATTACGACGGCGACGGCGTCAACTTTGCGCTCTATTCCGCCGACGCCGAACGGGTAGAGCTTTGCCTGTTTGACGACGAGGACAACGAGCTGCGCTACAGCCTCCCCTCGCGCAGCGGCAACGTCTGGCACGGCTACCTGCCGAACGGGCTGCCGGGCCAGCGCTATGGCTATCGGGTTCACGGCCCGTGGCAGCCCGAGCGCGGGCTTCGCTTCAATCCGCAAAAGCTGGTTATCGACCCTTACAGCCGAGGCGTAGACGGCAAAGCGCCGGACGCCCCCGAGCTGCTCGATGAAGGCGCTTGGCCCAACGAGCAAGACAGCGCGCCGTTTGCTCCCAAGAGCATCGTTATTGACGAACCTTACGACTGGCAGGACGACCGAAGCCCCCGAGTAGCCTGGCGCGACACCGTGATTTATGAGGCCCACGTCCGCGGACTAACCAAGACCCACCCGGCTATCCCTGCCGTCCTGCGGGGAACCTACGCGGGGCTTTCTCATCCGGTGATGGTGAACTACCTGATTACGCTTGGCATCACCACCCTTGAGCTCATGCCGGTGCAGCTCCATATTGACGAACCGCGCCTGCAGCGCATGGGGCTGGTCAACTACTGGGGCTACAACGTGCTGGCGCCGTTCGCCGTCGAGCCTCGTTACTGGTCGCAGCGCCCCGACTCCACCCCGCTGTCGGAGTTTCGCGACATGGTGAAAACGCTGCACCGCGCGGGCATCGAGGTAATTCTGGACGTGGTGCTCAATCACACCGCCGAGCTGGACGAATCAGGCCCGACGCTCTCTCTACGCGGCATCGACAACCGCACCTACTACTGGCTGGAAGAGAACGGCCGCTATGCCAACTGGAGCGGATGCGGTAACTCGCTGCGCCTTAACGCCCCCGTCGGCCTTCAGTATGCGCTCGACTGCCTGCGCTTTTGGGCGACCGAGTGTCGCGTGGACGGCTTTCGATTCGACCTCGGCTGCGCGCTGGGCAGAGAACCCGAATTCTCTCCCTCTTCCCCGCTGATGGTGGCGCTGCAAAACGATCCGCAGCTGTCGAAGCTAAAGCTGATTGCCGAACCTTGGGATCTGGGCCCCGGCGGTTACCGGCTGGGGGACTTTCCCGCGCCGTTCGCCGAGTGGAACGATCGCTTTCGCGACGCGATGAGGCGCTTTTGGCTGGAAGGCGACGTCGGGCTCGGCGAATTCGCCCGCCGCCTGGCCGCCTCCAGCGACCTCTTCGACAAAAACGGCCGGCGCCCCTACGCGTCGATTAACCACATTACCGCTCACGACGGCTTCACCCTAAAAGACTTGGTGAGCTTTGACCGCAAGCATAACCGGCTCAACGGTGAAGAAAACCGCGACGGACACGGTGATAACCACAGCAACAACCACGGCTACGAAGGGCTGGACGCCCCAGCGGACGTCCTGCTGCTGCGCGAGAGGTCTTCGCGCTCGCTGCTGGCCACCCTGCTGCTATCGCAGGGCACGCCGCAGATTTTGGCCGGGGATGAGCTCGGTAACGCCCAGTGGGGCAATAACAACGCCTACTGTCAGGATTCGCCCCTGACCTGGCTCAACTGGCTGTCGGCGGACGAATCGCTTACGGACTTTGTGTCCGGCCTGATTTCTCTGCGCCGAAAAATTCCGGCATTGGCCGCGCCGAACTGGTGGAAAAGCGGAGATGGCGCGACGGACGTTCAGTGGCTAACCGCAGAAGCCGAGCCCATGACGCCCGAGCGCTGGGAGTCCCCTCCCGGCGTCTTGCTGATGTTGTTCTCCAACGAATGGCTCGCGGTGGTTAATCCCTGCGATACGCCGCAGCGCCTTGGCCTCTCAGAGGCGCAGTGGTCCATCGCCGAGCCCTTTTCTCTTGGCGATATTGAAGTTCAAAACCAACGCTACGTAGCGCAACCGCGCAGCGTCAGCGTGTTACAGAAAAAAACTTAACGGCAGCTTTGCTGCGCTTACTTTTGCCGTTCCTGATGCAGGAACCTTTATATAGGAATTTTCGATGTTTGGAGGAAACATGGTTAAATCGGACGCCAATCACAAACTCATGCTGGCAAGGCAACTCCCTAAACAGTCCGTCGCGCTGATTCTCGCCGGCGGCCGCGGCTCCCGCCTGAAGGACTTAACCTCCAAACGGGCCAAGCCCGCCGTCCACTTTGGCGGCAAATTCCGTATCATCGACTTTGCCCTGTCCAACTGCATGAACTCCGGCATTCGCCGCATTGGCGTTTTGACCCAGTACCACTCCCACTCGCTGGTGCAGCACATTCAGCGCGGCTGGTCGTTTCTTAACGAAGAGATGAACGAGTTCGTCGATCTGCTGCCTGCTCAGCAAAGAGAAGATCACGAAGAGTGGTATCGCGGCACTGCCGACGCTATCTACCAGAACCTGGACATTATCCGACGCTACCGGGCCGAATACGTGGTCATACTGGCCGGCGACCATATCTACAAAATGGACTATTCGCGCATGCTGCTGGACCACGTGGAAAAAGGCGGACAGTGCACCGTCGCCTGTATCGCGGTTCCGCGCTCTGAGGCTTCGGGCTTTGGCGTAATGGACATCGCCGAAGACCACCGGATCGTCAACTTTCTGGAAAAGCCGGAAAACCCGCCCGCCATGCCGGGCGATCCGGAAATGTCGCTGGCCAGCATGGGCGTATACGTGTTCAACGCTCAGTACCTCTACCAGCTGCTGGAAGAAGAGAGCCTGAACAGCGAAACCAGCCACGACTTCGGTAAGGATCTCATCCCCAAGGCGGTTTCTCAGGGCGTCGCCTGGGCGCATCCGTTTGACCTCTCCTGCGTCACGTCGGACGTCAACGCCAAACCCTACTGGCGCGACGTCGGCACCATTGACGCCTACTGGAGCGCCAACCTCGATCTGGCCTCGGTAATGCCGGAGCTGGACATGTACAACACCGCCTGGCCTATCCGCACCTACATGGAGCCGCTGCCGCCCGCCAAGTTCGTGCAGGACCGTTCCGGCAGCCACGGCATGACGATGAACTCGCTGATCGGCGCCGGCTGCATTATTTCTGGCTCGGTGGTGCTCAACTCGGTGCTGTTCCCTCGCGTTCGGGTCAACTCTTTCTGTACGCTGGACTCGGCGGTCGTTCTGCCGGACGTGCACATCGGGCGCTCCTGCCGCCTGCGCCGCTGCATTATCGATCGCGGCAGCCACCTGCCTGAAGGGCTGGTCGTTGGAGAAAACGTTGAAGAAGACGAGCGCAGGTTCTGCCGTTCGTCGGGCGGCATTGTGCTGATAACTAAAGACATGCTGGCGAAGATGGAAAAGTAGCCGTTTTCCATCGGCCCTCACCGCTGGCGAGGGCCGCCAAGTAGTGCTTAGATTACTAATGTGAATGTTTTTTAATCAGGGGTATGGATGCGAGTATTACACGCCTGTTCTGAACTTTTTCCGCTGTTGAAAACCGGCGGTTTGGCCGACGTGCTCGGCGCGCTGCCCAACGCGCAGGTGGCCGCCGGCGCGGACGTTCGCCTGCTGATGCCGGGGTTCCCGGCGTTAGTGCATCAAATTCTTCCCACTTCCGTGGTTGCCGAGGTGGAAACGTTCGCCGGCAGGGTCGTCCTGCGGTATGGCACCTACAACGGCATCGGCGTTTATCTGATTGACGCCCCCCACCTTTACGACCGGCCGGGCAGCCCCTATCACGACGGAGCGCTGCACGAATACGCCGATAACTATAAGCGCTTCGGCCTGCTCGGCTGGATGGCCTGCGAACTGGCCTGCGGTCTGGATGCCTTTTGGCAGCCGAACGTGGTGCACGCCCACGACTGGCACGCGGGCCTGGCCAGCGCCTATCTGGCCGCGCGCGGCTATCCTGCCCGCTCGGTGTTTACCGTGCATAACCTGGCCTATCAAGGGCTGTTCTCCGCTCGGCATATGAACGAGCTTTATCTGCCTACGCACTTTTTACAGCCCGAGGGGCTGGAGTTCTACGGGCAAATCTCTTACCTGAAGGCGGGCCTGTACTATTCGGACATGGTCACGGCGGTCAGCCCGACCTATGCCGAAGAGATAACCCAACCGGAATACGGCTTCGGCATGGAGAACCTGCTCAGCCAGAGAAAGCTGCGCGGTAAGCTGGTCGGTATCCTCAACGGCGTGGACTACGACGTCTGGAGCCCGGAGAAGGACGCACTGCTGCCTCACGACTACGGCAGCAAGAAGATGACCGGTAAGGCGCAAAACAAGGCGCTGTTCCAGTCGCAAATGGGGTTGGACGTCTCCCCCGACGCGCCGCTGTTTGCCGTCGTCAGCCGCTTGAGCAGCCAAAAGGGGTTAGACCTGCTGCTACAGGCGCTGCCCGAAATTCTCGATCGCGGCGGCCAGCTCGCACTGTTGGGCAGCGGCGATGAGAACCTGCAGGAAGCCTTTATGGAGACGGCACGCCGCCACATTCGTCAGGTGGCGGTCAAAATCGGTTACGACGAAACGCTGGCTCATCGCATTATCGGCAGCGCCGACGTCATACTGGTGCCCAGCCGCTTTGAGCCCTGTGGGCTGACGCAGCTCTACGGGCTGCGCTACGGCACCCTGCCGCTGGTGCGCCGCACCGGCGGCCTGGCGGATACGGTAGCCGACTGCTCGTTGGAAAACCTGATGGACAAAAGCGCCACCGGATTCGTATTTCGAGACAGCAGCGTAGAAGAGCTCAGCGGCGCAATCCGCCGCGCCTTTGCCCTGTGGTCGGATAAGCCCCGCTGGCGCCGCGTTCAGCGCCAGGCCATGGAAAAGGACTTTAGCTGGCGGAACGCCGCCGAAAAGTATCTGGCGATGTATCAGCGGCTGGGCTAACTGCGCCTACCGCGTTAACACCGCAAAAGGCGGCTTTCGCCGCCAATGCGACAATGATTTACAGCGATCTACGGGCTTCTCTGGCTGAAACGGATTTCCCACAGATTTACCGCTAGTCAATATACGGATTAAGAACATGTCACAATTTCACTTTGAGTCGCCCTCTGAACGCATCATGAACCTGAAAACTGCGATTCAGGAAAAGTTAAAGTTCATTATTGGTAAAGAGCCCGCGCTGGCAACCGAACACGACTGGCTCAACGCCGCCTCTTTCGTCGTGCGCGATATGATGGTCGAACGCTGGCTGCGGTCAACCCGCGCCCACTTTTCCCAATCCGGCCGCCGCGTGTCTTACCTGTCAATGGAGTTCCTGATTGGCCGTACGCTCTCCAACTCGCTTTTGAACCTCGGCATTTACGACGAGCTTGCCGAAGCGCTGGACGACATGGGATTCAGCATCGAGCAGTTGATTAACGAAGAAAACGATCCCGGCCTCGGCAACGGCGGCCTGGGCCGCTTGGCCGCCTGTTTCCTCGACTCGCTGGCCACCCTCGGCCTTCCGGCCCGAGGATACGGCATTCGCTACGAGTACGGTATGTTCAAACAGAACATCGTCGACGGCCAGCAGGCGGAGTCGCCGGATAACTGGCTCGAATACGGCAACGCCTGGGAGTTTCCTCGTCACAACGTGCGCCATAAGGTCTTCTTCGGCGGCCGCGTGCAGACGGAAGGCAAACTGTGCCGCTGGGTAGAAACGGAAGAGGTGCTGGCCTGCGCCTACGACCAGATAATCCCCGGCTTCGACACCGATGCGACCAATACGCTGCGCCTGTGGTCGGCGCAGGCCAGTAATGAGATCAATCTGGGTAAGTTTAACCAAGGCGACTACTTTGCCGCCGTTGAGGACAAAAACAACTCGGAAAACGTATCGCGCGTGCTCTACCCCAACGACGCCACCAGCTCTGGCCGCGAGCTGCGCCTCAAGCAGGAATACTTTCTGGTATCCGCCACGCTGCAGGACATTCTCTACAGCCACTGGAGGGCGTATGAAACCTACGACAACCTGGCGGATAAGGTAGCCATCCACCTCAACGACACCCACCCGGTGCTGGCGATCCCCGAGCTGATGCGCCTGCTTATCGACCACCACCACTTTACCTGGGAAGACGCCTGGGAGATGACAATCCGCATCTTCTCCTATACCAACCACACGCTGATGAGCGAAGCGCTGGAGACCTGGCCTGTAGAGATGATGGGGAAAATCCTGCCCCGCCACCTGCAGATTATTTTTGAGATTAACGACTACTTTTTGAAGGTGGTGAAAGAGCAGTTCCCTAACGATCCTGACCTGTTGACCCGCGTTTCCCTGATTGATGAAAGCAACGGTCGCCGAGTAAGAATGGCTTGGCTGGCGGTGATCGGCGGCCATAAGGTTAACGGCGTATCCGCGCTCCACTCAGAGCTGATGGTAACTTCGCTGTTCGCCGACTTCGCCAAAATCTTCCCGCACCACTTCTGCAACAAGACCAACGGCGTAACACCGCGGCGCTGGATTGGCCTGGCCAACCGGCCGCTGGCCGAGCTGCTGGACGCCAGCATCGATCAGACCTGGCGCACCGACCTGAGCAAGCTGTCGGCGCTGAACGCGATGGTAGACTACCCGGCGTTCATCGAGCAGATTAAAAAGGTCAAGCTGGCCAACAAGAAGAGGCTGGCGGAGTACATCGCTACGCATCTGAACGTCGTCGTTAATCCAAACTCGCTGTTTGACGTTCAGATTAAGCGCATTCACGAGTACAAGCGCCAGCTGCTGAACCTGCTGCAGGTGATCACCCGCTACAACCGCATTCTGAAAGCGCCGGACGATCCGTGGGTGCCAAGAACGGTGATTTTTGCCGGCAAGGCCGCCTCTTCCTACGTTAACGCCAAGCTTATCATTCGGTTGATTAACGACGTAGCCAAGGTCATCAACAACGACGAGCGAATTAAAAACAAGCTGAAGGTGGTGTTTATTCCTAACTACAGCGTCAGCCTGGCGCAAATTATCGTCCCGGCCGCCGACCTGTCGGAACAGATTTCCCTGGCGGGCACCGAGGCGTCGGGCACCAGCAACATGAAGTTCGCCCTTAACGGCGCGCTGACCATCGGCACGTTGGACGGAGCCAACGTAGAAATTCGCGAACACGTGGGCGAGGAGAATATCTTCATCTTCGGCAACACCACCGAAGAGGTTAACGCGCTGCGCCGCAACGGCTACGATCCGCGCAAAATCTACGAAGAGGACACCGAGCTTCATCAGGTGCTAAGCCAAATCGCGACCGGCTTCTTCAGCCCGGAAGAGCCCTATCGCTACGGCCCGCTGTTTGACTCGCTGGTCAACTTCGGCGACTACTACCAGCTGCTGGCCGACTATCGTTCCTACCTCAACGCGCAGGAGAGCGTCGACCGGCTGTACCTGAAGCCGAACACCTGGGCGCGGAAGGCGGCGCTAAACATCGCCAACATGGGCTATTTCTCTTCCGACCGAACGATTCAGGAGTATGCGGAAGAGATCTGGGAAATAAAGCCGACCAAGCTGTAGGCGGAGTACGAGATGGATAAAATGCGCCAGGCGGCTGACGCCGCGATGGGCGACGACGGGCAAGACCGCTACGATGAGGTCGGCATTGCTCGCGGCTACGTAAACGCCGCGGGCCTTATTGAGCCCATCGATGAAACCGCGCGGCGGCGCATTTATGACGCCATGGCCAGCGGCCTGGAGAGCCCGAATTCCCCGCTGCCGCCGGTGTGCGTTTTCTCAACCGGGAAAAGTTACAATGTCACCCTATTAATTCCCAATCTCTATCAGTGGAAGCTGCGGCCCGATGACTACGCGCTTGCCCCCGCGGACGGCGGCGGATTTTATGAGGGGCAAATCGCCCCCTCTGACGAGCAAATCACCCTGCCCGCCGACCTTGCCTGCGGATACTATCGGCTAACGCTACGAGCCGACGACGCGCTTTGGCACACCAGCGTCATTATCTCCCCCGGCCGCTGCTTTGCGCGCCCGGCGGACGAGCGACTGTGGGGCATGTGCGTGCAGCTCTATACGCTACGCTCGGCGAACGACTGGGGCATCGGCGACTTCGGCGCGTTGAAAGAGGCGCTGTACGAAACTGCGCGGCGCGGCGGCGCCTTTGTCGGCGTCAACCCTCTGCACGCGCTGTACCCCGCCGTACCGGAAAACGCCAGCCCCTACAGCCCCTCCTCTCGCACCGCGCTGAACGTCGCCTATATCGACGTCGAGGCCGTCGCTGAATTTCAGACGAGCGAATCGGCCATCGCGTGGTGGAAAAGCGCCGACGTTCAAAACGAACGGCAGCGGCTGCGGCAAACCGACAGCGTCGACTATGCAGCGGTGATGACGCTTAAGATGACGGCGCTGCGGCTGGCGTGGCAATCGTTCGACGATCCGCTGCGAAAGCAGGCCTTCCGTCGCTTTCTGGCCGAGCGCGGGGAAGCGATTATCCGCCAGGCGGAGTTCGACGCCCTGCACTACGCGCTGACGCAGAGTCAGGAAAACGCCTGGGGCTGGCCGGTCTGGCCCGAAGCCTATCGCCGACATGATTCTGAAACGGTTCGCCGCTTCGCCGAAAGCCATGACGACGACGTTCGGTTTTACGCCTGGCTACAGTGGCTCGCCCATCAGCAGCTTAGCGAATGCTTTACGCTTTCCCGCCGATTGGGCATGGCCGTCGGCCTGTATGGCGATTTGGCGGTCGGCGTCGCCGAAGGCGGCGTACAGACCTGGTGCGACAAAACTCTCTACCGCATGAAGGCGTCCGTAGGCGCCCCTCCCGACCCGCTCGGGCCGCAGGGGCAAAACTGGGGGCTGCCGCCGATGGACCCGCACGTTTTACGCCAGCGGGCCTACCGCCCGTTTATCGAAGTATTGCGCGCCAACATGCGCTACTTCGGCGCGCTGCGCATTGACCACGTGATGTCCCTACTTAGGCTTTGGTGGGTACCCTATGGCGAAAACGCCGACGCGGGCGGCTACGTGGCCTATCCCCTTGACGACCTGCTGGCGATTTTAACGCTGGAAAGCCAGCGCCATCGCTGCGTGGTCATCGGAGAAGATTTAGGCATCGTGCCGCCGGAGATCGTCCAAAAGCTGCGGGACGCCGGCGTCTATTCCTATAAGGTGCTCTACTTTGAAAAGGAAGGAGTCGGCTTTCGCCCTCCCGAACGCTATCTTCCTCAGTCGATGGCTACGCCGACCACCCACGATCTGCCGACGCTTGTCGGCTATTGGCAAAAAGGCGACCTTCGGCTTGGGGAGTCGCTGGGCATCTATCCGGACGCCGAGGTGCTGGCGGCTCTGAATGAGGCTCGCGACGACGACAAGCGGGCGTTGGAAGCGATGCTGCTTGAATACGGTTTCTTAGCCAAACCGCTGCCGCCCGGCGCCATGACGGACGAGCTGAACGTCGCTCTGCACCGCTTTATCGCCTCAACCTCAAGCCAGTTCGTCGGCCTGCAGCCGGAAGACTGGCTGCGCGTTGAAACGCCCGTTAACGTACCGGGCACCTCCGACCAATATCTCAACTGGCGAAGAAGGCTCCCTGCCACTCTCGCCAGCGCCTTTGAAAGCCCGCTGGGGCAGCGGCTGCTGGAAGCCGTTCAGCGAGGCCGTGAAGGCCGCATGCTCGACGCGGCTGTTCGAACGAACCCTGGGGAAACGCACAAGTGAACATCACGATTGAGACCCGAACCACCCTCACCGTTTATGGCATACGCCACTGCGGCCCCTATAACGAGATATACAGGGCGTTCGACGAGCTGTGGCGCTGGGCTCAGGCCGAAGGGCTGGAGTCGCGAACGCTGTGCGCTATTGCTGTCTATTACGACAATCCAAAGGTCGAACGCCCCGAGCGCTGCCGCTCCGACGCCTGCCTACAGCTCGACGGCCCGTTGGCCGACGAGCAAATGTCGGAGCTTATCGAACCCGTCGAGCTGCTCGGCGGCTGCTACGCCAAGTATCGACACGTTGGCCCCTATGAGGCGCTGGAGCCCGTTTATCAACGGTTCTATCAGGAATGGCTGCCGCAAAGCGACTACCTGCGCGCCAATATGCCGTCGTTTGAGGTCTATTTGAATAATCCGCGCACCACGGCGGCTGAGGCGCTGGTGACGGAGGTTTATTTTCCGGTTGTGCCTAAGTAGCTGGGGGGCTTTTTGTAGGGAGGGGTTGGTGGTAAATCTCGCGGGGTGGATGCGTCAGCACCCGGAATGAGGACCGTCAAGCCACATTGGTCCGCGATTACTCACATAGCTCCATTCAGCACCCAAAGGGCGACTGGCTGGGGCGGAATTTGAGGCCGGGCGGGGTGCGACGATGAAGGTTTTAGAGGAGGTGTATTGTGCTTGTATGCTGCACAGCTACCATAGAAAGATAATGGTTTACTCCCTACCACAGCAGTTCTTCCAGCATGTTCCCGTAGGCATAATATCAGATAGCAAGACCTCAAAGATTTAAAGGGGGTTTCCTGGCTCTTATCTTCAGTATGGGGACTTATATCTTTGAACAGTAAGTTCCGTTTTTATTTTATCTATAGATTTTTCAGGGCAAGTATTACATAAAAAATACATGTAGAAATCATAACCAAAATGAAACTCACACTCATCGGATATAAGCTTGCACCATATATCTTCTCTTAATATCGATTGAACAACCGCTTTAAGTTCACCAAGCGGTATCGCGCCACCTTCAACATAAGGACATTCATCATTATTCAGTTCCAGCCCCTGAATTTTTAGTGATTTTACACCAAGGAAATTACAAGCATCCAGAATATAATCAATATATCTCCCTTCAACTTTTTTATATTCATCCTCTGTTACCTTACAGCCTATATCATAAAAGCTAGTCCATTCGCTCGAAGATGAGCATAAATTATCCAGCTCATCGGTTTGAGCATATTTAGTTATTCTATATGAGTATTTCATTCATTAATCACCTCTTCGAGTGAAATCGGCATCATAAGTTCCAGCTCTTGTCCCTTTGCTTCTTAAATTTTTAACACTAACGACTGCTTTCTAAAATCCCCCACTATGTTAAGCAACAGCTGGGGTAATATATTTTTGCACATACGCCTGGAGGTTTAATCCTCCCGCCAGTACTGTAACGAGGCGCAGGAGCTGAGAGAACAACTTTATCAGGCTGAACAGGTGGTTAAGGGGATTAAGGATGTGCTGGGTTAGTGGACTACACGGAGATTAAACAATAAAAAGCCGGGAAGATTTAATATCTCCCCAGTTTATGAAAATAAATAGTACAAAAGGTTCTATAGTTTATCTATCCACGTTCTCATATGATTGACATCTCCATCAAAAATAAAACCTTCTCCATTATCGGGCAAGAATAATCGACCGGTATCAAATCTTAAAAACAATTCTTTTTTTGCTTTCTTCTGCTTAATGGAAAAGTCATCACTCCATTTTAATATCTCTTCATTGTGCTTTTTTTCATCAGATAAAAAGACCACGACTGAATTTTCCAATTGTTCATAAGAATGATAAGTTTTCTTGAGTGTAATATCGAAATTTAAATCATCAATTATGTTATATGTAATAAATAGTTCGTTTCCAGACGATTCAATGGTCCTTTCCACCAATGGTATTGAGCCTAACATACTATTATCTATTGTATTTCTCATGTAAACCTCACTAAGGAACGATAATTATCCCAGCTTTAGTACCATCACCAAAGATAATATTATAGTGCGGATTATTATCGTGTAATGGATTTTTCATATTATATAAATCACCCCGATATATTCCCGCTGGTTGTTTCCATACATCACTGAATTTAGTACCACTATAAAGCTCACCAGACCTTGCAGGGAAATTGTCAACATTAGGTCTAAGATCCGGCATGTTATCTAATAACGCTCTTGCTTCATCAACACTTCTAACCGTGACACCTTTACCATTTCGTAAATCAGATATATTGCGGCGTTGTTGAGCATTACATCCAGCTAATCCTAATGGATCTATCCAAGAGAGTGGATTAGACGCATACGCATATAAGTTTAACCCGCCTCTCAGCCCTATCGGGTCCGGCTGATAATACCTGTTCAGATTGTAAAAGAGCCCGGACTCCTCATCCTCGTACTGCCCCTGAAAGCGCAGCGGATTGCGGAAGCTTATCAACCGTTCGCCGGTCTGCCAGTGGGTGGCTATATCTTCTTCCACCAGATTGCCGTAGGCATCAAACTGGCAGCGGTACACCTCCTCGCCGTTGATGTTCGTCAGGCTGTGCGGCGTGCCGACCAGTTAATGGTTATCTTTTATTTTCTTTATTTGAGACAATGCTTTTAATATTTTCTCTGCCTTGGTTTATTCTATCTCCCTCCGTATATATAGAGAAATGGTTACTATTTTTGGGGCAATAAAGCCCCAAAACAGATTGTCTATCAATTGCATTTTCTGGTATTGTTTGCAAAGGTATACGGCAAAGTGGACATATAAAATCCTCTCCAGATCTAAATTTCCTTAAGACTTCATAGGAATTCATCTTTCTAATATTATCATTCACGCTCATGGTAACCCTCTGTTTAAAGACTTCTTCCTCTATACTTTTTTTGTAAATTCTAAGTGAAGATAAATGGTTTGTTCGTTATTTCTTTTGCCACATTTATTTTACCTAGAGAATATTTACCAACCATAAATTCACCATGGTGGAAGCCAATTGTACAACCATTCTCGAAAATCCTTATCAAGGGTTCAAAAACATCTCTATTTTTAACTGCAATAGCATTTTTTAAATCAATAAAATAATTCCACTTTATATACTCTATTAAATATGCAGCAATATATGCATTACCTGTTTTTTCAATTAACGTCGAACGTAATTTATCTATCTCCATACCTATACTTTGCTGGCATTCAATGCCGAGAATACGGCAGCAATCAAACCTAGGTGATGGGGTATGTTTCCCCTCTAAAAAAGAGAACATAATGGCGACTCGCCGAAAATATTCACGGATAAGAAAAAAATTAACATCAGGAATATCATCGTATTTTTCTATATGCTCAATTCTCAATGCGCGCATTGTTGCTTTTTTCATATTATTAAACATATATCAATACCTTAAAATTTTGGTGAATATCCAGGATATATACCAAAACCTGGCTGTGTAGGTGCCAGATCCTGGGCTCCAGAAGGGGGAGTATCGAATCTCTTTATTGTTAAGTTCCATGATTCAATCCTGCGATATGGAATCCCTTGCCCCATTAAATATCGCTCACCTAACTCATGATTGGCAAGTTGTCTAAACCACGATTTTTGAGCATCAGTTAACTCCTGCTTCTGAGCCATTTCCTAGGTATAAGCGATTTTATCATCGGCTTCAAATCTTCCTATGACTATTAAAGGGCCTTCATCGGTTGCTATTGGATATTCATGCCTGCCGTAGAATATATGTTTTTTTAAAGTTGTAACTTCCTCTGTTGATAAACCTGTATTTTGAGCAACTGTTGGAATATCATCCATTTGGGATAGTCTTATTCTGGCATAGGCTGCATCAGCTGCTGCATCATACTCAAACGGTATATTTCCCCGTTTGGTTTTTTATAGAACTTTGCATATATCGAACATCTTTTGGATCAATATTTCCGTCAATCTTTCCACATGTCAGACCCAACGGGTCGTGAGCTGTATCTGGCGGGGGACTGGCTGACGCAGTGTAACCTTACCGAGCAACCGCTGGCGATCAGCGTGATGCCTGATCAGGTGGTTATTCAGATTTAACAGAGTTGTATGTGCACTGACATTTAATAATTAGCAGGAATGATCCTGATAGGATCATTCCACGCCAGAAGAGAGTTAGCCAACATTCTCCCTTTTAACTAATCTTCCATCATCAAGTGTCAGATAGTCTCTCTTATCTCCATGTGTGATCTCCACATATTCATTAACCACAACCGCATCAACAATTCCACAGAGGTAATGCCAAAAAGACTTTTTGGCATTATTATAAAGAAGCACTCCCCACTCACATGGAATTAAATAGCGCTCTTCAGGAAGATGGATAACATCATACACAATTCCGCCAAGCCGTGATATTTCAGAGCGAGCTTCTTCTGTAAAAACTATTAACCCATCATCTTTTTCACCTTGAGATGCATTACAATCTGGACATCTTTCCAGATCCGACTCATAGCTAGAATAACAATTTTGACATGTAGTATATTTCATCAACCATCTCTTATTTAATTGGAATACTAGATGTAATAACACCTGGACCAGTACCACCAATATGCGGATCAACATGGTCTTAATAACACGTATTTTCTGTGTTACCCCATTTTGGGTCGATGTGCCTTCAAATACCTTACCAAAGAACCCTTCCCTATTAGAAATGACTTGATTTGCAGGGTTATTAGCAACCTCCACTGTAGCATGCGCAATATCTCTATTGCTCCACTCCGATGGGAATGGCGAACCTTTTTTGCCTTTTAGGCTTCATTGATGCATATGGTTCTTGCTTAGGAGGACCAACATGAGGAGAGTGTCTTCTTAAGATATGGCGAAGTGAGCCAAAAGAGAACTTATAGCCATCATTGCCTACAGGAGGGCACGTCGCTAGTCCAAGCGGATCTATCCAATTATTCGGGTTATGTACATAAGCATATGGGTTATATCCACCCATCAGCCCTATCGGGTCAGGCGTAATATACCGCCCCAGTTCCGGCTGATAATATCTGTTCAGATTATAAAAGAGCCCGGACTCCTCATCCTCGTACTGGCCCTGAAAGCGCAGCGGATTGCAGAAGCTTATCAACCGTTCGCCGGTCTGCCAGTAGGTGGACGTCTCTTCTTCCACCAGATTGCCGTAGGCATCGAACTGGCAGCGGTACACCCCTTCGCCGTTGATGTTCGTCAGGCAGTGCGGCGTGCCGAGGTGGTCATTGTGATACCAGTAGACTTTCGATTCCAGATATTTCGGCAGGGTAAGTTTGTTGCCGTCAATCAGCGCCAGCGGGCGGTGGCTTCCCGGTTCATACAGGAACGTCTGCCAGTGGCGCTCGTTGCTCTGACTCTGCTATCGTCACCTCTGAATGTGTTATTTTTTTGTTATAATAAAAAAATGACTATCGTTTTTGGGACAATGTAGTCCAAAAGCATTTCTCCTATCAGAAATATTTTCGGGTATTGAAACTAACCGTAACTTACAATATGGGCACATAAAATCAATTCCATCCCTATACAATCTAAGGACTTCATACGAGTTCATCTTTTTTATATTTTTTTCACACATATCATTACCTCAAAAAGGATTCTTCCCCTGAGGTAGCTCAGGGTAATCACGTCTAACTCTCTCCATCTCTTCTAATCTTTATTTAAGACCGGGTCTCTTTCCTAGTTTAAAAACAAGTTTCATCCTGGCAGCTAAATACTCTTCATATTGTGTCCAATTAGGTATTCTGTTATTTGTGCTATTCTAAATTAGGAGACGCTACTCCCAAAACCTGCCTGCGATCTATTATTTTGCGAGACATCTCCAGACATTTAATTCCTTTTATTGCTGCGAATTATTAGCCGCAGTATTGTCGCGTCGTGCCTGCAAAATCAGGCCACGGGATTGACCTCCTGTATCATTCTTATCAGCAACAGACGGTGCATTTGCGTCTTTCTATATCGTGTGTCCAGCTTTGGAAGCGATATACTCACGCTTCTTCACTCTATGGTGAGCTGGGCGAGGGCATCGTAAGGTGCGCCAGTGTCTGGTAAGGCTGGTAAGGTCAACCCCGTTCAGTTCACCACCCACGAGATTGACCGCTTCGTTGGTGGTTCCATATTCTACTTACCAGAGGCTGCCCTATGGCTACTACCCCAACCCAAACTCACCCGTTACTTTCTCTCTTTCTAAATCCTAACGTCGATTTCACCACCCTGGCCGACCGCTGCGAACTGTACGCCGAAGCCCAGGCGGAGTTGGACTTTCCGGTGCTGCGCGCCGCGTTTTGCGAGCGCCTCATCGCCTGCCTCACGTGGCTCAAAGATACGCAAAACGACCCGATCCCCCGCCATCTGGAATCACAGTTTATTACTAATAGCTATCCCCTTGCTTATCCTCGCTTTGAGCCCGATACGGGGCAGCTGTGCGACTACTGCCTTGCGCTGGCGCAGATTCTGGCCAACCGGGAGTTGCCGCACGACGTGGAGCAAACGCTGTCGGACCTGCTGTTTGGGCTGGTCTGCTACCTCGCGGCGGAGCTTAAAGCCCCGCGCTGGGTGCGTACGGCCAATGGGATCGTTCCCGTTCATGGAGGTGAGCTATGAAACCGCAGGACTGGCATTCCGCTGACGTTATCGCAGCATTAAAAAAGCGCGGCACGTCCCTTGCCGCCGTCTCTCGCGACGCGGGGCTGGCGTCCACCACGTTGGCTAACGCGCTGGCTCGCCGCTGGCCAAAGGGGGAAAGGCTGATTGCCGGGGCACTGGGAGTCGCACCGGAGGAAATTTGGCCGTCTAGGTATTACGGCAGGTAGAACGTTTTCTGAGGGGCTTCCCGCGCTGCCGTTAGCCATGGCGCGGGTCTCCGGGCAGACCGCATAATGGGTAAGCCTTTCACCTCGTCAATCAAATTCAGCTATGCCGATAACACGCTGGGCGAACGTTCCGTTTGCCCTCCTCTTCTAACCACCACTTAGAACCCATCCCTTTCAAATTCAACCGCGAGCAAACGCACATTTTCGCAATACGGGATAAGTTTGGGTTAAAAGTACTGGTTATACTTCCATATAAATTTACTAAGGAAGGCGCCACGTCATGATGAAAAAGCCCGCCACGCGGGAAGCGTATCGAAAGCGCATCAGGAAGTCTTACGCGCTGCTTGCCCGCTCGCTGGACGCGCCGGTGAACATCGACGCGCTGGCCAGCGAGTCCGCCTTTTCCCGCTACCACTTTCACCGCATCTACACTTCGCTGGTAGGAGAAACCGTTGCCGACACTCACCGCCGCCTAAGGCTAGACCGCGCGGCGTCTTACGTCGCCTCCGGCGCGCGCAGCATCACCGATATCGCTATGGCGTCAGGTTATGAAACGCCGCAGTCATTTTCACGCGCTTTTAAAGCGCAGTTCGGCCTCTCGCCCGCTCAGTATAGAAAAGCGGGAAAATCGCCAAACGACGGGGCGCACGCCCCGCTCTATCCCCCCATCAATCAGGAGACTATCAGCGTGAACGTCACTATCGAAAACCGTCAGGAAGAAACCGTCTACGGCGTCCATCACGTCGGCCCCTATAATGAAATCAGCGGCGCATTTAATGCCCTGTGGCAGTGGGTGATGGAGAATAATCT
This sequence comes from Leminorella grimontii ATCC 33999 = DSM 5078, assembly GCF_000439085.1. Classification (GTDB taxonomy): domain Bacteria; phylum Pseudomonadota; class Gammaproteobacteria; order Enterobacterales; family Enterobacteriaceae; genus Leminorella; species Leminorella grimontii. The sequence goes on along the minus strand of NZ_AUUA01000001.1, from coordinate 290,994 downwards.
GCAGGAGCGGGCCAGAGCCGGCATCGGCATTTATTATGACGATCCCACCGTAACGCTCCCCTCGCAGTGCCATTCCGACGCCTGCGTCGCCTTTGACGCGCCGCTCGCCGAGCCGCCGAAGGATGAAAGAATTCAGACCATTCAGCTGGCGGCCGGGCTTTACGCCCGCTACCGCCACGTCGGCCCCTACTCTACGCTGGAACAGGCCTACGGCGCCTTTTATGGCCAGTGGTTGCCCAACAGCGGCTATGAGTGCGCCGACCTGCCGGCGTTTGAAATCTATCTCAACAACCCGTGCGATACGCCGGAAAGCGAGCTGATTACCGATATCTATATGGCGATTAAAGGATAACAAGCCGCCTTCTAGGTCTATCGAAGACGACGCTCATCGGTAAAATATAGAACAAGCGGAAGAACGATGGATGCTCCTCCGCCTTTTTGCCAACGCCGGTTGACGTTTACCGAAGCGCCTTTAGATAAGAAATGTCTATTTTTCCACGCAGGCTACCAGGCCTCTGCCAGAAGCCTGCGTGGAAGAGCCACAGTTCATATAGTTGTTGTAAGTACAATACTCACCCTTATCGTTGGTACTTTTAGTCAAATAGTCGCCGTCCGGCCAATGGAGCGTTTTGACAATGGATTTTAGCGCCGTCAGATCGTCTATATCCGGCAGGTTATCAATCGAGCCGCACTGCGCAACGGCGTTCAGCTTGTCCTCTCGCTCGTAGTAGCTGTAGGCCCAGAATTCATCACCATTAATACCGTCGTAGGTCCACGCGGGGGGAAGCTGCGCCTCCGCCACTATTGGAGGACGACGCAACGTCTTTCCATTGATTTCAACGGTATCCGGCATGTATCCCCAATAGGTTGCCTTATCCGAGTCAGGGCTGTTTGGCGACGCAAAAATCAGGTTGGTCGTTTGCTCAACGCCGTCTGCATCCTGCATCGTAAAGGCCATAAGATCCTTAAGCCCCGCATACCCGCTGGTCCCAGTAAAGGAAATCGATATTTCAGCCTGACCGTTAGCATTGGTAACGCCGTACCAAGGGGAAGAATATAAACCCGCACTCTGCCCACTCGGCGCCACGGGCGTAACCAACAGGTTAGCCGGCTTGCTCGCGATGCCTGAACGCGTTATTGTCTCTCTCCTTTGCATCGCAAACGGAGCGCCTTCAACCGGCCTGCCGTCAGCAGATCGGACGGTCACCGTTATTGAAACGTCTTCGTCTTTCTTGGCATAGATAGCCGACCTGTTCGCATCCCAACTGGGGGACGTCACCTCCATAACCGCAGGCTGTGGATGAGAGCCTTCTCGTAGGCACATAAACATCCATTGCGTGCTATTACTATTGGATAACGAAACGGTATTCTTTACCCCCGTCGACAATTGAATAATTTGACGCGATACCGTAGACCCTTGTCGTTTGGCATCCCCAGTCCAATACGCCCGATCTGGCAGGCCAAACGTCTTTTTCAGCTTACCGGAAGGGTATTCATCATACAGCGCCTTCAGCTCTTTCATAAAGGGCAGCGCGCCGGAGGCACAGCCGTTCACGCCCTTTTCGGCCTGCGGAAACGTCAATTCCGCCCAATTCTCTCCACTGAGATAAACCGAACCCGCCTCTCCCGGCGAGGGCAATTCCGCCGTCAGGCGAGGACGTTCAAACGTCAAACCGCCGCTGGCCGTGATGGTCTCCGGCATGTGGCCCCAGAAATGCGCCTTCGGCGTATCGGGGCTGGTAATAACCGTAAAGATAACGTCTATCTTTGCCTGCAGCGCCTCGCTCGCACTGGCCTTGGGTCTTACCGTCAGCGTGGTTTTTACGCCATACCCGTTGTCCTGTTTAACCGTCACCGTCGCCCTGCCGTTCGCGTCGGTTACGCCCTGATATTTGCTCGTCGTCCCGGTAAGCGGGGTGCTATCTATATAGACGCCGGGAGAACTACTTACCTCTCCCTGACGGTCAACCGCATCGCTACGGGTAATAACGAACGCCGTATTCGGAGAAGGGCTGCCGTCGCAGCCGAGCGTGGTGATGGTCAGTGTTATTCTTTCGCCCACCTTTGCCTTTACCGCCTTTAACGCTTCATCAAAGGCGTCTGATTCAATAGCAATTGGCGCAGCCGCTGCCGCCGCGACGTCAATCCTGACGCGTGGGCCGAACAGCGCTACGGGGCCAAAGTTAGGCTCTCCGGTAAGCGTAAAGAGCAGCAGAGCCAGAGGCTCGGAAGATTGTTCCAAGGCAGGCCAAACGACAAGGCGGCTCCCCGCCATTCCCTGTTCGCAAAAGCTTTTATCGCTGACTGGCTGCGGATCGAGCGGCGTTTCCGGCGTATCGGCGTTAGCCCACGTCAATGCAATAGTGGGCTCCTGACCTTCCCAATGCAGTTCTGGGGGAATAGAAAATAGATCGCCTTCGGCATCGTACGCATTATTCACGGTCAGTGAATTAATACGGGTATCAGCACTGAAGTCATCTGGTCTAGCAGCGTAACTCACGGCGTTAACTTCAGCCATATTAAGCAAACTTTCATTCAGAGCGACGGGAATACTGACGCTCTCGGCTGAAGGCGCAGTGCCGTTAATCATTCCGGTCGACGAATGGGGCTCATGCCAGGTATCTCCATAGGCGAATGCCGAAAGCAACAGCGCAATTCCTGGCGCTGCGGAAATGACGTTCCCTGATAGCCGTCCCAATTTTTCAATAAGTGCGCCCATGCAATCCCTTTGCCTCACTTCGCCAGCAAATAATTACCTATGATATAATTTCATTATTTTATCAAATAAAAATATGCTCACCTAGCTTATTTATCAAAAAGTTACTGCAAACATGCCGCAAAGCCCGCCGTCGTTTTCGCATCGATATAGCAGCTGCTGCTTCCGCTTGACTCGTTATAGCCACAGTAATACTTGCTGCTCGTCGTCCGAGACAGATAGGTATAGCTTGTCGTCGTGGGCCAGCCCAATGAACTAAACGTTGAATGCAAAGCCTGTAGAACGTTAATATCCGGCGCGTTACTCAGGCTGCCGCACTGCGCGGCAAGATCCCAAGTATTCGCGTCAACCGTGTGGGCCATTGCCCAGGTTTCTTTATTCATCAAGACGTGTAGAGGCGACGTGGCCCCCGAAGGCAGCTCGGCGACCAACAAGGGGCGATGCAGCGTCTTACCGTTTGCTGTTGCCGTATCCGGCATGTGGCCCCAGTACAGCGCTTTGTCCGTATCCGGGCTGGTTAATACCGTAAACGTCGCGTCCAGCGAGGCCTGCGCTGAAGCGTTGTTCGTCAGCTTGGCCGTCAGCGGCGTTTTCAGCCCCAGGCTCTTATCCTGATGCAGAGTAAACGTCGCCGTGCCGTCGGCGCCGGTCGTACCGCTAAAAACGTTGCCGCTGGCCGTCATGGCGCTGGAAGCGCTGGAAGGCGTCAGCTCCTGAAGAACCAGATCGTCGGCGCCATTTTCCGCCTCCACGCTGCCGTCAGTCACTACCTCGCCAGCCCGGTTGCGCGAATCGCCGCGCGACAGCGTGAATGCCTGATTGGCCAGAGGATTACCCGCGCTGTCTTTTACCGTTACGGTGAGAGCAAGAGCCTCGCCTTTTTTAGCCACCGCGGCGTCTTTAGCCGTATCCATATTCGTTGACGTCAGCGTAATGCTGGCCGCCGTCGAGGCGTGCGGATCAACCAGACATGCCTGCCTGTAGGCTGAAGACGACGAAGAGGTTGTATGCTTCTGGCCGCTCTCCAGGTTTAGGGCCTGACGGAAGTGGGTCGCCTCGTCCGCATCAACGGCCCACCAATAGTTGTCTTGCCCATCGACCGGCCAGCCGAACTGGGTATTAAGCGCACCTGCCGGATATCGGTCGTACAGCGACTGCAGCTCTTCGAATAGTGGCCGATAGGCTTCGCTACAGTTAACGATGCCTTCGCTTTCCACTTTTGACGCCGCAATGGCTGGCCACGTTTCCCCGTTGGATACGTAGGAGCTATAGTTTGCTTTGTCGGAGGGCATCTCCGCCAACAGCTGAGGGCGATGGAACTTGACGCCGTTGCCGTTGGTCACCGTTTCCGGCATGTGGCCCCAATACCGGGCTTTGTCCGTATCCGGGCTGGTCACTACGGTGAAAATCACCGGCAGCTCCTGCCAAACCGTATTGTTGTCCCTTAGCTGGGCGATAAGCAGCGTCCTCAGTCCGTCACTATTATCCTGCGTTATCTTCAGCGTAACCGAGCCATCCGCGCCGGTTACGCCTTGGTATACGTCGCCAACGACGATATTTTGTACCGCTGCCGTACCTAGCTGTACCCCTATCTTCGATAGTTGAACGTCTTTTTCTTCGCTACCCTGCCTATCGGCGCTGGCGCCCCGGCTAAGAACAAAGGGCGCGTTGCCGACGGGGTCGCCCGACGCGTCTCTTGCCGTCACCACCACGTCTATCGTTTCGCCTTTCTTGGCCACCGCTGCGTTCTTAGCCGTATCCATATCGGGTGAAGTCACGGTGATACTGGTCGGCGTCGCGGGATGCGGATTGACCAGACATACCAAAGCCTGATTATCGGTTGAGCTCTTCGTGCCGGTCGCGCCGGTTTTCAGATGAACGTACGGATACATCCACGCGTAAGGTTCGGGAAGCGCCCACCAACCGGCGCTGGCGTTCGACACCGGCCAGCCGTACAGCGTTTCCAGCGTGCCGTTTGGATGATCGCTATAGAGCGTTTTCAGCTCTTCCTGCGTTGGTTGGTAGGTCTCGCCGCAGGCCGTTTTTTCCGCCAGCCCCGGCCAGTTATGGTTAAACAGCGGCCAAAGCTCGTTTCCACCCGGAGAGCTAAACGTACCGTCTTTTGACTGAACCTCGGCTGCCAACAGCGGGCGATGGAATTCAACGCCGTCGCTGCTCATTACCGTTTCAGGCATGTGACCCCAGAACTGTGCCTTGTCCGTATCCGGGCTGGTGACTACGGTAAATATCGTGTCAATAGAGGAGGTCGGATTAGGATAGTTATCAAGCGTCGCCGTTATCTTCGTCTTCAACCCCATTGTCGAATCCTGTCTGAGGCTAAACGTTGCCGTACCGTCGGCGCCGGTAACGCCGCTAAACACAACGCTGGTCGTGGTCATTGAAGCCGTTCCCGCGGCAGGGGTGAGCTCTTGCAGCGTGATGTCATCCGTACCGCCGTAAGCATCCGACTGCTTGACTACGCCGCTGCGGGACAGGCTATCGCCTCGAGAAATCGTAAATGCCGCATTCGGCGCAGGATTCCCCGCGGAATCTTTCACCGTTACGGTCAGCGGAATTTCTCCCCCTTTCTTCGTTTTAGCTACCTGAGTGCTTTCATTAAACTCGCTGGACGTCAGCTCAATCGTCGCCGGTAGCAGAGCGTGCGCGTCAACCAGACAAACTTGAGCGTTGTAGCTTCCCGTTGAGCTGTCTGAACCCTTGCCGCCGGTATTTAAATTAAGATATTGGTAGTATCCGGTGCTTTCCGCCCTGTCGGCCGCCCACCAGTATTTATTCGATTTCACCGGCCAGCCGAACTCGGTCTCAATCGAGCCGTTCGGATTATCGCTATACAGCGTTTGCAGATCGCTCATTAGCGGCTGATGGGCGGCATCACAGGCTGTGACGCCCTCCTGCTGTATACCGGATATGTTAATCAACGGCCATTTTTCGTTATTGTAGGTATAGGAATAGCTGGTTAGCGGCGCTTCTCCGACCAACATTGGTCGATAGAACTTGACGCCGGCGCTGTTAGTGACCGTTTCCGGCATATGGCCCCACATCTGAGCCTTATCGCTGTCCGGGCTGGTGATGACGGTGAAAATAGCATCCAAATCGCTTTTAGTCGGCGGATCGTCAGACAGTATCGCCTGTAGCGGCGTTTTCAGTCCAATACCGTCATTCTGAGCGAGTTCTAGCTGGATTTTTCCGTTAGCGTCCGTCACGCCGTACCAATATCCTCGAGCATCTGTCGAAGAGGTATAGGCAAACGTTATTGCATCCGAAGCGGGTGATACTGGGGTTAATAACATACTGCTGGCGGAAGTCGTATCGCTGCCGCTCGCTCGGCCAGTCGAATAACTTCTGCCTAACCGTACTGTGATATCCGGCTGTGGTACGCCCGCATCGTTGGCGACAGCGATCGTTAGCGGAATTGTTTCGCCTTTTTTCGCCACCGCCGCAGATTTGGCAGCATCAAACGCCGTGGAGCTTAGCGTTAACGTCAGGTTTCTGCGTTTCGTCAGGCAAAGCTGCGCCGTTGCCGTATTGGCAGCAGTAGCTTTCGTCGCGCCGTTATTTAACTGTATGTACTGGAACTGGCTGCCCCGTCTGTCGTCGGTCGGTATAGAATTCCCAGCGCCCCAGTAGGCGCCCGACGCAACCGGTAAGCCAAATTCGGTAGCCAGCTCGCCGTTCGGATGGTCGTTATACAACGTTTGCAGATCGTCCATCGTCGGCAGTCCTAAACGATCGCACGGGCTTGCAGAATTAAAATACAGGTTGGGATAACGGCTCCACGTATACCAGATCTCATTGTTAGCAGAAAGGCCTGACGTATCTGACGTCGAAGAAAGCTCGGCCCTCAGCAGCGGCCGGTTGAACTCAACGCCCGCGCTGTTGGTAAACGTCTCCGGCATGTGTCCCCACATCGCCGCTTTATCGCTGTCCGGGCTGGTGACTACCGTGAAGATAGCGTCTTTACTGTCTTGAAGTCCGCTGCCGTCCGTCGTTTCGGCGGTGATGGTCGTCTTCAACCCCGCCGTGTTGTCCTGAGAAAGCTTAAAGGTAATCTGTCCCTGTTCATCGGTTAGCGCGTAGAGGTACTTAGCAGCAGTATCCATCAGGAATGACGCCGTGCCGGCGGGCATGACGTCACTTAACGTAATGTCATCCGCGCCGGAGGTAGAATATACCCCGCCGTCGCGCTTAAGCGCATTGCTGCGGCTTATCTTCACCAGCAGATCCTTCATCGGCTGACCCGATGAGTCCTTGACGGTGACGGTGGCAGAAATTTTTTCACCCTTTTTTACCTTCGCCGCTGCCGCTGCTTCATCCCAATTATCGAACGTCAGCATCAGGCTGCCAGCAAGGCTTTTCGGCGAAGTCAGGCAACTCTGCATATAGTAAGCCGACGTGCTGGTCGTGGTGGAGATATCGCCGCCGCTCAGCAGGTTAACCGTCATATAGGCTAGCTGCGCGCTTTCCGACGACGGCGCAGCATAGTCGCCCGCCCACCAGAACTGGGTTACATAGGCATTGCCTTTATTCACCACCGGCCAGCCGTTAACGGTGCGCATCGCGCCGTCCGGATAGGTGTTATACAGCGCCTGAAGGTTTGCCGCCGTAGGCAAATAGCTGCGCCCGCAGCCGTCGTTAGTGCCGTTCCAGGCGTTGGTTACGGTAATAAGCCCCCAGGTTTCGCCCTTGTCATAATCGCCGTTGGTGATGGCGAACGACTTGCCCGGCGCAGAGGCGAATTCGCTGGCCAGCAGCGGGCGCTTGTAGACCAGGCCGTCGCTGGAGGTTAATGTGTCGGCCATATGGCCCCAGTAGTTAGCCTTCGGCGTATCCGGGCTGGTCACTACGGTGAAAACAACCGGCATAGTCTGCTCGGTTGTCGCGCCGTAGTGCTCTATTGACGCCGACAGCGGCGTCTCAAACCCGGCGCCGTCGTCCTGGCTGATATCCAGAGTCACCGACCCGTCCGGCCCGGTGGCGGTATAATACTCAACGCCGCTGTTGCGCCCATCCGTATGGTTAATGTAAATCACCGCCGCCTGAGAGGCGTTTACCTCCCGGTTGGCGCGCCCAACGCTGTCGCCGCGCTTGAAGATAACCGGAGTATTGCCGACCGGATTGCCCTGTGCGTCCAGCGTCGTTATCGTTACAGGTATTGTTTCACCTACCTTCGCCTTAGCGAAGCCGTCGCTCTCTTTATATCGACTTGAGGAAATCGTTAACTGCGTCGCCGCCGCGTGCGGACTTTGTTGGCAAACGAAGTAGAGCTTTTCATTCCAGAGGCTGGTCTTAGCGCTGCCGTTTTCCATGTTAATAGACTTGGCATAGCGGTTATCAAAAGACTTGGTAAGGTCGGTTGTTCCCGTCTGATAGGCTTTGCCGACAACGGGCCACCCCTTTTGCAGGTTAATCGCGCCGTTGGGCCAGGCGTCGTACAGCGACTGCATGGCGTCAAGCGTTGGCACATAGGCAGGGCCGCAGGCATCCTTAATAACCTCAAAGTCTACCGTTGCCCAATCCTCGTTGTTTTCCTTATATGCGTTCTTGCTAACGCCCTCGGGGAGTTCCGCCATCAAAAGAGGACGCTTAAATACCGTACCGTCCGCCGCCGTTACCGTTTCAGGCATGTGGCCCCACATGGTGGCCTTGTCGCTGTCCGGGCTGGTCACCACGGTAAAGATAGTGTCAATGCTGTCCGTTACGCTGGCATCGTTATACAGCGCCACGCTGATTGCGGTTTTTGTACCGGGCGCATCCGGGCGGGTGACGTTGATAATTTTGCTGCCGTCGGCCCCCGTCAGGCCGCCAATTTTTGTCGAGCTGTCGTTTAGCGATTCGCCGTCGATAACTACCGGCGAAACGACGCTGCTACCGCTGTCGGCGGTGTATTTTTCCCCCTGACGGGTATAGCCGTCACCGCGGGAAATCGTAAACGCGGCACCCGGAACAGGGTTGCCGGCGCCGTCTTTCACCGTCACTTTCAGCGGCAAGGTTTCCCCTTTTTGCAGCTTCGCCGCCTGCAGGCCTTCATTCCACTGCCCTGCGTTCACGGTTTCAATCGTAATAACCGCGCCGGAGGGATTTTCATTCTCGAGGCAGGACACATAGTCCGTTGCGCTGCTCGGCGCAGAAGTATCGCTTCCCGTTGACAGAGAGGTCTCCTTCCAGGTCGAGGTTCCCGCAGGCGTTGACGACCAGTAGCCGTACAGCACCGGCCAGCCGTGTTCCGTATTGATTTTATTGCCGCTATTCGCGCTATACAGCGCGCTAAGCTGATCGAGCCTCGGCAAGTGGTTTAGCGCACAGCCGCCTGTGTCAACGCGGCCGGAGGCGTCGTCGTGGTTTACCCGCGCCCAGGTTTCATTATTCTCTTTTTGAGTTACGCCTGCCGCAGGCGCCTCATCCGCCAGTTTCGGACGGCTGAACACATCGCTTCCAACCGTGATGACGTCGGACATGTGCCCCCACATCTGGGCGCTGGGCGAATCGGGGCTGGTAGGAACGGTAAAAATAACGTTGTAGGTAATCGGCGTCGTTATCAGCGAATTTAACGGTTCAATCTTTAACGGGGTGCGTAATCCCACGCCCTGAGGCTGCGCAATCGTCAGCCTGGCGTAGCCCTGCTCGTCCGTTATTCCGCTATACACCGTTGAAGCCTGTGAAGCGCCGTACGACGCCCCGTCGATAACCAGCTTGCCGTCGGTCGCATCGTCAAACCCGGTCACAAGGCCTTTGCGGTTAACCCCTTGCGACACCGTTACGGTAAATCTGGCGTTAGGTACGGGCTGATTATTCAGCGCGTTTAGCGAACGCAGCGGCAGGATAATATTGTCTCCAACCTTCGCGGTCGCCTGTCGCTTCTCGCTGCCTTCGGCCTCCACGCTCATGACCGTAATAAGCTCATTGCCTGAACAGGTAAGATAGTTTGGCTGGCCGCCGCTAAAACCGCTCTCGTTTCCGTTCGACAAATCAACGTGATGGAAGTTGGAACCGTCGTTATCCGCGGCCAGATAGTCGTATCCTTCGGTTGGCCATCCGTACTTGATCTCCATCTGGTTAGAGGCGTTCGCGCTATAGAGATTCTCCAGAGAGGAGACGTCCGGCACCTGACCGACACCGCACTGGCTCACCGCGGCGTCAAGCGAATTAAAGGTCGCCCAGTCTTCGTCATTTTCTCTAAACAAGCCTGTCTTATGTTCGGCTTCATCCGCCAGCATTGGCCGCTTATAGATGTTGCCTGCGTTGACCACGCCCTGCATATGCCCCCACATGCGTGCCTTATCAGTATCAGGGCTGGTGACGACGGTAAAGATGACGTCCGTGGTGTAAGTATTGGGATTGCCTTCACGCAGCCCGGCCGTGATGGGAGTGCGTACGCCCGCCCCCTCATTCTGAGTAAATACAAGCGTGGCTTCGCCGTTAACGTCAGTCATCCCCTCATACCGGTGGCTGGTTTCCGACCTCAGGCCCTCTCCCGCAGCGACAACGGGCGATTTTTCCCACTCGGCGTTCGTTTCCCCTTTGCGGTTCGTGGCGCTACCGATAGTCAGGGTGAAATAGCGATAGGGAAGCTTTTCCCCCGTTGCGCTGTCGATAACCGACAGCTTCATCGTAATGCTTTCGCCGACCTTCGCCTTCGCCGCCTCCAGCGTACTGTCAAAGTTATTTGACGTTAGCAGTATTTTAGGCGTGACTTCCGGCGCCGCTTGGTCAACGCAGCTGGCCAGATGGATTTCCGAATCCTTCGCTGACTCCGCGCTTTTATTAAGCATGTCAACGATCTCGTGATAGCCGGAAAAACCTGGGGAAGATGACCAGTAATAATTATCCTGTAGCGGCCACCCTAAAGATTCCTGAACGGTATGACTTCCCTGCGCGACGATCAGCGCGCCCAACTGACGAATGTCGGGCAGTATGTCACACTGACCTTTCGCACTATACCAATCGAACCGAGCCCAGGTTTCGTTATGATCGACAATCGTAGCATCAGCACCGGAGGCTTCCGCCGCCAGCTTCGGGCGATAAAAGGTATAGCCGTTGGCGGAGGCGCTCTCCGCCATATGGCCCCACATCGTCGCTTTGTCGGTGTCCGGGCTGGTTTTTACCGTGAAGATGACGTCTACGCTATCGCTTAGCGCGCCGTTGTTCTGAGGCCTGACGTGAAGCGTCGTTTTGACGCCCGGTCCGTCGTTTTGCGTTACCGTCACGGTCGCTGAACCGCTGGCGTCGGTAACGCCATGATATTCGGTAGTGCTTGAAGTCAACTCCGTATCCCCGACGTGAACCGGCGATGCGTTGTTTATGCCCCCTTGGCGGTTCAGCGCGTCCGAACGGGTAATAACAAACGGTGCATTGCCTATCGCGTTCCCCGCGCAGTCTTTCGTCGTTACCGTCAGGGTAATGCTCTCCCCGACTTTGACCTTGGCCGCATTGAGGCCTGCGTCAAAGTGGTTGGCCTTGACGGAAATCGGCTCATTTTTTGCCGCCGCGACGTTGACCATAACCCGCTGTTCCAACAGCGGCACCGACCCGCTGTTAGGAGAGCCGGTGGTAGTGAAAAGGTTCAGGATGGCCGCTTGCGCAGACTGTTCTATCTGCGGCCAAACGACCAGGCTGCGGCCGGCCAGGTTTTGCGCACAGAAAGAGAGATTGGCGGCAGGCTGAGGATTAAGAGGCGTCTCTGGCGTAGCCGCATCCGCCCACACCAGAGAAAAATCGGGCTGGGACGAGTTTTCCCAACGCACCTGAGGCGGCACGGCGAACAGATCGCCTTCGACGTCCTGAGGATTGGCCAGCGTTACGGCATCAAGCGCCGCGTTCGCCGAAAACTCACCTGGCTTTACGGAAAAATCGACGCTGACCGCGTCTTTTGAATCCAGCAGCTTGTCGTTCAGATAGATGGGGATCTCGGCCCCGTCGGCAACCGGCGACGTACCGTTAATCGCGCTGGTTGAAACGTCCAGCGCCTGCCAGCCAGAGGCGTTCGCCAATGTACAGAACAGCAAAATCGCCGCCGTCAATACGATAAGAAAAGCGCCAGAAAGGCCTTCCCGCTTATTGACAGAAGAAGGGTTGTTCCTATTCATATCCGTCCGGTTCTCTATCCGCTTCATGCTTTGAAAAATAGCCTATCGTCGTCATAAACGACTTTTCAAAACGAGAAAAAGCCGGCGTTCCCTAAAGGGAAGGCCGGCGTTGTTTACATTACTTACGCTTGTATTCGATGGACAAGCCGTAACCTTGAACACCGTCCTCGCCGGCGCCGCTAAAGATTTGCGCCTTAGCCTCGGCGTTGGTGGCCGGGATAGCCAGCGCGGCGTTGTTGGTGCTTTCGTTAGCATAGCCGCCGTTAGCATGCAGCTGCAGGCTGGTTCCGGTGAACTTCCAGCGGTAGTCGTACTGATCGGTAACGTCAGTCTCGCCGGCGTCAAACACATCGTTGTTATTGGCGTCTTTCCACAGGCGTACTTTATACGTCGTCGACGTCTTAAGCGCCGTAGAGGTACCCAGCAGGTTGGTGCTGCTACCGTCTTCGTAGATAGCCACTTTCACGCTATCGTCAACCACCGGACCTTCCGGAATATCGTCATCGTTAGAACCGCCGCCGGCGTTGGTTGACAGGTCAACCAACGTGAGGAAATCGACGGCCTGATTGGGCGTACCGGTGGTCGTCGTCGGTTTAATCTTGATGCCGAGATAGTAATCGGCGTCATCGTTCGTGATCGTATAAGTGTCTTTACCCGCAGAGCCGCTGATTTCCACCGCGTCGGAGCCATCCTGACTCTTTGAACGCAGCCAAACAACCGTCCCCTTGGTAGCGGTGTTATCGTTGTCCAGGTCGCCTTCCGTATCGCCAATGGCCCAGTTTACGGTGACCTTATCGCCGATGTGGAACTGCTTCTCGCCGGTAGTCGACGCCGTACGGCCGCCGCGGTCAACGGTCACCGTGACGTGGCCCTTGTCAGCCTCAGTGGTTTCCGTCACGCTGCGGGTGATCCAGGGAACCGTACCCTCGATGCTGCCCGTATTTTGCGTCACGACCTGCCAACCGTTGGTATCCGTAGACTTTAAGTTTCCCGCCGCGATTGCCGACGTAGAACAGTAACCTGCAACAACCAACGCCAACGCAACCTTGGTTAAACGCCGCTTTGTTGATAGCCTCATTCCCTTCTCCTTTGCTGTGTACTCCAGCGTTATATGTTTCGGCGGTGGGCGTTTATTCCCTTCCCGCGCTGACGTGATTTAATTTATTGATGACTTCTTGCGATACAGCACGCGAAGCCCATACCCCTGCACACCGTCTCCCCCTTCTCGCGTGCCGAAAGCGGCGGCCGCCTCATGGTTGGTTTCCGGTATGACCAGATCTTCATTTTCCGTATTAGCCTGAGCGCCCGTTTCTCCGTGTGCGCTCTGACCGGTAAATTCCCACTTGTATTCGTACTCGGCCATCTCTTCATCGCTCACCCTTTCAGAGAGCTGGAACGCGCCGTCGCCGTTTGCGTCGCGCCAGAGCATAAAGCGATAGGTTTTATTCAGCGCCAGGCGATCGTTATTCCCTATCAGGTTGACCGGATGCCCTGAATCAAGCTGATAAATAACGGGCTTAAGCTCTTTTAACGACGTATCGTCAAAGGCGACGTCAACGTAGTTACTCTCTCCGTAAGCCGCCGCTTTAGCCTTCCAGCGGAACACGCCCGGCAGCGTACTGGCTACGGTGACGGTGCCGGCTTCTTCGTTACGGTCCAGAATAAAAACGCAGGGGGCCTGCACATCGCACGGCGTGGTGCTCAGTTTGACCTTCTTGTCGTTTTCGTCGTAAAGCTCCGGCGCCATTTTGTCGTCCTCTAGCGTATTGCCCTTGCTGTCGGTCGTGCTGCCGAAGGCGTCACTGACCAGCAGGTCCAGCACGACGCCGTCTTTACCGTTCGCCTGCGCATTCGTTTCGTGGCTGTGCTCTTCGTCTGCGTCTTTAACGCTATTTGCCACCAGCTCAATCCGACGGTCCTCTTTTACGACAATCTCAACCGGATCGGAGTTAACGCGATGCCCCTTTTCGTCTTCCATCGTAATGCGAACCAGCCAGGTGTTCCGGTCGGCACGCTCTTTATCCGTCAAGCCGCCCTGCCAGGCCGGAAGCACCAAATCCCAACGGTTATTGTTGCCTTCCGTCAGAGCGTTGGCCTTTATCACCGGCATCACCATCGTTTGGTTAGCCCGGCTCTTTGCCTGCCAGCTGGCCGAAACAATCTTGTAGCGGCTGCTTATCAACGCATTGACCGTCCAACGGCAGCTTTCAAGCCCCTCACCGGCTTCCGGCGTGTCTTTAATTACGCATTCCGGATGTTCGTTATTCGCGCTCGCCTTCAGCCACAGCGTGACGTCCAATGCGTCCTTTTCGCGATATTCAAGGACGATGAAGTTGTTGCGATCCACAAAATCGTGTCGGCTTCCCTTCAGCGAACGCTGGCTTTTCACCTTGTCCGGATTGAGCTGATCGTTCAGCGGTACGCCAAACTGGTAAGTCAGCGCGGCGTTGACGTTGATGCTCTTGTTGTCGCCCGTGCCGGCCTTATAGTCCGCGCCGACGGTCACTAGCGGCACCGGCGTATAGTTCAGGCCCAAGGTCACCGCATGAGGATCTTTTTGTCGGTTATCTTTACCGAACAGCGCAACCTCATCGCCGTAATACTGTTCATACACCAGCTTTCCGCCCAGCTGCGGATAAGACGGCAAGTAGGCTTCCGAGCGCACGTCCCAACCGCGCGCCGGGCGCTCTTCGTAGAAATCGAAGTCCTTCGAGTCCTTCCAGTCAGAAAGCGGATGGTAATAGTTCGCGGACAGCTTCAGATAGTCCGTCCAAGCCTCTGCGCCAACCCCCAGGCGGCGGTGATCGCGAGACAGGTCATGATCGTAAAAAAGGTTTCCCCCCAGCAGCCAATCGCTAACGTCCTGGCGCACGCCAAAACCGATATTGCCAATGGTGCGCTCTTCTTTACGCTGTATAGAAAACTGGTTAAACAGCAGCGTGCTCTGGTTGTCATACCAAGGGACGAAATAGTCCAGCGAACTGCCTTCCAAATCCCCGTCTTCGCTAACCGCAAGGTTGGTTCTCACCTTGCCGAACGGAGACAGAGCGCCTTCAACGTAAGACTGCGTTGTCGACGTGACCTTATTCTTAACGTAGCCCCGCGCCTGAGACTCCAGCGCTTCAGGCGTCAGGTTTTCAAATCCCTGACTGGCGGAAGAGGTAAAATAGTCAGAGGCGCTCTCTTTCAGGCCCTTCCCCTCGTCCTTGTTTAAATACTTTTCTCCACCGCTTCCGAGTTCCGGCAAAGATGCATCCCGAGAGCTCTTTTTTTCACCATTAGCAGGCGCGGATACGCCGTTAGGCGCGGCTTGCGCCCAGGCTAATCCGGATAAAAATATCATGGACGTTATCAGCAGTCCTCGCCGCACGGTGCCGCTCCCTTTGCTACACATGATGATAAAAAAGTGGTGAATTAATTAATAACCCAATGGTTTCATAAGAAACCGTTAATCCATAAAGGTGGTGATTACTTATCCGGCTAATCCAAATAAGGTCTATTTCTTAGGCAGGAGTTTAATGAGTTGCAGGGACACATCGGTATCCAAAATGCGAAAAGCAATAAAAAACAAAATAAAATCAAATAGTTAATTAAATGATTTACAGATATTTAACGTCTAAATATATAAGGAAAAATCTCTGTTCATTGCCGTAGAATAGGCATTCATCAATATGGTTTACACAAATGAAATATAAGTGCTACATAGTCCATCTTATATTTGTATAACGGTTAAGATTCATAATTACCGTTCTACATACTTAATTACATGTCCTTATTAATAGAAAGGCGGAATATTATATTCCGCCTTTTACAATATCACTCTATTACTCTTTTATCAGTCCTTCTCGCCCTGATATTCCGCTTCCGCTTCGTCAAAGCGAGTCAACATTTTTTCGCTTGGCTTGCCGCCCACGCGGCTGAAGACAACAATAGCGATAGCGCCAAACAGGAAGCCAGGGATTATCTCGTACAGGTTAAACCAGCCAAACTGTTTCCATATCAGCACCGTTGCCGCCCCAACCAGCATGCCTGCCAGCGCTCCGTTGCGGGTCATCCCTCGCCACAGAACGGAAAGCAGAATAACCGGGCCAAACGCGGCGCCGAACCCGGCCCAGGCGTACGCGACCAGCCCCAGAACGCGGTTGTCGGGGTTAGAGGCCAAAACGATCGCGATCACCGCCACCAGCAGCACCATCAGGCGCCCTACCCACACCAGCTCGCGCTGGCTGGCGTTCTTACGTAAAAACGCCTTATAGAAGTCTTCCGTCAGCGCGCTGGAACAGACCAGCAGTTGGCAGCTCAGGGTGCTCATCACCGCCGCCAGAATGGCCGACAGCAGCACGCCGGCGATCCAAGGGTTAAACAGCAGTTTGGAAAGTTCAATAAACACCCGTTCGCCGTTTTCGCTTACGTTGCCCGCAAGCTGCGGATTGTTGGAGAAGAACGCGATGCCGAAGAAGCCGACCGCCACCGCGCCCGCCAGACAGAAAATCATCCAGGTCATGCTGATGCGGCGGGCTTTGTGGATCACGTGGTGGGAATCCGCGGCCATAAAGCGCGCCAGAATATGCGGCTGCCCGAAGTAGCCCAACCCCCACCCCATAAGGGAAATAATGGCAACCCAGTTAAGGCCTTTAAACATATCCAGATATTCGACGCTTTTCGCCTCAATGACGTCCATCGAGCTGCCAAAGCCGCCGACGGCGATGATTACCATCACCGGCGTCAGTATCAGCGCGAAAATCATCAGCGAGGCCTGAACGGTGTCGGTCCAGCTCACGGCCAAAAAGCCGCCGATGAAAGTGTAGGCGATGGTCGCCGCAGCGCCGACCCACAGGGCGGTGTGGTAGTCCATGCCGAAAGTGCTTTCAAACAGGCGAGCGCCCGCCACCACGCCGGAGGCGCAGTAGATGGTGAAGAAAATCAGGATAACCACGGCGGAGAAAATGCGCAGCACGCGGCTTTTATCTTCAAAGCGGGTGGTGAAGTAGTCCGGCAGCGTCAGCGCGTTATGGTTGACTTCAGTATGCACCCGCAGGCGACCGGCGACGATGCGCCAGTTCAGGTAGGCGCCTATCGTAAGCCCGATGGCAATCCAGCTTTCGGAAATGCCGGACAGAAAGACGGCTCCCGGCAGCCCCATCAGCAGCCAGCCGCTCATGTCTGACGCGCCGGCGGACAGCGCGGTGACAAAGCTGCCCAGACGGCGGCCTCCTAAAATGTAATCGCCAAAGTTGTTAGTCGCACGGTAGGCGGCCAACCCGATAACGATCATCCCCACAATGTAGACCACAAAGGTCACTAGCATTGGTATGCTTTCGGTCATGCAGCTCTCCACATCCACGTCTTGCCGTTATTCAGTCGCTGCCGATGACGGTCGTCTTTTATTGATATTGATAATGCACCGCTCGTCGCCCCATATTCCCGCAGGCGAACGGACAAAAAAGACCGAAATTATCGCCATCTTTCCGCAAGATGACAAGCCGATGACGGATATTCCAATAAATCGTTTTTATGCAGCATGAATCACCACTTGCCGCGAAATTAACCCCACAGGGTTCGCCCATTTTCATCACAAATATCACATTTAGAGTTTGGGCTTTTGCACAGAAGGCGGGCAACGGCGACAAACCGCTCGAAAATTCGTCTCTATTCCCGCGATTTACCCGAGGTTTTCCGAATTTTATCCCCTTTTTCAATCACGAATATTGTGGTTATACTATGAACAACTTTGAATATTGCGCGATACCTCCCAGGTTGGCCATAAATCAGCGATTGCCATGAAAACGATCTCTACCTCTGTCCCCGCTCTTGATAAGGTTGTTCGCGTCTGCGACTTTTTGTCCGATAAAAACGGCGCAACCTTTAGCCAAATTTATCAAGGCGTCGGCATGGCTAAAAGCAGCACCTCTTCGCTGCTTAGCGCCATGGTGACCCACGGCCTGCTGCGGCAGGACGGCGATAAATACTATCTGGGCCTTCGGCTGTACGAGCTCGGCAATAAGGCCGTAGAACAGTACGACATTAAGAAAATCGCCCAGCCGGTGCTGGCCGCGCTGCGCGACGATACCAACCTGACCTGCCACTTGGGCGTCTTACAGGGTTCTTCCCCTATTTACCTCACCAAGCTGGAAAGCCCACAGGCAATTGTTATCCGCAGTTGGGAAGGCAAACGCCTTTCGCTGCACAGCTCCGGCCTCGGCAAAGCGATTATGGCGTGGCTGAGCCCCGAAGAGGTGGACGACCTGCTGAGCGACGAGCTGCCGCTAACGCGCTTTACCGACACCACCATCACCGACGTTCCTACGCTCAAGAAGCAGCTTGCGCTTATCCGACAGCGCGGCTGGGCCTACGACGACGAAGAAGACAGCCAGGGCGTGCGCTGCATCGCCGTGCCGGTGTTTAACCCTCAGGGGCAGGTTATCGCCGCCATCAGCGTTTCCGGCGTGGCGTTCCAAATTCCGGACGATAAACGCGAACAGCTAGCGGAGCGAGTGATGCTGGCGGGGAAGGAGCTGTTGGGAAGGTTGAGATAGAGGAGTTGCAACTTTCGATGCAAATATAGCCCCCCCTCTTGGGGGCGGGATCTAACACAGGCGCAGTCCCTCATCACCCATAACTAAAGAAAGCCTTCTCCTCCTTCTACAGATCGCGGGCTTTCTTATTGACTCTTTCTGCTTCATGGCATGCAGCCCTGTTCATCGAGTTAATACACCGCCACGGCCATCGCTAAACCACCGATGATGAAGCGCGTTATTTAGGGTACTCAGACCAAGGCAACTGGTAATGAGGCCCGTCTTTTAACGACTTCCAGTCACCGCCCCATTCAATAACGATCCTTAATTCATTCGCCGCCGCCTTAAACGCATTGGCAATTTGCACGTAGTATTTCCACTCCCAGGATCCGGCTGACGTTGGATAGGCAAATACGTCGACCGCATGACCCGTTAAATGGCGACTATTTGATGTCTGGCTCTTGCCGGCTGCGACTAATTGCTTTTGGCGTTCGATGCTGCGTACCCCTTCGGTAATGGCGAAATCAACCGGGGATAGTTCCAACGCTCTCCGGGCTACCTTGACCAAATCAGGGTGTACGCCGCTCATATTACGCTCGCTTCGATTGCTGAATTTGAAACCGTTCATTTACTCCTCCGCTTGATTCACCTTTATTCGCTCGAATCAGAAAGCAGCTAAGCTCCAGAATAGAATTCTTAGCTACAACTTAATAAAACCGCTCATCAATAACCTGCTCTTCAATTTAAAAAACAAACCTAACACAATTTCCACATAATATTGTGTTCAATTAAAACCATATGCTGCGCCCAAAAAAGTCATAATTCATATTTATCAGTAATAACCTTCTATTTATATATCCGGTTTACATAAATTTTGGATTTGTTTACTCTTGGATATCAAAATGTTTTTTCTAACGCTTGTAATAACTTCCTGCATATATATTTCTGACGATGAAGAAAACAGCCGCTCGCTGCCATCAACGATTCCAGCGTAGCGTTTAAAATTCCGCACAACAAACGAAAAAGCAGGAAAATAACTGCGACGCTTTCAGCATCAATGGACTAACTTAAGGCATAGTACAATTACTAATTAGCATTAAGGTTATTTCCATCTAAAGAAGCAAGATCAACTGCACTATTTTATTCGCCCAACATTAGCTAACTTCAGCTGAATGGCCCGCTCGATATGCATTGCCATTACTTTTCACATCCTTTCGCCTTCCACATCCAGCAGGGAAGCAAAAATAATATTGCAAATATTTGTTCTCGTAACTTCAATTCGCTTTGTTAGTTCACAAAAGTCTACTTATTTTGTGAAGACAGTTGAGTTAGATCTCCGGCCTTATCGCTATGCACCCAATCAGCCAGCTTCCGCACCGCTTTTTGTTGAAGCAGCGCGCTTATCCACAGGCTCAAAGCGGATGAAGCCGTAGCCGATATCGAAGGGCCACCGACCAGCAGCGGCGTCAGCAGCTGCTTTGTTTCAGCCTGAGCGCAGTCAAAAAGCGGCAGTTTCTCTACGGGGCCCAACAGGTAATTAGCCTGTAAATGTGGATGACGCTGAAAATAGCGCAGCGCATACAGTAGCATATTTGCCTCAGACTTCGGCCATGCGTAGCAGTGCCGCAGAACGTAATTCTGTTCAAACAGCAGCGACAGACGATAGCGTGGTAGCACCTGCAAACATGCGCTCATTACAAAGGGATACCACGTCTCCTGAGCAGTCATCAGCTGTTCCGCCAGCCAGCTTGCGGGATCCAGTTGCCATTTATCGGCATAAGGCCAACAACCGCTGTGCAGATAGCGGGAAAATACCTGTTCCGAATTGCTAAGCGTTGTTTGG
Organism: Leminorella grimontii ATCC 33999 = DSM 5078; assembly: GCF_000439085.1. Lineage (GTDB taxonomy): Bacteria > Pseudomonadota > Gammaproteobacteria > Enterobacterales > Enterobacteriaceae > Leminorella > Leminorella grimontii. The sequence goes on along the minus strand of NZ_AUUA01000001.1, from coordinate 270,816 downwards.
CTTACCTTGTTTCGCTTAATGTTTCCCTGTTCAAAATAGCGCTCAGTTAACTGTTTCCGAAAAGTTTCAATAAATCGCGAGCGAAACTGAAATTCAAACGTGCCGTATGAAAAATCGTCGAGACAGATATTGATAGCGCCAATATTAATATCTACATCATTATCACCGACAACCTCCCGTATAATATTTTCACAGCCATATTTTAACGACAAGCGAGAAAAAGAGTCATGTTGAGTCATAATTTTATGATGTTCATAATTAAATATTTCCATTATCATATTGCAACGATGAATTTTATTATCCATATTTCCCTCAGCGATAAGTATTGAATGCTATTATTTTGATGCTTTAATTAAGTTAATTAAATCTTAATAATTCACATCAATATATAATATCCACCTGAACTTCATGGTATGATTCGACAGCTTAATCTCATGAGAATGAGGTTTCCTACTGCCTATAGAAATAGATGGCAATCTTGTGAAGCAAGCAATTCAACAAGATTGCTTTAGCAAAAGCTAGCGTTCAAACATACCTATAACTTCTCTCATTTCTTTATCGCCAATAGCATTGTTATAGTGTATTGACAAGCTAACTTTGAGATCGGCAAACTCATACTTATTGATATGCTTTATATTGAATAGACCAGCAATACGTTCTGGCATGATAAGCATAGCTTTACCATTTATCACACTAAGCAGCATTGACGTCATATCCTCATCAACATCCTCAATTCTGAAACAGGGATACGTTTTACCAATTACGTTGCTTAACATCCCTTTAAGCTCATCTCCACCATTACTTTTCTTCCTAATCAGAATTGGAATATTGTTCATCACCTCGCGACTAGAAAAGTCATTTTCATGGATATTTCCAGGACAACATATTACAACGCTTTCTTGTTCAAGAGTTATTTTTTTAATATGAGGTATGGGGACGTGAGAGCGATAAGAAATAAGGATAGTGTGTTTATTTGCCAATAAAAACTCAAATTCCTTAGCTGCAACATAGACATAGTGATATGTAACAGAAAAATTCGCTATGTCAAATTGCTTGATGAAGTTGCATACCATAAGATGTGGAACAGAGAGATCAAATATTATATGAAATTTCTTACCGCGTTTCCTTGGATTAAGATCATTCTCTAATGACAATAACTCATGGTAAATTGGAAGAAGCCTCTTGTGAATTTTAAAAGCTATCTCCGTGGGCTCAAGCTTATTATACTTTCTTATAAATAGCCTTTCAGACAAAATACTTTCTAAATCACTCAGTGATTTTCCTAGTGGGGAGCGTGTAATACATAACTGTTCCGCAGCCTTATTTAAACATTGTGTTTCCATAGCCATCATGAAATATTGCAATCGTTTATTAATAAAAGTATTCATTACTCCCCTCACATTCCAATGTAATAAAAATCAAAATATTCCCATTCACAAAAATACATCATTTGATAATAGCTAACTGACTAATATAATCAAAAAATAATTCCTGTTTTAGTCATTTTGCAAGCAAAATTGCGACCCAGTACAAAGAATAAGATAGCATTTTTATAGTAATACAATTGCTATTAACAATAATTTGGAAACAAACGCTTCGTTAAGCGGCCATATACTTCAAGAAAGGATTGCTAGTTTTCTCACAAACCCTTTTTAAACATTAATTTCAATTTGTTATACAATCACCAATAAATACAGTTTATACCAGTCAAAAAAATAATAATACTTAACTGTAGACAAGGAAAACATCTCAATAAAGCAAATCACACATAAAGGGAGAGAAAAAGTCATTCTCTGTTGATGTTAAACAGAAAAATAGCTATCTCAGTACATGAAAGCAATATGTTCTTAACCTTTTCAGAGCAAACAACAGAATGGTTTACAACTTACTTGTCGACATTGCTTGTGGTCTGTACAGATTTAAGTATTTTGGCATTAGTATTAATGAGCTAACATGATGAACAACCAAACCGCAGGCTCGTTAGTATGCGGTTTTATTTACATAAATTTGTGTAATTGTCTGATTTTGATTTGTTCTATCAAAAAATATTCATATGCGGGTCAACTCTTTTCGGGAATTCGCCCATAAGGGCGAATTCCTTCAGAAGAAAAAATACATCTTATTGGCGTCTATTTACCACCCTATAGAATCTTTAAACTCCTCTGCGATAAATTGTTTTTCCAGCGCAATTGCTAGAAAACTCCGCAAATCTTCTTTTTCAACATGATTGTCTTCTGCAAGCTTTGTCAGTGTCTCTCCATATCTGTAGCGCTCAACTATGTCGTCTTTCTCTGCTTGTGACAAATCATCCATCTTGAAATAGTGAGGCTCCTCCTCTGGCGATGCGGGTCTTTCAGGTGTCTCGGGTGATACCGGCTCTTCGGTGCGGGGTCTTTTTGCAGGGATATCCAGGCTTTCTATATCGTCTACCTCTAGCAACGGCAGTGCACCAACATTCTCAAACATACGCTCTACCGAACGAACATCCTTCCCCAGCTTATTAGCCACATTTTCAAGCGACTCCCCTTGTGCCAGCAAAGCCAGCGCTTTGATTTTTAATTCTTCGGTCAGCTCAGGGATAACCGTGATAACGGGCGCAAGCGCCCCCGGTAGTGGCGGCTTGATAGCGATATTTCCCGCCGCATTCTCCCTTTCAATCACGCCCATCTCTTCCGCTGAAAGTTTTAGATTATGAATAATATCATCCGGATCCAAATCGTTGCAGAGCATAAAGATGGCCGAATCCAGTGTGTCCACGGGAATGGCGTTCAGCACGCGTTGACTCTCTTCATGCTGGATCTTCTCCACCATCCAGAGCGATATGCCTTTTTGATCTGCGATTTCCTGCTTGGTGAGCGCCTGCTCTCCACGCTGGTTCAGTAATGTCCACACCTCTTCCTGCTCGGCTTTTGTTATGTGGATATCGTGCGTGCTTGGCGGCATGTCCTGAGCGACTCTGGTCACCACCGATTTATCAATATTGAACGTCTTCGCCACCTCCTCTACGGTCTTGCCCTGCCCCAGCCTTCCGACGATCAATTTATTACGCGCCCAGAGAATCTGGTTTGCGATACCACGAACGGTTTCTACTTTCACTTTAAAATGGTTCGCTATCTGTGTTGTTGTCTGTCCTCCGCCTTCCAGCGCCTTAATGATCCCGGTACGTATTTGAGGTTCAGCCCGCCACCAGGCGCGCGTACCCGTTTCCGTATTATAGTGATTCAGCGTATCCTGGACTCTTCGCTGCGCTATCTTCATTTCTTTGGCAATATTATTTATCTTTACTTTTTTGGTAATATTACCTTGCTTCTCCGCTTCGTCGAACAGATCAAAGATCCTTCTCGCCTGAGCACGGGTAACCAGCGCCACGTTTGAGGATATGCCCAGTTCAACCGTTCTACGGCTCAACTCGATTTCCGTCGTCTCAATATTACGCTGCGCCAGGTCGGTAACCACCTGCGTGAAACCCTCATTTTCCGCGTCAAGATATCGCTCAATAAGGTTAAACAACTCGTTCTTAGGCACGTAACCTGGGAGCAGTCCCCTCCGTAGGGCAATATCTCTTACCGTCCTCGGTGATACGTACCTCATCTCAGCCGTTATCTCACGAGCGACTTGCGTAAATTTTAAAGGCTGGTTATTCGCTTTCATTAACGTCAGCTTTTGTGCTATCGCATCTTCAACCGCCTTAGGAATAAGTCCCCGGTTATAGATCTCTGCAGGAATTACTTTATTAATATTCAGTATACGTAGCACTGAACTTGAGTTTATAGTGATTCCACTCTGCTTTAATTCCATAGCAATTTCTGTTGAGCTTTTTGTTTTATAGAGTTCAACAATCCTATTTTGTACCTCCTGAGGGTATCTGGAAAATGGCTCCGCACCGGATGAATAGGCCGTTCTTAATCCTTTCTTCTTTAATTCAGAAAGAACTCTAGTACCGTATATACGCAGGCCGGGGTAAGCCGCGTTCATCCTTCTAGCGATCTCCTGTCCTGATAACTTTTGACTATTTAGTTCAAAAATAAGGTCGACTTGTTCACTCGTTAATTCTATTTTCGCTCGCTTCTTGCCTGGCACTTCCAACGTCGATTTTATGGCTGCAATCTTTGAATCCCCGACAGATATATTTTCCTTTGCCAACGCATCTTTAATTTCTTGTCTTGTCATCTTATTCATCAGCATTGTTTTTATCCGTTCCTCATCAACCTCTGCAACTTTATATGATGAGATAATCTTTTCTTCTGCCGCAATTCTGGAAATCGTTGTTCGATGAATCCCCTTACCACCACGAAAATAACTTAACTCTCTGGAGATCTCAGCGAAAGCAATTTTTTCCCCCCGCTGCTGTTTTCCCCGTAGCACATCGATGACTATCTGTCTCTCTTCTTTGGTTAATGGAAGATCTTTTCCCCCGCCCTTAAGGCCCACATCGGTATGCGTTTGCCAGATCCCCTCTTCATCCAGAAAAACCGGGTACTGATATTTAACATTTTTACCCTCCGTTGAATAAACCCGCCAAGTATCATTTCCCATGTCAAAAAGGACCGGATAGAGATCGCCCGACTGGCTGATATAGCAGTTTCCCTCCTCATCAAACAGTATCCCGGTCCCCACTTCCTCATCGAGCGGCCCTTCGGGAAGCACCCTGTATCCTTCCGGCAGGCTGACCGATGAGGCCGTTTTCTTTGCCTCCGTCAGTACCTCTTCAGCCAGCATGGGGTGGAACTGCCAACGCCCCTGTGGACTCTGCTTCATGGCAAAATGCGGTTTAAATAAATCGTTTCCATTAAACAACTGGAACCGATCCTGACCAGGGTGCCAGTACACTTCATAATATCGCCCGTCCTGGAAAAGGTAATAGTTTCCCGCGTTATCCACATGAATACCGCTATAGCCATTTACCGGCTTCAGTTCCCGCACATTCTTCAGCGTCACCTCGTAACCGCTGAACGGGATATGCTCTGTGGCTTTGGCTTCATTGCGAATTTGCGCCAACGCTCGGATTTCCGTCGCCAGCGTCCCTTCCAGAGCCTTTGCTTCTTTTGCGAGAATGCTTACTGTCTTACCGACCTCATTTAACGCTTCCGCTATAGAGCCGCCGGGAATAAACTCGCCGACCACCATCGCAGCCAAATCGATACCCTGACGAATATTTGCCGGCAGGTGGGGCGTCTGAATGTACCCAGCGGCCAGATTCATAAAAGGAACCAAATCGAATATCGCCACTTCGATGCCTTCCACCGCAGCCAGTAATTTATCGTGCTGTCTGGCGCCTGGGTACGCATCCTGCGACAGGGCATTGTTACTCACCAGCAGAGCCACAAACGCCTCCCACAAATAGTCGGCATAGTAAATGTCCGGCGAAACGGGCAGGCTCAGCAGTGAGAAAAATGAGGTTGGCCCCGTGCGCTGTTCCGCATTCGCGAGTTCTGCAACCTCAACCTCCCACCCACTAATTTTCCGGCTAAAACCGTCATCCACGCTCAGTTTGTTGAGAAATGCCAGCAGAATCCGATAGGTATATTTATTCGGGTGATTCGTAAACATCTGGCTTCCCAGCGTTCTGAGACGAACCCAGGGATCTCTTTGCGCGCCAGCCGCCGCGACCAGACGCTCCACTTCCGTATTCGCCTCATTCCAGAGCATTTCCTGCTGAGCACAATGGAACTGCAGCCCTTCAAATATTCTTTCCTGAATTTCGATTTGTAGTTCGATAGCCCGGTAGAAATAGAGCTCGGCTTTTTCAATCGTTGGATTATGGGTGAATAATTCCTGTAAAATTTCCAGCTGAATGACCGGCGTAAGATCCTCAGCCGCGATCCAGCGCGTAGCGCCGATCGGCAGCGTAAACATACGCATGACGAATTCGCCTGGGTCGTTCATTGCCGCTGCGGCTTCCTGATAGATACCTTCCGCGATATGAGTAAACTCGTCCATAACTTGTTTACGCTGGTTAGTATCCTGACTGGTGTGGGCATGGTAGATACTTAGCAGCGTTAAAATCTGCCCTAACCAACGCTCCTGCGAGTCATTGGAGACATTGTTGAGTCGATGGTAAATAGGCAGCAGCCATTCATGAAGCGTCTTCACATCATTCGGATATCCGCGATAAGACTGGGCCTCAACGTTTTTCCACATGTCAAAAGCTTTATTTGTCACCTCTTCCAGCTCATTGTTATAGTTCTGGAGGAAATCCGTATGCCATTTTTGTAACTGGGCATTTTCAATATTGGGATAAATTCTCATCATTGTCTTCCTTAAGATTAATTAATTTCAGCAAGATTGCTGACAGTAATAGAACTTGGCTAACGTCTATTTTTAAAACATCTGACTGGCCTGGTTACAGGCTGAGAAACCTTTCTGTTACCAAGAGGAATTACATCGAAAAATGTTGCTCAATATATCGCTCTCCTGATGCTATTAAAAAATAAGACGGCAGGCGTGATACGCTTAGCCAACACACAAGACGTTATTAAATTCTGAATAAAACGCGTCAAATGCGCAGAGAAAAATACCATAAACACAGGGTGCGATAATTATCAAAATCAGCGCAGCAAAATGCTTTTAAATGTTCAGTTAAGCGGGCTTAGTATCATGAAAAAATATCAATAATAAAAATACACACACATTCAACAAGATAGCATCAAGCCACAGATGAATGCCCTTACACTATATTGTATATACAAACGAAAAATTCGATAAAGAACAATTTTAAAATTAGTATTTTTAAACGTGAGATGATTTAAAAAAACCTTACTTACGTTAATTATAATAAAAACTAATTATATAGAGTTCTAATATTATGAAATATTTTCATTAATATTTTATAATATTACATAAAAAAATATTTTAACTATCAAAAAAAATAAGAATGAAAATTGATGAGATTAATTATTAAGAATCCTCCGAAAACCCTAGAGACTAAACGGAAAGAAAGTTAAAAGGAGGATCGAAAACGTCAAGCCTGCACATCATTTTGTAGCGCGACACGAGGCTATTCCTATAGTTGCTTTAGCCAATATGTAGTAATAAGCGTAAAGAAACCAGCTGTCTCATCGGCAGTTCCCTACCTAACCGTGCGTTGGGAGTAATTTCAGGGTGCAAAGCCTCGGGGACAATGTAACTACAAAGTATCCGTAAGAATGGGCCTTGAGACTCAATCTAAAGCTGCCAGCCGCAGACGGTAAGAAGCTTAAAAACAAAAATCAATCATACAATATTAAAGCAACACCTTTAAATAAAAATAATAACAACAAAAACCATAATATATGGATACAAAAACCACGTAAAAATATAAGTAAAAGCTTAAAAAAAGTGATATCAACTAAATATAGATCTAATAGATCGCATTGATATCGTTCATTAGATCTGTAGCAAAATGCACTGCCGATAGACATACCATTTAAAGAATATTATTCTTATTGATAATGTTTACACAGAATTATAGATCGTGTTTAATCCACAAAAAGATGGATATCTCTCGTCAAGGATGAGGCGCAGCATGAGCCTAAAAGACGGCCATCACCCTTCACCTTCCTTGATAAGAGCTATACCCCACAGCTTAAGACACATTTAGCATGGGGAATTTAGCCATCTAAAAATACAGACTAAAAATTAAACAACACATTAAATATATTATTTTTTGACAAAGAATTCTCATTCTACCTAAAAGTGGGAATGTTTGCGCGAGCAGATGTGAAAAAAGTCTCTCTATCCCTTTTTCGCCCCTTGATTCGCGTGATGAAGGAAATAATTGGCCTAAAAGATATTTCATATATCACGGTTGATTATTCCAACTTTAAATGACGATGTAAGACCAACATGGAGTTTGTTATGAAGTTCAGTAAATATCTTTTAGCTACCGCTATCGCAGCAACGTTTGGCGCAACCGCCGTTCAGGCCGCGTCTAACGGCACCGTTAACTTCACCGGTGAAGTGATCGACAAGACCTGCGATATCACCATCGACGGTAACGCCAGCCCGGCGACCGTCGTGCTGCAGGCCGTTGATAAAACTCAGCTGGCCGCGGCCGGCGCAACCGCCAAGCGCACCGGCTTCAACATTGAGCTGAGCAACTGTTCTGGCTCCGCCTCTGTGACCAACGCCGCAGCGTTCTTTGAGAACGGCGCTACCGTCGATCCGGTCGGCTACCGTCTGAACAACACCATCACCGGCGGAACTGAAGCCAGCAACGTTCAGCTGCAGCTGGTTGACGCCGCGACCGGCAACGCCATCAAGGTGGGCAGCCCGGATCAGCACACCTCTTCCACCACCTACGATCTGAGCTCAGGCTCCGCTACGCTGCCGTACGCCGTTGAGTACTACGCGACCGGCGCCGCCACGCCGGGCCTGGTCGCCAGCGCCGTTAACTTCACCATCAACTATTTCTAATCGGTCGCTATAACCGATTAATCGTATTGATGAGCGTTACACGGGGGGCGGCCAGCCGCTCCCCGCATCAGGGAGAAAAGCCTTCATGAACCACCGCACCGTTTACCGCAGCGCAGCCGCGCTCGTCTTCTCTTTTATCCTGACCGCGCCCGCGCTGGCCGGGATTGTCATCACCGGTACGCGCGTCATTTACCCGGCCGGTGAGCGCGAGGTCACGGTGAAAATCGACAATCGGGGAGATAAGCCCGTTCTTGCCCAAAGCTGGGTCGATGACGGCGACCCGGAAGCCACGCCGGAAACGGCCAAGGCCCCCTTCACCATCACGCCTCCGGTCAACCGCATCAACGCGGGAAAGGGCCAAACGCTGCGCCTGATGTATACCGGCGAGCCGCTGCCCACCGACAAAGAGTCCGTATTCTGGCTCAGCGTGCTGGAAGTGCCTCCTCTGAACAAAGAAAAGCAAAATCAGCTACAGATGGCGTTCCGCTCGCGCATCAAGATTTTTTATCGTCCGGCCGGCCTGCCGGGCAACGCTAACCAGGCAGGACAGTCCGTTACCTGGAAAAGAGTCAAAGGCGGCGTTGAGGGAACGAACCCGACGCCCTACTACGTGTCTCTGGCAAACATCGCTGAAGACAAGGCGGGCAAACGCCCGATCGGCGACGGCGGCATGATAGCCCCCGGCGGAAAAACGTTTTTCTCGCTGAAAAAGAGCCTCGGCACAATCTATCCCTCTTATATCAACGACTATGGCGGCATCAATCCAACGCCGCAGCCGGTTTCCCCGTAAGAGGCGTTGACTAAAAAACACAAAGAGAGCGCCGCGCGCCGGCGCCAAAATAAAAACGTTTCATTTTTATCGACTATCGCGTCGTTCCCTTACGGCGCTTTTAGTGAAAGGAATTCACATGTCCTCTTTTCATCGTTCACTGTCACCGCTGACCGCCGCCGTTCTGTTAGCCCTCCCCGGCTGGGCCGCTGCGGATGACGATATTGAGTTCAACCCCTACTTTATGAGCCCCGGCAGCCAGCAGCGCATCGACCTGACGCGCTACAATCAGGATCTGGCGCCGGCGGGCGTGCACAGCGCAGAGCTTATCGTCAACGGCCGCCGCATCGGTCGGGATGAAGTCACCGTGCAGGACAGAACGGTGGACGGCAAGCGGGTGCCCAAAGTGGATCTCTGCGTCAAACCCTCTACGCTCGCCGCGCTGGACATCAACGTCGAGCGGCTAAGCGCACAGGCGCAAAAAGAGATCGCCGACCACAAAGAGAACCAGTGCCTGGCGCTAAACCGCCTGCTGCCCGAAGGCAGCGTGACGTTTGACGCCAACGAGCAGTCGCTCAACCTGACCCTACCGGAAATTTATATCGTCCGCCGCCCCCGCGGCTACGTTAACCCCGAACAGTGGGATACCGGCATCACGGCGGCGACGCTGGGCTACAACCTTAACGCCAGCCGCACCCGCTTTAACGGCAAGGACAATGACACGCTCTACGGCAACATCAACAGCGGCTTTAACCTCAAGGGCTGGTACTTCCGCCACAACGGCGTGTACACCAAAACCACCGATACCGGCAGCGACTACAACAATATCAACACCTACCTGCAAAGAGACATTCCCGCCGTTCAGGGGCGGCTGCTGGTCGGCGATGCCAACACCAAGGGCGAGCTGTTTGACACCCTGTCGTTTCGCGGTGCGCAGATAGCCAATGAAGAACAGATGCTGCCCAACTCGGTCAGGGGCTATGCGCCGGTGGTTCGAGGCACGGCGCGTACGGCCGCTAAGGTCGTTATTCGCCAGGCGGACAACGTGATTTACGAGCGCACGGTCGCGCCCGGCCCGTTTGAAATCACCGACCTGTACCCCACCGGCTACGGCGGCAATCTGGACGTGTCTATTGAGGAAGCGGACGGCTCGCAACAGAACTTCCAAATTCCCTACTCGTCAACCAGCAACCTGCTGCGCCCGGGCACCCATCACTACAGCCTGACCTACGGCAAGCTGCGTACCACCCAGCTTAGAAGCGAGCCGACGCTGATGGAGGGCACCTATCGGCGCGGCGTCAACAACGCCCTGACGCTGTACGGCGGCCTGCAGGGCAACGGCGACTATCAGGCGGCACAGGGCGGTGCGTCTATCGGTACGCCGATCGGCGCCTTCTCGCTGGACGTCACCCACGCTCGCACCAAGCTGGGAGACGCCTGGGGCGTAGATCAGGGAACGATGTCGGGGGAAAGCTACCAGCTCAAGTACAGCCAGATAGTGCAAACCACAGGCAGTAACCTGTCGGTGGCGGCCTACCGCTTCTCGACCGACGGCTATATGGACTTTATGACCGCCATGTCGACCCGCGAGCTGCTGTCGCAAAACTACGGCAAGTCGCAGTATCGACGCGCTAAAAACCGCCTGATGGTGAGCGCCTCCCAGCCGCTGCCGCAGGGCTGGGGCCAGTTTTACGTCAGCGCCTGGCAGCAGGCGTACTGGAACGATCAAAGAACCGATCGGCAGTATCAGTTCGGCTACAACAACCGCTACAAAAAGCTCAACTACAACCTGAGCATCAACCGAAATCAGGACGCGTTCGGCAAGTTCCAGAACACCTACATGATTAACCTGATGCTCCCGCTGGACAACCTGTTCGGCTTTAGCCAAATGGGCACCACGGTAACTCGCGGGCCAGGCAACACCATGAATGAACAGCTGTTCGCCTCCGGCACGGCGGGGGACGAACGCCAGTACAGCTACAACGTCACGGCGGGCCACAACCGTCAGGGTGGCGAAGGGCGTGGAAGCAGCAGCAGCCTGGTGGTCAACGGCTCAATGCGCACGCCGTACACCACCATGAGCGCGCTGGCGGGCAGCGGCAAAGACTACGAGACCTACTCGGCCGGCCTGAGCGGCGCGATGGTAGCGCACTCCGGCGGGCTGACGCTTTCGCCCTACAGCGGCGACACCTACGCGCTGATCGAAGCCAAAGGCGCCAAGGGCGCAAAGATGGTGAGCTATCCCGGCATCAAGGTGGACGGCTTCGGCTACGCTCTCGTTCCCTACCTGACGGCTTATCAGCTTAACGAGGTTGAAATCAGCCCGAAGGGGCTATCGAACAACGTAGAGCTGAACCTGACCAGTCAGAAAGTCGCGCCGTACAGCGGCGCAGTGGTGAAAGTGAAGTACGACACTACCGTAGGTTACCCGGCCCTTATCAGCGCGCCGATGGCCAACGGCCAGCCGCTGCCGTTCGGCGCGGAAGCGTTTGACGCCGACGGGCGCCGCATCGGCGTCGTAGGCCAGGGAGGACGCCTGTTCGCCCGCGTTCCGTCAACCGAAGGACAGGTCAAGGTCGTCTGGGGCGAAGCGCCGGACCAGCAGTGCCAGGTGCGCTACATGCTGCCGGCCAATGCGGATCTGGAGAAAGACAATGCCATTAAGTTTAACTCTCGCTGTGAGTAGAAGTAACGTTATGAGATCGCCAAACCTATTCAACCCTCTGTGCCCCTACTGCCGTAAAAACGACAGAGTGACAAAGCACGGAAAAGGCAGCTCCGGGCTGCCCCGCTACCACTGCAAAGCGTGCAGGCGTTCGTTTCAAACGCAGTACTACTACCGAGGCAATCGCCCTGAGACAAATGAGCAGATACGTCAACTCATCGAACAGGGCTGGGCGCCGGAGAAGATTGGCGCCTATCTAAAAATCAGCGCTAACACGGTCAACCGTCGGTTATCGCTCTATAAGCAAAATAAGGGACATTGATGATGAAAATAGCGACACGCCCCTTTGCGGTACACAAGCCAACGCTAGGGAAATATGCAAATCAGCTTGGCTGTCTCTTATTCAGCTCGCTGGCACTGGCGGCATTTCAGTCGCAGGCGGCAACCTGTAAGCCCTATGTTCCCACCTACTACGAAGACTTCTCGATGCCGATTATCGGCCCGGACATATCGACGATTGGGGAAGATATTACCGTTGGATCGGCTATCTACAGCGGCAGCTATAACTTTACCGTCGACAACAATAAAAGAATTGGCTGGAACTGCAAGGTAGAAGCGGCGGACGTTCCTACCACCTACGAAACCTATATTAAGGCCGACGTTATCGCCATGCCGTCGGGGGGGCCTACGTTCTTTGGCGACAAGGCCGTGTATCCGACCAACGTTCCCGGCATCGGCGTCGCCATCAACGTGCAGCCCGCGGCTCTGAACACCTGGAAATATCCCGATACCTGGTATCAGGACCCTACCCCTATCACCTACGCTGGAACGATAGGGAACTTTGGCTACATGGGGTCAACCAAAGTACAGCTTATCAAAACCGGCCCCATCGCCACGGCGGGAACCCAGCAGGTGTTAAGTTCGTCGTTTCCTACAATCCAACTTTCCGTCGGCGCCATCGCGCCCGCCCCGTTTGAACAACCCTTTATGACCCTCAGCTTCAGCGGCGCAATGACCATGCATACCAAAACCTGCCAGTTGGAAACGACGGTGATAGACGTAGAGTTAGGCTCGCACCCGCGCGCCGACTTTACCGGCGTCGGCAGCGGCACCGAGTGGAAGGATTTTGACATCATTCTGAAAAACTGCCCGCCGTTCCACGGCTACTCGCAGGAAAACGCCTACGAATATTCTTACGTTGAAAGCACAGATAGAACGTTGGGCAACGGCAGAGCCAACAATGTCTCAATCACCTTTAACAGCGCCCACGGCACTTATAACGCGCGCACGGCCCTGCTGGAAAGCGGACCGGACTCTGCCGAGGGCATCGGCATTGAGGTTGCCAGAAGAGGAGACTACACCTATAACGTCAGCCTTAACGGTATGACGCCCTACTCAATTCCTTCCCTAACCACCAGCGATGGAGGAACCTACGTCTACCCGCTGAGGGCCAGATACGTCCAGTACGATTCCAACGTCAAGGGCGGCAAGGCGAACGGGGCCGTGGTTTTTACCGTTACCTATCAGTAACGGAATACGGATGAGAGACAGGGTTCCGCTGACCGACGGTTATCTAAAAATCGGCGTTAACGCGACCGCGCGCCGGTTAACGTTTTATAAGCAAAATTAAGAGACTTTAATAATGAAAATGACGGCGCGCAGGACGTATACAGGGCCGCTCTGCCGACTTTTATCAGGCGCTTTGGCACTGGTAGCGCTACAGGCGCAGGCGGTGAACTGTGAGTTTACCTCTCTTTTCACTGAAAACCTGACAATCCCGGTGATCGGGCCGGGTCTTTCAACGGTCGGAGAGGATGCTCCCATTGGAAAAGTCATTTATTCCGCCCAGTTCATGGGCACGTCCAGAAATACCTCCTATGAATGCACGATAACCGTAGAAGATCTGGAGGCCGGGCAAGGCCAGCAGTTAATGAACGTTTATAACAAGATTGAGACGATCGCCACGCCGTCAGGCGCGCCGACGCAGTCTGGCGATAAGTCCGTTTATCCGACAAACGTTCCCGGCGTCGGTGCCGTTTTTTATATGACGGGCTCGGTTTTTAACAACGCACAGTATCCCGCTATTTGGGAAAGAGAGTTTCAGATAGGGTATGGCACGACAACTCAGGGCCTGGGCCAGGTTTCAATAGTAAAAATAGAGCTGATTAAAACCGGGCCAATACCGGCGGGTACTCAGCTGGTTTTGGGATCTTCGTTTCCCACCTTTCAAATATCCTCCGGCTCCAAATCCCCGATCGCTACCGATCGCGTATTTGTCACGGTGAATTTTAGCGGCGCCATCACAGCGCATACGAAAACCTGCCAGCTGGCTACGCCGGTGATTGACGTCAGCCTTGGCCTGCATCAACGCGCCAGCTTTACCGGCGTCGGCAGCGCAACCGAGTGGAAAGGGTTTGAGATTACGCTGAAGGACTGCCCTCCCTTTTATGGCTACGGCCAGTATAGATATACCGAGTCCAGCGGCTTAACAACCGGTACAAGCAGCGCTAACCGCGTAGCGCTGGCGTTTAACAGCGCCCACGGCGTTGTTGAAAACAATCCCCTGCTGGCCAAGCTGGAAAGCGGGCCGAACTCGGCCGAAGGTATTGGCATTGAGGTGTCCGAAGGTGGTGTAGATAATCCTATAAATCTTGATGGGACCGGCGGCTTCGATCTTCAGAACTTACTCACGGATGACGGAGCGACCTACGTTATCCCGCTGAAGGCCCGCTACGTTCAGTATGATACAAACGTAAAAGCCGGAATCGCGAATGGCGCCGTGGTTTTTACTATCACTTATCAGTAGCGTGATGAAAAGCCCTTGCTGCCAGTTTTGCGGATGCCTCACCGGCGAAACCGGATGAAAAAAGCCAGGTTTTCCCTGGCTTCATAAACATAAAACAAACTTCTCGCGAAGGATCTAAACCTTAATCCCCGCCCTTTCCATCACCTCAACCAGCTTCAGCGTCTTCTCGTTAGACAGCCGCTCTACCGGCGCCAGCACCTCGGGGGAGATGTCCAGCCCGCTCAGGCGAATCGCCTGTTTGATGACGCCGAAGAACGGCGTTTCCAGGCCGTAGACCGTCGACAGCTGAGAAAGGCGGCGCTGCAGGTTAAACATCGTCTCATAGTCTTTCTCTTTCCAGGCGCGATAGATGCCGCAGGTAATGTCGGAGGCAAAGTTGGCCGTCGCCGGAATGCCGCCATTGCCGCCCATAATCAGCGTATCCATCATGTATTCGTCGAAACCCGAGAACACCACGAAGTCGCCGCGCACCGGGCGAACCTGATTGATGATTTCGCGCACGTGGCTAATGTTGTCCACCGTGTCCTTGATGCCGATAATATTCGGTTCGTTTTCCGCCAGGCGCTTGATAAGGCCGACGCTGATATCCTGCCCGGTCAGCGCCGGAAAGTTGTACAAAATCACCGGCGACTTAACGGCGCGGGCCACGCGGCTGAAGTGGTTATACATGAACTCTTCGCTGAGCAGCGCGTAGTACGGGTTCAATACCAGCACGGCGTCAACGCCGAGAGCGTCGGCATGCTGGCCGAACTCAATCACCTCTTCGGTGCTTGGGCTGCTGATGCCCAGCAGCACCGGCACTCGCCCGGCGATGTGCTTAACGGCGAACTCTGCCACCTCGAAGCGGCGCGCTTTCGGCATGTGGCAAAACTCGCCGCCGCTGCCGAGGATCAGCATACCGTCTACGCCTTCGTTGACCAGTTTATCGATGAGCTTGCCCATACCAACGGTATCAAGACGCCCGTCCTGATGAAATACGGTAGGAACCGGCGGATAGACGCCGCAAAACTTGCTTAAGTCAGCCATTATGTACCTTCTTACTCCATGAAAAATCGGTCTGCGGCGCCCCGCACGAAAGTGGACGGGGCGCCGCGCTTACTGCTTTGTTATCGCCAGTCGACTAGCTGGTATAGGCGCCCGCCATCAGGGACGCGGCCCGCTGGGTAAACTGCTTATAGATGCCTCTGCGCTTTGAGTAGTCCGGCTGCACCCAGCGCGTGCGGCGCTCGGCCAGAATGACCTCAATCTCTTCCGGCGTCTTGCGCTCGCCCTTCACGCCGACGACGTTCAGGCGGCGCGCGGGAACGTCCATCTCGATCAAATCGCCGTCTTCCACCAGCGCAATCGGCCCGCCGTCCGCCGCTTCCGGCGAAACGTGCCCAACGCACGGGCCGCTGGTCGCGCCGGAGAAGCGCCCGTCGGTAATCAGCGCTACGCGGCCGTCAAGGCGTGCGTCATAGACGATGGCATCGGTCGTCATCAGCATTTCCGGCGCGCCGGAACCCTTTGGCCCTTCGTAGCGAATGAACAGCACGTCGCCCGGCTCAACCCGGTTGTTGATAATCGCCTGCTGTGCGCCCTCTTCCGAATCGAACACCCTCGCCGGGCCGGTGTGCTGATGCATATCGGCGCGGCAGGCGGCGTATTTGATAACCGCGCCGTCCGGCGCGATGTTGCCCTTCAGAATGGCGATAGAGCCCTTCTTGGTTGCGGACTCCGGGTGTCTTATCACCTCTTCCGGCGCTACGCGGTGGTTGGCCAGGTAGCCGCGGTTGCGTTCAAAGAAGCCGGACTGTTGCAGCATCTCCAGGTTATCCCCCAGAGAACGGCCGGTGACCGTCATCACGTCCAGATCCAGCTTGTCGCGCAGCAGCCACTGGATCATCGGCACGCCGCCGGCGAACCAGAACAGCTCGGTGACGTACTCGCCGCTCGGCTGAATGTTGGTTAGATACGGGATGTCGTGGTTAATGCGGTCAAACGTTTCCGGCTTAAGCTCCCAGCCCAGCTCGTGGGCAATGGCCGGCAGGTGGATAAGCGCGTTGGTGCTGCCGCCGATGGCCGCGTGCACCTTGATGGCGTTTTCAAACGCCGCCGGGGTCAGGATCTTGCCGCTGGTAATGCCCTTTTCAGCCAGGAACATGGCCTGATGGCCCGCGGCGCGGGAAACGCGGCGGATCTCCGACATGGTGGACGGCATAATGGCGCTGCCCGGCAGGGCCATCCCCAGCGCTTCGGACATACACTGCATGGTGCTGGCGGTACCCATAAACTGGCAGGCGCCTGCGGTCGGGCAGCCGCACTGCTGGTGCGCCTCAACCTGCCTGACGCCGATCTCCCCCTTCTTTAGCTTGGCGGTCAGGCCGCCCAGATCGGAGGTGCTCATATTCGGCGCGGGCCGCATGGAGCCGCCCGGAATGTGCACCAGCGGCATGTCCAAACGCGCGGCGGCGATCAGGTGCGCCGGCACGGATTTGTCGCAGCTGGAAATCAGCACCGCGGCGTCATAGGGCACCACCGACGCGTGGATTTCCACCATGTTGGCGATGGCTTCGCGGGAGGCGAGGATGTAGTTCATCCCGTCGTGGCCCTGCCCCCAGCCGTCGCAGATGTCGGTGACGTGGTGGCGCACCGCGCGGCCGCCGCTCTCGTGGACGCCCAGCACCGCCTCATACCCTAACTCGCCCAGATGGAAGCTGCCTGGATGGCTTTCGCCGTAGCAGTCGTCAATCAGCACCTGCGGCTTTTGCGTATCTTCCTTGCTGTAGTTCATGCCCATGCGTAGCGCATCTAATTGGGACCAGAGGTCGCGGGCGCCCTGACATTTTTGTTTCATTGCTCTATTCCTTCTTTCTGATTTATTCAATCACGACAGTGTTTATTGGCCGACCGCTACTGCTTGGGCGGGCGCGCCGTAATGGCGGGTAAGGTAAACAGCAGCCCGCTGGCGATAAGCAGCGCGGCAACCAGTACGAACATGCCGGCATTCTGGCTGACGGTCATCGTCAACAGGCCAACCAGATACGGGCCGATGAAGCCGCCGAGGTTGCCCAGCGCGTTGATGCTTCCGCGCACCCCGCCAAGAACGTTGGACGGGAACAGTAAAGGCGGCAGCGTCCAGAACGGGCCGGCGTAGGCCTGCAGGAAGAAGCCGCACAGCACCATGATGCCGTAGGAAACCCAGATGCTGTCTTTCATCACCAGCGACAGCGTCAGGCAGACGGCGAAGCCCAGCAGTGGAATGGCCGTATACAGGCGGCGGTTCATCGTCTTGTCGCACCATTTGGCGATGTAGTACTGGCCGAAGATGCACAGCACGTAAGGGGCTGCCGTCAATACGCCGACCATCGTCATGCCGCTGCCGGTCAGGTTTTTAATCAGGTTCGGCATCCACAGGGCAAAGCCGTAGAACCCGACCTGAACGAAGAAGTAGATGCCGATAAGCTTCCACAGGTTGACGCTGCGAATGACGGTGCTGATGCTGGCCTTGTCGTCCACGGCGGCGTTGGCTTTGTCTTCCGCCAGCTTACGCTCAATCCACTCGCGCTCTTTAGGGTCAAGCCACTTGGCCTGATGGGGGTGGTCGGACACCATCGGCATCCACACGAACAGCAGCGCCAGAGAAAGTACGCCCTCGATGATGAACATTTCGCGCCAGCCGTGCAGCTCGATAAGCCAGCCGGACAGCGGACCGGTGATAATAGACGCCACCGCCAGGTTCATCTGGAAGAAGGCAATCGCGCGCGCCCTCTCCTCGTTAGGGAACCAGTGACCTATCAGCGCCAGAATCGCCGGATACACGCCACCTTCCGCGACGCCGAGGATAAAGCGGATAATCAGAAGCTGGGTCTGGTTCTGTACGAAACCGGTTAACAGCGCAAAGCCGCCCCAGGCGACGATCGTCCAGGCGATAAACTTTTTGGCGCTGTAGCGTTCGGCGATGTGGCCGCCGGGAATTTGCAGGAAAATGTAGCCGATAAAGAATATCCCGGCGACCAGCCCGGCGAAGGAAGCCGTCATGCCGAGATCTTTATCCATGCCGCCGGCAATACCGATCGCGATATTGGTGCGGTCCATATAGGCAACGATATAGACGAGAATGGTGGCCGGGATGATGTGCATCCAGCGACCTTTCCCTACGGGTTTATTGGAATCTGTGCTCATTTAATAATGTTCCTTGGCTCAACCGCTAAATGTTTAACAGGGAAACGCATCGTTTTACTCATTGTCTTATCCCTTTCGAGATTATGTTCCATATACAGAACTATCGTTCTATATATAAAACAATCTTCATCTCATCTCTTTCGCGTGTCAATCACCGCATAACGGAAAGTTGAATAACTGTGAGCTGCCTCATGCTGTAAACGCTGAATCCATCCAACATATTGGAATTCTGTTTCTTAAAAATCATAACATGATGATTTAAATGAAAATATTTTATATCACTTCTAAAACATGCTCTCTGTCGCAAAATTTTCCTTTTCGGTTGACGCTTCCTGATGAAGGGTGAAATATAGATCTACATACAGAACAATTGTTCCATATACAGAATTACAGTTAATCTTAAGGAGACGTTATGATCACGACCGCCATTTTCCCCGGCCGCTACGTACAGGGCGCAGGAGCAATAGAGCACTCTTTGGCCGATGAGTTATTGAGATTGGGCAAAAAAGCGTTGGTGTTGCAGGACCCCGTCGTTCACCAAAAGCTGGGCGCGGCCATAGACAAGGCGCTACAGGGAAAGATCGACTACCGCGTTGAAGTGTTCAACAGCGAATGTTCCGATGAGGAAATCGAGCGTATATCAGCGCTGGCGCAGTCCTACGGCGCAGAGGTTATCGTCGGCATCGGCGGCGGAAAAACGCTGGACACCGCCAAAGCGACCGGCGCGTCGCTCAAGCGCCCCATCGCCATCGTGCCGACGCTGGCGTCCACCGATGCGCCCTGTAGTTCTTTAGTGGTTATCTACACCGCACAGGGGCAGTTCAAGCGCTACCTGATGATCCCGCGCAACCCGGACGTGGTGGTGGTTGACTCTTCCGTTATCGCCCAGGCGCCGGTGCGCTTTTTAATCTCCGGCATCGGCGACGCGCTGGCCACCTGGTTTGAGGCGGAAGACTGCCGCATAAAAATGGCGGGCAACATGACCGGCCGCCCCGGCCCGATGTCCGCCTTCGGGCTGGCCCGGCTCTGTTACGATACGCTGTTGCAGTACGGCGTGTTGGCCAAATCCGCCTGCGAGCAGCAGAAGGTCACCCCGGCGCTGGAGCACGTTATTGAAGCCAACACGCTGCTTTCCGGCCTGGGCTTTGAAAGCGGCGGCCTGGCGGCGGCGCACGCCATCCACAACGGCCTGACCGTTTTACCGCAAACCCACGGCTACTGGCACGGCGAAAAGGTAGCGTTCGGCACGCTGGCGATGCTAATGCTGACCGACCGCGAGCCGGAGGTTATCGATACGGTTTACCGCTTCTGTCAGGACGTCGGCCTGCCGACAACGTTGGCTGACATCGGCCTTGCCAACGTCAGCGACGACGACCTGATGAAAGTGGCGCAGGCCTCCTGCCAGCAGGGAGAAACCATGCACAACGAGCCGCATGAAGTGACGCCGGCTAACGTGCTGGCCGCCCTGCGCGCCGCCGACGCAGAAGGATGCAGACGCAAAGCGATACGTTAAGGCGCGCGCGCCATAAAGCAAAGGCCCGGCGCTACGCCGGGCCAATATGACGAACTCTGCTTCCGCTCTACTCCGCCACCCACACGCTCACGCTGGCGCCATTGCAGGTAAAAACCCCCTTTCCTTCGCCGTCGCAAATGACCTTTTCCTGACGATGTCCCAGCAGGTCATACCAACTTTTTCCGGAGAAGTGCTCCCCCATCGGGATCGTTTTCTCCCCGTCATCGCCGTTGGACATCACCACCACACATCCCGGCTTATCCTCCGTGCCGCTGCGGGTAAAGGCAATACAGTTCGGGTGATCCAGATAGTCGGTCTGCACGCCCCAAGCGAAGCGCTGCCGCGCCGATATCAGGATTTCCAGCTCGGCGATGACGGGCATATCAATTTTATAGGTTTCGCCATCGCCTCCGGCGCCCTCGTAGCTGGCGCCGAACAGATCGGGATAGAACACCGTCGGTACCCCCTGCTCGCGCAGCAGGATCAGCGCGTAGGCTAACGGCTTAAACCAGGGTTCCACCGGCGCTTCAAGAGACTGCAGCGGCTGAGTGTCATGGTTGGCGACGATGGTCACGGCGTGCCACGGATCGGCGGCAACCAGCGAACCGTCAAAGATTGTGGACAAATCGAAGTCGCGCCCCTGAAGCGAGGCCTGGTGGAAATTGATATGCAGAGGCGCATCAAACAGCATGGTTTTCCCCTCGACCTGGTCGATGTACTGCTGAAGCCTGTCGGTTTCAAAGGACCAATACTCGGCAACGATGAACTTAGGCTCCTCTGACGCCGCCTGAACGTGCTCGATCCAGTCTTTATAAAACCAGGCGGGGATATGCTTGACCGCATCCAGCCGGAAGCCGGAACACGGCACCTGCTCCATTACCCAGCGAGCCCAGTATTTAAGCTCCTCGCTGACCGCATAGTTACGGAAATCGACGTTAGCGCCCATCAGATAGTCAAAGTTGCCCAGCTCTTCATCAACCTCCGTATTCCAGCCTTCCTCCGTGTAGTCGTTAACGATTTTGAAAACGCCGTTTTCATCAGGGTTTTCAATATGGTCAACGCCGCTGAAGCAGTGATAGTCCCAGACAAACTGCGAATACTTTCCCCCGCGGCCGGGAAACGTGAAGCGCGTCCAGGCTTCAGCCTCAATGACTTCGTCGTCAATCTCTTCCCGATTATCCGGATTCACGCGGTTTACCCTAACCGCTTCCTTCTCATCTGCGCCCATTTTGTGATTAAGAACGACGTCCAACAAAACGCCGATCCCGTGCGCCCTCAGCGCTGAAACGGCATCAGTCAGCTGCGCCCTGTCGCCATATTTGGTAGCGACAGAGCCCCGTTGGTCAAACTCGCCGAGATCGAACAGGTCATAGGCGTCATACCCTACCGAATAGCCGCCGGAGCCGCCCTTGTACGGCGGCGGTAGCCACACCATAGAAATACCCGTCTGCGCCAGCCACTCGGCGCGCTCGACCACTTCCGGCCACAGCTTGCCGCCTTCGGGGTAATACCAGTGAAAGAACTGCAGCAGGGTTGGATTTTCCATCTTGCGACTCCGTTAAAGAACAGGCTTTAACTTAAAGCCTAGCCGCGAAATGGGGAAATATGTAAAAAGAGGGACGATGAAGCTATGGCCCGACGTAATAGTGGGCCATGGCTTAATGATATTTATTATTTCTTAGCGCCTATATAAACAAGCTGCAGCCACGGAATCTAACCTTTTTTAAACGCCGCCCACTGCTGAAAACGTTCGTCTATCTTTTTTGCCATCAGCGCATAGTTTTCATCCGTATCTTCAACATGATACAAAGAATCGTACTCAAATCCGCCCTTCTCTGCCTTTTCATTAAATACGTCGCAAAAATCGCCGATGAAATAGCTATATTTCTTTCCAAACTCAGTGCCGTCTTCATAGTAATCATTGGCAAACGCGATGCCTGTCTCTGACAGATCTTCATCCAACAGTTTCTCATCGCAGATATCAATTAAAAACTGGGCGCCCGTCATTTCTCCCTGCATCACCTTTTGGATCTCTTCTTCGCAGTCCTCTTTTAGGTCATCCGAAGCAAAGCCGTTGCGTATGCACCATTTAAGAAACATCCCGATATGGACCGCCGCACGTTCCGGCGCCAGGTCAGCCGGGTAATCTCCCTCGTAGTGCCAAGATGCATCATCATATTTCATCACGGATCTTCCTAATCTAACGTTGTTTACAGTTGAACGTACAGTAAGGCTAAAACGGCAGCCGCGTACTCCCCCGCGGCATAATCTCAAATCCGACGTCGACGATTTCCCCTTGGTACGATGCATCCTGCGTCATTTTCAGCATCATGTCGGCGGTTCGCGTTGCGATGACGTCGGCGTTCAGGTTAACGCTGGAAAGGGATATCGGCGACAGCCAGGCGCTGGACGGGAAGTCGCCGTAGCCAAGAACGCTCAGCTGGCCAGGGATGGAAATGCCCCGGTCCTGAGCCTCCATCAACAGCGCCGTCGCAATGGCGTCGCTAGTGCAGAATATACCGTCAATGCCGCGCTCCTTCACCAGCGTTTTTACCAGCGTTTCCCGGCTGGCCTGCCAGATATTTTCCGAGCGGGGAATGTCGACCAGCAGCGCCCTTTTTCCCTCTTCCTCCAGCGCCCGGCAAAATCCCTCATAGCGCACGCGCGCGCGGATATCGTCGTCAAATCGGGTGGTGAAATAGGCCAGTTGCGCACAGCCGGTGTCAAGCAGATATCGCGCAGCGGAGTAACCGATATGCTCGTGGTTGTTACCCACCTGCGCTGCAAAATCGCCGCCGTTGACCTGCCACATCTGCACTACGGGTACTCCGCTGTTATGCAGCATTTTGAGAGTCGAAGGCTTGTGGTCGGCGCCGGCGATGGCGATAACCGCCGGCGACCACTGCAGGATGGCGCGGATCTGCTCCTCTTCCTTATCGAGGCTGTGGTCGTGAGAGGCGATAGAAAGTTGAAAGCCGCGCTCGCTCACCGTCGACTCAATGCGTTGAATAACGTGGCTAAAGAAAATGTTCGCCAGCGACGGCACCACCACGGCCATGTTGCAGCTGCGCCCGCCGGTGAACTGGCTCGCGATTTTATTGTGCACATAGCCAAGGCCGTCTATCGCCGTCTGGATTTTCTTCCCGGTCTTTTCCGATACGCGCTCAGGCTGTCGAATATAGAGCGATACCGTAGAGGGGGACACTCCGGCCTTAAGAGCGACATCATCAAGTTTTACATTCTGGCGCGATCTTTGACGCATTTATCTTCCGCACTATTCAATACTTTCCACTATGGGTCGCTGCTGAAAGCGACGGCTACGGCGCGCTAATCCAAAAATCACGGCCAGCGCCACGGCCCAAACGGCCGCCAGGAGATAGCCAAAGCTTTCGGGGATACCGTTCTTTTCGGCCAAGCCAAGCGGAGACAGTGTAATGTAGATACTGATTAGCGCCGCCATCATGATAACGCAAATCGGTTCCGCGTATCGCCACTTCTGCATCGGGATCTTGGCCGGTGGATGAACCGGCTCAGAGGCGGTACGAGGCTTAAATCTGCCAATCAGCAGCATCATCAATACTTCGATAACGAACAGGAGCCCCATAATATGAATAAAATGTAGTGGAATCAATTTGTCCAGCCCGGCGAAGGTGTATAGGCCATAGACAACGATGTGGAAAATCAGCACGCATTTTGCCGCCAGCGCAGGGACGCTCCGCGTCAAAAAGCCGACCAGTACGATAGTGATAATCGGAATATTGTAGAAGCCGGTAAAGCGCCGCATCAGGTCAAAAATTCCGTTCGGCGTGTGCAGCAGCAGCGGCGCAATCACGATGGAAATCAGGGAAATGGCCAACGAGGCTATCTTCCCCATGCGCACCAGCTTTTTCTCATCACGACATCCCGTCAGCGGGCCGTATAAATCAATCACAAACAGCGTCGCGCTTGAGTTAACCACCGAGTTAAAATGGCTGATAACCGTACCGAAAATCGCGGCGGCGAACATGCCGATAAGCCACCATGGCAATACCGCTTTAACCAGCGCGGGATAGGCGTAGTCGGCGTTGGTAAAAACGGGGCCAAACATGTTAAAGGCGATAAGCCCCGGCAGCACCATGGCCAGAGGCACCAACAGCTTGATGCTTCCCGCCAGCAGGACGCCCTTTTGGCTCTCCGCCAGCGACTTTGCGCCCAGCGTGCGCTGAATGATCATCTGGTTGGTACACCAGTAAAACATGTTGGCGCACAGCATGCCGGTAAAAATAGTGCTGAAGGGAACGGAAGAGGTTTCAGAGCCGATCGCATTAAGCTGTTCCGGGTGGCTTAAAAGCGTTCTCCCTCCCGCCATAAAAGAGCCGTCCCCGAGTACAAAAAGCCCCAAAACCGGCACCAGCATCGCAGCAAACAGCAAGATAAGCCCGCTGATAGTATCGGATATCGCGACCGCCTTAAGCCCGCCGAGCGTGGCGTAAAGCCCGCCAATCGCCCCCATCGCAAACGCCAGGATGCCGATGGCGCTCCAGTCCGGAATGTTAAAAAACGCCTGGAAGTCAAACAGCTGATTCATGGTAATCGCCCCGAGATACAGGCTGCAGGGGTTAGCCATCAGCGCGTACCCCACCAGCAGCATCACGCTGACTATCCGACGGGTATTGTAGTCAAACCGCTCTTCCAGAAACTGCGGCATGGTCGTAAGCCCGCGGCGCAAAAAGCGCGGAAGAAAGAAAACCGCCATGACGATCGTCGCCACCGCCGCCGTGCTTTCCCACGCCATCCCGCTGATATCAAAGCGGTAAGCGTTACCGTTAAGCCCCACCAGCTGCTCAGCCGACAGGTTAGACAACAGCAGAGAACCGGCGATGAAATAGCCGCTAAGCCCTCTTCCCGCCAGAAAGAACCCTTCCACGCCAGATTCCGATATTCCCTTTGTCTTTCGATATGAATATAGCGCTACGAACAAAAGAAAAAGAACAAAGGTGACAATAGAAAACAGCATTTCCATAGCAAACGCCCTTGATGAATACGTTATTAATTTACTATTACACAGCCTTATATAGGGAAATAGAGCCGATATCTCAAAAAATTGACGCAGATAGATAAAAAGCGAAGACCGAAAATGAAAATCAAGACATCGATCACATAACACGGATCATTTTCGTTGACTATCGTAGCGCTACGATATTAGTGTAATAGTGAATTTAAACCGATTAAAGGTAGTCAACGATGTTCAACAAGGACAGCTTAACGCGCCGTGAAGTCTCTCAGCTGCGCAGTCAGCGATGGTATGCCCCTGAGACAATCAGAGCCTTCGCTCACCGGCAGCGCACTCAACAGATGGGCTTTGCACGTGAAGAATTTATGGGCAAACCGGTCATCGGCATCATCAACACCTGGAGCGATATGAGCGCCTGCCACTCCCACCTGCGCGAAAGAGCTGAAGCAGTGAAGCGCGGCGTCTGGGCGGCGGGCGGATTCCCCGTTGAACTGCCCGCCCTCTCTATGGGCGAAGTGATGGTGAAGCCCACAACCATGCTGTATCGCAACTTTCTCGCGATGGAAACCGAAGAGCTTCTCCGACAGCACCCCATCGACGGCGTAGTGCTGCTCGGCGGCTGCGACAAGTCTACGCCTGCGCTGCTGATGGGCGCACTGTCGATGGATATCCCCACCATTTTCTGCCCGGCAGGCCCGATGACTACCGGCAAGTGGCATGGCCAAATCACCGGCGCTGGAACCCACACCAAAAAGTTTTGGGACCAGCTTCGCCTCGGTTCCATCACGCCGCACGACTGGATTGAGCTGGAAGGCGCAATGACGCGCTCCATCGGCACCTGCAATACGATGGGCACGGCGTCCACCATGACCTCTATCGCCGACGCCATGGGTTTCACGCTGCCCGGCGCAAGCTCAATACCCGCGGCGGACTGCCGCCACCCGCAGATGGCGGCCCAGTGCGGCCATACCATCGTCGACATGGTGTGGTACGACCATAAGCCTTCCCGCTGGTTAACGAAAGAAAACTTCCTTAACGGCATCGTCGCCTATATGGCGCTGGGCGGTTCCACTAACGCGGCGATTCACCTGATCGCCATGGCGAACCGCGCGTCCATTCAGCTCACCCTTGAAGATATGGAAAACATCGCTCGCAGGGTGCCGGTGCTGGCTAACCTGTTCCCTTCCGGCAGGGCATTGATGGACGATTTCTTCTTTGCCGGCGGACTGATGGCGCAGTTGAAAAAGGTCGGTCGGTTCCTGCATCGCAACGCACGGGGCGTGACCAACCACACCGTCGAAGAGTGGATTAAAGACGCCGACTGCTACGACGATGACATTATCCGCGACCTTGATAATCCGATTATTCCCCTGTCTCAGGGATGTGCTCTGGCAGTGCTGCGCGGCAACCTGTGCCCGGACGGCGCGGTGATGAAATCCTCGGCGGCCAGCCCGCAGCTGCGCCACCATACGGGCCCGGCGCTGGTTTTCGATACCCACCAGGAACTCTCTGACCGCATCGACGATCCTGAGTTGGACGTCACCAAAGATACCATCATCATTCTGCGCAACGCAGGCCCAGTAGGCGCGCCCGGCATGCCGGAATGGGGCAACCTGCCGATCCCGAAAAAGCTGTTGCAGCAGGGAGTGACCGACATGGTGCGCATTTCCGACGCGCGGATGTCCGGCACTCACTACGGCACCTGCATTCTGCACGTCGCGCCGGAATCCGCCGTCGGCGGGCCGCTGGCGCTGGTGCAAACGGGCGATCTGATTGAGCTAAACATTGACGCAGGCACGCTGAACATGCAGGTCGACGAGCACGAGCTTGCCCGCCGACGCAGCGCGCTGAAAGTCACCCATAAGGTATTTGGCCGTTCGTGGGCGGCGCTGTATCAACAGCACGTCACCCAGGCGAACGAAGGCTGTGACTTCGACTTCCTGCAGTCAGGCAGCGACATCCCTGAACCGCCTATTTTTTAAAAACGTTTTAAAGAACCTGTTTTAAAGAACCCTTTTTTAAGGAGCAATAATGAACAACTTCAAACGCGCAATTACCTCCGGCCAGCGCATGCTCGGCACCTGGATGATGACGGGCAGCGACACCGTCGCCGAAGCGATGGCGACGGTCGGCTTTGACTTTCTGGTGTTGGATCAGGAGCACGTGGCGGTAGACACGCTGGACGCCATCCGCATCGACCGCGCCGTTCGCAGCGTCAGCGCAACGACAACGCCGCTGTATCGCCTAGCGGGCAACGACGTGGTGCTGATAAAGCGCGCGCTCGACGGCGGAGCGATGTCCTTGATGATCCCCTTTATCAACACGGTGGAAGAAGCTAAAAAGGCCGTAGAGTCCGCCTACTACCCTCCTTACGGCAAGCGGGGATTCGCCGCTATGCATCGCGCGTCCTGCTGGGGCGGTAATCCGGACTTTGTTAAAGAGTCCCGCGACGAACTGTGCCTGATTCTCCAGCTCGAAACGCCGGAAGCCATCGCCAACGTTGACGCCATCGCCGCGATTGACGGCATTACCGGCTTCTTCATCGGCCCCGGCGACCTTTCTTCCGCTATGGGTCACCCGGGCAACCCGTCTCACCCTGACGTTCAGGCCATGATAAAGCGCGGGCTCGACGCCTGTATCCGCCTCGGCAAGCCCTGCGGCATCGTCGGCGGCAATCCGGATTTGGCGAACAAATATCAGCAAATGGGCTTTACCTACGTCGCGCTGGCCTCCGACATGAGCTTCCTGCTGAGCCGTGCAAAAGAGCAGCTGGCGGCCATACGCGGCCAGAAACTGCACATCGCCGGCGGCGAGGTCTACTAGCATGACGCGCGTGATTGAACGCTCGCGTGGAAACGTCAGCATCGCCGTCGCCCCTGAGTTGGGCGGCGCACTCGCCTGGCTGCGCTGGCGCGGTCACGACGTTCTGCGCCCGTTCGACCCGGCGGGCGAAAAGCGCGCCAACCTGTGCGGCACCTACCCGCTGGTTCCCTGGTCAAACCGCATTGCTGACGGCCAGTTCTCCTTCGCGGGCCAGCGGCACAGGCTCGTCAGGAACTTTGGCGACAGCCCGCACGCCGTTCACGGCATCGGCTGGCAGTCTACGTGGGAAGTGGTGGAAGAAACGGCCAGCGACATTGTTATCGGTCTGGAACGCGCCGCGTCCGAAGCTTGGCCCTGGCCGTGGCGCGCCGAGCAGCGGTTTACGCTGACGGACGACGCCCTGACGATAGTGCTCTGCTACCGGAACCTTTCCGAAGGCCCGGTTCCGGCCGGGTTGGGGTTTCATCCCTTCTTCGCCAACGCGGCGGAAAGTCAGGTGCGCTTTCCTGCTGAGCGCGTTTGGCTCAACGATGAAGCGAGCCTTCCAAAGGAAGAAATCGCCGTACCGGAAAAGTGGGACTATAAAGAGTTCAGGACGCCGGT
Organism: Leminorella grimontii ATCC 33999 = DSM 5078; assembly: GCF_000439085.1. Classification (GTDB taxonomy): domain Bacteria; phylum Pseudomonadota; class Gammaproteobacteria; order Enterobacterales; family Enterobacteriaceae; genus Leminorella; species Leminorella grimontii. The sequence goes on along the minus strand of NZ_AUUA01000001.1, from coordinate 242,086 downwards.
ACACGGCTCGGTCGACAACTGCTTTTGCGGCTGGAACGGCGAAGCTGCCGTACGCTGGCCCAGCCGGGGCTTTAGCGCGACGCTGACGGCTCCCGGCGTCAGTAACGCGGTTTTCTTTATTCCCGGCCCAGGGCGCAACGTCGTGGCGATTGAGCCGGTAAGCCACATCAATAACGCCATCAACCTGTTTTCCTCCGACGACGATGAGCGGGCGATGGACATAGTTAACCCCGGCGACGCGCTTTGCCTTCGCATGACCATAAGGATGTCCGACGATGAATGAACCCCGCGTTCTTTTTGATTATCAGGGCGAGCTGCCGGAGTGCCCCATCTGGGACGCCGACAGCCAGTCGCTTTACTGGACCGACATACTGAAAAAGCAGATCCACCGCTACTGGCCTGCGGATGGCCGCCATTCGGTTTTGACGTTTGAAGAAGAAGTCGGCTGCTTTGCACTGCGCGAACGCGGCGGCTTTATCGTCGCTATGCGCTCAAGCATCTGGCTTGCCGACGCTGACGGGCGGCTTTCGCAGAAGGTCTGCGATAACCCCAACAACCCGAAGCTTGCCCGCTTTAACGACGGCGGCACCGACCCGCTTGGCCGCTTCTACGCAGGTACCTACTGGGGGCCCAGAGACTATAACGGCGCGCTGCTTTGCCGCGTGGATTCTGAGCTGAAAACCACCGTCGTTCAGTGCGACATTCTCGGCGCCAACGGGCTTGCGTTCTCACCCGACGGCCACTGGATGTACACCAGCGATACGCCCAACCACGTTATCTACCGGACGCCGTTAAATCAGGGCGAACCGGGCCTGCGGCAGGCATGGAAAATCTTCGAACCGGGCAACGGCCGCCCCGATGGCGCGGCGGTAGACGTCGAGGGATGCTACTGGAGCGCGCTGTTTGACGGCTATCGCATCGCCCGCTTCTCTCCTGAAGGCGAACTGCTTGAGGAACATCGACTGCCGGTACGCTGCCCGACCATGGTGTGCTTCGGCGGGTCGGATATGAAGACGCTTTATATCACCACTACGCGGGAAAACATGACGCAGGAAGAGATCTCCGCACGCCCTCTGTCAGGGGCCATTTTTACGCTGAACGTCGCCGTTGCCGGCGCTTATAAACCTAAATTTAAAGAGAAAGAATAATGAAAACCATCGGTTTTATCGGGCTTGGCCTTATGGGCGAAGCCATGTCAAAAAACGTCGTCGCCAAGTTTGACGGTCCCGTTCTGGTTTACGACATCAGCCCGCAGGCCGTCGCCAAGCTGACCTCGGTCGGCGCTCAGGCGGCGGAGTCCGTTGAAGATATCGCTAAGCGAGCTGACGTTATCATCAGCATGGTTCCCCGCTCTGAGCACGTCATCGCCGTTTATGAGCAAATGCTCCCCCATCTGCATGAGGGGCAAATCACTATCGATATGTCCACCATTGAGCCTTCGGTGTCCGAAGCGCTGGCCACCAGAGTCGCGAAAACCGGCGCCGTCATGCTCGACGCGCCGGTAGTGAAGTCGGTCCCGGCCGCCGTCAAGGGCGAACTGGGGATCTACGTCGGCGGCGACAAGTCGGCGTGGGAAACCGTACGTCCGATTCTCGCTATGATGGGTTGCAATCAAATCCACATGGGCCAGAACGGCCGCGGGCTGGTGATGAAGATGCTGCATAACGTACAGGTGGCGGGCATCCAAAACGCCGTCAACGAAATGCTCACGGCCGCAGAACACTATGACATTGCCAAATCGGCATTTCGTGAAGCCATCTCCTACGGCGGCGCGACCTGCTTTTATCTCGACAGCAAAATAGACAGCCTGATTGCCGAAGACTATCGCACCGCCTTCTCTCTGCAAAATATGGCCAAAGACGTCAACATCATGAAGAAAATGCTGGAGGAATCTGGCCTAAACCTCCCCGGCGTCAACGTCGTGAAGTCCGTCTATGACAAGGGGCTGGAGTCTCACCTCGGCGGTGAAGACTTCTGCGCCACGTTCAAAATCGTCAAAAACAACGCCTAACGCCCAATAAGGACAATAAAAATGAACTACAGCGAAAACGTAACCTATCGCTCTCTTAAAGATAAGGTGGTCGCCATCACCGGCGGCGCCAGCGGGATCGGCGAAGAGCTGGTCCGCGCCTATGTCGCCCAGGGCGCGCGCGTCGCCTTTCTCGACTTCAATCAGGCCGAGGGCGAAAAGCTGGCGACTGAGCTGGGCTGCCTGTTTTTATTCTGCGACGTCACCAATATTCCTCAGCTTAAGGCCTGTTTTGAAACTATCGCCGATCGCCTGGGCGACGTTGACATTCTTATCAACAACGCCGGCAGCGACGATCACCATACCATCGACAACCTGACGGAAGAGTATTTCAACAACCGCATCAACGTGAACCTGCGCCACCACCTGTTCGCCATTCAGGCGGTTATTCCCGGCATGGAGAAAAAAGGCGCCGGCAGCATCATCAACATGGGGTCAATCAACTGGATGCGCGGGCGCCCCGGCCGCGTCTGCTATTCGCTGTCGAAGGCGGCCATTCACGGCTTTACCCGCACGCTGGCGCAGGAGCTGGGGGCGCGCGGCATTCGCGTTAACAGCCTGGTGCCCGGCGCGATCAAAACGCCCAAGCAGGAAGCCATGTGGGCCAAGCTCGATCCGGCGGCGGTTAATCAGTTTATGGAGCTTCAGGCGCTGAAGGTTCGCCTCGATGGTTCCCACTGCGCGCGCTTGGCGCTATTCCTCGGCGCTGAGGAGTCCTGCGGCTGCACCGGGCAGGACTTTATCGTCGACGCAGGCCTGTCGCTCAACTAAGAGGTGAATATGGAATTTTTCAACCTGTTTACGCCCGACGGCGCTGCGCTGGAAACCAGCGCCATACTCATCGTCATTGCGGTGATGTTTCTCTATACCTTTGTGGGCATCTGCGCCGGCTTCGGCGGCGGATTAACCTCAATGCCGCTCATCACCATGGTGCTGCCGTTAAAAATGGCGGCGCCGATGTCGGTCATCGTCGGCACCGCTACCGCGCTTTACGCCACCTGGCTGTCGCGTAAAGAAACGGACTGGAAGTCGGCCGCGGTGCTCATCCTGTTCTCTTTCCTTGGCATACCCGTGGGACTGTACGCGCTGTCCTACGTGCCTGACCATATGATGAAAATCGGGCTGGGCGGCTTTCTTATTCTCTATTCGTTCTACAGCCTGTTTATTCCGAAGCTGCCCATTTACGATCGCCGATGGATTGCCGCCCCAATGGGCGCCATTGCCGGGGCGCTAGGCGCGGCCTTCTCCACCAACGGGCCGCCGGTGGTGATGTACGGCATGCTGAGAAACCTCGGGCCAGCCGCGTTTCGCGGCACGCTGAACGCCTTCTTTACCGCCAACAACATCGCCATCGTCGGCGGCCTGGCTACCAGCGGAATACTGACGATTTCGACCTTTAAGCTGGTTATTTTCTGCATTCCGACCATGATTTTAGGCTCGATCGTCGGCCAGTACGTTCACAAGCGCATTTCGGTGAAGGTGTTCCGCGTTATGGTGTTCCTGCTGCTGATAGCCTCCGGCGCGATGCTGATCAAGGGTGCGACCGGCATATCCGCACTGAGCGCGCTGCTTCCGGCATTTGCGCTGCTGGTTATCCTTCAGCTGGCGTTCGGCAAAAAGATCGCCGCCATCCGCGCCGCCGATGAAGCGGCCAGGGCGCAGCAGTCTTCTTAACGAGGCGTTGTTTTCCATAGTAAAAAGGCCTGACGGAGGAGTTTCGTCAGGCCTTTCGCTTAGCGTAAGCGGATTAGAAGTGCACGCTGCCGCCCACATACGGGCCGTCGACAATGGCGTTATCGCGGTTGCCGTCCTTTCCTTCCAGATTCACATAGCGATAGCCGGCTTCAACGCTAAAGGGCCGCAGGATGTCCCAGCGAACGCCGCCGGTCAGTTCAGAATAGGAATTGATGCCGCTGGATAGGGAGTCCGGCGCGTAGTAGGCAGAACCCTGTAGAGAAAAACGCTTGCCAATCGGCAGACGAAGGCCGCCGCCGACGGCGGCCGCGTAGTCGTCGCTGTCTTCGCTGTGGTCTTTAGAACGTAAATACATGCCTTTGCCGCCGACGGAAATCGTCATTGGCCCTAACGGAAGGCCTACGCCCAGCCCCAGACCGACGATATCGCCGTTATCATCGTTGTGCGTCCAGTCCACAGTGGAATACAGGCCCGTGGAGTCTGTTCCCATTCCCACCTGAAGGTTGGAATAATCTTCCCCAACCTGCCCGTTTACGCTAATAGCCATCGCCGACGCCGACGTGAATAACGCAACGCCGACGGCTAAGCGACAAAGTGACTTTTTCATTAATTATTCCTTGGTGATTGTTGAAACCCTTGATTCGGGAATAATTAATTATTTCATATTCTTTTAATGGAAAATAAAGAAATAAAAAAGGCCAGCACGATATGTTAATAATATTCAGCCAATTAACGCGACGGGGGACTAGTTATAAAAAAGTGTAAATATAATTAACCTGTTATTACATTTTTCGCGTGGAAATATATAAACGGCCTGCGCCAGATTTAGCAATAAGGATGAGTTTTGCCGGCCCGTTTATTTTATAGGCCGGCAAAAATAGCGGTAAATAAAACTACAGCGCCTTAAGCTCCTGATTAACCTTGGCCAGCCAGGCCTTGTGCAGCTTGCGGTAGTGGGGCTTTGACCGGCGGGCGATAAGCGCAATCGTCTCCAGCTGGTGTTTGGCTCCGGCAAAGTCGCCTTTATCCTTTAGCAGCTGCGCGTAGCGAAAGCGCGCCTCCGGGCCAGAGTAGTAGTCAATCAGCACGCGATATTCATCCTCTGCCTTATCAAGCTCCCCCTGAGCCGTCAGCGCGCGGGCGTACAGCAGGTGGCCGTCCGGCGACATAAAGTCGGGATTGTGTTTGATAAGGTCATCAAGCGTATTGCGACAGGCGAGCGCATCGCGGCTGGCCAGCTGCGCCGCCGCCAGCTTGAGCATAATGTGAGGATCGGTAATAAAAATACCGCTCAGCGCCTTCCCGTAGTGAACGGCGGCCTCTTCGTGTTGCCCAATGCGAGCCAGCTCGTCGGCCAGATGAAGGTGGTTTTGGCTGGTTTCTGCGATCTCCAGCTCTTCGCGCAGCGCGCGCAGGTGGCGCTCAGGGTCAATTTTATCGTGAGCGTGGCGGATAAGGCGCTTTCCGTCGCGGCTGCCGAGCCAGTCCGGCACCATCACCGCCAGCGCGTAAATCGCACACCCGAGCCCCGGAAGGCCGATAATCAGATAGAGCCAGTATCGCTCCTGCCCACTTCTTACGGCATGGATACCACACATGACTTGAATAAACACAATTAATAAAGCGGGCATTTCAGCGCTCCTTGCCAAAATAAAAAGAAAACGTCCATGGTACAAAACGGCGGCCATTTTAATTGATGGCGATTAAAAATAGCAATCGCCGCGTGCGCAACCAAAATAAAACAACATAATCCATGATGGCCTGCATATTTCTTGGCATATTCTAGGGGAGCGTAAAGCGCTTAATATAGAAAAAAGCCTGCGATGTAAACCACAGGCTTTTAAACGTTGACGCTTATTTCAACAGGGAAGACGACTTCCCTTCCGCAAGAGGCTAATTAACCTTCCGCCGGTCGACGCGACGCCTGAGGCTTGCGGCGGCGCTGCCCCTGCCCTTGACGCTCGCCTCTTCTCTCGGCCGACGGCGCACGATTGGCCGACGGCTGGGCGCGACCTCCGCCGCCGTTACCACCGCCGCGCTGGCCGCGGTTTTGGCGACCGTTAACGATAGGCTCAGCCTGAATGCTCGGATCGGGCTCATAGCCCGGCAGCGCCATGCGCGGAATTTCAAACTTCAGCAGTCGCTCGATGTCGCGCAGCAGCTTGTGCTCATCCACGCAGACCAGCGACAGCGCTTCGCCGTTACATTCCGCGCGACCGGTGCGTCCGATGCGGTGAACGTAGTCTTCCGGCACGTTAGGCAACTCGTAGTTGACGACGTGGGGAAGCTGCTCGATGTCTAATCCACGGGCGGCGATGTCGGTTGCCACCAGCACGCGAATATTTCCCTGCTTGAAGCCTTCAAGAGCGCGCGTTCTTGCCCCCTGACTTTTGTTGCCGTGAATAGCCATCGCGCTGATGCCGTCTTTATTCAACTGCTCAGACAGATGGTTAGCGCCGTGCTTGGTGCGGGTAAATACCAGCACCTGACGCCACTGCCCTTGCCCAATCAGGTGCGACAGCAGCTCGCGCTTGCGCTTCTTATCGACAAAGTGCACTTTTTGGTCCACCAGCTCTGACGGCGCGTTGCGCGGCGCAACCTCAACCGAGGCCGGATTATGCAAAAGCGTAGAGGCCAGCGCCCTGATGTCATTGGAAAACGTCGCGGAAAACAGCAGGTTTTGCCTTTTGGCCGGCAGGCGCGCCAGCACGCGGCGAATATCGTGAATAAAGCCCATGTCCAGCATGCGGTCGGCTTCGTCCAGCACCAAAATCTCAACCTGAGAGAGGTCAACCGCGTTTTGATGCGCTAAGTCCAACAGGCGGCCCGGCGTCGCGACCAGTACGTCAACGCCGCCGCGAAGCTTCATCATCTGAGGGTTAATGCTAACGCCGCCGAACACTACCAAAGAGCGGATTTTCAGGTAGCGGCTATAGTCGCTCACGTTTTCCCCTATCTGCGCAGCCAGTTCGCGCGTCGGCGTCAAAATAAGCGCTCTGACGGGGCGACGACCGCCTTTGGCGGCAGGAGAGGTCGTTATCAAGCGCTGCAGCAGCGGCAGCGTAAATCCGGCGGTTTTACCGGTGCCGGTTTGGGCGCAGGCCATAAGGTCGCGGCCGGAAAGTACCACAGGAATGGCCTGCTGTTGGATCGGCGTAGGCTGGCGGTAGCCCATCTCTTCTACGGCGCGGAGAATATCGGCGCTTAGGCCAAGAGAATCAAAAGACATGCAAAAAAGCTCCAGCCCCGTCCGGCAGACCACCATATATGGCAACAGGTCTGCTACGGCCCCGACGAGACATTCAAATAAGGGAATAACGCTGGCGTAGACCGAAAGTACGCCGGACGCGCAAGCGTATACTAAACTGAGAGGCGTGTCACGAAAAGACGCGTCGGGAAGAGGCGCCCTACCGGAAATGATAAGGGCGCGTTCATCAACGCGCCCTTAAAGAATAGCCCACCGCTCGAAATTAGCGACGGTCGCCCAAAATGCGCAGCAGCATCAGGAACAGGTTGATGAAGTCCAGATACAGGGTCAATGCGCCCATGATGGAGTTCTTACGATAGGACTCGCGGTCGTCCATAGAGGCGGATTCGCCAATCGCTTTCAGCTTCTGGGTATCATAGGCGGTCAGGCCAACGAACACGATAACGCCGATGTAGGTGATGGCCCAGTACAGCGGCGCGCTCTTCAAGAAGATGTTGACGATAGAAGCCAGCAGGATGCCGATGAGGCCCATCACCATCAGGCTGCCCAGCTTAGTTAGGTCACGCTTGGTGGTGTAGCCGTATACGCTCATCGCGCCGAAGGTGCCGGCGGTAATAAAGAACGTACTGGCGATCGACGCGGAGGTATAAACGATAAATACGCTGGAAAGCGTCAGCCCCGTCAACACGGAGTAAAGCATAAACAGCGTCGTCGCCATCGCGCCGCTAATGCGAGACACCATGCCGGAGAGGAAGAACACCACGCCCAGCTGCGCGATGATAAGCCCGTAGAAAGTGATGTTGCTGGAGAAGATAAACGCCTGCAGCGCCGTACCGGGCACCATCCATGCGGTGACGCCGGTCAACAGCAGCCCGCAGGTCATCCATCCATAGACCTGAGCCATAAACGCCTGAAGACCGCCCTCAGCGCGCTGTGTAATCGTACCGTTATAACGAGGATCCATTAAGTCTGTCCTTCTTAATTTGAACCAAAACAAAGGGTATAAAAAACCACCGAACCTTTACTTAGGTTACCATAGATTAAGACAACGAAGAGAAGAAATAATTTCCCTCCGTGAGCCTTTTTAATGCGCTACTGCGACCTACCCGACCAGCGCAGCGCCGCCTGTGCAACCCGTTGCCCAAACAGGCGCGCGGTTTCCAAATCGCCCGGCAGCGGCGCTTCTTCTACCGATGCGTCCGCCGGCGACACCGTCATCAGCCCCGAAAAGCCGGCGACGTAGTTTACGTCGTTTCGCGTCGCCGCCTTGGTATTGGAAGGCAACATGCCCATGCCAACCCAAACGCCGCCGTGCTCCTGAGAAAGGTGGAACAGGTAGTCGAGGGTGCTAAGCTTGTCGCCGTTCATGCTGGCCGAGTTGGTAAAGCCAGCGAACAGCTTGTCTTTCCACTGCTGCGCCACCCATTGGCGGGACGACGCATCGGCAAACCGTTTAAACTGCCAGGACGGCCCGCTCATATAGGTCGGGCTGCCAAACACAATGGCGTCCGCCGCGGCCAGCGCCGCCCATCCCTGCTCGGAAAGATTGCCCTCGGCATCGATGGCAAACGCTTCAAGCCGTACGCCGTTAACTTCCCCAATCCCTTTGGCAACGGCGTCCGCCGCCTTTGCCGTATGTCCATATCCGCTATGAAAAACCATGACTATGTGGGTCATTACATCTACAACCTATTAATAAAAAACAATTTCCGCTAAACAGCTCTCAGCGGCGGAGGGGATGATACCAATTTTTCCCGTCATTGTGTTATTGAGTAGGTAAAGATAGGTAATCAAGAGAGTTGCTGATGCAAAATAGAGCCATTTCATTAACGCACTTCCAGCGAAGCGAATAATCGTACGTTTAAACACTCATGTTGATTATGTTAATACTCTCACTTTTTTTGCCCTTAATAATTGTAATAGTGCAAATGAGTTAAACCGACTTTTGATTATCCAGACGCTTTTCCCCTGCCGGAAGAGTTCAAAAATGGTGGCATAAAGTTTAACTCAACGTTTTCACGTTAACGTTGGGTTATCGTTCACCATCGCCATATTCGCATCGGCGAAAATCACAAACACTGGGATAAAAGGCGCCCCCTTATAAATAGCAAGGAGATAATAAATGAAATATTTAGTACTTTTTCCCGTTTCGCTTATGCTGTGGACGACAGGCGCTATTTCTGCGCCGCAGGAAATAAAATTCCTGACCTGGAATATCTGGCACGGTTCCCAAGATAGCCATCTGACTCGAGACATAGAGTCCATGCAGCCCAACGTTATGACGCTTCAGGAAACCTATAGCCGACAATCGGCGATTAAAGCGGCCTTTGCGAAGGCAAATAATATTAAACCGGAAAACGTATTCAGCTATACCGTGTCCTGTTTTGCGAATAAACAGCATAAATTTACCGGTGAGCAAGGCAGCTGTTTTCCCGGAAAGTATGAAATGGGACTGGGAAATGGTTCCGCTGACAACCTGACGATTTGGTCTATTTATCCTATTACCGACTATCATATTTTTGATAGTGCCGACACGACCATCAATAATCCTAAAATTAATCGTTTTAACTATGGCGCAGTAAAATTGGACGTAAAAGGCTCGCCATTATGGGTAGCGAATTTCTGGCTGACGTCATCCTGGGGCGCAGAGCAAGACCTCAATCAGCTATATGTTGACAGGCGAAATGTAGAAACGCTTCGCTATGACAGCACGCTTGATGAAAAACAGGCGATTAAAACAATTCTCGACAAAGAGGCTCATCGCGCCGATCAAGCAAAACAAATTGTCGAAAAAAGCGGCTCCTTGCTAGCTAATGCAGACAAAGAGCCGTTCATTCTAGCCGGTGACGGTAACTCGTTCTCACATTTGGACTGGGAGGAAGAATGGAAAAGCGGACATTTTGGTATTGCGATCCCCTTTCCCGTATCCAAAGTGTTTATGGCTGCGGGGCTGAAAGACTCCTATCGAGAGGCCAATCCAAACCCGCTGACTCACCCTTGCTCAAGCTGGCAACCGCAGGCTGCCGATGCGCCCAAACCGCGGACGTGGTCCGACCGAGAGCCTACGATGATCGCTCCAGGACGCATTGATTACATTTATTACAAGGGAAGCCGCTTGTCCGTTAAGAATTCTGTCTGTGTGGGTAATATCGGCGGGGGCGCAACGGGCGGAACGTCCGATCATGCCGCCGTTATGACTACCTTTATTCTTAACTAACCATCTCGCGTCGTGAAGGCTATCGGCATAGGGGTCGTTCGTTTTAAACAACCTCTATGCCGCGCTATTGAGTATTTACGCCATATTTGAGCGCGCTGGCGTCCTACCAGCGCTCCGCCGCTTCACGGTCGCTGTCGCGAGACTCGACCCAGCGGTCGCCTTCCTGCGTCGCTTCTCGCTTCCAAAACGGCGCTTTGGTCTTCAGGTAGTCCATGATGAACTCGGCGGCGTCGAACGCTGAGCCACGGTGGGCGCTGGTCACGCCGACAAAGACGATCTCATCGCCGGGAAACAGCTCGCCGACGCGGTGGTTTACGCTCACGCGCTGTAAGGGCCAGCGTTCACGGGCGGCAACAACGATTTCCGCCAGCGACTTCTCGGTCATCCCCGGATAGTGCTCCAGCGTTAACGCGCTAACGCTGTCACCCAGATTGTGATTGCGCACTTTGCCGGTAAAGGTGACCACCGCGCCGTCGTCATCGCACTGAGACAGCCACTGGTACTCTTCGCCGACGGAGAACGGCGCGGCGCCTACAACGATACGGGTGTTGCTGTCCGTCATATTAACCCCCGGTGACCGGCGGGAAGAACGCGACTTCGTCACCGTCCTTTAGCGGATGATCGGCGGTAACCAGCGTCTGATTGACCGCCATCAAAAGCTTACCCGGCTCCAGGGCCAGCGGCCACCGGTTGCCTCGTTGGCAGAGCGCCTGACGCAGCGCCTCAACCGTCGCATATTCCGCAGGCAGCGACAGCGTATCGGTGCCAACCAGCTCTCTGACCTGAGCAAAAAAAACTACGTTAATCATGACGTATCCGTTCCTTAAATGTCGTCGGCGCGAAAGTCGCCGGACTTCCCGCCGCTTTTGGCCAACAGCCTGACGGGGCCGATAACCATATCTTTCTGTACCGCCTTGCACATGTCGTAGATGGTCAGCGCCGCTACGGATGCGGCGGTCAGCGCCTCCATTTCAACGCCGGTTTTTCCCGTAAGGCGGCAGCAGGACTCAACGCGAACCCGGCTATGCTCCGGCTGCGCCTCCAGCTGGACTTCCACTTTGCTCAAAAGCAAGGGATGGCACAGCGGAATAAGCTCCCAGGTGCGCTTGGCGGCCTGAATGCCGGCGATGCGCGCGGTGGCGAAGACGTCCCCTTTGTGGTGGCTGCCTTCAACGATCATCGCCAGCGTCTGCGGCAGCATAGTGACAAACGCCTCGGCGCGCGCCTCTCTAACGGTTTCCGTTTTCGCCGATACGTCGACCATGTGGGCTTCACCGGCGGCATTGATGTGGGTTAACTGTGACATGGGCAGGTTCGTCTCTATTTTTTACGCAGATGGGGAAGGAAGTTACAGGGGCGATGGCGCGCGTCCAGCTGTTCAACGATGATGCGTTCCCAGGCCATGCGGCAGGCGTTGGTCGAACCGGGTACGGCGAAAACGATCGTCTGATTGGCGATGCCGGCTACGGCCCGCGACTGGATGGTCGAGGTGCCGATGTCTTCATAGGAGAGCATGCGAAACAGTTCGCCAAACCCTTCCACTTCGCGGTCGAACAGCGGCAGAAGCGCTTCTGGCGTATTATCACGCGCGGTAAAGCCGGTGCCGCCGGTAATCACCACCGCCTGAACGTTCTCATCGGCAATCCAGGCCGACACCACGGCGCGGATCTGGTAAATATCGTCTTTGACAATGCGCTTGTCGGCAACCTTGTGCCCGGCGCTCTGCGCCGCTTCAACCAGATAGTGGCCGGAGGTATCCTCAGCCTCTCCACGAGAGTCGGAAACGGTCAGTACCGCAAGAGAAACCGGAATAAATTCGCTGGCTGCGTGTCCCATAAAGACTCCTTATCGTTCTTGTATCGCAGTTCGGGCCGAGAATGCGGCCCGCCCGTCGGCGTTTAGCCGCCGATAAATGACAGGTTTTGCGTAATGCCGCTGTTGCCCTGATGCAGGAAGTGGGTCTGCTTTTTCATCAGCAGTTTTTCCTGTATGCGATCTTTTAAATCGTCCAGCTGAGCGTCGTCGGCCAGCAGATCGCGCAACGAAATGCCCTGCTCGCCAAACAGGCAAAGGTGAAGGTTGCCGACGGCGGAGACGCGAAGGCGATTGCAGCTCAGGCAGAAATCTTTCTCATAAGGCATGATGAGGCCGATTTCTCCCTGGTAGTCGGGATGGGTAAACACCTGCGCCGGGCCGTCGCTATGGCTGCGTTCCGCCTGCTGCCAGCCGCTGGCCAGCAGTTGACGACGAATGACTTCACCGGAAACGTGATGCTGGCGAAAGAGCGATGAGCCCTCACCCGTTTCCATCAGCTCAATAAAGCGCAGCTGGATCGGCCGTATGCGGATCCACTCAAGGAAGGTTGACAGCGAGGCGTCGTTAACGTCGCGCATCAGCACGGTGTTGACTTTGATCTTCTTGAAGCCGGCGGCAAAGCCGGCGTCGATGCCGTCCATCACTTGGCGGAACTTGTCTTGGCCGGTGATGGCGTGAAACTGACGCGCATCCAGACTGTCGACGCTGACGTTGATGGAGGTCAGCCCCGCCGCTTTCCAGCTTTCCACGTCTCTGGCCATGCGGTAGCCGTTGGTCGTTACCGCAAGCTGGCGGATAGCCGGGTTGTCGCGCAGCGCGGCAATCACGTCGACAAAGTCGCGGCGCAGGGTGGGTTCGCCGCCGGTTAGCCGGATTTTATCCGTACCGAGTTCGGCGAACGCTCGGCCGACGCGTCGAATCTCGTCCAAAGACAGGAAGCGCGTGTTGTCATGAGGCTTATAGCCGTCGGGCAGGCAGTACGTACAGCGGAAGTTGCAGACGTCGGTAATCGACAGCCGCAGATAATAGAACTTGCGATCGAAAGCATCGGTCAGTTGAGATAGCATAAAACACCTTTCCAATTCGGGAGGCGCAGGCATTTCTACCTTACACCCTGGTGACTTAAAGCCACGGCTGCAGCACCATATCGAGTCGACTTAGGTCGGAGCAGCTCAGAGTTTCATTTCTTGTTTATAAGCGGACGGTTGCCGCCTATTTCACTAATACTAACGGCTAAAATAGCCCTTTTCCAGAACAAATTATCGTTATGCAATAATTTATATAACGTTTATTCTTTACCAATTGTGAGAACCATACTGAAAATCCTCCGCCAAGTGATTGACGCAGGTCAAGCTTGATAAACATCAAGCAACGCAACGGAGATTTCGCCTTTTTTGAAAAAATCGGGTAACTTATGCCGCGAAACCGGGCTTTTAAAAGGAATCTTATGCGTAACCGCACGTTAGGCTCTCTGGAGCACGTTGTCGCCCTTGGCGGAGGACACGGCCTTGGCCGCGTTATGTCGGCGCTTTCATCTCTAGGCTCCAGACTTACCGGCATCGTGACGACAACCGATAACGGCGGTTCTACCGGACGGATCCGAAAGTCTGAAGGCGGCATCGCCTGGGGCGATACGCGCAACTGCCTTAATCAGCTCATTACCGAACCGAGCATCGCATCCGCCATGTTTGAATATCGCTTCTCGGGCAGCGGCGAACTGGCCGGGCATAACCTGGGCAATCTGATGCTCAAAGCGCTGGACAACCTGAGCGTCAGACCTCTGGACGCCATTAATCTTATCCGCAATCTGCTCAAGGTCGACGCCTACATCATTCCCATGTCGGAGCACCCGGTCGATCTGGCGGCCAAGGACGTCGAAGGCAACGTGGTCTACGGCGAGGTCAGCGTTGATGGCCTTCACCAAATGCCGGAAAGGCTGTGGCTTGAGCCAGCGGTGAGCGCGACTCTGGAAGCCATCATCGCCGTTAGCAAAGCCGAGCTTATCCTGATTGGCCCAGGCAGCTTTATGGCCAGCCTGCTTCCCCCCTTGCTGTTGGCCGATTTGGCCGATGCGCTGCGTCACAGCAAGGCAAAAATCGTCTACATCGGCAATCTGGCGAAAGAGCTAAGCCCGGCCGCTGCGTCGCTCAACCTCAAGCAGAAGATGAGCTTTATCGAACAAACGCTCGGCGGGCGAAAAATAGACGGCATCATCGTCGGGCCGCATACTCCAACTATGGATATCACCGATAAGGCGATCGTCCAGCAGTCGCTGGAGGCGGAAGACATCCCCTATCGCCACGATCGCGATATGCTGCGCAACGCGCTGGAGCGTATGCTGGAAAAGTTTAGCGACTAAAAACGAATAAAAAAGCGGCTTTTCCAAACGGTAAAAGCCGCCTATGAAGACAGGTCATCGATTATTTCTGCGCGTCAGGCCGCGTATCGGCGATCACTCTAGCCTGTTTCCCCTCAATTACCAGCACGCGCTGCCCAACGGCCAGCGGCTGATCCGTGCCCTGCGCGACGGTGATAAGCCCGTTGCTGTCGGTCTGGATTACATACTCAATCGCCTGCTGCTTGGACGCGCCTTTTTCCACCGAAGAGCCGAGCATGCCGCCAAGCAAAGCGCCGCCGATAGCCCCCAGCGCGTTAGCCCTGAAACCGCCGCCAATGGCGGAACCAGCAACGCCGCCCGCGGCTGAGCCCACCAGCCCGCCTACGCTGCTGTTGCCCTCGACGTCGACAACCCGCGAGCTGACAATCACGCCGGCCAGCGTCCGACTCGCCTGCCCGACCTGCCCTTCTTTATAGGAATCAGAAGAAATATTAGAAGCGCATCCCGCCATGGATAAAACAAGGCCGACGGCTAAAGCGGAACGTAAAAATCGTGGCGATCTCATCATTACTCTCCCTCCAGATGCAAGACATCTATTCCATAAACAAACGTTAACCATGACACGAATTGGGTGTGAATAGAATAAGTATAGTCCTCTGGCACGCGTGGAGAACGAAGAGAAGCCCCTAGCCCCCATAAACAAGAAAGATTGGGCGCTGATAGAGAGATACCAAATATAGAAAGTCGGGTTACCAATCCCCCGAGAAGCAACAACCGTGTTTATAAAATAGCGCCAAAATGGGTTTTAGCCGCTTACGCTGGCTAAAGGCTACTCCCCCCATTTCCCCCACGGATTCTCAACATCGTCATCGCGCTTTTCGAGCAGGGACAGATAAAGTTCCTCAACCTGCTTGCGCGCCCACGGCGTACGGCGCAGGAACTTCAGGCTGGATTTGACGCTAGGGTCGTTTTTGAAACAGTTGATGTTTACCTGGTCCGCTAAAAACGCCCAGCCGTGTCGTTCAACCAGTTCGGTAAGCAGACGTTCAAGCGTAATGCCGTGCAGAGGATCGTTAGAGTGCATGTACTCGTATCATAATATTTGCCGCAGTAAGGGGCGTCATAGTAACAGCGCGGCGCCTCAGAGTCACCTGAGTATCGTGCCGGCGTATTTATCCGGATGCGCAGGCGATATGAAAAACGCCGGGTGCGTAATGGCGTACCCGGCGTCGTTAGGTTTAACGCCAATCAGAAGCTCACTTTAATCCCCAGGCGACCTCCGTAGCCCTCCATATTGCCGTCAAAGCCTCGCTGGTATTTAGCGTCTGCGTACACCTGAGTATCTTCCGCCAGTTGAACGCTCACGCCCGCGCCGGTTTGCCACCAGGCGTCGGTGAGATCAGCGCTTATGTTAGTACCGCCGACGTTCACCGCCGTATCTGCCCCCAAGCGCTGCACGACGTCCATAAGAACATAGGGCTTGACCGTCGTCGCGTCGTAACTTAAACGCAGGCCGCCTCTGGCTAACCCAGCATGGGCGGAGACGCCGTCTACGTCGCCAACGTCATCGTCAAAATCCTTCAATGACAGATACTGATACATCAGCTGAAGCTGTGGTTCCAGCGACATATTGCCACCCAGAGCGAACGGCTTGCCAACCTCGGCTGACGCTACGATGCCGTAGCCGTTCTGCGTAGCGTCGCGATCGCTTTTATACTTATTGTGATAGAACGTTCCCTGCCCCACCAGATCGAGATAGCCGCCGTCTTGCGCCATGCGGGTATAGTATCCGCCAAGGCTGTATCCGTCGCTGACCACAGAGCCGGTATCGCGAGACAGCCTGGCGTCGAGCGAACGCGTGCGATCCTGGGCATCGGTATCCTGAGAGCCAAGCGTCGCCATGACGCCCGCATTAATCTGAGTGCCCTCAGCGCTCACGTCTTGATACAGGTCGTGGCCAAACTGAACAAACCAGCTGTCGCTTTTATAGCTAAAGCGATCGGCGTCGTTCGTTCTGTGCTGGCCGCCCATCCTGGCCCAGCTTTGGTCCCCGCGACGAATAACGGTGTCGCCGACCCGCTCGTGGTAAGTGCCTATGATGTCAAAACCGTACTGCTGGTTTAGATACGGCGCCGCTACATAGCCCGCAACCTCGGGGCGATAGATAACGTTTTCCGCTGGCGTTGGCTCAGCATCTGGATCCGGCACCGAGGGCGCCTGATAGAAAGAGCGCAAATACCAGTTATCCGCATCGGCGGCGCCCCCCTGATACAGCAGGTACTCATAGGCGCCCGCGCTGACCGTATTGCCCAGCGTAAAACCAACGCTGGAAGCGCCATCAATTTGAACAACTTCGATGCCGTCGCCAACGGTAAGCGCGCCCATGCCTCCCGCATTTTTAATAATAAGTACGTGATCGCCGCTCGCGCCGGTGGTGACGTGGACTTTATCGGTCTGTGTATTAATACCGCCTTCGTTGAGCACGGTATTAAGCACAAACGAACCGCCGTTACCCGACAGCGTATTGATCTTCAGCGTTTTAAATGCGCCGGGGGCCGGCGGATTAAACACGACGGAAGCGCTGTTGATAACGAACTTGTCAACGTCAGAATCGGCGGTCATTTGCCACAGGCTATCGTCCATACGCAGAGACGTTACGCCGTGCGCCGCGCCGTTTAGCAAAGAACGAGCGCTTAAATCGACGTTAGCGGTACTGTCAGTGGACGTCAGAAGGTCGCCCTTAAGGGTCGAGCCTTTGGCCGTCAGCGTAACCAGCGCATTATCCATGGCGTTCAGAGCGTTGGCGCTACCGCTAACGCTGGCGTTCGTCAGGGTTATATCTCCCACGGAGGAGGAAACTAATACGCCGTCAGACTGAGCGCTGTTTACCGCTGAATCCGTTAGGTTCACTTTCCCGGCGCTCAGGCTTGCATCGTGGATAAAAATGCCTGCGGCATCTGAACCATAGGTCGCAACTGACAGATTGCGGCCCTCAATGGCGCTGCCGTCGCCTAAAACAGCCGCGCCGTGAGCCGAATTGCCCTGCGTGTTGACGATAGCGCCATCCAGTTTCACCTGACCCGCGTTAATCGCCGTAACGGCGAACGCGTTGCTGCCCGCCGTTTCTAACGTCGAGCCAACGGCCTCAATGGACGAATCAACGCCGTTTGCACGAACCGCAGAGCTATCGTCGCCGGTGGCTTTTACCGTGCCCCCGCGCAGCACGGCGGAAGCGCTGGCCTCGGCCCGTACGCCGTCTGCGCTATTGCTGCTTACCGTAATCGTACCGCCCTTCGTCGAAACCGTTGTTCCGCTTCCATTAGCGACAACGCCACCGGCGCGGCTTCCCGTCGCGCCGGCTCCGCTTACGGTGACGTCCACGCCGTCAAGCACGGCAGAACTCGCTGTGGAGGCATAAACGCCAAACGCGCCTTTTCCTGTCGTTGTTACCTCGGAATTTTTAACGTTTACGCTTGAGTTTGAGCTGGCATAAACGCCGTGAGATGAGGCGCCTTTGGTGACAACGGTCACGTTGTCCGCCACGGCCGAAGAACGGTTCGTGGCATAAATACCACCGCCTCCGGTTGAGTTTATCGTAATCTGGCTATCGGAAACTTCCACGTTGCCATAGAACAAGGCAAAACCGTAGGAATCCGCGTTTTTCATGTTGAATTCGCTGTTGGTCACTACCGTCTTCGCCGTGCCGGGAGCCGTGCCGTTTATCCATACGCCGTGCGAGTTTTTACCGTTGGTAATAAGCTCTACGTTGTCCAGCGTTGTTTGGACGTTTGGCCCGATATAAATGGCCGAAGCGTTATGTTTCCCGCCGATAATGGCGTTTTTTCCCGTTTCGATTTTCGTATTGCTAACGTTAAGCGAACCGCTGCCAGAGAAGATGCCATAGCCGCTGGCGCCGGTTGTTTTAATATCCGCGTTTTTAATCGTTACATCTCCGCTCACGGAAACGCCTCGAGAAGTATCCCCACTCACTCGGATAATCGTGCCGTCGATGCTGACCCGATTTCCCGCGACGTCGCTGATGACGCCCGCCGACTGGCCGGCGCCGGTCGTCGTTATGCTTCCACCCTTCATTTCAAAGGAGGAAAGGCCGTCATAAAGGCGTACGCCTGACGCCGCAGAAGCGCCCGACGTTGAAATTGCGGTATCGGTAATGGAAACGTGAGAAGCCTGAGTTGCTCCGGAACCGCCAATCCCTACTGCGTCGCTGTACCAGTGCGCGGTAGAAATCTCGCCTCCGGTCACCGTTGCTTCGCCGCCGTTGTTCACCAACAGACCCTTAGTCGCAAGCGCACCCTCGGCGGAGGTGCCGGAATAGTTAGCTTTAATGGAGACATCCGTCAGAGTAGCCTTTCCTGCGTTGACGCTAACGCCCACCGCTCCGCCGCCGGAAGTCACCACGTCGGTATTATAAAGCTTAAGAACGCCGTCTTTTACCGAAACGCCAAACGATCCTATCCCCGTCGTTTCCAGCAAATTTCTCTGTGAGGCATTTTGATTAATCGTCAGAATTGCATTTGGCCCCTCAATGGCCACTGCATAGGCCGAAGCGCCCGACGTTGATACCGTTAGAGGCGCGTTAAACGTCGCATCGCCCGCACCATTGATCAGTAAACCAGAGGGCGTCGCGGGAATGCCCGTGAGTAACAGCGGCGTATTGAACGTTTGTTGATTGGTGATGGTTAACGTGTAGTCGGCAGCGCACGCATTCCCGATAGGTAGCGAAGCGGCGATAACGCCACAGCACAACGCGGTTTTTAATGCAGATAATGCAGACTTTTTCTTGCCTCGGCTAAATTCTGAAGCGACAACCCATTGTCCGAGAGAGTGATTCCATATAATTCTATAAATTTTATTCACGATCCCGCTCCTTGATTTAAAAAATCCTTTATTTCCGTTAAGTTAATTTTTTTAATCCAATTGATTTACAATTGAAATTAATTTGAAAACCCACTTCTTAATTAAAAGTATTAATGGAAAACGCCTCAAAGCTATTTAAACCAAAGAGCCCCACCCCATTATTATAAAAACAGGAATTAAAACTCTTTCTTTTGAGCATCATAAGAAGTTTTGGTAAATCACACATCTACGAGCAGATAATTAGGCAGACGCATTAATTAAACAAGTCACAAAAAACTATCAAAAACAGAAAAACAATAATTTTTTACTATCAATCAAAAAATCCAACAACCCATTTAAAATTGAAATTAAAAATAACTAACAAACTGAAATATATGGATAAAATTAATTTAAAATAACAAATAGACAAAAAATAAAAAACAAAGATAAAATAAAAATTAAATTTGGAAATAAAAACACAAAATCAATATATATATTTTAAATAACAAACACAAAGCAACTCATATAGCAATACAACAAATAACAACTAAATACATATTAAACAAAAACCCAACCTAATGAAGAGAAGAACAAAAATAAGATCATTATGATTAATAAGAGAAATCTAAACGCCAATAGTTCTTATTAACAATAATGCGTAGCAATATTTTTACCACCCGAAGGAAACACCGCTTTTGCGGGTAAAGATATCTAATCTAAACCCGCGAAAAATACAACGCTTTATAAAAATCGAAATGGATCATTTTATAGAAAATAGGAGAAAATCAATAAAAACCAATGGACAATCGTCCAAAGCGCTCAAAAAACCACCACAAATTCACACTTTGTTACAATATTACTTAAAAAAAGACTTTCCAAAAAGCATGAAGAAAAACAGTCATTCAGGCCAAATTGCTCATAAGCGAAGAAAGAACGGGCATCGCCTCTTCATCATAGAATATTACCAATTCGGTAAGCCATGTGCGGCTAACGCGGAAAATGCAGTACGTCGAACGACAAAGCCACTTCTTGCCAAACTCATCGACAAATAAGTATGCAAGATACCCTCTGGCTAGCGCCTTAATGCACTCCCTCCTAAGCTTAAGTAATATCCGTCTGCTAAAGAGAGCCGATGATGAAAACATCTCCCTTTATTCTTTTTTGCGCAGCCCTGCTGACCGGCTCGCTGACCGCTATTCCAGTGACCGAAAGCTGGGCGGCAACCGATACGCAAGCGGCAACCCCGCCCGGAAAAGAATCACCCTGGCCCCACAAATACGTCATTGAAGGAAACACCGTCACGTTTTATCAGCCCCAATTGGATAATTTAGAAGGCGACCGCTTAACCGGGCGACTGGCGGTATCCATTGACAGCAACGGCGAAGCAGATAAAAAAGCGTCGAATAAAAACAAGGGAAAGGCAACGCCGGCCCGCTATGGCGTGGCCTGGTTCTCCGCTCGAATTGAAACGGACACGCTGGCGCGTACCGCACGCTTAAGCGACATAACGTTGGATAAAGTCAATTTTCCAACGGCGGCGGAAGACAGCGCCCGCTACTTAGAAATAATGAAAAGCGCTCTGCCGCGCGAAGCCCTTACGGTGAATTTAGATCAGCTAGAGGCCTCTTTGGCTATCAGCCAGGCGGAAAACAAGCAGGCCGGCGCCGCCGTTAACAACGAGCCGCCGCACGTCCAATTTTCCTTTACGCCCGCCCTACTGGTGCTTGTTGACGGCGATCCGGTACTTAAAGCCACGGCGTCTGAAGGCGTATCGCGCGTTATCAACACCCGCTCACTCCTGCTGGTAAAAGACGGTCGATGGTATCTGCGCTTCGCTAACGTATGGATGAATGCGCCTGCGCTAAATGGCCCCTGGCAGTCAATCAGCCAGGTTCCTTCCGGCGTAGAGAGCGCGATGAACGAGGCGGTCAAGTCACATCTCGTGGACGTAATGCCCAACCCCGGCGACGAAATGAAGCGTCGGCTGGCGGAAGGGAAATACCCTACCGTCTATGCGGCAACCCACCCTACCGAGCTGATAGAAGTGGAAGGTGAACCGCAGTTCTTACCGATAGAGGGCACCAAGCTGATGTACGTCAGCAACACCAACGCCGACGTTTTTATTGACGCCAACGCCGACAACGCCTGGTTTGTTCTGCTGTCCGGCCGCTGGTTTACCGCTACCTCAACACAGGGGCCGTGGAGCTATGTTCCCGGCGACAAGCTGCCGGAGGACTTTGCTCACATTCCGTCCGATAGCCCCAAGGGCGCCGTATTGGCATCAATCCCCGGTACGCCGGAAGCCAAAGAATCTCTGATAGCTAACGCAATCCCCCAAACCGCCAGCGTCGACAGAGCAAAGGCGAAGCTTACGGTAAGCTATGACGGAGGCAAACCGGTCTTTAAGCCGATTGAAAGCACGACGCTCTCTTATGCGGTCAACAGCGCCCTGCCGGTGATTGAGATAAAGCCGAACCTCTACTACGCGCTGCAAAACGCCGTATGGTTTACCGCTGACTCCCCCAGCGGCCCGTGGCGCGTAGCGCTTTCCGTTCCGGCAGAAATCTACGCAATCCCCGTTTCTTCTCCCGTTCACTACGTGACTTATGTCCACGTCTACGGCCATACGGACAGCGTGGTCTACGTTGGCTATACCTCCGGCTATTACGGCACCGTCGTCAGCAACGGCGTGGTGGTTTACGGTGGCGGCTATCCCTGTAACGCCTGGGTCGGCAACGTTTGGTATAGCTGCCCGACCACCTACGGCTATAACGCGGCCTTTGGCTACGATCCTTACGTCGGCTGGACCTTCGGCTTTATCTCTGGAATGGCCTGGGCTTCAGCCTGGTACGGCCCTTACTGGGGACCGTGGTATGACGATCCGCCGGACTGGTGGCACGATGGCCCTTCTATTGCCGTTAATAACGTCTATGCCAGATGGGGAAACACCGTTGCGCAGGGCACCCGCGTCTCCTGGTCCGATCCCTGGAGCGGGAATTATGGCACCGGCGTGAGGGGCAGTTTCCACAATGACGTTACCGGCGGGCACGGCTACGGCTATGCCGGGCGCAACGTGAACGACTATACCGGCGTTCATTCCGCCGCAGCCGGCGGCGTTCGCTACAATCCGCAAACGGGTCGCGCCGTCGCGGCTACCGGAGGCGCGGCCTTTAACCCCGATACCGGCAACGGCATCGCCGGCGGCGCTAAAACCTCGGTCAATACCCGTACGGGCCGGGTCACCGACAGCGTTAATCGCGCAACGAGAAGCGATGAAGGCGCGACGGCCGCTGGCGCATTCAATAGCCGAGGCCCCGGGGGCGATGCACACGGCTCTGGCTACGTGCACTATAACGCCGACACGGGCGAGGTGACTCACGGCGGCGTGGTGCATACCGACGGCGGCATCTATGCGGGCAAAGACGGCAACGTCTATCGCTATAACCGAGACAACGGCTGGCAGCAGATGCAATCCGACGGTCAGTTTAAAAGCGTAACCCCACCCTCCGGCTCAGGTATCCATCAGGACCAGCTGGCGCGTAGCCGAGGCGATCAGCGAACCCAGGTGCGCAACAACTTTCAGACCATGCGTCAAAATTCAGCTAATACGACGGCAGGCGCCGCGCCGCGAGGACAGATCCACCGCGATATCGGCTCTCGCCCTGCCGTTAGCGGCACGGCCCCCCGCCTCTCCGGCAATGGAGAACGCCTGCAAAACCTGCACGGTTTTGACCGCAGCAACTACGGTCAGGGATTTCACGGCCATATGGGAGGATTCAGGCACTTCCGCTAGCGGCCAGAGGCGTACAGGCTGAAAAACAAAGAGGCGACCAACGTCGCCTCTTGCCAATTAGAAGAACGCCCCCTACGACTGCGCGATAAACTGCTCGCGCAGGCGCTGAAGCTCGTCGCGAACCTGCGCCGCCTCTTCGAATTCCAGGTTTTGCGCGTGCTGATACATCTGCCCTTCCAGCTCGCGGATCTTTTTGTCCAACGCCTGCGGCGTAAGCGCCTGATAGTCTGCGGTCGGTTCCGCCGCTCGCTTCTTGCCGCGCCCCTTGCTGTGCTTCAAGGTTCCTAATCCCTGCCCCAGCTCTAGGATGTCGTCGACCGACTTATTCAGCCCCTGAGGAACGATGCCGTTCTCCTCGTTATAGGCCATCTGTTTCGCCCGGCGGCGTTCGGTTTCTTCAATCGCCTTCGCCATTGAGTTGGTTATCCTGTCGCCGTAAAGGATTGCCTTGCCGTTGAGGTTGCGCGCGGCGCGACCGATGGTCTGAATAAGCGACCGCTCGGAGCGCAGGAAGCCCTCCTTATCGGCGTCCAGAATCGCTACCAGCGAGACTTCCGGCATGTCCAGCCCCTCTCGCAGCAGGTTAATCCCGACCAGCACGTCAAACTCGCCCAGACGCAAATCGCGAATAATCTCGACCCGCTCGACGGTATCGATATCCGAGTGCAGGTAGCGCACCCGTTCGCCGTGTTCTTCCAGATACTCGGTCAGGTCTTCCGCCATTCGCTTGGTGAGCGTCGTCACCAGCACCCGCTCGTTCTTCTCCGCGCGCAGGCGAATTTCCGACAGCAGATCGTCCACCTGCGTCGCCACCGGGCGAACTTCAATTTCAGGATCCAGCAGGCCGGTCGGGCGCACCACCTGATCGATAACCTCGCCGCCCGATTTGTCCAGCTCGTAGTTGCCCGGCGTCGCCGAGACGTAAATCGTCTGCGGGGCCAGCTGTTCGAACTCTTCAAAGCGCAGCGGGCGGTTGTCCAATGCGGACGGCAGGCGAAAGCCGTACTCCACCAGCGTCTCTTTCCGCGCCCGATCGCCTCGGTACATACCGCCAATCTGCGGCACCGTTACGTGGGATTCGTCGATGACCAGCAGGCCGTCCGGCGGCAGGTAATCAAACAGCGTCGGAGGCGGTTCCCCTTCTTTGCGCCCGGAAAGATAGCGGGAGTAGTTTTCAATGCCCGAGCAGTAGCCGAGCTCGTTCATCATTTCAATATCAAACTGAGTGCGCTGCGACAGGCGCTGCTCTTCCACCAGCTTGTCGTTAGCCAACAGCACTCTGCGGCGAGAGGCGAGCTCTTCCTTGATGCCCTCAATAGCCTCAAGGATGCGCTCGCGCGGCGTGACGTAGTGGGTCTTCGGATAAATGGTAAAGCGCGGCACCACCTGCTGAACCTGCCCGGTCAGCGGGTCAAACAGCGACAGGCGTTCAACCTCGTCGTCAAACAGCTCAATGCGCAACGCGTACTCATCCGATTCGGCGGGAAAAATATCAATCACCTCGCCGCGCACGCGGAAGGTGCTGCGCTGGAAGACCTGATCGTTACGCGTGTATTGAAGCTCAGCAAGGCGCTGAAGGATCGCCCTCTGATCGATAATCATGCCCCGCGTCAGGTGCAGCATCATTTTCAGATAGGCGTCGGGGTCACCCAGACCGTAAATTGCCGATACCGACGCAACCAGTACGACGTCCCGCCGCTCCAGCAGCGCTTTGGTGGCCGACAGCCGCATCTGTTCGATGTGTTCGTTGATGGAGGCGTCTTTTTCGATAAAGGTGTCGGAGCTGGGCACATAAGCTTCCGGCTGATAGTAGTCGTAGTACGAGACGAAATATTCGACGGCGTTTTCCGGAAAAAAGGCCTTCATTTCGCCATAGAGCTGAGCCGCCAGCGTTTTGTTAGGCGCCAAAATCATAGTAGGACGTTCAAGCTGGGCAATAACGTTAGCAATGGTGAACGTTTTGCCGGAGCCGGTCACACCCAGCAAAGTTTGGTGCGCAAGGCCGTCTTCCAGACCTTCAGACAGGCGGCGGATCGCTTCCGGCTGATCGCCCGCGGGCGCAAACGCCGAATGCAGCTTAAATGTTTTGCTCATGGTTAATGACTACCTGCTCTCATCGTTAATGACCGACGGTTAGAAATCATAGTTTCTATTATGTGAACCAGAAGGACTTTTTACCATCGCCATTATACTGTATATTTAAACAGCGCGAAACCACCTCCCACCCATTCGTTTTGTTCATTGTTGCGTGCATATTATCTTCATCGTTTAGGGACACGCTAAACGCGATTCGTCAAGCAACAAAAATCTATTTTATCCCCAGAAAGCGATTGACATTTTGTTTTCTGGAATTTTTCCTGCAAACGCAGAACAATGATGAAAGGTGCGGACGATGGCCCTCTTGATTTTAATTAATTTATTGATAATAAATGAATTTCAATGAATGATGATAATCCAGTCAAAAACATAAAAAGCCGCATTCCAGCTAGCCTGAAGTCATTTTTCTAACGTTAATACACAAGGTTATCCACAGGAATAGTGGATAAGTAAAATTTTCCTACTAATACTGCAACATTGCGATCGCCTCCCCTTTGATTTGCGCAGAAAAAATGCCGCAAACAAAAAAATTTTTGTGCTGTTTTCGCCAAAAAGAACGCATAAAAAAACCAGCGGATTGCGCAGTATCTTCCATAAGGGAGAGCAACGAAGCGGCCTTATTGCGTCTATCTGTCGACAGGGTATGCAGATCTTTTGATCGCCCGGCCATTTTGTGTTCGAATGGGGACATTTCTTACCATTCAATCCAGCCCTGTGATAAACGATGAAATATCAAATTATTGCTCTTGATCTAGACGGCACGCTGCTTACCTCGCAAAAACAGATTTTACCCGAATCCCTTAGCGCACTGGCCGAGGCCCGCCGTCAGGGCGTTAAGGTGGTCATCGCCACGGGGCGTCACCACGTTGCCATTCATCCTTTTTATCAGGCGCTGGCGCTGGATACGCCCGCTATCTGCTGCAACGGTACGTATGCCTACCACTATCAAAGCCAAAGGGTGCTCTCCGGCACGCCGCTGACTAAAGCGCAGGCGCTTCACGTAGCCAAGCGGATTCGCGACCTTCCCATTCGCAGCCTGCTGTACGTCGATAACGCCATGCAGTACGAGCGCCACGATGAGGCTATCGGCCGCTGGCTTGCTTGGGCCGGGCGGCTGCCCGAGCATCAGCGCCCTGCGATTGAGCAGGTTGAAAGCTATGAGGCCGCTATCGAGCGGGCGGACAACGTATGGAAGTTCGCAACCGTCTGCGATGACGCAGAGCTTCTGGCCACATTCAGCGCGCAAATAGAACAAGAGCTGGGGCTAACCTGCGAGCGCTCTTGGCATAACCAAATCGATATGGCGCAGGGAGGCAACAGCAAGGGCAGCCGCCTGCGGGAATGGGTAACGTCGCAGGGGCTGTCGATGGAAAACGTCATCGCCTTTGGCGACAACCTTAACGACATCAGCATGCTTTCTCAGGCGGGTTTGGGCGTCGCAATGGGAAACAGCAGCGACGAAGTAAAGGCCGCGGCCGACGTCGTTACGACGGAAAACGAAGCGCCGGGCATTGCAGAAACGATCAGAAAACACGTACTGGCCGCCTAACGGCTCCCTTAGCCGCCCAGGCGGTTAAGGGAACGCTATACGGGCCTGTTACCACACCTCTCGGCTGATAGAGACGCTTTTTATCTGGGCGAACAGCCGCTGGCCAATGGCGATGCCCAGCTCGTCGCGCGCCCACGGCGTGATCCTTGCCCATAAGAAATGCTGGCCGACGATAAGCTTTACTTCTACCCTGTCGTCATAGGGATGCAGCTCAACCACCTCGGCAGGCAGGATATTGCGGATGCTGCTGTGCTCAGGCAGGCTCAGCGTGAGCGAGACGTCCGCCGCGCTGATGCGAACCCTGACCCGCTGCCCTGTCGGCACGTCCAGCCGATTGACCCACAGATGATAATCACCCAGCGCCAATGCGCTCATCGGATAGACGTTGTGCTGTCGTGACAGCGTCACGCTCCACACGCTGCTCTGCTCTTCTTGCTGTAGCCAGGGAAGCATGGCGTCGCTGGCCCAAACGGCCTCCAGCTCACCGGAGGCCCTCACCTTGCCGGCGTCCAGCACGATCACCTGTTCGGCCAGCCGAAGGATCTCTTCCATGCTGTGGGTGACGTACAGAATAGGAATATTGACGTCCTTCGCTAACCGCTCCAGATAAGGGATCAGCTCACGCTTACGCGGTACGTCAAGAGAGGCTAAAGGTTCATCCATCAGCAGCAGCTCCGGCGCGGTTAACAGCGCGCGGCCAATAGCGACCCGCTGCTTTTCCCCGCCGGAAAGCGTCATCGGAAAACGCTTAAGCAGGTGGCCGATGCCCAACAGCTCGACAATGCTATCAAACTGGCCGCGCATCTGCGCTTTCATTCCGTACTGCAAATTCCCGCGGATGCTGTAGTGAGGAAACAGCCGCGCTTCCTGAAACACATAGCCGATGCGTCGCTTCTCCGGCGGTATAAACACGCCCCGCCCGCAGTCAACCAGCGTACGATCGTTTAGCATAATGACGCCGCTGTCCGGCTTCGTCAGGCCGCTCACGGCGTTAATCAGCGAGGTCTTTCCCGCGCCTGACAGGCCGAAAACGGCAGTAATGCCGTTGGCTGGCACCTCAACGGAAACTTCCAGCCCCAGCGCTCCCAGCTGCTGTTTAAAATCAAGTTTAAGCATTAGCTTTTAAGCCTCCGCTGGCTCCAGCGCGCCAGCCACTCCGACATCAGAAGCGACAGCAGAGAGAGCAGAATAGCGATAAGGCACAGCCGCGCCGCGTCGCCCTCGGCGCCGGGCGTTTCAATCAGCGTATACATCGCCAGAGGAATGGTGCGCGTCTCACCGGGAATGTTGGAAACGAAGGTGATCGTCGCGCCGAACTCGCCCAGCGAACGGGCGAAAGCCAGCACGACGCCGGCAAGCAGACCGGGAAAAGCCAGCGGAAGCGTCACGGTGAACAGCACGCGCCAAAAGCCGGCGCCCAGCGTTCTGGCCGCCTGTTCCAGCCGACCGTCCACCGCTTCAAGCGCCAGCCTAATCGCCCGAACCATTAAGGGAAAGGCGATCACCGCAGACGCCAAGGCCGCGCCGCGCCAGCTAAAGGTAAAGCTGAAGCCAAACCATTCATAAAGCCACTGGCCAATGACGCCTTTACGCCCCATGCCGATAAGCAACAAATAGCCAATAACCACGGGAGGCAGCACCAGCGGAAGATGAATAATGCTGTCAACGAGCGCCTTGCCGGGAAACTGACAGCGCGCCAAAACCCAGGCGACCATAATGCCGATAGGCAGGCTGAAGGCCACCGCTACTGCGGCCACCTTCAGGCTCAGCAGCAGGGCTTCTAGTTCATAGGCGGAGAGCATTATTTATTACGCGGGCTAAAGCCGTAACGGGTAAACACCTCTGAAGCTTCCGGCGTCGCCAGATACTTGGAAAAGGCCTCTACCGCAGCCGTTGAGTGGCCTTTTACCGTCGCCATCGGGTATTCAACCGGCAGGTGGCTTTCTTCAGGGAAAATGCCGACTACCTTCACTTTCTGGCTGGCGACAGCGTCAGAACCGTAAACGATGCCCAGCGGGGCTTCTTCCCGCTCAACCAGAGCCAGAGCGGCGCGAACGTTATTGGCGCGGGCCATTTTCGGGGACAGCTGCTCCCAGGTGCCCAAATAGGTCAGCGCCTGCTTGGTATAAATACCGGCCGGTACGTGGTCCGGATCGCCAACTGCCAGCCTGCTGTCCTTCAGCAGGGATGACCAGTCGGTAACTTTGTTGACGTTAACATGCTTCAACTGGCTGTTCAGTGGCGCAACCAACACCAGATCGTTGCCCAGAAGCGTTACGCGGCTTTTTTCTTCAATCAGCTTTTTGTCCGCCACGTAGTCCATCCACTGCTGATCGGCAGAGATAAACATATCGGCGGGAGCGCCCTGCTCAATCTGACGAGCGAGCGTGGAAGAGGAGGCGTACGAGGCTTTAATTTCCACGCCCGACGCTTTCTGGTATTTCGCTGCGATCTCATCCAGCGCATTGGTTAAAGACGCCGCCGCGAATACGGTGATTTTTTCCGCCGCCGCGGCAGAATTCAGTACGCCAGCGGCCAACAAGGCGATAAACGCCGTCATCTTAAATGTCTTTTTCATTGTTGCCTCGTTTTTATGAGAGAGGAAGTAAGCAGTAACGATTCGATATGTAATCGATAATATAGCGACTTATTGTTCGCTTGTCATTGCCTCAGTCGAGTTACTCACGATAAAAACATAAAAACGGCGGACATAAAAAAACCGGCGCGATATTATTCAATCGCGCCGGTTTTTTAAAAGAGAGGGTACGGACTGCTAACGAAATGCAATCGCTATTCGCTATGGCCAAAGCTGGAAATAAAGTTGCACAGCTCGCCGAAAGCGTAAATAAGCCCTAGAATGATCGCCATAACGACGGGGACCAGACAGGTCACAACTACTAAGCTTTTCAATAATTCAAACATCGTTCTTCCACCAAAATCTGGGAAGCGCCCTTCGCTTTCCGCATTCGTACTTGTAGATAATGATAGCACAGTTTATTTCGTTTCCATCGACAAGTTTCAGCTATCCGTGCGGTGACATTTCTCCGCATTACGACGCCGCTTAATGGTATCATTTATCAAAATGTGAAGGACGGCGTCTTGTTCCTTCCCCTCTTCCTATGGCAAGGTTATCAATAACTTCTTTCTATTTTATACGGGTCCTGTCTGATGAATGCTGAAATTTTACTGACATTAAAGCTCCAGGGACACCTGTTCGCCGATCCTAAACGCATTACGCTGTTAAAGCAGATCGACAATACCGGTTCGATAAGCCAAGGGGCCAAGCAGGCCGGCATCAGCTATAAAAGCGCCTGGGATGCCGTTAATGAAATGAACCAGTTGACCGACAGCCTGCTGGTTGAGCGCGCAACGGGAGGAAAAGGCGGCGGCGGCGCCCATTTGACCTCCTACGGCAAACGCCTGCTTCAGCTTTACGGCCTGTTGGAAAAAATTCAGCAAAAGGCGTTTGACGCCCTGCAGGATGACGACATTCCCTTAGACAGCCTGCTGGGCGCCATCGCCCGCTTCTCGCTGCAGACCAGCGCCCGCAATCAATTTTTCAGTACCGTGCTCCCGGCAGAAACGTCCGCGCCGCCGGGATACGTGCGCGTTTTGCTGGCCGACGGGAAAACGAGCCTGTATGCCTCGTTAACTCACCAAAGCATTAAAAGGCTCGGCCTCGTTCAGGGCAAAGAGGTGCTGGCGTTGATAAAAGCGCCCCTCATCGAGCTTCACAATGCTGAAGTCAAAGATGCCGACAACTGCCTGTCGGGGCGCGTGGCATCCATTACCGAAGGCGAGCGGCGCGTCGAAGTGCTGTTAACGCTGGAAGGTGGAGAAACCCTATGCTCCACTGTCAGCCACCCACGGGCAAAGGCGCTGGCGCTTACGGAAGGTCAGGCGCTCTGGGCCACTTTCCAGGCGGAAAGCGTTATTATCGCTACGCTGTGCTAGCCTGACTTCTGTCACCGCTTCGTTTAAGTCGGCCGCATATTTCTGCGGCCGACGTTTTTTTCAGTTCATGGATCCCATTCTGGCAGCACGTTATGTTGCTGCATTTTTAGCGCATGTTTGACATGATGAAAAATGTCATAACTAAAAAATAACAATAACCGCAGCGTTACTATAGTCGACATCCCTCAAGATGCCTCGAGGCCGCTTGAAGGATGTCGAATATACATTGTCAGGAAAGGCTACATAATGAAACAGCTCACCATTTCAGAGGGAAACTTTCGGCTAAGCGATACCAAAACTCTGCTTTTACCAACGATCTGCCTTAAGGAAGGCGAAAGCTGGGCATTCGTTGGCAGCAACGGCAGCGGAAAATCCGCTCTGGCGCGCGCGCTTTCTGATGAACTTACGTTGCTCGGCGGCGTAAGAGAAACCGACTTCACGCACATCGTTCGTCTTTCATTCGAACAGCTGCAAAAGTTGATTACCGAAGAGTGGCAGCGCAACAACACCGACCTGCTTAGCGAAGGTGAAGACGACACCGGCCGCACGACCGCCGACATTATCCAAATGAATCATCGAGATGAGAATGCCTGTCGGCAACTCGCCGAAACGTTCGGCATTACTCACCTGCTCGAAAGGCGCTTTAAGTATCTTTCCACCGGAGAAACCCGCAAAACGCTGCTGTGCCAAGCGCTAATATCCTCTCCTGATCTACTGATTTTAGATGAGCCGTTTGACGGGCTGGACGTGACGTCGCGCCAACAGCTGGCGGCGCTTCTGTTCGAACTTTCCCGCGGCGGCATTACGCTCGTTTTGGTGCTTAATCGCTTTGATGAAATTCCCGACTTCATCAGCCACGTCGGCATCTTGGCCGACTGCCAGCTTGTCAGAACAGGCTTGCGGCGTGAAATCCTCGCCGAAGCGCTGGTTGAACAGCTGGCGCAAAGCGAGCGGCTGGCGGGCACTGAGCTCCCGCCGCCAGAGTTAAAGGAAACCGCGCCCTTCCCACCCGACGAACCACTGATTGAACTCAACAACGGAATCGTCACCTATAACGACCGGGCGATTATCAACGGGCTGAACTGGCAGGTTAATCAAGGGGAGCATTGGCAAATCGTCGGCCCCAACGGCGCGGGGAAATCGACGCTGTTAAGCCTCATTACCGGCGATCACCCGCAGGGATACAGTAATGAGCTGACGCTGTTTGGCCGTCGGCGCGGCAGCGGCGAAACCGTTTGGGACATCAAAAAGCACATCGGCTACGTCAGCAGCAGCCTGCATCAGGATTACCGGGTCAGCGCCAGCGTGCGCAACGTTATCCTGTCGGGCTATCTGGACTCGATCGGCGTTTATCAGGCCACTTCGGATACTCAACAAAAGCTCACACAGCGCTGGCTAACGCTGCTTGGCTTTGACGCCATCGCCGACTCGCCGTTTCACTCGCTTTCCTGGGGGCAACAGCGGCTGGCGCTCATCGCCCGCGCGCTGGTGAAACACCCCAGGCTGCTGATTTTGGACGAGCCGCTTCAAGGGCTCGATCCGCTGAACCGCCAGCTGGTGCGACGCTGGATTGACGTTTTAATGCAGGAAGGTAAAAGCCAGCTGCTGTTCGTCTCCCATCATGCACAAGACGCCCCCGCCTGCATCACTCATCGATTGAGCTTTATCCCGACGGGCAACAGCTATGCCTACGGAATCGAGCAGCTGCGATGCCCTGCGGCCTGACAACGAAAATAAAATAAGGAGCGGTTTTATGGAAAAAGCGGCCTTTTTTCACGAGGACGACTATTGCCAAATAGAGATTTTGCCATGCGAAAACCTGACATACTGCAAAAATAAAATGGACGAGATTGATGGGTTTAGCGAAGCTCACCGGGACGGTGACGGCTTTACGGATATATTTATTCGCGAAGACAATCCCATCAGCCTGGCTGAGCGAAAAATTCCCGTCACGCGCCTTGAACAGGCGCTTGGCCCCGTTCTGAAAAAATATGACCGCGTTCTCACCGGATACAGCTCATACCGTGAAGAGTGTAAAAACGCGGGCGCCTTCGTCTACAATGAAAACATCTCCGTTTTCTATGACGTCGACGGCGACGTGATTCACCACCTGTGGCTGATGCTGGTTCCGTATACGCAAGAAGAGTTGGAAAAAGGCATTGAGGCGCTCAACGCGCTCGCTTCGCTGGGGGATCTTATCCTGGCGGACTGGGGCTGGAGCGTTGTGGAGCGCCTGCAAAACCAAGCGCAGATAGCCCATTATATGAATCAACGATTGAAAGTATTCAGCGAATTATAGAAACGCATTTTTACATCAAGAGAGATTACGCCATGTCTAGTGCACTCATCGTTATCGACCTCATTGAAGAAATCATCGGCGAACGCGGCCGTTCAAACGGCAGCGCCGGGCAAACGAAGGATCGGAACGTGGTGGCGAAAACCAACCTTGCCGTCGCCGCAGCCCGCGCCAAATCCATCCCTATCGTTTGGGTGAAGGTCGGATTCGCCGACGACTACAGCGATATTCCGCCCTATTCGCCAATGTTCAACGCGGCCAAGCAAAACGGCGCCCTGCGCCTGAGCGACCCCGGATGCGACTGGGTAGAAGGCCTCGACGTGCAGCCGCAGGATGAAGTGGTGGTAAAAAAGGCCGTATCCGCCTTTGCCGGCAATGCGCTGCTATCCTGGCTGACGGACAGAGGCTATGACCACGTTCTGCTGGCGGGCGTCAGTTCGGCGATGGCTATCCAGAACACCGCCCGTCAGGCGCACGACCTCGGCTTTCGCGTCACGGTGCTGGAAGATCTTTGCGCCGCCGCGACGGCAGACCTTCATCAACAAAGTATGGATATGCTGCGCCCGATGGCAGAAATCACTACCAGTGACGTATTTTTCAAGTCATAGTTTTAATATCGGAGCTAACTAAAAAATTAGCTCCGTTTTTATCCTCTCTGATTTTGGCTCCCCCGTATAAACTGCTACACTCGGCGCCGAAACGGTTAAGGAAGACCGAGCCTTTTATACAGTTCAAGTATGCAGTCTGGGTGACTACCGACGGTTTCGTTTTAATAAAATTTTTGTTATTGGCTTTTTTAAGGGATTAAACGCTTTCTATGTTTCCTATTAATACCATCTATATCATTTTCGGCGTTGTTGCCGCTATCGCAGCTATTGCCCTGTTTATCGTTTTCCGTAAAAACGACAAGCTGAAAAAAGGCGCCCCTGCCTTAGCGCTGGTGGCGCTGGCCGGCGTTTACTTTTTCTTCGTTAATCACGTTTACGTTGTTACCGACGATAACAGCGTCGACGAATACGGCCTGATTATGTCCAACGACTTCACTCTGGTAAACGGAACCACCGTTCGCATGGAGCCGGAAAAGAAAATGGATAAGTCCTGGCTTATCAATAACGGCAGCCGCCAGCTGGTGTTCGAAACGGTCGTTTACGGCAGCACCAGCGAAGAGCCGTACGAGTTCGAGCTGGCCGGATACAAGGCCATCGGCCTGAATAGCTCCATCGACTACCTGTTTGTCACGCCGCCAAACAGCATTAAAACCAAGAGCAAGTCCGTCACTAAAGGCTGGCTACACCGCTAATTGATTATTCCCTGAACGCGCCCGCCTACCCGCGGGCGTTTTTATATCTCGTTGATTCCACTGCCTATCGCCCTTCGCCTTAACGTTTCAACTTTTTAACCTCCGTCACCTTCCCGCTAAGCGGCTGTGCTATTATTAAGCCGATTTTACTTTTGGAATAGAAACATGAATGTACTGATTACCGGCGGTTTGGGCTACATCGGCAGCCACACCTGCGTGCAGCTGATTGAGGCGGGTCATTCGCCCATCGTTATTGATAACCTGTGCAACAGCAAGAGAAGCGTTCTGTCTCGCATCGCCCAGCTCACAGGGCAAGAGCCCGTTTTTTATCAGGGTGATATTCGCGATGAGGCGCTGCTGGAAAATATTTTCGCCCATCACGCTATCGACGCCGTTATTCACTTTGCCGCCCTTAAGGCCGTCGGCGAGTCGGTACAAAAACCGTTGGAATATTACGAGAACAATATTCACGGCTCTTTAACGCTGGTGAAGGCCATGCGTAAAGCCGGTGTAAAAAACTTCATCTTCAGCTCGTCGGCAACCGTTTACGGAGAGCAGCCGAGCGTCCCTTATGTAGAAAGCATGCCTACAGGCTATCCCACCAGCCCCTACGGCCAAAGCAAGCTGATGGTCGAGCAGTGCCTTAAGGACTTGCAAAAGGCCGAGCCGGACTGGAGCATCTCGCTGCTGCGCTACTTTAACCCAGTCGGCGCACACCCTTCAGGCCTGATAGGTGAAGATCCTCAGGGCATCCCCAATAACCTGATGCCGTTTATCGCCCAGGTCGCGGTAGGCCGTCGGGAATACCTGTCCATCTTCGGCAACGACTACCCGACGCCGGACGGCACCTGCGTGCGCGACTATATTCACGTCGTTGACGTGGCCGATGGCCACGTCGTCGCGCTCAACGCGCTAACCCATCGTCCGGGTACCCATATTTACAACCTCGGTGCGGGAACTGGCTACAGCGTCCTTGACGTGGTCAACGCCTTCAGCCGCGCCTACGGTAAGTCGATCCCCTATCGCTTCGCACCCCGCCGAGCGGGCGATATCGCCTGCTTCTACGCCGATGCGACCAAAACCGCCAATGAACTGGGCTGGCGGGTAAAGCGCAGCCTGGACGACATGTGCGTCGATACCTGGCGCTGGCAGTCCAATAACCCTCAGGGCTATCCCGATGAATGATGACGCAGAAGGTAAGTTCACGCCGTTAGATCACCCGCATCGCCGCTACAATCCGCTGGCCGATAAGTGGGTGCTGGTCTCTCCCCATCGGGCGAAGCGCCCGTGGCAAGGGCAGCAGGAGCCGCCCGATACCCACCAGCGGCCGTCGCACGATCCTTCATGCTATCTTTGCGCCGGTAACGTACGGGTTACCGGCGACGTCAATCCCGACTATCGGGGAACCTACGTTTTCACCAACGACTTCGCGGCGCTGATGCCGAATACGCCTACGGCGGAATCGTCAGGCGACCCCTTGCTGCGCTACCAAAGCGTTCGCGGCACCAGCCGGGTTATCTGCTTTTCTCCCGACCACGGAAAGACGCTGCCGGAACTTTCTCTGCCCGCGTTGGAAGAGATTGTCGCCACCTGGCGGCGTCAGCTCACCGAACTCGGCGCCGATTACCCCTGGGTTCAGATATTTGAAAACAAAGGCGCGGCGATGGGCTGCTCAAATCCGCATCCCCACGGGCAGGTGTGGGCCAACGATTTTTTACCGAACGAAGCCGAGCAGGAAGACCGCCTGCAGCGTGACTGGTTTAATCGGCACGGTTCGCCGATGCTGCTTGACTACGTCAATCGCGAGCTGGCCGACGGCAGCCGTACGGTGGTGGAAACCGCCCACTGGCTGGCCGTGGTTCCCTATTGGGCGGCCTGGCCGTTTGAGACGCTTCTACTGCCTAAGCGCCACGTTCGCCAGATGACGGAGCTTAGCGCAGAGCAAAGCAGCGATCTGGCCGTAGCGTTGAAAAAGCTCACCAGCCGCTACGACAATCTGTTCACCTGCTCGTTCCCCTACTCGATGGGATGGCACGGTGCGCCCTTTAACGGTCAAGACAACGCCCACTGGCAGCTGCACGCTCATTTCTATCCGCCTCTGTTGCGCTCCGCCAGCGTGCGCAAATTCATGGTCGGTTATGAAATGCTGGCCGAAACGCAGCGCGACCTGACGCCCGAGCAGGCGGCTGAGCGGCTTAGGGCCGTGAGCGACGTTCACTACGCCGAGTCATAACGGTTTTCCGGCCTCTCCCGCTTGGTGGGAGGCGCTTCTCTTCTCCCTGTAAATGCTTTCCTCACCCGAATGGGTTATGGCTTTTATTAAAGATGCATTTAAAATGCAATTTATATTCTATAGAGAGAGGCAACTATGATGGCTTTTCGCGATCGTCCGCTGGGTGAACTGGCCCTGAGCATTCCTCGCGCTTCTGCGCTATTTCGTAAGTACAATCTCGACTTTTGCTGCGGCGGCAAGCAAACGCTGCTTCGCGCCGCGACCAAAAAAGAGCTCGACCTTGACGCCATAGAGGCCGAGCTTGCCGCACTGTCTACCGAAGCGCCGGAAAAAGACTGGCAAAGCGCGCCGCTGGGCGACATTATCGACCGCATCATCGTGCGCTATCACGATCGCCATCGCGAACAGCTTCCCGAACTGATGCTGCAGGCGGCCAAAGTCGAGCGCGTCTATGCCGACAATCCTAACGCGCCGCGCGGCCTGACGAAGTACCTCACCATGCTGCACGATGAGCTTAGCAGCCACATGATGAAAGAAGAGCGCATTCTGTTCCCTATGATTAAACAGGGCATGGGTAGCCAGGCCGCAGGCCCGATCTCGGTCATGGAAAGCGAACACGACGAGGCGGGCGAGCTGCTGGAAGTCATCAGGCACGTCACCAATAATGTGACGCCGCCGCCGGAAGCCTGTACGACGTGGAAAGCGCTTTATAACGGCATCAACGAGCTGACCGATGACCTGATGAACCACATCAGTCTGGAAAACAACGTGCTGTTCCCACGCGCCTTAGCGGGCGAATAACCTGCCAACGGCCATATATCAAAGCGGGCCATAGAGGCCCGTTTTGGCTAAAAGGGCACCGCCTCAAAATAACTTCAGCAATACCCAACCTGCTATTCCGTTAATTAGCACAAAGAACTGAGAAATTTCTGATGCTACACTAGATAAACTACAGTGAATCAGGAGTTTGTCATGAACGCGCTCGTTGCCCGCACCCGGTCCCTGTTTCAGAATACCTTTGGCTTTTCCCCTGCCCTGAGCGTTCAGGCGCCGGGTAGAGTCAACCTTATCGGCGAACATACCGATTATAACGACGGCTTCGTTTTGCCCTGCGCCATCGACTACCAGACCGTTATCTGCGCCTCGCCCCGTGACGACCACATCGTACGCGTTATTGCCGCCGACTATCAGAATCAGCAGGACAGCTTTTCCCTGACGCAACCCATTGAACCCCATGCCGAGTCTATGCGGGCCAACTT
The DNA here is from genome assembly GCF_000439085.1 of Leminorella grimontii ATCC 33999 = DSM 5078. Classification (GTDB taxonomy): domain Bacteria; phylum Pseudomonadota; class Gammaproteobacteria; order Enterobacterales; family Enterobacteriaceae; genus Leminorella; species Leminorella grimontii. Next base: position 204,446 of record NZ_AUUA01000001.1, on the reverse strand, counting down.
TATATGGACCAGCTATGTACGCGGCGTCGTGCTCTACCTTCAACAGCGCTCGCCGGGATTCAACGGCGCCGATCTGGTTATCAGCGGCAACGTGCCTCAGGGCGCGGGCCTGAGTTCGTCGGCATCGCTGGAGGTCGCCGTCGGCAAGGCCTTTCAGTCGCTCTATCAGTTGCCGCTCGACGGCACCGCGCTGGCGCTCAACGGCCAGCAGGCGGAAAACCAGTTCGTCGGCTGCCAGTGCGGCATTATGGACCAGCTTATTTCCGCTCTTGGAGAAAAAGGTCACGCGCTGCTGATTGACTGTCGCAGCCTGCAAACCCGTGCGGTGCCTATGCCTGCGGAAATGGCGGTGATGATTATCAATTCTAACGTCAAGCGTGGGCTGGTCGGCAGCGAATATAACGTCCGGCGGGAGCAGTGTGAAACCGCAGCGCGTTTCTTTGGCGTGAAGGCCCTGCGCGACGTGACGCTGGAGCAGTTGATTTCGGCGCAAAGCCAGCTGGACCCGGTCGTGTTTCGCCGCGCCCGCCACGTCATTACCGAAAATGCCCGAACGCTGGCGGCAGCCGATGCGTTAACAAAAAGTGACTGGGTCACTATGGGCCAGCTGATGGCGCTGTCGCATGCCTCCATGCGCGATGACTTTGAAATCACCATCCCTGCTATCGACACTCTGGTCGAGATCGTCAAAGACGTTATCGGAGAAGCCGGCGGCGTACGCATGACCGGCGGCGGCTTCGGCGGCTGCGTCGTCGCGCTGCTCCCTGAATCCAACGTCGACGCCGTCAGGCGCGCCGTTAGCGAACAGTACCACTCTCGTACCGGCATGACGGAAACCATTTACTTATGCAAAGCCTCAGCAGGAGCCAGCCTATGTTAACCGCCTCTCCCTCGCTCGCCCCGGACGGCGCGCCTTTCACGATTATTCACCTGGCAAACCGCCAGGGAATGCGGGTCGCGCTGATGGACTGGGGTGCGACCTGGTTATCCTGCGAGCTGCCTATGGGCGCAGAAGAAATGCGGGAAGTGCTGCTGGGCTGCTCATCCCCGGAAGGCTATCTGCGCCAGACCGCCTATCTTGGCGCCACGGTTGGGCGCTATGCGAACCGAATCGCCTTCTCGCGCATTACGCGCGGTGAGCAAAGCTTCGCGCTGGTTCCCAATCAGGGAGAACACCAGCTGCACGGCGGCGCTAACGGGCCCGACAGGCGGCGGTGGAGCGTCGTTCGTCATGATGAAAACAGCGCAACGTTCAGCCTCGACTCGCCGGACGGCGACAACGGCTTTCCAGGCAACCTCCGCGTAGAGGTCACCTACACCCTGACTGACGACGGCCGCGTTGAAATCAGCTATTTCGCCACCGTCGACAGCCTCTGCCCGGTGAACTTCACCAATCACGCCTATTTCAATCTGGACGGTAAGAGCGCCGACTGCCGAACGCACAGGCTGCAAATTGACGCCGACTATTTCCTGCCGGTAGATAAAGAAGGCATTCCCGACGCGGGCCTGACGCCGGTTACCGTAGGAGGGATGGACTTCCGCCAGCCCAAGCGCATCGCGCAGGACTTTTTAGCGGATGACTGCCAGCGTAAGGTCAGCGGCTACGATCACGCCTATCTGCTGTCGGAGCGCTGCCGCGAAGGAAAAATCCCCGCCGCAAGGCTGTGGTCGTCCGACGAACGCGTGGTGATGAGCGTCTACACCACCAAGCCGGCGCTCCAGTTTTACAGCGGCAACTTCCTCGCCAGAACCCCCTCGCGCGACGGCGGCGAGTACGGCAGCTTCGCCGGGCTGGCATTGGAAAGCGAGTTTCTGCCCGACAGCCCCAACCATCCCGAATGGCCGCAGCCCGACTGCTGGCTTAAGCCGGGAGAAGACTACCGTTCAACAACGGTTTACCAATTCAGCCTTATAAATTAACGCATCTTAGCCCGGTTCAAGCGAGCCGGGCCGCTTCCTCTCTCCCGCCGCCGTCAATGAATTCGACTATTCTTAATCTGTCAGTTTGCATTTACCACAACAAGAGTATAATGATAATTATTATCAATAGAACCTAGCAGTAAGGAGCATATCATGGCCGTTAAAAAACTGGTTCTCGTCAGGCATGGTGAAAGCGAGTGGAACAAAGAAAACCGTTTCACCGGCTGGACCGACGTCGACCTGTCCGACAAAGGGCGCGCCGAAGCGGCTCAGGCGGGCGAACTGCTGAAGGAGGAAGGATTCGTCTTTGATTTTGCCTATACTTCGGTCCTGAAACGCGCCATTCATACCCTTTGGGGCATTCTGGACAAGATGGACGCCCAGTGGCTGCCGGTAGAAAAGTCCTGGAAGCTCAACGAGCGCCACTACGGCGCGCTGCAAGGGCTGAATAAAGCGGAAACCGCGCAGAAGTACGGCGATGAGCAGGTTAAGCTCTGGCGTCGCGGGTTCGCCGTTACGCCGCCTGAACTGACCAAAGAAGACGAACGCTATCCCGGCCACGATCGTCGCTACGCGAGCCTTACGCCCTCTGAGCTGCCGGTGACCGAAAGCCTGGCCACCACCATTGAGCGCGTCATCCCCTACTGGAATGACGTCATCAAACCGCGCGTAGCCAGCGGTGAACGCGTTATTATCGCCGCCCACGGCAACTCGCTGCGGGCGCTGGTCAAATTTTTGGACAATATGGGCGAAGAGGAAATTCTGGAGCTCAACATCCCCACCGGGGTGCCGCTGGTGTATGAGTTTGATGAAAAGATGAATCCGATTAAGCATTACTATCTGGGCGACGCCGCCGAGATCGCTGCCAAGGCGGCGGCGGTGGCTAATCAAGGTAAGGCTAAGTAAACAGGCCCTAAAAGCAGAACGGGAGAGGCTTCCCTCTCCCGCATTTCTATCTCGCGTTAGCTTACTCTTCTTCGTGACGATCGCGGCGCGCACGCACCGCGTAGGCAAGATTTTGCAGCAGCAGCTCGGTATCCTCCCAGCCGATGCAGGCATCGGTCACGCTTTGGCCGTAGATCAGCGGGCAGCCGCCTTCAAGATTTTGCGCGCCTTCAACCAGATGGCTTTCCACCATCACGCCGGTGATTGCCGTATCGCCGCCGGCGATTTGCTGACAGACGTTTTCGCATACTTCCATCTGCTTTTTATACTGCTTGCTGCTGTTAGCGTGGCTGAAGTCAATCATCACGTTCTGCGGCAGCTTGGCCTTATTCAGCGTCTCTTTAACGAGCGCCACGTCTTCCGCGCTATAGTTCGGCTGCTTGCCGCCGCGCAGAATGATATGGCAGTCGTGGTTACCGCGCGTATTCACAATGGCGGAGTGGCCGTACTTGGTCACGGACAGGAAACAGTGCGGCGCGCTGGCGGCGTTGATGGCGTCGATGGCGATTTTAATCGTACCGTCGGTGCCGTTCTTAAATCCGACCGGGCAGGAAAGGCCCGATGCCAGCTCGCGGTGAACCTGAGACTCGGTGGTGCGTGCGCCGATGGCGCCCCAGCTCATCAGGTCCGCCATGTACTGAGGCGTGATCATATCCAGAAACTCGCCCGCCGTCGGCATGCCGCCGTCGTTGATGTCCAGCAGCAGCTTACGGGCGATGCGCAGACCGTCGTTAATCTGGTAGCTGTGATTCAGGTAAGGGTCGTTGATTAACCCCTTCCAACCTACGGTGGTGCGCGGCTTCTCAAAATAGACGCGCATAACGATTTCCAGATCTTTGCTCAGGCTCTTGCGCAGCGCGCTCAAACGACCGGCATACTCTAGCGCGGCGTCAATGTCGTGAATGGAGCAGGGGCCGATAATCACCAGCAGGCGATCGTCGTCGCCGGCTAAAATGTTGTGGATCGCTTCGCGGGCGCTTGCCACCGTCACCGCCGCTTTTTCCGTTGCGGGGTATTTTTCCAGCAATGCGACCGGAGGCAATAGCTCATTAATTTCTTTAATTCTTATATCGTCGTTCTGATAGTTCATGGTTGTCCTTCTTACCATCCGGTGTGTTTGTCTATGTATATTTGTCTGTCTGTTCTTTTATTTAATGCGCAATTGTACAGCCTACAACAAATGGGCTGAAGGACACAACCAGAGCCTTTAATCCGGCGAATAGTGTTCAATAATCGTCGTACCCTTCTCTCCTTCGTCCAGCGTAATGGTCGTTACGCCGCCGCCGAAAAAGAGCGTCAGCTCCAGATGCTTTTTGCCGGCCCACTTATACTGGTTCGTCGGATAGCCGTTTTCATCATCGGGGAGTTTATCCGTAACGTTTTTACCGGGAACAAGATTTTGGCGCAGCGTCTTGCCAAAGTATTGGCTCTGCTGCCGCTGGTAAAAATCTCGCCATACCGCTCTAAGCGTTGATCCAGGCCAAAAGCAGCGCGTGCCAAAGTCATACCCTTCGCCTTCCGGGAAGGACAAATCCTCACACTGAGGCTTCGCTGCGGCATGTACGGATAAGGACAGGGAAAGCAGCAGCGGCGCCAGAAGGTATAACAGTTCCTTTTTCATCTCAGGGGTCCAAGCGTAGGTATCAACAACGGGCGCTATTTTCACACAGGTCAGCGCTCTGCGCTTGGCTAATTTTTGTTTTCACCCGCTGCGTTGCGATCTGCGCGGTAATGTATCTATACGTCATTGAAGAATATGCGCAAAGTGTGAACTGCGTACGCCATTATTGATTCATTTCATTGGCAATATTAAGGCATAGCGGCTATACATAATTCACCGCTTTTTAATGGAGGGTCAACGATGGGACTTAACGAGCGTGAATTCGTTAATTTTTCTGAGGACTACGAGCTCGACTATCACCTGCGCAAAGCTGAGAAGCAAAAGTCGGAAGTCAACCGCATGACGCTTCGAATTATGGGCAACGAGTTGAAAAAGCGCCTCGACGCCCAGCGCGTGACGCACGAACAGCTGCACGGGTATATTGTTGAGCAGCCGTACAGGCTGAGCTAGCGCTATACGCTATCACCCGTAAAAATAAACAAACCATATCGGACTTAGCTGCCTATTCTGGCAGCATTATGGCTATTTTCATTTTAATCATCCCTATTTGCTCGTAAATTAAACGGCCTATTCGATTAAATCTCGATTCACCGCTAAGCATTTCATGCACCTAATTCATCGCTTGTTTCCAGTATATTTCTTCCCTCACGGTATAATTCGCAGCAGTAACTCGCCAATACCGTTGTTATATTCACTATAAATTAGACATTAAAAAGGACAGTTTTATGTTGAAAGGAGCGCTGGTCTTAATCGCGTGCATTAGCTTAGTCGGCTGTTTTGGCGGCAGTAAAGAGTTTTCTATTGATAATCCTACCGACAGGCCGCTGACAGTGTCTATCGATAATAAAGAAATCACCGTCCCCGCCGGAGGCATGACAAACATTACTCTAGACGCCGGGCCACATCAAATCACGCTACCTAACGGGGAAAACATGAAGTTCAGCGTGCTGAGCGCCTACGGCAACGTGGAAAAAGCGGGAATTATTAACCCAACACGAACGCGCTACGTTTACGTCATACAGAAATACTTGGCCGATGGCGCCACACCCTTTACTGAGAACGGCGACGTACACGTGCTTAATATCAACGGCGAGGCGTTTACCGGGCCGTTTACCGATTTAGGCAGTGAACTCTTTATCGACAGTTTCAATAAAAACTGGAATTTTGGATCGACGGAATCCCTACCTGAAACGGTTTATGCCAACGGTAAGGACACCTATAAAACCAAGCTTTTTCGAGTCAACGACTTTATCCATTACTACAATACCGACTTCTCACCTTCGGAAGACTATAGCAACCGCACCCGAATTCGTGAATCCATCTATAAAAAGCCGGAATTGAGCTATCGCTTTTCCGAACCGGAACTCCAGCAGAATCTCGCTGATGCATTAAAAATTTATCATCAGTTTATTCATGCAGAGTCGGCAAGTAAGCAAAAGGATTTGAAGGAGCAGTTTGAAAAGCAATATCGTGGTAAATGGCAAAATCCCCAAACCAAGTCGCTTGAAAACGCCCATTATTACGAAGTTATGGGCAATATCCACAACGTATTTTGGAGCTCTATCGTTGAATTAAGCGACTAAATTTACTCCGCTATCTGATTTTCCCGTCGCCGCATAATCACCTTTATCGTGGCGACGTTGTGCGTTTTTCGTTTTAAATCATCCAACCGCCTTGCACCAATTCTGCGATCGGCCGCTCGAAGGATATTCACTAATCCCCATTTGTCATTCATGAATTGCTTATCGAGCAACTGCTCTTTCGGCGTATCGATATATTCCCGAATAAGATTGGAAATATCGGCAACGCCGCTCAGATAGGGATAATATTGAGTGACTTCACCGGCGCAGTTTTTAATGAGTCCTTCCTCTGTAACGAAGTCCTTCGGGTAGTCCCAGATAATTTCTTTTCCCAGCGTAATCCAATAGCGCGGCAGATTGGCGCTGCCGCTCTGGCTGCGCATGGGGTAAGCCGCGCAGTGGATTTGGAAATTGATGTCCGGGGAAATCAGGAGATAGATTTCTTTTTGCAGTTTGCTCCAGGGTCTTTGTTTCATTGAGTTTCGACAACGCGTTTAGCTACGCCCTTTTTCTTGAAAATATTCATACGCATAGGCTTCAATATCACCGCTGCCGGTGAGTTCATTATTATCTTCATCATAAATTCGATACGGCATTTGGCGCTCACCAATATTTGCTTCGCCATCAAGCCCCAAAAGTACGGTATAGAGCGCATCCGTTAATACTGCGTCTAATACTTCTCTTAACTGCCGATGTTGGACGTCGGTCAGCCCCATGTCCTTAACCAGCTTTGACGTAAGCCGCTGGTTGTTAAAATCCAATGCGCCATTAACGTCTGACTCTTTTAGCAACCAAAACTCTTTTACGAATTCTTCCGGGGTCATTAAGGGTTCCTTTTTCTAATCGACTAACGAATCGCCACAATCGCAGCGACCAACTCAGGATAGGCCTTTTGCAGCTCACTACCCGACATCGGTTCCCTGTCCATCACGCGCTCCATGGAGTCGCAGTCCATAACGTCTTCCATCGCGTAGACGGCATCGCGAATTTCAGAGTCGTTCTGATTATCGTGATTTTCCGAATAGGCATCGTCGGCAACGTAAAGCAGCCCTTCCGCCCAGCTGTCGCCGATGTTAAAAGAATATTTTCCGTTGATGAACGCGTTGATATCCTGCGAAATCTCGTCAAAAAACGCCTTACCTTTTAGCAGCAGCCAGCATCTGAAATAGATAAATCCGTCTTCGGAGATATAGTCGTCAAAAGTTATCGACTCGCCTTCTCTGGTGAATTTGTTTTCTAAAATAATGCTGAGTTCGGCAATTTGCGCCGTATAAAGCCGGTGAAGGTTAATCTGCAGCTGGCGTTCGAAGTGAATCAGCTGCTTTTTGCTTTTCTTAGCCAGCAACGCCGTCAGGTTCTCAATATGCTCATCGATGTCGTATTCCGACCAGTGAGCCTTCTTCCACTTATTGGACTTGCTGATGGCGTCCCAAAAGAGCGCTTCCCCCTGCTCTTCTTCCGTCAGTTCACGCTTTTCCGGTATCGGCTGAGCGTCGGAGCCTTCCACGTAGCCCTTCTTCAACTTTTGGGCAATCAGCTTTTCCGCGTCCTTCTTGCAGCTTTGCGAGTCGGAAAATTCCTTTTCTGAGCTTCGCCCTTTGGTATCCACTCTTCCCCAGTGGATAAGCTGCGTGCAGCCATCGGTTTCTATTTGCCAGAATTTATTGGAAGTTCCGTCCTGTTGGATAAGGTGTTTTTTGATTTCCATTTCAGCCTTCCTTTAACGTTACTTACTTATTAAATATGCCTCGGTAAAGCACATCGGCTTCCACCTGAGCCGCCTTACGTTCTTCAGTATTCAATCGCATGGACAGTTTCTCCATCATCCCCTGATGAGTAGGATCGTAGCATTCAGGGGCATCCCATTTGCAGAGCGTCAGCTTTTCCGACAAAACGCGGTTAGTAAGAACATACCAGACGTAGGCCTGGCGATAGTCCCCGTCCTCTTCGTACTGCATGGCGTTAAACAGCATGCCCTGCGCGTCGCCCAATTCCGCGATTTTTTCATACCAGCGGTGCTTATCTTTTGAAGTTAGGGAATATGCGCTATCGCTTAGCAGAAGCATCGCGCTGACGTTGTTTTTCTTGGCCGCCGCTTCCAGCCACATTTTAGCCACAGCGTTATCGCCGGCAATGTGAGCGCTTCGACCAAGATAATACTGGGCCTCAGCGTTTCCCGCTCGGGCTAAAGCGCTTAGCTCTTGGCTCGACATCTGGCTCAACTGCACATCCATCGACAGTGGCTGTGGCCAGACGTGCATACTAAAAAGAAAAAGGAAGGATGCGGACAGTATACGAACGTTGAACACCTTTGAATTCCTTAAAAACAAGTCGCTGCGAAGTTGGGAAATATTATAATATCGAAAGACGCTTATCCCTTTTCCGGTACGGCCACGGCTTCACTTTCCAATCTTTCGCAGTCGCTTTTAGCGATCGTGTAGGACATGATTTCTTTCTTATTATTATCCTTAGTCACCATGGTTAAATTAAACTTATCGTCAATAAAGCGCCTAAAAAAGCCTTCCTTATTACAGGCGTCAGGCAGCGTTTCTTCCAAGGTGCTCTTTTTCACTTTCTCAAAATCAGCCTTAATGTGCTCCAGTTCCTCTTGCTCCATGGGCTCCATTTGCACAGAAGTTAGGACAATGTCCTCTCCATTTCGAACGATGCTCTCAATGTAGCTTCCCTCTTTGGCTTTATCCTCGCCAGAAACTTTCTTATTGACCCTCTCAAGCACCGAATCTACGTAGTCATAGCGGGCCTGCATCATTTGATAAACCAGATTCATCCCGCTGTTCCTGGCCTCTTCCCTTTGCCTGGGTTCAACGACGTGTTCCTGATAAAGTCTGGCGCCCAGCTTGCCAAACGCAATCAGCGCGACCACGACCGTCAAAGCCACGTGCCATGAGGCAAGCTTTCCGCCTTTTTTACCTTCCATAGTTTGGTTCCTTTTGAAATATAGGCGCTACTTTATCACAAGACGTTTGAACGGCGACATGGAAGAGGCCGTCAGGCGCTCAGCCTTGCGGATATTGGATATATCTGGAAGGCCAAATATCCTTCGGCTCCATCCCCAAGGCCTCGGCAATCAGCCGTTCTCCCTTCGGCCAGCGGCGCACCAGCGCGTTAGCCAGCGTGGAAGAGGCCAGCCCAGCCTGTCTGGACACTTTCGCCAACGACATGCCTTTCTTTTTAAGCGCTGCAATGATGTCGGCGGAATGCCAGTCAACGTTGTTCATCTTATTACCTCCTTATCATTAAACAAGGCGATAAGCATGACGCGTTATCAACAGTCGCACCACGGACTATAAGTCACATAAGGAATGAACTATTTTCAGAAATGATAAGAAACGAGGAGAAGGACAGCGACTGAAATACGGATACAAAAAAAGCGCCTACGGCGCTTCAATTCAGCATGGTGGGTCGTATAGGATTCGAACCTATGACCAATTGGTTAAAAGCCAACTGCTCTACCGACTGAGCTAACGACCCTCGCTGAGAGTATCTTTCAATTCTAAGTGCAACGTTTGAATGGTGGGTCGTATAGGATTCGAACCTATGACCAATTGGTTAAAAGCCAACTGCTCTACCGACTGAGCTAACGACCCTTAAACGTTACGGCTGCCGTTATCACCGGCAACGGCGGCCTATATTACTGACTTCAGAAAAGTGTGCAACAAAAATTTTCCGTTTTTTGTTTAACTGCCCGATATTTGGCCACTAGCCGCCATAACGTGGTAATTATGGCGAAAAATCAGGCAGAATATAGCGATCAGAGCCCGCTCAGACGCTTTTCAGCCTGTTTAGCAATGGCAGTATTCGGATAAAGGGAAACCACGCGCTGATAAACCGCCTTGGCGCTGGCCTTATCGCCCTTCTCCTGCATGATAATACCCACTTTCAGCATCGACTCGGAAGCCTTAGGAGATTTCGGATAGTTTTTTACTACCGTTGCATAGTAGTAAGACGCATCGTCCTTCTTACCTTTGCTGTAAAACAACTGCCCCAGCCAATAGTTGGCGTTGGATTGATAGCTAGACTTTGGATAGCGCTTAACAAAGTCTTGAAACGCGCTAATGGCGCTGTCGGTCTTGGACTTATCGTTCACCATCGCAACGGCGTTGTCGTAGTCCTGCTTCTCGTTGCCGGTTGACGCCGCCGGAGAGGAAGCCCCCGTAGACGCTGAACTCGCTGCGCTGCCGTTGGAAGTAGAGGTAGACGCAGAGGAAGAAGCCCCTTTGCTGCCCAGCTCATCAATTTGCTGCAGGATTATCTTCTGACGTTCAACGATCTGTTCAAGCTGATACTGGTTCGTCTGGATCTGGCCGCGCAGCGTATCGATATCGCGCTGCGAATCAGACAGCTGCTGCTGTAGCTGAGTCAGAAGCTGCCCCTGAGCGTTGGAAATACGCTCAAGCTGAGTAATGCGGTCGTCCGTTGACGAGGCGATAGCGGCCACGGGGGCCGCTATGCCGACCAGTAACGACAGACTGAGTACACAACATCTGAAATTACCGTTCATGACGTTCTCTTAGTAGACCAGTACGGCGCGGCGGTTCTTAGAATAGGCCGCTTCGTCATGGCCCAGCACTGCCGGCTTTTCTTTACCGTAGGAAACGATAGACATCTGCTCGCCCGGTACGCCTTTACCCTGCAGGTACATCTTCACGGCGTTAGCGCGGCGTTCGCCCAGCGCAATGTTGTATTCCGGCGTACCGCGTTCGTCCGCGTGGCCTTCGATGGTCACTTTATAAGACGGGTTAGAGCGCAGGAAGGCCGCGTGAGCGTCCAGCATCTGAGCGAAGTCAGAGCGAACGTCGTAGCGGTCGTAGTCGAAGTAAACCACGTTCTGCTGCTGAAGCTGTTGCAGCGTCAGGCGTGCCTGCTCGTCACCGGAACCAAAACCGCCGTTGCCGCTGCCGTAACCGCCCAGCCCGCCGTTGCCATTGCTGCCGTCAGAGTTGCTGTCGGTAGAAGAACACGCGGCCAACGCCATAATCGGAAGAGCAAGCATCAGGCCTTTAACCACTTTATTCAATTGCATTATTTTCGATCCTATTCAAGATTAAGTTGCAATACAGACTTTTTTTATATGAGCATCACAGGTACGGCGACCAGGCAGGGAATTTAACCTGACCATCGGTTGCCGGCAGACGCGCTTTAAAACGCCCGTCGGTCGAAACTAAACGTAATACGCTACTCAGCCCTTCAGAGGCGCTGTAAATAACCATAGTACCGTTAGGCGCGATGCTGGGCGTTTGATCCAGGAAGGTATCGGTCAATGTTTGCACCGCCCCCGTGTCCAGATCCAGTTTAGACAGGTGCTGCTGACCGCCGCCGGAGCTCACCATCACCATAAACTTACCGTCTGGTGACACGTCCGTGTCTTGGTTCTGAGCGCCTTCCCAGGAAACGCGAGCCGGAGCACCGCCGTTAATATTCACTTTATAAATTTGTGGGCGACCGCCCTGGTCCGAAGTATAGGCCAGAGTCTGGTTATCCGGATACCATGAAGGTTCGGTATCGTTGCTGCGGCTGCGGGTCACCTGAGAGATCTGCCCGGAAGCCAGATTCATCACGTACAGGTTCAGGCTGCCGTCTTTTGATAGTGCAAACGCAAGCTTGGAGCCATCCGGCGAGAAGGCCGGCGCACCGTTGTGGCGCGGGAAAGAGGCGATGCTGCGGGTAGCGCCGTTAGACAGCGTCTGCACTACCAGCTCAGAACGTCCGCTTTCAAAGGTAACATAGGCGATTTTGCTGCCGTCCGGCGACCAGGCCGGAGACATCAACGGCTGAGAGGCGCGGCGAACGGTAAACTTGTTAAAACCGTCGTAGTCGGCAACCTGCAGCTCATAGGGGAACTGCCCGCCGCTCTTCTGTACGATATAGGCAATACGCGTACGGAATACGCCCTTGATGCCGGTTAGCTTTTCAAAAATGCCGTCGCTGGCGGTGTGGGCCGCGTAGCGCAGCCACTGCTTGGTCACTGGGAACTGGCTTTGAACCAGCACCGTCGGCGTAGCAGAAGAGGTATCCACCAGCTGGTAAGAAATCAGATAGCCGCCGTTGGCGCTTGGCTGAACCTGCCCCACCACTACGGCGCTAATGCCCAACGCAGACCACGCGGCCGGCGTCACTTCTGACACGGTGGTCGGCGACTGGGGGTTTTTAGACGCAGGCAGCGGATTGAATTTTCCGCTGTTTCGTAAGTCGGATGCGATGATATCGCCAATGTCTTCAGGCATTGAGCCGCTGCCGGTCCATTTAAACGGAACAACGCCGATCGGGCGAGCTGAGTCTACGCCACCGTCAATCAGGATCCTGACTTCCGCGTGCAGCACGGAAGTCCATAGAATAAGCAGTCCCATCGCTAATCGAAATGCATGCTTCATGTTTTCTCCCTTATCTTAGCCCCTGGCCTCGATAATTTGCTGTTTACTAACAAAGCGATATCGCTAAGCTCATCAACTATTGGTTATAACGCGCATTAAATCAAGTCGCAGTTATCTCAACCAACCTTATTTCGGCTGAAAATCAACCAGCGCGTTTTTAAACTTCTCATAAACCGCCGTTGACGGCGGTTTGGGGATCTTGGCCTGCTTGGCCGCCATGATCGCGACCTGGCACAGCGTTGCGTCGCCGCTTTCTGCCTGAACGCTAAAGAGCGTGCCGTCCGGCGCCAGCTTAACCCTCAGCGTACAGGTTTTTCCCTTATACAGCTGAGGATCGATAAATTTGTTCATGATAGCGCCGCGAACCTGCGCCATATAGGCATCGACTTCAGGCCCGCTGGCCCCTGCCTTGTTACCGCCGCCGGACGCGCCGTTAGCGGAAGGCGCATTCTTATCGGACGCCAAGCCGCCGAAGATATCGTCGACCTTCTGGGCCGCTTCGGCATCCGCCTTGGCTTTGGCGGCCGCCTCGGCTTTAGCTTTCGCTTCTGCATCGGCTTTTGCCTTAGCTTCCGCTTCAGCCTTTTGCTTAGCCTCTTGAGCCTTCTTCGCGTCGGCCTCAGCCTGCTGCTTCTTCGCCTCAGCGGCAGCGGCGGCCTGTTTTTGAGCCTCGGCGTCAGCCTTTGCCTTAGCGGCGTCGGCTTCGGCCTGCTTCTTGGCCGCTTCCGCCTTCTTCGCTTCCTGCTCGGCAAGCTTTTGCTGTTCTTGCTGCTTTCTGGTCTCTTCCTGCGCCTTCAGACGATCTTTCTCCGCCTCTTTCAGGCGCTTCTGCTCCGCAGCCTGCTGCTGTTTAAGCTCTTCAGCCTGACGTTTAGCCTCCTGATCGCGCAGCTTTTCCGCCCTTTGCGCGTCCAGCTTTTGCTGCTGCACCCGCTCGGCCTGCTGGGCCATCATGTTGGGATCGACCATCACTGCGTCAATAACAGAACCGCCGCCTCCGCCGCCAAACAGCGCATCTTTTTGCATAAATGCGCCTACGGCCAACAGGCCGATAACCACAATATGCAAAACGATCGACGCCATTACGGAGCGATTTAGCTTATCGTTATGCTCTGTATTCTTTCCCACTTGAGGCTTCCAAAAAACTGATTAAAAAACCGCAATCCATCTGCTTTCAAACGCCGATCGCGTCGGCGTTGTTTAAAAGCGGAGTAATTACGTTAGCAGCGCAATCATATCGGCTGAGTCATCAACCCAACGGACGTGACGCCGGCGCGATGCAGCATATTAAGCGCCTTGATAACCTCATCGTAAGGCACCTCTTTCGCACCGCCAATCAAAAAGACCGTTTTCGGATCTTCTTTATGAATGCGCTCGACTTCGGCTACGACCTGCTGCTCCGGAAGCTGAGGCATTCTGTCCTTATCAATCACCAGCGTGTACTGCCCTACGCCTGACACTTCGACAATCACCGGCGGCTTGTTGTCCGTCGAGACGGTTTTAGAGTCGGTCGCTTCCGGAAGGTCGACTTCAACGCTTTGGGTTATGATCGGTGCTGTTGCCATAAAAATCAACAGCAACACAAGCAGTACGTCCAAAAGCGGAACAATATTTATCTCGGCGGGTTTACCCGTGCCGCGTCGGGAAGAACGTTTATACGCCACGTTTACCTCCTAACCCTATTTATTCTCGGTTGAGAACGCCTGACGGTGGAGAATCGTCGTAAATTCTTCCATAAAGTTGTCGTAGTTCTGCTCGAGCTTAAATACCCGCAGGCTAAGACGGTTGTGGGCCATAACCGCAGGAATAGCGGCGAACAGGCCGATTGCCGTCGCAATCAGCGCTTCGGCAATACCCGGCGCCACCATTTGCAGCGTCGCCTGCTTTACCGCGCCCAGCGCAATAAACGAGTGCATGATGCCCCATACCGTACCGAACAGGCCGATATACGGACTAATAGAACCCACGACGCCCAAGAAAGGAATGTGGTTTTCCAGATTTTCAAGCTCGCGGTTGAGAGACAGACGCATAGCACGAGTCGCGCCCTCAATGGCGGCCTCTGGCGCATGAGTATTGGCGCGGTGCAGGCGGGCAAACTCTTTAAAGCCGGAGTAGAAAATTTGCTCGGAACCCGCCAGCTCATCGCGGCGGTTGTTGCTTTCCTGATACAGGCGAGACAGATCGATACCGGACCAGAACTTGTCTTCAAACGCCTCGGCTTCTCGGCGGGCGGTGCTCAATATTCGCGTGCGCTGAATAATGATGGCCCAAGAGGCAATCGAGAATCCGATCAGAATCAACATAACAATTTTTACGAGCAGGCTAGCCTCAAGAAACAGGCTAAGAATATTCATGTCGGTCACTTCTTTAACTCCGCGACAATAGACCTGGGAAGCTTTGCCGGCTTCATCAGGCGTGAATCAACACATGCGACTAGCACATCGGCCTGGCTTAATAATTTGCCATTCTGGTCGAAGATGCGTTGTGCAAACGTAAGGGATGCGCCACCGATAGCAACAATTTCAGTTTCAACTTCCAGCAGGTCATCAAGACGAGCGGGAAACAGATACTCAACGGCCATACGGCGAACGGCGAAAGCGACATGCTCACTCAGCAACTGCTGCTGATTATAATTGTATTGGCGCAGCATCTCAGTGCGCGCTCTTTCATAAAAAGCCACGTAGCGGGCGTGATAAACCACCCCACCTGCATCAGTGTCTTCAAAGTAGACCCGAACGGGCCAACGGAACAGCGAGTTACTCACGATATTTCCAGTGTTTCTGACTGTAGCACTAAACAGTTGATACTATACGCAAGTGAAAACCGCTTGGGAATGGGAAGAAAGCGCGTAGGCTAAAATAATTCTCAGTCAACAAAGCCGAGAATTATTTTTCCTCATTTTGCGAGGCAGATTATGCCAAAAAGTAGGCGAGCCCTGCGATCAAGATCGCAACTGCGGGAAGCGGCGTGAAAAAAGCCTTCCAGCGCGTTTTTCGCGGCCTGAACCCAACCCCGTGAATAACGCCGGCGCAGATAGCCCACATAATAAGATAGCTCTGCCAGATAGCAATAGAACTGGTTTTCGCCGCAAAGCGGGTCGGATCCCAGAACACGCAAAACGCCAAAGCGAACGCTAATATTAAAGAAAGAGCCCGTAACGGGCCCTTATCCATAACAGCGTACAGTTTATCGAACACAGTACCCATTATTTTTGATCGTCATTCCCGTTGTTGGTTTCATACCATACTGCACCGATGATACCACAAGCACAGGCAAACAAAGTACCGAGACTCCAGGCGAAATACCACATTGTTTTGCTCCTTATCGTTGGTATCAATACAGTGACGCATGGTTGTCTTCGATATGTTTCTTATCGAGACGGCCAAACATCTTGATGTAGCTCCAAAGCGTATAGATAAGTACGATCGGAACGAACACCAGCGCTACAAACGTCATCACGGTCAGCGTCAGGTGGCTGGAAGTCGCATCCCACATCGTCAGGCTGACGTTCGGGTTAATGCTTGACGGCATAATGAACGGGAACATGGTGATCCCAGCCGTAAAGATAACGCACGCCATCGTCAGCGATGAGAACAGGAACGCCATGCCGCCGCTGTTCATGCGGGAAGCAATGATGGTCAGAAGCGGAAGTACAACGCCCAAAGCGGGGATAGCCCACAGGATGGGATAGCTGTTGTAATTCGCCAGCCAAGCGCCTGCCTGATGAGCGACTTCCTTATTGATCGGGTTAGACGGCGCGGTGTGATCCAGTACCGACGTCACCACATAGCCATCCATATAGTAAACCACCCAAACGCCCGCCGCAGCGAAGGCCACCAGCACTACCAACGCACAGATTTGCGTTGCGGCGCGGGCGCGCAGGCGAAGCTCTGCGGTCGTCTTCATCTGCAGCCACGCGGCGCCTTGAGTAATCAACATCATCAGGCTAACGATGCCGGCAATCAGGGCAAACGGGTTAAGCAGCTGGAAGAAGTTACCTTCATAGCTCAAGTGCGACATGCTGTTCATGGTGAACGGCACGCCCTGCAGCAAGTTGCCGAACGCCACGCCGAAAACCAGCGCAGGAACGAAGCTGCCGAGGAAAATGCCGTAATCCCATAGGGTGCGCCAGCGCGAATCGTCGATCTTTCCGCGATAGTCAAAGCCTACCGGGCGGAAGAACAATGACGCCAGCACCAGAATCATCGCAACGTAGAAGCCGGAGAACGCGGCCGCATACGCCTGTGGCCAGGCGGCAAACAGCGCGCCGCCGGCGGTGATGAGCCATACCTGGTTTCCGTCCCAGTGCGGCGCAATGCTGTTGATCATGATGCGGCGCTCGGTATTGGTTTTACCGATGATAGGAACCAGAATACCCACGCCCATATCAAAACCGTCAGTAATGGCAAAGCCAACCAGCAGCACGCCGACCAGCAGCCACCAGATAAATCGTAGTGTATCGTAATCTAACATGACTGGACTCCTGTTTACCGTGCGTCTTGCGCTAATGCCGCGCTGCTCTGTTCAAAATGGTAGCGTCCGGTTTTCAGGCTGCTCGGCCCCAAACGCGCATATTTAAACATCAGATACATTTCAGCGATTAAGAACAGCGTATACAGTCCGCAAATCAGGATGATTGAGAACCAGAGGTCGCCGGTGGTCAACGCTGACGTCGCTGCGCCGATGGGCAGAACGTCCGCAATGGCCCAAGGTTGACGACCGTATTCGGCGACAAACCACCCTGCTTCACAGGCAATCCACGGCAGCGGAATACCATACATCGCCAGACGTAGCAGCCAAGGCTTCTCGCCGATGCGGTTTTTCAGCACGTGGTAGACCGAGAACAGAACAATGATAAGCATCAGGAAGCCGCAGCCTACCATCAGACGGAAAGAGTAATACAGCGGAGCGACTTCAGGAATAGTGCTCTGAGCGGCCGCCTTGATTTCATCTTCCGTCGCGTTATTCATGTCTTTGGCATGCGTGCTCAACAGGATGCCGTAGCCCAGATCTTTCTTACTCTGCTCAAACGCGCTGCGCACCGTCGGGTCGGTATTGCCGGAACGCAGCTTCTCCAACATCTGGTAGGCGGTTATGCCGTTACGAACGCGCTGCTCGTTCTCTACCAACAGATCTTTAATACCGGTAATTTCGGTATCCAGAGAGCGAGTCGCGATGATGCCGAGAGCATAAGGGATTTCGATCGAGTAGTGGTTCGTCATTGCTTTCTGATCGGGAATACTGATCAGGTTGAAGTTGGCGGGCGCCTGCTGCGTATCCCACTCGGCTTCAATGGCCGCCAGCTTCACGCGCTGCACGTCGCCCAGTTCGCGACCGGACTCATCCCCTAACAGGATAACGGACAGCGTGGCCGCAAGGCCAAAGCAGGCTGCGATAGCAAACGAACGCTTGGCGAAAGGCAAATCGCGCTTTTTCAGCAGATAGAACGCGCTGACGCCCAAAATGAACATGGAGCCCGTTACATAACCAGCAGAGACGGTATGAACAAACTTCACCTGCGCAACCGGGTTAAGCACCAGTTCGGCGAAGCTGACCATTTCCATACGCATGGTTTCAAAATTGAACTCCGAGGCGACCGGGTTTTGCATCCAGCCGTTGGCCACAAGGATCCACAGCGCGGACAGGTTGGAACCCAACGCCACGAACCAGGTCACCGCCAGGTGCTGAACCTTGCTTAAACGATCCCATCCGAAGAAGAACAGGCCGACCAGCGTAGACTCCAGGAAGAACGCCATCAGGCCTTCAATGGCGAGCGGGGCGCCAAAAATATCTCCCACGTAGTGGGAGTAGTAAGACCAGTTGGTGCCAAACTGGAATTCCATGGTTAAGCCGGTGGCCACGCCCAGCGCAAAGTTAATACCGAATAACTTGCCCCAGAACCTGGTCATATCTTTATAGATTTGCTTACCCGTCAGCACATACACCGACTCCATGACTGCCAGCAAAAACGCCATACCCAGCGTTAGCGGAACAAACAGGAAGTGGTACATTGCCGTCAGGGCAAACTGTAATCGTGATAGTTCGACGATATCAAACATCTTGACTCCTTGCTCCTCAGGAAGACCCCGGACGCGCTTTGATAGCCACTTAACGCGCCGTTCGCTTTACCCCCAATTACTCACCAATGGTGAATGCCTTAAAATTCTTTTTCTATCAGCTACAAGCAAAGTTTGCCGCATTAACTCTCTTTTAGTATACGCCATGCGCCAAACGTTGCTTCCCACACAGAACAAGCGGCGCAAGCCGCCCGTATCCGAATACCACACATTGAATATTACGCTTCTAATCCCCTACAATAAATAGGTATTTTATATAAAAATCAGAATTGTGAACTCAAATCAAAATTGGTATATCGCATAAAAGAATCAAAATTGATGTAAAACAATTTCAGCCAATTACACCATAAATTAAGGAATTTTCAATTCTCTTAAACTGCTATTTTAACTCATCCTCAGCAAATATAACTCTCTTTACTTCAATTGAAACAATTAATTCATAAAAATAAATACAATTATTTAACATTTAATTATGTTTATTAACTGGAAAAAGAGAAAAATAGAGAATGCTGAGACGAAAAGCAGGCTCAGGCCGTTGAATACAGCCTCTCCTCGCATCAGGCCGCTGCGGTTTACATCACATTCAATAAGTTGTTTGTTTTTTAAACGAAGCAATCCGGATGGGAATAAAGTAGAAAATAGTTGAGTAATTTAGTCAGAAATAGAATGAGCTAAAGGCGTTAGATAAAATACCCACAATAATAAGTTTAATATCAATGAACGCTGAAAAAAGTTCGGGCGCATACGTCACAGCGTGACGAACGCGCCCGAAGAAATAACCGCCAATGGCTATCGCAAAGGCGGATTAAGCTTCATTAGTTGACGTCGGCCGAAGCCCTCTTAGCGCCACAGGATTTCCCCGCCAGC
The DNA here is from genome assembly GCF_000439085.1 of Leminorella grimontii ATCC 33999 = DSM 5078. Classification (GTDB taxonomy): domain Bacteria; phylum Pseudomonadota; class Gammaproteobacteria; order Enterobacterales; family Enterobacteriaceae; genus Leminorella; species Leminorella grimontii. Next base: position 185,044 of record NZ_AUUA01000001.1, on the reverse strand, counting down.
GCCTTTTTCACCGCGTCGCCGATATCGGCCAGGCTGCGCACGGTGTAAACGCCGGCGGCTTCCAGCGCGGCGAACTTCTCGTCCGCCGTCCCCTTCCCGCCTGCGATAATCGCGCCCGCATGCCCCATGCGCTTACCCTTCGGCGCCGTAACGCCGGCAATGTAGCCAACCACGGGCTTCGTGACGTGGTGCTTGATGTAGTGGGCCGCCTCTTCTTCAGCAGAGCCGCCAATCTCGCCAATCATCACGATGGCTTCTGTTTGCGGGTCCTGCTCAAACAGCTTAAGGATGTCGATAAAGCTGGAACCGGCGATAGGATCGCCACCGATACCCACGCAGGTGGACTGTCCCAGGCCCGCGTCGGTGGTTTGCTTGACGGCCTCATAGGTCAGCGTCCCTGAGCGGGAAACAATGCCGACGTTGCCGGGCTTATGAATATTCCCCGGCATGATGCCGATCTTACAGGCGCCCGGCGTTATCACGCCCGGGCAGTTCGGCCCGATCATCCGCACGCCCATTTGGTCAAGCTTTACCTTAACCGTCAGCATGTCCAGCACCGGGATGCCTTCGGTAATGCAAATAATCAGCTTGATGCCCGCATCGGCGGCCTCAATGATGGAGTCTTTGCAAAACGGCGCGGGGACGTAGATAACCGAAGCCGTCGCGCCGGTAGCCTCAACGGCTTCGCGCACGGTATTGAACACCGGTAGCCCTAAGTGCTCCGTACCGCCCTTACCGGGCGTGACGCCGCCAACCATCTTTGTGCCGTACTCCAGCGCCTGCTCTGAGTGAAACGTACCCTGGCTGCCGGTAAAGCCCTGGCAAATGACCTTGGTATCTTTATCTATCAGAATGGACATTAGCTTCTCTCCCCGGCGGCAAGCGCCACCGCACGTTGGGCCGCATCGGTCAGGCTTGACGCGCCGACGATATTCAGGCCGCTCTCGCTTAGCGTCTTGACGCCAAGCTCCGCGTTATTCCCTTCCAGCCGAACGATGACCGGAACCGTAACACCCACATCCTCAACCGCGCTGATGATGCCGTCTGCAATCAGGTCGCAGCGCACGATGCCGCCAAAAATGTTGACCAGCACCGCTTTGACCTTTTCATCGGAAAGAATGATTTTAAACGCTTCGCTCACGCGCTCTTTGGTTGCGCCGCCGCCAACGTCAAGGAAGTTGGCCGGAGAGCCGCCGTGCAGCTTAACGATGTCCATCGTTCCCATCGCCAGCCCCGCGCCGTTCACCATACAGCCGATGTTGCCGTCCAGCGCGACATAGTTAAGCTCCCACTGGGCAGCGTGCTCTTCTCGGGCGTCTTCTTGGGAAGGATCGTGCATCGCCCGAAGCTCCGGCTGGCGATACAGCGCGTTAGCGTCAATATTCAGCTTGCCGTCCAGGCAGATGAGATCGCCCGATTTGGTAACGACCAGCGGGTTTATCTCCACCAGCGAAAGGTCGCACTCCAGGAATAGCTTGCCCAGCGAGACGAAAATCTGGCTGAACTGATTAATTTGCTTGCCGCTCAGGCCCAGCTTGAACGCCAGCTCGCGCCCCTGATACGGCATCGGCCCTACCAGCGGATCGAGGGCGACCTTATGAATAAGGTGCGGGGTTTCGTGAGCGACTTTCTCAATTTCTACCCCGCCCTCCGTCGAAGCCATAAATACGACCCGACGAGAAGCGCGATCGACAACGGCGCCCAGATAAAGCTCCTGTCCGATATCGGTTGCCGCCTCAACGAGGATTTGTTCTACAGGCAGGCCTTCCGGCACGGTTTGGTAGGTCGCCAAGCGCTGGCCGAACCAACGTTGAGTAAAGCCGAGTATGTCTTCCTGGCTTTTCGCCAACATTACGCCGCCGGACTTACCGCGTCCGCCCGCGTGGACCTGACATTTTAAAACCCAAGGCGCTGCGCCGAGCTTTTCGGCCGCCTCAAGCGCTTCTTGAGCGTTTTTGCAGGCATATCCGGCAGGCACCGGTAGCCCATACCGAGCAAAAAGCTGTTTTGCCTGATATTCATGTAGGTTCATGTGTTCTTTCCAAGTCGGTGTGATTAAAGAACAACGTATTTCGGCGTTCGGGCCGTCGTTCCATCCAGACTGACGGCCGATGCAAAAACACACTCATTATGATAGGTACTCTCATTCCCGGGGAGGAAACGTTTCCTATCGTATATCTCAGCGTTGCCACATAGCCGCCGCCAGCGGCGGCTATGTCCGTTGCCTGACGTTTAGAGTCAGAGCGCTACACGTCCAAAAGCAGGCGCGTAGGGTCTTCCAGCAGGTCTTTTACCGCTACCAGGAAGCTCACCGATTCACGACCGTCAATCAGACGGTGATCGTAAGAGAGCGCCAGATACATCATCGGCAAAATCACTACCTGTCCGTCCACCGCCATCGGGCGATCCTTGATGGCATGCATTCCCAGGATCGCGCTTTGCGGCGGGTTAATAATCGGCGTGGACATCAGCGAACCGAACACCCCACCGTTGGTAATCGTAAAGTTACCGCCGCTGAGATCTTCCACGGTCAGCTTACCGTCGCGCCCTTTCACGGCGAGATCTTTAATATTTTTTTCGATATCCGCCATGCTCAGCGCGTCGACGTCGCGCAACACCGGCGTCACCAGGCCGCGCGGCGTAGAAACCGCAATGCTGATATCAAAATAGTTGTGATAGACCACGTCGTCGCCATCGATAGAGGCGTTGATTTCAGGGAAACGTTTAAGCGCTTCAACCACCGCCTTCAGGTAGAACGACATGAAGCCCAGGCGCACGCCGTGGCGCTTTTCAAACGCGTCGCCGTACTGCTTGCGCAGATCCATCACCGGCTTCATGTTCACTTCATTAAAGGTCGTGAGCATGGCCGTGTTGTTTTTCGCTTCCAGCAGGCGTTCAGCGATACGCTTGCGCAGACGCGTCATCGGCACGCGCTTTTCGCTGCGGTGAGAAAGCGGCGCGCTGGCGGCGGCCTGAGGCTTTTTAGCCTCCGGCGCGGGAGCCGCGGCAGGCTTGGCGTTCGCCTGCTGGGCCAGATGCTGATTGACGTCCTCTCGGACGATGCGCCCGCCGACGCCGGTGCCCTTAATGGCGTTCGGGTCAAGGCCGTGCTCGGCGATCAGGCGGCGCACCGCCGGGCTGAGCGCGTCGTTGCTGCCCTCTTCCAGACTGGCGGTCTGGCGCTGCGCCGGCGTAGACTCGGTGGCCTGCGGCGCTTCGGTGATCTGATGACCGGTAATATCCGCCGGGCGCAGGCGCCCAAGCAGCTGGCGAGAGGTTACCGTAGCGCCTTCGTCTTCAAGAATGGCGTCCAGAACGCCAGCCTCCAGCGCGGGAACTTCCAGCACCACTTTATCGGTTTCAATTTCAACCAACACTTCATCGCGCTCAACGCTATCGCCTGGTTTCTTGTGCCACGTAGCGACGGTCGCATCAGCAACAGATTCAGGAAGGTCCGGAACGAGAATATCTATGCTACTCATTATTTGTCCTTATTCATTTTACGTTAAGCGCGTCTTCGACTAATTGCTTTTGCTGTTCCTGGTGTACCGACGTATAGCCTACCGCCGGTGAAGCGGACGCCGGACGACCTGCATACTTCAGTACGGCGCCCTTCGGCATCACCTCGCGGAAATGGTGCTGGCTGCAGTACCAGGCGCCCTGATTCTGCGGCTCTTCCTGACACCAGACGAAATCCTTCACGTGAGCGTAGTCGTGCAGCGCGTTCAAAACCGCCTGCTGCGGGAAAGGATAGAGCTGTTCGATTCGTACAATAGCGACGTTGGTCTGGCCGTTGGCGCGGCGCTGTTCCAGCAGGTCATAGTAGACTTTACCGGAACACAGAACGACGCGTTTAACTTTTTTCGCATTCAGATTGTCAACTTCACCGATAGCCGGCAGGAAGCTTCCGTTAGCCAGCTCGTCCAGCGTCGAAATCGCCGACGGATGGCGCAGCAGCGACTTAGGCGACATGACGATAAGCGGACGACGCATTCCCCGCAGCGCCTGACGGCGCAGCATGTGGTAAACCTGCGCCGGCGTGGAAGGCACGCAAACCTGGATGTTCTGTTCCGCGCACAGCTGGAGATAGCGCTCCAGGCGCGCCGAAGAGTGCTCGGGCCCTTGGCCTTCGTAGCCGTGCGGCAGCAGCATAACCAGACCGCACATCCGGCCCCACTTCTGCTCGCCGGAGCTGATGAACTGGTCAATAACCACCTGAGCGCCGTTGGCAAAGTCGCCGAACTGCGCTTCCCAGATGGTTAGCGTGCGCGGATCCGCCGTCGCATAGCCGTATTCAAAGGCTAATACGCCCGCCTCCGTCAGCACGGAGTCCCAAACCTGGAACCCACTTTGAGCGCTATGGATGTTGGCTAAAGGAATATAATAGGAACCATCTTTCTGATTATGAACCACTGAGTGGCGATGGAAGAAAGTCCCCCGACCGGAATCCTCGCCGGAAATGCGCACCGGCGTATTTTCATCCACCAGCGTCGCGTAGGCCAGGTTTTCCGCAGCGCCCCAGTCAAACGGCTTTTCGCCTTCCGCCATCAGCGCGCGGTCGTCATAAATCTTAGCCACCCTAGGATGCAGCTCGATGCCTTCAGGGATCTGCGTAATACGACGAGCTAAATCCTGAAGGCGCTTGATGTCCACCGCGTTCGGATAGGCTTCATCCCACTCGTGGTTCAGATACGGCGCCCACGACAGGTTCTGCGTATTGAGCGGACGCCACTCTTCCACCACGCAGTCGCCGCGATCCAGCGCATCGCGATAGACGTTCACCATTTCGGTAACCTCTTCCGCAGAGGCCGCCTTCCCTTCAATCAGGCGATCGGCATAGACTTTACGCGGCGTCGGATGCTTTTTGATTTTGGTGTACATCATCGGCTGAGTCGCGCTCGGCTCATCGGCCTCGTTATGGCCGTGACGGCGATAGCACAGCAGGTCGATCATCACGTCCCGCTTGAAGGTATTGCGATAGTCCAAAGCCAGGCGCGTAATAAAGGCTACCGCTTCCGGGTCGTCTGCGTTGACGTGGAAAATCGGCGCCTGAATCATCTTGGCGATGTCGGTACAGTACTCCGTAGAACGCACGTCCTGCGGATAAGAGGTAGTGAAGCCAATCTGGTTGTTAATGACGATACGCACCGTGCCGCCCACTTCATAAGCGCGCACCTGAGACATGTTCAGCGTTTCCTGAACGATGCCCTGGCCAATAACCGCCGCGTCGCCGTGGATGGTAATCGGCAACACCCGGTTGCTTTCGCCTAATCCAGCCGCTTCCAGACGATCGCGGCGGGCGCGCACGGAGCCGATAACGACGGGACTGACGATCTCCAGGTGAGAAGGGTTAAACGCCAGCGTCAGGTGAACCTGATTGCCCTCGGTTTCAAAGTCGGAGGAGAAGCCTTGGTGGTACTTCACGTCGCCGGTGCCGAGGTGCTCTTTATGAATGCCGGCAAATTCGTCAAACAGATCGCCAGGGCGCTTACCCAGCAGGTTGACCAAAACGTTGAGGCGGCCGCGGTGGGCCATGCCGAGCACGACCTCTTTAGCGCCACTGCGGGCGGCGTGGCGGACCATCTCTTTAAGCATCGGGATCAGCGCATCGCCGCCTTCCAGCGAGAAGCGCTTGGCGCCGGGATATTTGGCGCCAAGATAGCGCTCCAGGCCTTCCGCCGCCGTTAGCTCCTGCAAAAAGCGCTTCTTTTCTTCCAGGCTAAAATCGCCCTTACCGGATACCGACTCAAGGCGCTGTTGGATCCAGCGCTTTTCTTCGGTATTGGTGATGTGCATATATTCAGCGCCGATGGTATCGCAGTAGGTCTGCTTGAGCGCCTGATACAGGTCGGCCAGCTTCATGGTCTCTTTGCCGATGGCGTATGAACCCACGTTGAAGGTTTCCTGCATGTCCTCTTCGGTCAAATTGTGAAACGCGGGGTCGAGCTCTTGAACGGGCTCTTTATAGCGAAGCTTAATCGGATCGAGGTTGGCGTTTTGGTGGCCGCGAAAACGAAAGGCGTTAATCAACTGCAGGACTCTTACCTGCTTGGCGTCTTTTTCCGGATCGCTGACGCTGGACGTATAGCGCTTGGCGTCTTTAGCTAAGCGACGGAAATAGTCGCGAGTCGTAGAGTGAAACTGCTCGGGGCCGAGAACGTCAGCGGGCAGAGTGTCAAAAATTTTGCGCCAGCTGTCGTCAATAGAGTCAGGGTCCGTCAGATAGTCTTCATAGAGTTGTTCTATATAGGACTGGTTCGCACCAGCAAGATAGGAGGAGTCTAACCAAGACTTCAGTGCACCGTTCTGCATTATGACCTCTTAAGCATCATGCTTTAAGTATGTGCCGTCGCAGAATCAGCAGCGTCTTTAACATGTCGTTACGTAAAAACCACAATCCTTGATGGTAAATGATAAAAGATGCTGTCTGTTTCGCTTTATTCGGCACGGAAAACGTTCGCCGTGACTACATTCGCTTTTATTAATACCAGATAATTGCTTTCAATATAAGCCGTTACACGACAAAGGCTGCTGCTTTTCTCGCCATTCACCGTTCGTCGTGGTATTAAATAAATGAGGTATAACCCACATCAAACGCCTCAATGTAGCAACCTTCTTGCAACATTCCGGCTGGGATGCCCTTGAGTATAGAGCCTAATTTTACAAATACAATTCAAATAAAAACAGATTTATAACATTTTTGCCCAAATAGTGAGCACGATCACAATCGAGAAAAAACCATTAAAAACAATAAGTTTATGTGAAACGCATCATCTATATTGTTAATAAAATGATAACAAACCCCAAAATTGTAAAAAAAAAGTAAAATAAATCTTCACGATGGTCTAAATTTATGCAACTGTAATAGACATAAATGCACCAAATTATTCAGGATGCGTCGACGCGGCAGGCATGAGAGGGATAGCTTCGTAGGTAACGAACAAGCCCCGCCGGTGAAGAAACAGCCAGAATGGTGGGGTGCAAGAATGACAAGAAAGGCAATCACGGTTTTACATTGCCAGACTCCTTTGAACTGAATATATAACGGAGACAATCATGGCTGTAGAAAAAAAAGCGACGCTGGTTCTTGATGACGGCAGAAATATTGAGCTTCCTATCTTAAGTGGAACTCTGGGGGAAGACGTGCTGGACGTAAGAACTCTGGGCTCAAAGGGGCTGTTTACTTACGACCCGGGCTATCTGTCCACTGCGTCCTGCGAATCTCAAATCACCTTTATCGACGGTAACGAAGGGATTCTATTACACCGTGGTTTTCCCATTGCCCAACTGGCGAAAGAGTCTACCTATCTGGAGGTCTGCTACATCCTGCTGTACGGCGAAACCCCTACCGCAGAGCAGTTTGCTACCTTCAAAGATATCGTGACGCGCCATACGATGATCCATGAGCAGATCACCCGCCTGTTCCAAGGCTTCCGCCGCGACTCACACCCCATGGCGGTGCTGTGCGGCGTAACCGGCGCTCTGGCCGCGTTCTATCATGACTCGCTGGACGTTCACAACGAGCGCCACCGTGAAATCACCGCGTTCCGCCTGCTGTCGAAAATGCCGACCGTAGCGGCGATGTGCTACAAGTACTCCGTCGGCCAGCCGTTCATGTATCCGCGCAACGACCTCTCCTATGCGGGTAACTTCCTGCATATGATGTTCGCCACTCCGTGCGAAGACTACGTGGTTAACCCTATTATCGAGCGCGCCATGGACCGCATCTTCATCCTGCATGCCGATCACGAACAAAACGCCTCAACCTCGACGGTCAGAACCGCGGGCTCCTCCGGCGCTAACCCGTTTGCCTGCATCGCGGCCGGCATCGCTTCGCTGTGGGGGCCGGCGCACGGCGGCGCGAACGAAGCCTGCCTGAAGATGCTGGAAGAAATCGGCAGCGTAGAGCGCATTCCCGAATTTATCGCCAAGGCTAAAGATAAGGACGATCCGTTCCGTCTGATGGGCTTCGGCCACCGGGTGTATAAAAACTACGACCCGCGCGCCACCGTCATGCGCGAAACCTGCCATGAGGTTCTTCAGGAGCTCAAGCTTGATGACGAGCTGCTGGATATCGCCATGGAGCTGGAAAAAATCGCCCTTAGCGACCCGTACTTCATCGAGAAGAAGCTCTACCCGAACGTGGACTTCTACTCTGGCATCATCCTGAAGGCTATCGGCATTCCGACCTCTATGTTCACGGTTATCTTCGCCATCGCCCGCACTATAGGCTGGATCGCCCACTGGAACGAAATGTACGAAGACGGCGTTCGCATCGCCCGCCCCCGCCAGCGCTACATGGGCTATACCGAACGCGAGTTCCACAGCCAGCTGCCTAAGGCGAAAGAGTAGCTTTTCAGCATTGCTGCAACGTAAAAAGTCCGGGAAATCCCGGACTTTTTATTTTTCGCTACTCGTTGCCCCTTCCTTTTCCGCTCGATTTTCTTCGGATTCCTTTTCGTTTGCCTGGCTCCCTATATTGACAAACTTAATGCCATTAATTTAATATCATTAACTTAATGACATTAAATTAATTAAATGGGAATGCTCATGGCTCGCCCCAATAAAAGTGAACAAATCAACATCACGAAATGTTCTATTGAAGCTACTCTACGGCTGCTTGATACACATGAAGCATCAACAATTACGCTAGCGCAGGTAGCCGAGGAAGTCGGATGTAAAGCGCCGGCGCTTTACAACCACTTTTCTAATAAAGACGCCCTTATGTATGCCGTTCAGCAAAAGGGATTTCAGATATTGTTAAGTGAAAAACTGCGCATTGCCGTCTCGAACCAGCAGAGGCCGCTTGAGCGGCTGAGAGAAGGAGGAAAAGCCTATCTACGCTTCGCCTTTGCATATCCCAACCTGTATCGTCTCATGTTCTCCCCTACCACTTTTAGTGAAAGCGCCCAAAATCCATTCGACACTCCCCTTGGCTCAGAATGTCTGGAAACCTTACGTATTGCAGTTCAGGCATGTCAGGAGCAGGGATATTTAAAAGATAGGGATGCGGGCCACATTGCCTTTACCCTATGGTCCGCCATCCACGGATGCGCATGGCTCATACTTCAGGGGCAGGCCCCTCTTCTTTCAGAAAAAGACGTGGAATGCGAAGCGCTGGCGCTGGTTGACACAATGATGAGCTTTATTCATACGCTACGCCCCAACGCTTAGGAGCCACTATGCAGAAATCCTTTTTTCCAAAACGCCGCATTTTAATTGCTGTCGGATTAACTATTGCCGTCATTTTCATCTGGATAGCCTGCGCCATTCGCCAAACGGAACGAGACATTGCCATCCATGTGGATAGCGTTCGCAAAATAGCTATGGCTAACGACATACCGCCGGAACAATTTGCTGGACTGGCACATTTGCCAACGCCGGTGCAAAAATATCTACGCTTTGCCGTTCCTAATCCTCAATCCGCCTATCGCTTGGTAAACGCTGAACTTGAGGGGCAGTTTCGCCGCCCTTTAATGACTGAATTCAGCCCGACCAGCGCTAATTTAGTGGTGGCAATTGGCGAGCCGGCAATGCTCTTTTCCGCTAAGACATCAATGGAGCTTGGCTTATGGGCTAAGGCCTATGACTTTTTTGCTAACGGAAAAATGGAAATGCGGGCCAAGATCGCTTCAGCAATCGCCGTAGTGGACGAAAAAGAAACGCCTGAGCTAAACAGAACGTCTTTAAGACGCTGGCTTTTAGAAAGCCCGCTGTATCCGCTATCACTTTTTCCCGGAGGCCCGGTTCGTTGGGAATCGATTGACGACACTCGCGCCAGAGCTATCGTTTCTGGTTTCGGTATGGAAACGTCGCTTATCGCAACGTTTCGACCGGATGGAAGCCTGGAAGCGTTTTTTTCCGAAGAAGATGGCGATCTTACTACTCCCTATCACGGGTCAGGTGAATACGCCCTGCGCAACGACTATCGTCTGGTGCAAGGAATGATGATCCCCCATTCATTTGAAATTGCCCGCGCGTCTAAAGGGCAACGCTATCCATTTTGGCGAGGAAAAATACGCGCTATAACGTTTGAATAGCTGAAGTCAGGCCTCATGATGCATTCCATGAGGCCTGAGAAGCGTTATTCGCTATTGCGCTGATGGCGATGGCGGTGATAACCGTCCACCATGCTTCTAAACGTCTGGGTCGGCGTATCGCCGGTCGTACAGAGATAGAAGTGGCCGCAGATAAACAGCAGGCCGGCGATGGCCAGTACTAGATGCGCCTTAAGCATCCAATAGCCGTTGCCTACAATATCAGGGAATAGGCACAGCAGGCCGGTTAGCAGCAGCAGCGGCACCAGCAGATACATCACGCCAACGTACGCCAGCTGTTGCAGAGGATTAAATTTCCCCTGCGCCGTTGCCGGGAACGGATGACTTTCCCCTTTCATGATGCCAAATAGATAAAAGCGCGCCTGCCGCAGGCTGCGTTCGACAAGCCCGGCGCTTCGGATCCGGTAATGAACGCCGTTGCCGCCAATCATGTTGATAACCACAAAGCCAATCCAGAACGCCAGCAGCAGATAGCCGCAAATTTCATGCAGCGCGACCTGAGCCGCAACGTTGCCAATGGAGAAGTGGTTAAACAAACCACTGACCAGCAGCAAAATAAACAGCAGCGCGTTCCCCCAGTGCCAAAAGCGAACGGCCTTTGAGTAAAGATAGGTTTTCTCTTCTACGCCGCCGCTCGTTGACTTGGGCGCAAGCCAACAGCGCATCAGACCGTGCAGCGCGAGTACCGCCAACAGGCCGACCACCAGCATGCCGGCGATGATTAACCACGCGGGCCAGTAGTCTGGCGTATAGTGGAGTTCGGCTCCCCATAAGCTGTTCATGCTTTATCCCCCTGATGGATCTCTTTACGACGGAATAACGCCGGTTTCCCCACGTTTTCCAAGTGATACTGATAGGCGCCGTGTTGGGAAATCCACTGCTTGATTGCGGGCTCATCGGCACGGCCAAAGCGCAGCGCGTCCGTCGGGCAGACGCTGACGCAGGCCGGCTCAAGCCCTTGGGCAAGGCGCGTATCGGCGCAGAAGTTGCACTTGTCGGCCACGTGAGTTTGCGGATTCAGATAGCGTACGTGATAAGGACAGGCCGCAACGCAGTAGTCGCAGCCCAGGCACTTTTTGGCGTCGACGCGAACGACGCCGTTTTCATCTCTCCAGGATGCGCCGGTCGGGCACACGGAGATGCACGGCGCGTCTTCACAGTGCTGGCAGGAAACGCGGAAAAACTGAAAGTGCATTGCGCCCGCGCCCTCTTCCGGCCCCCGAATTTGGACCTGAAGCCGGCTGTAGCCTTCGGGGATATCGTTCATCGTTTTACAGGCGACGGTGCAGGCCTGGCAGCCGATGCAGCGCTTTTCGTCGTGCAGCATGACGTAATGATTATTGCTCATCTCTCTTTCTCCTTAGCCACGACTCAGCTGAACGCCCGCGGTGTGAACGTTGGTGCCGCAAACCGGGCTCGTTTCGTGAGGCAACAGGTTGCCGCAGTGTACGCCGTGGGTGGTGGCAGCGGTTTTAGCCCCCGCCTTGGCGCCAAAGCCCATATAGACAAACAGCGTGTCCGGGCGGATGGCTGGAGTAACCAACGCCGTGCCCTTTTCTTTACCAATCTTGTTGCTTAGCCAGACCACGTCGCCGGTCTTGATCCCCTTCTCTTTTGCCGTTTGAGGGTGGATCCACACCGGGTTGTCCCACATGAGCTCCGACAGCATCGGGACGTACTGCGTCGCGCCGTTGGTATGAACGGCCACCTTGCCCTGAATAAAGTAAAGTTCGCCGTCCTCCTTTAGCGGGAACTGGCGGTAAAGCGGCGCGCCAAAGCCTTCGGCCAGGCCCTCGAGCGTTTCGGAATAGAGCTCAATCAAACCGCTGGGCGACTTGAACTTCAGCTCGTCGCCAAAGGTGCCGTCGGCGGACAGCCCCGCAGCCGCCTTTGGATAAGCCTTAACGAACGCGCTGACGGAATCCGGTTCACGCAGCAGCAGAGGAATGCCGTAGGAGAGATAGCCGGTTTGATGAATTTTCTTGTAGAGATCCTCGTCCCCCTTGGCCTGGAACAGTTGGCGGGTCGCCATATCCTTCCAGGGGAAGTATTTCTCTAACCCCAGAGCGCTCCCCAGCTCCTGCCAAATTTGCCAGCTTGGCTTGGCGTTGCCAATCGGCTTAACCACCTGCTGGCGCACGGCGTAGGCCGGATTCAGGCCTGATACGTCGGAAATTTCCTCATCCCGTTCCAGATAGGTGCACTCGGGCAGCAGGTAGTCGGCGTAGGCGGCGCTTTCGCTCAAATAGACGTCGCAGCTGACCACCAGCTCCAGCTTTTCTATGGTTTTAACTAACTCCGGACGGCAGGAGACGGTTTGCAGCGGGTTATGGCGAGACATCATCCACGCCTTAACCGCATAGGGCTTTTCCGTTTCAACGGCGTCGATGATGCTCTGAACGATGCCGCCGCCTTTGTTGATGTATTTAAACTCGGGCCGAGTCGCGTCTATTCGCTTGGCCTCAATCTTCGGCATGTCTTTTACGCCGGGCTTCGCCAGCGTCGGCGCGACGGCCTCTCCGGCCAGCTTGTTATACTTCTCTGCCCCCTTCTTCTGATACATCCCGCCGCGGCGCTCGATGCAGCCCAACAGCGCGTTCATGGTGAAAATCATCCGACGCATGTCGAGCTCTTCTTTGTTATAGGTCGCTCTATGCCCAGGGTTAACGATGACATGGGGCGCCGCAGCGGCGATTTCACGCGCAACGCGGCGAATCACGTCGGCAGAAATGTCCGAATGCTTTTCGGCCCACTCCGGCGTGGTGTCTTTAAGCGACGCCGACAGCCGATCGAAGCCGACCGTGTAACGTTCGATAAACGCCTTGTCGTACAGGTTTTCTTCAATCAATACGTGACACATCGCCTGAAGCACGGGCAAATCGCCGCCCGGCCGGATCGCGTGCCACTCGTCGGCCTTGCTGGAAAACACCGACAGTCTGGGATCGAAGCTGACGACTTTGGCGCCGTTCTCCTGCGCCATCATCATTTCGTGCGTATCGGCGACTTCAATACCCTCGTAGAGGTTGTGGCCGAAGGCCACCATATAGCGGGTATTTTCGATATCCATCGCCAAATCGCCGCCCATCATGACCTGAGCGGCAATGGCTTTCCCCGCCGGGCAAGTCGTTGCATGAGTAAAGGTATTGGGAGAGCCAAATGCGCTCGCCAAATGGAATAAGTGGGAGGAAAGCGATCCTGACTTAGAGGAAAATACAACGCTTTCAGGCCCGAAGGCCTTCTTTATCGCATTAAGCTTTTCCGCTATTTCTTTATAGGCCTGCTCCCAGGTGATGACTTCCCACTCTCCGGCGCCTCTAGGCCCCTTGCGCTTCATCGGTTGAACGATCCGCGCCGGATCGTTAATCAGGCTGACGCCGCTGCCGCCCCGCGCGCACACTCGGGAGCCCTGATGCTCCGCGTGGGTATTCCCCTGAATAAAAACGGTTTTATTGTTAATGACCTGAGCCTCTATCGGGCAGCGAAACGAACACATTTCACACAGGCTCGGCGTTAAGCTGCTCTTCCCATCCAACATCTCGGGCTTTTGGAGCGCCAGCGCCCCCGGAGCAAAGCTGCCGATGGCGTACCCGGCACAGCCTACGCCAACGCTTTTGATAAAATCACGACGATTAATGCTCACACATCCTCCGACTATTTTTGTTATTCGGATAATCATAAAGAGTTATGTTCGTGATTTTGTTGACCGGTTCGACAGTTTCACTGATAAATTACGCAGGAAACCATATATAGAAAGAGTTAATATTACTAAATTGGATAATAATGTGGTTAATATGTTAAATGTTAATATCATTCACTAATATGATCGTGTCGCATCGAATTGGCTAAAAGGGCGGTATAAGCAGGTTGATGAGCTTAAGGCAGGTGAAGCAAGGAGCGCGACTACTTCAAATATACGGCGCAGCTACCGGGCCGAAGGCCCTCAATACAAGTTTGCTTTGAGTGCGCAGATAGCAGTATCACGAACAACACCAGCAATGATATTAACGGCCCTGCCACTATTTTCATGTAGTTACATATTTTCCTAGTAGACAAGTAAAATTTTTAACCTGTCACTCATCCCTCAGGATGATTTTTCGTTAACAGTCATGATGAAATTCAGGATGATATCGCCCTGGTTTTCATAAAAGTGGGGTACATCTGTTCTGGCTGTCGCGGAATAGCCGGCTTTCACTTGGAAAAAACTATCTTTCACTCCCAGCGTAAGCGTACCGGACTGCACATAAAGTAATTCCAGCGTTCCCAAAGGATGCCCTGACGAAGAAAATTTTTCCCCTGGCATCATTTCCCACATCCAGAGTTCAATCATATCCGGGCCCCCTGATCCAGCAAGAAGCCTGGCACTTCCCCCTTTTTCTCCCTTCCAGAGTTCAGGAATCTCAGTGTCTGCAATAATGTGGACATCCGGCTTTGTACTGACGTTGACAAAATCCGCAACTGATACCCCCATTGCAGCAGCAAGACGGCACAACAACGCAATACTGGGATTAGCCTTACATCCTTCAATCTCTACCAGCATACCTTTACTGATATTTGCTCTTCTGGATAGTTCATCAAGAGATAATTTTTTTTGCTTACGGTACTGCTTTATCCGGTGTGAAACAGCTTCGTTAACAGTATTAACATCTGCACCGGCATCGGTCACTAAATTGACTTTTTTGGTCATAGATCGCTATCATGAAATAAATTGGCCATTACAGGATTATCTCGTGTTCAAAGTCTCTCCGTCAATTGCCCCTGAGATCTATGGTATCGCTCCCGGCTTCCGGGCTCTCAGTATTTATGTACAGGCTGCTCCTGTAATCAACCCACGTGTTGGGGAAATGGCTCTGAAAACAGCCTGTAAAGCGGTAATTACTGATTCTCCGCAATGGGCTGAAGCCCATCTGACTGCGTGGGCAGAAGTATTTCAGAGATTTGGCGCCAAGCCAAAACGAACGCCCTGCTCAGCAGATGCACTGCGTAAGCGAGTTCTTCGCGATGGCACAATGCCGACTCTCGACCCGGTAGTGGATCTCTATAACGCCGTCAGCTTGTTTTATGCTGTTCCGGTTGGTGGTGAAAACATCTCTGCCTATCAGGGGTCACCACGTTTAATTCTGGCAAAAGGTACAGAACCTTTTGATACCGTAAAAGAAGGTGCTCCTGCTGTTGAATATCCTCCGCAAGGCGAAGTTATCTGGTGTGATGATCACGGAGTGACCTGCCGTCGATGGAACTGGCGACAGGGATTCAGAACTCGCTTAAGCGTGGACGCCCAGGAAATGTGGTTCATTCTGGAGAGTCTGCCGCAGATGCCACTGGAGAAGCTCCATGAAGCCGGGAAGATGCTAACCGCTGGCCTTGAAAAAATGATGCCGGGCCTATGGTTTGAAGTTTCTCTCATAGAAGAGTAATTCTAATAATATCATTCAGGAGAAACAGTATGTTCACTGGCTTGTCCGCTTTTCCGTTAACCCCAGTCACCTCCAGTGGTGTAGATGAACAGGGATTCAGTAAGATTCTAAACCGTCTTGCGGCAGCTCATATTGATTCTATTGGTATTCTAGGTTCAACCGGAAGCTACGCGTACCTGACCCGAGAACAACGCAATCGCATCGCTACTCTGGCGAAACAACTTACTGGAGATATCCCTGTGATGGTGTGTGTAGGGGCGGTTAGTACCGATGCCATCCTGCATCTGGTAGATGATGCGCAAACAGCAGGTGCGGATGCTCTGTTGCTTCCAGTCGTCAGCTACCAGTCACTCCGCGATGAAGAGGTCTTCGCACTTTTTGAGACGGTGACCCGGCACGTGTCTGTACCGGTTTGTGTCTATGATAATCCAGGCACTACTCATTTTACCTTTACAGATGAACTGCATGGTCTTCTCTCATCACTAGGTGGGATTCATTCCGTTAAGATCCCGGGCGTCCCTGATAGCCCGACATCTGCTACTGAGCGGGTAGATGCACTACGCAGACATCTTCGCCCAGGAGTGACAATCGGTATCAGTGGCGATGCTTATGCCGGACTGGGATTAAATGCAGGCTGTGAAGTCTGGTACTCCGTGTGCGGTGGCTTGTTCCCGGAAACAGCAAAACAGATCACAGAGGCAGCAGCAGCACACGATCATGCCCGCGTTACTGCATTGACGACTCGGCTGGAACCGTTGTGGGCGCTGTTCCGTAAACATGGCGGAAGCATTAGGGTTATCGCTGCTGCTGCAGGTGTACTTGGACTCACTGATACAGATTGCCTGCCTCGACCTTTACAACCGTTAACATCAGACGATATCACAGAGATTTCCCGTGTCATTACAGCACTGGAACTAAAATAACTCCCCACAGGACCGGCAGTCTGCCGGTTCTGTCGAAACTTGACCGTGTTAAGGATAACGCAACATCAATCATATTATTTTCATCGTTCACCCCGAATAGAAAAGTATATTTTCTGGTTCCGTACAGGAACAGGGTTTCCTCTCAGCCATAATCTTAGTGTTTCATTTGTCAGTTCACTTAATGACGAGTAAAAAGGGTGGTTTGCATGTATGGTCAGGCAATGGAGATAATGAAACGCCCACGGAAGAAGGTGAAAAGACATTAGTTCACTTAGTCCAGTTTCATCATTCTGATCTGCAAGCCACGAACCCAGCAGTAAAAGCAACCCCAGATGGTCTTCAGGTTCAGCATCCTTGCGGGGATATGCAATACCTTTAACATCCATCCAGTTACGAAGCTCATATGTTGAGTATCCAAAATTCACACAATCTTTATCAAGCCATACTGACCCCCAGGGTGGAACTATAAGCGTTCCCGGACCAATGAAAAGGCGGTTGTATGCTGCATCCCGAGTTTCCCCCTGATATTCCAAGCTGGAGGTTAAACGTGAGGCATATCTGTCTATACATTTATTTCTTTCTGGCCAGTCACATATCCAGTTGTGGGATGCAATAAAAGAAATAATCTCCCTGTTCCCCTCAGAACAAGGAGAGTAAAGAAAAAGGCTTCCTAAAATTCTGCCGCTATATTTTATCAAAGCCAATCTGTCAGCAATAGAAATTCCCATAGCTAGATTATCCTTACACTACACAAGCCCGACAGTAAAATGTAAACTATAAAAAATAAACCGACCGATTATTTCTCCAGAAAACACCATTATAAATGATAGAAAAAGCCAGCCAAAGTTCGAGAATACGCGCCTTGACGTCATAAAGAAAAATATAAATAAACCTGTAGTGATAAGAAAATATTTTAAAGTAACCAGCCATGGAAATTCTGGAAGGATTTCATTCCCGCGATGTAACGAGGTGCTTATAAGTGACAAATCATTCCATTGCAAAATGGTAATCATTAAACTTAAAAAAACAACCAGTACCATAAAAGAATGCAATACATTTTTTTTCAGTTCAATACCGCTGGAGAACAACAGAGCCACACCAAGAACGGGGCTTACTATTAAAGTCGTCATATAAAATGACAGCGGAGTAAAGACATTATTCCATGCAGGAATAGTTGGAACCGAAGAATATACTTTTGTTATCAAATACAAAAACAGCAGTCCGGAAATCACCGCGACCAAAGCAAAAACCTTTGCTATTTTCACAGGCAGTATATTCAGCCATGATGTTATCCACCATAAACCAGCAATACCAAAGAAAACAGAGCCCGCAGCAATTTCATTACTTAATGCAGAGTGCCCAATTCTGTTAAGAGAATTCAGAGCCCGCAATGGAGAACCCAAATGAAAAGTAGAGGCTGCAAAGGCAATAGACATCATTACCCACAGAAAAAACATTCTGGAAATAACGGTTTTTCTTACCTGATTATCATTAGTACTAAACCATCCATAAACTAAAATGATAAATGCACCTACAACACATTGACTCAGCACAGTAAAAAACACAAGGGGTAATTCATGCCATCCGTTACTCATTTTAAATTTCCTCAGGGTTTGCCAGATATCCAGTGCGATCATTCACCGGTCGGCTGTTTGCATTCGGTGTAATGACTAGACTGGGCTGGGTAAAATGCGATGATGGCAAAGGTGCAACTGCAGCTAACTGACCATATTTCTTTCTGAGTTCGTCTATAGGCCCCATATCAATTGCACGAAGCGGGCAGGACTCAACGCAGATTGGCTTTTTTCCCTGATGAATACGTGAATAGCAACCATCACATTTTGTCATATGTCCGAGTTCCTCGTTAAACTGCGGGGCACCATAAGGACAAGCCATGTGGCAGTATTTACACCCAATACAAATATCTTCATTGACAACAACAAAACCGTCTTCCCTTTTATGCATGGCTCCACTGGGGCAGACTTTTGTACAAGCAGGGTCGGCACAGTGATTGCAAGATATTGAAAGATAATACGTAAAAACATTATTATGGATACAGTCACCAGCCTCTTTGAACCATGAACCACCTGTATATTCATATATCCTTCGAAAATTAATATCGGCAGATAAATTTTTATAATCCTTGCATGCCAGTTCACAAGTTTTACAGCCAGTGCAGCGCTCACTGTTTATATAGAAACCATATTGAGTTAACATTTATTTATCCTTCGTATTTTATAATTTCAACAAGGTTTGTATGCTGAGCCGTACCTTTAGATAATGGCGATGTACGGTGGTTGGTTAGGGTATTAATACAAGAGCCATGGTCAAGTTTGTCCCCGTCCATATCGGCGTTATGCCATGCCCCTTCTCCCATAGCTGTGACGCCAGGCATGATCCTTGGAGTAACCTTAGCTTTTATCGTGAGCGCCCCCCTGGTATTAAATACCTTGACAGTATCCCCATGTCTGATATTCCTTTGTTCTGCATCGAGTGGGTTTATCCATATTTCCTGAGGGCAGGCGCTTTTGAGAACATCGATATTCCCATAGCTTGAATGTGCCCGACCCTTGAAATGAAATCCGGTCATCTGTAATGGGAATGATTTTCGCTCAGGAGCATCCCAACCATCAAAGGTTGATGCATAAACCGGAAGCGGACTGATTACCTCATCATCCATAAGTTCCCACTTCTGCGCTAACTCAGCTAGCCTTTCAGAATAAATTTCAATCTTACCTGATGGGGTTGATAAAGGGTTATTTACAGGATCTTCTCTGAATTCCTTAAAGGCAACCAAATGTCCCGCTGGATCTTTTTGTTTATAAATACCCATTTCCCTGAATTCTTTATAGGAGGGCAGTGAAGGATCATCAGTTCTCATCTTGGCATACAAGAACTCCAGCCATTGTTCCTGTGTCCGACCTTCTGTAAACTTCTGATAGATATCATTACCTAATCTTTTAGCAATTTCACTGACAGTCCAATAGATAGGCTTCCTCTCAAATTTAGCACTGGTTGCAGGCTGTACATGAATGATATACCCCATATTTCCGGCATATTCATTTGGCATAAAATCTTCCTGCTCAATACTCATAAGATCCGGTATTAAAATATCAGCGTATTTAGCAGAGGCTGTCATGAATATTTCAGAGACAACGATCATTTCACATTTGTTCTCATCAGAAAGAATTTCATGTGTCCGGTTAATATCGCCATGCTGGTTAATTAACATATTCCCGGCACGGTTCCATATAAATTTTATTGGAACGTCAAGCCTAGATTTACCACGTACCCCATCTTTTAATTCGGTCATTTCAGTACCATGATCAACCGCATCAGCCCATTTAAAGCAGGGAATACTAGTTGTAACCGGATTTTCAAAAACAGGTATGCGTTCAATCGGCATTATGTAAGAACTTTCACGAGAGCCACTGTTCCCACCATGAATACCAACATTCCCGGTAAGTATCGCCAGCATGGCGATAGCACGCGCATTGAGTTCGCCATTTGCCTGGCGTTGAGGCCCCCATCCCTGACAAATAAAGGCCGGTTTTGCGGCACCTATCTCGCGAGCAAGTTTAATAATTTTCTCGGCCGGAACAGAGGTTATTCCTTCTCCCCATTCAGGTGTCTTGGCCGTATTGTCCTCTCCGTAACCCAGTATATAAGCCTTATAGTGACCGTTGGGGGGGGCGCCATCCGGTAGCGTTTTCTCATCATAGCCAACACAATACCTATCCAGAAAGTTCTGGTCGACCAGGTTTTCAGTAATAAGTACCCATGCCAGACTGGCAGCCAGAGCAGCATCTGTACCGGGACGAATGGGGATCCATTCGTCCTCACGGCCTGCTGCAGTATCTGTGTATCGGGGGTCGATAACTATCATCTTAGCATTTGATTTTTCACGCGCCTGTTCAAGATAATACGTTACTCCACCTCCGCTCATCCTCGTCTCTGCTGGGTTATTACCAAACATCACCAAAAGTCGGGTATTCTCGACATCGGACATGCTGTTACCAATATCTTGGCCATAGGTATACTCCATAGCGGTATTTATTTGTCCGTTACTGTAGTCGCCGTGATAGCGAAGGAAACCACCGTAGCAATTCATCAGGCGGGCAAACAGGGAATCAAAAGGCTCAGAATAGGTTATGTTTCCACCAATGACGCCGGTAGAAAAGTTAAGATAGATTGCCTCGTTGCCATATTCTTTCTTCACTTTTTTTATTGATGACGCAATAGTATCCAGTGCCTCATCCCAACTAATACGTTCAAACTTTCCTTCCCCTCTTCTGCCGACTCTTTTCATCGGATATTTAAGACGATCAGGATGATTGATTCGCCGTCTGATTGAACGCCCTCTCAGGCAGGCCCTGACCTGGTGATTACCATACTCATCCAGGCCGGTATTATCTGTTTCCACCCAGTAAATCTCGTCATTCCTGACGTGAAAGCGCAATGCACATCTACTGCCACAGTTGACAGAACAAGCCCCCCAAACGACTTTGTCCAGACTTGCTGTTTGCTCAGTTGCTGCTCTGGCTGGTGAAAAACTGGTAAATGGCAAAAACACGTTACCTGCGATGGCAGCTAGGCCACATACAGTTGAATTCTTTATCAAGGTACGTCTTGAAGTATGTATCCTTTCTAGATATGAAGACATTTACACCCCTCTTTACAGCATAATCAGTTAGTTAGGTTGAAATCCAAACTCAAGAATAAATCTTAAAACAGCAGTTACGCTGCATCCTCTACTCTTTTGATGGTCAATATAATGATCAAAATAAGTTTTTATTTTGACTATGATCTATAAAAAGTCATTATAATGACTTTTTTGAACAATACGGTTGGATTCCCACAGCCTTTACAGTAAAAGAACAGCATTCATTTCATAAATAGTACAATATAATCAATATGTTGGAATGAATCAGTTTCAATAGTCTTGGGATTCTGCCTACAAGATGATTTCTGAGGGAATATGAATAACTTCTCTGGAGATGCTAACTGAAGATAAATATAATGGACTTTGTTATATTTACCCTCAGTTGAAAATCCAATTCAGTATTATTAATGTTAAAAAGGGGGAAATATCCCAAACCGGAAATTTATTTTAACTGGCATTATTTTTCCGCTCAAATAATATTGAAGGAAACAATAATAGGTATCATTAATTAGTTAGGGCGCCTTAATTATTTATAAATTAGAGCACCCATTATTTTATTATTAAACTTATACTATAGTCTGATCATTAAACTTTTCTTTTTCTTTATTCTCACTACGGATAAAAAAGTAAATTATAGCAATGATAATAATCAGGAACCCAGCACCAACAATCCAGTATCCCGGACCAAATGGCCCCGGGTTAAGAACCATATAGACCAGCGAACCAGCAGCACAGAGCGCCACACCTGTGCGTAAAATCCACTGAATTAATTTATTCTCTTCATCCCTTAAAAAGTGCTGTGCAAGCAGCATCACTACCATGATTGCAGGAAACAGAATCAAACTAACATCAAGGTGTAACATTCTGAAAGCAAATCCATAATCCCCAAGGGGGACATCCTTAGATGAGTTATAAAGATCGGCCCGGTACTCTTGCAGAAATCCCATACCTGCAACCGTGATTACAATACTGCTCCAGGTAATAAAAATACCACTAAGAGTATATTTAGCTGTTTTACTTAGCGCATGTTCCGGCATTTTTTTACCAAACAAAATGGCGCCAATCATTAACATACCGCCAAGCAAAAAGAACGTACCAATAGTGAAGTCAGCCAGATCAATGCCCGCGACACTCTGACCCCGAGGAGCATAGAATCCTTTCTCAGTGAAAATATGCGGAATCTGCATATCCGAGCCACCAAAACCGGAAACAACCATGATTATAATTAGCAGAATCAGACCTGTGATGGCCATCCATTCACCCGCAGTTTTAGCTGCTGCCGTACTACCTGACAGACGGCGTCCATATTTCCAGCTGATGGCAGACAAAATTAGTCCAATGACGGCCACTACCATCATATCTGAATGAGACCTTAATAAATTATCCTGCCATTCCTGTAATGTATAGCCTATTTTCCCGGCGTACCATCCCAGAACTCCCGGCCAGTCGCCAAAATCGAGAATAAATCCCGCAAGATCACCAATTAAGGCTGCAATTACAGCAGTGGCTGAAGCCGATAAAACTAAATAATATGTAGCTGATCGTCTAAGCTCCTCATTCTTAATTGCTATTAAACCGAAAGTCATCGTTAATAAAATCACATCAAGTGCGATGAAAGCAAGAATCTGATACCAGAGAAAAATTTTAGTATATTCCATAGAGCGATTAACAGCTCCACCAGTAACCCCGATTAACACAGTGGCGACTGTACAGAAGAAAATAATTTTTTTAAATTTCCAGTCAAGGTCAAAAACCTGACTGATGATCAGCGCTGTTATTCCAGCAAGGCCCACAGTCATACCGTGAAAATACATCACTCTTGAGTAATCAACGGGGGTAGTTCGATCCACAAAGATGGAGAATGGGTTGGATATAAACACACTACCTATAGCATATACCACTAAAATAACTAATAACCACTTTATTACCTGTGGCCATGGATATTTGCCGAGCCCTATTTCGGATTGGTTATTAGGATGGTTAGTCATGGGTTACTCCTCTAAAACCACACTCACAGCAATACTTTTTTCCTCGTAAAATTAATGGGTTGTAAACTTTCTGTCTGGAGGTTCTGACAGGTATCCTGTATGAAGACATGTAGGTTTCCTCTTGCTGGCATGTAGATGACACTACACCGCCGCCCGTATAAAAGACTTAAATATCAATAGATAAATTACTCGCACATCGCAAGGCATTCAAGGTCATTATAATGACCAATAAAGACAAAAATATTGATCAATGTCTAATTTTAAATTTTTTACCCCTGTCAATGAACACAAATAAAATATAACCTATTGATAAATAAAATTATATAATGAGCATATTCTTCATGATAGCTAGAAAAACCATACGGCATTTTTCAACGTTTAATTAGCATATAAGCATGCAATACATCTAGGTTGATGTTCATGGCATATCTGACAAGAAAGATTTTCGGTTTGCCGCTAATTTTTCATGATATATGGAGTTACCCTGCATATGACGCCGTTTCACAATCCATTGAGATTGTAAGAAATAACTTTGAAGTGCATCTAGACTTTCAACCCAACAGTCAAAACCGTTCGAAAAATCAGACTGTTCAGAAATGAGCACAAGAAAACCACCGGTATTTTCAGAATAATCCAATACCTTGACGTACTACCCACACTCATCACCAGCAATAATCTCCCCTACAGTGCCAATTTTTATTTCCATACACCTATATCTTGATTAAACCCTCACCATTATTTATGAACACATTGAAATTCTTACTTTTAGAACAATAATGTAGAAACTCCTGACACGAACTTTTTTCCGAGTTAAGTCCAATACATCCAAAGCCTACATCATCATGAGGATATACGGCGATATTCAATGATGGATTAATATAAAAACACACTTCACCTATCACTCCCGCATGACACATCATCAATTTTGACATCTCTACAAAATCATTTTTGATAAAGCTAATGCTAAGAGAATCGGCGGGTAGAACAGAGTCTCCGTAAAGATAGTCTTCATAAGGTTCGGTCATTGGCAAGAGTAATCGCTTACCTTTCATTTGTTCATACAGAGAATGATATTTTCTAATGGTTTCCTCATCGTCTTCTTTCCGGTCGTCAAAAGATAAGGCGGTGAGAACCATTATTTTTTCATCTTTTTCTTTAAAAAAGCCTTCAAACAAAGATATTGCTTCTTCAATTAATGAAAATGAAAAGCCCTTATTTATCTCAAAATATCCCGCCCAGCTTTCTGATGCGCTGAATCCACTGAAATTAATATCATTTAATGAAAAATTATTTGCCAATTTTAGTGATTGCTCCATCACTCATGCCTATAGCTATTGTATGCCTTGGTTTCATTCCGAGTTGACCTAAATAAACGGGCGACCTAACGCTGGCAACCCGGGCAATAAAAAAACGGCCGAGACGACAGCGCGCATTTAACGATCTCCGTACCGCACCGTTCGCAGGGCTGCCCCTCTTTGGCGAAGACGTGAAACCGAAACAGCGCGCCGTGATGATGCGCCGGGTTAGCCTCCCCTCTCGTGTGGTAAGACAACCGGGGAATAGCCAGAAGCGATTTTGCCAATGCCGTGAGCGCATCTTCCGTCAGACCCGATGGCTTATGAGAAGGTAGAAGCATCGCATCCCACAGTATTTCGGCCCGGAGATAGTTACCCAATCCGGCTAAAAAAGCCTGATCGAGCAGCATGCCTCCCAGCTGACGCTGGCGAAAGCCTTTTGACAGCAGGCGCTCACGCACGCTTTGCCAGGTTAGAGAAGGATTCAGCACGTCAGGACCGATGCGCTGCAAAAAGGGGTGTTGAAGGATAACGTCTCTCGGCGCAACCTCAATGTCGGACGCGCTGTACAGCAGGATCCCCTGCTTTCTGGACTCCAGCGCAACGCGAAGCTCTCGCTTGGTTTCCGGGCGCTCGCCGGACTTCACTACCTTCCAGACGCCGTAAAGCTGGTTGTGGCTATACATGCTCAACCCGTTAGAGAAGTGGGTCAGCAGCGCCTTTCCTCGCGTTTCGATTTCATCTATCTTCTGCCCTACGAGCTGGTGCTCATAGGGCTTAAGCGCAGGAAACGCAAACCATACGTTGGTTAACGTATCTCCCTCAATTGCATTAACCAGCGTGTCCGCCGCGCGGCGGATTTCAGGTCCTTCCGGCATGTTGACTCCCTCATTGATAAAAACGGTTAAACCGGATTATCAATATCCACAAAGGTCACGTCAAACTGATGCCGCTGCGCCAGCCACTCTCCCAGCGCTTTGATTCCATAGCGCTCGGTCGCGTGGTGCCCGGCAGAATAGAAGTGAATCCCCATTTCCCTGGCGATGTGTATCGTCCGTTCGGAAACCTCGCCGGTGATAAAGGCGTCAAACCCGCGCTCGGCAGCGGTTGTTATATAGTCCTGCCCGCCGCCGGTACACCAGGCAACGCGGCGAATGCTTTTCGGCGCGCCGTCGCCGCAGTAAAGCGGCGTGCGGCCAAGGCGTTCTGTTATACGTTCGGCCAGCGCTTCGCCGCTCAGATCGGTAGAAAATTCGCCCTGCCAGATAAAGCAGTCCGACGCTTCAGGTTCCAGCGCCTCTCCGTCTTCAATGCCAAGCAACTTGCCCAAGAGCGCGTTGTTGCCCATCGTTGGATGTGCATCCAGCGGCAAATGGTAGCCATAAAGGTTGATGTCGTGCGTCATCAGCGTTTTCAGGCGACGGTGCAGCATACCGGTAATCACCGGTTCGTCGTTTTTCCAAAAATAGCCGTGGTGAACGAGAACCGCATCCGCGCCCTTTTCTACCGCAGCGTCAAGCAAAGCCTGACAGGCGGTGACGCCGGTCACGATGCGTTTTATTTCCGAACGCCCCTGAACCTGTAGCCCGTTAGGCGCATAGTCGCGAAAGCGGCGAGTTTTCAACTCATCATTAATCAACGTTTCCAGTTCAACATTCAGCATAGCGATTCCTGCAAAAATAGGGGCGAGCGGCCAAGCCCCGTGGCCCAGGCCGTATAACCAACGAAAGGCGAGTATAACAAAAAAATACCGCCGCATGCCCCTAGTCTGCCGTCTGCCACACCTCCTCCAAACCAGAAGCGCCCGGAACGGAAAGCGGGATCAGCGCCAACAGATAAATAGACGGCAGGCGATTGAGATAAAGAATAAGCCAGCCGTCGTCGCACAGCTCTCTAAGCTCCGGGCACTCAAAGCGCTGAGCCAGCTGCCACCTTAGGCGCTGGTTGTCGCTGCTGGTCGCCGTTCGATTGAGAAGCAGCCGCCCCCGGCAGGGGTAGCGGCCAATATCCGATAAAATCTTCCGCCGAACCCAGCTTCGCGTAATGTCGGAGCGGTTGGCCGCCTCAGACATCATGCGCAAAAACTGATGCGTGTAGTAAAAGTGATAGTCGCACTCTTCAAGCGCCTGACGGGAATAACGCGCTATGGCTCTTGGCATGACAGATGCTCCGTCGCCAGCGCTTCCCTTTGGCTAACCGTATAGCTGCGGTTAACTTCATCCATTCCCCTGAGCGCCGCCAGCAGCGTTGCGTTATGCAGCTGTTGATAAACGGCAAGCAGCGCCATCGGCTCCCTACTATCGTCACTTAACGCCATGGTTCCCTTCTTCTCCCTGCCGCTATCGTCGGCGGCTTATCTAAACGTTACCCGTTTGAGTAACATAGTTATCTAAAGGTCAGCCAGCCAGAGCCATAAAAGAAAAGTGCGCAACGCCTCCAAAGAATTTTTCATTAATGAGAATAAGTCGTAATATCAATTATTATTTATTAAGATCGTACAAGGAAAGATATGAGCACCTGGCTGATTTACGCGCTGCTTTCTGCCCTGGCCGCGGCAATGGTCGCTATTTTCGGCAAGATAGGCCTGCAGCATCTGGATGCCAATACGGCCACTGCGGTTCGCTCAGTGGTGATGGCCGTCTTTCTCATTGGCGTGGTGGTGGCGCAGGGAAAGACTTCGCTAATTAATGACATTATGGCTGACAGAAAAGCGCTGCTTTTTATTGTGCTCAGCGGGGTCGCTGGCGCGCTTTCCTGGCTTTTCTACTTTATGGCCATCAAATACGGCACCGTTTCCCAAGTAGCGCCCATAGATAAGCTCAGCGTCGTATTCGCCGTTATCCTGGCGGTTATTTTGTTTGGAGAGAAGGTGTCGCTGTACGCGGGGATAGGCATCGGCATGATTGCCATCGGCGCACTGCTGGTTGCGCTAGGATAAATAAAAAACGGCGCCCTCTTAGAGAGGCGCCGCTTTTAACGCGCACTACCAGCTGTAGCGAACGCTTATGCCGCCGCTGTACTGGCGGTAGTCATCTGCACCCGTTTGAGCATCAAAGTGAATCCACGTGCTCCAGCGGCTGTCAAACTCGCTCTGCACGCCAACCTTCACTTCCGCACGGTTTTTCGGCGCGTTCATCTGGACATTCTCGCCGTCAAACGCCACAGAAGCCGGCTGTCGGTTATACAGCCAGTTAAGCTCGGCGTAAGGGTGGAACAGCGAATCACCGGCGGTTAAGCGGCCCATCACGCGGCTACCGACGCGCACCGTCCAGGACTCGCCTTTCTGGTTGCTTATCTCAGTACCGCTGACGTCCGTTAGCGAATCGGCAGAATAGTGGCTATAGACGACCTGCGCCTGCGGCGCCAGGCTCCACTGGGAGAACTTGTCTTCATTCATTGCCCAGATATAGCCGCTTTCCAGCGACGCGGTCCACAGGCGAGAATCATAGCTGTCGCTGGACATCCCCTCCCCGTTTACGCTGTTGCTGTACCAGCCGTGTTGTAACCAGCTGTCTACGTAGGCGCCCCGCTCTTCTTTCGCGTCGGCAAACCAGGTCGCATACATTCCCAGGCTATAGCCATCGACGGAGCCGTTAGCCTTGTAGCGATCGCCGTTAGCGCTGCGGTTGCCGGTGGAATCCGTCTGCGCGTCTCCATAGCTCGCCATGAGGCCGACGTTGATCCCTTGGTCTCCCAGGCTCAGCGTCAGCAAATCGCCGCCTACCTGAATCAGCGTATAGTCAGTATTCATATCGACATGGTGACCAGCCGCTTTGCTGTCCTGACTACCGGTGACGATCCGCCCCCAGGCGCTGTCGTTGGCGCTCTTGAACTGCGTTCCCTTACGGTCAAACAGAGTTTGAGTCTGCATCACGCCAACGATTGACTGATTGCCGAGGTAGCCGCCGATTTCAGGCCGCCACTGCGGCTCTGAACTGCCGCCCTGCGAACGTAAATACCAGTTGCCGTTCATCGCGTTTGGCAACCCCTGATACAGGCTGTATTCGTAGGCTCCGGCCACGACGCGGTTAGTGAGCGTAAACTGCCCGTCCGACTGGCCGCCGACGCTGATGACTTCAATCCCGTTAACGGTTTGCGCCCCCACGCCGCCGGCGTTATTTACGACGACACGCGTTACGCCCGACGTATTGCCCAACACCACCAGACGATCGGTATCCGCATTATCCCCTTCCAGAACGGTGCTCAGCGTCAGTAATCCGTTACTACCAACGTAGTCGCCGTTAACAACCAGTCGGCTGGTTGGCCGTACGCTTTCCATACGAATTTCGCCACCGTTGGTTAAACGGCCGCCGACGGTAAAGGTCCCCGACGCCGCGTTAGCATCATTGAGCGCTGCGTCAGCCACGGCCAGAAGCCCTTGGTTGTCGACATCGCCGCCAACACCGCCGTAGCCGCCCAACATCGCGCCGCTCGCGACGGCAACGTTTGAGGTTCCGCTAAGCTGCGCGTTGTTCAACAGCACGATGCCCCCGGCGTCGATCGTCGTTTTACCGGTGTAGCCGTGGCTTTGGGTCAGCGTCAGGATGCCGTCGCCCTGTTGCATAACGTCGCCTGCCCCATTGATAGCATGGCTATAAATACGGTTAACGCCGAAGTCAAACACCACCAATCCGGCGTTATCGATATCGCCATCGACAAGCCCCTTCTCTCCACCGTTACCCAACAGGAGCGTACCGTCTGCAACGGTGGTCACGCCGCTATAGGTTTGGTCTGAGGTTAACTGTAGCTGGCCGCCGCCGACTTTCTCCAGCTCGCCGCTGCCGCTGATGACGCCGCTAAACAGGTCGTTGCCCTGCGTATTGATCGTCAACCTGGCGCTGCCCAGCTTCACGTTGCCGGCCCCGTTCAGCGCGTTAACGTACTGATCGAAGTCGTTCATATCCAGCGTGGCGCCCTGAGAAATCGTCAGGCGCTCGCTTTGAGCGATAATATCGGTATGTCCGGCCATCAATGCGCCGCCGTCAATACGCGTCTCCCCGGTATAGGTATTAGCCTTCGACAGCTTGAGCGTGCCGTCGCCGAGCTTGGTCAGGCTCTTACCGTCCCAGACCGCGCCGTTGGCGGTTTCATCCGCCATCACCACATCCAGATCGAAGAACTCGTTCGCGCCGGTCAGCGTAAAGTCACCGTGGGCGTTGGTCGGCGTGATGGTATGCGCAGCGTACCAGTTCAGCCCGAGGCCGATCCGGTAGTCCTGCGTATCGCTGCTCGCCGAGACGGACAGGTAATCAACCGGGCTCGTCGCCCCGCCGAGATTTACCGTTTGGAAAGCGCCGGTCAGATTGCCCGGCGCAGCGGTATGGATGACGGTAAAGGTCGAATAGGCCAACTGTGCAGCGCTGGTCGTCTCTGGCGCGCTATAGCCCGACAGGTTAAAGGCGGAATTTACGCCTAAATCAGCGCTGATGGCGTCAATCGCATTCTGGCTATTGCCTGCGACTAAATCCAGCGTCCCTTGGTGATCGAACAACCCGCTGACGTTCAGCCTTGAATCCGCCGCCAGTGACGTTGTCGCACCCAGGTTTGTCATATAGTTCCCCGCAGTAAACAGGCCGTTCTCACTAAAACCGAGGGTGCCCTCGCTTACCGTCACGCTGCCCTGAGATGAGCCAGACGCGGTCAGCGATGCCGTACCCGAGCCGCTCTTAATCAGCGCGCCGCTGCCGCTTAGGGCGTTGTTCACCGTACCGTTTCCGCTGAACGCCAGCTCCAGTTCGGCATTGTTGTTAACGTTTCCGGTGCCGATAGACTGGCTTTGGGTCGCGATAAGCCGCCCCTGCGAAACTGCCGTTCCTCCGCTATAGAAGTTAACGCCGGTTAGCGTAAAGTTCTGCGCGCCCGTTTTAACCAACTGGCCGTTGCCGGAAATCGCGCCGTCAAACGCGCTGTCCGTCAGGCTATTCACCGTCAGGTTGCCGTTGCCCAACAGGATGCTACCGGAGCCGGACAGGTTATTGAGGCGCTGGCTAAAGCCGTCGAGATTAAGCGTAGCGGCATTGGCAACGATGACGTTGGCGCTTTGAGTAAACGCGTCCGCAATCGCCGTTTTCAGCACGCCACCGTTCACTCGCGTATCGCCAGTATAATTTTGCGCCGCAGAAACCGTCAGCGTACCTTGGCCCTGCTTATTCATCGTTTTACCGTCCCAGCCTGTCGCCGAAACGCCTTGATCGCTTAACGCGACGTCGAGGTCAAACGCGGCCTGCGCCGCCAGCGTAAATACGCCGTGTCCCAGCGTATTTCCCGCAATCCAGGTCAACCCAAGGCCCGCATGATAAGACAGGCCGTCTGCGCTTTTGCTCGCGTCGACGGTCAGGAAGTCGACGTTACTCGCCGCGCCGTTCAAATCGACGGCGTCAAAGTCGCCGGTAATGCCGTTCGTTGTCTGAATAAGCGTAAAGCGCGTATTGGGCATTTCACTGGCTTTGGTCGGCGTGTTCCCGAGGTTAAAGTCAATGCCTACGATCTTTAACTCTCCGGTCAACGACGCAGCGTTGGCCGCTATCACAGGCTGGGCTGAACCCAGCGTCATTTCCAGCGTTGAGCCGCTTTGCTGAGACAGACTGCCGTTCAGCTCCAGCGTCGCATCGGCGGCTATTGCGGTTGTCGCGCCGCTCTTGGTGGTCAAGCTGTCGGCGTTAAATGCACCGATTTGGGCAAAGGCCAACGCGCCAGCCTCCGCGGAAACCGCGCCCTGCGAAGAGCCGGTCGACGTCAAGGTCGCACTTCCCGCGCCGGTTTTCACCAGTGCGCCGACGCCGCTCAGCCGGTTGGCCAGCGTTCCATCACCGACGAAATCCAGCTGCAGCGTGCCGTTCGCCCCGTTATTTACCGAACCGCCGCCCAGCGCCGATGCGCTAGTTGCGATAAGCTTGCCGATATTGATGGCGGTACCGCCGGCGTAGCCGTTATTGCCGCTCAGCGTCAGGGAGCCCGTACCGGTTTTAATCAGCTGACCGTCGCCGCTTATCTGTCCGCTAAACGTGCTGTCGCTGACGCTGTTCACCGTCAGAGCGCCATTGCCCAACGATACGCCGCCCGCGCCGGACAGGTTATTAGCCTGCTGAGCGGTGCCGTTCAGGTTCAGCGTCGCACCGCTGTTCACCAACACGTTGGCGCTGTTGACAAAGGCGTTATTCACCGTAGTTTTAAGCTCGCCACCCTGCACTCGCGTATCGCCGGTATAGCCGTTAACCACGGACAGCACCAGTTGACCGCTGCCGGCCTTGGTCAGGCTCTTGCCGTCCCAGCCGGTAGCCGAGGCGCTCTGGTCGCTCAGCGCAACGTCCAGCTCGAAAGCGTCGGTCGCGTTGGCCAGCGTGAAATTCCCATTGCCCAACGTCGCGCCAGCCAGCCAGGTCAGGCCAAAGCCGACGTTGTAGTCCAGCCCGCCGTTGGCCAATCCGCCCGACATCGTCAGGTAGTCGACCCGGCTGCTTGCGCCGCCTAAATCTACCGGGCTGAAGTCACCGGTAATGCCGTTAGCGGTATGAAGCACGGTAAAGAGTTCGCCCAGCAGCAGGCTGGCCTTCGCCGGCTCGCTGCCGCTAAAGCCAGTGACGTTCAACGTACCGGCAATCTGTGCGCTGTCGGCCACGATGGCCGGCTGAGCGCTGCCGATAGCGACGTTCAGCGTTGCGCCGCCGTTTTGCGTCAGAGCGCCGTTTAGAATCAGCGTGGCGTCGGCAGCTATTGCTGTCGTCGCGCCGCTCTTAGTAGTCAAACTGTCGGCGTTAAACGCGCCGCCTTGGGCGAAAGTCAACGAACCCGCATTGACCGAAACCGCCCCCTGCGAGGAGTTGGCGGAGGTCAACGCCGCATTGCCCGCGCCGGTTTTCACCAGCGCGCCGGTGCCGCTCAGCCGATTGACAAGCATCCCGTCGTTGGCGAAGTCCAGCTGCAGCGTGCCGTTCGCGCCGTTGTTTACCGAACCGCCGCCCAGCGCCGATGCGCTAGTTGCGATAAGCTTACCGACGTTAATAGCGGTACCGCCGCTGTAGCCGTTATTGCCGCTCAGCGTCAGGGCGCCCGTACCGGTTTTAATCAGTTGACCGCCGCCGCTGATCTGCCCGCTAAACGCACTGTCGCTGGTGCTGTTCACCGTCAGCGTGCCGCTGCCCAACTGCACGCTCCCCGCGCCGGACAGGTTGTTAGCCTGCTGGGCGGTATTGTTCAGGTTCAGCGTCGCGCCGCTGCTCACCGAGACGTTGGCGCTGCTGACGAAGGCGTTATTCACCGTAGTTTTAAGCATACCGCCCTGTACCTGCGTATCGCCGGTATAGCCGTTGACGGCAGACAGTATCAGCTGACCGCTGCCCGCTTTGGTCAGGCTCTTGCCGTCCCAGCCGGTGGCGGAAACGCTCTGGTTGCTCAGCGCGACGTCCAGCTCAAAGACGTCGGCGGCGTTGGTCAGGGTGAAAACCCCGTTGCCCAACGTCGTTCCCGCCAGCCAGGTCAGCCCAAAGCCGACGTTGTAATCCAGCCCGCCGTTAGCCAGCCCGCCGGACACCTTCAGATAGTCAACTCGGCTGCTCGCGCCGCCCAAATCAACCTGGCTAAAATCGCCGGTGATGCCGTTGGTGGTATGAATAACGGTAAAGGCTTCGTTAAGCAGCTGGCTGGCCCTCGCCGGTTCGCTGCCGCTAAAGCCAGTGACGTTCAAGTTACCGGCGAGCTGGGCGCTGTCGGCCGCTATCGCCGGTTGGGCGCTGCCGATAGCAACGTTCAGCGTTGCGCCGCTGTTTTGAACCAGGCTGCCGCCGAGCTCCAGCGTGGCATCGGCGGCTATCCCGGTCGTCGCGCCGCTTTTGGTCGCCAGGCTGTTGGCGTTAAACGCGCCGTTTTGGGCGAAGGTCAGCGTTCCCGCGTCCACGGAGACGGCGCCCTGCGAAGAGCCGCTTGAGGTTAGCATTGCGGCGCCCCCGCCGGTTTTTACCAGCGCGCCGCTGCCAATCAGCCAGTTAGTCAACATGCCGCTACCGGAGAAATCCAGCTGTAGCGTGCCATTCATACCGTTACTTATCACGCCGCCGCCGAGCGCCGCGGCGCTGGTGGCGATAAGCCTGCCGGCGCTGATAGACGTACCGCCGGCATAATCGCTATTGCCGCTCAGCGTCAGGGCTGCCGTGCCGATTTTAATCAGTCGACCGCCGCCGTTTACCTGCCCGCTAAACGTGCTGTCGCTGGTGCTGTTTACCGTCAGCGTGCCGCTGCCCAACTGCACATCACCCGCGCCGGACAGGTTGTTAGCCTGCTGGGCAGTATTGTTCAGGTTCAGCGTCGCGCCGCTGCTCACTGAAACATTGGCGCTGTTGACAAAGGCGTTATTCACCGTGGTTTTAAGCGTACCGCCCTGCACTCGCGTATCGCCGGTATAGCCGTTGACGGCAGACAGTATCAGCTGACCGCTGCCCGCTTTGGTCAGGCTCTTGCCGTCCCAGCCGGTGGCGGAAACGCTCTGGTTGCCCAGCGCGACGTCCAGCTCAAAGACGTCGGCAGCATTGGTCAGAGTAAAAATTCCGTTGCCCAACGTCGTCCCTGCCAGCCAGTTGAGGCCGAAGCCGACGTTGTAGTCCAGCGCGCCGTTCGCCAGTTTCCCTGTCAATCTCAGATAGTCAACGGAGCTGCTTGCACCGCTGAAGTCGTATTGGTCAAAGTCGCCGACGATGCCCTGCGTCGTATGAATCAGCGTAACGTCAGACTCAGCCAGCAGGCTGGCCTTTGCAGGCGTCGCGCCGAGGCTTAGCCCGGACACTTTCAGCGTGCCGCCGATCGTTGCCTCATTGGCGGTAATCACCGGCGTCGTACCGCCCAGAGCGATATCCAACGTTGATGACGGCCCCTGCGTCAGCGTATCGCTGAGCGACAGCGTCGCCCCCGAAGACAGCGCCAGCGTCGCGTCGTCCCCGGTGTATACGTTTTCTGCGTTGAACGCCACGTTTTGGGCGACGGTTAACGTACCGCTCTCAACGGAAACGATGCCCTGCGAAGAGCCGGTCGCCGTCAGCGTCGCATTACCATCGCCGCTCTTAATTAACTCACCGGCGCCGCTTAGCACGTTGTCAAACGTATCATCGGCGTCAAAATTGAGCTCCAGCACCGCGCCGCTGGCGTTATCAACGTCGCCGCTGCCCAGCGTCTGGCCGTGCGTTGCGATAATCCGGCCGGATTCAATCGTGGTGCCTCCGGCATAATCGCTGGCGCCGCTCAGGGTTAATGCTCCACTGCCGCTTTTGGTAACTTTCCCGCTGCCGCCGATTGACGCCAGATAGCTTGACGTATTGCTACGGTTAAAGATCACTTCGCCATTGTTTAAGATATTGCCGACGTAGCTGCCCGACGTTCCGCCGTTGCCGACTTGAAGAGTAGCCCCGGACGCAACGGT
Organism: Leminorella grimontii ATCC 33999 = DSM 5078; assembly: GCF_000439085.1. Taxonomy (GTDB): domain Bacteria; phylum Pseudomonadota; class Gammaproteobacteria; order Enterobacterales; family Enterobacteriaceae; genus Leminorella; species Leminorella grimontii. Next base: position 150,298 of record NZ_AUUA01000001.1, on the reverse strand, counting down.
GGTGTTTCCGCTATACGTATTGCCGCCCGTCAGGGTAAGAAGACCGCCGCTCACCGTCAGCGCCCCCGTTCCGCTGATGACACCGCCGAACGTTCCGCTGCCCGCCGTCGTCAATTGACCTGCGTTGACGTTTAAGCTGCCAGCGCCGCTGAGCCCACCAACGGTTTGCGAGTATCCGTTTAAATCAACCGTCGCGCCGCTTTGAATATCAAGGCCGGAAGTCTGGCCTAACGCCCCGTTCGCGCCTAGCGCCAGCGTACCGCTGCCAACGGTCGTTAAGCCGGTATAGATATTGCCGGTATTGTTAAGCGTGATGGTATTGGTGGCGTTAACCAGCAGGCCGCCGTCGCCAATAAGTTTCGCATGCAGTTCGTTTGCGCCGCTCGGCGTTGCCGTATCACCGGACAGCGTCAGCGTTTTTCCGCTTTGCAGGTTGAGCTGAGTCAGCGCGTAGTGTGCATAAAGCCCGGCGCTATCGCTATTAAGCGAGAAGCCGTAGTCACCAACAGCCACCAGCTCGCCGCCTTGTATAACGTTGGCGGAATCGGCCACCTCGCCGCCGCTGAGGTTTGTTAGCGTCAGATTACTGGCCGAACCGGATACGCTACCGGCGTTCACCAGATAGACGTTTTGACCTTCATCCTGAACCAGCAGATTGCCGGTTGAGTCAACGATGGCATCAGGGTCGATAGCGACGGTGCCTGAATTGAGCGCCAGGGTCTGCGTGGAAATTACGCCGCCGCTGGCAAAGTTATTAAATCGCAGCAGGCCGCCGTTAAGGTTCAGGCCACCGATAGCCTGCACGCCGGCGCCGACGTCAGTGGTGTTGCCTGCATCCAGCTGAAGCGTGGCGTTTGTCAGCGCCGAGGTTCCGGTTCCCGCCAGAGTAAACAGGCTATTGCCGAGTTGAACGACGCCGCTAAAGCCGTTGCCGACGCCGCTACCGAAGCTGAAACCATCGGTGATGCTGGAGAGATCGACATGAAGCAGGCCACTGCCGGAGAGTAGCTTATTGAAGGCGTAGCTTCCGCCGGTCGGCGTATCGATAAACAACTCAGCGCCTGCATCGATCGTTACGTTGCCGCTGCCCAGCGCGCCTGAATCCGTCAGGCGCAGCGTTCCGCCGGTAACGTACGTTAATCCGCTATAGGCGTTTAGGCCGGTCAGCGTCAGCGTTCCCACTCCCGCCTTGTTTAACCCTCCGCTGCCGCTGAAAATATTGCTGGTCGCGATGGTAAAGCCGTTAGAGTCTAGCGTAACGCCGCCGGAATTCAGCACCAGAGAGCCGCTGGTAAAACCATCGATAAAAGAATTATTATCCGAAGCAGCCCGCAGCGTACCGCCGCTAAAGTCGACGCTGCTGGCGCTGCTCTGGCGCGTCATGCTCTCGGTTTGTAGTACGGCGCTCCCCGCAAGCCTAAGCTGACCAACCGCGCCGTCCGTCGAGCCTAAAACCAAATCGCTGACCTGAACCAGCGTATTCGCGCCGTCGACTGTTAGCGTACCGCTCCCAGCGCTGCCGCTGCCCACGTTAAGCACGCCGTCGTGAGAAAGATTGGCGCCGGTGTTAACGCTCAACGAACCGACGCCAGCATCGCCAACGATGAAGCTGCCGCCCTCGTTTTCCCAACGGCTGGCGCTGAGCGTAACGGTGCCGCTGGCGCCGCTTTTACCAATCGATACCTGTTTCGTTTGTAGTACAGATCCGCCGCTGGCCGCCATTGACGAAGAGCCGCTCGACGCGCCGACTGACAGAGCGTCCGCCGTTAACGAGCCTGCGCTGCTGACCGTTAGCGCCGCGCCGTTATTGACGGTCGCGGCATTTTGTACGACAACGCTGCCGCCGCCGATCGTCAAACCGCCCGCCAGCGCCTCTACCTCGTTCACGCTTGAGCTGCCGGTCAGCGTCAGAACGCCGCTTCCCTGCTTGCTCAACCGGCCGTTACCCACGATCGCGCCGGCGTAGGTGGTGTTCACCGCACCGTTAACCGTCAGCTGGCTGCCGCCGGTTGTTATGACTTGCCCACCGAGGCCGGCAAGGCTGCTAACCGTTTGATTAAACCCGCTGAGGTCAAACGCGCCGCCGTTAACCGTCAAGCCGCTGCTGGTCTGAATGACGTTGGTATTACCCGCCTTCAGCGTGCCTGCGCTCACCGTCGTCGCACCGGTATAGGCGTTAACTTTTGTCAGCGTCAACGTCCCGTCGCCAACGTTGTTAAGCCCGCCGGCGCCGGTCAACACCGCATCAAGGATCAGCTCTTGACCGCTGTCCGCATTGCCTCTGGATATGTTGCCGCTGGCGCCAAGCGAAATCAGCGGCGCAGCAATAGCGCCGTAGCCGCTGAACTGGCCTGCGGTAACGGTAACGCCGCTACCGACGTCAAGGTTAAAAATCCCCCCGCTGGCCGCAATCGTGCCCCCGTTTACGGAGACAAGGTTAGCCCGCAGAGTGCTGCCGTTATTTCCACTCACCGTACCGCCGCTGGCAACGGTAAATACGCCTTTAGTTTTATCGCCGTAAATGACGCGGTCGACCAACGAAAACGCGCCAGCGCTGACGGTAGTGTTCGTGGTAATAAGAGAGTTGTGGATTGCATCGTTGTTGCCGTAGAAAATCGCCTCGCCGTCGCCCGTTTTATTTACCGTAATCGACGCCGAAGCGGCTGAAGCAATCGGGTCATAAAAGCGAATGGCGTAGCCTTCGCTGGCGTAAAGGTTCAGGCTTCCTGTCCCTCCCAAATAGACGGCGTTAGGATCTCCCGTACCGCTGACTGGCTTGAAAAAGCCGTTGCCGGGATCGGTAAAAAAAGCGTTTTGATAGTTGTTTTGCAGAACAATGTCGCCGCCGTCGGCGCTAAGATTAATATTACCCGTCTGTAAGTAGATAGCGCCGCCAAGGGTTTTTGCATAGTTATTGATAAGCCTGGAGCCGGGGCCCAGCGTCAGGTTGGCGGTAGAACCGGCGTCGTAGTAAATGGCGCCGCCGTAGCCATAGCCGTTGGCCGCCGTCGAATAGACGTAGTTGCCGTCGAAGGTCGTCGGTCCGTTAAAGTTCATAAAATATAAGCGGTTGGTACCGTTACCATAGGCACTAACCGCACCACCCAAGGCATTTTTAGCCGATTTAGCTTCAACCACGAAGTTACCGATAAACTGCGTCTCGCCGTTAAAATTCAGGTTGAGACCACTAGCGCCAGCTGCGTTATAGCCCAGATTGATAGCGCCCCCCCTGCTGTGCTGATCGGTCACGTGAGCGGGATAATCGCTTGATGTGCTCGGCGAACCATAAACGTAGTTCCCCTGAAACAGCGTCTTGCCGTTAAAATTGGTGTCGGAAGCGCCGCCCCAATAGTCAATCGCACCGCCGAAAACGGCGGAATGGTTATTGATAAAATTCGTCTCATCGGCAAAGGTTAACTTGCTGCCGTTAGCCTCATAGACGGTGATTGCGCCGCCGTAATTGGCGGTCCAGTTGCTATCAAAGGTGACTTTGCCGGTAAAGTTCATCGCGTTGGTGCTGTAAAGGCCCACGGCGCCCGGCTGATCGGCCAACCCATGGTTGCCCTGAAATAGAACGCCAGCTGTACCAGCGCTGATATTCATCACGGAATTAGAAGAACCTCGCGTATTTAAAATCGGCCCATAGTCGGCAGAGGCGTAGGTGCCGCTGTCCGTTGGGCCAATGTTTTTAAACGCGGTGTTTTCTAAATTGAGGTTAAGCGTCGCGTTATTCGCATTAATCAAAATCAATCCATTTCTCGGCCCGGTAAAGCTGCCCGATGTGATAACCGCGTTATTGATATTGATGGAAGTGGCGGCCTGCGTGATATTAAGCAATCGCTGCGTATTAGAATTACCAATAACGATAGTACACGCGTTGCCGTCGATGCTGATATTTGACTTAGCAGCGCTGTTAACGTTGAACACCGAATTCCAGGTCACGTTACCGTTTAGGAGCAAATCGTAATTGCCGAGAGAAAGCCCTGCTGCGGCAACGTCCTGCCCGGCGTTTAAAGGCACGGCGGCATGAGAGATACCCATTCCTATTGCCAGCATGGGGAAAGCGATAATGATTGCTTTAGTTAACCGATTAAGAGAACTACCGTGATTATGACGGCCGTATTGTTTTTTCATCATTTACATCCCTTGTTCCATGACAACAATATCTTAAATTCGCCACCCAAATATCACTCACCACGTTTAAAAAGGTGGTAAGCATTGAATAAATAGAATAAAAAATGAAACCAATAAATAAAGACGGCGATTTCAGAATAAAATTAAAAATAAATCATTATAAATCAATAAAATAAATACCCTTATTAAATATAGGCCAAAGAATGAAAAAACACAAAATGCAGATAAAAATATTTAATAAGAAAAATATAGGCTAATATTTTCTTAAAAATAAAAATCAAATTAGATAACTATTTTATGGGGATAAAAATGGTGGGTATGAGAAAAACAATAAGTAACAGAAAAAATAAAACGGTGGCTTTTCACAATACCACCGTTTTATTAAACGCAAAAAAGGTTAATAATTAACCTTTACGACGTTGCGCCTGCGCCGCTCAGCACGTCGCTGACGATCTCAACGGCTTCTCGCTCAATCTTTTCGCGATGGGCGTCGCCGAGGAAGCTTTCGCAGTAAATCTTGTACGCCTCCTCAGTCCCCGAAGGGCGCGCGGCGAACCAGCCGTTGTCGGTCATCACCTTCAGGCCGCCAATCGAGGCGCCGTTGCCGGGCGCATTCGTCAGGCGAGCGATAATTTTATCTCCCGCCAGCGTATCGGCCTTCACCATTTCAGGAGAAAGCTTGGACAACACGGCTTTTTGAGCGTGAGTAGCCGGAGCCTGAATTCGGTTATAGCTGGGGGCGCCGAACTTTTGCGCCAACAGCTCGTAGTGCTCCTGCGGATCTTTGCCGGTGACGGCGGTCATCTCTGCTGCCAAAAGGCACATGATGATGCCGTCCTTGTCCGTTGACCACGGCGTGCCGTCAAAGCGCACGAACGAAGCCCCTGCGCTCTCTTCCCCGCCGAAGCCGAGGCTGCCGTCAAACAGGCCATCGACAAACCATTTGAAGCCGACGGGCACTTCTACTAAACGACGCCCCAGATTTGCCACCACGCGGTCAATCATCGCGCTGGAGACCAGCGTTTTTCCAACGCCGACGTCGCGGCCCCACTGGGCGCGATGCTGATAGAGATAGTCGATGGAAACGGCAAGGTAGTGGTTAGGATTCATTAACCCCTTCGGCGTGACGATGCCGTGACGGTCGTAGTCAGGATCGTTGGCGAACGCCAATCTGAAATCGTTTTTTATCGCCAGCAGCCCGGCCATTGCGCATTCGGAAGAGCAGTCCATCCGAATCACGCCGTCGTGGTCGAGATGCATAAATCGAAATGAAGGATCGACAGCGTCGTTCACCAGCGTTAAGTCAAGGCGGTAATGCTCGCCGATACGCTGCCAGTACTCAATGCCCGCGCCGCCCAAAGGATCGACGCCCAGCTTAAGGTTCGAGTTCTGAATTGCCGCCATGTCCACTACCTGCGGCAGCTGCTCGACGTAGGATTGAACCAGATCCTTCTCGTGAATATGGCCGCTTCTCTTCGCCGCCGCCAGCGTAACGCGCTTAACGTCGCTTAAGCCGCTGCGAATCAAATCGTTGGCGCGCTGCTCTATCCACTGAGTCAGGTTGGTATCCGCCGGGCCGCCGTTCGGTGGATTATACTTAATGCCGCCGTCTTCCGGCGGATTGTGGGACGGAGTAATGACGATGCCGTCGGCCAGGGCGCGCTCGCTTCGGTTGTGACAAAGAATGGCGTGAGAAACGGCGGGCGTCGGCGTAAAACCGTTATTCTGCTGAATAATCACGTCAACACCGTTAGCCGCCAGCACTTCCAGCACCGAAATAAACGCAGGCTCAGACAGCCCGTGGGTGTCTTTTCCGACAAAACAGGGCCCTTGGATGCCGTTCGCCTTTCGACTTTCGGCGATGGCCTGAGCGATAGCCAAAATATGAAGCTCGTTAAAGCTTTGACGTGAAGCCGATCCCCGGTGCCCAGAGGTGCCAAACTTAACGGCCTGGGCCGGATCGTCGCAATCAGGTTGCAGTTCGTAATACTGCGCGATGAGCTGCGGCACGTTGATAAGGTCACTCTGTCTGGCGGGTTGCCCTGCCCTTGGGTGCTTGGCCATAACACTCTCCCTGATGAAAAGGTTAAATCATTGAACAAACTTCCCCGGTCAACGTCTCCGGGAATCGCATTTCCGTCATGATATGCTCAACCATGTTACGCTTGCGTTCAGTATTAGTATTGGTAATCACCCAGTAAGGCGTATCGGGAATGCTCTTTGGCTTGGTGTGACGTCCGTTTTTCAAAAGCGTCGCTTCAGAAAGAGAAAAATAGACCCGCGTTCTTCCCATAAGGGACTCGGTTGCCTCAGCAAAGCCGGACTTATCGAGACCGTACAGCGAGGATAAGATCAAGAGAAAGCGGTCCACTGCCTTTTTCTGTTCGCCCGCCTGGCACTCGGCTAGACGCTGGCGAAAAGCGCTCTCGCGAGAGGCCGGAGGCTCAATGGAAACCGCTGGCAGCGCTTCGACGTTTGCCATCGGTACTTCGTCGCCATCAGCCGGCGGCAGGTTAAGCATACGGCGTAAAATTTCAGACGCGCTCTCGCCAATGTGCAACGTGTGGCTGGCGATATAACGATAAAGCGCCTCGTCAACTTCGATAGTTTTCATCTTTATCCTATAATCTTTTTTAAATGATTTCGGTAAATTATACCTATTCAGTCCGCGATACTCTAGGCGACTACTCTCAATTATGCTTGGTTATGCCGACGAATGACGAGATATCGCTCAACTTAACAATAACGTAATTGTGAAATGGTCATGAAATTGAACTATCGCCTTCAGGGAAGCGGCGAAACCGTCGTATTAATTCACGGGCTGTTCGGCAGCCTGGACAATCTGGGCGTGCTGGCCCGAGACCTGCAGGACTCATATCAGGTTTTACAAGTCGATCTGCGCAACCACGGCCTTTCGCCCTGGTCGGAAGACATGAACTATCGCGCAATGGCCGAAGACGTGCTCGCCCTGCTTGAGCAGCTTGAACTAAGAGACGTCATACTGGTTGGGCATTCTATGGGCGGCAAGGTCGCTATGATGATAACGTCGCTGGCGCCAGAGAGGGTCAGGCGACTGGCCGTTATCGATATTGCGCCCGTCGCCTATCAACAGCGCCACCATGACGACGTCTTCGCTGCGCTGAAAGCCGTTACTCAATCGGGCGTAGCCACTCGCCCCGAGGCGGCCATCGTCATGCGCTCGGCCGGGCTGGAAGAAGGCGTCCTCCAGTTTTTGCTTAAGTCGTTTCATCAGGGGGCGTGGCGTTTCAACGTTCCGGCGCTTTGGCAGCACTATGATGACATCATCGGCTGGCAGGAAGTCCCTGCCTGGAACGGCCCGGTGATTTTTATTCGCGGCGAGCTGTCGCCTTACATACGGGAGAGCGCCCGCGACGCCATTGCGCGCCAGTTCCCTAGTGCGCGCGCTTACGTCGTCGCCGGCAGCGGCCACTGGGTCCACGCCGAAAAGCCGCAGCAGGTTACGCGCATACTGCGCCGGTTTATGCTCGATGGCCCCTCAGAGTAATCATTGGCATACGGCGCGACAGGCGTTATGATGCGTCGCAATAAAATGATTCACTCGCGGCGTTGTGTAAATAAACGCCGTTTTGCTTTTGTATTTCGATTTTAACGTTAGGTTTATGGCAAAAGAACAGTTAGACCGCACGACTATCGATCTCTTCGCCGACGACAGAAGGCCCGGTCGCCCAAAGACCAGCATGCTGACTCGCGATGAGCAGTTGAGGATAAATAAGCGCAATCAGCTTCGCCGCGACAGAATGAAAGGGTTAAAGCGCGTCGAACTCAAGCTTTCACAGGAAGCGGTTGCGATGCTGGACAAGCTTGCTCAAGAGCAGGACCTCAACCGCAGCGAAATCATAGAGAACCTGCTGTCCCTGCAGGCGCGCTAATGCGCCCTTTTGTCGTGTATTCCCGATCCCTGATAGCCTGACAGATTAACGATGCCAATGGGCATCAACGATGTTATATTACGAAAGACATTGTCTTAAATATTGACTTTTAAAGGTGTAACGCAACTATGGCAACCGTAGGTATTTTCTTTGGTAGCGACACGGGCAATACAGAAAACATTGCCAAAATGATTCAAAAACAGCTGGGTGCAGGCGTCGCGGAAATCCACGATATCGCCAAAAGCAGTAAAGAAGACATCGAACGTTTTGACACCCTGCTGCTGGGTATTCCCACCTGGTATTACGGCGAAGCGCAATGCGACTGGGACGACTTTTTCCCAACGCTGGAAGAGATCGACTTTGAAGGCAAACTGGTCGCTATCTTTGGCTGTGGGGATCAGGAAGACTATGCAGAGTACTTCTGCGATGCGATGGGCACCATTCGCGATCTCATCGAGCCGCGCGGCGCGACGATCGTAGGCAACTGGCCAACGGCGGGCTATCACTTTGAAGCATCGAAAGGCCTGGCCGACGACGACCACTTTATCGGTTTGGCTATTGACGAAGACCGTCAGCCGGAATTAACCGCTGAACGCGTGTCTGCCTGGGTAAAGCAGATCTCTGAAGAAATGAATCTTGCCTGATTTACTCCTGCGAATTCCTTCAGTTTCGGGATAAAAACGCAGCCTCTTCGAAATATCTAAATGGAATAATCATCCTTATCAAAAAGGATGGTTATTCCCTCTTTTATTACCTGAATTGAATTAATCAATAAAAATTGAAATACCCCATAATAAACAGGGGCATTCAGCTTATTGGCTAATAAAAATTTATCCAACCTGTGAGCAAGTGCAAAATCACTTTAGCAAACTGCTGATACACTCATTTCACATAGCGTATTAATTTACCCCATCATTAAAAGCCTAACGGCACGGGAATAATAGACACGCATTAGATCTAAATCAGAGGAAATAAATAAGACCACAGTCTATATTTATAGGCTACCTCATTTTGGTTAGGGAAAACCAACAGGCGCGGATACCGCGCCTGTTGCTTGAGATACGGTACGTTCAGCTTATTTTACAACATTATTATGAAAGCTTGACCTGAAAGGATTAAGCCCAAAACAGCAACCTTTAAAAAGCAGGAGGTATTATCTAAGGTTAACGAGGAGTTTGATTAAACGTAGTCCGCTTTATAACAGCATTCATATAGATTTATTTGCTGTCTTTGGCTGGGAAATTTTATTTAGGGTAACGACGAGTTTTACTTTTTATTTTCCTTAACGCTTTATTAAAAATGAGGAGGAGCGCCTATGCGCAGCATAGCGTCTCATATTATATGGCTCGCTCTCGCTATTCTTGGCGCCTGCGGGCTCGCTATTATTGCCTTAAATAATGGCGAAAAAGTGAATGCGCTTTGGATCGTTGTAGTCGCCGTTTCTGTTTATTTAATCGCATATCGCTATTACAGCAAATTCATCGCCGACAAGGTGCTGTCCCTTGACGCCACGCGCATGACGCCCGCGTATCGCCATAACGACGGTCTGGACTATGTGCCAACCAACAAGTATGTGCTGTACGGTCACCACTTTGCCGCCATCGCCGGCGCAGGCCCGCTGGTCGGCCCGGTGCTTGCGGCACAAATGGGCTATCTGCCGGGCATGATCTGGATCCTCGCAGGGGTCGTTTTGGCCGGCGCCGTACAGGACTTCATGGTGCTGTTCGTTTCCACCCGCCGCGACGGCCGCTCTCTTGGCGACCTGGTCAAGGCCGAGCTGGGACAGGTTCCAGGCGTTATCGCGCTGTTCGGCGCGTTTATGATCATGATTATCATCCTGGCCGTTTTGGCCCTGATCGTGGTTAAGGCGCTGATCAACAGCCCGTGGGGATTCTTCACCGTTGCGGTGACCATCCCTATCGCGCTGTTTATGGGTATCTATACCCGTTACATTCGTCCCGGAAAGATCGGCGAAGTCTCTATCATCGGCTTTATTCTGCTGATGCTGGCGATTATTTACGGCGGCGAAGTCGCCAAAAGCCCCTCTATCGCGCCTTACTTCACGCTGGACGGCGTGGAGCTGACCTGGGCGCTGATTATCTATGGCGGCATTGCGTCTATTCTGCCGGTTTGGCTGCTGCTCGCTCCGCGCGACTACCTGTCCACCTTCCTGAAGATAGGCACCATCGTCGGCCTGGCAATCGGCATCGTCTTTATTGCGCCTTCGCTGGAAATGCCGGCGACGACGCGGTTCATCGACGGCACCGGCCCGGTATGGGCAGGCAACCTGTTCCCCTTCCTGTTCATCACCATTGCCTGCGGCGCGATCTCCGGCTTCCACGCGCTGATCTCTTCCGGCACTACGCCTAAAATGCTGGAAAACGAAACGCACGCCCGCTTTATCGGCTACGGCGGCATGCTGATGGAATCATTTGTCGCCATCATGGCGCTGGTCGCCGCGTGCGTTATCGACCCAGGCGTTTACTTCGCCATGAACAGTCCTCTGGCGGTGCTTGGCCCAACGGTAGATTCCGCCGCGCAGGTCGTCAGCTCTTGGGGCTTTACCGTTACGCCTGACGTACTGACTCAGTACGCAAAAGACGTCGGCGAAGCGTCCATCGTCTCCCGCGCGGGCGGCGCTCCTACTCTGGCCGTCGGCATGGCGCACATTTTAAGCCAAATCACCGGCCCGGCCATGATGGCCTTCTGGTATCACTTCGCCATTCTGTTTGAGGCGCTGTTTATCCTGACCGCCGTTGACGCAGGCACTCGCGCCGGCCGCTTTATGCTGCAAGACCTGATGGGCACGTTCGTCCCTGCGATGAGGCGTACCGACTCTTTACCCGCTAACGTCACCGCTACTGCGCTGTGCGTTGCCGCATGGGGTTACTTCCTCTATCAAGGGGTCGTCGATCCGCTGGGCGGCATCAACACGCTGTGGCCGCTGTTCGGCATCGCCAACCAGATGTTGGCCGCAATTGCGCTGACGCTCTGCGCCGTCGTTCTGTTCAAGATGAAGCGCGAGAGATACGCTTGGGTTGCCGTCATTCCAACCATCTTCCTGCTGGTATGTACGCTAACCGCCGGCTGGCAAAAGGTGTTTGACGCTAACCCGCGGGTTGGCTTCCTGGCGCTGGCCAAGAAGTATCAGGCCTCGTTGGATAAAGGCGAGATTCTGGCGCCGGCCAAGTCTCTCGATCAGATGAGCGCGCTGATTTTCAACAACCAGCTTGATGCCGGATTAACCATTCTGTTTATGCTGATAACGGTAAGCATCGTGGTGTTCGGCCTGCGCACCGCCTTTAAGGCCAACGCCAATCCGAAACCAACGGCCAACGAGGTGCCCTACGAACCTCTGCCAAGTTCAGCGACACAAAGCTGACTATTGATGTAAACTAAGAGCCTAAAAGCAGCCGCAGTGCGTTTTGCGGCTGCTTTCTTAAACCCGCGCTAAAAAAGGCAACGCTATGTTTGAAGATCTGGCGAAAGTAGGTCGTTATCTGGGACAGGCAGCCCGCCTGATGGTCGGCGTACCTGACTATGATACCTACGTTCAGCACATGCGCTTAACGCATCCTGACCAGAAGGTCATGAGCTACGAAGAGTTTTTCCGCGAGCGGCAGGAAGCCCGCTATGGCGCCGGAGGCGGTCGCTGCTGCTAGGACGCGTTCCTTAGCTGTTTATGTAGACCAAGGCCGGATACTAAAATAATGACCAACGTGCGCAAACGGCTAAGGAACGCGGCCTGATGCAGGCCGCCGTAATCTATCACTCGGAGGTAGAACTACCGCTATGACTGCCCTTTCCCCGCTTCCCGTAACGATACTGACCGGCTTTTTAGGCTCAGGCAAAACGACGCTTATCAACCATCTGTTAAAAAACTACCCCAACGAAAAGATCGCTATTGTAGAAAACGAGTTTGGCGCCGTCGGCATCGACGGTGGCCTGCTGGAACGACGCGGTGACGTTGAGGTGATTGAATTAACCAACGGTTGCGTGTGCTGCAGCGTGCGCGGAGAGCTGACGGAAGCGTTAAAAAACCTGCTGACCCAGAGAGATGAAGGAAAGCTCTCTTTTGAGCGGCTCCTGCTGGAGACAACCGGCCTGGCAGACCCTGCTCCGATAATACAAACCTTTTTCGTTGACGACGTTCTCAGGGAGCGCCTGATGCTCGATGCCGTCATTACTCTGGTTGATGCAGAACATGCGCAAAAACAGCTTAGTGAACACCGGGTCGCCGTTTCTCAAGTCGGTTTTGCCGACCGACTGATTTTAACCAAGCTCGATCGCATAGATGAAGAAACCAAACGCCTGCTGCTTGAACGCCTGCGTGCGATCAACGCCAGAGCCGTAGTGTGCGAGGCCCGCAGCGGCAGGTTGGAAAAAGAGGCGTGGATAGGCATTGAGGCGTTTAATCTGGACGAAGGTTTTACCCTGAACGCTACCTTCACGCCTTCATTGAAAAACAGCGCTACGCCGCTGCGATTCCGTCCTCTGGAGCAGTCTGACGCCTCCCGCTCGTGGAATGACGACATCACGTCGCACGTTTTTGAAACTGGCGATGTGGATATCAAGCGCATCGGCGCATTTATGGAAGGCGCTATCGAGAAATACGGCAACGATATGCTACGCTATAAGGGCATTCTGGCCGTTGCGGGAGAACCCCGTAGGCTTATCGTTCAAGGCATACACCGCGTCGTAGGATTTGACTACGGCAGCGAATGGCGAGCGGATGAAGCACGTAAGACCATGCTGGTCATCATCGGGCGCAGCTTGCCCATTGACTCTCTTGAGCGGGAGTTTATGTCCTGCGTGAGTCAAAGCGAAGCTTATCCCCGGTAGGCTCGCAGCATAAGCGCCGTATTATGAAAAATTGCGATACGCAGTTTAACTGTTGAATATGCGATCTGGTGAAAAGTTATTTGTAAAACCTATTGATACTATCGGTTTTTCCAGCGCTTTCATTAGGTTTTCATTTCGCATCTCAGGCTCTATAATGATACATTATACTTTTGTTAAGTACCCGCTGGCTGTATCACGGCGCCCGAATTTAGGACACCTCGCATGACTGACAACAATACCGCACTGAAGAAAGCTGGACTAAAAGTGACGCTTCCTCGCCTTAAGATCCTGGAAATTCTTCAGGAACCGGAGAATCATCACGTCAGCGCTGAAGATCTCTATAAGAGACTCATCGATATGGGCGAAGAAATTGGTTTAGCGACGGTTTATCGCGTATTGAACCAGTTTGACGACGCCGGTATCGTGACTCGCCACAGCTTTGAAGGCGGAAAATCCGTTTTTGAACTGACGCAAAAGCACCATCACGATCACCTGATTTGCTTGGACTGCGGCAAAGTTATCGAATTCAGCGACGAATTTATCGAGCAGCGCCAGCGCGAAATCGCTGATAAATACAGCATTAAGCTGACTAACCACAGCCTTTACCTTTACGGTAAGTGCAGCTCCGGCGACTGTCGTAAAGACGAAAGCGCCCATGACGCAAAGAATTGATAGCTGTTCTTTCTAAAAACAACGCCGGCTAATGCCGGCGTTGTTGTTTCTGCCCGTAAAAAATCTTTTTTAGATAAAAAATACCCGCGTTAACCGCGGGTATTTTGTCTTTATTAGGAGATCAGGCCGCGTTCGAAGCGCCCCAGGTATCTCTCAGCCCGACGGTTTTGTTGAAAACCAGCGCATCGGCCGTTGAATGACGCCTGTCGGCACAGAAGTACCCTTCACGCTCAAACTGATAGGCAAACTCCGGCTTCGCCGACTTCAGAGAGGGCTCCACAAATCCGTGAACCACTTTCAGCGACTCAGGGTTAATAGTCGACAGGAAGTCGTCCGCTGCGCCCGGGTTCGCCACGCTAAACAGGCGATCGTAAAGGCGGAATTCCGCCGGCAGCGCGTGCGCCGCAGAAACCCAGTGGATGACGCCTTTAACCTTACGTCCGTCCGCAGGATCTTTGCCCAGCGTCGCTGCGTCGTGGCTGCAGTAAATCGTGGTGATATTACCTTCTGCGTCCTTCTCGACGCGCTCGGCCTTAATCACGTATGCATGTCTTAAGCGAACCTCTTTGCCCAGCACCAGGCGCTTATACTGCTTGTTAGCCTCTTCGCGGAAGTCTGCGCGATCGATATAGACTTCATTGCTAAACGGCACGGTGCGGGAGCCCATTTCCGGGCGGTTCGGATGAACGCCGACGGTCAGGTTCTCTTGATGTCCCTGCGGCAGCGTTTCAATAACGACCTTCACCGGATCGAGCACGGCCATCGCACGCGGCGCGTTTTCGTTCAGGTCATCGCGGATACAGGTTTCCAACGCCACCATTTCTACGTTGTTATCCTGCTTGGTTACGCCGATGCGGCGACAGAATTCGCGGATAGAAGCGGCGGTATAGCCGCGGCGACGCAGGCCGGAAATCGTCGGCATGCGCGGATCGTCCCACCCTTCTACGACCTTCTCCGTCACCAACAGGTTCAGCTTGCGCTTGGACATGATGGCGTATTCCAGATTCAGGCGAGAAAACTCGTACTGGCGCGGATGGCAAGGAATGGTGATATTATCCAGCACCCAGTCATACAGGCGGCGGTTGTCCTGAAACTCCAGCGTACACAGCGAGTGGGTGATCCCTTCCAGCGCATCGGAAATGCAGTGGGTAAAGTCGTACATCGGGTAGATGCACCACTTATTGCCGGTCTGGTGGTGTTCAGCAAACTTGATGCGGTAAAGCACCGGGTCACGCATAACGATAAACGATGAGGCCATATCGATTTTCGCGCGCAGGCAGGCGGCGCCTTCGGCAAACTCGCCGTTTTTCATCTTTTCAAACAGCGCCAGATTCTCTTCTACGCTGCGATCGCGATACGGGCTGTTCTTACCTGGCTGAGTCAGCGTGCCGCGATATTCGCGCATCTCTTCGGCAGACAGCTCGTCCACATAGGCCAACCCCTTATTGATAAGCTCTATGGCGTAGCTATGCAGCTGGTCAAAGTAGTCGGACGAATAGCGCACCGCGCCGTCCCAGTGGAAGCCGAGCCACTCAACGTCGGCTTTAATGGACTCAACGTACTCAACGTCTTCTTTAACCGGATTGGTGTCGTCAAAACGCAGGTTGCAGCGCCCCTGATAGTCCTGTGCGATGCCGAAGTTCAGGCAGATGGACTTGGCGTGGCCAATGTGCAGATAACCGTTCGGCTCGGGCGGGAAGCGGGTCACTACCGTAGTGTGCTTACCCGAAGCCAAATCTTCATCAATAATATGGCGGATAAAGTTAGTCGGGCGGACTTCGGCCTCACTCATTTATTTTTTCCTCTATGCAAAAGCGCTCACAACGTATAACCATATATCATCTAACAACGCCCCTCAGGACACAACCGTTAGTTACATTTCCTGATAAAAATGACGCGACTACGGAAATTTTCAGGCGTTTTGCAAACAAAAAAAAGCGGGAAGGTTCGCCTTCCCGCTCAGACTCCGCATTAAACGGAGGGTAACGAACTAGCCCTTAACGTCAAAGAGCTTAGTCTGTCCGGCTACGACTTGGCCGCTGGCAACGTCCGCCAGACCGCTGAAATCGTCGATGTTGCTGACCACCACCGGGCTGATGATGGAAGCCGCATTGAGGCTCAGGTAGTCCAGATCCAGCTCCAGTACCGGGTCGCCGGCCTTCACTTCCGCGCCCTCTTCCGCCAGTCGCTTGAAGCCCTTACCTTCCAGCTTAACGGTATCGATACCGATATGGACAACCACTTCCGCGCCGTCTTCCGTTTCCAGACAGAAAGCGTGGTTGGTGCCGAAAATCTTCACCAGAGTACCGTTTGCAGGAGCGACGACGATTTTATCCGTCGGGCGAATGGCTATGCCGTCGCCTACGGCGCCGCTGGCAAACGCTTCGTCCGGCACTTCGCTCAGGGCGACGGTTTCACCGGTAATCGGAGAAACAAGCGTACTGAGGCGCGTCGACTCGGCCTTTTTAACCGCGGCCTGCGCCGGTGCGCTCTCTACCGCCTTAACGGCAGCGGGAGCTGCGGAACCCTTCGGCGCTTTACCGGAGGCAATCAGTTTACGCATGCTGTCAGCGATGGATTCCGCCTTGGCGCCTACGACGATCTGAATGCTTTGTTTATTTAACTTAACTACGCCCGCAGCGCCCAAGTGCTTAGCAGCGGCGGAATCGACCAGCCCTGAGTCTTTAACCGTCAGACGCAGGCGGGTAATACAGGCGTCAATGCCGGTCAGGTTGTCGGTACCGCCAATCGCGCCGATATAGGCGTTAGCCAGTCCGGCCAGCCCTTCTTCAGTGTTGCTGTTTTCCGGTGAGGTTTCGTCCTGCACAACGTCTTCACGGCCCGGCGTTTTCAGGTTCAGCACGCGGATGATGACGGAGAACAGTGCAAAGTAGACGACGAACGCTACTACGCCCATCACCAACAGGATCCAAACGTTGCTGCTGGCAGCCGGCAGTTTGAACATCAGCGCATAGTCGATAGCGCCTGCGGAGAAGGTAAAGCCCGCGTGAATGCCC
This sequence comes from Leminorella grimontii ATCC 33999 = DSM 5078, assembly GCF_000439085.1. Taxonomy (GTDB): domain Bacteria; phylum Pseudomonadota; class Gammaproteobacteria; order Enterobacterales; family Enterobacteriaceae; genus Leminorella; species Leminorella grimontii. Next base: position 133,722 of record NZ_AUUA01000001.1, on the reverse strand, counting down.
AGCGCTGTCGCAACATACAGGCTGATACCGGTCAAAATGGCGTGGACCAGATACAGCAACGGAGCCAGGAACATAAACATGAACTCGATAGGCTCGGTAACGCCGGTCAGGAACGCGGTCAGCGCAACGGACATCAGCAGGCCGCCGACGGCTGGGCGACGCTCCGGCTTGGCGGCCAGATACATCGCAAACGCAGCGCCCGGAAGGCCGAACATCATGATCGGGAAGAAGCCTGACATGAACATCCCCGCGGTGGCATCGCCGTTATAGAAACGGTTGATGTCGCCGTGGAACACCTGACCAGCCGCGTTGGTGAAGTCACCAATCTGGAACCAGGCGATGGTGTTAAGAACCTGGTGCAGGCCGGTTGGGATCAGCAGACGGTTAACGAAACCGAAGATGCCTGAGCCCAGCGCGCCCTGCGCTACGATCCATTCACCGCCAATGCGGATCCCTTCCTGAATCGGCGGCCATACGTAACCAAAAATACCGGCTAAAATCAGACAGAAAAAGCCGGTAGCGATAGGCACAAAGCGCTTGCCGCCAAAGAAGGTTAAAAAGTCGGGCAGCTTGATGTCGCTCCAGCGGTTATAAACCATACCGCCGATAAGACCGGAGATAATACCGGCCAATACGCCCATATTGATGCTGGCCTCAATGGTCACCGTCGCTTTAGTAAGGATAAAGAACCCTACCGCACCGGCAAGCGCCGCTGAACCCGCGTTGTCTTTAGACCACGTGGCCGCGACGCCGATGGCGAAGATCAGCGCCAGGTTGTCGAAAATCGCCCCGCCCGCCTGCGCCATAAACGGCAGGTTCAGCAGGTCTGGTTGACCGAATCGTAGCAGCAATGCGGCTACGGGCAGTACGGCGATCGGTAACTGCAGCGATCGGCCTAATCGTTGAAAAAACCCAAGTATATTCACCTTGCTTCCCCCTGCTTACCCTGAGTGAGACGTTATTTTTATACTCAACGTCGGTCTGAATTACACATTCAGCCGCCGTTGACGATGCTGAATAGGTCTATTAGGTATAACCGATTTATAGTGTAAAAAATATATTTTGCATCACAAATTAAAAGCTTCGATTATGTGACAAACATCACCAATTTGGTCAATATTTTTTCTAATATGCTGGCCATGCATCGCCACTTATTTTATTATACAAAATATCAATTACCGGCGTGAGAGCGTGTGCTATCAGTACAGAGGCGCTATAGTCAGTTCATCAACGCGTTGCGTTATCTTCACATATGACTTCACGTAAAAGTATAGACCCGTTACGTCGCCAAGAGGTTCTTATATGAGACTTATTCCATTAGAAAGCGCGCAGGATGTCGGTTTATGGTCAGCGCGTCATATCGTCAACCGCATTAACGCCTTCAAGCCGACCGCAGATCGCCCTTTCGTTCTCGGCCTACCTACGGGCAGCACGCCGCTAAAAACTTACGTACGCCTAATCGAACTGTATAAAGCGGGTGAAGTCAGTTTTAAACACGTCGTCACGTTTAATATGGACGAATACGTCGGGCTGAAAGAGGCGCATCCACAAAGCTATCACACTTTTATGTATGAAAACTTTTTCAATCATATCGATATCCAGCCGGAAAACGTCAACCTGCTGGACGGCTGCGCCGAGGACGTGCAGGCCGAATGCAAGCGCTATGAAGACAAAATCAAATCCTACGGGAAAATAAACCTGTTTATGGGCGGCGTAGGTAATGACGGCCACATTGCGTTTAACGAACCGGCTTCATCTCTCTCTTCCCGCACTCGGATCAAAACCCTAACGGAAGATACGCGTATCGCCAACTCGCGCTTTTTTGATAATGACATGAACAAGGTGCCCAAATACGCGCTAACGATTGGCGTCGGTACGCTGCTGGATTCAGAAGAGGTCATGATTCTGGTTACCGGCCCGAACAAAGCGCTGGCGCTGGAAGCCGCCGTCGAGGGCTGCGTCAACCATCTGTGGACCGTATCGGCGCTTCAGCTGCACCCCAAATCTATTTTGGTTTGCGACGAACCCGCCACGATGGAACTGAAGATGAAAACCGTGAAGTACTTCCGTGAACTGGAAGCTGAAAACATTAAGAAGCTATAGCCTGTTGCAGGGGGGTTACGATGTACGCATTAGCTCACGGCCGGATTTATACCGGCCATGATATTCTTGATAATCACGCCGTCGTCATCGCCGACGGCCTTATTGCACAGGTTTGTCCTTTAAACGAACTTCCGACCGGTATCGAAATCGTTGACTTGAAAGGCGCGATCCTGGCGCCCGGATTCATCGACCTTCAGCTTAACGGCTGCGGCGGCGTGCAGTTTAACGACGCACTGGAGAATATCTCGCAAAAAACGCTCGAGATAATGCAGAGCGCTAACGAGAAGTCCGGCTGCACCAGCTATCTTCCGACGCTTATCACCTGCAGCGATGACTACATGAAGCACGCCATTGACGTGATGCGTAGCTATCTTAAAAGCCATGAAAACAAGGCGCTGGGCCTTCATCTTGAAGGGCCTTACATTAACGTCGCTAAAAAGGGCACCCACAATCCCGACTTTATCCGCAAACCGGATGACGCCATGATTGACTACCTGTGCGCCAACGCAGACGTTATTACGAAAATTACGCTGGCCCCCGAGCAGGTTGACGGTCGCGTTATTCGCAGATTAAAGGCGTCGGGCATCGTTGTTTCCGCCGGGCATTCTAACGCCAGCTACGAACAGGCACGCGCAGGCTTTGCCGCCGGCATCGGCTTTGCAACGCACCTGTACAACGCCATGCCCTATCTGGCAGGCCGTGAGCCTGGCCTTATCGGCGCCATATTTGATACGCCTGAAGTCTATACCGGCATTATCGTGGATGGCTATCACGTCGCCTGGCCAAGCATTCGCAATGCCAAAAAGCTTAAAGGCGATCGTTTGGTATTAGTCACTGACGCAACCGCTCCTGCCGGCGCCGATATCGACCATTTTATTTTTGCAGGCAAACCCGTATATTATCGCGATGGCAAATGTGTAGATGCTAACGGAACGCTCAGCGGTTCGGCATTGACCATGATTGAAGCCGTCGCCAACAGCGTTCAGCACGTAGGGATCGCGCTGGATGAGACGCTACGCATGGCGGCGCTGTATCCCGCACGCGCAGTCGGCGTAGACGACCAATTAGGCAGCATCGAAGTGGGTAAGGTCGCAAACCTCACCGCATTTAGTCACGACTTCAAAATAACGCATACCTGGGTAAACGGCCGTCTCAGCGAGGGCCAAAGCAGGTCATAACAACAGCAGAGGTAAGGATGACGACGGGCGGTCAAATTGGCAATATCGATCTGGTAAAACAGCTCAACGGCGCAGTCGTCTACCGACTCATTGACCAACAGGGGCCTATCTCCCGCATTCAAATTGCGGAACTGAGCCAGCTGGCCCCTGCCAGCATCACGAAAATAACCCGTCAGCTGCTTGAACGAGGGCTGATTAAAGAAGTTGAACAGCAGGCCTCTACCGGAGGCCGACGCGCCGTTTCTATCGTTTCGGAACACAAACATTTCCACAGCGTCGCCGTTCGCCTCGGGCGTAACAACGCCACTATCGCCCTTTATAACCTCGGCGGTAAGGCGTTGGCCGAAGAGCACTATTCTCTTCCCGAGCGGACGCAGCAGGCTCTTGAAGACAGCCTGCTCGACGCTATCGCCCGCTTTATCGATGCCTACTCAAGCAAAATTCGCGAGCTTATCGCCATCGCCGTTTCACTTCCCGGGCTGGTCGATCCGGAAAGCGGCGTGGTCAAATACATGCCCCATATTTCCATCGGCGACTGGCAGCTGGGTCAGGCCATACGAGATCGCTTTAGCGTCAGCTGTTTCATCGGCCACGACATTCGCAGCCTGGCGCTTGCGGAACACTATTTTGGCGCCACCAAGGACTGTGAAGATTCCATGCTGGTGCGGATCCACCGGGGTACCGGCGCGGGATTTATTATCAACGGGCAAATATTCCTCGGTAAGAATCGCAACGTCGGCGAGATTGGCCATATCCAAATAAACCCGCTGGGCGAGCGCTGTTACTGCGGTAACTTCGGCTGCCTTGAGACCGTCGCCTCCAACCTCGCCATCGAACAGCGGGTGCGTCAGCTGCTGAGCCAAGGCTACAGCAGCCGGCTTACTCAGGAAGATTGCAGCATTTCCGCTATCTGTAAGGCCGCCAACCGGGGTGACGATCTGGCGGTCAACGTGATTGAAGACGTTGGGCACCAGCTGGGGAAAGCCATTTCGCTGGCGGTTAACCTGTTTAATCCGCAGAAGGTAGTCATCGCGGGAGACATTACTGAAGCCCAGAAGGTGTTGATTGCCGCAGTCCAAAGCTGCATCGATCATCAGGTTCTGCCCAACTTCCGGCAGGATTTGCCCGTAGTGACGTCGCAGCTTGACCACTGTTCCGCCATCGGTTCTTTCGCGCTGGTCAAGCGCGCCATGCTAAACGGCTCCCTGCTTCAGCATCTGCTGGGCGACAGCGCCGACTGATCGACCTCTACGCCCTTTTCTTTTCGATGCGCCCCTTTTTGGCGCATCTTTCCCTATTTTTGCTCTTCTCACGCACCGTTACCGTGCAAAGCGGCTATGATTATGATTAAGCGCTTCAGCTTTTCTCTGTCTCCAGTACGCAACGCGCATCTGGCTCGCTTTTTGCTTAACTATCAAACAGTGTAGTTTTTATTACGGCAACAGAATAAGGGAGAAATTATGTGTTCAATATTTGGTGTACTCGATATTAAGTCCGATCCGATTGAGCTGCGTAAAAAAGCGCTGGAAATGTCTCGCCTGATGCGCCACCGCGGGCCGGACTGGTCCGGCATTTACGCAACGGACAGCGCGATTCTCGCCCATGAACGCCTCTCCATCGTGGACGTCAACAACGGCGCTCAGCCCCTGTATAACGCCGCGCGTACCCACATTCTGGCCGTTAACGGCGAAATCTATAACCATCAGGAACTTCGCCGTCAGCTAAAAGACAAGTACGAATTTCAGACCGAATCCGACTGCGAAGTGATCCTGGCGCTCTATCAGGAAAAAGGCGTCGACTTCCTTGACGACCTTCAGGGCATGTTCGCCTTCGTCCTTTACGACAGCGAACGCAACCGCTATCTGCTCGGGCGAGACCACATCGGCATCATTCCCATGTATACCGGGTACGATGAGTACGGCAACTTTTTTGTCGCCTCAGAGATGAAGGCGCTGGTCCCGGTTTGTAAAACCCTGAAAGAATTTCCTGCGGGAAGCTACCTTTGCAGCGACGACGGCGAAATACGCCGCTACTATCAGCGCGACTGGATGAGCTATGACAGCGTGAAAGATAACGTCACTGACGCCTATGCGCTGCGTAACGCGCTAGAGGAGTCGGTCAAAAGCCACCTGATGTCCGACGTGCCCTACGGCGTGCTGCTGTCCGGCGGGCTTGACTCCTCCGTGATTTCCGCCATTACCAAGAAGTATGCCGCGCGCCGCATTGAAGACGATGAGCGGAGCGAAGCCTGGTGGCCACAGCTTCACTCCTTCGCCGTCGGCCTGAAAGGGTCGCCGGATCTGGCCGCCTCGCTGGAAGTGGCGCGCCATCTGGGCACCGTACACCATGAAATCCACTTCACCGAGCAAGAAGGCCTGGACGCCATCCGCGACGTGATTTATCACATTGAAACCTACGACGTCACGACCATCCGCGCATCAACGCCGATGTACCTGATGGCGAGAAAAATCAAGGCTATGGGCATCAAGATGGTGCTGTCGGGCGAAGGCGCTGACGAAGTCTTCGGCGGCTACCTCTATTTCCATAAAGCGCCCGACGCGAAAGAGTTCCACGAAGAGACGGTGCGTAAGCTTTTGGCGCTTCATATGTACGACTGCGCCCGCGCCAACAAGGCTATGGCCGCCTGGGGCGTTGAGGCCCGCGTACCGTTTTTGGACAAGAAGTTTCTGGACGTCGCTATGCGCATTAACCCTAAGGATAAAATGTGCGGCAACGGAAAAATGGAAAAGTACATTATTCGCGAGGGCTTTGAATCCTACATTCCGGCAAGCGTCGCCTGGCGTCAGAAAGAGCAGTTTTCCGACGGCGTAGGATACAGCTGGATAGACACGCTAAAAGCCGTCGCCGCTGAGCAAATCAGCGACCAGCAGTTGGCCAACGCAGCCTTCCGCTTCCCTTACAACACGCCGACCTCAAAAGAGGCCTACTTGTATCGGGAAATATTCGAAGAGCTGTTCCCCCTTCCCAGCGCCGCCGAGTGCGTTCCGGGCGGCCCTTCCGTCGCCTGTTCGTCGGCCAAAGCGATTGAATGGGACGAATCGTTTAAGAAAATGGACGACCCATCGGGGCGTGCCGTAGGAGTTCACCAGTCAGCCTACAAAGTACAATAATCTCGGAAAATAAAGCGGCGGAAGAGGCCGGAAATACCCTCTTCCGCCGCTTCGTGAATGAGCAATAAATGGCGCCAATTCGCCTCTTTTATAATCATATCGGTTATAACCCAAACAATCAGACGCAACATCCCCCATTAAGAGAAAAAACTTGTTGACGATGGTGCATGAGATACGCATAATGCGCCCCGCAACGCCGTTGAAGGTAATGCGAAAAGAATGGCTACGTAGCTCAGCTGGTTAGAGCACATCACTCATAATGATGGGGTCACAGGTTCAAATCCCGTCGTAGCCACCATTCGCGGGAGTGGCGAAATTGGTAGACGCACCAGATTTAGGTTCTGGCGCCGCAAGGTGTGCGAGTTCAAGTCTCGCCTCCCGCACCATTTATCTTCAACGCATATCGTATCTTAAGTTGGGATATCGCCAAGCGGTAAGGCAGCGGGTTTTGATCCCGCCATTCCCAGGTTCGAATCCTGGTATCCCAGCCATTTTTTTTGCGCTCAATAAGTTGAACGTATTTGGATATATCTTAAGTTGGGATATCGCCAAGCGGTAAGGCAGCGGGTTTTGATCCCGCCATTCCCAGGTTCGAATCCTGGTATCCCAGCCATTCCTTCCCATCGCTCCCTCTATATTTTCCCGGTTTAGCATCCTGTATTTGGCTATACGTATGGTGAAATATTCACCATTTATCTTTTTCGTCAACAGCTTTAACCATTTTTCTGCGCCAAGCGTCAACGTACGTCTTGACGAACGGGAAAGAGATACGCATAATGCGTCCCTCAACGCTGTTGAAGATAAGCAGGGTAATGGCTACGTAGCTCAGCTGGTTAGAGCACATCACTCATAATGATGGGGTCACAGGTTCAAATCCCGTCGTAGCCACCATTTTTACTCCTGCGAAAATAACGACGTTGCGGAAGTGGCGAAATTGGTAGACGCACCAGATTTAGGTTCTGGCGCCGCGAGGTGTGCGAGTTCAAGTCTCGCCTTCCGCACCATTTATTTTCAACGCGTATCGTATCTTTTGGGATATCGCCAAGCGGTAAGGCAGCGGGTTTTGATCCCGCCATTCCCAGGTTCGAATCCTGGTATCCCAGCCATATTTTTAGGCTTTGGCCTAAACGTAAAAAAGCTCGCTTAACGCGAGCTTTTTTACGTCTTTCTTCCGGGGCTTCCCGTCTGAGAACTACAACCCCAGCGCGTACCTCAAGGCCTTCTCCTTTAGCTTTCCTGAACGCTCGGCCATCATAAGGCCAAGATTGCGCACCAAAGCCAATGGCGCCAGATCGTTGCTAAACGCGTTATAGAAAACGTCCATGCCGGTCTGCATCAGCAGGTTGTCCGGGTAGCGCCGACGCTCGTAGCGCCGCAGCGCCTCATCACAATCACCCTTTGCCTCACGCTTTTCCTCTTCCGCCAAGACGTCAAGCAGCGTTTCAACGTCGCGATAGCCGAGGTTAACCCCCTGCCCCGCCAGAGGGTTAATGGTGTGCGCGGCGTCTCCGATGAGAACGACGCCGCGCTTCACGTAACGCTGGGCGTGCCTGCGCACCAGAGGGAATGAACCGGCGCCCTGTACCTCAACGTTGCCCAAACGTTCGGGAAACGCCACAAGGATCTCTCTGGCCAGCGCCTCATGGGACATTGCCTGCAGCTGGCGAATTCGCGCCGGCGCGTCATACCACACCAGCGTCGCGTAGCCGCCAGAAAGCGGTAAAAATGCGCGCGGGCCGCTAGGGTAAAAGCGCTGCCAGGTCACGTCCTGCTGGGGCAAATCGGTTTTTATCAGAATCAGCATGCACCATTGACGATACTGCCAGCCGGTAACGCCAATCCCCGCCAGTTCCCGCACCGCGGAGTTTGCGCCGTCGGCGCCAATCACTAGGGGCGCTCGAAGCCGCTCGCCGCTGTCCAGAGTAAGTTCCCAGCCGCTTTTTTGAGCGTCGGGCCGAACCATGTCAGCCAGGCGGGAGGGACAATATAGCTGCAGGCTTGGATAGCGCTCGAACTGTTGCCATAACCCCAGCTGCAATACGCGGTTTTCTACCATAAAGCCCAGTTCAGGCAGGGCCAACGCCTGAGCGTCAAAGACGACGTTGCTGTTATCCCACTCCCAGGTTTCTAACCTGCGGTAAGGCGCTGTGCGCATCGCCGCAATGCCGTCCCATGCGCCCAGCCGCTTGAGCAAATTCACCGACCTACAGCCAATTGCCGATATGCGAATATCCGGCGCGCTGTCGGGGACAAAGGGTTTCGGCGTCTCATGCTCTATTACCGCAACCGAACGCCCTCTCATCGCAAGCCCTACGGCCGCCGCGGCGCCAACCATACCTCCGCCGACGACGATCGCATCATGAGTTTTAGCCGTATCGTTAATCATGTCATTACGCCATCATTGAACTATCATGTTGCGAAGTGTACCGGATTTTTACGCTTGCTTCAGTGACGGATGTAGTCAATCTCTGGTCAGGCGAACAACAAACCATTACAATACGCGCCCTGCGCGGAAATTAGCGCCGTATTGGTCGGCTCGCTCGCAGGAGTCTAATGCCAAGCCTTTCACTGAGTAACAAACCGATGACGAAAAAACTGTACATAAAAACCTGGGGCTGTCAGATGAATGAATACGATTCATCGAAAATGGCGGACCTGCTGGCAAGCACTCACGGCTATCAGCTGACGGAAATCGCAGAAGACGCGGACGTCCTGCTGCTGAATACCTGTTCGATTCGCGAAAAAGCGCAGGAAAAGGTTTTTCATCAGTTGGGTCGTTGGAAAACGTTCAAGGAAGGAAAGCCGGACCTGATTATCGGCGTTGGCGGCTGCGTCGCCTCCCAGGAAGGCGACCACATTCGCCAGCGCGCGCCCTTTGTCGACGTGATCTTTGGCCCCCAGACGCTCCACCGACTGCCCGAAATGATAAACCGCGCCCGCGGCACCCGCAGCCCGGTAGTTGACGTCAGCTTCCCGGAGATCGAAAAGTTCGACCGCCTGCCCGAACCGAAGGCGGAAGGCCCAACGGCGTTTGTTTCCATTATGGAAGGCTGTAATAAATACTGCACTTACTGCGTCGTGCCCTACACGCGCGGCGAAGAAGTCAGCCGGCCCTGCGACGACGTGCTGTTTGAAATAGCCCAGCTTGCCGCTCAGGGCGTAAGGGAAGTTAACCTGCTGGGGCAAAACGTCAACGCCTACCGCGGCCCGTCGTTCGACGGCGGCATTTGCTCTTTTGCCGAACTGCTTCGCCTGGTGGCGAGCATCGACGGCATTGATCGCGTGCGCTTTACCACCAGCCATCCGATTGAGTTCACCGACGACATTATCGAAGTCTATAAAGATACGCCCGAGCTGGTCAGCTTCCTGCACCTGCCGGTACAAAGCGGCTCGGACAGAATTCTCAACCTGATGGGCCGTACCCACACCGCGCTGGAATATAAGTCAATTATCCGCAAGCTGCGCGCCGCGCGTCCGGATATTCACATCAGCTCCGACTTTATCGTAGGCTTCCCCGGCGAAACCCAGCAGGATTTCGAACAGACCATGAAGCTTATCGCCGACGTCGACTTTGATATGAGCTACAGCTTCATCTTCTCCGCTCGTCCCGGTACGCCGGCCGCCGATATGGCTGACGACGTCAGTGAAGAGGAGAAGAAGCAGCGCCTGTATATTCTGCAAGAGCGCATCAACCAGCAGGCGATGCAGTACAGCCGCCGCATGCAGGGTTCCATTCAGCGTATTCTGGTGGAAGGCACTTCCCGCAAGAGCGTCATGGAGCTTTCCGGCCGCACCGAAAACAACCGGGTCGTCAACTTTGAAGGAACGCCCGACATGGTGGGCAAGTTTGTTGACGTTGAAATCGTCGACGTTTACCCCAACTCTCTACGAGGCAAGGTCGTCAGAACGGAAGCGGAAATGGGGCTGCGCGTTCAAGATTCACCGCAAGCGGTGATCGCCAGAACCCGTAAAGAAGACGAGCTGGGCGTTGGCCACTATCAGCCGTAACTCTCCTCTTGGAAGGCCGCTGATGCGGCCTTCTCCTCTCGTTTCCACAACGCGCCACGCGCGCGCTCGACGAATCCCGATGAATAATGACGGCTATTTACCTATAATCAGGGCAGATATGCCTCACACTCTTAATCATAACGAGGTTCAATTTGAAGATTGATACTTTGGAAGTTGTACTGGAGCCCTCTGATAACGAACGCTTGCAGAGCCTGTGCGGCCCGTTTGACGATAACATCAAGCAGCTTGAGCGTCGCCTTGGTATCGAAATCAACCATCGCAACAATCACTTCAAGCTGGTCGGCAAGGCTTCCTGCGTCAACGTCGCCAAAGAGATCCTGCTTAACCTCTATGTGGATACCGCGCCGGTACGCGGCATCATTACCGATATCGAACCTGACCAAATTCATCTGGCTATCAAAGAGTCCGGCGTGTTGGAGCAGGTCGCCGAGTCGGTTCCCGACTATGGTAAAGCGGTGATCATCAAAACCAAGCGTGGAATGATAAAGCCGCGCACGCCGAATCAGGCGCAGTACATCGCCAACATTCTCGACCACGACATCACCTTCGGCATTGGCCCTGCCGGCACGGGGAAAACCTATCTGGCGGTCGCCGCTGCGGTCGACGCGCTGGAGCGTCAGGACATCCGCCGCATTCTGCTGACCCGCCCAGCGGTCGAAGCGGGAGAAAAATTGGGCTTTCTGCCGGGCGATCTGAGCCAGAAGGTTGACCCCTACCTGCGCCCGCTGTACGACGCGCTGTTTGAGATGCTCGGCTTTGAGAAAGTGGAAAAGCTGATAGAGCGCAACGTGATTGAGGTCGCGCCGCTGGCCTATATGCGCGGCCGCACGCTGAACGACGCCTTCATTATTCTTGATGAAAGCCAGAACACCACTATCGAACAAATGAAAATGTTCCTCACCCGCATCGGCTTTAACTCCAAAGCGGTGATTACCGGGGACGTCACGCAGATAGACCTGCCTCGCAGCCAGAAGTCAGGCCTCCGCCACGCCGTTGAGGTGCTTTCCAACGTGGAAGAGATAAGCTTTAACTTCTTCCACAGCGAAGACGTGGTCAGGCACCCGGTCGTCGCGCGCATCGTTAACGCCTATGAGGCGTGGGAAAGCGAAGAGCAAAAGCGCAAAGAGGCGCTGGCGGAACAGCGCAAGCGCGAGCAGCAGTACATTTCAAACGCCGGTTCAGAATAAATTAGGTGAAAGATTTAATGGAACACGTCATTTTAGACCTGCAGCTCGCCTGTGAAAGCCAGGACGGCCTGCCGAACGAAGCGGACGTTCAGCGCTGGCTGGACGCCGCCGTCCTGCCCTTTCAGGCCGAAGCGGAAGTTACGGTACGCTTGGTGGACAGCGAAGAAAGCCATGAGCTTAACCATACCTACCGAGGAATGGATAAGCCGACCAACGTGCTGTCCTTTCCTTTTGAAGCGCCTCCGGGCATGGAGATGCCTCTGCTCGGCGATCTGGTGATATGCCGCCAGGTAGTTGAAAAAGAAGCACAAGAGCAAAACAAAATTTTAACTGCACATTGGGCTCACATGGTTGTCCACGGTAGCCTCCATCTGTTAGGGTATGATCACATCGACGATGACGATGCGCAGGAAATGGAATCTTTAGAAACTGAGATTATGCAGAGCCTGGGTTATCCCGACCCCTATGCCTCAGAAAAAGATGAATTTTAACCAACTAATTGATATTGCATGAGCGACGATCACTCTCAAAATAATGAAGGTCCTGCCCCCAAAAAGGGCTTCTTCTCTCTTCTTCTCGGCCAATTGTTTCACGGCGAGCCTAAAAACCGCGGTGATTTGGTCGAGCTGATTCGCGATTCAGAACAGAACGATCTGATAGATCCCGACACGCGCGATATGCTCGAAGGCGTCATGGACATCGCCGAGCAGCGCGTGCGCGACATCATGATCCCTCGTTCCCAGATGATCACGCTGAAGAAAAATCAGTCTCTGGAGGAGTGTCTGGAGGTCATTATTGATTCCGCCCACTCCCGCTTCCCTGTCATCAGTGAAGATAAAGACCATATAGAAGGCATCCTGATGGCCAAGGACCTTCTGCCGTTTATGAATAAGGATGCGGATACTTTCAGCATTGATAAGGTTCTCCGTCCTGCCGTCGTTGTCCCTGAAAGCAAGCGGGTAGACCGCATGCTTAAAGAGTTTCGCTCACAGCGCTACCACATGGCGATCGTTATTGACGAATTTGGCGGCGTTTCCGGTCTGGTAACCATTGAGGACATTCTGGAACTCATCGTCGGCGAAATCGAAGATGAATACGACGACGTGGAAGACCGCGACGTGCGCCAGCTGAGCCGCCACACGTTTACCGTGCGTGCGCTGACGCCGATTGAAGACTTCAACGACATATTTTCCACCAGCTTTAGCGATGAAGAGGTGGACACCATCGGCGGTCTGGTAATGCAGGCGCTGGGCCACCTGCCCTCGCGGGGAGAAATCGTCACGGTTGACGGATATCAGTTTAAAGTCGCCATGGCCGACAGCCGGCGCATTATTCAGGTGCACGTCACTATCCCCAACGAAGCGCCGCAGCCCTATTTAGAAGACTAATCTATAAATGACTCACGCCTCTTTTCTTGACCGCCGCCCGATTCGCCTCGGGCTGGCGTTTATTTTTGGCGCCAGCGGAACGCTAGCCTTCTCCCCCTTTAGCCTCTGGCCAGCCTCTCTGGTCGCGCTTTGCGCCCTGCTGGCCCTGACGCTTAACCGCTCGCCCAAATCCGCCATGGGCGTCGGCTTTTTTTGGGGATTAGGGCTTTTTTGCAGCGGCGTCAGCTGGGTCTACGTCAGCATCAATCAATTCGGCGAACTTCCTCTTCCCGCAAGCGTAGGGCTGGTGCTGCTGTTAGCCGCCTACCTGTCGCTCTACCCAATGCTGTTTACCTGGCTGCTTGCAAAGTTTTGGCCGCAGGCCGGCGCATGGCGGCTGGTTTTTGCCGCGCCCGCGCTATGGCAGGTGACCGAATTTCTGCGCGGCTGGGTGTTTACCGGCTTTCCGTGGCTTCAATTTGGCTATGCGCAAATCGACGGCCCGCTCAAAGGCATAGCTCCGCTGTTTGGCGTCAACGCGATAACCTTCCTTTTGATGGCCGTCAGCGGTCTGCTGGTGCTGGCGGCCTCTCGCCGCCGCATCGTTCCGGCGGCTATTGCCGTAGCCTTGATGCTCCTGCCCTGGCCGCTGCAAAAGCTTCAGTGGTTTACCGAGCAGCCGGAAAGAGCAGCCGACGTGGCGCTGGTGCAGGGCAACATCGAACAGTCGCTAAAATGGAAGCCAAACCAGCTGCTGCCTACGCTTGAGGCCTACGTCAACGCGTCTGAACCCTACGTCGGCAAAGCCAAAATCGTTATCTGGCCGGAAGCGGCCATCCCCGATGTAGAAATGCGGCAGGCTTCTTTCCTGAAGTCGCTGGATGAAGGCTATCGCCAGAGGCACACCTCGCTGATAACCGGCATTATTGACTACCGCATTGCCCAAAACGGCGATGGCGGCAACTATTACAACACTCTTATCGTGCTTGGCAACCGACAGCCTTATCGGTATGAAGGCGATAATCGATACAACAAGCACCACTTGGTCATCTTCGGCGAGTACGTTCCTTTTGAGTCCATTCTCCGGCCTCTGGCGGCGTTTTTCGATCTGCCCATGTCCTCTATCAGCTCCGGCGACTATCGCCAGTCCCCTATTGAGGCTAACGGGTATAAAATCACCAGCGCCATTTGTTATGAGGTTATTCTCGGCGAGCAGGTCAGAGACAACTGGACGCCCGATACCGACTTCCTGTTGACCATTTCAAACGACGCCTGGTTTGGCGACTCCATCGGCCCCTGGCAGCATTTAGAGATGGCTCGCATGCGCGCGTTGGAACTTGGCCGTCCAATGCTTCGCGGCACCAACAACGGCGTGACGGCAGCGATCTCCGCCAGCGGCGACGTCATCGCGCAGATCCCGCAGTTCAAGCGCCAAGTGCTGGAAGTTAACGTTGCGCCCACAACCGGCATTACGCCTTATGCCCGCTGGGGCAGCCTTCCCGTCTGGCTTCTGACGGCGGTATTCATCGGCGGTTCTTTCCTGCTTTCTCGCCGCCGCTAAGCTATTCCTATATCGCGCGTTCTACCAAAGCCCTTCGTCATTCGGCGAGGGGCTTTGGTTTATATGCTTAACGCCCCTATGCCATCACGCTCCTTTACTTCTTAATTTAACAAGAAAATAACACCAATAAGAGTTGGCACACGCCTTGCTACATACTCTATGAACCTGAACAAAAAGGCCAAAATAACCTTAACGGATATGGTTCTTGAGCGGGGTCGCACTCTATAAGTGCAGAATTGCACCAATAAAGAGCAGAGTTGTGAAATCGTTCACTGTTGGTGCATTTCGTAGGTAAATGAAGTGTTATGCGTTTTACACAAATGCATCATTAAACTACATTTTAATTACATCACTTGCGGCAAATTCGTCGACTTGTGAAACACAGCAAAAACACCACACTGATAAAATGAAGGAGTAAGTCATGCAATTACGCAAGTTAGTACTGCCGCTGGTTTTAATGGGCCTGACAAGCACTTCGCTCCATGCTGAAGAACTCAACGGCACGCTAAAGAAAATCAAAGACAGCGGCGTGATTACCGTAGGTCACCGCGAATCTTCCGTACCTTTCTCTTATTATGACAATCAGCAAAACGTCGTAGGCTATTCACAGGACTATTCTAATCTCATCGTTGACGCGGTGAAGAAAAAGCTGAATATGCCTAACCTTCAGGTCAAGCTTATTCCGGTGACGTCTCAAAACCGTATCCCGCTGCTGCAAAACGGCACCTACGACTTTGAGTGCGGCTCAACGACTAACAACGCAGAGCGTCAAAAGCAGGTCGATTTCTCCAATACCCTGTTCATCGTCGGTACCCGTCTGCTGGTTAACAAGGACAGCGGAATTAAAGACTTCGCCGACCTTAAGGGCAAAAACGTCGTTGTCACTTCCGGCACCACCTCTGAAGCGCTGCTGAACAAAATGAACGACGCCGAGAAGCTCGATCTGCGCATTATCAGCGCCAAAGACCACGGCGACTCCTTCCGCACCGTTGAAAGCGGCCGCGCCGTTGCCTTTATGATCGACGACGCCCTGCTGGCCGGTGAAAGAGCCAAGTCGAAGAAACCGGATCAGTGGGAAATCGTCGGCAAGCCTCAGTCTTTTGAAGCCTACGGCTGCATGTTGCGTAAAGATGACGCGCAGTTTAAAAAGCTGATGGACGACACTATCGCTCAGGCGCAAAAGTCCGGCGCGGCGGAAAAGTCTTACGACAAGTGGTTCAAAAATCCTATCCCTCCCAAGGGCCTGAACCTGAACTTTGACCTGTCTGACGACATGAAAAAACTGTTTAGCGCACCTAACGACAAAGCCCTGAACTAACGGCAGGCGTACCGCTTACCGTCTCTGGGTTAGCGCCCCTCGTCATAAGGCGAGGGGCGCTGATAAGAAGAAAAAAGAAGGGCTTAGATATGTTTGGTAATTGGCATTGGGGAATATTTCTGGAACAGGCCCCGTTCGGGGATACAACCTATCTGGGATGGTTGTGGGTCGGCTTTCAGGTCACTATCGCGCTGTCTTTTTGCGCCTGGATTATTGCGTTCATTCTGGGATCGCTATTTGGCATTTTGCGTACGGTGCCCAATCGCTTTTTGTCCACGCTTGGCACCATTTACGTAGCGCTGTTTCGCAACGTTCCCCTTATCGTTCAGTTTTTTATTTGGTACCTACTGGTTCCTGAACTGTTACCCGAATCTATCGGCAGCTGGTTTAAGGGTGAACTGGATCCCGATATCCAGTTCTTTATTCTTTCCATCTGCTGTCTGGGCGTATTTACCGGCGCTCGCGTCTGTGAGCAGGTCAGAACCGCCATTCAGGCGCTGCCGCGCGGCCAGAAAAGCGCGGCGCTGGCGATGGGGCTTACGCTACCGCAGGCTTACCGCTACGTTCTGTTGCCCAATGCTTACCGCATTGTGATACCGCCGTTGACGTCTGAAATGCTCAACATGGTAAAAAACTCCGCCGTCGCCTCGACCATCGGCCTGATTGAGCTGTCAGCTCAGGCCAGCAAGCTGCTGGACTACTCCGGCTACGCCTATGAGTCATTCCTGGCCGTTACCATTGCCTACGTGCTGATAAACGCCGTGCTTATCAGGGTGATGAAAATCGTCGAGAAGAAACTTCGTCTACCGGGCACTTTCGGAGGATAAGCCATGTACGAATTTGACTGGAGTACGATAATTCCCAACCTGCCTTACCTTTTGGAAGGCATGTGGGTCACGTTTAAAATCGCCGGCAGCGCGATTTTGGTGGGCATAGCCTGGGGTACGGCATTAGCCATTTTCCGCCTGGCGCCGCCCAAGTTCCGCTGGATAAGCTACATCGCCGCCGCCTACGTCAACACCTTTCGTTCGGTGCCGCTGTTTATGGTGCTGCTGTGGTTCTACCTGATCGTGCCACAGGTGCTGAAAACCTATCTCAATCTGTCGCCGCAGACCGATATTCGCTTTATTTCCGCCGTGGTCGCCTTCTCGCTGTTTGAAGCCGCTTACTACTCGGAGATTATCCGCGCGGGCCTGCAAAGCGTCGCACGTGGCCAAAACTCGGCCGCGCTGGCGTTGGGCATGACGCCCTGGCAGTCCATGCGCCTGGTTATTCTGCCGCAGGCCTTCAGAGCCATGACGCCCCTGCTGCTGACGCAGGGGATCATTCTGTTTCAGGACACCTCGCTGGTGTATATCATCGGGGTGGCGGACTTCTTCCGCAGCGCAAGCAACATTGGTAAAAACTCGGGAACCGAAATCGAAATGGTGTTATTCGCCGGTTTCGTTTACTTTGTCATCTGCCTATCTGCTTCTATGCTTGTTACTTATTTGAAGAAAAGGACAACCGTTTAATGATTTCCTTAAAGAACGTTTCCAAATGGTACGACCGTTTTCAAGTACTGTCAGACTGCACCACCGAAGTAAAAAAAGGTGAAGTTGTGGTGGTCTGCGGGCCTTCCGGTTCAGGCAAGTCAACGCTTATCAAAACCGTAAACGGACTTGAGCCTATTCAGCAGGGAACCATTACGGTTGACGGCATCGTCGTTAACGACCCGAAAACCGATCTGGCCCGGCTTCGCGCCCGCGTCGGCATGGTGTTCCAGCACTTTGAGCTTTTCCCCCACCTGTCCATTATTGAAAACCTGACGCTGGCGCAGGTTAAGGTGCTTAACCGCAACAAGGCCGAGGCGGAACATAAAGCCATGGCGCTGCTTGAGCGCGTTGGGCTTGCGGCCCACGCAAGCAAGTTCCCTAGCCAGCTTTCCGGCGGCCAGCAGCAGCGCGTCGCCATTGCGCGCGCGCTGTGCATGGACCCTATCGCCATGCTGTTTGATGAACCTACTTCGGCGCTCGACCCGGAAATGATCAACGAAGTGCTGGACGTTATGGTTGAGCTGGCCTATGAAGGCATGACTATGATGGTCGTTACGCACGAAATGGGTTTCGCCAAAAAGGTGGCCCACCGCATTCTGTTTATGGATGAAGGGAAAATCATTGAAGATACGAGAAAAGAAGAGTTCTTCAATAACCCTCAGTCGGACCGTGCGAAAGACTTCCTCGCAAAAATCCTGCACTAATCCTACGGGCGCCCTTAGCGGCGCCTTTTTTATGACCCACACGTCAGAACCTTCCCGGCGCTTTTTCCAACAAATAATCGCATCAAAGCGCATTTACGTCGCTTTAGAGTATTGTTGAGTCCGATGCTTACCGCTATCCTATACCGATCTGTATATCGTAAACGAACGCCGTCGCTATGGGTCAGCCGATAGCCGGACGGCGGTTTTGATAAAATATAAGGACGACGCGTCGCCATGCAAGAGCATTACCGCCCGGAAGATATTGAATCTCACGTACAAAATCATTGGCAAGAAAAGAAAACCTTCCAGGTCACTGAAGACCCGACCAAAGAAAAATACTATTGCCTTTCCATGCTGCCCTACCCTTCTGGGCGACTTCACATGGGTCACGTACGTAACTATACGATTGGCGACGTTATCTCCCGCTACCAGCGCATGCTGGGCAAAAACGTGCTTCAACCCATCGGCTGGGATGCTTTCGGCCTGCCGGCCGAGGGCGCAGCGGTAAAAAACAACACCGCCCCCGCCCCCTGGACCTATGAAAATATTGACTACATGAAGAACCAGCTGAAGCTTTTAGGCTTCGGCTACGATTGGAGCCGCGAATTCGCCACCTGCGACCCCGACTACTATCGTTGGGAGCAATGGTTCTTCACCAAGCTGTACGAAAAAGGCCTGGTTTACAAGAAAACCTCCGCCGTGAACTGGTGCCCGAACGATCTGACCGTGCTGGCTAACGAGCAGGTTATCGACGGCTGCTGCTGGCGCTGCGACACCCCTATCGAGCGTAAAGAGATCCCGCAGTGGTTTATCAAAATCACCGCCTACGCCGAACAGCTGCTTAACGATCTGGACACGCTTGAAAGCTGGCCAGAGCAGGTTAAGACCATGCAGCGCAACTGGATTGGCCGCTCTGAAGGGGTTGAAATTACCTTTGCCGTTGACGGCAGCGATGATGCGCTGTCCGTTTACACCACGCGCCCCGATACCTTTATGGGCGTCTCCTACGTCGCTATCGCCGCCGGCCACCCGCTGGCCGCTCAGGCGGCCAAAAACAGCCCCGAGCTGAGCCGCTTTATCGACGAATGCCGCAACACTAAAGTTGCCGAAGCCGACATGGCGACCATGGAGAAAAAAGGCGTCGCGACCGGCCTGTACGCGATCCACCCGCTCAATGGCGAAAAGCTGCCTGTTTGGGTCGCCAACTTTGTCTTGATGGACTACGGCACCGGCGCGGTGATGGCAGTCCCCGGCCACGACCAGCGCGACTGGGAATTTGCCACTAAATATAGTTTGCCCATCAAGCCGGTTATTCTGGCCGCCGACGGTACTCCGCCGGATCTGTCAGAAAGCGCCAATACGGAAAAAGGCGTGCTGTTCAACTCCGGCGAATTCGACGGACTGGACTTTGACGCAGCGTTCAACGCCATTGCCGACAAGCTGGTTTCATTAGGTATCGGTGAGCGCAAGATAAACTATCGCCTGCGCGACTGGGGCGTCTCCCGTCAGCGCTACTGGGGCGCGCCGATCCCGATGGTGACGCTGCCGGACGGCACCGTAGTGCCTACGCCGGAAGGAGAGCTGCCGGTTATCCTGCCGGAAGATGTAACGATGGATGGGATCACAAGCCCGATCAAGGCCGATCCCAACTGGGCAAAAACCACCTATCAGGGGCAACCGGCCCTGCGCGAAACCGATACCTTTGACACCTTCATGGAGTCTTCCTGGTACTACGCGCGCTACACCTGCCCGCAGTATGACAAAGGCATGCTGGATCCGGCCGCGGCAAACTACTGGCTGCCGGTCGATCAGTACGTCGGCGGCATTGAGCACGCCATCATGCACCTGATGTACTTCCGCTTCTTCCACAAGCTGATGCGCGACGCCGGTCTGGTCAATTCCGACGAGCCCGCCAAGCGTTTGCTATGTCAGGGTATGGTGCTGGCGGATGCGTTCTACTACACCTCGCCTACTAACGAACGCATTTGGGTTTCGCCTAAAGACGTCACCGTTGAGCGCGACGACAAACAGCGCATCGTTAAGGCATTCGATAAAGAAGGCCGTGAGCTGGTCTATACCGGTATGACCAAGATGTCGAAGTCCAAAAACAACGGCATCGACCCGCAGGACATCGTTGAAAAATACGGTGCCGATACGGTTCGCCTGTTCATGATGTTCGCCTCTCCGGCAGAAATGACGCTGGAATGGCAGGAGTCCGGCGTAGAGGGAGCTAACCGCTTTATCAAGCGCGTCTGGCGCTTGGCGTACGACCACTTAGCCAAGGGCCCAACCGGCAATCTGGACGTCAGCAGCCTGAACGAAGAACAAAAGGTGCTGCGCCGTGAACTTCACAAGACTATCGCCAAAGTGACTGACGATATCGGCCGTCGCCAAATCTTCAACACCGCTATCGCGGCCGTGATGGAGCTGATGAACAAGCTGACCCGCGCGCCGCAGGAAAGCGAGCAGGATCGCGCGCTGATGCAGGAAGCCCTGCTGGCCGTAGTGCGTCTGCTTTATCCGTTTACGCCTCACGTCAGCTTCGCTCTGTGGCGCGAGCTGGGCGGCGAAGGCGATATCGACATGGCGCCGTGGCCGGTTGCCGACCAAGATGCAATGGTTGAAGACGCCAAGCTGGTCGTCGTTCAGGTTAACGGCAAAGTGCGCGCCCGCATCACCGTTGCGGCGGACATCAGCGAAGAGGACGTCAAGGCTGCGGCTATCGCCGATCCGCTGGTGGCGAAGCACCTGAATGGCGTCACGATCCGCAAGGCTATCTACGTGCCCGGAAAACTGTTAAACCTGGTTGTGGGTTAACCCGAGGAGCTACTATGCGACATCCTATTCTTGCAGCCCTGCTGTCCGTCGCCGTGCTGGTCACGGCCGGATGCGGATTTAGCCTGCGCGGCACTACCAGCGTGCCGCAAAGCCTGCAAACGCTGATTATGGAAGGCGGAGACCCTTACGGTCCGATGTCCCGCGCGGTGCGCGGCCAGCTTCGTCAGAGCGGCGTAACTATTGTAAATGACAACACGCGGAAAGATTTGCCAATTCTCCGCTTAGGTACCGAAGGAGCTAGCCAAGAGACCGTATCTATATTTCAGACCGGTACTACGGCTGAATACCAAATAGCTATGACCATTAGCGCACAAATTGTTATTCCAAATGAAGGTGTCTACCGCATCAGCGCCAAGACGTTCCGTTCCTTCTTCGATAACCCACTGACTGCTCTAGCCAAAGATAATGAGCAAGATATGCTCTATCAGGAAATGCGTGAACAGCTGGCCCAACAGCTGGTGCGCAAGCTGGCGACCGTTCAGACCACGGGGAAAGATCAGAGCGATGACGAAGCGCAGCTTGAAGGCGCCGTACCGGCTCAATGATCAGAATCTACCCTGAACAGCTAGCGGCGCAGCTCCAGGAGGGGCTGCGCCCTTGCTATCAGCTCTATGGCAATGAGCCTCTTTTGCTGGAAGAAAGTCAGGATGCGGTACGCCGCGCCGCGACGGCTCAGGGGTTCAGCGAAACCTTTACCTATGACCTCAACGCACAGGCGGACTGGGACGACATTTTTACCGAATGCCAGTCGCTTAACCTGTTCTCCACTCGAAAGATTTTTATTCTACAGTTTCCCGACGCGGGCGTTAACGCGGCCTTAGGCGAACGCCTGACCGAGCTCAGCGCCCTGCTCCACTCCGATATACTGGTTATCCTTCGCGGCCCAAGGCCGACGAAATCGCAGGAAAACGGCGTCTGGTTTAAAGCGCTTGGCGAACACGGCGTTGTCGTAAGCTGCCAGACGCCGGAGCAGGCTCACCTGCCGCGCTGGGTGGCGCAACGAGCCAAAATGCGTCAACTATCCATCGATGACGCGGCCATTCAGCTGCTTTGCTACTGCTATGAAGGAAACCTGCTGGCGCTGTCTCAGGCCCTTGAAAGGCTCTCGCTGCTGTTCCCTGACGGAAAGCTGACGCTGCCGCGCGTAGAGCAAGCGGTTAACGACGCGGCGCACTTTACCCCTTATCACTGGGTGGATGCGATACTGGCGGGAAAAATCAAGCGGGCCTACCACATTTTGCATCAGCTAAGGCTGGAAGAATCCGAGGCGCTGATCCTGATTCGAACGCTACAGCGAGAGCTGCTTCAACTGCTTCATCTGCAGAGAAAAATGCAGGATACGCCCTTGAGAGCCCTGTTCGATAAGCAAAAGATATGGCAAAATCGTCGCCCTTTGGTGACTGAGGCGTTACAGCGTTTGGATGCGGCCCGGCTGGCGCAGTCCGTTTCCCTGCTAACGAAAATAGAACTCACTATAAAGCAGGATTTTGGTCAATCAGTCTGGGATGACCTTGAAAGCCTGATGATGCTGCTTTGCGGCAAACCCTTATCCGAGGCGTATTAACATGTCTGACAGGCTAAGCCGCCACGAGCCGGTCCATGCTCTGTTCGGGGGAACGTTTGACCCGATCCACTACGGCCACCTTAAGCCGGTTGAGGCGCTGTCCAAGGAGGTCGGCCTTCAGCATATTACGCTGTTGCCCAACCACGTTCCGCCCCATCGCCCTCAGCCGGAGGCTAACGCGCAGCAGAGATTGAAAATGGTGGAGCTGGCGATTGAAGGCAATCCGCTATTCTCGGTTGACGAAAGGGAGCTACATCGAACCGCGCCCTCTTACACTATCGATACGCTCGAAGAGATCCGCAGGGAAAAAGGCGACGGCCAGCCGCTGGCGTTTATTATCGGTCAGGATTCGCTTCTTACGCTACATTACTGGCACCGATGGCAGTCCCTGCTCGACGTCTGTCACCTACTGGTCTGCGCCCGCCCGGGTTACGCCAGCCGGCTCGATACGCCGGAGCTTGAGCGCTGGTTGGAAAGCCACCAAACGACCAACGTCGAAAGCCTTAAACAGCGGCCGCACGGCCTTATTTACCTGGCGCACACGCCCCTGCTTGACATATCGGCGACCGACATCCGCCAGAGAAAGCGCAAAGGCTTAAGCCTCGACGATCTGCTTCCAACGTCCGTACAAACGTACATTGACCAACAGGGTTTGTACATCTGAAACGGGAATCATGTTACTATCTTAAATTGCGCCGCGCCGGGCGAAGATACTCTCTCCGGGCGGGAACCGTCTTAACGCGTCACGTAAACGCTTTTTAATAAATACCTATTGTATTCTGGGGGAACCTTTGCAAGGCCGCGAGCTCCAATCATTTGTTATCGATAAAATCGAAGACGTAAAAGGTCAGGACATCGTCAGCATCGACGTCAGTAAGACGTCCAGCATCACCGACTGCATGATTATCTGTACGGGTACGTCCAGCAAACACGTACAGTCCATTGCCGAGCACGTTTTTCAGGCCGCCCGTCAGGCCGGGATGGATCCGCTGGGCGTTGAAAGCGACGCAGACGGCGAATGGATCGTTGTCGATCTCGACGACATCATGGTGCACGTGCTGCAAGATGAAAGCCGCAGGCGATATGAACTGGAAAAGCTTTGGAGCTAACGGGTGAGGCTACAGCTTATCGCCGTTGGCACGAAAATGCCGGACTGGGTGCAGACCGGATTTAACGACTATCAGCGCCGCTTTCCTAAGGATATGCCGTTTGAACTGACGGAGATTCCAGCCGGAAAGCGGGGCAAGAATGCAGACATTAAGCGCATTCTGGAAAAAGAAGGCGAGCTGATGCTGGCCGCTGTCGGTAAAGGCAACCGCATCGTGACGCTGGACATCCCGGGAAAGCCTTGGGATACGCCGCAGCTGGCCCAGCAGTTGACGCAGTGGAAGCAGGACGGCCGCGACGTCAGCCTGCTTATCGGCGGCCCGGAGGGTCTGGCGCCGGCCTGTAAACAGGCTGCTGAGCAAAGCTGGTCGCTGTCGCCGCTTACGCTGCCGCACCCGCTGGTCAGAGTGTTGGTCGCAGAAAGCCTTTATCGCGCATTGAGCATCACGACGAACCACCCGTACCACCGTGAATAGCCATTTAACTAACGTAGTTTTGGGATGAAAAAAGAACCTAACGCTTTCCGTGACCACACGGCTGAATCAGCACTGTTTCTACGTCGAGCCCTGATCGCTGTCGTCATCGTTTTCATCCTTATCACTATTCTGATAGCCAACCTGTATAACCTTCAAATCGAGCGTTTTGAAGACTACCGCACCCGTTCCAACGACAACCGCATTAAGCTGGTGCCCATTGCGCCCTCGCGCGGGCTGATTTATGACCGTAACGGCACTCTGTTAGCGGAAAACCGCACCATCTATCAACTGGAACTGGTGCCGGAAAAAATAAGTAATCTTAAAGAAGTCATAGAGCAGTTGCGCTCCATCGTCGATCTTAACGACGACGACATCGCCAATTTTGAAAAAGAGCGCAAAAACTCGCGCCGCTTTACGCCCATCGCGCTAAAAACCAAGCTGACTGACCTACAGATCGCCCGCTTTGCCGTTAACCAATACCGCTTTCCCGGTATCGAGGTCAAAGGCTATCAGCGGCGTTACTATCCCTATGGCTCAGCGCTGACTCACGTCGTCGGCTACGTATCCAAAATCAACACTCAGGATCTGGAACGGCTGGCGGCCAGTGATAAGCTGCAGGACTACTCTGCCACGCACGACATCGGCAAACAGGGCATTGAGAAATATTATGAAGACGTGCTGCACGGCAAGCCGGGCTATGAAGAGGTCGAGGTCAACAGCCGCGGGCGCGTGATCCGCCAGCTTAGCGAGCAGCCGCCGCAGGCGGGGAAAGACATTTATCTGACTATCGACCTTAGCCTCCAGCAGTACATAGAAACGCTGCTGGGGAACCGCCGCGCGGCGGTCGTGGTCAGCGATCCGAGAGACGGCGGCGTCCTCGCTATGGTTTCCAGCCCTAGCTACGACCCCAATATGTTCGTTGATGGAATAAGCTACGCGGACTATCAGAGCCTGCTTAACGATCCCAACCGCCCACTGATTAACCGAACAACGCAGGGCACCTATCCGCCCGCGTCTACCGTGAAGCCTTACATTGCCGTCGCCGCGCTCTCTTCCGGCGTAATTACCAAAAAAACCACCCTTTTCGATCCGGGCTGGTGGCAGTTACCGAATACCGACAAGCGCTACCGCGACTGGAAGCGCTCAGGCCACGGTCAGCTAGACGTCACCCGATCGCTGGAAGAATCAGCCGACACCTTCTTTTATCAGGTCGCCTACGACATGGGCATCGACCGCCTGTCGGCCTGGATGAAAAAGTTCGGCTATGGCGAATACAGCGGCATCGATATTGCGGAAGAGTATCCAGGCGTCATGCCGACCCGCGAATGGAAAATGAAGCGCCATAAGAAGCAGTGGTATCAGGGTGATACCATTCCGGTCGGCATCGGCCAGGGCTACTGGACCGCGACGCCGATTCAGATGTCCAAGGCGCTGGTTACGCTGATTAACGACGGGTTGGTAAAAACGCCGCACCTGCTGCTTAGCACCAAAGTGAACGGCAAGCTTGAGCCCTACCGGCAAAAAGAGAATACTCACATCGGAGATATTCATTCCGGCTACTGGGAAATTGCTAAAGACGGGATGTACGGCGTCGTCAGCCGCCCGAACGGTACCGCACGGCGCGTATTTGCCGGCACGCCCTACAAGGCGGCGGGAAAATCCGGTACGGCGCAGGTTTTCGGCCTGAAGAAGAACGAAGTCTATAATGCAAAAAGAGTTGCTGAACACCTGCGCGACCACGCCCTTTTCATTGGCTTTGCCCCTTACGATAACCCTAAGGTGGCCGTATCGATGATTCTGGAAAATGGCGGCGGCGGTGGCGGCAACGCGGGGCCCATCGTGCGCCGCATTCTTGACCACATCCTGCTGGACGACCAGAATACCGCGTTGCCCGAGTTAACCACCCTGCCGCACGAAGGCGACTGAGAACAGTAATGCAGGTAATCCATGAGTGATAACAAAAAGCCGTCGTTTTGGACTAAAATCCACATCGACCCGATTCTGACCTTCTTCGTGCTGACCCTCTTGGCCTACAGTTTTTTCGTTCTGTGGAGCGCCAGCGGCCAGGACCCGGACATGATGCAGCGCAAGGTAAGCCAAACGGTGCTTGGGCTTGGCGTTATGCTGGTAATGGCGCAGGTCCCGCCCCGGATCTATGAAAACTGGGCGCCCTATCTTTATATTTTTTGCGTTATCTTACTCATTCTGGTTGACGTCTTCGGCCAAATCAGTAAAGGCGCCCAGCGCTGGCTCGATCTGGGCTTTGTACGATTCCAACCGTCGGAAATCGCAAAGATAGCCGTCCCGCTTATGGTGGCGCGCTATATTAACCGAGACTCGTGTCCCCCTTCGCTAAAAAATACCGGCATCGCTCTGGTGTTGATCTTTTTCCCTACGCTTTTGGTCGCCGCTCAGCCCGATTTGGGGACAGCCATTCTGGTCGCGGCTTCAGGCTTATTCATTCTGTTTTTAGCCGGCATGAGCTGGCGGCTCATTCTTATCGCCGCTCTGGCGCTCGCCGCCTTTATACCGATACTTTGGTTCTTCCTTATGCATGACTATCAGCGGGGGCGGGTCATGATGCTGCTCGATCCTGAAAGCGATCCGCTGGGCGCAGGCTACCACATCATACAATCCAAAATTGCGATAGGCTCAGGCGGACTGTGGGGGAAAGGCTGGCTGCACGGCACCCAGTCCCAGCTTGAGTTTCTTCCCGAGCGACATACCGACTTTATTTTCGCCGTACTGGCGGAAGAGCTGGGATTGGTAGGCGTACTGGTACTGCTGGCGCTTTATCTTTGCGTCATCGTCAGGGGCTTCATGCTGGCGGCCAACGCACAAACCAGCTTCGGCAGGGTGCTGATAGGCGGCATCGTAATGATTTTGTGTGTGTATGTTTTTGTCAATATAGGTATGGTTAGTGGAATTTTGCCCGTCGTTGGCGTACCGTTACCCTTCATCAGCTACGGCGGCTCCGCGCTGATTGTGCTTATGGCGGGATTAGGCTTGGTGATGTCGATACACACTCACAGAAAGCTGCTTTCTAAAAACGTATGAGGGTTGTTTGATGCGCAAATCATGGCTATGGATTGGAACAATGAGCCTTTTTCTGGCGGCCTGTCAGACGACGACGCCCACCAACACCCTGCCGCCGCTGCCCCAAACCGGACCGGCAAAAGAGATAGGCGGCGCCGAACCGCGCTACGAGCCTTACAACCCGGGCACGCTTAAAGACTATAAGATAAACGGCACCACCTACCGTATCATCACGAATCCTGAAAACTTCAGCCAGGTTGGGCTTGCAAGCTGGTACGGCAACGAGCTGCACGGCAACAAAACGGCCCTTGGCGAAGTCTTTGACGCAACGGAGCTCACCGCCGCGCATCCTACCCTGCCGCTTCCTAGCTACGTTCGCGTAACCAATTTAAGCAACGGGCGCCAGATAGTGGTGCGCGTCAACGACAGAGGCCCTTTCACCAAAGGCCGCATCATCGATTTATCTAAAGCCGCCGCGGACCGCCTCAACGTCACCAGCCAAACCAAGGTTCGCCTTGACGTCATTATCGTTTCACCGGACGGCAGCCTGTCCGGCCCCGGCACTGTCGGTTCCACCGTCGTGAAACAAAGCTACGCACTGCCTGCCCGACCGGACTTTGGCGGCACGAACGGACTTAGCGCACAGCAGAGCGAACCCGTTAACTTACCGACACGGCCCGACAATAAGCTGTCGATCCCAACGCCGCCACCGGCCGATACGCCCACAACCCAGTTGAGCGCCCCCGTTCAGGGAGAGAACGTTACGCTGCCGGCCGCGTCGGGCAGCCAGCTGTCGATACCCGCTGCACCCGATACGGTCGCTGTGGTGCCAGCGCCGGTAAATGCCGACAATGCGCGCCCGGTGAGCGCCTCGAGCTCAACTTCAGGCTATGTAGTACAGGTGATGGCGACCAATGACCGCACCAGAGCCCAAACGCTACAGCAAAACCTCAGCAGCCAGCTTAGCGTTCCTGGGCGAGTGACGGAGAGCGGCGCGTTTTATCGCGTTCAGATGGGCCCTTTCGCCAGCAAAGCACAGGCCCAGTCACTGCTGCAACGCCTGTCCGATAGCGGACATGCAAACAGCTTTATTACTACGGCCGGCGCGCTCTGAGTTATAGCGCATTCAGGCCAACGTTCGTTGCTTATCGCAACCGCTTAACCGCATCAGGACGGTCTTTTTGGCCCTATCAGGATGCTCTCTCGATTGCCACTTGTTATACTGTGGCCGTTTTTAACCCTTTACGGATAGTGTTGTCCCGCTTATGAAACAGACCTTTATGTACAAAAAATTTAGCCATCCGTTAATTAAAAGCCTGACGTTAGGCGCGCTGATTACCCTCAGCGGCGCAGTCGCAGCGGATCCTAACGACGTTAATCTCACCACCGTTATCCCTGCAGTGCCGCAGATAGACGCGGAGTCCTACATTCTGATGGACTACAACTCGGGCAAAGTGTTGGCCGAAATGAACGCTGACACCCGCAGAGACCCCGCCAGCCTGACCAAAATGATGACCAGCTACGTTATTGGTCAAAGCATTAAGGCCGGGAAAATCAGCCTGGATGACAACGTGACGATCAGTAAAGAGGCGTGGGCAACGGGCAATCCGGTCTTTAAAGGCTCTTCTTTGATGTTCCTACAGGCGGGAACGCAGGTTAAAGTCTCCGACCTCAACCGCGGCATTATCATTCAATCAGGCAATGACGCCTGCGTTGCAATGGCTGAGCACGTAGCCGGCAGTCAGGACGCCTTCGTCAACATCATGAACAACTACGTTCAGGCGCTGGGGTTAAAGAACACCCATTTTGAAACCGTTCACGGACTTGATGCGCCGGGCCAATACAGCTCGGCCCGCGACATGGCCCTGCTGGGCCAAGCGCTTATTCGCGACGTACCGGACGAATATTCCGTATATAAAGAGAAAGAGTTCTATTTCAATAATATCAAGCAGCAGAACCGTAACGGCCTGCTGTGGGACACCGGCCTCAACGTCGACGGTATCAAAACCGGCCACACTTCAGCGGCAGGGTACAACCTGGTTGCCTCCGCTACGGAAGGCAACACGCGCCTGATTTCCGTCGTCATGGGCGGACGTACGTTTAAAGGGCGCGAAGCGGAAAGCAAAAAGCTGCTGACCTGGGGCTTCCGCTTCTTTGAAACCGTTACCCCTCTGCAGGCGGGTAAAGAGTTCGCCTCCGAGCCGGTCTGGTTTGGCGACGCCGATCGCGTTCAACTGGGTATCGATAAGAACGCGGCGCTGACTATTCCTCGCGGTCGCTTGAACGATCTTAAGGCCAGCTATACGCTGACCGACCCCGAAATCAACGCGCCGTTAACCAAAGGCCAGGTCGTAGGCACCATCAACTTCCAGCTGGACGGCAAAACGATTGAACAGCGCCCGCTTGTCGTTCTGAACGACGTTCAGGAAGGCGGATTCTTTAGCCGCATGGTCGATCACGTGAAGCTGATGTTCCACCGCTGGTTTGGCTAATGGCACTTGAAAAAACCGCCATCGCCACCATATAGCTTACATGGCCGAATGACGTTGACTCCCGCTTTGCGGGAGTCGTTATTTTACGGCTTTCTCTTATTAACACCGTGGAGTCGCCATGAAAACAAAACTGAATGAACTGCTCGAGTTCCCCTGCTCTTTTACCTATAAAGTCATGGGGCTGGCCAAGCCGGAGCTGGTCGACCAGGTGGTAGAGGTCGTGCAGCGTCACGCGCCCGGCGACTACAATCCGCAGATAAAGCCCAGCAGCAAAGGAAACTACCACTCTGTTTCCATTACGATCACCGCTACCCACATTGAGCAGGTGGAAACGCTGTACGAAGAGCTGGGTAAAATTGAGATCGTCCGCATGGTGCTGTAGGCGTTTAGCAAAGCCGTCAATGCGATAAGAGGAGTCAGGCCAAGGCCTGGCTCTTTCTTTTTTAGCATGCCCTCCCCCCAACTGGCGACACCACCTTACCCGCACTATGCTTGAAGCATAGCCCCCGCAGTACGTATTCGAGAGGAACTATTATGGAGCTGCAACCCTATCTGTTCTTTGCCGGTAACTGTGAAGAAGCGCTACAGTTCTACCAGAGAAGCATCGGCGCCGAAGTGACCTACCTGCTGCGTTATAAAGACTCCCCCGAGCCGCATTCGGACCCCATTCCCGAAGAGTGGCAAAATAAAGTGATGCACGCCAACGTACGGATCGGCGAAAGCCAGTTTATGGCCTCTGACGGCAAGTGCGACGACAACTATCCCGACTTCAACGGATTTAGCCTCACCCTGCACGCCGACAGCCGTAAAGACGCTGAAAGGCTATTCAAATCGCTTGCGTCCGGCGGTAGAGTAACACAGCCGTTTCAGGCGACCTTTTGGTCCAGCGGATTCGGTATGGTGCTCGACCGCTTTGGCGTCAGCTGGATGATTATGAGCGATATAGACGGCTGAATTTTATGGCCGTTGAGAAAATTTACCGAAATTTTCCCTCAATCGCACAATAAAAGCCCGATGTCCCGATTTCGTCTGGAGCTATGAATAAACGGCGGGTATAATAACGTCATCATTTTTTAACGTTATGATGACTTCCTTGCAACAAAACGTGCTTATATTGCGGCAACTAGGGATCCAACCCTATCAGGCCGTTTCCGACGCCATGCACCGCTTTACCGACCGGCGCGACGCCCAGACGCCTGACGAACTCTGGCTCGTTCAGCATCCGCGCGTTTTCACCCAAGGGCAGGCGGGTAAACCGGAGCACGTGCTGGCCGCCGGAGACATTCCCGTCGTTCAAAGCGATCGCGGCGGCCAGATAACCTATCACGGCCCCGGCCAACAGGTGATGTACGTGCTTGTTGACCTGAAAAGAAAAAAGGTCGGCGTTCGCGAGCTGGTTACGGCGCTGGAAGAGACGGTCATCAAAACGCTCAACTGCTTCAATATCGCTTCCGCGGCGAGCCCAGATGCCCCCGGCGTTTACGTTGACGGCAGCAAAATTTGCTCGTTGGGGCTTCGCATTCGTCGCGGCTGCTCTTTTCACGGGCTGGCGCTCAACGTAGATATGGATCTTGAGCCCTTCACGCGCATTAATCCCTGCGGCTATGCCGGCATGCGGATGACCCAGATAAAACAGCTGAACCCTTCGGTAAGCTTCAATGAAGTATCCCCAATTTTAGTACAGGCATTCACTCAACGACTTGGTTATGCACAAACCGAGTCCGGCAATTGGAATCTTAAAGACTATGAGTAAACCCATTCAGATAGAGCGCGGCGTAAAGTATCGCGACGCCGACAAAATGGCCCTAATCCCGGTAAAAGCCGTCGAGAGCGAATCGCAGGAGATTCTACGTAAGCCTGAATGGATGAAAATCAGACTGCCTGCGGATTCAACCCGCATTCAGGGCATCAAGTCCGCAATGAGAAAAAACGGCCTCCACTCCGTCTGCGAGGAAGCCTCATGCCCTAACCTGGCGGAATGTTTTAACCACGGCACGGCAACGTTCATGATCCTTGGCGCAATCTGCACCCGACGCTGCCCGTTCTGTGACGTCGCCCACGGCAGGCCGATGCCGCCGGATTCGGGAGAGCCGCAAAAGCTGGGGCAAACGATTAAAGACATGGCATTGCGCTATGTGGTTATCACCTCCGTTGACCGTGACGATCTGCGCGACGGCGGCGCTCAGCACTTTGTCGACTGCATCAGCGCCATTCGCGCTCACAGCCCTAATATCAGAATAGAGACGCTGGTCCCCGACTTTCGCGGCAGAATGGAACGCGCGCTGGAGATTTTGAATACATCTCCGCCCGACGTATTTAACCATAACCTGGAAAATGTGCCTCGTCTGTACAGGCAGGTTCGCCCCGGCGCAGACTACCATTGGTCGTTAAAGCTGCTTGAGCGCTTTAAAGAAGCGCATCCGGACATTCCGACTAAATCGGGCCTGATGGTCGGTTTGGGGGAAACCAATGAAGAAATTCTGGACGTCATGCGCGATTTACGCGCTCACGGCGTGACAATGCTGACGTTAGGGCAGTACTTACAGCCCAGCCGACATCACCTTCCCGTTCAGCGCTACGTTAGCCCCGCAGAGTTTGATGAAATAAAGGCTGAAGCGCTGGAGATGGGCTTCACCCACGCGGCCTGCGGCCCGTTCGTCCGTTCATCCTACCACGCAGACCTGCAGGCGCAGGGCGTAGAGGTTAAGTAGCGTCGCATAAACAAGAAAAGCGCGCCTTCACGGCACGCTTTTCTCTGCGAAGATGAAACTCGCTTCTTAAGAAACTTTCTTGTTTTCTACCTGAGGAGCGTGAGTTTCACTGGCAGCGTCGCTGGATGGCGTATCGTTATCCATAGCTTTTTTAAAGCCCTTGATTGCCGCACCAAGGTCGCTACCGAGCGTACGCAGTTTGTTAGTACCAAACAGCAGGACAATCAGCGCCCCAATGATTAACAGCTTAGTAATGCTTATACCGGCCATATTAACCTTCTTACTTTATTTCTTGGATGAGTTCAACGTCATCAGACTATGCCTCGCCATTACGCAGCAACAAGACACAGCCTAAGCCTACCTCTGTTTTACGCCAAATAGCGATTAATCACAATATTGAAATGTAACAGATTAAAAAAAACGCTTATTATCAAAAGACAAGAAATATCCCGTTTGACAAAAGAGCGCCATAAAACGCATTTCCAACAAAAAATGTCGACTTCATATCGGTTTTATAAAAAGGCGAATCTATTATTTCATACGTTAAGCACCTAAAAAACTGGCCAAAGGTAATATCCAATCCATATTTTATAATAATATGTGATAATTTCTTAATAGAACAAATTACTCGAATAAACAAAAATGAAAATGATTAACATTTACATTAATCTATAAGTTGACTCTATTATTTCGAAATTATATAGCGTAAGAATCCCGTATGTTTTTACTTCTCAGCATAAATAAATGCTGCCTTTATGCTATCACTCACCTATCCTTAAAATAAAAGTATTGTACAAAAAAACGTAATACAATAACGCCCGCTTCAATCTTCATGCACAAATAAAAATTAAACATGGATAAATTGACTCTCTATATTTAGCCATTACAATCCCTCTTAGCGGAAATATAAAAGGCAAGTTACTTATTTCGTTAATATATCGGGAAAGAAATAGCCCACTATTCCTATTTAATAAACTCACCTCAAAAGCATGGATAATATAAGTTGAAAATATATTCTATTCTCTTACATGACTACCTCTCATCACGGTCTCAGTCGTCTCCCAATGCGCAAGTTGCCGTATCTTTGAGCCGAATGGCGGAAGAAATGAGAACGGATAAGGGCGTAATTTTAAGAGCGCTAAAATCGCTGGAACAGGAAGGAACCATAGGAAAAGAAGGATTTGATAGCCAAAGGACGCGAATCTATAAGATTAACAAACAGAGTACTCTTGATTTTGATCTCAACTATCTTGACGTATTTCCTTCGGCCATACAGGCCTATATTTATCACATTATTTCCCAATATAAAGTTATGCCTTCCTATAAGGAAATTGCGTTAGAGAGTCGACTAAGTGAAGGCACAGTGAGACGCGTTTTTTCTGCGCTAATAGACCAAAAGCATATTAAGAATATAGCGTTAGTCGGCGGCAAATCCGGAAAACACGTCTTAGCAAAAAGAAAAACGTCGACTTAGCCGACGGCAGGCCAAAGGATCGCGATAAGAATGAATATCCACTGCCCTACAACGCCTGCGGCAGCCAGAATAAACAGGCGCCGCGCGCCCTGCCAGCGTGCGGCCATATCCGAACGGGGCTTAACGCCCCTTCCCCAAAACTGCCCCAGCGCGGCGTCAAACTCTTCTTCTTGTTCAGGGTAGCTATACAATAGCCTAAACAGGCGGCAGTCCATCCATACTCGCCAGCAGTAATACTGCGCGCACAGCCCGCAGGCTAAAGCCAGTGCGAGCAACATCGGAGCGTAGTCGCCGCCGTGAAGCAGGCCCAAAATAAAGACGCCTCCGCCTCCGGAGAGGGCGGCCAAATAGCGCCAACCGCCCAGCGCCGCAAGCAGCACTTCGCCTGCCATAGGATGTTTTATCACGTCGGCTCCTTATTAATATACTTAAGCGACCACTGGGTTAACGCCTCAACGTGAGACTCCCTGAGTATCACGCCAGGGCGCGCCCTTTGAACCTGCGCGACGGCCTGCGTAATGGACTCAGCATTCCCCTGTTGAACAAGCCATGCCGCAACCACCGTCGCACTGCGCGAAAGGCCCAACGCGCAGTGAACCAATACTTTTCCTCTATCCTGAAGCTGATTAAGCGCCAGCACCGCTCGCTGAAGCTCTTCGACGCTTGGCGCCAGCAGGTCCATCTGTGGACAGGCGATATAGGGTAAGTGGGCAACGTGACGACTACGGGGCCATTCAGAAGTCATATCCAATACGGCGCTGGCCCCTACGCGCCCTCTGGGATAGCTCCCCAACGCGACGACCTGCGTCACGTCGCTGCTTACGGAATACTTTGCGCTAAAGTAGCGAAACGAAATCCACGCGCCTGCCCAATAGGGTGCCAGCAAAATGCGGGCAGAGGGCGAAGCCCGACCTTGCCTGTTTTTCTGGAACACGGCGTCCCCCAAACCGCAGTATCCCAACGCCACCATCAGCAGTGCGAAAGCGGGCCAAAGGAGTAGCCAGCCTGCGCCGCTCAGGAAAACGGCAAACAGCGCGCACGCGGCGGAGCCGATAGCGTAATAGCCTGCCAGGCGGCGAGCAAACGGATCTCGACTCGGCCGCCAGCGCCAGGTTTTTGCCATCGGCAACGCATAGCTGATTATCATACCGACAAAAAGCCCGGTCACAACGTCGATCGCGTGATGCTGCCAGGTAGTCAATACGGAAACGCCAATCAGGCCGAACCAGCCGTGCAGCAGCCAACGCCAGCGCGGCGCAACGTGCGGGTAAAAACGCAGCCACAGCAGCCAAAGCAAAATAATGTGCAGGGACGGCGCCTGATTGTACGGTAAATCGAACAGCTCCAGCTGCGCAAACAGCCAGCCGAATGCTCCGTCGCTCGCTGGTCGAACAAAGCTAAAGCGCAGAGGAAACAGTAAAAAGCCAAGGCAGGCGACCGTTGACGCCAGCGCCAGGCGGCAGCCGTGAATCCACAGCTCGCGACGTGAAGTACAAACGAACAGGGAAATGCCGTACAGAAGATCGATGCTCCAGTACGGTACGATAGTCCAGGGCCAAAACGGAATAGCGGATTCCCAGCCGAAGACCAGCGTAGCCACGTCGCTTCGAGTGGCCGTAAACTGATTCACCTGGCCGTAGGTTAAAAAGAAGTAGGGTCCCAGAAACAGAAGCCAAAGCAGCGCCTTTGGCCACAGCTCTCGCCTAAAGTTTGGGGTTAATGCGCACTCTTTCATAAAACGTTATTTGCTCCGGGAGGCAATGGCGGCGCCCGCCGCCATTGCCTCTCTCTCAGCGTTTTTCCGCAATTGAGACGCTAAAAATACCCCAGTCGTCAATCAGCTCCAGGCGTTTCGTAAAGCCGGCTTTTTCAACCAGAAAGTCCATTTCGCCCTGCGTGCGGCGTCGCATCACCCACGGCTTGCCGCTTTGGTGGCTGGTCAACAGGCGCGCTATCGTTTCCAACTGCGGATGCCACGGCTGACCGGTATAAACCAGTAGGCCGCCTGATGGGATCGCATCCCCCAGCCCCATCAGGGAAGCCTGAACCGGCCCGTTGTCGGGAAAGAGCTCATAAAGGCCGGAGACAATTCCCAGCGTCGGCTCGGGCGTAAGCTCCGCCAGGCTTTGGCGGTTAAAAGCGTCGCCAACGACGAATCGGACCTTATCTTCCAAACCGCGTTCGACAATCATCTCATTGCCTTTGGCGACGTTCAGCTCGCTGTAATCTCTAAGCAAAATAGACTCCACGCCCTGCGCATCGCCGATCGCATCAAGAATATAGCGGCCGTGGCCGGCGGCGACGTCAACGATGCGCACCGGCATTCCTTTGGCCTGCAGTTCGGCAATCGCTTGGCCTATTAACGACTCGATATTGACTTTTCTTTGGCGAATGCCGCGCCAGCCGATGCTGTTGAGGTAAATCTTATCGATAAAGCGGCCAAAGGCGTTGTCGCCCTCGGGCTGATTGCGGTAAACGTAGTCCAACGTACTGCCGGAATCAAAACCGGTCTCAAAGCCCAGGCGAACGCCCTTAGACGAGGTGCCGAGAGACGCCATCGCCTTGCGCATGCCCACATAGGCATAGCGCCTGAGCGAGCAGTGCGGCAGAGGCGCCTGCAGCTCGCGATATTCGTCCGCCGTATGGCTCCAACGGTCTTCGTCTGAATAGTCGTGATATTCCGGCTTCTGAGCAAAAACGCGGTCAATAAACGCGCGGATTTTATCGAACGCCAGTCGCCTCTCCTTCTCTCCCAGCGTATCGTGGTAGAAGCCGCCCAAAACGTGCTTCTCCTTAATTCGCGCGTTGATGCGCTCATAAAACTGGTGCTGGGGCTTATGGTGAACCACATAGTCGTCACCCGATATCAAAAGCTGAGTTGGAACGGTAATAGCCGAGGCGTCGGCTACGATACGTTCAGAAGTTTTATATAGCTCTAGCAGAATGTTTACGGCGATGGCGCGAGTTATCAGAGGATCCTGATTAAACGATTCGATACGCGCTTCGTCGTGGGTCAAATATTTTCCCTTCACGTAGGAATTAACATAAAACAGCCCGCGGAAGTTTTGCATCAATCCCAGACCCGGGCGGGCGAACGGCACGTAAAGCTTCACTTTAAACGCTGGCGACGCCAGGATCAGCGCGCGAATTTTAGGCGCAAAGTCGTGAGCCCATGTGGCGGCCAGCACGGCGCCAACGCTCTGCGCAATGACGACCACGTTTTCCATCGGCACTCCGCTATCCTGCACCACGTAGCGAATAAATTCGTCAACGTCCTGCACCGAGCGCCCCAGGCTTGGGCTATGCCCACGAGGGCCGGGCGACTTGCCGTGCCCGCGGGCATCCCATGCGTACATAGGGACGTCGCCCATCTCCAGTTCGTCAACAATGTGCTGTAGGCGGCCCGAATGCTCATGGCCCCGGTGAAAAAGTACGACTACGCGATCTGACGGCGCGCTTTCGGCCTGCCAGTGGCGAAAAAACAGCTCTGTTCCATCAGAGGTCTTAAACCAGCGCTCTTGCGCCGTTCTTGGTTGAGATAGACTCATTGCTTACTCCCTTGTGCTCTGTTCTGTAATGTCAAAAAACGTTCCTGTAATGCCTGAATAAACGCGTCCTTTTCTTCATGACAATAGACGGGCTCATCAATAAATACGTCGATAAAAAAGGGAACCGGGATCCTCTGCCCCTTTCCCATCGCTCTTCCAAGGCCATACATAAATATCGGCGTTATCGGCACCTCGGGAAACTGGCGGCACAGATACCACAGCCCCGATTTAAACGCCGACAGCGTTTCTGGTTCGCCGCGCGTCCCTTCGGGGAAAAGGACCAGAATACTTCCATTCCGCAACGCCTGCGCGCAGCCGGCCAGCGGATCGTTCTCACGCGGGTTTCCCCCTCTGACAACGGGAATAATGCCCACCACGCGGGTAGCGAACCAAGCCATCAGGCGATTTTTTAAGAAGTAGTCCGCCGCCGCCGCGGGCTGTACCAAATGCACCTTAGACAGCGGAAACAAAGTAAGCAGCGTGAGTAAATCCAGATGGCTGTTGTGGTTGGCGATAACAATCGCCGGCCCCTGCAAAGGAAGGCGTCGACGATTAATCACCGAAACGCCAAGCCAGGCCAACACGACGGGATAAGCCACCAGAATCACAAACAGGCGACGCAGCCATGGGTTCACGCGACCTCCTCTCAGAAATGCAGGTAGTACAGCACGTGGAAAAACAGCGGCGCGGTATAAATTAGAGAGTCCAGCCGGTCGAGAATGCCGCCGTGCCCCGGCAGTATGCTGCCGGAGTCCTTAACGCCGATATCCCGTTTCACGGCCGACATGACAACGTCGCCGATAAAGCCGGTAATGCCGATAAGGAAGCCCATACCGACGGACTCCCAGCCCGACAGCGGCGTCAATACGCCCCCTAGCAGCCAGGCAATAACCATCGTGGTGGCTATCCCGCCAAGCAGCCCTTCCAGCGTCTTATTCGGACTGACTTTAGGAATGACCTTTATGCGCCCCAGGCTTTTTCCCCACAGGTACTGAGCGATGTCGTTACACTCGGTCAGCGCCACCAGGTAAATAACCAAAAGCGGACCGGTTTCCGGCGTCTTGCTCGGCAACACGGTCAAATAGGCAACGTGGCTAATGGCGAATACCGTTGTCATTACGCCCCAATGCAGCATCGACGCGGAGCGGAGAAAGTCCTTATTGTTGCCGATAAGCACCATGCGCATCGGTAAAAACAGAAATACGTAAACCGGAATAAACACTAGAAACATGCTGTACCACTCGATACCAATCCAATAGTACTGGATCGGGATCGCGATATAGGCCCAAAGGAGCGGCATGCTGTCAGATCGGCGAGTAGGAATAAGCGTCAAAAATTCTTTTAGCGCCAGGAAGCTGATTATCGCAAAAACGGTAAGAGACACCCCGCGCGGCGTCGCCACGGCCAGAGAAAAAACGATAACAATCCACCACCAGGTGGCAATACGCTTTTTGAGTTCGCTCCAGTCCTTTTCCGGCGAACGGCGGGCCAAAATCCTAATCGTTATGCTGGCCACAACCAGCAGCGCAAACAGGATCAGCAGCGCACGAATGAGTATTGGACTCATCTTACTACTCCCTGAAAATTAGCGAACTTCCGCCAGAGCCCTGCGACAGCGGTTTAAGCAGGTCCATACCAACAAAACGCTGACTGCGGCGAACACCAGCCAGCTCCATGCCATTAGCTGCGGCCACAGGGCAATCGCCAGCCCGTAAGCGCCAAAGACCAAAGCCCGATCGCTTTTCCCCATGGGACCGTCGTAGCGTCGGGAAGCGCCTATCGTCTGCGCCAACACGCCGCAAAACTCGGTCATCGCAGCTAAAAATACCGCCAGCACCACCAGCCAGAGCGAGGCGCCGGGCAGCAGCGCAAAGGGAAGGTAAAGCGCCGCATCAGACAAAACGTCGCCCGTTTCGTTTAACAGCGCGCCCAACTTTGACTTTTGATTAAACTCTCGCGCCAGCAGGCCGTCTATTGCGTTAAGCGCCATGCGAATAAAAAGAAAAACGGGCAGGATGAAATACAGCGAAGAATAGGGGAAAGACGCCAACAGCGCGCCAACGATGACTGATGCCGCCAGCGCCGCTAGCGTAACCTGATTTGCCGTCGCACCGGCGCGATACAGCCTGTGGAGCAGAGGCCGCAGCAGAGCCTGAAACTTAGGCTTAAGATCGTATACCGTCATAATTCCCTTTATCTATGCCGAACCTTAATGCCACCACGCTACAATAGCCACTCTCCTCAATCAATAAGAATGCATACATTTTTTAGGGAACTAACGGCATAAATTGTAACATTTCACTGCCATTCGCTTTAAATGC
This sequence comes from Leminorella grimontii ATCC 33999 = DSM 5078, assembly GCF_000439085.1. GTDB lineage: Bacteria > Pseudomonadota > Gammaproteobacteria > Enterobacterales > Enterobacteriaceae > Leminorella > Leminorella grimontii. The sequence goes on along the minus strand of NZ_AUUA01000001.1, from coordinate 94,042 downwards.
CTGACAAAACTTCACAGTGGCTTCACTATCGCCCGCTACTCTGCCGCCCAAACCATCAACACAGGACGTTGACGATATGGCCTCTCATCGCCACATTTATCTTTACGCTTTTCTTTTTGTTGCGCTACTCGCTTTCGTCATTCCGACGGGCCATGGCTACGAGCCCCAGACGGGAGATATCATTTTTCACACCTCCCGTTCTTCACAAAGCCTGGCGATCCAACAGGCAACCGGTTCCCCCTATAGCCACATGGGTATGGTCGTCATTCGCGATAAGAAGCCCTACGTTTTTGAAGCGTCCAGACGCGTCACCTATACGCCGCTGGACGTTTGGATTGCCCGAGGCGTGGATGGAAAATTCGTCGCCAAGAGGGTTAAAGCGGGGCTTTCCTCCGACCAGCAAAAACGGTTACAGCAGACGGCAGAACGCTATGTGGGTAAGCCCTATGACTTAACCTTTTCCTGGTCTGACGAACGTCAGTACTGCTCGGAAGTCGTGTGGAAAATCTACTCTAACGCGCTAGGCATGAACATCGGCCAACTGCAAAAACTGGGCGACTTTAATCTCAATTCCCCAGCCGTCAAGGCCAAGCTGAAAGAACGCTACGGCGACCGCATACCGCTAAACGAAACGGTAATATCCCCTCAGGCGATGTTCGACGCCGGGCAGCTGTATACGGTTGCAGAAAAATAGCTTGCTATTTACGTCGGCGCGCACTACGATGCGCGCGATTTTTCATCATTTTGTATCTTAATATTCATTTACCCGCAAAGGAGGTATGTCATGCAGCAAGTTCAACACATTACCCTTTGCAGGCGTATTCAGGGCTAATTACCTTTCAGTTACTCCCCCTGGCTTCGGCCTGCCAACTCCATTTATTTTTATTCACCTTTCTATGGATTGGTATATGGGCAATTTTATTCGTCCCCTATCCGAGCGCGCATCCTATATCGCGTCGGATGACCTCTGGATCGAAGGTTTAGCGATCCAACAATTACAAACTACCGCCGCAATGCCGGGAATGGTCAGCGTCGTCGGCATGCCGGATTTGCATCCCGGCAGAGGATACCCCGTCGGCGCCGCATTTTTCTCCACGGGCTGCTTCTACCCTGCACTTGTAGGCAATGACATTGGTTGCGGCATGGGGCTTTGGCAAACGTCTATGACGTTAAAGCAGGCCCGCCTGGATAAGCTTGAAAAGAGGCTGTCCGGCCTTGGTGATTTTGCTGCGACGGAATGGCTGGAAACGTACGCCCTGTCGTCGATGCAGCAACATCCCTTTTATAACTCGCTGGGCTCTATCGGCGGCGGCAACCACTTTGCCGAACTGCAAGCGGTTGATACCGTTTACAACAGCGATGAAGCAGAGGCGCTTTCAATTGATGCAAGCGCCCTACTGCTGTTAGTACACAGCGGCTCACGCGGATTAGGACAGGCTATCTTGCGCGATCACGTTGAACGTTTTGGCCACCGCGGCCTGCTCGAAAACGGCGAAGATGCAAAGCAGTATCTTGACGCTCACCGGCAGGCGTTAGGCTTTGCTGAAGAAAATCGGCGCCTGATCGCGTTGCGCATGCTGGAACAAATCAGAACTGAAGGTCAACGGATAGTCGACGTTCATCATAATTTGGTTGAGCCGAGCAAAATAGGCGGCAGCGATGGCTGGCTACACCGTAAGGGTGCGACGCCGTCCGACCGGGGTGCCGTTATTATACCCGGTTCACGAGGCGACTATAGCTATCTGGTTAAGCCACGGTTATCAGAAAGCAGCCTCCATTCACTCGCCCACGGCGCAGGCCGTAAATGGATGCGTTCTGACTGTAAAAACCGGCTGTCGGCACGCTTTACGCCAGAACAGCTGAGCCGAACGGCAATGGGAAGCAGAGTCATCTGTCAGGACAGGCAGCTTATTTATGAAGAAGCGCCACAGGCCTATAAGTCAATAGACAGCGTAGTAGATACCCTGACTGGCGCAGGTTTAGTCGTTCCAATCGCCCGCCTTAAGCCGATGTTGACCTACAAGACGAGCGGAGGAAAAAGCGAATGATATTGCTACAACTCTCCTCTGCCCAAGGACCGGAAGAGTGCTGCCTGGCCGTTAGTAAGGCGCTGGACAGACTGCATAAAGAAGCCGATGCGTCAAATGTGAAGCTGGAACGTCTGGAACTAGAACCGGGACGACATCGGGGCACTCTGCGCTCGGCGCTGGTAGCCCTTTATGGCGAAAGTGCCGAAAAGCTGGCAAAACGCTGGTGCGGCGCCCTGCTGTGGACATGTCAAAGCCCCTATCGCCCCCACTACGGGCGTAAAAACTGGTATATCGGCATCGCTCGCTTCGAACGGCCTAGCTCCGCTCTGGAAGGCGAAATCCGCTTTGAAACGCTTAGGGCGTCTGGCCCAGGCGGGCAGCACGTTAATAAGACGGACTCAGCGATCAGAGCAACGCATTCAACCAGCGGTATCAGCGTGAAGGTGCAGTCCGAGCGGAGCCAGCACGCCAACAAAAAGCTCGCCGTTTTGTTGATATCCCACCGGTTGAGCCAGTTGGAACAGCAGGCCATCTCGACGCAAAAGGCGGAGCGCCGTCTTTTCCATCATCATATTGAACGAGGAAATCCGTCTTTAGTGTTTAAAGGTGAAGCATTTAAACCGGCATAACCGACTGTAAAGAAATAAGGCCGCTTTCCTCAAGGAAAGCGGTTTTATTTTAAATTAGATATAAATAGATAATATCACGTTACGTTATATATACTAATTGGCAACATTATGGCTATATTTACTTATGAAAAATAAATAAAAACGGAAAGCGTGCACTTAATAAGTTATCAGAAATAAGAAAACGCGGGGAAAAGGCTTATTCATTTTGAGAATAAGTAGCGAACTTTGATAAAGATAGAATGAGGGGAGGAAACACATCACACCGCAATTTCTCGCGGTGTGATAATGAGCAAAATTAGCAGCCCAGCTGAGACAGGGTCGGCTTGAACGCATCCATCGCGGCTTTGCAGCTATTCTTCAGCGCTTCTTTATCAGCCATTTGCTTCCAGGACTCGGTAGCTTGATCCATTTGAGTCTTGAACTGATCGGCCATTGCTTTGTTGTCTTTGCCCAGCTTGTTTACACAGGCGGTGATGGTATTTACATACTCATTGCACTCGGCAGGTAAACCATTATCAGCTTGTGCAGCCGGCTTGTCCTTTTCACCACAGCCGCTTAAAGCCAACAGAGAAAAAGCAACAACAGAAGAAAGAAGAATGCGAGAAGGTTTCATGTATTCATTTCCTTGAAATATGTTTATTTAAAATAACCAGTTAGAACAACATCATGCTTGTTCTTTAAAAATTATATCATCAAATAACTAATATGAGTAGTATCAGTGAAAGCGTTTCCAATACCCCTTTATTTAATTAATAGGTAAGTTGTTTATCCTATTACCGGGTATAAAAAATTTTATGCTATCAGTGAACGCCTTTACCCTCACTAGGCCCGATGAAATGCTTTGATAAACGCTATCTTTTACAGCGTTTGGTCACATAGGGATTGTCGTTGCCCTGCACCTGTAAAATGCGCCTGTTGCGTTCACACTCCCAAGACGTTGCCGGGTATAACATATCCCATACGCGAAACAGTTCCGCCTGTTGCTTGGACAGGGTTAGCCGGTATCTATCTCTCATATAAAAATAGGTTCTCGCAATCGCCCCCCGAGCTCGTTCCGGTGGCTCAACTGCGCGATCTTTGAAATCGATTTTCATTTGGCATTGCCCATACTGCTCGCCAAGGCCGTTCCACTGCTCAAATCGAAAGTTGGAGCGATCGTCGTTTACTTCGCCGATAGAGGGCTGCAGGTTGTGTAAATCCGTCTCCATGACGTTATAAACCGGGTCTTTAGTACAGTTTTTCCTTCCGCCGTTTTGCCAGCACTGTCGCTGGTGGCCAAACTGCCAAGCAGGCACTACGTGCTCCCACTCAATGCGTCGAGCACGCTCCGCGTTATGGCGGATTTTATATCCGCAAGATTTTAAATCCGGAATGCCCTTCTTTCCCTGCCATCGAATTTTACATCCACAGTAAAACGTCAGCGCCTTCTCTTTATGAATCTCAACGGCCAGACGTTTCGCCTGGCTAAAGCTGATGTTTGGCGATGCGTCCTTTCCATAACCAGACGCCGGTGACAGGATGATAAAAAGCAATAATACGGCAGGACAACGCATAACATGAAAGCTCAGAAACAGCGGCAAAGCCGGAAGAGTAGCGGATTTAGCCGTATCGAACAACCGTCAGGAAAGATTAAAAAAAGAAAAACACGTTATATGGACAAAATTAATTTAAATAGAAACGCCTAAAGAGTTTCCCAGTTTATATATAATATAGAAATAAATACTATTTTATTGGAAATGAAAAAACTCCTTAAGTGTACTAAAGAACACCTGTATTTAGTGGGGGTATATGGTATAACTAGCGCTAACAAAGTAACCCTTCATATAGAGAGGTTTCTATGTGTCCTGACTTTACGTTTCAATGCTCAAAGTGTGGTTGCGACTCATTCCGCTCAAATCATCCGGTAAAAACCCTGGATGATATACATGGGGCAATATGTTCAAGATGTTACAAAACTGTTGCGCTTCGCGATATTACTGAGCATAAAATCAGGAGAATGCAGCTGATAATACAAAGGAAAATTACGGAAGGCGCTCCTGCTATTTAAATAGCTTCAGGCCATTACATAGCAAACTGGCCTACAAGACAAACTAATACATTAATTAACAAATGCAGAAGAGTTGTAAATTAAAAATAACAAATACTAGTTTTATAAAAAAATTAAGCAATGTGTACCGGCTAATAATTAGCGTATTTAAAGAGTTATCTAGATCCCAACAGATAAACACCCTGTAATAATTAACAGGGTGTTTTTCTATAAATCCAGCTACCGAGAAGATTCTATACGAATGGCATCTGCCGGAAGCATTACCGTATCAAATAAAAAAGAGAACGGTACGTCAACATAATATGCGGGATAACCTTCTCTGGCTCTATCAAGCGAGTACTGTACCCCAGAATAGTATTCGTCTCCGTGTCCGTTAAATCGGCTGGCAAAGCTGCCACATCCGGCCAAACAGACCAACGCGAGCGCTAAAAGCCCTGCTCTGATTCGCATGCGCCTTCCTTCTCTTTTCGCATTTACTGACAGGGAATGACTTCTCCGGTAACCTCAAGGACGCACATATCCTGCCTGTTCCGGATCCGGTAGCAGCCGGAATCATCACACCAGCGGTCTACCGCATACGTTGATTCATCAACGACTCGAACCCGCGAGCGACGATCGGAACCTGAAGTAACAGCGCCAGAACGAGCGGGCCGCGAATTAAAATAGTAGTCATTGCCACGGCAGTCGTTAAAAGATACGGCGCGTTGGCCAGCCGCATCAGTATACTTTTCAACACAGACCTGATAGCTTTCGGCCTGAACGGCCGGCGCGCTCATTGAAGCCGCTAACCCTGCGGCGCCGATAAGCATAAAAAACAGGCGTTTTTTCATCATTGCATCCCTTCTTTGTGACTTCCCTAATTGAAAACTGACGCCGATATAAACTCAGCGAGCTTACGATGTCGTCAACGCAAGCTTCAGGCCAAAGGCCAGAAAAAGCGTTCCTATACAACCATGCGATAAACGAGCAAGACTATAGCGCTGTTTTAGCATAGCGGCCAGCGTTGCGCCGCTAAAAATGAGCACCGACAGGTATATCATACTGAACGTTTCTAAAATAGCGCCCAGAATAAAAAACGGCATTGCCGTTCCTGGATAGGCTGGATCGACGAACTGAACGAAAAAAGAAACGTAAAATATGATCATTTTGGGATTTGTGACGCTCAGCAGCAGCGCCTTTCTAAAGCAGTTAGCTTTCGACAGGCCTACAGATGCAGCCCGCTCTTCTCTATTGTTACGTCCGATAAGCGTAGAATAAAGAATCGAGCCCCCCAGATAGAGTAAATAAGCGGCTCCCGCATACTTAACGACGCTGAAGAAGAGAGGTGATGTGCGAACCAGTGACGCCACGCCGAGAAATGCCAAAAATATTAGCGTCGCGTCCCCCAAGAAAACGCCAAAGGCAGACTTATAGCCTTCTTTAACGCCGTGCTTGGCGCTACTGGTTAGCACAAACAGCGAATTTGGCCCCGGCACCAGCGTAATGAAGATCACGCCAATAATATAAGTCCACAGGTTAATAACTCCCATGCTTTCAAACATAGTCTCTCTTCTCCACCGTTCGCCGTTGAGAACGAGGTCGTTCGCGCCTCGCTCCGCTCATAGGTTCACACGACAGAAATATACAGACTAATAAACCAAAATCAACGCAACTAAAAACAATTTAAAACCAATAAATTCGATAATCATGGCTACATGAACTAAAAATAAGGCATTAGATTGAAATTAAATTCCAATAATAATTTTTAATCAGATAAAGGTATGATATTTAGAGGCTGCAAAAGAAATTTAGCAGGTATCGTTTGCCGAAGCGTAAAGCTAAATTCACGCTGATGTATACCTATTTTTTGACTAAGACAGCCCATAATGATAGACAACGTAACCTACTGACAGCACAAAGCTGATTGCCGCCAGAGAAAGGAAAAGGGGAAGAAAGGAGAGCGTCTTTCCCCACAGTCTGGCCACATATCTGATAGACATAGCCAGCGCCGCAGGAAAAATAACAAACATGAAAAGAGGTAAACCGGCCATCTATTGTGCTCCTGTCATAGGCTAAAAGCAGCCTGACGCTGCTTTTAGTATAGTTCAGAGCAATGATTTCACAGATCGCTGAGACGATACTTCAGCGTGTTCTTTTTCAGCGTAGTGTCATCCACATAGCTAACCTCAACGTTGCTGTTTGCTGTCATTCGGTAGGTCATTTCCATCGTTCCAAACATCTCTTGCGCATCTCCCCAGACGATTCGATTACCATCAGTACGACAAAGGTATTTAAACGTCCTCTGCTGGGATTTTTTGAACGCGAGGATGTAACCGCCGCTTTTGCGCTGCTCGACAATGGAAATACGGCTATTAATTTCACGACCGTCGAGTTCAAAGTAGCTGGCGATGGCAGCCTTACACTTTTGCTTCTCGTTCATCTCCGGTTTTGCTAATACCTCACCCGCCAACGCTACCGAGGCTAATATAACAACCTTTCCTAACGTTTTTCCAGAACGAAGCCAGCGGTGCTCTCCTGCCATTGCTCTATCCCTATATGACTGAATTTCAATGCGACATCATATGACAAAGCACCAGAAAATAGAACGGCTGCGGCGTAGCTAAAAAGATGATTTTTAGATCAACGTCTTTTCTTTTTGAACGTTGAGAACAATAAAAAAAGAAAAGCCCCGATGGCGATCGGGGCAAAGCGAGCAATTTAACAGTATATCTAATCAAGCCATTCGGTGAGGATGTGCTTAATCGATATATAAAATATTATACAACGATAGGTAAGTCAATACGTGAATCGCACTCCGGCGAATTCACTTTTCTAAGTACAGTCAAAAAGTAGGATTATCCCTTGTGATTCGCCCGATAGAGTTCCCAGGTATCAACCTGGACGCCGTCAGGGAAAGAACAAAGGGAGTAGGCGCCTTGCGCATTCTGCTTGGGAATAACCTTCCCTCCAGACTCTACACAATAAACATCGGCTGGATTTCCCTGCCCGCCAATGCGCGGCGAGTTTGACCGTTCCGCTTCAGATGAGCAGCCCTGAATAGCCGATATGGCCAGCAGGCTGGCGGCAACGTAAAACGCTTTTACCTTATTCCCCATGCTTTAATCTCCATCTATTGAAAGACATCGATACATATATGAACGTCACGCAGGCCGCGCTTTCAGTGCTGGCTCGCCGGAACAACCGTTACGTTACTTTCAATCATAGACGATAACACAGGTGACTAAGTAAAAATCAAATTATCTTAAAACATACCGATGCCCCCGACGCATGTGCAGAGACACGGTATGCAAAAACGATCTTAAATTACTTTTCCACCAGCTCAGCGACGTCCGCTGAATTGATTTGGTGTTCGTTACCGTCCTGATCCGTATAACGCGTCATGCCGGTTTCTTTATCCAACTCGGGTTTGCCGTGCGTTACGATAGTCTGGCCGGTTTTCGTGGTCATAACGTACTGGCTTGCACAGCCCGAAAGGCCAAAGAGCAGCGCAACACCGGCCGCCATAATCATAAATTTCTTCACCATCATTCAGTCCTCATACTGTTCGGTTAACGCCCGGTAGGTGATGCAAAAACGATACCGGTTACTATTAACATAGTCCGAATCTCTTCACTCTGATAAACAACTAATGCTAAATATCTTCCCTCTCTCGCGCCAATCGGCCTTCTATGGCTGATTCTATAGGTGATTGACTTTGTGACTGGGCTCTAATCTAAAGGGCTAGAGGCTTGTTATAGTGGTAAAGCGGTTAAACAACCATCAAGGAGGTACTATGTTTCCAGAATATAGAGCGCTGATCTCCCGTCTCAAAACTGTCCATCCTCGCTTTCATTCTCTGTTTGAAAAGCACAATGTGTTAGACCATGAAATACTTAGACTAGAAGCCCAGGGAGGCAATGCTCTAAACGAAAAAATATCCCAACTAAAAAAAGAAAAACTACGCATTAAAGATGAGCTCTATCGCATTCTGCGCGAGCAGGATAGAAGCGCTGAGGCGTAAACTCTCTTCCATTCAGAGCGCTATTTTGCTCTTCTGACGAGAGTAATTGATATTTACCTTGAACACAGCCCTGATCGCGGGGCTGTTATGTTCCACACCTTCGCTCATTTCCTGTAATCACGATCTTTATATTCACCATTTCGCCCACACTCGCCGCCCGATCCCCGTCAACCTTTTACACTTTTGACTCAGAGCAAATGATAATGAAAATAATTATCATTAATATTGTCTATCGACCTATTGTCTGGTTCAATAAAAAACGATGCAAAGTGGAAAAATCGCCTCGTTAAACCTTTCCTCTAACGCATTGCGGTTGATTCAATCAGCTTACAACTCAAGGAAAAAATAATGAAAAACTACAGACTATTGGCAGGGCTGCTGCCCGTAATGATGGTGGCGGGAGCGGCAAACGCCGCCGAAATGTACAATAAAGACGGCAACAAATTGGACATCTCTGGTCAAATTGAAGGAAACCACTATTTCTCTAACGGCGACGGTGAAGACGGCGACAACAGCTACGTTCGCTTCGGCATCATGGGCGAAACGCAGGTAAACGACCAAATCACTGGCTATGGATACTATCAGGCGGAACTGACCGCCAGCTCGTCGGAAGAAAGCGGCGACAACGGTTCGACCACTCGCTACGCCTATGCGGGCATTAAAGTGGGCGACGCGGGTTCCTTCGACTACGGCCGTAACAACGGTATTCTCTACGACATTGGCGGCTGGACGGACGTTCTACCTGAATTCGGCGGCGACTCCTACCAGCAAACCGACGTCTTCATGACTCAGCGAGCCGGTAATTTGGCCACCTATCGTAATAAGAGCCTCTTCGGCCTGGTTGAAGGCCTGGATTTTGCCGTCCAATATCAGGGGCGCAATGACAAAAACGATCGCAACGGCACCGACCGCAACGGCGATGGATGGGGCATGTCGACGACGTACGATCTGGGTATGGGTCTTTCTTTCGGCGTAGCCTATGCGTCATCCGACAGAACGGATGCGCAAACGGAAGACGGGAAAGGCGATCGCGCTGACGCAGTAAGCGCCGGCTTCAAGTACGACGAAAACAACGTTTATCTGGCCGCCCTCTATGCCCAAACGTATAACATGAATATTTACGGTGAAGATGATACCGTCGCCAACAAGACGCAAAATATCGAAATCGTCGCACAGTACCAGTTCGATTCCGGCCTGCAACCTTCACTGGCCTGGGTTTACTCTAAGGGTAAAGATCTTCAGCACGACGTAGGCGGCAAAACGTATAACAGCGAAGAGCTGACTAACTATATTGATGTAGGCGCAAACTACTACTTCAACAAAAACATGGCGGCCAAGGTTGACTACAAGATTAACATGTTAGACGACAACGCCTTTACCAAAGACGCTGGCATTTCCACTGACAACATTGTCTCCGTCGCGTTCGTTTATCAGTTCTAATACTCGATTAACGACGGTATAAACGAGAAAAGGCGCATATGCGCCTTTTCTGTTGGTCACCCGCGCTCATCACGCTATTTTTTATCCTGAGCAATCTTCTTAAGCGCCAAAGGCAGCAGTTCGTCCAGCTGCTTTTCTACCGTTCTATAGGCTTCCAGCGGCTTACCGTATGGGTCAGAAAGATCCTCTTGCCGGTTAGCGGCAAACTCGGCGAGCGTATAGACTTTGCCCTTCGCCGCCGGGAAGTTGGCTAAAATCTTGTCCTTATGCCCTTGCGTCATCGTCAGCAAAAGCGTCGACGTGTCGACGTCGGCCTGCGTAAGCTGAGTCGCCTGATGATGGGAAATATCGATGCCGCGCTCTTTAAGCACGGTTACCGTTCCCTTTTCCGGCGTAGTTTCTTTTGGGTCGACGTTTACGCCCCGCGACTGAACAAGAACGTTCAAACCGTCCTTTTTAATCAGGTCTGAGGCCAGCGCCTCCGCCATCGGGCTTCGACCGGTATTTCCGGTACAAACGAAGGTCACCAGCGGCTCTGCGGCCGAAGCTATCATGCTGAAAAGCGACAGTGCGCCAGCAATCATCAAGTGATTCAGTTTCATGCTATTCCTTATTGTATATGCTGCGTTTTATCGACGGCGAAACCCCGAACGTAGGAAAATCGCCCCTGATGCTTTTACTACAACTAAAGCTCCCTCTGTTCCCTGGTAGTAATACGATGCGAAAAGAGAGAACAACAAATATACGATTGAAGGGCACGCTGGGCAACAGATCCTATATTAGCTTTCACTTTATCTTTCAAATGAATAATCAATACAGGGCCTCAATAACTCAGGCTCGGTAAGAATAAACGTCAGGCGTTTCGGGGCGTATATTGAGTAACGATTAACGTGACTAAACAAATAGCGGCTCCCGCAAAAAACGTTGACGCAGAGCCCCAAACGTCCCACAGAAGGCCTGCGCCAAGGCTCGCCAGCAGCATCGCGCCGCCGCTTATCAGGCTAAAAATGCCAAACGCCGTGCCCCGTAAATCGGCCGGCGCTGCGTGGGCTATCATGGCGTTAAACAGGCCCTGAGTCATCCCCAGGTGAATGCCCCACAGCGCAACGCCCAAGATAATGCCCTGCCAGCTATGGCTCATCGCGAGCACGACGTCAGCAGCCACGAGAACGAACAGCCCAAGCTGCAATATGCGACGATGGCTCATCGTGTCGGACAAGCGGCCAAAAGGATAGGCGGTGACTGAAAACACTACGTTCATCGCTACCATCACCATCGGGATCAATGCCAGGGAGATCCCCACTTCCTGTGCGCGTAAAACTAAAAATGCTTCGCTAAAGCGAGCAAGCGTAAATATGCCGCCCAAGAAAATAATCCACCAGCAGCTGCCGCCAAGGCGTTTCAGGCTCTCTTTCTTGATAGGGTTTGTGCGGCGGTGTTCAACAGGAGTACGAGGCTCATGAAGCCCCCAAAACAGCAACGCCACGGCCAAAAATGCGGGAATGGCGGCGACCCAGAAAATAGTGCGGAAGTCGTTGCTCCATAACAGCATTAACCCTACGGCCAGTAAAGGCCCCAGAAATGCGCCTGTCGTATCCAGCGACTGCCTTAAGCCGTATGCGGCCCCTCTGATTTCCGCTGGCGTAATGTCGGCAACCAGTGCATCGCGCGGGGCGCCGCGGATCCCCTTGCCCAAACGGTCTATCAAACGGGCGCTGAGAATCATTCCAGACGTTGAGGCCAAAGCGAAAAGCGGCTTGCTCAACGCCCCGAGGCCATATCCCAGCACCGCCAGCCCTTTTCGTTTACCAATGTAATCGCTTATCGCACCGGAAAATACCTTCACGGCAAGCGCGGTCGCTTCCGCCAGCCCCTCGATGAGCCCTATCAATACCACAGGAGCGCCAAGCGTCGTGACCATAAAAAGCGGCAGCAGGCTGTGGATCATCTCAGAAGAAATGTCCATCAGCAGGCTGACAAAGCCGATAGTCCAGACGCCGCCGGGTATCTGTTTTAGCGTCGCAAAACGCGAAGACATCATGAGTCCCTTTAAGTGCTTATGAGAGATGCAGTAGTAGGTAATAGCACCTATTACACATTATTAAGAACGCATATGAAATCAGAATAGTATCGAAACGCTCATTCGACAAAAGGGGGAACTGAAGCGCCGCAGGGGCATTTAAATCGAGGGAAAATAGAGGCCATCAATGCAACAAAGCCGCCCAGAAAGAGCGGCTTTCAATGATGATTACATCGGGTCGTGATACATCTCGCAGGCCTGTAGCGTATTTTGCATCAGCGTCGCCACCGTCATCGGCCCCACACCTCCGGGAACCGGCGTAATCCAAGCCGCGCGCTCTGCCGCCGTTTCATACTCTACGTCACCGACCACTTTACCGCTTTCCAGCCGGTTAATGCCGACGTCGATAACGATAGCGCCCGGTTTAATCCACTCGCCGCGCACGAACCCGGGGCGACCAACGGCCGCGACGATCAGATCGGCCTCTCTCACCTTTTTCTCCATATTCTGCGTGAAGCGATGAGTCACTGTTGTCGTACAGCCGGCCAGCAGCAGCTCCAGCCCCATGGGGCGACCGACGATATTGGAAGCGCCGATAACTAACGCATCCAGACCGTACGTGTTAATTTCACAACGCTGCAGCATGGTAATTATGCCGCGCGGCGTGCAGGGACGGAGCTTCGGAGTACGTTGACACAGGCGGCCGATGTTATAAGGATGGAAGCCGTCGACGTCCTTCTCCGGAGAGATGCGCTCAAGGATCTTAGTGTTATCAAACCCCTCCGGCAGCGGAAGCTGAACCAAAATGCCGTCAATCAGCGGGTCATTGTTTAGGGAATCGATCAAAGTGAGCAGTTCATTCTCAGAACAGGTGTGGTCCAGATTAAACGAGCGGGAAAGGAAGCCAACCTCTTCACAGGCGCGTCGTTTACTGTTGACATAAATCTGCGATGCGGGATTTTCCCCAACCAGAACAACGGCCAAACCGGGCGCCCTTCTGCCCGCCTGAATTCGCTTTTGTACGCTAGCGGCAATCTCCGCTCTTAGCTGCTGAGCAATTGCCTTACCATCAATAATCTTTGCTGACATCTGAGAATCGATCCACTGTTTAATCACGGGGGACCTATTCTGTCAGATGAAGAACGTTCTGTCAGGGGTAAGTTAAGATTAATTGCCTCAGGCGAAACGGTCACGTTATGTTCAGTTACGAAAGAAGCGGCGCATTATCGGCCAGTTAGCGCCTAAAATCATTGACCTTCCGAGGAAGAGCCGTATAATTCGAGCCCACTGACGCCTTTCTCGCGTCGCTCATCCCAACGCTCCCATAGCTCAGCTGGATAGAGCAACGGCCTTCTAAGCCGTAGGTCGAAGGTTCGAATCCTTCTGGGGGCGCCATTAAATCAACGATAGCATCAAAAGACGCTCTTCCGCTTTAGAGCAAGCAACTAACCAGATAACTAGTCTATAGTTTGGTAAGAATTTCCCTACTCCGTTTTGTTTCCACATAAATAATTGTTCCGTTTTGGATAATTAATAATATTAGAAATAAAACTGTAGCTTATCTCAGATAAGTACATTCAACGCTCAATATTACCGTTCATTAAATTAATTAAATAAATAAAAATTTCATCAAAAGTATATTAAACATCTCTTTTTACTTTTATCAAAAAAGGATATATTCGCGTCCGTAAACTTGGCGTGATGATTTCATTATTTCACATAAAAGAGAGATTTTTGTCACATAATTCGGCCATATATTTAATTATTAATATATTGAAAGAACCGTAGGCGACGTCTCTCAAAAAATAAAATCAATAAATAACAATTGGTTATATTTAAATCTGTTGTATATAAACCCATTCCTCGCACAGCTTCATGCTCGCCGATAGTAATGGCATTGACGGTTAAAGCGGGCATTCGCCGTCATATAACAAAAATTTAAAAATTCAGATACGAGAAAAAGACAAGAGTTTATAGCTAATACAATTATGTTTAATATAGTAAGAGGTTGTTATGGTACAGTATTTCAAATTACGTTCAGTTGTTATTAATAAAACCGGTTATGTTTATGCCGACGACGTATACGACGCGTTAAACATTAATAAACATAAGGCGTTAGAAATTCTTGATAGCGCAGATATTATTGTTGATAAAGGCATAGAGCTTATTTCAGACTGGATGTTAATGGCGCTCGATCTGCAGATAAAAGAGAAGAATCTTTACAGGGAATTTGTTTTTATTTAAAGAGTTCGGTCCGTTCTTTCCGTGCGCGGGGTTCCGTCGTCGCCCCGCGGCCGGCCCTTTCAGCTCGTCCCTTCCTTACTCCACCGCATCGTGTAGTATGTAGCCATCCCTCTACTGAATAGGAAGTCGACAATGAACAATGAAGAACTCATCGCCTACTGCTTAACCAAGCCAGGAGCGGTGCACGACTATAAGGCCGAGTGGGAAGCCGATCGCGTCTGCGTTTTCGGAAAAATGTTTGCCCTGCTGGGCGAGCTTAACGGGCGGCCTATTATTTCCCTCAAAAGCAATCCTGACCGTTCCGACATTCTGCGGCAAACCTATCCGGACGTCATTCCGGGATACTATTTAAACAAGAACCACTGGAATTCGATGTTTTTTGACGGCGCCTTAACCATAGACTTCATACAGGAAAGCATCGATCATTCGTATAACCTGATCGTCCAAGGCTTACCCAAGAAAACGCAGGCGCTGTTAAAGGCGCCGCAGCAGGCCGAATAGGCCACGATCAAGGTCAACGCTAACCGCCAAGCGGGCAAGCGGCAGCCTTAATACTCTCCGCCGACGGCGTGGAGGACTAAGGCCGTCCATTCACCAAATAAGCGCCTCGAACAGGCGCTTATTGCATCATCGGTTCGCCTTTTAACGGTTGGTTTTCACGCCAATGGCGTACTTTGTCCACCTCAAACAGCGTCGACTGTTTAAAGTTCGTCAGCCACATCTGTAAATACCCTTCTTGCACTACGCGATAATATTTATATTCCGTCGGAATAATCGTTTCGCCCCGTTCGCTGACAATTCCAAGGCGCCAATCTTTACTGCCGTCAACGCCCGTGGTCAGCGCATAGGCGTCAATCTCAGGGATATATTGAAGCTCACGGCCTTTGTGGCTAAACAGCACGTGGCCCTGCTTGTCCATCAGGCTAACGCTTCCGCCTTCATCCGTAGCAATAATGCGATCCTTACCGTCAACCTCCTCAATGCTTTTTCCCTTTACCAACAGCTGCCCCGTTCTGTCAAACAGGTAATCACGCAGATGCTCTCCTCCGCTATCGTCAGAAGCGATAAACATCCCGTTTTTCCAGAACAATCGGCTATGCGCAGGCTCCACCAGCCATTTCTGACTTTTCAGGTCGTAGAGGCCCAGCCTGTCGTTATCACCGGCGATAGCTAAATGCTGTTCTACTATCTCTTTAAACTCATTCGTATGGAGAAGCAGCTTTCCTTTTTCATCAAAAATAAATCCTTCCGGCGTTCTGCGATAAATCTCCCTCTCGGTCCCTCCTTCCCTTTTCCACTTGGTGCCCACAATGAAAGGCTGGCTTTCGCTAAATTCATAATAGCCGTCTTCAGGGGTTGGGACGATCAGGTTGCCCTGACGGTCAATCAGCCCTTCATAAAGCGAAAAATAACGGTCGTCGGGTTCACTGCCGGCATAGCGCTTTTGGTTGTACTTAAACAAGTTTTTCCGCTCTCCGGGAGGAATCTGGGGGAACTGCGTCAAGTCAAGCTGCTTGAAAACGTGCAAAAACATCATTCTTTCCAGCAAGTTTCCCGACTCGTAAGGCACCGTAAGCTTTAGCGTTAACCCATCGCCCACGCTCACGTAATAGTCATAGTTCGTTTCGCTCTCATCGCCGTAGGTGAAGACATCTCCAACCCGCTTCCCCTTCGGAGCCTCTTTTTGAGCCTGCGCTAGCAGCTCAGAAACAGGCCGGGAGTAGAGCTCGATATAAACTTCGCGCTCAAACGTTTCTGACGGAAACTTCACCCGAACAGGGTTCATCGACTTTCCGCGCTCTACAAAACGACCAGGCTTTTCCAGAATGTTGTCAATCCTACGCCAAATCGCCTGATGAACCTCCGCAGCGTTAAAATAGTCGCTCACCTTGGCCTGATATTTTTCTTCCAATGCGGGTTGCGAAAGCGCCAGATCGCCAATCGTAATGACGTTCTTACCGCGGTAGCGTTCATCCATCGTACGCAGTATGGAAAAGGCTTTCGCCGCCGCCTCTGCCGTTTGTACGTCCGCCAGCCCGACGAAGTAGCGGCCGATTGAATCGTCATACTGAAAGTACAGCACTTCCATTACACCATACTGGTTGTAATAAACCGCGCCGTTTTCCGACTGAAACAGAACGTCGCCTTGGCTTACCAGCCACGAGGCGAGGCCAAAGTCGCTTTTTTTAGCGCTGACGACAAAAAGCTCGGCGCTGATGCCGCTTTGCTTATCGTTGAAGGTGTAGATTGCCGTGTCTTCATTTTCCATGTCGACCAGCAGCCCTTCCATCCTGCGCAGGTAGATCCCTGAGTTTCTGCGCTCTAGCGTATCGTATGCGTCAACGGGTAGCTTGACGGTAAAATGGCCAAGGGGAGAAAACGGGACGCCGGGAAAGTCCTCCATAGGTGTACGGCTAAACGCCTCTTTCTCCTGTAGAAGCGTCGCCTGATACGCCTTTTCCTGCTGCTCAAAGCGCTGTTTCATCGCCACCAGCTCAGGGGCCGTTTCGTCAGCGCTTTTCAACGTCATGGTGATAACGCAGTCATAGAAACCGCAGGTCATGTCCTTATCCGATATAAGCCTGATAACGCCTTTTTTATCCGCCTTTATCGTATTCCAAGTATTGTTTACTTGAAATCGCCCGTCCTTAACGCGCTCGCTACGCTTCCCGTCAACGGTGTAGTAAGAAACCTCCGCCGGAGTGATGTTGAAATAGATGTCGTTTTTGACCTTCCCTATGCTCTCGGCAATGCCTTCCTGAAGAGACGCTCGCCCTTCGGCGCCGTCCTGCTCTTTACCGTTGTCAAACTCCACCCGGATATCGTCAACCAGGTAGTAGCCGTCTTTGGGCTTGCTTTCTCCATCGCATCCCGACAGCAGCAGCGCTATTGCCGCTGCGCTAACGTATTTCTTCATCGCGTCGTCCCTAATGCCTAAAAAAAGCCTCTGAACGCACGGGCGTCAGAGGCTATCAATAATTCGCTGCGCTTAACCTACTTGCGTCGCCAGGTCGTCCCGCCCGCGCCGTCTTCCAGCACGATCCCCATCTCCGTCAGGCGATTGCGCGCTGCGTCAGCCGCGGCCCAGTCTTTAGACTGACGGGCGTCG
Source organism: Leminorella grimontii ATCC 33999 = DSM 5078 (assembly GCF_000439085.1). Lineage (GTDB taxonomy): Bacteria > Pseudomonadota > Gammaproteobacteria > Enterobacterales > Enterobacteriaceae > Leminorella > Leminorella grimontii. The sequence goes on along the minus strand of NZ_AUUA01000001.1, from coordinate 76,523 downwards.
TTGCGCTGCTTGATTAACGCTTCGATTTCGGCAACTTCATCGTCATCGTCGCTATTGGTTGCGCCCTGTAAAAACGCTTCCGGCTCCTGTTCCAACAGCCCCAAAACGTGGGCCACTCGACGCAGCTCCGCCGCCAATTGGTTAGCCGCCACTACGTCTTCGGCCTTCAGGCGGTTAACTTCGCGCGCCATGTCAAACAGTACGGAATAGGCTTCAGGCGTATTGAAATCGTCGTCCATCGCTTCGCAGAAACGCGCTTCGTATTCGGTGCCGCCGAGCGCCTTAACGCTGGCGTCGGTGCCGCGCAGCGCGGTATAAAAACGCTCCAGCGCCGCTCTCGCCTGCTTTAAGTTTTCTTCGCTGTAGTTAAGCTGGCTGCGATAATGGCCGGACATCAGAAAATAGCGCACGGTTTCGGCGTCGTAATGCTTAAGCACGTCGCGGATGGTGAAGAAGTTGCCCAGCGATTTGGACATCTTCTCTTTATCGATCATCACCATGCCGGAGTGCATCCAGTAGTTGACGTAAGGCCCGTCGTGAGCGCAGGTAGACTGCGCGATTTCGTTTTCATGATGGGGGAACATCAGGTCAGAGCCCCCGCCGTGAATATCAAAATGCTCGCCCAGCTGCTTGCTGTTCATCGCCGAGCATTCAATGTGCCACCCCGGACGCCCCGGCCCCCACGGAGATTCCCAGCTCGGCTCGCCCGGCTTGGACATCTTCCACAGCACGAAGTCCATCGGATTGCGCTTAACGTCAGCCACTTCAACCCTAGCGCCGGCCTGAAGCTGCTCCAGATCCTGACGTGACAGCAGGCCGTAGTCTGAATCGGTATCTACGGCAAACATCACGTCGCCGTTGCTCGCCACGTAGGCGTGGCCGCGCGCCAGCAGAAGCTCTACCAGCTCGATAATCTCTTTAATATGATGCGTTGCCCGCGGCTCCAGATCCGGGCGCAGGATGTTCAGCGCGTCAAAGTCCGCATGCATTTCCGCCAGCATGCGCGTCGTCAATTGATCGCAGCTCTCGTTATTTTCCGCCGCGCGGCGAATAATCTTGTCGTCAACGTCGGTGACGTTGCGCACATAGGTCAGGTCGTAACCGGCAAAGCGCAGATAGCGGGCAACAACGTCAAAGGCGACAAAGGTTCTTCCATGCCCGATATGGCACAGGTCATAAATCGTTACCCCACACACGTACATACCCACTTTACCGGGATGAATAGGCTTGAATTCCTCTTTCTGTCTGCTCAGGGTATTAAAAATCTTTAGCATGGGGATGACCGTTATTATGTGTTGTTAAAACAAGCCCTATTAATCAAACGTAGATAAAGCGTGAAAACGGCCGCTCAGAACGAACAAAAAAGCCGCCGCACGCTGATATAAGGCGATAATGCATAAGCGTCATATTGAAACCTGATTAAACAGGCTTTGCAAGAGAAACCCCCCGAAACCTTCGGGGGTAAATAGAGATTGTGGAGACGAGAAAAGTGAAAAATAAGGCGGTTACAGAAAGTTGTCGTCTACCCGACTCACTTTACGGCAATACCTTCAATTTCAATCATCGCTCCCATAGGAATTTTCCCTACCTGTAAGGCCGTTCTGGCAGGAGGCGCGCCGTTAAAGGCTTCGGCATAAATCTTATTCATCGTGCCGTAGTCATCCATGTTGCTAAGGTAAACGTTCACTTTCACCAGCTTATCCATCGATGAACCGCTGGCTTCCAACACGTTACGCAGGTTGGCGATAGCCTGACGGGTTTGCGCTTCGATACCGTCCGGCAGCTTGCGGCTTACCGGATCGATGCCTATTTGCCCCGACGTGAAAATAAATCCGTTAGCCTCGATAGCGGGTGAATAAAGCGCCGACGGCTTAGCGCCTTCCGGTACGATCGCTTTCCTGTCGCCGGCCTGCGCCGCGCTGGCGGAAAACAAAATCGCACCTAGCGTCATGATTAAAAGAGGCTTATGAAATTTAGACATGCTTATCATCCTTAAGGTCATTAAAAAGAAAGCGTCAGGCCAAGCGCTCCGCACTTGGCCTGACGTATACCGTTTAGAACCAGGGAGACTGGCTCATTACGCCGTAGTAAAACAGCATGCGGCCGCATACCGCCGCGGACAGCACCACCAGCATCAGCACGCCGCCGGTGGCTACCGATATAGAGGGCTTACGCAGCAGATATACCGCCGTCCCCGTTCCCGTCACTACGCCGCCGAAAATAAGCCATCCCATCAGGCCGGAGCTGAACAGTACGATGGCGCTTTGCATCAGCTGATCCTGACGCACCAGCCCTTGGCCGTACCACAGGATAACCACCAGCAGGGCTATTGCCCCCAGCAAGATGCCCATAGGCAGTAGGCTCGGCATTGCGCCCTTATCTTCACCTTCGACGTTATAAGCGCCGACCACGATGCTTAGGCTGGCAAAGCCTAGCAGCAGCGCGGTAGCGATGAAGCTTAGGTGGGTCATGGCCGAATGCCACATCGGGTGGCTGCCCATCTGATAGTAGACCTGAGCCGATACCAAAATGGCTGCAACTCCCACAATCGAAGTCAGCAGGCTAATCCCCTTCACCAGCGCATGGCGACGGCCGCCAAAGACGAAGGCGACGGTCCAGAAAAACGCCACGACGTTCAGCAGGAAAAAGGCCACGACTTCACGGCTTAGCCACGAATGCCCAATGCCGAGAATCGCTCGATAGGCGCCCGTCGGCGTTCCCAGGTGCAGAAGGGACAGCAGCGAGCCGATGACGTTAACGATAAAAACGCCGACGGCAACCTTACGCAGGCAGGCAAAGCGCTTTTCATCCGTCAGCCAAGCGGGCCGGGCATAGATAAGCGCCGTGACGGCGACAATCGCCCCAATAGCCCACTGGCAAAGCACGGTGAAAAAAACCAGAGGAAACTCATATTCAGACATAGCGCTTCTCCTTATTCCTTATCGCCTGCGGGGATGATGACGATATTCGGGCCGCTGATGCGATGGTCAGGCAGCTTATATCGGGTTTCAATGCGCGACAGGTCGGCGCTGTAGCGACGACGAAGCTCGTCGATATCGCCAAACTGTAAGACGCCCGCCGGGCACGACTCCACGCAGCGCGGCTTCAGCCCTTCATCCAGACGTTCCGCACACAGGTTGCACTTGCTGGTCTTCCCTTCCGCCGGGTCAAACACCGGCGCATTGTACGGGCAGGCCATGATGCACATCCGGCAGCCGATGCACTTGTCGTGATCCTGTACTACGATACCGTCCGGGCGCTTGGTGTAAGTCCCCGCTGGGCATACCTTCATGCATTGAGGATCGTCGCAGTGGTTACAGGACATCGAGATAAACGCCATGCCGTTCGGATCGTCAAAGCTGAACTCTCTGACTTTGCGCCACAGCACGCCGGGCGGCGTCGCGTTTTCCGATTTACAGGCCATGGAACAGGTTTTGCAGCCGTAGCAGCCGCGCATATCAACTAAAAATCCATACTGTCTGACCATGATTATGCCTCCGCCTTAACGTCAACCAGGGTGCTGTTGCAGCAGTGCCCCGTGCTCAGAATTTCGGAGTAGTCATTGGTGACGTGACTGCTGCTTCCTCCCTGCTGTTCCCACCAGCCGTTGTCCAGGCTCACTACCCCGCGCTTAATCTGGCGCGTGACAATGGCGATAGCGCGGTGTTCCCCACGATCGTTAAACGCAATCGCCCACTCGCCGTTGCGAATGTTGCGCTTTGCCGCATCGTCCGGGTGAATAAGCAGGTTAGGCTGATTGCGCTGAACCTCCAGGATCCACTCGTTCATGCCGTGGCTGGAGTGAATGCTGCGCGCCAGCTTGCGCTGAACCGCCATCAGCGGATACTTTTTCGCCAGATCCGGCGAGCCCTTGGGCGACTCTTTTACCTGCATGTAGGTCACGACCGGCGAGAAGTCCTTCTTCTGCCACTCTTCAATAAAGAAGTGCGCCTTCTTGGTTGGCGTACGGAATACCCCATCTTTGAAAGGGATCCACGGCACTGCGGCTGGCTTCACCGGCCCCTTTTTCAACTGCTCGATGGTGATGCCGGTATCCTTCAGGCAGTTTTCGATATAGTGCTCGATCGGCTGATTAAACACTTCACCAAAGCCAAAGCGCTCCGCCAGACGGGCGAAGATCCAATAATCCGGCTTGGCTTCACCCACCGGCTCAACGGCCTTTTGCATCAGTTGAACGTAGTGGCTGCGCACGCCGGCCATCAGGCTGACGTCTTCAAAGATGGTCGTTACCGGCAGCACCAGATCGGCGTACATCGCGGTAGATGTCATCAGGTTGTCCGCCACCACCACAAAGGGCACCTTCTTCAACGCCTTTTTCACCATATTGGTGTTCGGCAGTTGAGTCACTGCGCTTAGGGTCATGAGCCACCAGAAGTTGATGGGATGCGGGCGATCGTTAACAATCCAGTCTCCAAGCTTGGCGACCGGGATAGGCGGGATCTTCTCTACGTTCGGCGCGGGCGGCACCGGCGCATTGATTTTCGCCATCTGACGAACGCCGCCTGCGTCGCACACGCCGCCGCCGGCCTTACCCACGTTACCGGTCAACAGCGCCAAATAAAACTGGCTGGCGGCCACGTAGGTGCCAAACTCGGTGCGCTGAGCGCCGGACATGTTCTGTATAATCATCGCCGGCTTGCTGCGGGCGTATTCGCTTGCCAAACGCTGCACCGTCGCAGCGGGCACGTCCGTCTCAGCTTCGACTTTAGCCAAATCCCAAGGCTGGGCTTCGGCGCGGATCAGCTCAAATACGGTGGTGTAATCGGCGTTTGCAGGCAGCTCGGCCCGAGTTAACGCAGGCACGATGCCCGGTGTGTCGTGACGAACCGCGCGCTGGCTTATCGTGTCATAGACCAGATAGCTTTCTTTATCTTCAGCGCTTTCTCGCTTTTGCTTTTTATCGGCGTCCACCAGGTAGGGCGCACCGGTGTGCTGACGCAAATAGTCGGCGTCGTAAAGCTGCTCGTCCATGATGATTTTAATCATCCCCAGCGCCAGCGCCGTGTCGGTACCGGGCACGATGGGGATCCACTCGTCGGCCTTGGCGGCGGTTTCGCTGTAGCGGGGGTCTATCACTATCAGACGCGCGCCGTTGGCCTGTGCCTTCAGGTATTCTTTAAAGTAGGCCTGCATGGTGACGGCGGGGTTGTTGCCCCAGCACAGGATATAGCGGCTGTCGGCAATCGTGTCGCGCGTATCGGCATAGCGTAGGCCCAGCATTGGCATCATCGCCGCCGTAACTGCGGCGCAACATAGCGATCCCGCCTGCTTGGTCGAACCGCCCAGATAGTCGAAGAAAGCTTTGCCCATGTCGTTTTTGATGGAGTCCATGTTGCCCGACGCGGCCGAAAACAGCATGCCCTTATTGCCGAATCTGGCGATGGTGTCGCGGATATTTTTCTCAATCAAATCCAGCGCTTCATCCCAACTAATCGGCTTAAATTTTCCTTCGCCTTTCTCACCAATTCTGAGCAGCGGCGTTTTCACTCTAAGCGGGTGATAAACCCACTTCGTACGGCTCATGCCACGCAGGCAGCACTTCACGTTGAAGTCCGGACTTGCTTCAATCTTTTTCAGCTCCCCCTGATAGACGTAGGCCGTCAAATTGCAGTGCAAGCACTCCATTGCACAGGTTGAACGAAAGGTCTGATAGTCGCCAAGCTTTAGACGCACGGTCGGCAACGGCTTTTTATCCGCGCTTGCCTGCGAAAATGCACAGGGCGATAAGGACGCCAGACCAATCACGCCAAGCCCCTTAAGCAGGGTTCGGCGCTTCATTCTGATCTCCGATAGATTTTTCATACAGTTCCTCACCACGTTCTTATTTTTTTCATCTTGCTCACATTGATGCTTATTTCGTCATTCTGAGAAAATGAGACACCATAAGTAAACCATGGTTAACTTATGGTGTACTGATCGAAATCAAATTACCCCTAAATAAGTATTCAACGCGTGGTTTTAAAAAAGAGTGAGAGAAAATAAAAACAATAACAATCAAATAATTGAATGCACCGTAGTCATAAATAACAAGAAATGATAGGCTATGCCCCGTTAATCACTACCTCAGAAAGGCCGGAATGCATGTCAGAAACGCAGACGCAGGGCGTAAACTCAGTCGAAATCGCCGTTACGGTGCTGGAAGCCATTGCTGAACTTGGCGCCTCCGCCAGGGCCATCGACATCGCCCGGCTGTCAGGCCTGTCCAAGAGCCGTTTGCATAAATATCTGGTTTCACTGTGCCGCAGCCAGCTTATCTATCAAGATCCGGAAACCAGCCTTTATTCGCTGGGCAGTAAGCTTTCAACGCTGGGCGACGCCGCCAAAATGCAAAACGCCGCCCTGGTCGTTATCAACAACGCCCTTTGCCAGCTGAGGGACAGGCTCAATATCTCTACCGGGCTCGCGGTAATCACGGGCGATACGCCGACGCTTATCAACTACAACCGCAGCAATAAGAACATTGAGCTGGACTATAAAGACAATACGCAAATTCCCTTGCTCACCAGCGCGGCAGGGAAAATCTTTTTGACCTTCTCAGCGCGTTTTCGCGATCAAAACCTGCTGACTAAAGAAGAAGAGAAACAGATCCTGCACGACGGCTACGCCATTCGCCTGACGGAAACGGAGGGCATTCCCGGCGCCAGAGCCATCGCCTGCCCTGTTTTTAACACCAACCGTAGCCTCATTGGCGCTGCCGTCATTATGGGACTTCTGCCCGACGACGACGGCGAACTGCGCCAGCTTGCCGACGTACTGCTTAACGTTATAAAAGAAATTCACATAGGATAGGCGCACTCATCCCGGCGCCGCCGAGGCTAAAAGGAAATACGATAGTGCAGCCTCTAACGCCATCATATACAATACCTATTTGACGTACTCTAACCAGGCTTAGGAAATTCAATGATTACTCTTCATACCAACCACGGCGATATCGTTATCAAACTGTTTAGCAATGAGGCGCCTATCACCGCGGCCAACTTCCTGGACTACTGCCGCAGCGGGTTTTATAACAACACGATTTTCCACCGCGTCATTAACGGCTTTATGATTCAGGGCGGCGGTTTTGAACCCGGCATGAGCCAAAAAGAGACCAAGGCAGAGATTAAAAACGAAGCCAACAACGGCCTGAAAAACACCCGTGGAACGCTGGCGATGGCCCGCACGCCGTCCCCTCACTCAGCTACGGCGCAGTTCTTTATCAACGTCGTCGACAACGACTTCCTGAACTTCCGTTCTGAAAGCCCAGACGGTTGGGGCTACTGCGTATTTGCAGAAGTCGTCGAAGGCATGGACGTTGTAGACAGCATCAAGCAGGTTAAAACCGGCCGCAGCGGTATGCATCAGGACGTCCCGGTCGAAGACGTCGTCATCAACAGCGTTACCGTTAGCGAATAAGGTTCTGCCCGAGATCGATGACCATTCTGTTTATCGCCGACCTCCATTTAAGCGAATCCGAACCGGCAATTACTGCCGGTTTTCTCGCTTTCTTACAGAGAGAAGCCGTCAACGCTTCTGCGCTCTACATTCTGGGCGACCTGTTTGAATTCTGGATCGGCGATGACGAGTCAAGCGAACTGCACGATACCGTCGCAAAAGCGCTAGCGGCGCTGCACGACAGGGGCGTCCCCTGCTACTTTATCCACGGCAACCGAGATTTTCTCATCGGCCAGCGCTACGCCAAGCGCTGTAAAATGACACTGCTGCCGGAAAAACAGATCGTTGACGTTTACGGCACGCCGGTTCTTATCCTGCACGGCGACACGCTCTGCACCGATGACCCGGGCTATCTGCGCTTTCGCCGTTATATGCACAATCGGCTTATTCAGCGCGCCTTTTTATGTCTGCCGCTCTGCCTGCGCCTTAAGATAGCCAGTCGGCTACGCCGCCAAAGTACGCTTAGCAACCGGGTTAAATCCCAACTCATGATGGACGTCAACCAGCTCGCGGTGATAAGCGACATGAAAAAGCATGGCGTACTGCACATGGTTCACGGACACACTCACCGGCCGGCCGTACACGATATGACGATTAAGGGCGAGCAGTCTCAACGCGTCGTACTCGGCGCCTGGCATACTCAGGGCTCAGTCCTGCGCGCATTCCCTGACGGCAGCATCGATCTGGCCAGCTTTCCACTCTAGACTGCGCCGCATACAGCTATGGGGCACAGCCTGATTCCCCTCTTCAATTTTCCTCATTTTCTTTTAGTTAAGCGAACGCAAACGTTTTCCTTCCCACGGCGGCGTGTTATGCTTGCGGCCCTGAAAGAGGTTATTATATTTACCCCGCACGACCTTACAGGAGCATGCCCCCTATGCCAGCCAGCGCCGACAAGGCCAAAATCGCCATTGTGATGGGTTCCAAAAGCGATTGGGCGACCATGCAGTTCGCCGCAGAAATCCTTACCGCATTAGACATTCCGTTCCACACCGAAGTCGTTTCTGCCCACCGCACCCCGGATAAACTGTTTAGCTTCGCCGAAAGCGCAAAAGAGAACGGCCTTGACGTGATCATCGCTGGCGCCGGAGGCGCGGCCCACCTGCCGGGTATGCTGGCTGCCAAGACGCTCGTCCCGGTGCTCGGCGTGCCGGTTCAAAGCGCTGCGCTCAGCGGCGTCGATAGCCTATACTCTATTGTCCAGATGCCGCGCGGTATTCCCGTCGGAACGCTGGCTATCGGCAAAGCTGGCGCGGCCAATGCCGCCCTGCTGGCGGCGCAGATCCTTGCGTTACACGACGAGAAAATAGGTTCTCGCCTCACCGCCTGGCGTCAGGCGCAGACGGATGACGTCCTCAACAACCCCGATCCCAGGGAGAACCCATGAAGCCGGTTTGCGTTTTAGGAAACGGCCAGCTTGGCCGCATGCTGCGCCAGGCGGGTGAACCTCTGGGCATTGCCGTCTATCCCGTCGGGTTGGATGCAGAGCCTGAAGCGGTTCCTTATCAGCAGGCGGTCATCACCGCAGAAATTGAGCGCTGGCCCGATACGCCCCTGACGGAAATCCTGGCCCGCCACCCCGGATTCGTTAACCGCGACGTTTTTCCACGCCTGGCCGATCGCTTGACGCAAAAGCGCCTGCTGGACACCCTGAAGCTGGCGACCGCCCCCTGGCAATCGCTGGAAAGCGCCGAACAGTGGCCGGAAGTCTTTCGTTCTTTGGGGGAGCTTGCCATCATCAAACGCCGCGTCGGCGGCTACGACGGCCGCGGGCAGTGGCGGCTTAGAGAGAGTGATGTCAACACGCTGCCCCAGGATGCCTACGGCGCCGCCATTGTCGAACAGGCGATTGCGTTTTGCGGCGAAGCCTCGCTGATTGGCGCGCGCGACCGCCACGGCCGCTGCGTGTTCTATCCGCTGACCCACAACCTGCATCAAGAGGGCATCCTGCGCGCCAGCGTTGCGCTGCCCAAGCCTGACGCTCGCCTTCAGCGTCAGGCGGAAACTATGCTGTCGGCCATACTTAACGCGCTGGACTACGTCGGCGTGATGGCGATGGAGTGCTTTATCGTCGGCGACAGTCTGCTAATCAACGAGCTTGCGCCCCGCGTACACAACAGCGGACACTGGACGCAAAACGGCGCATCTATCAGCCAGTTCGAGCTTCACCTGCGGGCGGTGCTTGACCTGCCGATGCCGAAGCCAAGCGTTTTTAGCCCGTCGGTCATGGTAAACCTGATCGGCACCGACGTTAATCCGCGCTGGCTGTCTCTGCCGCTGGTCCATCTGCACTGGTACGATAAAGAGGTTCGCCCCGGCCGCAAGGTGGGGCATTTAAACTTGAACCACGCCAGCGTTGAAACGCTTTGCGATACCCTTGCCCACCTGAAGCCGATGCTCGACGGCGACTATCACGCCAGCATTGACTGGGCGATAGAGACGCTGAAAGAAAACGAATAGCTCTCCAATAGCCTCGCTTGACCGCGGGGCTATTGCTTTGGCGCCTCTTTCTTCTCCACGGTTATCATGGTCACAAACGGATAATACTGCCAGGGTACGCCCTTCCCCTTTTGGTACATTTTTGAGATGGTGCCGTCCAGATAAAGCATTTGACGAACGTTTAACTGGGACTTCGCATAGCAGGCGAAGTCGTAAAAGTTAGCTTCGCGCTGGCTCATCATAAACACTACCTCGCCCTTTTGCGTAATGCCTACGCCGTTGCGAACCTTACGCGACTCCACGCCGGGCTTCAGGCGGGAGTTGATCGCGCCGTTTTCAATCATCATTGGCCCGGACTGAACGGCGAAATCCGCGCCCGTTACCGATTTAAACTCGTCCAGGCTGACGATACCGTAGCGCTCATCCTTGACGTAAAACACTCCGCCGGGTCGAATAAAAAAGTTGCCGCCGCCGGAGGCAAGGTTCAACGCCACCTTCTGTTCGCCGTTCTCTATATACAGGCCGAGCGGCGCATATTCTTTATCATATATGCCGCCGTTCATCGCCATCTGCACTCGCCCGTCGCCATTGATACCAGATAGCAGGGTGCGCAGCGAACCGTAGGCTTCTCCATTCCCCTTTTGCCAGTACGTTCTTACCCGTTCGGTTTGAGGATTGAGAGTATAAGTTTGTAGCTTAAGGGAGGGATCGGAGAGGGTGCAGTTGTCGGCAGCAAAGATGTGGAAAGGTAATAACGATAGAGCAAGAAAAATCCGTTTTTTCACGATAAAAAACCTTAACGTTTTATAACAAACCCGACTAGGTAGTCTCTAGTCATAAATGACTATCAAGCAGCGCCATCACGGTCAAAAACCGTTTCCGTACATCAGGTAATGAGTGTCTTAGACGGCTTCCTATTTGCCAGTGAGGATGTAGAGAGTCTATGTTTTCGCAGTAACGATCCAAAGCATCTCTATACGCCTCCTCGTCTTCCGGTTTAAGCCAACACAACGTGGCAAACGCAACATCCACCCGCAGCGCTTCCCATTCAAGTTGCATAGGAGACGTTTCGAAGCAGCGCTCAAGATACTGCTCCAGAGCCTCGCTGGCTTCATTACCTGCCAGACGGGCAAGGCAAATGCACAGGTGTTCTGGATGAGGCGTAAACCGGAGCAAAAGTTGAATAACAACAGATAAGAAAGTATGTTGCCTACGCTGTGCAATCACCCACGCAGCGACCTTCTGCGAGCGCCAACTTTGATACAGCATTTCTCGCAGCATCGCGTCTGAATATTCAGGCAAGCGCCGATGAAAATCGGCCAGTATTCTCCTTTGCTCTTCATGTGAACTGCGAAGGATATTGCCATTCATAAATACGGAGTAAAACGGCTCAATGAGCGTTGGGTGAAAGCTCCAGTCGGGCATAGTTCTCTATCTTAACCTCACGCGGCTTCTATTGAACGCGATAGAACAGGTTCACTGCGCAATCTTAAGAGCATCGATAATCTCTGCAACCAGCACCGTACCGGGCCCATCCAGAAAGTACTCGCTCTCCGCCGGCTCGCGGAGCTTCATGACCTGCCCCTGCGCCACTTCCATCGTATGGCCGGCGACCATTTCCGCGCCGCTGTCCAGCAGATAGCGCAGAATATTACTGAAGATGTCGCTGTATTTTTGCCCCTCTTCATGCCCTGAAGCCAGCACCGCAAAGTCCGGCAGTCCGAAGCCGTTTGCGCCATAGGTGCGCATCCAAACGCCGTCGACGCCCTCGACCTCGTACTTCACAAAGCCGCAGAACAGCATCGTCAAAGGCAGGCCATAGCGCAGAATATCAGCACCGTCCTTTGCGGCGGCCATTTCGCCAAGCACGCCCGCCGGCAGCGAGGTGTAGGCACTTTCATTGAGCACCGCCAGCGCGCCAAAGCGCTCTAACGCGCCTGCCACCAGCGCAAGCGCGATATATTGTTCCAGCACGTTATCGTCGTAACCGGCGTACCATAAAAGAACATGGCTTTCATTGGCGCGAACCTGCTCTTTCATCTCGGCGCCATAGTGAGAAGGTCCAACGCACTTTTCCAGATGCTCCGCAGGGAAAGGCGCATTAAAACCTACCATGCGAACCACGTGCTTCCCCCAGCCGACCAGCGCAAAGAAATCGCCAAGCTCGGGATCGCGCTGGCAGCGCGCCTGCTTCATTGACGAGTCAAAGCCGCGCAGCGTCTGCTCAAGCTTGCTTTCATCAATAGAAAGCGAACCGCTGAACACGACCTGTAGGCTTAGGCTATTTTCTTGATTGGGATTGGCGACCAGCTCCGCCAGTGACTGGCTTTCTTTTTCATCGCGACGGCCGAAAAAACGGGACAAAATGCTCATAAACGCTCCTTGTTTATTTGCCGCCCAAGGCGGCTGCTTCTGAACTAATAACACCAAAAACCATTTTGGCAGGGTATCCATTCTATACCAACAAGCGCCTTGGAGGCATCTTCCGATTTTTTGCGAGACGTATCCAGATAAACCAATGCTCTCGTTGCTCAACAATAATACATGAAGTACCGTCCGTTTCATTGACGAGATACCGAACGCCAGAGCGTCACTATATCATTAACAATATTAGGATTACTTCAAAATGATTGTTGCAACATCGCCCCATAGCGCTCAGTTAGCAAGTTTGCATTGCGCCCCCCCCACAGGGGCCACAATAGACACGCAGTCTATTGGAGGAATTATGATGAACAACGCAATGTTAAAAGTTCGGGTATCTGAAGAACTCAAGGCGGCGATTCGCGAACTGAGCGACAACAATGGCGAACGCGCTGACAACATTGACGACTTTTGGAAAGGCATTTTTAAGTAACCATGCTGAAAATTCGGTATTCCTCAGCGTTCAAACGGGATATGAAGTGCTATCAGCATGACCATGCGGCTATCGCAGCGATTGACGCCGTATTAAGACTGCTGGCAACAGGAATGCCGCTACCGTATTGTATAAAGAACACAGGCTAAAAGAATGCTACGCGGGGTATTTGGAATGCCACGGCAAGCCTGACCTTCTGCTGATTTATCAACGAACGGAAAACGAGGTTCTTTTGTATCGAATCGGCAACCATGCGAAGTTATTTAAGATGTAGTCTTGTCAAAATCCCGCCTTTTCAAAATGTCTGGGGCTAAAACCTCATGCCATAGTTGTGTTATTTATTAACACAGGAGGATCTATGCCAAGAACGACCAGCATCACTATCGGTGAACAGCTCGACGAATTTGTCAGTCGCATGATCGCATCCGGCCGCTACGGCTCAACCAGTGAAGTCGTACGCTCGGCGCTTCGCCTACTGGAACAAAAAGAGTCTCAGATGGATGCGTTAAGAAAAGCCGTTCTCGCAGGGGAACAGAGCGGAGAGAGCGAACTGACGCTGCGCGAAATTGCGGCAAGAATAAAGCAGAAATACGGCGTGTGAGGTAAAATTAATGACAAATTTAGCCTCGCCTTTTATACTTCGATAAGTACATTATTCATACAACACAATGGGTATTCTATGACCACTATTTCACAAAAAGCAGCCAGAGAAATGTTAGGTATGCCAGAAAACTTCAGCGGGGGCGTTTATGTCACTAAGAACGGCGTATCTGAATTGTTCATTCAAACCGCTGCGGAAAGAGAGGCAGAACTGGCCGCTCAAGCGTCTGAACGGCAATCTAACGCACTGCTCAAATTGGTCATGCTTTCTCGACAAGATATCGCTGAACAAAAAACCATGACCCCGGAAGAAGCATTGAAACGACGTCGTCAAGCTCGGGGATATTGATGAAAAAACGCATCATCATCACTGAAGTCGCATATCGTTCTTTAGACGTTATTGAATACTATCAGGCGCTTCATCACGATGTCGAAACCGCAGCGATAATGACGGATAGCCTGTTAACGGAGTCTACAAATGCCATTGCCACGGATCCATCCCGCTATGGTTTTAATCAAACGGCTGCGGAAAACGGCCTTCGCCTACGTCAATGGTTTGATGAAAAGCAGAAACATCGCGTTCTGTTTGAGCTCGCCGAGAACAATACTATTTATATTCACCTCTATTGCAGTACGAAACAAAATTTGGAACAGCTGCTTTACCAAATGTTAATCACGGCGTAATGGAAAAAACGCCCAGCAAACATTCATCGTTTTCTCGCTTAACCATCTCGAACTCTAAACGCTTTATCCAATTTTTTTCGAACCGTCTCCAGAGAGTTCAATAGACGAATGTGAAACTGTCAGTCCAGGCCAGTTCCGGTTGAACTGAAAGGCGATGAGGTCTAACGCTGAAAAAGAATGACAATGAATTCCCGAGCGCTCTGTTTAAGAGCCCCCTGTAGATATCGGGTTCTCCCTTCCGGGGGAATAGCACTATTGGCCATACCCTTCACACCACTAGGTCGCGCCTTTGGTTGAATACCAGCAAATTAACGACCCAGTGCAGACCATCAAAGCGCCGGTCCAAAAGTATAAACTTAAAGATTCCCCCAGCAGCATCGCAGCAAAAAGCGCCGATATAACGGGGGTAAAATACGAAGCGGTTGCCAGAAGGGTCGCATTGCCATGAAGCATCCCAATATTCCAGGCTGCATAGCCTAATCCCATCGCGATAGAGACCAAAACCAAATTAACCAATATGTGCAGGCTAAAGTGCATCGCTGGCGTATCCGTGAGGAAAAACTTAAGCCACAGAGCCGCTGCGGTCAGCATAAAGAATAACGTAATGCCGTTGCTGCCGTTGGCGAGCTTTTTGGTCATGACGCAATAGGCGCTCCATATCACCGCACCGACAAAAGCCAAACCATAGCTCAGGGGGTTAGAAGCGACGTTGCCAGCCATATCGTTGAGCGAGAGGCCGTTTTCGCCTCCCAAGACTTTTCCCAATCCCGCGAAACAAATCAGCATGCCCGGCAGCATCAAAAATTTAGGCCTTTTACGGTCTGCCAGCGTCACGAAAAGCAGCGTCAGGCTGGGCCACAGGTAGTTGACCATGCTGACTTCAATGGCCTGCGAACCCGAGTTGGCAAACCCGACGGAAAGCGAAAGGCAGATTTCATAGGAAACGAAAAGAACGCATCCCCAATAGAGGTACTTTCGAGGAAACGAAGAGAGTTTGGGTAAACCGACGATAAACAGCAGCAACAGAGCGCTGAGGCTGTAAACCATTGCCGCCCCGCCTATCGCGCCTAGCCCCTCGGAGACGCTTCGAAGAAATCCAACTACGGTGCTCCATAAAATAATGGCGGCTAGGCCTATCAGGGTGGCGTTTCTGGCTGACATCGGGGGTAAAAATTCCATCTTTATCTCGGTGCGGGTCCGTCACCTTAACACAATTGCAGAACGCAAAAGGGATAGTTTCCTATCCCTTTTCACTACTTTTGAGCTATCAGCGAGCTTAGAACGTCATTTTCACTCCCACCATCCCCTCATAGCGGGTATAGTCGTTCGCCCCCCACTGTTGGCCCACGTGGCCCCATACCTGCCAGCCTTTGGCCACTTCGCCCTGAAGGCCGACCTTCACCTCCAGGCGTGAGGAAGGCGTGCCGTCTTCCACTTTTTCACCGTTAAACTTCAAGGTGTTGTCTGCGCCGCTGTACCACCAGTTGGTCTCGACAAAAGGCTGAATGCCGTTGCGGTTTTGCTTGTCATGGCGATACAGGCGTACGCCCATCCGCGTGATAAGGCCGCTGGCGTCGCCGTCGGTCACGCGTGTGCCATTGCTCTCCGTGTGATTATCCTGACTAAAGTTGTTCCACGCTACCTGAGCCTGAGGCTCCAGCATCAGTTGATAGCGTTCGCTTTCCTTCGCGACGAAGGCATAGCCGCTTTCAACCGAAGTCGTCCATCCACGGCTGTCGTAACTTTCCTCGGGCAGGCCCGAGCCGTTGACCTTGTTCTTGTACCATCCATACTGAGACCAGACGTCCACGTAGGGCCCGGTCGGCTCGTCGCCGTTTTTAAACCAGGTGCCATACGCTCCCACGCTGTATCCCGTTACCTTGCTGGAAGAGTAGTCATGGGTAATCGTGGAGCGGCTGTGGTTATTGCTGCGCCCGTATCCGCCCATTAGGCCAACGTGATAGCGATCGCTACCGTTGCTGCTCCACTGCGCGATATCGCCGCCCAGTTGAACGACGGACGTATTCGAGGTCTGATCCAGATCGTGGACCGTATCCTGTGCTTTATTCGCTGCGATGCGCAGCCATAAAGAGGGTGCCGCGTCGTTTCCTTTATAGGCGTCGGTAAACTGCGGTTCGCCCAAGCGTTCGTGCATCGTATGAACAAACATCGTGGACGCCGTCGACAGGTTGCTCAAATACGAACCGACTTCGGGGCGCAGAGGCGTAACGCTCGGTCCGCCGTCGATGACGGACGGCGTTTCGCCGCTACCGTCCGAAGGCGTGGGCGCCAGGTAGTCCGTACGCAAATACCAATTACCGTCATCTGGATTAGAAGCGCTACCCTGATAGAGATGATAGTCATACAACCCGGCCACGACGCGGCCATTCAGCTTAAAGCTACCATTAGAATCGCCCAGCACCTGAACGACCGGGATGCCTTCAGCCGTTTTCGCCCCCTGACCGCCGGCGTTAGCAACCTGTAAAAGCGTTTCCCCCTGCGTATTACCCTGCACAATCAGCCGGTCGGTAAGAGAATCATCACCGCCTAAGCGAGTATTCAGGCTGACGGCGCCGCTCTGAGCGCTATAGTTTCCGCGCACGGTCAGCGTTTTAAAGTCCGATGATGATGGCGCAGTAAAGGCCAGCGCACCGTTGTTCAAGGCCAGGGAGCCAACGTCGGAATGGCGCGTTATTTGCCACAGGCTACCGTCGTTAAGTGCAACCGCACCAACGTTTTGCGCGCCGCCCTGCCAGGCGGAGGCGCCGTTAAGCGTTAACGAAGCGTCGCTTCCCGTTCCGGCATAAGCGTCGCCGTAGAGCCGGCTGACATTGTCCGCCGTTAGCGCAACGGCGCCGCCGTCAGCCAACGCCAGCAGCTGCGCGTCGTTCTTCGCTACGGCGCTGCTGCGATCCAACGTTATAATATTGCTTATTCCCTGAACGGTGAAAACCGAAGCGCCGCCACCTTCAACGGTCGAGTCCGTCAATGTCAGGCTGCCTGAGTTTGACAGAATCACCGCGTTACTCTTATTGCCTGCAGCGGCAAGCCGTCCGTTGGTTATAGAAACGCTATCGCCGTTTTTCAATGCCGATGCGCCTTCTCCATTAGCCACAACGTTCAATCCGCTTGCCGTCAACGTTCCGCTGGTCACGCTAATACCGGTCGTCTGGCTTCCCTCCACGCTGATTGCACCATCGTTGAGCGTCGCTTGACCGCCGTCTACAATGGACATCCCCATTGAGGCATCGCCCGTCGTGTTGACGGTCAAGGCATCGCTCACCAACTTGCTGTCTATACCAACGATCACCCCGGTGAAAGCATTGCCATAGCCGCTTATCGTCGAGTTGTTGAGCCCCCCGTTGGAGCTCTTAGCTACGCGAACGCCGATGCTGTCTGTGCCATAGCTGGAAATGTTGACGCCGTCGGCATTAAGCGTTTGACTATTATGGGCGACAATCCCCTTGTCCGCGTTGCCCTGCATAATCACCTGCACGTCTTGCAGATTTATTTCTCCCCCAACGTAGCCATAAATGCCGTAGCTGCCGTTGGTCGCTTCGGTCAGCACGATCTTTCCGCCTACCATATTCAGTTGAGAACCGTCTTTTACGATAATGCCGCTGTTGGCCTGATTATCCATAATGATGTCGGTATTAGTCAGGTTCAGCACGTCCTGATTCCACAGGGTAAACCCCGTATTCCGTACGTCCACGTAATAGACGTTTACCGGCCAATAGATAAGACCGTCATCAAGAGACGCGCCCGCTACGTAAACCCGGCTGTTCGTCATCGTCAACTCTGCGCCGTTGGCGAGAAATCCGCCGACGTTTACCGCGTTGCCTTCTATAGACAGACGATCGAAAGACGCATAGGCGCCAGCGCCCTGCAAGACCAATCCCATTCTGGCGTAGCTGTCAACGCCTGCCTGCTGCCTGTCGACGCGAATAACCATGTCGCTGCCAAATGCGCTATCGTTCATTGCGGTATTGTCGATATATATGCCCGCAGCCCTGTTGCCCACGTCAGCATTGACGTTAATCATCGTCCCCTGCCCAAGGGAAACCTGCCCGCCGTTGCTGGAATAAACGCCTATGCCATTACTATTAACAACCGTTGCGCCGTAAAGATCGACCAGTGAATCCTGGCCTGAGACGGTAATTGTCTTCTCATTGCGCGCCGAAGATCCTATGGACATGTCTTTCCCGATGACCGAGCCGCCGCCGGACACCAAAATCGCGCTGCCGCTCGGCGCCATAACGCTTTCCCCATCGGGAAGCGTAACGGACTGATTTGTCGTCACGGAAACCGGACCGAGTTGGGCTATTGCCTGCGGCATCGTGCTTAAGACCAAGGAAACTAACAAAGAGAGTTTAGTTAATCCAATCTTACGTTGAATCAATAATGAAGAATAAGCTAATGAGCTGGACATATATATTCCCTTATTTAAAAATGCACCAAAAAGAACAAAGATAAATACAACTAAATAAAAAGATCCGTGGAATCACACAATTAATAAGCCTATGAAAATAAAAACGTTCCCTTACGAGAAAATATAAGCATTTCAGAATATCGCCATTACATAACGCCCCAATCACTTTAACCAATTGAGTTTATGTAATTATTTAATAAATAAAATTATTTACTTTTTCTGCTATAATAGGATAGCGACAGGATCGAGTAGATAAACCATAGACAAAGAAACATTAACTCATTCAGAGCAATGAAAGGCATTATATATATTAATGATTCTCAGTTAATATCTCTTAATCAAGATCGACCAATTCTGTCAATAGAGGACATAACCCCCATTAGGTACATATATTCGTCCAATGAAAAAGTGGGCATTAGAATAATACACAAAAAAAACCACATTGGAAATGCGTTTTATTATGTATTAATGAATAATTACAGATGTTACCACTCGGAATAAAAAACAATTTTATTATCAAAAAGATAAGTAAATTAATGTTAGCAACCTATATATTATTAAGCTAAGTTATTTTTAATAATATACGACGACAACGCTATCAAAATAAGCTAATAAAACGATACGAGAGTAAAAACGCTCGTATCGTTCACTTATCTATATGTTTTATATTGTTTTACCCTCTACTCCTGATACCGCCGATACAGCGCCTTGCCGCCCAGCAGGCGAACGCCTAGCCAACCGCCGCACAGAGACAGCAACCCTGCACAGAAAGCGGGAAGCAGTACCCACATGGCGAAGTTAGGCTGCCAGGGAAACTCAAACAGCGTGCGCTGAAGCCACCACAGCGATACCTCTGCACCAATCGCCGCAGTAATCCCCGCAGCCAAACCTAACAGCGCAAACTCGCTCCACAGCGTACGACGAAGCAGGCGCTTGCCGGCCCCCAGCGTACGGTAAACTACCAGCTCCTGCCGCCGTTGCCGCATGCCGACCTGAACCTGCGCCAGCAGCAGCAGACCGCCGCAAACGATCACCAGCGCCACCATTGCCTCCAGCGCGCGCCCTACCTGCTGAAACACCGTCGTCACCTGCTTGAGCATGCTGCCTATATCTAACAGACTCAGGGTTGGATACTGCCGATACAGCTCGACCAGCGCCGTACCGTCTTGCTGATAGCGGAAGCTGGTCAGGTAAGTCTGAGGCAATGAATCCAACGCCCCTTGAGGAAATATAAAGTAGAAATTAGGGCGCAGGCTCTCCCAATCAACGTGGCGCAGGCTGGATATCGTCGCGCTAAACTCCTGCGTATCGCCAGTGAACGTCAGCTTATCGCCAATGCGTAGCCCCAGCCGCTCGGCCAACCCGGCGTCAACGGACACCTCATCATTTTTCGGCGGCCAGCTTCCTCCCGTCACCTCATTAGGAGAAGGCCTGTCGGCGGGCAGCCAGGTCAGATTCAACTCTCGGTTGACCGCCTCGCCGCCGGGCTCGTCTTCTTTTACTCTCTCCGTCGCCTTTTGCTGATTGATGCCCGTCAGGCGAACGCGGACGATCGGGTAGAAGTCCCCCGCCTCAATGCCGTGGCCGCTGAGAAACTGCCTGAGAGAAGGCAGTTGTCCTTCAGTCATATTCATCAAAAAATAGTTGGGGCTTTCCGGCGGTATCTGCTGCTGCCAGCGGTCAAGCAAGTCACCCCGAAGGATAATCAGCAGCGCCAACAGCATAAATGAGAAGGAAAAAGCAGACAGCTGGGTCGTCGTCAACCATGGCTGCCTCAAAAGACGGTTAACGGCCAGGCGAAGCGCCAGCCCTTTAAGCGTCAGGCGACGAAGCAGCAGCAGGCTGCACCACCCAAGCGCTCCCAGCAGCAGGGAGAGCGCCATAATGCCGAACAGGATCCCCCACCACACCAGGTTGAACCCGGCTACCAGCGCTAACAGCAGCGCAACGGTCGCTAACATGATTGGAATGTAGAATTTCAGCGGCCAAACGTTGGACATGGCGTCGGCTCGAAGCACGCGCAGAGGCCGTGTCGCCAACAGCTGCTTATAGGGGCGCAATCCGACCATGAGCGAGATAATCAGCAACGCGCCCAGACTCCACAGCCACGGCCACGGTCCTGCCGGCGGCAGCGCTTTGGGCAACAGCGGCGCCAGCAAAGCCATCAGCCCTTGTTCAAACAAAATACCGATCAGGCTGCCAACTGCGCCGGCCAGCGCCAATACGGACAACCACTGCCCGATAACCAGCCTGCGCAGCGCCCGCTTTCCCGCCCCCAGCGTCTTAAGCACGGCCACCAGATTATAGCGACTGCGGCAATAGTGCCCCATCGAAACAGCGACCGCAGCGACCGCCAACAGCAGCGTTAAGACGGCGGAAAGCAGCAGGAAGTTTTGCGCCCGCTGGAGAGACTTGCCGACCGCCGTACCGGACTGCTCGGTGCCAAACCAGCGCTGATCCGGGCGCAGTTGAGGCACGACAAATTCGCCAAAGCGCTCAAGCGCGTTCGGCTCGCCGGCAAACAGATAGCGGTAGGTCAATCGGCTCCCCGGCTGAACCGCGCCGGTCTTATCGATATCCTGATAGTTGATTAAAATTCTTGGCGCAGTCTGAAACGGGTTAAAGCCAGCGTCCGGCTCCTGAACGACTTCACCGCTGACGGTAAGCTCGGCGTCGCCCACTTCCAGCCTGTCGCCAACCTTCAGATTAAGCAGCGCCATCAGCCTCGGCGCCACCAGCGCCGTTCCCGGCTGAGGCTTGGCCTGAACGGGCTGAGTTTCCAGCTTGCCGTACAGCGGATAGTTACCGTCGACGGCCTTCACGGCGGAAAGCAGCGGCGCGTCGTTGGCGTATGCCATGGTCATGAACGACAGCTGCCGACTGACGCTCAGCCCCTCTTCTTTAGCTTTTTGCAGCCAGGCGTCGTCAACCGGGCGACTGGCGGTCAGCACCCTGTCGGCGGCGATAAAGTCGCGGCTTTGCTGGCTCAGCCCCTGTTCCATGCGGTCGCTGACGCGCCCCAGCGCCAGCACGCAGGCGACAGCCAGCGTCAACGAAAGCCAGACTATCAGCAGCGACGGCGAGCGCCATTCGCGCCAAAACCAGCGCCAGATCATGATGCCTCCCACAATTGCCCGTCGCGCAGCCGCAGCTGGCGCTGGCAGCGGGCCGCGAGCGTCTCGTCGTGGGTGACTAATATCAGCGTGGTAGCAAAATCGCGGTTAAGAGAAAACAGCAGATCGGCGATTTTTACGCCGGTCTGGCGGTCAAGGTTGCCGGTCGGCTCATCAGCAAACAGAATGGTTGGTCGACTAATGAAGGCGCGGGCAATCGCGACCCGCTGCTGTTCTCCGCCGGACAGCTGAGCCGGCAGGTGCCCCGCGCGTTCCCCCAGCCCCAGTTGCTCCAGAAGCGCCAACGCCTGCGCCTTGCTTTCGCGCTCGGAGTCACCTCGCAGCAGAGCCGGCAGTTGGACGTTTTCCAGCGCCGTCAGCGTCGGCACCAGCATAAAGGACTGAAACACGAAGCCCACGTCTTTTGCGCGCAGCGCGGCTCTGTCCTCCTCGTCCATTTCCGGCAGAGAATGCCCAAGAAGCTTAACGTCGCCGCTGGAGGCGTCATCCAGCCCGGCCAGGATACCGAGCAGCGTAGACTTCCCCGATCCCGATTCACCAATCAGCGCAATTGTTTGTCCTGAATTGACAACCAGCTCAACTCCGGTGAGGATGTTAAGCCTGTGCTCTCCCTCACCGACAGACTTATTTAAATGATGAACTTCAAGAACGTGATTTTCAGACATCTGCCAATCCTTTTATTGCTGGGGCTGTCATCTTTGCGCGTCGCGGCGGCGGACACGCTGCTTATTCTGGGCGATAGCCTGAGCGCCGGCTTTCGGCTGCCAATCGAACAGGCATGGGCTAGCCAGTTAGGCGATCGCTGGAAGGATCAGCCTAACGCGCCGAAGGTCATCAACGCCAGCATCAGCGGCGATACCGCGGCCCAAGGGCTTGCGCGACTGCCTGAACTTTTGAAAACCCATCAGCCGCGCTGGGTGCTCGTCGAACTGGGCGCTAATGACGGCCTGCGCGGCTTTCCGACAGCGGACATCGAGCGCGACCTGACGCAAATCATTACCGTCATTAAACAGGCTAACGCCCAGCCGCTCTTGATGCAAATCCGCATCACGCCCAACTACGGCAAGCGCTACACCGACGCGTTTACCGCTATTTATCCTAAACTTGCGCAGGAGCAAAACGTGCCTCTGCTGCCTTACTTCATGGAAAAAGTCGTGGTGAAACCGGAGTGGATGCAGTCCGACGGCCTGCACCCTACCGCGGACGCCCAGCCGTTTATCGCCGACTTTATGGCACAGGCGCTTGCGCCCTACGTAGGTCTTCTTCAGTCTACAACACCGGCTAAACAGAGCTAAGTCACGGAAAGGTAAAGTTATGCAAAAGGCAGTATTGATTACCGGCTGCTCCAGCGGCATTGGTCTGGTTGCCGCCAGAGATCTAAAACAACGCGGCTATCGCGTTATCGCCGCCTGTAGAAAATCTGAGGACGTAGAACGCCTGCAGCAAGAAGGATTTGAAACGGTAAAGCTCGATTTGGACGACAGCGACAGCATTCGTGAAGCTGCCGAAGCGGTGCTGAGGCTAACCGAAGGCAAGCTTTACGGCCTGTTCAACAACGGCGGTTTCGGCATTTACGGCCGGCTGAACACCATCACCCGACCGCAGTTCGAACATCAATTTTCCACCAACCTGTTCGGCGCCCACGAGCTGACCCAGCTTCTGCTGCCCGCCATGCTGACTCAGGGCGAAGGCCGAATCATTCAGACCAGCTCAGTCATGGGAATTATTTCCACCCCCGGCCGCGGGCTATACGCCGCCAGCAAGTATGCGCTGGAAGCCTGGTCGGATGCGCTCCGCCTAGAGCTCTACGGCAGCGGCGTTCAGGTCAGCCTGATTGAACCGGGACCTATCAGCACAGCGTTTAGCAGTAACGTAAACCAAACGCAGCAGGATAAGCCGGTCGAAAACCCGTCCATCGCTCGGCGCTTTACTCTACCGCCAGAGGCCATCCTGCCCGCAATTCGCCACGCATTGGAAAGCCCGCGCGCGAAGATACGCTATCGCATAACTCTGGTTACCAAAGCGATGGCTATATGCAAAAGGCTACTGCCCGACAGGCTGATGGACCGCATCTTAAGGGATAAAGGATAGGTCCCAAAAGGGCTTGAAATTTATCGAGGTTGCCTACATATAGGTAACAAATACACGTGTAAAAGAGAGTGCCCCATGCCAGCGAACTTCGTTATTGACGTCAATGAATCCAACTTCCAACAGGTGTTGGAACAGTCTTCACAGGCGCCGCTGCTGTTTTACTTTTGGTCCCCCCGCAGTCAGCACTGCCAGGTTCTAGAGCCGGTGCTTACCAAGCTGGCTGCCGAATACGGCGGTAAATTTATTCTTGCGACAGTGGACTGCGACAGCCAGCCGATGGTTGCTGCCCAGTTTGGCATCCGCGCGATCCCAACCGTTTATCTGTTTAAAGACGGCCAGCCGGTCGACGGTTTTCAAGGGCCACAGCCTGAAGAAGCTATTCGCGCCCTGCTTGACCGAGTACTGCCGAAGGAAGAAGAGTTGAAAGCCGCCGAAGCGCAGGCGCTGATGCAGGAAGGACGTTTTATCGACGCCCTGCCCCTACTGAAGGACGCCTGGCAGCTTAGCCAACAGCGCAGCGACATCGGCCTGCTGCTGGCGGAAACGCAAATCGCCCTCAGCCGTACCGAAGAGGCGGAAGCCGTACTGGCCGCCGTGCCGCTGCAAGATCGCGATACCCGCTATCAGGGGCTTATTGCCCAGATTGAACTGTTGAAGCAGGCTGCGGATACGCCGGAAATTCAGCAATTGCAAAAGCAGGTAGAAGCCGATCCGGGCAACGTCGAACTGGCGGTTCAGCTTGCCCTTCAGCTGCATACCGTAGGCCGTAATGAAGAGGCCCTCCTTCTACTAATGGGCCACCTCAAGCGCGATCTCAACGCTGCAGACGGAAGCGCGAAAAAGACCATGATGGACATTCTGGCCGCGCTAGGCACTGGCGACGCGCTGGCGTCTAAATTCCGCCGTCAGCTATATTCATTGTTGTACTGATTTAGCCCTAAAAAGCAAAAGGCATACATATGCCTTTTGCTTTTATCTTCCATTGATTTTTCAGCGTAACCGCCTATTTCTGTTTTTTATACCTACCGCGGAAGGGATCGTTATACCACTGCGCATTTATTGCGATCGTTAAGGCGCCTGTTAGCGCCATCATTATTTCTATCGTGGTTATTGCCGTAATGACGGTTGTCCGCTCTCTCATTCTTTATATTCTCCCACACTGATGCATTACTGGCCGACAAATCTCCTCCCCCCTGATTTGTCAGGCATAGAACAGGGCACTAAATATAATATTTAATTTATTAATAGAAAAAATGCAGATAGCTCAGACGCTACCATCATCCGAATAAAAATATTAACATTAAAACACTCTTTATTAATTACCCAAGTCAAGAGCAAAAAACGAAAAGCAAAGAAATAAAACCAGAGAACCATCGACGCCAAATCGTAACCAAATGAATATTATAAATATTTATACAGCCTTAATATAATGAAATAAACCATTTGCAATAAAACACCGTTTTTTATATAATTTAAAAAAATAAAAGAACTATTAAATCAACTTCTTTATAGATGATAAGGGTATCTTCTTATGAGCAATAAAAAACTCATTTCCATCGCTATTGCCATGGCTGTCGGTTCCGTTAGCTATACTACTCAAGCCACTATTACCACGAGAACAACGGCAGGGTCAGGACAAGACGTCACGATTACGGATGACATCGAATATTCCGGTTTCAACTCAAGCGCGCTTTATGCTCACGACGGAGGAAAGATCGCTTCTGACGGGTATAACATTCAAGGCGGAACGGCCGGCAGCGCTATTTACGCTTCCGGCGGTACCATCGAGGTAAAAAACGGCACTCTCTCTGGAGACGTATATCAATACGTTAATGTTGATAACGGCGGGCAGGCGATTCTGGACAATATCCAATTCGGTAGCGATCCGAGCAACGTCCAAATTAAAGCCGCCGGCGCAGGCAGCTTTGTCTCATTCTCAAATTCAATTATTAACGACTTTAACGGCATGCTGATCTCGATGAACGATCGGGCCGAGATTAGCCTTGATAACGTCCAGTTAAATCAAACCGGCTCCAGCAGCGGCACCGCTATCCTCTATATGGATAGCAAAAACAGCGCGACTATCACCAATTCCAGCCTAAGCTCCATTGGTAGCAGCACAATAACGGCAAACGATGGCAGCATAGTAACGCTTGATCGCGCCTCTCTGAGCACCACCTATGATAACGGCGGCTATCCTGGCGCCTATGCCGTCGTAGGGCTAAGCAACTCCACGCTGGAAGCCAAAAACACCACATTTACAGCCAATGGTGACGTTTGGGGTATTTCCGCCTCTTCCAGCGACGTTACGTTAAAAGAGTCGCAGCTGGACATGAATACTAACCAGGCTTACGGCATTAACTTAAGCAATAGTGCGCTAACGCTAAGCGACTCTGTGATTAACGCCAGCGGCGACGGCAACTATCTTGTTATTGCCAACGGGGGCTCAAATAACAGTTTGTCGGTAACAAATTCTCAGATTACAGCAACTGGCGATAAAAACTATGCTTTTTACGCCGACGGCTATTATGGAAACAGCCTCTATAACATTACCGATAGCGCAATATCCGTTAGCGGCAATACGTCCTATGGCGCATTTATTATTGGAAGTAAAGCAGCCGGAGAGATCATCAATACAACCATAACCGCTGAAGGCGAAAACAGCTCGGCCCTAAGGCTTGCCGACGTAGGCAGCACAAAAATTGTCGGCAGCACTCTCTATTCAAAAAACTCAGCCGCCATAGTTTTGCAGGACAGGAATGATGAAAGTGACAACGATCCGCTTTCCTTAACGCTGGACAACGCTCAGGTCATTAGCGACAGCGGCTTGGCCTTCAAAATTTACGACTACAACAATGGCTCAGGCCTGTTGCTAAACAACGTGAATATTGATGCTATCAACGACACGGCAATTACCGGTGACGTATTGGTCAATTCTTCCAATGCCGATAGCAGGCTGGTATTTAACCTAAGCGGCGCCTCTACCCTCACCGGTGCTATTAACACTCAGGACTATGCTGGCGCCTCAACGGCGAACATTGACGCCACCAGCCGCTGGAACGTAACGGGCAACTCAACGCTGACAACGCTTAACAACGCAGGAACCGTCTCCTTTGTAACCCCTGACGACGTCAGCGGCTTTAAAACCATCACCGTCGACGGCGACTACTACGGCGCAGACGGCAGCAAGCTGTTGATGAACACCCAACTCGGCGACGACAGCTCCCCGACCGACATGCTAGTCATTAACGGCGATAGCGCGGGCAGCACCAGCGTCAGCTTTAACAACGTCGGCGGCAGCGGCGCGCAAACCGTTGAAGGAATAAAGGTCATTGACGTCGCCGGGCAGTCCGATGCCGTCTTTACCATGGAAGGCAGAGCCGTAAAAGGCGGCTACGATTACAGCCTGTATCAAGGCAGCGTCAGCGACCCAGCTAATGGAAATTGGTATCTTCGCTCCGTCGATTCGCCCAATCCAGATCCCACTCCGACGCCTTCCATTAACCCCACTCGCCCGGAGGCCGGCGCCTACCTGGGCAACCAGACGGCAGCTGTTAATATGTTCACCCACACGATGCACGAGCGCCTGGGCGAGCCAGAATTTACCCAGCCCAACGGGACCGATGGCGGCGTTGGCGGCATGTGGCTGCGGGCCGTCGGTAATTCAACCGACAGTAAAGCGGCCGGTCAGTCGCTGAACGTCGATACCGACACCTCTCTGGTTCAGCTGGGCGGCGATCTGGCGCGCTGGGACAGCAACGACCAGCGCTTCCTGTTCGGCGTGATGGCGGGCTACGGCCACAGCGACGTCGACAGCACCAACCCTAATGCCTATAAGGCCGACGCCAGCAAGGCATCCGGCGACGTCGACGGCTACAGCGTCGGCCTTTACGCTACCTGGTTCGGCAGCGCGTCAATGGCGACCGGCGGCTATATGGACACCTACGTACAGTACGCCTGGTTCGACAACACGGTAAAAGGCCAGGATCTGCCCTCTGAAGAATATAAAAGCCGACTCTGGCAGTGGTCTGTCGAATCCGGTTACGCCTTTACGCTGGGCAATGCCGGCAACTATCAGTGGCTGGTTGAACCGCAGGCTCAGCTGATTTACGACTGGTATAGCGCCGACACCCACACGGAACAAAACGGCACTCGCATACACGGCGACGACGCCAATGGCCTGACGACGCGCCTGGGCGCCCGCCTCTATGGCCGTATGGAACGTGGTGAAGGCGTTCAGCCGTTTGTCGGCGTCAACTGGTGGCACGGCGATGCTAACAACGCGCTGAAAATGGACAATGACCGTTTCTCGCAAGACGTTCCCGACAATCGCTATGAGGTTGAAGTCGGCCTTCAGGCTCGCATCAGCAACGGTTGGCAGGCCTGGGCGCAGTTGAGCAACCAGACTGGAGAGAACGGCTATCGAAACAGCGAAGGGGTTATCGGCGTTAAGTACGTTTGGTAAGCGCTTATAAAAAGAGCAGTAAAAACGCCGTCCGACTTTCTGGACGGCGTTTCAAACTACGGCCTAACGGCGATGGCCTTTATCATGACGCCCTTTATCGCGGCGATCGTCGTGACGGCGATCGTGATGGTCATCGTCGTCTCCGCTTACCGCAACGGCGGCAATCGCACCAACAATAACCGCGCCAATCGCAAGCGCACCCCAATCCTCTCCCGTCATGTTTTGGCATCCAACGGTACTGATACAAAGCAGCCCAATAAATCCCATCTTGATTCTATTAGATACAGAGCTAGTCATAATAAATAAATCCTTTTTAATAATGTTCTAAAAGGCTTTTTTATAAATTAACGTTCAACTAAGGCTCTATATTAAAATAACGCATAGTTCTAACAAGCGAATTTAAACCAATCATACTATAACCTTACAATAATAATACAAAACTCCCATTAATAAATAATACCGATAAAATTACTTAGATAGCGGTAGTACAGAAAAACATTTAATACATTGATTGGAAACGATTATTAAACCAAGAAACACTGAGTGCGATTGGTGCACCACCAACTTACTCATTAACAAAAAGATAAAAATATTAACCATAAAGAAAAAACAAAAGATGTTAATTAAAGAGGGTTTTTATTATGTAAGCTTAACAAGAAATACATATTCCCCTGACGCTAATTTTTATAGTTACCACTAAATTAATAAATAAATTCCGCTATGCTATATCTGGAAAGGAGAAAGGATAATCTCTGGCTAATATATGGATAAGCCTAAAAAAGAATATATACCAAGAATGCTTACAAAAACGCCGCCTCACAATGGGCAGCGTTTTTCATAAGTAAAAGCGCAAAACGTTAGCTGGCCTGACTAAACGCCAGCGTCGCTACGCCGTTTTCATAGGTGACGCTAATTTGCTCCAGTGAAGCCAACGCTCTGTCGACACGCGCCAGATCCGGCGTATTCTCCGCATTGACCGCAATAACTTGACAGCCTGCGGCCAAACCGGAGGCAATGCCCGCCGCAGCGTCTTCAACCACAACGCACTCCTGTGGTAAGAATCCCAAACGCTGCGCCCCAAGAAGATAGGCGTCAGGCTCCGGCTTTCCTCTGGCGACCAGCTCAGCGGTAACGAACACTTCCGGCAGCGGTATGCCCGCCGCTCGGCTTCTCGCCTGAGCGATAGGAATGGTGCCTGAAGTGACAATAGCCCAGGGAATGCCCAACTCGTTGAGCCGATTTAACAGCGCAACGGCGCCCGGCAGCGCAACGATACCGTCAGTATCTACCGTTTCTTGATGCTCCAGCGCCTTAAACTCTCTTTGAATATCTTCATCACTATAGCCCGCCATGAAGTGGCGTAGAGAGGTGATGGCCTGTTTGCCGTGAATGAAGTCCAAAACCTCTTTCGGATTAAGCGAATACTTATTGGCCAGCATGAGCCACGACCGCTCCACGACCGCCAGCGAGCTCACCAGCGTGCCGTCCAGATCGAACAGAAAACCTTTGCAGTTCAACTTTTGCCTTCCCGTTTTTTCAGTGGCTAAAAACGAAGACCCGCAAAATGCGGGCCATTGTCACGTTAAGCATAAATCAGGCGTTGATTATTTGCGAAATCTCAATCGCACAGAGATGATACTGACGCGGGCAAGATTGCCAAATCGCCAACATGCGCTGATATTTGTCCCACATCTTGGTCTGGGAATTAAAGCCGTGCGTGCCGGAATCAAAGTGGGTATAGCGGCCTTCGGTATTCACCAGAAAGCGAACATAGCTCAAATAGCGCGCTTCGGTCGCGGCGTCAAAGCCCAGAAAAGCAATACGACGCTCATCAATTTCAGCTTTGTCCTTCAGATGATCGCGCAGATTCTCAAACGAAACGCGCAGCGCATGGTGCATTTCCATAATGTTGATAATCGTACGACAGGTCTCTTCCGTCAGCTCGCCAAACTCGCGCTCAAGTTCCTTCATTTGCAGGCCAAAACCGCGCTCAACGATAGTCTGCAAGCGACGATAGCGTTCGGCATTCTCCGGATCCAACATCGTCATCATCTTGTACTGATTCGACAGAATCAGCCTTTGAGCATTGGTCATTTCCACAATAACAACTCCTACGGATTGAAAACAAAAAAATAAACCGGTGAAGTCGCGCCTAGGAATAGGCTCTAAAGCGCTTCGAATGACTAGAGAATGTCACATTGAGCCAAAGAGTGATACCCGTTGCGCGCAATTTTTTGCACGATCGAGAAGGAAAACGATAAACAACACAGGAGTGAAATCTACCGCGCTCAGAACGAAAAGCGCAGCAGATCGAAGATACGTTAGAGGTCGTCCAGAAAAGTTTTGTCCAACCGGCTGAATGCCTGCTTTAGCAGTACGGCAAGGTGCTGATAGGTTGGCTCCTCTTCCAGCGGCTCACACTTCTGCCCCGCTTCGGTGAGCTTCGCTCGAAGAGAAAAGAACCACTGCTTAAGCGTAGGAGGAAGCACGGCGCATGAGCGCTTTCCCAACCACCACAGCCCCTGCATTGGCATACTGCAGGCAAAGATTGCCGTCGCCACCGCGGGCCCCAGGTTTCCGCCCATGGCGATTTGCCAGGCCAGCGTAAAAACGGCAACGGGAGGCATAAAACGCACGCCAAAGCGTGTCGCCGTAATGATGCGATGCTCAGGAAACACCACGCCCAAACGCTTTTCGTTTGGCCACGTTTTCATGTAGGTCTGCCCTAGCGTAAAGAGCTTTAGCCAACGTACCGGCCCTAAAGAACGTTTCATAGCCTGTTGCCCTCCGATCTGCCTACACAACACATATATAACAGTTATACCTTATCTTACGAGATCTGTCAGATTCACATTTGGATAGTTAGAGTGAGTTAACTTCAAAAAAATTCATAAAATTTAAAAAAATCACATAAAAAACTTGATGCAGTTTAATAAATATCAATTTAATTTGTAATTTGGTTTTCTTTTTGAACTATCAGGGATTATGCTAGCAGCGCCCTCTGGGCCTAATGGCACATTTCAAGCTATTTGTGTAATGAATGAAGTAATAAATAATAGCAATAACCTGTTCTCAGGCAATTGTGTACAATATAAAGAAACGCTACGCGGGTACGCGGCGAAACAACGGTCTAAGGAGCCTGGCTCCTACCTCCGGGCGCCATGTTCCCGATTTTTGTATTTCCAATCACGAATAAAATAGGTACTTCTCATGTCGAGTAAGCTGGTTCTGGTTCTTAACTGCGGTAGTTCTTCTCTGAAGTTTGCCATCATTGATGCTGCCAATGGCGAAGAACACCTTTCTGGTTTAGCCGAGTGCTTCAATCTGCCGGAAGCCCGCATCAAATGGAAAATGGACGGAAGCAAGCACGAAGAAGCCCTTGGAGCAGGCGCTGCTCACAGCGAAGCTCTGAATTTCATCGTTAATACCATTCTGGCGCAAAAACCAGAACTGTCAAACAGCCTGACGGCGATCGGCCACCGCATCGTGCACGGCGGCGAGCAGTTTACCCAGTCAGTCGTGATTAATGACGACGTACTTAAAGGCATCGAAGCGGCCGCTCCGTTCGCTCCGCTGCACAACCCTGCCGGCCTTATCGGCATTCAAGAAGCATTCAAAGCGTTCCCTTCTCTTAAGAATAACAACGTGGCCGTTTTTGATACCGCTTTCCACCAAACTATGCCGGAAGAATCTTTCCTGTATGCCCTGCCCTACAGCCTGTACAAAGAGCACGGCATTCGCCGTTACGGCTTCCACGGCACCAGCCACTACTACGTCAGTCGCGAAGCCGCCAAGATGCTGAACAAGTCCGTCGATGACCTGAACGTCATCACCTGCCACCTGGGCAACGGCGGTTCCGTTTCTGCTATCCGTAACGGCAAGTGCGTTGACACCTCTATGGGTCTGACCCCGCTGGAAGGTCTGGTCATGGGCACCCGCAGCGGCGACATCGATCCGGCTATCATTTTCCACCTGTACGACGTGATGGGAATGAGCATGGAGAAGATCAATACGCTTTTGAACAAAGAGTCCGGCCTGATGGGTCTGACCGAAGTCACCAGCGACTGCCGCTACGTTGAAGACAACTATGCAGAAAAAGCTGACGCCAAGCGCGCCATGGACGTTTTCTGTCATCGCCTGGCCAAGTACGTCGGCGCCTATACGGCCCTGATGGACGGCCGTCTTGACGCCGTTATCTTCACCGGCGGCATCGGTGAAAACGCCGCGATGGTTCGCGAACTGACGCTGGACAAGCTGGCGCTGCTCGGCTTCGCCGTTGACCACGAGCGCAACCTGGCCGCCCGCTTCGGCAAATCCGGCAACATCGCCAAAGACGGCACCCGCCCGGCGCTAATCATCCCGACTAACGAAGAGTTGGTCATCGCGCAGGACGCTGCCCGTCTTGCCGCATAAGAATTGAAGGTCACACCGTCAGCCCAGGCTGGCGGTGTTGTTTTGACGAAAGCACAACCGAAAGAGGTTTAGCCGTGTCTCGTACAATCATGTTAATTCCCACCGGCACCAGCGTAGGCCTGACCAGCGTCAGCCTCGGTGTCGTGCGCGCCATGGAGCGCAAAGGCGTCCGTCTGGGCGTATTCAAGCCCGTTGCCCAGTCTCGCTCCGGCGACGAAGTTGCGGATCAAACCACCACCATTCTACGCGCAAACTCTAACGCCACAACGGCAGAGCCGCTGAGCATGACGCTGGTTGAAAGCCTGCTGAGCAACAACCAGCAGGACGTACTGATGGAAACCATCGTTGCGCGCTATCAGGAATGCGCCAAAGGATCAGAAGTCGTTCTGATCGAAGGTCTGGTTCCTACGCCTAAGCATCAGTTCGCCAACGCGCTGAACTATGAAATCGCCAAAACTCTGGGCGCGGAAATCGTCTTCGTCATGTCTCTGGGCAAAGATTCTCCGGCGCAGCTCAAAGAGCGCATCGAGCTGGCCCGCTCCAACTTTGGCGGCAGCAAGAACGAAAATATCACCGGCGTTATCATCAACAAGCTGAACGCCCCGGTTGACGATCAGGGCCGCACCCGTCCGGATCTGTCCGAAATGTTCGACGACGCCACGCAAAGCAAGGCGCAGATCACTGCCGTTGACACTGCGAAGCTGTTCACCAACTCCAGCCTGCCGATTCTGGGCTGCATTCCGTGGAACATCGATCTGATCGCAACCCGCGCCGTCGACATGGCTCACCACCTGAAGGCCCGCATTATTAACGAAGGCCAGATCCGCACGCGCCGCATCAAGTCCATCACGTTCTGCGCCCGCAGCATTCCGAACATGCTGACGCATTTCCGCCCCGGTTCCCTGCTGGTTGCCTCCGCGGATCGCCCGGACGTTCTGGTCGCCGCCTGCCTGGCCGCCATGAACGGCGTAGAAATCGGCGCCATCCTGCTGACCGGCGGTTATGAAATCGACGAACGCATCGCCAAGCTGTGCGAGCAGGCGTTTGAAACCGGCCTGCCGGTCTTCATGGTTGACACCAACACCTGGCAAACCTCGCTGTCCCTGCAAAGCTTCAGCCTGGAAGCGCCGTCCGATGACCACGAGCGCATCGAACTGTCGCAAAACCATATCGCCAACCACATCAACAGCGAGTGGATTGACGCGCTAACCGCCAACACCGAAGGCTCTCGCCGCATGTCTCCGCCGGCGTTCCGCTATCAGCTGACCGAGCTTGCCCGTAAGGCCAACAAGCGCGTCGTGCTGCCGGAAGGCGACGAACCGCGCACCATCAAGGCGGCCGCTATATGTGCGGAACGCGGCATCGCACAGTGTATTCTGCTGGGCAACCCTGAAGAAGTGAAGCGCGTTGCCGAAGCGCAGGGCGTTGAGCTAGGCAAAGGCATTGAAATCGTCGATCCGAACGAAGTTCGCGAAATCTACGTTCCTCGCCTGGTTGAGCTGCGCAAGAGCAAGGGTATGACCGAAGTCGTCGCCCGCGAGCAGCTGCAAGACAACGTCGTTCTGGGCACCCTGATGCTGGAACAGGGCGAAGTCGACGGTCTGGTTTCCGGCGCGGTTCACACCACAGCCAACACCATTCGTCCGCCGCTTCAGCTTATCAAGACCGCGCCGGGCAGCTCGCTGGTGTCATCCGTGTTCTTCATGCTGCTGCCTGAGCAGGTTCTGGTTTACGGCGACTGCGCCATCAACCCGGATCCGACCGCAGAACAGCTGGCGGAAATCGCCATTCAGTCCGCGGACTCCGCCGCCGCCTTCGGCGTCGATCCTCGCGTTGCGATGATCTCCTACTCTACCGGTAATTCCGGCACCGGCAGCGACGTAGACAAAGTGCGCGAAGCGACCCGCATCGCTCAAGAAAAGCGTCCTGACCTGGTTATCGACGGCCCGCTGCAGTACGACGCGGCCATCATGGAAGACGTTGCCCGCTCCAAAGCCCCCAACTCACCGGTTGCGGGTAAAGCCACGGTATTCATCTTCCCGGATCTGAACACCGGTAACACCACTTACAAAGCGGTACAGCGTTCAGCCGATCTGGTCTCCATCGGACCGATGCTGCAAGGCATGCGCAAGCCGGTTAACGACCTGTCCCGCGGCGCGCTGGTAGATGATATCGTCTACACCATCGCCCTGACGGCGATTCAGGCCGTGCAGATCGAAGCGGCTAAGTAAGATAGCGTAACGAAACGGGCCGCTGAAAGGCGGCCCGGAATAAAACAAAGCGCCAAAACCGTCACTCGGCTTTGGCGTTTTTATTTTGTCGGAAATAGTGCAGAAAGAAGTTATACACCACTTTAGCCTCATCAATCGCATGAGCAAAATGAGATACCACATCCTCTACCTGAACGCCTGCAAGGTTTCTATCAGACTCCGTAGCTTCTATGTCATTAAGCATACAAAAGAAATACGAACAGTCGACGCTATCCTGATAGGCATCGGTATAGCTTCCCGCCTTCCCAAGAAACGTCGCCCAGGAAATTTGACCAATACGATATTTTAAAAACAGGCAGGCAACATAGAATTCCGTTGTCCCCAAGAATTCGATAAAAGGCTCGGAATAGGCATAAGTACAAACGATACTGATTGCATCAGGTTGGAACTCTTCAGTCGCCAACTCAAGTATCCAGTCTGGTGGGGTGTCTTTACGTAAAATAACGTCATCGCACCAGGGAATAAAGTATCGGTAGTCAATCAGATCGGCCTCCAGCATGAGACCAAGCCTGACGGCAAACGCCTTTGATAAAGGCGATAAGCCGGAGGGAAGACTATTGGTCAACCGAGGCCATGCCCATTTCATCAGGATTGCGCGAAAGCCACAGGTTCAGCGCCTTGATGGAGTCCGGCGTAAACTCGTCCGCCCGCTGGTTGATTTCTTCCAGCGTCATCCAGTGAACGCTCTCCACCTCGTCCTCCTGCAGCGCAAACGGGCCGTGGGAAACGCAGCTGAACAAGCCTCCCCAGACCATGCAGCTTTCGGACTCATAGTAAAACGTGCCGTGATCGGCGAACGGCACGTCGGCGATGCCAAGCTCTTCCTCCGCCTCGCGGCGTGCCGAGGCCAGCATCTCTTCGCCCTTTTGCACCACGCCGCCCGCGGTGGCGTCTAACCATCCCGGATAGAAGTCCTTATTCTTGGTGCGGCGCTGAACCAGCACCTTGTCCATACCGTTGTGCACGACGATGTAGGTCGCTCTGTGACGAAGATTCTTTTGCCGCATCTGTTGGCGAGTTGCCTGCGCCATCACGTTATTGTTTTCATCGACCACATCAACCCATTCGATGCGCTCTGCCTGGCTTTGCTCTTCCATCTATGAAAAACCTTTTATAAAGATACCTGAACGAGGGGATGCCCCTGAGATAACGTCATAACCCTAAGCATACCGTCTTCCAACATGCCGAAGCTTGCCGAATACCCGCCCTTGGGGAGGCTGGCCGAGCCGGGGTTGAACAGGAATATGTCTCCCTGTTTCTCCGCCTGAGGAATATGGGTATGGCCGTAAACAAAAACGTCGCCTTTGCTAAGCGGCGGCAGCTTTTGCGGATGATAGTGGTGCCCATGAGTGAGAAAAAGCCGACGATGATCAAGCACGACCTGCTGCCAAGTCGCTTCAATAGGAAACGTCAGCAGCATCTGATCGACTTCGCTGTCGCAGTTTCCGCGTACGGCTACGATCCTATCGGCGACGTCGTTAAGCCGCTCGGCGACCTTCGCCGGCGCATAGCCTTCCGGCAGAGGATTTCTCGGCCCGTGATACATCAGGTCGCCTAATAAAATCAGCCTGTCGGCGCCCTGGCGTTCAAACGTCGCCAGCACGCTTTCCGTTGCAGGTAGAGAACCATGCAAATCAGAAGCAAACATCAGTTTCATGGATACATCATCCCGACACTTCGCATGGCGGCAAATATACCGCACTTTATCGCGTCATGCGACGGTTTATCACCGTTTGCCTAAACGCTGACCAACGCCCCACTCGGTTGGATAAAAAGGAAAAATCTCTTGATGTTGTGAACCATCAAACGCTATTGCGTCATCAATTCGCTATCATTAAGGTATCTGATTATACAAGACGACTTTAGGCTGTGTCCTTTCACGGCAGCCTCAGGAGATCGCCCATGCATATACTGATTACCGGCGCCACCGGCCTCATCGGTCGCCCGTTGACAAAAAAGCTGCTCTCTCTGTCGCATAGCGTCACGCTTCTCAGCCGCAGTCCGGACAAAGCGCGGGCTTTATTTGGCGACGGCGTTACCGTTTTAGGTTCTCTTGATCACCTTCCCTCGCTGGACAACGTCGACGCGGTGATCAACCTGGCCGGAGAGCCGATCGCCGATAAGCGCTGGAGCGACGGGCAGAAGCGCCTCCTTTGCCACAGCCGCTGGCAGCTAACGGCGCAGCTCAGCAAGCTTATTCTCGAAAGCCAGACGCCTCCGGCGACGTTTATTTCCGGCTCTGCCGTCGGCTACTACGGCGATCAGGGGCAAAGCATCGTCACAGAGGACGAAACGCCGCACAGCGAGTTCACCCACATGCTCTGCCAACGCTGGGAGCAAGAGGCGCTGGCGGCTCAAAGCGAAAAAACGCGGGTTTGCCTGCTTCGTACCGGCATCGTGCTGTCAACCGAAGGAGGCGCGCTGGCGAAGATGATGCCGATATTCAAAGCCGGACTCGGCGGTCCTATCGGCAGCGGCCTTCAGTACATGCCGTGGATCCACATCGACGACATGGTCAACGGCATCCTGTTTTTACTCAACACGCCGGTTCTTCAGGGGCCGTTCAACATGGTCGCCCCTTACCCCGTTCACAACGAGCTGTTTACCGACCTGCTGTCGTCGGCGCTGGACAGGCCGCATTTTTTCCGAACGCCGGCCTTCGTCATCCGCCTGCTGATGGGAGAGGCGTCCGTTTTGGTTCTCGGCGGACAGCGCGCACTGCCCAAGCGGCTGGAAGAGGCGGGCTTTGAATTCACCTATTCAGAACTGGAAGATGCGTTTAAAAACCTGTTTCCCGATAGCTAGCGAGCGTTGGAACGTTAAGATTTCCCCCGCCAGCGGGTAAACAGTTCGGCTGCCGGTTCGATATCGAACTGATCCAGCACTCGGCTAACGGTTTGGTCAACGATATCTTGAATTGTCTGTGGCCGATGATAAAAGGCCGGCACCGGCGGCATGATAACCGCGCCCAGCTCCGCCGCCTGCGTCATCAGCCGCAGGTGCCCCAAATGCAGCGGGGTTTCGCGCACGCAAAGCACCAGCGGCTTTCTCTCTTTTAACGTCACGTCGGCAGCGCGGCTCAGCAATTCATCGGTATAGCTGTTAACGATAGCGGAAAGGGTTTTCATCGAACAGGGAAGAACGACCATGCCGTGGCAGCGAAAGGAGCCGGAAGACACCGACGCGGCGATGTCGCGCACGTCATGGACCACGTCGGCCAGCTCTGTCACCTCACGCAGGGAATAATCCGTCTCTAAAGACAGCGTCTGGCGCGCGGCCTGGCTCATTATCAGATGGCTTTCTACCTGCGGGCAGTCTCGAAGCACCTGAAGCAGGCGTACGCCGTACAGCGCGCCGCTGGCGCCGGAAATACCGACGATCAGTCGTTTCATCATGGGGATTATGTCCTTCCTCTCTTTTGAGCACTGACTTTGCCGCAATCACCGGCCTGAATCAATCTTAATCATAGAGAGAAAAAGGGATTTTATTCGTGCGCGGACGCAGAAAAGCAAAAGGCCCAGCGACAATAAGCGTCGCCGGGCCTTTTAGAAGATAGCGTTAGCCTTCGTTATACATCTCGAGGTTTTCTACGGTCTGCTGCTCTTTGTCCGCCTTCGCGTCGTCGTTACGCAGCCCGTCGAGATAGTTCAGATAGTGCTGGTCGATGTCGTTGGTGACGTAGATGCCGTCAAACACCGAGCTTTCAAACTTTTCAATGTCGCGGTTATCGTCGCGCACCGCTTCCACCAGATCGTCAAGATCCTGAAAAATCAGCGCGTCGGCGCCGATGATGCGATTGATTTCGTCTACGTCGCGACCGTGGGCAATCAGCTCATTGGCGCTCGGCATATCGATGCCGTAAACGTTGGGGAATCGCACCTCCGGTGCGGCCGAGGCCAGGTAAACCTTCTTCGCTCCCGCTTCGCGGGCCATCTCAACGATCTGCTCCGACGTCGTGCCGCGAACGATAGAGTCGTCCACCAGCAGCACGCACTTATCGCGAAACTCCGCCCGGTTGGCGTTCAGCTTGCGACGCACTGACTGCTTTCTCTTCTGTTGACCGGGCATAATAAACGTCCGCCCGACGTAGCGGTTTTTCACAAAGCCCTGACGATAGGGTTTATCAAGAATGCGGGCGATTTCCAGCGCGATGTCGCAGGAGGTTTCAGGAATGGGGATCACTACGTCGATCTCAAGATCTTCCCACTCTTTGGCGATCTTCTCGCCCAGCGTTTTACCCATGCGAACGCGGGCGCTATAGACGGAAATCTTATCGATAAACGAGTCCGGACGGGCGAAATAAACGTACTCAAACAGGCAGGGGTGATTCTTCGGGCTGTCGGCGCACTGTTCGGTGAACAGCTGCCCTTCCAGCGTCACGTAGATAGCCTCTCCCGGCTCCACGTCGCGCATAAACTCAAAGCCCAGAGTATCCAGCGCCACGCTCTCGGAAGCCACCATATACTCAACGCGCCCGTCGGCCAGCCGACGCTTGCCGATAACCAGCGGCCGGATGCCGTTAGGGTCGCGAAACGCCAGCATGCCGTGGCCGATAATCAGCGCGACGCAGGCATAGGCGCCGCGGATCAGGCGATGGGTGTTACGAACGGAGGTGAAAATATCTTCCGGCGTGAGCGGATAGTGGCGAAAATTGTCCAGCTCGCTGGCTAAAATATTGAGAAGCACCTCAGAGTCAGAGGTGGTGTTCACGTGACGGCGGGCGACCTCAAACAGCTTGTCCCGCAGCTCGTGGGCGTTGGTCAGATTGCCGTTGTGAGCCAAAGAAATGCCGTACGGCGAGTTGACGTAAAACGGCTGCGCTTCGGAGGCGCTGGAGCAGCCTGCGGTGGGATAGCGAACGTGCCCAATGCCAAGCGAGCCCTGCAGGCGCTGCATGTGCCGCATTTCAAACACGTCCTTAACCAGTCCATTGGCCTTTCTCAGGCGAAAGTTATTGTTTCCATCAATGGTCACGATGCCTGCGGCATCCTGACCTCGGTGTTGGAGCACGGTGAGTGCATCATAAATGGATTGGTTAACGGGGGTGAACCCGGCAATACCGACAATACCGCACATGCTGTCTATTCCTCATCAGTATCACCGCACGCCCCCCTAGCCAACCTAAGGCATCGCGTGCGGCAAGAAACTCGACGAACTCTGTAAGTGGTCAAAGAACCACTTGATTAGTGGGCTAAACTGCGGAATAAGCTGGGATTGCGCCCAGGCTTCGCTTTGAGAAAACGCCGTAAAGGAGTCGAGGAAAAACAGCAGCGCCGCGACAATCAGCGCTCCGCGCAGCGCGCCAAAGCAGACGCCCAGCACGCGATCCGTACCGGAAAGCCCGGTATGTTTCACCAACGACCCAATCACATAGTTAACAATAGCACCCACAATTAGCGTCGCAACGAACAACGCGGCGATAGCAATAGCGTTACGTATCAGCTCATCCTGAAACTGCGTAAAGTAGACCGTCAGATAGGGATAAAAACGACTGGCGACAAAAAACGCCGCAACCCAGGTCACCAACGACAGCGCTTCACGAACGAACCCCCGAATCAGGCTGACCAGAAGAGAAAAGGCGATAACGCCGATAATGACATAGTCAACCCAGTTCAGCATACCCACATCCATGCAGTGACGTAAAACTTCATACAATTAACCTATACAAAATACTACGCCGTCGCGTTGCGGCGCATTCTATCAGAAAAAGAAAACGTTTGCGTAGCCATTTTATCGCTAAGCAAACGTTACCGTGCAGTTGTATATGCTTTGACCTGCCCGCTAAGGCCGGTCAAACGATTAAGCTCCGGCAGCGCGGATTCGAGCTTCTGCTTCGACGGATCCGGCCCTACGATAAGGCGAGTAACCTTACCCTGCACCGGAGTAGCCGGAATGGTGTAAACCCGGTAGCCCGACAGGCGCAGCGTAGCCACCAGCTCATTCACCTTATCGGCATTTTTCAATGCGCCCAGCTGTACGATGTAGGCCTGACCGACGGGCGGCTTTTCCTGAGGCTTCTCTTTTGGCTTATCCTTGGGCTTTTCCGCCGAGTCGGTCTTAGCCGTCGTTGGTTTAGTCTCAGCTGGCTTTGTATCGACAGGCTTGCTGTCAGGCTTCGTCGTGGTCGCAACGTTTGTCGACGGCGGCGCCTTCGGAGATTCCGGCGTCAGCGTAGGCGGCGTAGGCTCGGGCGGCGACGTTTGCGCCGTCTGAGCAGCGGCCGGACTCTCACCCGCCGTGCCGCTGGTCGAAGGCGACGTTTGCGGCAGGTTGTGGTTTACCGACGGCAATATTTCCGCACTCTGCTCGTCGCCTTCTTTAGGCACCAGCGGAATTGAGGCGAAGGTATCCTCATAGTGTTTTTTCTTGCCGTCAAACAGGTTGGGCAGCACAATAACGCCGATGGCGACGATAATCACTGCGCCAACCAGCCTGTTTTGAAACTGGCTAGCCATGCTGTTCTCCCTCTGATAGTGCGCCCGCCTCCATGACGTGAGCGACGGTATGAAACGATCCGCAAACCACAATTGTGTCTGCCGGACTAGCATCGTTTTGCGCCTGACGCCACGCCTCGGCCACGTCGGCAAAAATTCGAGCGCCGGGCAGGTGCTCCGCCAACAGCTCGGCCTTCGCGCCGCGCGGGCCTTCCAGCGGCGCGCAGTACCATTCGTCCACCTGTGGTTTTAGGTATTCAAGCGTCCCGGCAATGTCTTTATCCGCCAGCATGCCCACGACGGCGTAAACTTTGCCGCCCCGCTTGGGCAAAGACGACAGGCGCTGTGCGAGATAGGCCGCCGCGTGCGGATTGTGGGCCACGTCTAATATTCTTAGCGGAGCGTCGCCAATGATTTGAAAACGCCCGGGCAGCGAGGCCTGCATCAACCCCTGGCGGATTGCGTCCAGGCTGACGTCTAATCCGGAATAGCGGATCGCCGCCAGCGCCGTGGCGGCATTGGGCATAGGAATGGAAGGTTCGGGCAGCGCATTGAGCGCAACGTCTTTCGAACGCCAACTCCATGCACCTTCTACCGGTTCGTCAAACGACCAGTCTACGCCGCGCCGATAGAGCACCGCCCCCGTCGCCGCAGCGACGTCGGCAATAGAACGCGGCATATCCGGCTCGCCAACCACCGCGGGCTGGCCTGCGCGGAAAATACCGGCCTTTTCTCTGCCTATCGCCTCGCGATCGGAACCGAGCCAGTCGGTATGATCCAGTGCAATGCTGGTAATAACCGATACGCTAGGGTCGACGATATTCGTCGCGTCCAGACGGCCGCCCAGCCCGACTTCTAAAATGACTACGTCCAGCTTGGCGCGTTTAAACAGGTCAAGCGCCGCCAGCGTTCCAAACTCGAAATAGGTCAGCGAAGTGTTTCCTCTTCCCTGCTCTACGCGAGCGAACGCCTGACAGTGATCGCTTTCCGGCAGCTCCATCCCCTGAATTCTCACCCGCTCGGTATAGCGAATAAGGTGGGGCGAACTGTAAACGCCAACCTTAAGCCCCTGCGCCATAAGGATCGCTTCCAGCATACGACAGGTCGTACCTTTTCCGTTGGTGCCGGCGACGGTAAAAATAAAGGGGGCGGGGGTTAGCAGGTCGAGCGATGCCGCAACGGCGCGTACGCGCATAAGCCCCAGCTCAATGGCTTGGCTGTGCAAGCGCTCAAGATAATAAAGCCACGCGGCGAGTGGCGACGTGGCTTGAGGTATGTCCAGCTCTTTCATGATTCCCGTTCACTTGATTACGGTTTCACTCATTGGCCCGACTGCTCGGGCCGCTGATTGGCTGTTCGCAACGAACGAGCCGAGAAATTACTCTGCGGGCTGCTCGGGCTGCGCTGCCTTATCCGATTCGCCGCTTTCAGCAACAATCACTTCGCCTTCATGCGGCAAAGGACGATGAGTCAGCTTGGCCAGCAGCCCCGCTAAGCGATCGCGCATCTCAGGCCGGCGAACAATCATATCGATCGCGCCCTTCTCAATCAGAAACTCGCTGCGCTGGAACCCCGGCGGCAATTTCTCGCGCACGGTCTGCTCGATAACGCGTGGACCGGCGAAGCCGATCAGCGCCTTGGGTTCGGCAACGTTAATATCGCCCAGCATCGCTAAACTCGCAGACACGCCGCCCATGGTCGGGTCAGTCAGTACGGAAATATAGGGAAGGCCGCGTTCCTGCATTTTCGCCAGCGCTGCGCTGGTTTTCGCCATCTGCATCAGCGAAAACAGGGATTCCTGCATGCGGGCGCCGCCGCTGGCAGAGAAACAAACCAGCGGGCAACCGTCTTCCAATGCCTGCTCAACCGCACGCACGAAGCGAGCGCCAACGACGGACGCCATTGAGCCGCCCATAAAAGAAAATTCAAACGCGGCGGCAACGATAGGCATACCGCACAGGGTGCCCTTCATGACGACCATCGCGTCTTTTTCATCCGTCTCTTTCTGAGCGGCAGACAGGCGATCTTTGTACTTTTTAGAATCTTTAAACTTCAGCAGATCCTTTGGCTCCAGCTCGCTGCCCAGCTCCGTTTCGCTGCCTTCGTCAAGGAAGCTGTGTAAGCGCGCGCGCGCAGTAATGCGCATATGATGGTCGCACTTCGGACACACTTCCAGATTACGATCCAGCTCGGCGCGATAAAGCACCTGTCCGCAGCTGTCACACTTAGTCCACACCCCTTCAGGAATGCTGGCCTTACGCGTAGGCGTACTGCTTTTACTTAAAATTCTTTCAATCCAGCTCATTGATGACTCTCTGGTTTAAAAAACGTTATTTTACAACTAGTAACGTAAAATTTAGTTCATATTTTGCGCTACAATATACAACAAAATGCGACTTTCCGCTATCTATCATTCAATAACTTGAAGCTCATTTCGAACGAAAAACAGAGGGGTTCAATGCGTTTAGCGTAGCTTGAATGCTGCAATAAAAAAAGTAAACCCCTGTGAGTTTGTTTGTTCGCCAATTGTGCAGGCAACAAAAAACCCTCCGGAGGACGCTCACCAAGCTTACCAGCGGGTTTTACGAAAGTTTCGTAAAACTCTCCTTTGACCGTGATCTAAAAGTTGACAGTTTGACACCTCCGCAATCCTATCGCATACTGACCGCACTGAACAAATAAGCGGTCATTCCGCACCCGATAGCTTTGCGGCTTTTTTATGCCTGCAATTTGGCATAACTACATCCAGACAAAGTCGGGTGGAGAGGCGTAATACAATACCCGTGAGGGAAATAGGCCCGGAGCGTCTTATTTGGCTCAGTTGACACCCGGCACCAGCTACTAACTGGTGCTCAGACTAAACAAATAAGGAGGTCATCATGACCGCATTAGCTATTCAGCCTATCTCATTTTCCTTCCATGAAACTCATGACGTCCGCATTCAGGTGATCGACGGCGAACCGTGGTTTTGCCTCAAAGATGTGTGCGGCATCCTATCTGTTACTATTGCCAGCCCTTCTCGCTTCCAAATGGATATGGAAGGGGTTACAAAAAATGTAATCCCTACTGATGGAGGCCAACAGCAATTGACTTTCGTCAACGAACCCAACCTTTACCGCGTTATTTTCAGAAGCAACAAACCAGAAGCAAAACAGTTTCAAGACTGGGTATTTAATGAGGTTCTACCCTCCATCCGTAAAACAGGCAAATACGAACAGCCGCAGGATGCCCCTGAGCCGCTAAGCTCTGCTGAGATGAACGAGATATCCCGCTTAATATGGATAATGTCACATCGCTTCAGGGCCAGTAACTCATGCTCTCATGCAATCTGGTATGCATTACGCCAAGCAACAAGAACCCCATCAC
Source organism: Leminorella grimontii ATCC 33999 = DSM 5078 (assembly GCF_000439085.1). Lineage (GTDB taxonomy): Bacteria > Pseudomonadota > Gammaproteobacteria > Enterobacterales > Enterobacteriaceae > Leminorella > Leminorella grimontii. The sequence continues at coordinate 31,889 of NZ_AUUA01000001.1, read as the reverse complement.
CCAAGCCTTTTAACGTTCGTGATATGCCGATCATAGCTGACGAGCTACGCCGGATAATGTCGGCGGCCCAAGGCGTGCATGTGCTGGTCGGAGACTTCGAGTCTGCAATCATCAAGAAGGTCATCAGGAAGTGCGGAAATCCAGTACCAATCATGCGTGAATTCGAGTCTGAATTTGCATTGTTGTCGCATGAAATAGACTCAGGGAGACAGGAATTAAACAAGTATGACGATCGCTGCATCAAAGAATTGCAGAGGCCAAGACTTATTAACTGAGTTTTAAGCAACTACGCGGCTCTGTAATCAGGGCCGCAATTGCCCACCAAAGTTGACAATAAAAAACCCTCCGGAGAGGGTTTGTTAGTTCATGCCGCAAGTGCATTAATACATTGGCTTATTCGCCTTATCTTCTGTAATGCACCCGCGTAGGATGCAAACAATCCAGAGTTGGCCTTCATCAGCGCTGCACTCAATGGGACGCCTACTGTTTGAATATATTTCCCATCGATCAGTTCATGAATCGTTATGCTCAACTCACCATCAGGCATCTCCCCTGAGCCAAGGATGTAACTTTTCATGCTGCCGTCCTAGCTGAACTCAGCAGCTTGGACAACTTTGTTAACCCCTTCCCTGTAACAAGCGTTGTAATCGACTGCTGCAATCCATTCTCAGGATGCATAAATTTACTGATTTTCACATCCAGCAGGCCGGAATTTATTTTGTCTTGGTATGGCTCATTATGACGAGTCATCCAACCCTGCTGACGCATGAAAGAGCACAGACGATTACGGCCAGTGTTAAGAGTCTTAGCCGCCTGGGCGATAGAAATCGCATCTGGCGCTACCGCTACTTCATCATGGAACCGGGCTTTAGGCGCTAGTTCCTCAACCTTATTCTCAAGAGTGATAACTTTCTCGGTGTAGCCCAAGAGCAAGCTGCGCATTGTGGCTGGATCATTAAGGGCCGCCATCGGATCGGCTTGTTTGGTTGACTCAAGCTCAAACCAACGGTCAATGACTGCTGTCCTTCGCTTTATGTCATAGCCAGTTATCAAGATTTCAGTATAACGACGGGATAAAAAATACTCCCATGCATTAGGGTTGCCTTCATCATACTGAACACAGTTAACATGCTGATTAGTAAGGTAACTCAGATTTGAGTTACGGACATAATCATCTGGCTACCCATCCAATAAGGCCGCTAGAATAGCCCGAATATCACGGCAAACATTATCATGACGCTTCCCTGTTAACTTCGCAATTTCACGGCTAGACATCATTGGGGCTGAATTAGTGACAACCGTTACTTGGTTTGGTATAGTTTGCATAGTTTCATTCCTTTTGTGGTGATTGGTTGGAACTAAATTTGAAACCTCAACTGTTGGCGCAGTTGGGGTTTTTGCTTTTCTACTAGATTGTGATTTCACCCTTCTTCTCCATTTCATCAAGCAGTTTTAGGCGATATACAACCTCGCTATGCATTGTCCGCATAGACCGATTAGCGGATTGCTGAATCCCCCCCTTTAACTCAGGAGGAATTCTTAACTGCATAGGGTTGATTGTTTTCTTATCTTTATTCATCATATAACCTCACTTTGTCAAAATCACAACATCATAATACTTCAAAAGAACACAAAATCAAGAGGTTTTATGATAAAAAAAGAGAAACACATGAAGAAACATGAAGAAAGACATCTATTCTTCAAGCGGGTCGCAGAAGCTAGAGCGCTAAATTCACTAACGCAACAAGAACTTGCAGATATTGTTGGTGTATCACAACGCCAAATTGCAGCTTATGAAGCGGCTGACTCATTCCCTAGAAAAGGCATCTTGATTAAACTGGCAACAGCCCTTGGAACCACGCCTGAATGGCTAACGACTGGAGAGGGAGAGAGCAGAATAAAGGCTCGCATATCCCCTGCGGATGTTTCATACAAAGTCCCCATCCTTCAATCAGAACAAATTATTGATTGGTTGGTCACGATTGGTGATACCGTAGGATTAGTCAAATTTCATAATACCTCACACAAACTAAGTTCAACTGCCTTTGCTATGCATATAAATGATGAGGCGATGTCTGCATCAACTCCAGACGGATATGGATTCCCTAAAGGGGCATTGGTCATATTTGAGCCAGCAATTGAAGCCAAAAATCAAGATTTCGTGTTAGCAATACTTGATAATGACTTTAAAAATGCTATTTTCCGCAGGTACTTCCCAGGGCTTATGACTACAACGCTTACTCCTTTGGATTCTAGATACCCTCAAGAACAATTTGAAAATAAAGACATTGAAGATGGAAAGCTAAGCCTTATTCCTGCGGTTTATGTTGAAATCACGCTGCCCGCTTTATCAAGAACTTGATAGGTGTTACGTAAACCATTTCCTCTATAGCTACCCCACCAAGGCGCACGGATGCGCCATAAAATACAGCCCTGCTATGCGCAGGGCTTTCTTCTACCGATACAGCTCAGGATGTGCGGCGCGGCATCAGTTAAGACGCCATCTCGGTAGAATAAACTTGGACTCTCAAATCAACCCACCGACCTGCTGGTATATCAATCGACTCGCCGTCGTCATATCCATCGCGCTCATTACGAGCAAATGCTGGCGCTGTGGGGTGAGTCCGATGATACGTTTTCACGATAACGTCGCCTGTAGGCTCTATTTCGTAGTCTACCCATATCAAAGGTTGTTTGTTCTCGTCTGTCGGAACTTCAATGTGCCATGCTGAATCTGAACAGAACCCCATGATTGCGCCGGTAAGCCGGTAAACCCCTTCGGAAATTCGCTCAGACGTTACGCCTTTGGCTTCATTATTTGGCTCACTACCTCCATCACCAAAAAGCTTAACAATTGGAGATGCTCTTTTAATGAATCCGTTTGAGTCAACAGTAGTATTAACAGTATTCCAATTTGTAATCCAAGTAATATCACTACCATCAGCATACGACAGAAACTGAATTGCATCCGGCCGAACAATAAGTGCAGAAAAAGCCTGATTTTCTGCTCCTGTACTTCCTCCAGGTCCAAAGTCTCTATCACTCATTCGAATGCACAACCCGTATGAGCCTGGCCCACCGCTTGTGGTGGCGTTCATTTTATATATCCCTGATGCAAGAGTCTTATCAAAAATATCAGCTATGTACGGATTATTGGTATTACCGACACCAAAATCTCCTTGCTTTAATATAGGAGTCCCGTCGATTGAAGCCCCCGTTGTAAAATTTGGGTTGTTTGTCGGCGCACCACCCAAATTGTCTAACGCTTCACTTGCTGTTGTTGCCCCTGTCCCACCTTGAGTTATTGGTACTGAGCCACTGACCTTGATAGCCACTTCGCTTAAACCGAGGTTTTCAAGAGCGCCGGAAACAGAGGCAAGGTCTGATAGATTATTTTCTTTGAGCAACGCTTTATCGGGATTAGCCGCCGCCGCCCTATCAGCATCAGCTTTCGCTGAGGCTGCTGAAGAGGCCGCATTAGTCTCACTTTCAGCAGCATTAGAAGCACTACTTGAGGCCGCTGTAGATGACTCTGCCGCTGCATTTTTACTGCTTTCCGCAGAAGCTGCACTCGTGTTGGCCGACTCTTTCGCCGCAACCACAACGTCCTTGTCAGTAGACACCTGTTGAGCATCCGCATTGACCGACTGTGCAATTGCCGTGATAGTGTCTAAATCAATCTCCCTTAGCAGCTCAACAACCTTCAACCAGCTGGGGCCATCAAAAGTAGAGCCATCCGGCAGCGTCACTGTAATATCTCTGGCCTCACTAAAAACCTGCTGCCAATTCTGTTTGTCGTAATTCAAACCTCGTAAGGCTCTGGCAGCCTCCGCACCAAGCTGGGCCGTGATTGCGCTCAACGTATCACGCGGAACGGCCGTCCATGCGCTACCCGCTTGCGTTGGTCCGTCATAGACCTTGATGAGCGTCGCTGAAATGTCGCTTTCTATGCTCTTGACGGGTAACGTATAAGTCACACCACCGACCACCGCGACAATGATATCTCCCGCCGCCAGGTCAGAAGTAAACGCTGTCCCCGTTCCGACCACCAAATCAGAATTGTTCGTTAATGTAATAGTTCCTGCGCTCATAACTTCCTCTGCTTAAAAATAAAGATTGCCGTCAATGACAGGTAAAGGCGTTCTGGCGATGTAAGATGATTTCACCGGCCTGATGACCGCCGAGCGAGTGAGCCGATTAGCCGCACCACCGCACACAGCATTTCCGCTCATCTTTACACCGCAGTGATTCCATATCTGCCAGCCGCTTTCGCTAAATACAGCACCCCCAGTTTGACTGATGGGCACCATCGGTTTAGATGATTGACAACCGACCCACGAGTTAGCTACGTCAGGTAGCGTCACTATTTCCGACAACATCATGGGTGCGTATCGAGAGGAGAATGTGCAAGCCCCCGTCGCGTTGTATATCGCCAGACCATAAGCAGGGGGAGAAAGCGTAAACCCCGATGAAAATACAGCTATATTTGCCGTGACGCTGGACGGGTAAATATTCGATGCGACGCCGCCAGAGTGCCTCCAGCAGCGAATAGTCTTTGACGCATCGTCATAGGTCAGCGTCGCACCGGCATCATCCCAGTTAACAAAAACCACGGCATTATCCCAGCCAGGAACGGTTGTAGGTACCGACCACGACTGATTAATCGTAACCGTCCCCGTCCACACACAGCAGCCCACTTTGGAATTACTGGTAATCTCCATGTAGTCCGTTGCGCTGGCTAGCGATATCCCGTATTTCGCTGTGGCATTGGAGACTCCAAGTACCTCGAATACCGCCACATCAACGCGGGTGAGTCCATACCCCATACTGGTACTGAAATAAATGCTATCCCCTGAAAACCAAATATTATTGACGACATCCACATCGACATAAGTTCCGCTGTCAATAACGTAAGTCACCGTTAATGGAACGACGCACAAAGTAGACCCCGGTGTTCGCCCGCTAACAGTGATAGCGTTAGACTTACTGCTATTATTAAATCCCTGTACTGAATATCGGCCAAGGTATGACATTGCCCGGCTGCCGGAGGTAATATCCATCGGCTTGTTTGTCACTTCCGGTGTAATAGAAATACCGTAACTCATGATATTTTCCCCAGAGCAACGCGAGTAATACCCAGCGCGTCCCTCACATAAACGCCGTTATTGTTATAGGTCGTGCTTCCCTGCCCGTACGTTGTGCCGTTCATTTCCATATAGCCATCCCTGAACCCAATCTTTATTCCTATACTTCCCGGAACGTAATTATCCGATTGAATGTAGTTGGCGATATGGGCACTGCCTATGGCGGCATGCTGTATTTTGGCTGAGGTAATAGAGGCATCTTGAATAAAGGCGTCACTAATAAACACTTGCCCATTGATAACAGCAAACGGTGAATACTGAGTGTCCCCGCTTCCGCTCATCAGCACAAACTGATTGGCGTTGAAGCCGGCGCGGGTAACCACAGGTTTTCCTGCCTCAGCAAGCACCGCGATGCTCATACCAGCGCTGTAAAACACATCATTGATACGAACCCCGGCTTTCAGCGTGTGAATCGCTGTTGCACCGTCCGCATCAACAGTAGCCGTCAACTTATCCTCTAGTGTTGCTGTGATATCTTTGACCTGAGCCTGAACCGTTGTTGAAAGCTCCGCCATAGCCTTATCAACTTCAGCTATGGTGGTTTTGACAATCATTATGTCAGCGCGAACTTCTCCATACTGTTTCCATTGGTGATCAACAGTAGAATTATTAGCGAGAGCATTCTGAAGGATTGCGTCTATGTTGGTATTGATGTCGCCTGTAAGTCGCTCGCCGTCTTCTGAGGTAAGGAAGTCGTCTGCGATATCTCCAAGATAGTCGTCGGCGTTATCATTGGACATTCCACGCACCCAGTTGGTCCAGTCACTCTGATTTCCGGTGCGGTCAACAAGTCGGGCGCGATACCAGAATTCCTGCCCGGCTTTCAGCCCCAGTTGCGTATAAGTGTGCTGAGGATAAGGGACACCGGAAAGCAGCAGAGGATTATCCCCGTTACCGTTTACGGAGTACTGTATTTCAGTCTGGAGCGTATCACCCGTGTCTGCCGGGAATGACCAGTCAATCTGTATACCCCAGTTAATCGGCGTGGTGCGCAGACCAACGGGTTTCGGAACGTCACCCTGACGCCCTTTCAGATGGGTCAGCGCTGAGGTTGCCCACAGGCTGGAGGTGCCACCAGAATTGACTGCACGCACCCTGACAAGGTAATCGCCCTCAAATATGCCAGGAACTTCAATATTTCGAAGTCCGGTCTCCGGCAGATTTATCCATTCATTATCCCCGCGCTTCCACTGCACGCGATAGGCAACCACATCCGCCTGCGGCTTACCTTCTTTATCAATCGGCGCATCCCATGTGGCCACCAGCGTTGCCACGCGCTGCCCCTGTTGCACCGCGTCATAACCGGACACGATGATGTTCCCTGGTTGCCCGACGATTCCGGTAGGGATAAGACTAATTGGCGGCGTATCCAGACGAGCATTGTTATCAACGGCGTCATATTTCGATGCGTTGTACTCTGCCCCGGTAATCGTGAAGGTGTTCTCTTCATCATTGAACGTCAGGTTAGTGACGCGGAAGTATTGCAGGCGCAACTGCCCGGCATCAATAACGAATACCGCATCCGGTGACGGGGCCGCCATGAACGGTGTTGCCACCACCAGTTGCGTGCCGTTAACCGCCTGTATAGTGCGACTTTCGACGGCTCCGCCCTGCGTACGAATCATCAGGGTGTCTCCGGCTACTGCGCTGGTTCCCCGATCGGTGGTGACGGCCTTAAGGGACGCATCGTAACTAACCACGCGACCACCGTAAACGCGACCAGACAGACGCTCATCCGCAAAGGCAAACACGGTGCCGGGAACATACGCGAATCCGTCAAGCCCGGTCGTAAGCGTAATCATGCGGTCGAGTGAGTTCGAATATACCGCCCATCCTCCGCGCCGCTGCGCTTCACTCTCTCGCGTACATCCGATAGCGGTCAGTTGTGTCTGTTTAAACTTAAACTGCTTCACCAGTTCAGGAAACATGATCGCTGTTGTTCTGTCCTGATAGTGATTACCCGGATCGCTGAAGTTAACCAACGCACTTGAATAGCGGTTTTTCTCACTGCCACTGGAGTAAACGGGTTTTCCGACGACGGATGCGCGCGTGAGGATTTGCAGCTTCGAAGTATCGGCTGGCATATCCGAGACAACATTAAACATGTTGTTGCCCCAGAACGTCATACCGTTGAAACCGGCGGCAATGTCTTTAACCACCTGCCACGCATCCGCCTGAGACTGGATATAGACGTCAAAGAGAAAGCGAGGTTCGGTGCCGCTGCCGCCAAGACCGTCAGGGACTTTCTGGTCACAGCGCTGGGCAATGCGATAAAGTTCCCACTTATCCAGCATCTCCGGTGTCACACGGCGGCCTAACCCAAAACGCGGTTCGGTCAGCACATCAAACCAGATCCACGCGGGGTTATTCGACCACGCCCACTTAAACGTCCCATCCCATGTGCCGAAATATGTGCGGTTTATCGGATCGTAGTTCTGCGGAATGCGGATTACCCGTCCTTTTGGCTTACACGAAATCTTCGGAATGTTGTTAAACGATTTAGCGTTAAACGACACATACAGTAGTGCGGTATGCGGATAGCGCAGTCTGGCATCAATCACCTCAGTAATGGCTTGTACCTGCGTTTTATTCTGAAGCATCTGACTGGTACTGTCGTCAGTGTCGCGGACAACGCGGATTTGCCAGCCAGTAGTTGCTTTCGGAAGATTAATGCGATGCGTTAACTCGTACAGGGAACTCAGCTTCTCCGCAACCGTTTTACGCATTACCGTTGTGTAAGCCCCGCCATCAGTGGCAACATCGATATGATAAGCAACAGTCGTACCGTTGATATCACCATTGTTTTCCTGTTTCTGGAGACCGGGAATACCGATGCGCACCAGTACAGCATCAATCTGTGTATTGCTGATTGCCCGTGTCCATGGTGTGACTTTGGTCAGGGATACGCCAACAGTAATTTCATTCTCTACAGCGGGGAATCCGGGGATCGGCGTCTGGATCTGCGTTCCCGGGCGAAAATCCCATGACACATTCTCGAAGTTCATTGTCCCGTCAGCATTCCCCAGCGGAGTGCCATCCAGAAAAATACGGGTAGCGTCCAGACCACCAGCGAATTCTCCTTCACCGAGAGCCAGCAGCATGCGACAGCGTGCCATCGACTGAGCGGAATCAGGTTGCTCTACAGGTGTATGTTGTTTCTGGCTGCCGCCTTTTGCACCAGTAATCGTTGTCATATATTGCGCCCATAAAAAAGCCGCACTCTGGCGGCTTGTGGTTGGTTTGCTTGGTGTTACTATTTATCAGGTGAGCCGTAAAACCCCGTCCTTCAGGGCGGGGAGGATGTCAATAACGGAAAAACTAAGATAACCACAGGCAAAGGTTAAATATCTTCTGCAACAATACCCGCGCTGATAATCGCGCCACCTATTTCACGCTCTCCGTACAGCAGCGCTACCGGGTTGCCCATAGCAAGGGTATTCACCGATCCTCCAAACGCATAACTAGGCTTATTGTCAGGGTCATCGCGCCCCTGTAATCCTTTTGGCTGCGGGGATAACATCTGGTAGATGCCGCCAGCCATCATTGACGCGCCAGACATGATAAGTCCGGCCCCAAATGTCAAACCTGCGCCCGTCCAGCCGGTCATAACTCCAGTGATAACACCAGCAACAACCATCACGGCACCCAGAATGGTCTGGAACAAGCCAGCCTTCTTCGCCCCCTCCATAATCGGCGCGATACGAATATCGCTGTCACCTCCCAGCTCTTTGAAATCCTGGACACCAATGTTGCGTTTTCCACGGAATACGGCGAAAGTCATGCCGTTTTTTTTGGCATTCAGGAGGTAATCTTCCAGACCATCAAAGTTGATGCAAAGGGCTTTTACCGCTTCAGCTGATGTCTGAACCGCCAGCTTGTGAACTCGTCCGAAACGAGCACCCAACGCGCCATAAAGACGAATTGTAGTTAACCGCGCCATGGCTTAATCTCCTCAGCTAAATCCTTGTGACGAACGCATATCATTGTCCTATCTTTAAAATATCCGCGAGCATAGGGCGTAATGCAGGACGGATGCCCGTACAAATGGTGCAGAAGTTCACCTTCTTCGGTGATGATTCCTGCATGGTTCCACTTATCAGATTGAACCTGCATGATGACCATGCAACCTGGTGCCGGGTCACATTCAATGAACCCTTCTTTTCCCCAGTTATCGAAATAGAGGTTGTCCGGGTACTGGCTTTCCCACCACGGATAATCGACACGAAAATCGTTCAGCGTGACGCCCTGAATGGCGTGCCAGTCCATAATCAGCCCCCAGCAGTCATTCGAGCCCAGGATAAACGGACGCCCAATAAGCGGCACCGCCTCCGGCATTATCTCGGCGTATTCATCGCTGTCAGGTGAGTAAATACCCCAGATCACGCCGGAGTTGTTGCACTGCTGGCGGTCCAGATCGGACGGAATAGGCCGGGCACCGTCGCCCGGGTGGGAGTGGATGACGCGAATAATCGTCCCGATATCTTCGGCGTTAGCCCAGTGCTCGCCGTCGATGCGAAAATGCTCTGTCGGATTTTCATGCGAATTCGGCACGGGAATGTAGCGCTGGCGGCGGCCTGACTGAATAACGAAGCCACAGCACTCGCGCGGGGACTCCTCCAGCGCATGCGCCCGGATAGCTGCCATTATGGTTTTATTCATTGGTACGTCCGGTTATCGGGTGAAGAGAACGGTTGCCGGGAAGCCACCAAAATCGAGGATTGCCGCGTCAGGGTCTGCCAGGCCAGCGCCAAATCGTTTACGGCAGTCACTGAGGCAACCGCCACACACATCAAGGGCAGGATCTGATACCTGATTCCCTTTAGCGTCGAAATACGCAGTGCCGTTATAGGTGCATCCATCGCCGCTGCGATACTGACCGCGCAGCGCCCATTCACAAAGCGATGTGATTTGTCGGGTGGGGATCACAAGGCTCTGCAAATCGGCTGGGCTGCTGAGTGCCCAGGTAACCACCTCATCATCTTCGGAGGTTTTGGTGTCAAGCCAGAAGGTCTGAAGTGTGAACATTGATGAATCAGCTGTAGGGTTTACGCCACCAGGGTAATTTACGGCATCGAGATAGACCGCATAGGTATCGATAATGCTCACCCTGGCGTTAACCATGTCCTTAAATTGCAGGCACAGCGCAGTGATATGGCCGTCAAGGTTTGAGACGCCGAGAGTGGGCTCCGCCGCCTGGTCTGTTGATAGCTCCAGGCCTGAAACCTGAAACGGCCAAAAATCGTAGATATTGCCACCGAAGACGATTGGCTTGGGTCCAAGCTTTTCTTCATCTCCATTGGCAGCATCAATTTCTTCCGGCGTATGGGGGAAAGGTGCGTAGTGGAATCGGTGGATCCCGCCACTGAACTCTGAGGCGTCAACTTCAACCAAGCGGACCCTGCCACCCGGAGCCAGCATCGCCGCCTGATCGACTAATGCCATTATGCGTACACTCCGTAAGCCCGTTTGATGGTGAACGTCAACTCAGCATATTTGCTGCTGATCTGCGTTTTACGAACCGAATCGGCTACGACGCGATAAAGCCCCTTCTCTTCGCCTGGCGGCGTAATGATGAAAGCCTTCACGGTATGAGCAAGGAGAAAATCACGAATCCTGTCCACTTCCGATTCTGCGCCTGTGTGCTTCATAGGGATCTGAATAGCCGTGGAGTTAATACCGTTATCGGCCACCTGCTCATAGCCATCACCGAACTGCGCTGCGCGTACCGCCTGGCTATATTCAATCGCGCCAGCACCGAGCTGCGAGCGCCAGCTGTATGTTTCAACTGCCATATTTGCTCCATAAAAAAACCCGCCGAAGCGGGCCGTCTGCTTTTACTAATCAAGGGGGCGAAATGTAACGATCAGATGAACTCAGCAATAGCCTTCAGCTTTGATTTTGCCTTCGCAACCAACTGCTCCTCAACCTGGGAAATGGTTAATTTCTCATCATAAGGAATTGTTGCGTAAACGGTCATGTGGGTGCTGAGATCCTCAATGCTGACATCCACTGCTGCTGTAATCACCTTCTTGCCATCATCTTCAAAAACTTCAATACTGCGGGTCTTAAAATTAAAGCTATCTTTCATGTTAATTACCTTTGGTAAGCATTGTAGATCTGACCACCATTTTTTAGGGCCCTGCGAATCCCCTCACTGACCTCATACTTAATTCGGTCCCCCAGGGCTTTATCAACAGCGGCGGCATTGGATGATGCTGAGGTCTGCGATGTCGAGTTTCCTTTGTTATCAATGTATATGTCCACATTAATCTGCGGAGTATTGCCCGCCCCGGCATTACTATTTAACCCATACATCGGCGCTTTGCCAACAAACCCGCCGTCAGCGTATCCTTGCGCCCCCCGCATCATGGCGTAGAGATTGCCTACACCGATTGCCTGCGTCGCCTCTTTAGTGAAAACGAACTCACCACCGTGTACAACGCCTTTTGGCTCGTATTTCCCGCCGTCTCCGGTATAACCGCCACTCCATTTCTGCTGAACTGGACCAACAAAACTGGCACTTCCTTCACCACCACCTTGAGGATTGAATGAGGCATTAATCCAACCCATTGCCTTTTGAACAACAAACGCCACCATCAGCTGGTTGATGATGTTAATTATCATCTTCAGGATAGAAATAGAGAATTGCTTAAAGCTCGCCGTCCCTGTCGTTACTAAGTCGGTCATCATGTTAGAAATACCGCTTAGAGTGGATTGGGCGACGCTTGATATCGCTGCATAAGTGTTAGTGGCACTGTCCAGATATTCATTCCATCCGTGTTTTGCCCCCATTAACCAATCACCGCGAAGCTCATCCTCCAACTTATAGCGTTCCTCCAACTTAGAGAGCGCTAAATCCCTGTCTTCTGGCGAGGCCTTCATCATCTGTGTTTGTTCCCGCTCCCGATTGCGTTGAGCTTCTCGGTTACTAAGTCCGGCGCTATTCTGCATGGCGGCCATGGAGGCTTCTTGCTGCTGAATGAATTTGAGCGCGGTTTCATGCCCTTTTGCTATGTCCTGCACATTTTTCAATCGGCGGGATTCACTAGCTTCAAGCTCCAATGATTTTTGAATTTCATCAGCTCTAGCCAAAACGCTCTTCTGGTCGGCGGTAAGCGTTCGTTTTTCCTTCAGATCAGTAATTTGTTGAGAAAATTCAGCCAGCCGTTTCTCCTGCTCAGTAAGCTGGTTCGTGGCGCTGAACTGTTCTCGTAAAGAAGCTAGGCGTTTTTGCGACTCAAGAAGCAGTTTTGTAGCTGCGTCGTCAGAGTAGGATTTTGAGCCGCTGGACGCTCCTTTTCGTTTTTCTCTCTCCTGCTCTTCTTTATAGCGTTTATTTTCAGCTTCAATGGCTTTATCTATAATTACTGAATCGGCATAAGCATATTTATTTTTTATTTCATTAATTTTTCTCTGGTGTTTTTCTTCAGCGTTTTCAAATGTCTTTCGTAACGCATCGTTTTGAGCTATTCGTCTTTTCTGTCTTTCATCTTCGTCACGCTCAGCTTTTTCCCTTGCTGCGCTAATGCTTTCTAAAAAATCCTGTTCCTTTAATTTTTTTAAATCATTTCTTAAATCCTCGGCTGTTAGCCCAGTATCATAAGAATAAACTCCTTCCTTTGCCGGATTTAATTGGAAGTCAATAAGCGTTCTTTCAATATCAGCGATCTTGTCTTTTGTCGTTCGTTCACGGCCAATTCCAAGCATTTTATCCCATGCTGATGTCGCCGCATCGCCAACAAAATTCCATGCCTTTTCTAACCATCCGAGGTTTTCCGCTATTTCACTGGTGCGCTTATTCATTTCCGATGCATAAGCATTCATGGCAATCTTGGCGGCTTCTGATGCTCTCCCTTGATTTTCCAGAGCAAGGATATTATCCAACTGAGTAGCGGTCAGGAAATGTAAGGATTTATCAAGCTCCTGCACGGCTTTCGCCGGCTCATCACTCAAACGTTGAAATTGCTTTACTGTCTCATCAATAGATTGCCCTATGGCACGCTCCATTCGCGCCGCAACCCCAGCAACCACACCAATATCACCACCATAAAACGCCCCTGACCCAATTACCTTAGCCAATGATTCGGCCATTTTTGATTGAGTTATTCCACTGCCAGATAAGACTCTAGCCATTTCCTGAAGCTGTCCAGTGGTTTGCCCTGCGTAATGCCCGGTCAAAATTAGCTGCTTGTTATATTCCTGAGATTCTTTGGAGCCCTCCAAATACGCTTTAGAGACAGCAAAAATCCCTCCCGCAATTCCAGCGAATACTCCACCAATAGCCAGACCTCTAAGTGAAGTTAATTGTTCTAGCAACCCAGAACGACCTGCAAGCGTAATTGATGAGCTTCTTAAACCTGAAATATCTCCGCGAGCCAACTGTGCGGCCAACATTCCAAGCTCTCGACGCATAGAAATAGAGTTTGTTTTTAACCGATTTAAAGCCCCATTTGATTCTGATAGTTTTTTAATATAAATCTCAGCAGATGAACTAACCCCAAGTTGGGCAGCTTTATAGCGAAGTAACTCATCCTTAGATAAGCGCTGGGCTGCAACCTGTTCTTTTAAGCGACTTAAAAAGTTTACTCTAACTTGGCCTAATACAGTTTCAGCCTTCTCTACTTGAGATAGCTTAGTTCGCGTCTCGGCTAATAGAGTGGCATAATTCCCTTCATCTAATGCCCCTTTACGTCTAGATTGCCCTATTTCTGCCTGAATAGCGTTTAACCTAGCGGTTGCACCCTCAACACTTTTTATTGCATCTATTTGCTTAAATAGGGATTCTGCCAACTTATCCTGCTTTGCTCCTAGCGAAGCTGAGGCAATTTCAGAAGCACGCAACCTCTCAGCAAACTCTCGCATCTTTCGATGAGTTTCATTGACGGATTCCGTGAGTTCATCTGTTTTAGATGACGCTGTTTTATTTGAGTCACCAAAAGAATCCGCTGCTTTAGCTGATTTTTCTGCTGATTGCTGAAATTTATCAAGCTCAGAACTTGCCCTCTGAATATCAGCAACATCAGCGCGTAGAACTATACTTGAAACTTCTGTCATGGGTTTCTCCGGGCATAAAAAAACCACCCGGAGGTGGTTTGTTGGGAGTTGGTGTAAGTCTATATGGTGCGTACCATCAACACGAAATCACAATGAGTCACTTAATTCATTGATGGTTTTATTCTTTAGTTCACTCATTATTTTATCTAGCTCATGTGTTTTATACCTGATAAATATATTTCCACGGTCAACGTCAGATGAGTTAATTAAAATTAGAGCTTGCCCATTATTACCATCAAAGAATGCCGTCATGCTACCACAACCATCAATTCTCAGGCAGGAATAAAAACTAATGCGCTCATTATTTATATACTCTAATAAGGAAGGAGTCCCATATTTTTTTGATAGTGCCTCTTTGATAACATCATACCGACTTTTTACTTTTGTACCTTTATCATCATTATTAAATGATTGCAGCATTTCTACGCTAACAAGTCCAAATTTATCATCAACTGAAACAGAATAACCATCCATACCATCAATGATTTTTTCTGGATTTCTTAAATAGTAGGAAGAAAGCCTATCCCCTTTCCTCTCTAGTAAACTTAGCTCTTCAGCATGCTTTTCTACTTCATCCTTCGTCATCCCCCATTTTAACCCAAGCGGAGCTTCAATCGTTGGCTTCCCGTAGGTTGGTAAAGATGCACATAGACTCAATATGATAGCAAACACAATCTTTTTCATTCTCACCTCAATATATTCTTAATCATCATCTCAATTCACCTAACGCAGCACTCCGGACTTATTCTTGACATTTTGTGGTTTATATTTGGCTGGATCGGAGGTCTTAGGCGTTATGAGGTCACGGCTAAAAAACATAATAAAATTATTGAGAAGTGTATTTACTTTGCAGCATTTCAAGCCGTCTTTGATCATCTTCATCAAAGATTTCAGAGTTGAACAGCGCCTTACCATCCGGGCCATCAAGGCGCACCACCTCTACTGTGAACACCGCATCCTCAGGAGCTTTAACTGCCCCCCAAGAGGAAAATCTGTTTGGTAAAAGAGGCCAATCAGCCTTCTCTCTAGGCTCTAATCCCCCTGGAACCTGATAATTGAAAGATTCTACAAGCCATGGTATTGAGCGGCCAGGTGAGGCAATGGTTCCCTTGAAATAGGCTCTTGATATAGGGCTGCCTGTCTTGTTTTCTACACTTAGTTCAATGACTGGCCACGAACCACCAATTTCTTGTTTTTCAAAATAGAAACGCGATTTGTTAACAACAAAATTACGTAACGATTCTTTCGCCTTTTGTGATTCTGCTTTCTTTTGTTGTAGTTCGGTAATTTCTTCAAGCGCTTGCTGACGCTCTCTCTGCGTCCTCTCAGCTAAGATAATCTTGGCTTTATCGATGATTTCTTCACCGGTTTTACCATTTAAAACAGACTTTGCTTTTTCAGCCTGTTGCGCTGCGATCGCATCACTGTTTCCAGAGAATGCGCCGGACATCAGAGCTTTCATGTCGACACTATTCATCATTATAATAGAAGTGGCTTCAGTAAACTCCTGTCTTTTATTTTCAGGAAGAGACTCTTTTACTTTCTGAAGCGATTTTTTCATCGCTTCATCAGTAGATGTATCAACCTTTGGTTCATCGCAGCCTGTAAGCATTAGCGCCAGTATGCTAATTGCAATAATCTTCTTCACACTCACCCCCCATTGTTATGATGTCCCATCATACCAACAAGAGGCTCTGCGATCACCTGTCAGAGTTGACAAAAAAACCCTCCGGAGAGGGTTTTGATGGTTGCCATTACTTATTTACTTTATTAAGCGCAGATTCGTAATCTTCCCGACCCTCAAATAATTCAGAGACAGCAAGGACTTTACCTATCTGCTGCTTTAGAGCCTTTACACCTACTTCTGCTAGGAATTGGTGAATTTTATCCCCCCGCTTCCCGTTTTCTTCCTTATTTCTTCGCGCCAAATCCAAAATCTTCCCTTGGCTACGAGCTAATGGGATATAGATTTGTTCATTCGTTAATTTACTGAAAAGGAACGGACGTCCACGTTCAGGTTTGTTAAGTTGATAAATTCTATACCATGCCTCGTAAAGCTCGTCAGGAAATTCTTTCTCATATTGCCTAGCCTCTTCTCTGACAAACGCCTTGAAGGAATCTATTACCTGTTGCACTTCTGGCCTAAATCCGGCAACGGCATATGCGACATTAGTGATACCAACTTTGGCTGCGGAATTAACTAAACGTTGAGCTTGTATCGCTGCCTTTAGACGCGATTCAGGTAGGTCACCATTATCTTTTGCTTCTGTTAATGCTTTACATATATCAATAACAACCGAAATATCGTACCCATGGCCGCCTGTGAAAGAGCCTAAAACTGCGCCATCGTTCTCCCATTGAAAAATATAGGGTTTTCCCATTTTTTCAATTAAAATTGCGCTAACGTAGTTGGACATATATTGTGCGTTTAATACGCGATCAATATCTTTAACGCGCTCGCCAAGGCCGATTAATTTAGCCAAGCCAGTCTTTGTTACCACCGCTGTTTTACTGTCATTATCAAGAATGTAGCACTCAGCATCAATGCCAAACTCATTCATGAAGTTGCCTTTATGGGTGGCTTTCAGTGGCCTGTCTTTCCATCTTGCTGCCGCGCCTTTCTTAGCGATAGCCGAGCGTTGTTCCTTAGTCAAAGATTGCGCCCTAGCCACACCACCTTTTGCCTTACCGGTTACTCCTTTCTTCTCTTCCGTCATTTGCAAGCACCATGTTGTGAAATGTGCTTGCATTATAAACACTGTATAAATAAACAAGCAAGCACAAATCAAATATTATTATGCTTGCTTTTATTGACAGATCGCCCCACTCTCTGTAATGTAGTCGTCACGAGGTGTCGAAACCTCTTAAACGCGGCCATAACCAACCCCGTTAGCGTTGGATTTTTTATGCCTGTCATTTAGTGGACGTATGCGCGGCCACACCCCGATCAATGTCGGGAGGGCGACGAATACAACACCCAGTAATGGGGAATAAGTCCACGGTCTCGTTTAGCCGTTTCGAACCTCCCGGCACCACTCCGATAGTGGTAATTCGAAAAAATTAAACGAGGTCATCATGGCTAAGCATTCTGTAGTTCCATTCACCTTCGAATCTCACAGCATCAGAGCGATTAATTATAATGGCGCTCCTTGGTTCGTGGCTCAAGATGTTTGTTCTGCTCTTAGTATACAGAACGTCACGCAAGCAATTGAAAGACTGGATGAAGATGAAAGGTCTATGTTTAACATAGGGCTTGACCAACGGCCTATGTTTGACAACCGAGTAAAGGAAATAAGCATCATTTCCGAGTCGGGTATGTATACTCTCGTCCTTCGGTGTCGTGATGCCGTGAAGAAAGGCTCAATACCCCATCGTTTTCGTAAATGGGTCACAGCCGAAGTTCTGCCATCAATTAGGAAAACCGGAGCTTATGCCACGCCAAAACCACGCCAATCAACGGCCACTCAACTAACACCGTTGCGTCAAACGGCAGAGCGCCTTATTACTACCGGCTTAGGCAAGATTTACCCTGACATCTGGCGATTGGTCCATGAGCGCTTCGAGATAGATACCATCCAGCAGCTCTCGCCACCTCAGATTGCAGAGGCAGTGGAATACTTAAACGCGCTTGAGGGTGAATATCTCGGCAAAGAAACACTACCAGCGCCCAAAGAAGGCGTTACGCTCGACGACCACCAGCTAAATGATGTTTACCTGCTGACAAAGAAAATCGTTCGCGCATACAAGATTTTCAGGGAGTACCAAATTGCAGAGCACCTATCTGGCTTGGGTTCACCTGCGGGAATGCTCATCTATGAACATCTGGCATCGGGAGTTCTTGCTGCCAATCGCCTAGCAAGCCTTGAGGATGAATTCGACACCGCCCATCGTCGCCTCGGCTTAAATCAGTACTCGGCATTTTAACTAACCGCGCGGCTCTGTAACTGGAGCCGCAATCCCTACCATTTCAGTATCATTTTTGCGACCTACACTTTTTGTGTAGGTTTCGCTAATAAATATCTCGAGCCTTCAGCATTGTTTCAATGTCTCGAACAACATGCAGTTGCAATCAAGTTTGACTCATACAGTTAACGATGAGAAAGTGAATCCTCTGTGGCTTACCTGAAATAAATAACACGGGGCGCATGATGGATATAAAAGAAAAATATGACCGGGCATTGCAGCTAGAAATCCTGAACGCACTGGTTAACGCGGCCCCACGCCACCTTACGGATGAGCAGGAGCAGGAATTAATCGGTAAATTTCAGAGTTACGACCACTTTGTTGCATGCATGCTCTATCTTCAAATGCATGGGCTGGTATCGAAGCCGTTTGCCGTAAGCCAGACCAGCGAAGGAATAGAGTACATTTTTAACAGCCATACATGCGCCATCACGCATGATGGAATTGACTTCTTACTTAACGATGGCGGCCTGAGTGCAATACTGAGAGTGCAAACCATCCGTCTGCACAATGATACTATTGTTGCGATAGAAAACCTTATTGCGCTTTCCAGTCTTCCGGAATCAGAGAAGGCGAGTGTCGTTTCAAAACTTCGAGAGCTTCCGGCAGACGCCATAAAACATTTGACCCTACAACTACTGACTCAGGGGGTGATGAATCTGCCGAACGCAATTCGGTTAATTCAAACAGCCCTCCATTCTGGCTGAATTCGTCAGACTCGCGGATGAGCTGAAACCTCCCCCATCCAAGAGTTTTACTTAAAAGAACCCAAAAGTCCTCCCGTGTATCAGCGTGAATGAAAAAACTATTTTTGTGCATTACCGCAGTGAAGATTTTCATCATTACCTCATCGCCGGACGATAATTATTTCAATGCCTTCAGTAACTCAGCTATCGCCGTTAACATCATTGGCGTGATGTAGTACACCGACAGCGCGATAAAAGAATAGATTATCTTTTTTAATGGTTTGCTTTTTTCTAGGAGGCGTAAAGCTTTCACAATCCAATCTCCTGTATTGACATCCTCCCGGCCTTGAAGGGCGAGGGGATGTCAAACGGTTATTCATGATCATGCAGCTGCATATAGAAGTTTCATCTGTCCCTTTACCGGAAAAGCCGACATGCAACGGGCTTCAAAATCCTTCTGGTCAATACTACAACTGGCAATGTTAGTGACGGCAACAAGCTGATGCTCAACCTTTTCCAGCGCATCTGGCTTGAGGTGCTGGTGAATTTTTTCTCCACTGTCACCTGCTGCCCGTTTGGCGACCTGATAGACGTAATCAGGAAGTGCTACACCATATACCCATCGAGATGTAATCTGTCCGAACAACGCCGGACAGCCACCAACATGACCAAAATATGGAAGCCCGGACATTTTTGACAGGGCTAGGTAGAACGGCTCTTTGAATCGTTTTTCCCACGATGTAGGCTGCTGACAAACCATTAGGCCGACAATCTGCTCTTCTGTGAGCTGAAAGTTTTTGCTCAGGAGTAGATTTTTTATGTGACGGTCACAGGCGCGGGCGAATTTTGCAGATAACCAACGGGCGAACTCAACTGCTAATTCTGGGTGAAGCCAAGTGCCACCATAGCGTCCTTTCTCGACACGAACTAAAGGTGGGATTTTCCCACCTTTAAAATTACCCCCCTCCACACCAAGCTCTTGACATAGTTCCGCCATGTATTCTCTTGTGGATGGGAGGCGTAACCACTCAGTGACTTTCCTTCCGTGATGCTTTGCTGCCACGGTAGCATTAAACCAGCAGTCAGAAGCAAAAGGGAATGAACGGTCATCGTAATTCATAGGGATAATATTAGACATCGTATTTACCTTTCAGTAGTGCGAGCCTGTTCGCGTAGATATGGGCAGCCGAGAGCGGAACGATGTAATCCACCGCCCTACCTCAGACTCACACTACGGAAAGCTCTCTTTGGGATGTGCACACGCGAATGCGCGGAAATAAAAAGCCCCATCGGGTGACGGGGCTGTTACTGTTGGTTTTTGTGGATAGTCCGAAGCGCTGCATCTTCCATAATCCGAATGTCTTCCAGAGCGCTTGCCTTATCGGTTATTTTGTGAACCCTCATAAGCCAGGGAAGGACGTTATAGTCCAACCCAGTAACTCCCCCCACCCCCGTTCGCCATTGAGTGAACATGTCACGAAACAGTAGAAATGACGCCCATACATCGGGTAAGACATCAATCTCTATCTCTTCAAGATCATCTGGGGTCATGCAGAACGCAGCAAGCTCTTCTGCTGAGGGTTCAGGCGTAAAACACGCCTCGGCAAGCGCTGTTAGTTTTTTTCGCGGATTGAATACAGCTCTTTCGTGTATGCAGATACGATAGAATCAAAGGCTCGCGGATAGTTATCCAACAGCAGAGAAAGCGTTTCGCGATTGAATTCGGCGTCAATATTCCAGCTTTCAATTACCTGCTCCAAATAATCAACAGCAGCTTCGTTGCTATAGTCGCCCTTTTCTACGGCATTTTCCGCATCGCCTTTCAGTTTTTTCTCCAGCTCAGCAAGCTGTTTTCGCGTTTTATGGCGAACGGTCAGCTTAACAAGCCCTCCGTCATCACCTGGTCGCGGGATAGTGACTTCCAACTTAAAGGTTGGGTTTGGATTAAGACTAAATTTTAATGACATGAGTTATTACCTTATAAGTCCTCTTCCGAGGCAAAATTGTATTAGCTGCCCTGATTGATTTTTTCGTCTTTGTAGAACGTAACTGCCGGTGACTGAACGTTAATAACGACGTTAACAGTTTCCACTTGGTTGATTGACGTGGTAACTGTATCGCTGAACGAAACAGTTCCAGACCAATAGCGAGTTTCTTTGGCTTTCGGTACATACATGTAAACCGCTAACGTGTCGTTGTTGTAGTCATATTCACGAAGCAAATCGTAAATTGGCAATCCTGAGTCGTGCGCAATGGTGTAAGTCTGAGAACGGGCTGATTTGAAGGTGTTCAAGTTACGTTGCGTATCATCACTGAGGAATTGTATCTGTACAGTGTTTTGTTCCCCCCCAGAAGAAGAAACCTCCGTAATTTGAGGTAACTCAACCCAACTAGTTACCTTTTTAAGGCTGCCACCACCGCCGCCGACTGGATAGCGCTTCTCATTTGTAGTATCAACATTCTCCAGCGTGACCGAAGAGCCCGACGCAGAAAGAACTCGCGCGACTACGTTGTCGATGCCAGACCATAACGACGCGATTTGTACAATATCACCCGCTGAAAAAGCGCCCTCATCGCTGATAGTAACCACTGCATTTTGCGCGTTTGTAATATCAGTAAAAGACACCAGGTCCTCATATTCAGACGCAAGATATACACCTGAGCCATTAGGTAATGCAAAAGCCATAAATAAATCTCCAGATATTAATAAAAAACCGCCGATTAGGCGGTTTGGTTAAAGATTTTGGTCATTACAGGCCGTCATCGACCCGATAGTTCATGCTGATAGGGATTTTGTAGGTAGTTCCTGAAATAAGCGCTGGATACTGACTCGGTACAGAATTGATATAAACGCCGCTAGAAAGCTCCATATTGAATGGAAAGGCAGCTACCACATTATCAGCTACCTTAATCACGCCAGCCTTTCCTGACGCCACAGGGGCGCAGACATCAACCTGAAACACTCCCCGCCATATTCGCATCTGCCCGCCAAGGTCATTACTGACGGTCATAGACGGTAGAACATGAGACTGGAGATAGATATTGTCGTCAGGAGTAAATTCAATGTTATCCCATGCAATACGCAACCCAAGTTCATCAGCAACAGCGGACAACTTCGACTCCAGCACCTGAGTGATTGTGGTTTGGTTCATCGGTTTTTAATCTCCCTTGCCGCCTTGTCGAGATAGGTTTGAAACTCAGGAACCACAACACGAAGCATTCCGGCGGGGGCCTGCTTTGACCACCCTTCCATTTCAAGTCGGTAGGAGTAAGGTAACGTGTTGGCAAGGAAAATAAAGTTCGCACCTTGGCTGATCTCATCCACCTGCGCTTTCAGCCTGGCTTTAATTTCTGGCGGCCTAGGGTATGGGCCTATTTCCGGAGAGTAAGTATCAGGAACTACATCCTGACCAATTTCCCAGTTTGATCGGAACCTGCCAGTATCTACGGGTGACATATCGACAACACGATTCGAGACATCAATCATCGCTTTTTTGGTAACATCCAGCATATCTCGCTTTGTTGCTTCAACGAACGCCTTAACATCCAGAGTAAATTCCCCATTCTCACCCATTCACCCTCCTTAGCTGCGCTTTATAACAAAGCACCAGCGATGCAGGCTTTATCGGATTAGGCTGCATAACACGCCATTTCACACTGTCAATATCGACCACATCACCGACTTTGATTTCAGGCTCGGCCTTAAACGTCACTCGAATGTCGCCAGTAAGGATGACCGTTCCGTCAATTTCGTGTGGTGAATATTCAGCTTTTACGCCGACCGCGACAAATGTTGACTTGCCGCCGGGGATTTCGATGCCATTAACCATTTGCGGTGGAGTAGTGCGCGTCACGCTGTACTCTGCTCCGTTTTCAGTCACCAGCCGCGTGGCGGTCTTCTGCATTCGCAGGTAATTAATTGCCATCAGCCACGTCTCACATCGAAGTTAAACGCCGAAGAGCCACCATATAGCCCGCGAAGTAGGCCATTCAGCCAAGGAAACGTAACAGTACCGTCATTGCTTGAGCCGTCGTACTGTACAGTAACCGCACCTTCCACCCGCTCAAGCGTCACGGCTCCACCTGATTTAGTGGGGTTTAAGTCGGTTTCCTGCGCTTCAACTGCGAGTCGGCACTGTGCTTGCTTAACCCGTAACGGAATGGTATTTACATCAATGGCGCTTCCTTCAATATAAATACCCATGCGCGGCCATGAAAGCGGTTGTTCCGGGTCAGTTCTTCGACCTTTCCATGTAAGTGACTCCAGATAATCCATTGCCTGTATCAGCAGGCGCTCCAGTTCCGCATTGTCATTAGAGATTTCGTAGCCTCTGGCTGCCGTAAATTCCTTAAGATCGTCAATGCTGACATAGCTGTTGAAATCTGGTGATGCCGGGTTTGTTTTAATCATGATGCCCTCATTACCGGGAAGATTGCCAGCCGCCACGCCCGGCGGCGTTCTGTTCTCGGTTCATTATCAGGATGTTGTTCAACAGGGTCACCGTCAGCGTGATCCACCAGCGAGTAACACGGATAGATGACCCTGCCGCCGTACGCATCACCAACGGCATAATCAGCAGCTTTCAAAGCATCCCAGTTATCAAGAATACGACTGATACTATGTTGGGGTGGGCTGTAACAAACACCGTGAATAAGGCGCTCAAACTCAATGTAATCCCCTTTATGCTTGTCTGCGTCTATCAGTTTTGTCGCTATCTGCCGCTGATACTGAGGTGGACGTCCGGTGCCTAGGTAAAAACTAATAAAATCGTCAGGGAAGCGGTTCACCCAGTACCGGAACATTTCATCTGAACCATGAACCGGTAACGCGTCATCTTCCATGATAATCACGCGACAATGCTGTTGTGCGGCCCACTCCAGCGCACGGCGATGTGCGGCATTAGCCCCGTCATTTGCTTCATCAATAAGCAGATGCGCATCGAAAATCCCTGCCAGCGTTTCAGCCTGTCGTCTTCGGCTATGATGACCAAGCACCACGAACTTCACTTGTGTTTCCAAAAGGCGTACTCCTTACCGACACCATCAGACTTGAACACTGTGTGGATGCGCGGGCCCGTTACTATCCGATCACCGAATGACTTCGCCACGATACCGAAAGCCCCCATATCAACTGCTGTTGTCGGTGCCGTTTCCATTTTCCAGAAGCGATGACTCTCAATGCGGAAATGCAGCCGGATGATGCGGTGAGCGAACTCCATTACATCCTCGAGCAGACCACCCAGCAATCCGGCATTAAGCAGGGTATCACCTTGATGTTCATGAAGAAATTCAGAATAAACGCGACCGTGATGATGCTTTAACATCCAGTCATCAGCGTAGGTTTTTGGCTCAGAACCAACGTAGATTTTACCTGGCTCCATTTCATCCCACGGCGGGGAGAGCATTTCAACATCAGTGCCATCGGTACACCAGACGAAACGGTACTCAGGATGTCCGCGCAGCCAGCGGTAAATGTGCAGCCAGCGCAGGAGGTAGACGCTCATATCCGCTGCCGGAACCGTCACCAGTTGCGCTCCGGATGGTGCAACAGTGAGTTCGTCTGCCAGCACAACAGCGTCGGCACCT
Organism: Leminorella grimontii ATCC 33999 = DSM 5078; assembly: GCF_000439085.1. Lineage (GTDB taxonomy): Bacteria > Pseudomonadota > Gammaproteobacteria > Enterobacterales > Enterobacteriaceae > Leminorella > Leminorella grimontii. The sequence goes on along the minus strand of NZ_AUUA01000001.1, from coordinate 7,456 downwards.
TTGATGGATACCGCCCATTTCTCCAGCAGGGCAGCGTCAGGCGTCATCCTCGCGCCACGCTGAGGGTCAGGCTGGCTAGTCAGCAGCGTTGTGATCACAACGTCACGCTGCTTCCTGTATTCCACATACGCGGTATAGTCACTGTCACGGCGGGCGTTATAAATACCCACATTGCGTTTAACCTGCACCTCACGGTCAGGACGTGAAACCGAGCGGACCACATCATCATGTTCATCCAGAGAATGAATCAGCTTTTCCGATCCGGTAACGTCAGCAAATGCCCATGTCGTCAGTCCGGCGTTGTGGATACGTAACGCCAGGTCCGGATGTTCATACATGCCGCGCCCGTAAATCCAGTCGAACCCGCCAACACGCTCGATAGCACTGCGATGGTAATACAGCATCACACCGCGTTGCCCTGTGTATGCCACGTGCTTATCATCGCGATAAAGCACAGCCAAATCATTAAGCTTGCGTGGCCCGGCAAGGTCAAGAAACTGATAAGCTAGATGTGGCTCTGGTGACTCGATATAAGGCAGGTGCCAGCCATCGGTAATCGGCCATGCATCATCGTCCCACAGGAAAAGATGCTCGCACCCTGCATCCATCAGCACTTCGATACTTCTATTCTTTGCCGCAACAATACCCAGCGATTTTTCGTGGCGGATCAGCGTAACACCGTCAGGTACCACCACCGGTTTAGTTGACCCATCATCAATGACAACCACCAGCGCGCCGGGCGGTAAAAACTGCTGATGCTGCGCCAGCGCTAGCTTGAGGACGTCAGCGCGATTGTGGGTGGTAATGCACACGCCAATGCGACTTGAGTCACTGCTAGGGACGTAGTTTATTCCATCGATTACCACTTTCACTGACGACACTGCGCCCTCCTTTTCCTTGCGGATTAAAGAAAGGGGCATTACGCCCCTTGTCGATTAAGAGCCAGACGCCGGAGACAGCACGGCAGCAAACGGCACCTGCTTACGGTCGAAGACGCGATCCCAGTTAGCAGCATTAGCCATTTCGGTGTAGGACGGCGTTTTGTTCTGGTCGTCTTCACCTTTCCAGCTAAACCCGGCAGGCTGGATAATGTAGGTCTTACGCTCCCACAGAATCTCAGCACCACCACCGTTACCGCCGTCTGGTTTGCGCTGAAGCTCCACCGGAACTTTCGGAGCACCAACGCCGTAGCCGAACGCGCCGGAGCCGAAGAACAGCGACATAAAGCCACCGTCAGCGGTTTTCAGACTGTCGTCCATGAAAATCGGCTTGCCAAGATAGGTGGCAAGAATGATTTGCCCGGTTGAATCGCGCAGGTACTCAATCAGGTTCTTCTTCACCATGCGGTTCATGATGGAGGAATGAACACCAATCGCGGAGAACTGATCTGCGGCGTCACCAGCGGTGAATGCGGCGTCTTGAAAGGATTCCGCCAGAGAAGCACCTTCGGTGATCACCATGTCACCATCATCGTTGGCGATATTGGAGGCGATGATGCCACGAGCCGCGCCAATCAGATAGCGCTGCCACTGACGGGTCCAGTAGGTGCCGAAGCGGTTACGGATCTGCGTCATCGGGTCGCTGTTCGCCAGTTCTGACGCGAGGTCAGCTACGCCATAGCCTTTGTTCAGGTACAGAGTGCGGGCACGCATGCTACCCTGAGTGGCTTTGCCAACCTTGCCAATCTGATCCGGGTTATCGGTGGAGGCGTTTGGCGCTTCGTCAGCGTCCAGATCCTGCCAGTAGCTGATGGTCGCAGTACCCTGACCGTTACTCGCCACAGCATCAAGAGCAGAAAGGCGGGTTATGATACCGGACTCGTATACAGCGGTCTTTTCCGGGCTGTTGACCGGTGCGATAGACTGATAATACTCACCGATAAAAATATCGGAAATTTGTGTTGCGATGGTTGCCATGCGGCGTTACCTCTTATTGGTTCTGAGTTGCCTGAAGTGCTTTAAATGCTTCAGGGTCTTCTTTGAATAGCTGAATTCGCTCAGCTTCGGTGTAGTCATTCCATTTTTTGCCTTCGCCGCGAGCGATGGTCAGGCCGCCTTTACCGCCGGTGCCGGATGCCTTACTGCCAATAACAACAGGAGCGAACAACTTGTTGTTTTTGAATTCTTTCTCCAAGTCTTCTAGCGTGGCTGCTGATGGGTTGCCACTAGCATCAATGACACGGGTTTTACCATCTTCAACAATAAGCCGACCTTTGATGTGCGGTAAAAGAATTTCAGCACTATCGCCAGCTAGTTTCGTAGCAATACTTTGAGCCACGTTATCTACCAGCAGAGTATTCAGCAGCTTATCTTTCTCCTGAACCTGCCCCAGAAGTTCTTGCTCTCTGGTTGATAGCTTTTCTTGCCAACTTTTTTCCAGAGCTTCAATGTCGCCCTTTTTACGAGCCTGCTCTTCAGCTGCCTTTTTTGCTTCTTCTTCAGCCTGACGGCGTTTTTCCTGCTCTGACTTCTTCTCGCCCAGCAGTTCATTTACTTTTTTCTCAAGCCCTGACACATCAGGAAGCCCGTCAATCGCTAACTGGTAACCGTCGCCACCCTCGACATACATTGGCTTCTGGCTATCATCAAGGGCGTCAAACTCGTCTTTGGTAATTTTAAACTTAAACATTTTTGACCTCTGGTCGTTGTTGGAATCGCTGATTCCGTGCAATAAAAAACCCCGGCGATGTGCCAGGGCTGTGATTGTTTGCCGGGACTATGTCGCTGACTATAATCCGGCCTCTTCGAACGCCTTCGCGTCCAGTTTTTTGAGTTGCTCAATAGTGAGGAACTTGCCTTTGTCTGTATAAAACGACTCCGGAGCCATGCCACCATCGCGCATTAACTTCGCCCGCGTCGGGCCAAGTATTTCATCCTGACGCGCGGCCGACTGATTTTTCAGCCATTCAAGGTACGTCGTGTCCGCCGGAACCTGCCCGTCCATTGACGCACGGGTACCGGGTGGCATTTCGTCGATGTCGATCCCCATCTCACGCCACGATTTGGTAATGAGTGTCTCTGTTGACCTGCAACACCAGTGCAACCTCCCGGGTCCAGCGCCATACGGTATTCTGTGGCCTACCGGTTTGCCATCCATCGTGTAACGTTTGCCGTCGCGGATAACGCACTGCTCAGTTGTGCGCGTATCGAGCGTGCTGAGCCACTTCTTGCCTTTGATGTAATCGCTGTTTTGTGCTGCAAATTCATCTCGGGCAACGGCGGCGGTGTGCGATACGGCTGTTCTGACGACAGCTGAAGCGTTTCTTCTGCTGGCTTCCAGCGCACCGTCCTTGTAACCTCTCGCTTTCGTACCACGAACATTACGCACAATCTGCTCATTAGTGTCGCCGAGAAGAAAACCGTTGCGCACCGCGTTAGCAATTCGGGTGATTCGGTCGGCTTCGAGGTTATCAGCCCAGTCTTTCAGTAGCCTTCCCTGAAATGGTTCAGCCGTAGCTGCTGCATACACTTGCTGAGACGTAATGGAGAACAGCGGATATTTCTGCCTAACCGCATCAGGGAGCAGAGCGTTAAACAGGCTGTACTGATACCCCGATTCATACTCAGAAAAAGCTAGAAGCTCATCAGTCAGTGAGGAATACCACGTTCCAATGAACTCTCTGTTAAGCTCCCTGACACTATCCAGCATTGAAACTATGCGATCTGTGGTGAAATTACCTCTCGGCAGTTCTTCCAGAGCGATTAACAGACGAGCGCTCAATTCTGCATCCGCATCGTTGAGTACCCTCAGCATCTTCCCAGCGACGTTTAGCTCGTATCGCGTTAGGCATAGTCGATGAGCTATTGCCTCACTCTGTAACGCTTCGTTGATTGTCATCATTGGTTATGCCTGTAAATGTCGGCTCAGCATCTTTCAATTCCTGCTCAATATCCTCAGCTCTTTCATCCTGCGGAACGAGTCCGACACGCTGCTGATACCTGATGAAGTCAATTACGCGCATGTTTCCTGACTGAACGGCCGCCATCAGAGCAGTAATTGCCTGACTGTCCAACTGAGCTATTTCATACTGCTTATTGAGCGTTACTGTATATTCTCCACCACCAGCGAAGAGGATGGCGAAGTCCAGAGCGCGATGAATGGCCTGCTCTACGTTGCCGGCACACAGTGATAATACCGAATTATCTGTTTGAGCCTCATCAGTTGCCTGCGCTGCGGTTCTCGCTGATGTGTTACGCTCAACAAGCTTCGCTCCAAGCATCGCCATCTGTTTTTCCCTGCGTTCTGCTACGGAAAGAATCAGATTTCGGTCTTCTGGCTGGGCGAATTTCAAATCACCACCAACTGGAAGCATGACGCCCTTTCTTGACCCCACTACAAAACCATCTTGAAGATGATCATTAACCCAGTCATTCGTCAGCCCAGTAAGACCAACCATTGGCTGCCCAACTGTGTGAGCGGCTTCAGCAAGGTCAGCCTCACATTGATAATGCTTAATATTGAGATAAGCGATATCGGCCAACGGTGGCGAATCTGGCGTATGGTCATTGTTTGATGAACCAATCCACGCCCACGGTAACTCGGAAAGCGGAATATTACTGGCATCCGTGAATGGAGTTAATTCAGTCCCTGTGATTGAATCTGTACCTTGTTCCCATTTTCGCCAATGCGCCACGCCATTAACCAGCCGCAGTTCTATCCAATACTTCTTCATCGCCAACTCAAAGCCGCGATGGTCGTCTTCTGGCTCTTCGTATTTCACAACAACGAGTGAAGTTTTCCCGTTAGTCACTCGCCAGTTGATAATCTGCTTTGCGGTGAACAGTCTGAGAATGGGGCGGCCTTTTTCGGCTTGAGACTGTATTCCAGAGCCAGTAAAATCAGCTAAAACCCCTGCCCGACCACGTTTAAGATTCTGTGATAGTGCGTCACGAATTAATTGAGACAAAGGTTGCCCTTCACCATCAGCATCACTATTAAGGCCTTCAATGCCGCCTTTAAGCTCAATAACAGGTTGCTTGCTAAAAGCTATCCCGATGAGGCCAGATAATGTCCGCCCGGTTGCGTTAACAAATGCAGCGCGCTTTTTATAAGACTCATAACGGCTCCCTGTTGGATCATCGCTTGCGCTATCATCGCTTGGATGCGGGAGATATTTCTTCCCGGCTTTTTTGATTTTGCGCTCACCATCAACGCAGTCGCCGATCATGTCCCATTCCGGCTGGAATTCTGCCCATGCAGGATGATGATAGTTGATGTTTAAATCTGACATGGTTAAGCCCATTTAAATTTGATTGGTTTTGGAGGTTTGGGCGGGTTGTGAAGCACTTCATAGCGCGTACCATCCCAATCGTGGTCTTCTTGCTGGGTATCCACGTCATCGGGATTCTTGCTGTCGCGAACCAGCACCGGGATGCGGCTAATCCAGCCTCGGCAGTAGTCGAAAACGTAAAATGCTGGCTTTTCGGGAATACCTGATTCCAGTTTTTCCCCTTCAACTGCCGCCTCCAGCATGTCGGCAAACAATGCAGCACCGTTAACGCGAGAGCCGGGCTTTTTGTTAGCCTCAACCCATTTAACGCCCTGTGCTTCCATCTTCTGTGCTATTGAAAGCTCATCATCGCCAGTGTTGTAAATGGCACTATCAGCGGGTCCGGGTATAACTTTTTTGCAAATATCAGGCATGATGTGAAGCTGACCTTGTGTCACTCCGTCGAGTTTAATTTCCTCTGGCTCGTCTGCTTCCTCTCCGGTCAATCGCTTATCAATCCACGCAACACCTTTAGCAACGTTGGTTGATGACATATTTAGACCTTTGTTCAGTTCGTCAGGCGGACAACCGTACCATTCGCCAATCAGAATCAGAGAACCAGCAGGCGGGCAGAATTGACGCCCATCCGGCAGCGTCGCAGCAGTGCCATCGGTACGTGCCCACCACAGGTTAGAGAATGGTTTTGACTCCCCCCAATCGTGGGAGCGGTCAACAGTCCAGCTATCCGGTATTTGAAACGGCTTAATGACGTGCAGCGATTCATTCCACAGGTGGTCAAATCGCCCGCCGCTGGTGACGTCCCATGAACCTTCTACCCACGCTTTTTTCCTGTTAGGGTCTTTGATGGACATCAGCGTTGCTATGTATTGCGGATCGAGGTATGGGTTTTCTTTAAACGAACCATGAATGGCGACGCGGGTCAGCGTTATCTCTTCTTCACGCTCAGTTTGTGGGTTGAATACCATCTGAATATCACGCTGGACGGTTCCGCGTGGCGCTGGCTCGATAAAGCGTTTCTTTACCCATGTATGGCCGATGCCGAATGGGTTTGTTGTGCTGAAAGTCTCCAGCGGGATCGGCTTAAGCAACGTACCATCTTCAAGCGGATAGTCTTCCGGCCTGAACGAAGATCGCCGACAAGAGAACATCATTTCGTAGAATTCGGATGACTGTTGCTTTGTCAGCTCGTTGAAGCCGATGAATGGGAACTCTTGCCCGTGATAATCCCAATAATCACTTTCTTCTTTACCGAAGCGAAAAAGTAACTCTTCGCCAGTCGGCCATATCCACCGCAACTCTGACGCTGAAGCGAGGAAGCGAGCGCCATCGCCGAAGAGCCGATACATGCGCTTTGACTGCGTGATGATGTCGGTAAGGTTCTTATACTCAGTGTCGAATATCACGCCACGCCAGAATGAGCCATAACCCAAACCAACAAGCCGCCGGAAACGAGCTAATTGGGCGGCAGTTTTACCAGGCCCCCGCGTTCCCTCATATAAGATTTCATTGCACGGACAGCTCAACGCCAGTGATTGCGAGCCTGGTAGTGGTTTCCATACTGCTTTGTAATTCATCCACCAAGAACCTCGCTTTGCTGTTGTTGAGCCGCTTTTTCCCACTCATCTACGTTATTACACGACGGTACGGGCATGATGTTGTGCGTTGCAGTGACTTTCTGCTCAACCTGCTCTTTGAATGCCTGAACGCTTACGTGCTTGCCGAGCAATTCGAGGTTCTTCACTTTGTCCGGCCATTTTATTTTCTTTAGTAGCGCCGCCGTGTTTCCCTCACTCGCCATTGCAATGATATCCAACCCAGATAGAGTGGTTCGCCACAACTTAGGCCACTGAGCCACCGGCTTCAGGTCTCCAGATTCAGTAAGAATATCGAGTACGTCCATTTGGTCTATTTCAACCAAGCGACGCAACACATATTCAGCATCAATATCGACGCGATCGTTGCGCTCAGCTTTTAGTTCGGCGATCCTAGATTGTACGTCAGGTTTTGACATGTTTTCTGACGCGGTGCGGTTTGCGGTCTTATCGCTATACCCCGCCCGAATAGCCGCTTGTGTGGCATTTAAATCGATGAGGTACTCGCGACAAAACATTTCTTGTTTGTCAGTGAGCGCCATAGTTAAGTCTCTTTATTTTTTATAGGTGATAGTTATGAGTGATATATATAGAAAGTTAATTGGCATACCTGATGCCCATTCTTTACGGCAGG